>CAWBCR010000013.1:0-389198 GCA_963787375.1 uncultured Chloroflexia bacterium | reverse complement strand
ACCCGACAAACCGGCGTCGATCTCGATCACATGAACAATTACGGCTGTTCGCTGGTCTGGGGACATCCGCAGGCGCCCATGGGCACCCGCTCCGTCATCGAACTGATCGAGGAACTGGTCATCCGCGGCGGCGGCTACGGCCTGTTCACCGGATGCGCGGCAGGCGATACCGCGATGGCCGTGGTCATCGAGGTCGGCGACAAGTAGGGGCTCCCATGGATCTGGCACATTGGATAGAGCGGTCGGCGGCGTTCACGCCGGACAAGCTCGCCATCCAATTCGCCGGTCGCGATATTACCTATGCTGGCTTCGCCGAAGACGTGCAGCAGACCGGCCGCCGGCTGGCCGCGCTCGGCATCGGCCGCGGCGACGTCGTCGCCTTCCTTGGGCGCAATCGTCCGGAATTCCTCTCCATGCTTTTCGCTTGCGCACGCTGCGGCGCAATGGTGGTTCCGCTCAACTGGCGCCATGCCGAGCCGGAGCACCTCCGCGTTCTCGCCGATTGCTCGCCGCGCGCGGTCCTGGTTGACGCAGGCCTCACGCCACGCGCGCAGTCGCTGCGCGACGAACATCCCGACACGATCTGGACGACCCTGGGCGATACGCCTGGCGGCTGGGCTGCTTGGAACGAGCTCGATGCCGCGCCGGGAATGCAACCGGCCGCGCCGGCCGCGGCCTCCCTCGAAGACCCCCTGCTGCTTTGCTACACGTCCGGCTCGACCGGCGTGCCGAAAGGCGTCGTGCATACGCAAAACGCGTTGTTCTGGAACGTGCTCAACAGCATGCACATGCACGATCTGACGAGCGCCGATCGGGTGCTGACCACGCTTCCCCTGTTCCACGTCGGTGGGCTGAACATTCTGACCTTGCCGGCATTCCACGCGGGTGCCAGCCTCTATTTGCACGAACAGTTCGATCCGCTGGCGGCGATTGACGCGATTGAGCGTGAACGCATCACGCTGACGGTGCTGGTTCCGGCCCAGCTCACGGCGATGATGGATCAGCCGCGCTGGCGCGACGCCGACTTGTCGAGCCTGCGCGTGATCTCGACCGGCTCGACCATCGTGTCGAAATCCTTCACCCGCAAAATCATCGCGCGCGGGCTGCGGCTGATCCAGGTCTACGGCTCGACCGAGACCTGTCCGATCGCGACCTATGTGCGCGCCGAGAACGCCGACCGCAAAGCGGGCTCGGCCGGGCTGCCGGCGCTGCATTGCGAGGTGCGCGTCGTCGACGCCGATGACAACGACCTGCCCGCCGGCGAAGACGGCGAGATCGTCGTGCGCGGGCCGAATGTCAGCCGCGGCTACTGGAACGCGCCGGCAGCGAGCGCCGAGGCCTTCCGCGACGGCTGGTATCATTCCAACGACATCGGTCACTTCGACGACGAAGGCTATCTCACCGTCGTCTCGCGCAAGACGGATATGATCGTTTCCGGCGGCGAAAATATCTATCCGGCCGAGATCGAAAATATTCTGCTGGAGTGTCCGGCCATTCTCGAGGCCTGCGTTGTCGGCCGCCCGGACGAGCGCTGGGGCGAGGCCGTGGTGGCCTTTGTCATTTTGCAACCGGATGCGCAAATCAGCGAGGCCGATGTGCTGGCGTTGCTTGAGGACCGCATCGCGCGCTTCAAGCATCCGCGTGAAATTCGCTTTGCGAAAGGATTTCCGCGCACGGCGCTGGGGAAAGTGATGCGAGCGGAATTGGTCAAGGCGGTCAGCGCCACGGCCGGCGTATAGGTCTGAACAGGAGCGGGCATGAGTTTGAAGATCGGCATCGACGTCGGGGGAACCTTCACCGACTTCATCGTCTCCGGAGCCGACCGCGAGACCTTGATTCACAAGGTCCTGTCGACGCCCGACGACCCGTCGATCGCCGTCTTGGCGGGCCTGAAGGAAATCGCGCCGAAGCTGATGCCGCAGGCGAATTTCCGGGAATTCATGGCCTCGATCGACACCATCGTGCACGGGACGACGGTGGCCACCAATACTACGCTCACGCACACCGGCGCGCGCTCGGCGCTGCTGACCACCAGCGGGGTACGCGACGCACTGGAGATGCGGCGCGGCATTCGCGAGCGGCAATACGACAACCGCTACACCAATGTGAAGCCGCTCGTTCCTCGCCATCTGCGCCTCGGTATCGGCGGTCGGCTGGATCGAAACGGCGCCGAGGTCACGCCGCTCTCGCTGGAGGATGTCCGGCGGGCCATCGACCTCTGCAAGAGCGAAAAGATCGAGGCAATATCGATCTGCTTCATGAACGCCTTCGCCAACCCCGCGCATGAGCGGGCGGCCGAAGATCTGGTTCGCAAGGAGCTGCCCGACGCCTATTTGACCGCGTCGACCAGGCTTTTGCCGACGATCCGTTTCTATGAGCGCGTCAGCACGACAGTGCTCAATTCCTATGTCGGCCCCAAGCTCAACCACTATCTCTACCGGCTGGTGACGACCTTGAAGGAGGCCGGCTTCGACGGCGTGTTGTTGATCATGCAGTCGAACGGCGGGGTCATGTCGCCGCAAGTCGCGCGCGAAAAGGCGGCGCTGACGCTGCTATCCGGACCGGCCGGCGGACCCGGCGCCGGTCTGTTCTACGCGCGCGCGCTGGGAACCGATCGCTGCATCACCACCGACATGGGCGGCACGAGCTTCGAGGCGTCGCGTTGCGATCCGCACCCCGGCAACGGTGACCGACGGCGAAATCTCCCGTCATAAGATCGCGCTGCCGATGTTGGATATCCACACGATCGGCGCCGGCGGCGGCTCGATCGCCTGGCTCGACGACGGCGGGCTGTTGCGGATGGGGCCGCAAAGCGCCGGCGCCGATCCGGGACCCGCTTGCTATGGCAAGGGCGGAACGCAGCCCACGACGACGGACGCCAATCTTGTCCTCGGCTATCTCGACCCGGACTATTTCGCCGGCGCCAAAATGCAACTCGACGTCGGCGCCGCCGCGCGCGCCATCGAAACCAACATCGCCAAGCCGATGGGCCTCTCCGTCGAAGCGGCGGCCGCCGGCATGTATCGCGTCGCCTGCAACAACATGGCGCAGGGCGTGCGCGAAGTGACCATCAAGCGCGGCTACGATCCGCGCGAGTTCCCGTTCGTCGCCGCCGGCGGCGCCGGGCCGATGCATTCCTGCCTGATCTGCAACGAGCTGGAAATTCCGCTGCAGGTCGTGCCGAATCGGCATCGGTGCTGTGCGCCTTCGGCATGCTGCTCTCCGAGCTGAAGCACGATTTCATGCGCACCTTTGTGGCGCGGCTGGATGCGCTCGATTGGCAGCGCGCTTGCGGCCATGCTCGAAGAGATGCGCAGCGAGGGCGAGCAGGTTTTGGCGGAGGAGCGCATCCCGGCCGCGCAGCGCCGATATGGCGTGCGCCTCGATTGCCGCTATGTGAAGCAGTACCATGAGGTGTCCTTCGACGTGCCGTGGCCGGCGATCGAGCGGCGCGATATGGCCGCCATCGGCCGCATCTTCCACGCCGAGCACAACCGGCTGTACGGCTATTCGATGGAGACGGATGGCACGCCCATCGAGCTGATCAACATGCGGCTGCAGGCCGTCGGCGCAACCGACAAGCGCGATCATGCCGAGGAGACCTATCACCGCGGCAGCGCCGCCGCACGCCGCCAAGGGCCGGCGCCGGATGTACATTCCGGAAACGAACTCGTTTCAATCGGTGCAGACTTATGACGGACATCGCCTTCGCCACGGCAACCAGATCGAAGGCCCGGCGCTGATCGAGACCGTCACCACGGCGGTATTTGTTTCGGCCGGCTTCGATAGCGTCGTCGACCGCTACGGCTCGTTTGTCCTGTATCGAAAGGGCCGCGAGGACCTCGTGCGATCGCTGCTTGCGCGCGAGGAAGCGGAGGTCAGCGCATGAAAATCGATCCGATCCTGCTTTCCGTCTATGCCCGCACGTTTCGCTCGATCACCGACGAAATGTCGATCTCGGTGCAGAAGACGACATGCTCGCCGATCCTGTGCGAGGCGAAGGACTACGTCACCGGCCTCTACGACGCCGAGGGCCGCATGCTCGAGCAGACGGAAAATCTGCCGATCCTGGCCTTCTCGCTGGCGCCGGTTTGCAAATATATACGCAACCATTTCGGCGACGACATTCACCCCGGCGACGTCATCTTCCACAACGACGTGTTCTCCCTCGGCAACCAGAACAACGACGTCGCCGTGTACAAGCCGGTCTTCTTCGAGGACGAGCTGGTGGCCTGGACCGCGGTCAAGGGCCATCAGGCCGACATCGGCGGCGCGGTGGCCGGCGGCTATAATCCCAATGCGGTCGAAGTCTGGCAGGAGGCGCTGCGCATCCCGCCGGTCAAGGTCTACGAGAAGGGCAAGCTGCGCAAGGACGTCTGGGACCTGATCTTCGCCAATATCCGTTTCGATATCGTGCAGCACGACATGAAGGCGCAGATGGGCGCCTGCCACGTCGGCGACCGCCGCATGGTGGAGTTGCTGAAGAAATACGGCCGCGAAGAATTTCGAGGCGCACAAGAGCGCGCTGTTCGATGCCACGCGCAAGATGATGGAAGCCGAGATCGCGACCATCCCGAACGGCACCTATTCCGGCGAAGGCTCCATCTATTACGACGGCCGCCACGAAGGCTCGAAGTTCAAGGTGCGCGTGGACATCACCGTCGAGGACAAGCGCATCAAGTTCGACTATTCGCGGACCGATCGCGCAGAGCAACGGCTTCGTCAATGGCACGTTCACCTCGAGCGCGTCGGCGACGATCCTGACGCTGCTGCAGATGATCAATCCTGACATCCCGCACAATGAGGGCATGGTCGAGCCGATCGAGATCGTCATCCCCCAGGGCACCATCCTCAACGCCGGCTATCCGAAGGCGACGACCTTCGGCAACCACCTGTGCCCGCCGAATGCCGACGCGATCCAGCGCGCGCTGGCGCCGGTGATGCCCGAGCGCGTCACCGCCGGCTGGAACAATCTGTTGTGCTCGCTGACGACCGGCATCGATCCGCAGAAGAACGAAAAATATGTCGATATCGGCTTCATGGGCCTGAAAGGCGGCTCGGGCGCGATGCTGGGGACCGACGGCTACGACCACATCGGCATGATCGATGCATCCGGCGGCGTACTCGACCAGGACTATGAGATGTTCGAGCAGCAGACGCCGCATCGCCTCATCAAGCACGAATATCTGTGCGACTCCGCCGGTCCCGGCCAGTGGCGCGGCGGCCTCGGCGTCGAGACGATCTTCGAAATCGGCTCGGACAACACGCAATTCGTGACCTTCGGCGACGGCGACTTCGAACCGGCTTTCGGATTGTTCGGCGGCGGCTCCGGCACGCTCAACTCGATTCGCCTCGACCTATCCGGACGGCAAGGTTGTCGTGCCGCGCAACAAGGATCTGATCGCCGACGTGCCAAAGGGCACGATCTATCACCAGGAGGCCGGCGGTGGCGGCGGCTATGGCGATCCGCACAAGCGCGATCGCGCCAAACTGCGCGAAGAGGTGCGCGACGGGGTCATTTCGCCGCACGGCTGCGCAGAAAGCTCTATGGACTTTGAGCTTAGCCCGGAGCAACGCGAGATCAAGGCGACGTTCGCGCGTTTTTGCGACGAGCGCATCGCGCCGCAGGCGGCCGCCATCGACGCCGCGCACACGTTCCCGCGCGAGGTTTTCGACCAGCTGGCCGAAATCGGCCTGTTCGGCATGCGCTATCCGGAAGCGGACGGCGGCACCGGGCTGGCGCTGATCGAATTCTGCCTGGCGCTGGAAGAGATCGCGCGCGGCTCGATGTCGCGTCGCCGGCTGCGTCGCCATGCAGTCGCTGATGGGCACCAAGTTCCTGCACATGCTCGGCAATGCCGACATTCGCGAACGCCTGTTCAAGCCGGCGCTGCGCGGCGAGAAGATCGGCGCCATCTGCATGACCGAGCCTAATGCCGGCAGCGATCTTGACGGCATCTGCCACGCAGGCGCGCAAGAGCGACGGCGGCTATATCCTCAACGGCCAGAAGACCTGGGTGACCTCGGCCCCCTTTGCCGACTTCTTTACCGTGTTCGCCAAAGCCGGCGAGGAGAAAAAGCTCACGATTTTCCTGGTCGAGCGGGACTTCAAGGGCTCTGGCATCGGCCGCCCGATCGAAAAAATGGGCGTATGGGCGCTGCCGACCTCGGAAGTCGCATTCAACGATTGCTTCGTGCCCGGACAGTCACCGGCTGTCGCAAGCCGAAGGCGACGGCGAGAGCCATCTGCGCAAGATCCTCGCCGAGATCCGTATCATCACCGGCGCCATGGCGAACGGCATCGCCCGCGCCGCGCTCGATGCCGCCGTGCGCTATGCCGGCGGAGCGCAAGCAGTTCGGCAAGCCCATCAACCGCTATCAGGCGATCCAGCGCAAGCTCGCGGAAATGGCGACCGAGCTCGAGGCCGCCGCCCACCTCGTCTATTATGCCGCCTGGCTGCGCGACGCCGACAAGCCGCACCACAAGCAGGCGGCCATGGCCAAGCTGTTCGCCAGCGAGACCGCGGCCAAAGTATGCGACCAGGCGGCGCGCGTCTTTGCTTCCTACGGCTATTGCCATGGAGTATCCGGCGCAGCGCTTTCTGCGTGATGTCCGCTTCACGCTCATCGGCGGCGGGACCAGCGAAATCCTTAAGCTGATCATCGCCAAAGAGATATCCGACATGATGCAAGCACGGTCCCCGAGCAGTCGATCTGCGAGGAAATGCAAATGTCCGACATTCACGAGCTATGCCGCACCACGATCCCTCGACGAAGCCGCCGAAATCTTGCGCGCGGCCAACGTCACCATTCTCGCCGGCGGCACCGACCTGATGCCGCAATCGAAGACCGGCAAGCTCAAATTCCAGCCGACGCTGATGAACATCAGCGCATCCCCGAGCTGCACGGCATCGCGCAGAGCGACGGCTCCGTCCGCATCGGCGCCTTGACCACGTCACCGAGCTCTACACCAGCACGCTGGTGCGCGAACGCTTCAATGCGCTGTGGCAAGCCTGCGATCATTTCGCCAGCGACCAGATCCGCAACGCCGCCACCATTGGCGGCAATATCTGCAATGCTCCGCCGGCCGGCGACACCTTGGTGCCGATGATCGCGCTCGATGCCAAGGTGGTGTTGGCGAGCAAGCCGAACGGATCGCTCGAAACCCGCACCATGCCGCTCGCGGAGTTTTTTGTTGCGCCGGGCAAGACCAAGCGCGCGGCCAATGAGCTGGTGACCGGCGTCGAAATTCCGCTGCCGCCGGCCGGCTTCGTCAGCGAATTCTTCAAGTTCGGCACCCGCCCGGCTCTCGATATTTCCATGATCGCCGATTGGGCTCGCCGCGGTGCGCGCCGGCAAGAAGCTGAGCCAAGTGCGTGTTTCGTTTGGCGCGGTGGCGCCGACCCCGATCCGGGTCCGCATACCGAGGCCGCGCTCGAAGGCAAGACGCTCGATGAAGCGACCATCGAAGCGGCGGCCACGGCGGCCTTAACGACGTTCACCCGATCAGCGACTTCCGCGGGTCCGATTGGTATCGGCGCGAGCTCGTTCAGAACATGCTACGAAGGATGCTGTCTCATGTCCGCGACCATTGACATCACGTTCAAGCTGAATGGCGTCGAGCGATGCGTCGGCGTCTCGCCAGCGATGAGCGCGCTGGAGATGCTGCGCGACCGTATCGACCTGACTGGCACCAAATATGCCTGCGGCGAAGGCGAGTGCGGGGCCTGCACGATCCGCGTCGACGGACAGACGGTGAATTCCTGCCTGATGTTCGCGGTCGACTGCGATGGACGCGAGCTGATGACCATCGAAGGCCTGGTCGCAAGCCCGCTCGGCGAGGCGCTGAGAAACAGCTTCACCGAAAACGGCGCCGTGCAATGCGGCTTCTGCACGCCCGGTCTGATGGTGCAGGCAAGCCATTTTCTCGAGACGCATCCGCACGCGGACCGCGACGAGATCAAGCGCGGCATCGAGGGAAATCTTTGCCGCTGCACGGGTTACAAGAAGATCGTCGATGCTATCGCCGACGCTAAAGTCGACGAAAAAGTCGACGCGGCATAGGGAGGCAGACATGGACGCGATTGTGAAGCCTCGTACCGCTGAGACGCTCATCGGCAAACGCGTTCCGAAGATGGACGCGCCGGATAAGGCGAGCGGCAATACGCGCTACATCCAGGACATCAATCTTCCCGGACAATTGCACGCCAAGATTTTGCGCTCGGCCGAGGTGCATGCCCGGATTCTGTCGATCGATACGACTGCGGCCAAGGCGTTGCGCGGCGTGCACGCGGTCATCACCGCCGCCGACGTGCCGTGGCAGCGGCCCATTGGCGTCGCCAAGGACCATCTCCCGCTCAAGCGCGACCACGTGCGCAGCCCGCGCGACGAGATCGCGGCGGTGGCCGCCGACAGCGAGGAAATCGCCGAAGCCGCGCTGAAGCTGATCAAGGTCGAATACCAAAAACTGCCGGTCGTGGCGGACGCCGAAGCGGCGCTGAAGCCGGATGCGCCGATTTTGCACGACGAGGATCTGACCTGGACCGCACCCGACGGCAAGACCGAGATCCTGCACAAGCGGTCGGCCGACAACGTCGCGATGACGTTCGCTTATAACCAGGGCGACGCGGCGCAGGGCGAAGCGCAATCCGACGTCGTCGTTGAGGATATGTTCCAGCTGCACTACGTCACGCATTGCTGCATGGGCGTGTCGGGCGTGATCGCGGAATTCGACCCCAGCGGGAGCCTGCTGCTTTATTCCAATACCCAGGTTCCGTTTCTGCACAAACGCGAATTCGCCGAGCAGCTCAACATCGATCCCGGTCGAGTCCGTATCATTCAACCGCCGATCGGCGGCGGCTTCGGCTCGAAGCTCGACATCTACCCGTTCGAACCGATCGCGATCTTCCTGGCCAAGATCACCAAGCGGCCGGTGAAGCTGGTGTTTACGCGCGAGGAGGAGTTCATTGCCTCGCCGACGCGCCAGCCGGTATTGCTCAAGCTGCGCTCGGGTTGCCGAAAGGACGGCACCCTCACCTTCCGAGCGGTCGAAACCGTGCACGACAACGGCGCCTATACGTCATGGGGCGCGACCACGCCCTTCGTCATGATGCAGACTTTTTCCTCGCTCTATCGCGTGCCGAATTGCGCCTACCATACGCGCGCCGTCTACACCAATAACCCCTATGCCGGATCGTTCCGCGGCTACGGCAACCTGCAAGCGACCTTTGCCGTGGAAGCCCACATGGACAAGTTGGCGGACGCGATCGGCATGGACCCGCTCGAGTTCCGCCTCAAGAATGCGCAAGCCCCGGGCGAAGTCACCGCGCAGGGCATGCAATTCAAGTCCTGCGGATTCCAGGACTGTTTGCGCACAGCCGCGACGCGCAGCGACTACCAGGCCAAGCGCCGCAGCTATCAAGCGCAATGGCACGATCCAAATCCGGTCAAACGCGGCACCGGCATGGCTTCGATGCTGCATGTCGGGGGTGGCGCCAAGATCTATCCATCAGACGGTTGCGGCACGATTCTCAAGATCGACGACTTTGCCCATCTCACGCTGATCACCGGCGCCTCGGAAATCGGCCAGGGCTCGGAAACGGTCTTGGCACAACTGGTTTGCGAGGAGCTGGGGATGCCGCTTTCGAGCGTCTCTGTCGTCAACAGCGATACCGATATCACGCCGTGGGACGTCGGCGTGCATGCGTCGCGCACGACCTTCATCGCCGGGAATTCGGCGATCGGCGCCGCGCGCAAGGCCAAAGAAAAGATTCTGGCCGCCGCGGCGGCCAAGTTCGGGAGTGCCGCGGACGGCTTCGACCTGTCCGGCGGTTTCGTGGTCGAGAAGGACAGCGGCAACAAGATCATCGAGCTCAGCAAGCTGATCCGCTCACTGCACTTCTCGGACAAGGCCGAACTGGTGATGACCACTTTCTACTACGAGCCGCCGAGCGTGCATCAGGATCGCGACTTTAAAGGCGACGTTTCCGCCGCCTATGCCTGGGCAACGCAGGTCGTCGAGGTCGAGGTCGACACGCAGACGGGAATTGTCCGGCTGCTCAAGGTGACGGGGGCGCATGACGTGGGACGTGTCCTGAACCGGCTGGGCATCGAAGGCCAGGTCGAGGGCGGGATTGTCATGGGTCAGGGCTATGCGCTGACCGAAAACCTCATCGTCGAGAACGGCACCATGCGCAATCCTAATTTCCGCGACTACAAGCTGGTCACCGCACCGGAAATACCGGAGATGGACATCTCCTTCATCGAAACCATGGACGGAGAAGGCCCCAAGGGCGCCAAGGGTGTGGGCGAGGCGCCGGCAATCTGCGTCGCGGCGGCGGTCGCCAATGCCATCTATAACGCAACGGGGGTGCGAATTTACGCGCTGCCGTTCACCCCTGAAAACGTCTATCGCGCGCTCCATGGCCATCAGCAGCCGCTCAGTTGGAAATTCGCATCGTGAAGCGCTACACCGTTCTCAGCATGGAGCAGGCGCTTTCGCTGCCGTCGGCGACCTTGCGCTTCGCTCAACTCGGATGGCGCGTCATTCGCATCGAGGCGGCACCGACCGGCAGCGGCCTGCCCGGCGACCCGAACCGCTATATCGGCAGTCGCGTGGTCGACGACGATCGGCGCAGCTATTTCATCGCGCCAAACGTCGGCAAGGAAGCCATCGCGCTCAATCTCAAGGATGCGCGCGGCAAGGACGTCCTGAAGCGATTGATCGACGCGCTCGATGTGGACGTCTTTTGCTGCAACACGGTGCCGTCGCGCTACCAGCAGCTTGGCATCGACTACGAAACTTTGTCGGCGGTGAAACCGGGCCTTATTTGGGCGGGCATCTCGGCCATGGGGCCGGCCTATCCGGAGGCTCCCGGCTACGATCCGGTGATCCAGGCCATGTGCGGCTATATGGAAGTCACCGGCGATGCCACCGGCACGCCGACCGTCATGGGCCTGCCGGTCATCGATCTCAAGGCGGGCGACGAAGTCTATGCCAATGTGATGTTGGCTTTGCTTGAACGCCATGAGACGGGGCGCGGCAGGGCGATCCACGTCTCGATGCTGCAGGCGGCGGCATCGTGGCTGATTACCGTACTGCCGCTGATCGATTTCGGTTGCGAGCCGCACGAAATCACCCGCGCCGGCAACCGCCACCGCAAGTTCATTCCGACGAATGTCTATCCGGCCAGCGACGGTTTTGTCTATCTCGCCATCGGCAGCGACGTGCAGTGGAAACGCCTGACCGAAAGTCCGAAGTTCGCTTGCATCGCCAACAGCGTTCGCGTGACCAATGAAGGCCGGCATATCGAACAGGAGGCGATCCACCGCGATATCGCCGCGGTGACGATCCGCTACCCGGCGGACGAAATTTTGGCCGATCTGCGCGCAGCGACGATCCCGGCAACGCGCATTTTTGACGTGCGCCAGGTGCGCGAACTGCCGCAATTGCAAGACAAGCTGACCCGCACGGCGACGCCGAATGGGAAAATTATTCACATGCAACCGCTCGCCGTCGATGTGGCGGGGGCGCACAAGCGAGCTGGACTTTCCGCACAAATATGGTTCCGACACGCGTCATGTGCTCGCCGAAGCCGGTTTTGCCGCGACTGAGATGGATGCGCTCACCGCGGCAGGGGTCATCGCATGATCGCGGCTCAACCGAATTCAAGAAAACTTTGCGTGGCGCCGGCAACGGCAGATGCGGCGACGCTGAGCTGGCGCGCCGCGCTGGCGTCACTTGTCGCGATCATTTAACGATTGCGCGCGACTTTCGGGTCGTCGGAATGGGTGCCGCAGGCTTCAACCGAGTGGGAGGGGAAAAACGATGACACAGCGAATTTCCAGACGCACGGCGAGTCGGTCTCTTGGCTTCGAGCGCAGCGGCCGCCACCGTTGCTTGGCCGCGCAGCAAAGCCCATGCCGCTGCCGCCGACGACTCCGTGATCATCGGTTGGCCGAGCGACGTGGTGACCTGGGATCCGAACCAGCGTTTCACGCCCGACGCGCAATCGATCTTCAAGGCGGTCTACGATCAGCCGCTCGACCAGAATCCCGACCTCACGCTGCGTCCGAACGTCATCAAGAAATGGGCGTTCTCGCCCGACGGCCTGCGCATGGACGTCGAATTGCGCGACGACATCCTCTGGCATAACGGCGACAAGCTGACCGCGGAGGATTTCCGCTACACCTTCTACGAGCGCGTGCGCAAATACCCCAACCTCAAGCTCGACATCGGCCGCTCGTGGCGCGAAATCAAGAATATCGAAATCCCCTCGCCAACCACTGCGTGATTACGCTCGGCCGTCCGATGCCGACCGCGCCGCAATGGTTCAGCTTCCTCGGCAGCTATGTCGTGCCGAAGAAATATATGGAGCAGGTCGGCGTCGACGAATTCCGCAAGAAGCCGATCGGCTCCGGGCCCTACAGGCTCGTCGAATACGAGCTCAATTCCCGCATCGTGCTCGAGCGCAATCGACAAGTATTGGGGCCCCAAGCCAAGATCAAACGCGTCATCTATCAGATCATCAAGGACCCGTCGGCGCGCGTCGCGGCGATCCAGTCGGGCAAGGCGGACTTCGTCATCAACGTCCCGGTGCGCGAGGTGCACGCGCCTCAAAGTCGCCGGGCCTCGGCCACGAGCTCGATCCGATCACGCGCGATCATCCTGCTGCAGATGCCGCAACGACCACGGCTTCGCCGACAAGAATGTGCGGCTCGCCGCGCATCACGCCATCGACAAGGCGGCGCTGTCGAAGGCGTTCTATGAGGGCGCCGCGGTGCCGCTGTCGATGCTCCCGGTGCCCGGCACGCCGGGCTTCGACCCGAACTTCAAGTTCAAATACGATCCGGCAAGCCCGCGCGCAGCTGCTCGCCAAATCCGGCTTCAGCACCAAGAAGCCCGTCCATATCACGCTCGCTGTCGACCAACGGCCACTTCCCGAGCGATTACGATATCGCGCGCGCCATCGTCGCCAATGTGGAAGAAGGTCGGCATCGACGCCGAAGATCGATGTCATCGAATACGCTAAGTATTTCGAGCTCAATCGCGGCGACAAGCTGCCGGAGGCGACGCTCTATAGCTGGGACAATGCGACCGGCGATCCGGAGATCTTCGCGCGGCTATCTGCTCAATCCGAAGCTGCCGTTCTCGGCGTGGAAGGCATGGATGTCGGCGCGCAAGGTGTTGCAAGCTTTTCGGCATCGTCGACTACGAAGAGCGCGATCAAGGGCTACAAGGACGTTCGACATATACGCGGTGGAGCACGGCGCGACTATCCCGCTGCTGCAGAGCGTGCTGACGATGGCCCGCAAGCGCAACCCTCGGTTTCCAGAATACGGCAACGGCTGGATTCTGCCGCAGACCATGCGTGGGCATTGGATGGAGGCCGCGACATGCGGCGGCGGCGATCGAGGCCGGCGCAGCGACAAGCCCTGCACGTGATCGGTCGTCGGAGACTTTGTGCGGCGATGAGCGACGGTCATGCTTAGCGACTCATTCGCGTCCTGGCGCATCCTGTTCGGCGCTCCCGATCTCTCCTGGCCGTGTCGATCCTGCTCTTCGCGATTCTGCGGCTGATTCCGGTCGATCCGGTGGCGATGTCGGTGCCGCCCAACGCCACATCCCGAGATCGAGCCAGATGCGGCATGACGATGGGCCTCGATCGCCCGATCGCCGGAGCAATATCTGGATCTGGCTGCGCAACACGCTGCACCTGGAACCTCGGCAAGTCGATCGCACTATTCGCCAGCCGGTCTCTCGCCTGATCGGCCAGACCCTGCCGGCCACGATCGAGCTCGCCGTGCTCGCGGCGATTGTGTCGCCGCGATCGCTCGGGCTCGCCGGCGGCCTGCTGCTGTTCACACGATGCGCGGCCGGCTCGGCGAGCAGGTCTGGCCGACCTCGGCCTCACCTGCTGATCTGTCGATCCCGGATTTCCTCTGGGGCTCTGTCTTCATTCTGCTGTTCGGCGTGGCGCTGCGATGTGCTGCCATTCATCGGTCGCTTGTCGCCGAGCTCTCAGCCGCCGCCGGTACACACCGGCTTCCTGCTGCTCGACTGCCTGCTGATCGGCGGGCGCTTCGATGTCGTTCCTCGATGCGCTCAAGCACATGCTCCTGCCGGCCTTCGCGCTGGGTTTCGGCTTCTCGCCGCCGATCATGCGCGTTCTGCGCTCGAGCCTGCATCGACGTCTATGCACGAGGACTACATCCAGCAGGCGCGGCTGCGCGGCTATCGGCGAGGGCCGGATCCTGATGCGGCCACGCCTCCAAGAACGCCTTCCTGCCGACGCTGACGCTGATGGGCGTGCAGTTCAACTTTCTGTTCGGCGGCACCCTGCTGGTCGAGGTGATCTACTCCTATCCCGGCATGGGCAACCTGATGGTCGAGGCGGTGCGCAACGCCGATCTGCCGCTCATCCAGGCGCGTCGGGCTGGTCTATGCTCGTGCGTCCTCCTCATCAATCTGGTGGTCGACGCATGGTGTTGCTCGTCCTCAATCCGAAATTGCGGGTGGCGATATGGCCGCGGCCGGTCGCCGGCCGGACATCGGTGCGTGCTCGCCTCCCGGCCACATCATCGCGTGGGCGGCTTCATCGTCGCCATGGTCGTGCTTCTGCGCGATGCTGGCACCCGGTGCTGGCGCCCGCACGATCCCAACGAGCAGAATCTGCTCTCGCAGCTGCTGCCGCCGGCCTGGCTGGACGGGGGCGTGGCCGAGCTCCCTGCTCGGCACCGACAGTCTCGGCCGCGACGTGCCTTGTCGCGCCTGATCTATGGCGCGCGCGTCGCGGCTTATCGTCGCGATCGTCGCCTGTTCGGCGCCATGATGCTCGGCACGCGTGCTGGCGCAGCTCGCCGGCTATTTCGGCGGCGGCTCGATTGGCTGATCAGTCGCGCACGGTCGACGTGTGGATGTCGTTTCCGCCGGTCGATCCTGTCGCTGATCCTCATCGTCGGCCTCGGCGTCGGGCTCGACAAGGTGTCCTCGCGATCGTGCTGGTCGACTGGACGCGCTTCTGCCGGGTGCTGCGCAGCGAGGTCATCGATCGGTGCGTGCGCCAGCGATTATGTCGCCGCGGCGAGCCTGCTCGGCTTCACCCATTGGCAGCATCATCTGCGCGCGAGGTGCTGCCGGCGACGGTGCCGCTGCTCATCACGTTGCTCAGCCTCGAAATGGGCATCGCGGTCGTGGTCGAGGCGATCCTGAGCTTCGTCGGCCTCGAGCGTCGAAGTCAGACGTCCCGGCCTGGGGCGTGATGATCGCCGACGCGCGCAATTACGTGTATCAGATCCGCCGTGGAACCTGGTGCTGCCGATCCTGGCCATCTTCTTCACCGTGCTGCGGCTTCAACCTGCTCGGCGACGGGCTGCGGCGGACGTTCGATCCGCGGCTGCAATTACGGTCGGGAGGTGAGCATGGCGCTGCTCGAGGCTGCGATCGCTCACCGGTTTCGCCCGATCACGCGGAGCTTGCCGATCGCACGTCCTGCGCAATGTGAGCTTTATCGCTCGCGGCCGGCCAGGTGCTCGGCATCGTCGGCGAATCGGGCGCGGGCAAGTCGATGATCGGCCGGCGCCATTGCGCAGCTGCTGCCGCGCGGGTTTCGCATCAGCGGCGGCATCGCTGGAATTCGGTGGCGAGTTGCTGATCGGCATTTCCGAGGCGCGCGCGGCGCGAACTGCTCGGCGCCGCAGATCGCTTTCGTGCCGCAGGAACCGCTGACCGCGCTCAACCCCGTGCTCACGATCGGCGCAGCAGTTCGACGAGCATCTGGCCGTGCTCGGCGTCGCACGCGATCAAAGCGCGGGAGCGGCGCATCGCAACTGCTCGATGCCGTTCATCTTGCGCACGCCGAGGCACTGCTCGCGCAGTATCCGCATCAATTGTCCGGCGGCATGTGCCAGCGCGTGCTCATCGCCATGGCGTTCGCCGGCCAGCCGCAGCTGGTCATCGCCGACGAGCCGACCACGGCGCTCGACGTCATCGTGCAGGCGCGCATCATGCAGATCATGCTGGAAATGACCGCAGCGCCACCGCACGGCGGTCATCTTCATCACCCATGATCTGCGGCTGGCCGCCCATGTTCTGCGACGACATCATGGTGATGTATGCGGGCGTGGCGGTCGAAATCGGACCGGCGCAAGCAATTCTTCGGCGCGCCGCGGCACCCCTACACGCGGTGCCTGCAACTTACGACGCCCGTCGCTTTCTCCGCGCCCGGCGCGACCTTATTGCGCTGCCCGACCACATGCCGGGCCTGCGCCGAGCTCAGCCTTTTCACCGGCTGCCGTTTTGCGCCGCGCTGTCCGCAGCGGCAACCGCGGTGCGAGGCGGAGGATCCGCCGATTGGGCGAAATCGGCGCGGACCCACCGCCGGCATGCTTCTTCGCAAACCGAAGTCGACGCGCTCAACACGGACCCCTCGTCCGCGACGCAACGACCGCACCGCCGACTTGCGCGGCGAGGCGATCCTGCAGATCCAAGGCCTGTCGAAGCGATTTCGTCGGGCGAGGCACGCTTTTGGCGCAGTTCGGCTGACGGCGTCGAAGCGGTGCGCGCGTTTCCTTCGAGCTTTACCGCGCGCGAGTTCCTCGGCATCGTCGGCGAGAGCGGCAGCGGCAAGACGCACCATTGGCCGAGCTAGCGGTCGGCCTGGACAAGCCGACAGCGGGGCACATATCCTCGCCGGTCGCGATGTGACCGACGCCCACGATAAACAGTCGCGCAGCATCGAGTGTCAACGCATCCAGATGATCTTCCAGGACCCGCAATCCGCACTCAACCCGCGGCGGCGAGTCGTGCGCATTGTCACCCAGGCCATGGAGGCCGGCGACCACATGCGTCCTGGTCGAGCGCATCGCGCGCGCGCAGGACTGCTCGCCGAGATCGGCATGCCGCGCGACGCCGCCGGACGCCTACCCGGCGCAACTTTCCGGCGGCCAACGTCAGCGCGTGAACATCGCGCGCGCGATGTGCTCCGTGCCCAAACTGCTGGTCGCCGACGAGATCGTCTCCGGCCTCGACGTATCGGTGCAGGCGCAGCTTCTCAACCTGCTATTGCGTCTCAAGCGCGAGCGGCATTTCGCCGTGCTGTTCATTTCGCACGATCTCTCCGTCGTCCGCTATTTGTGCGACCGCGTGATCGTGCTGTATCGCGGTACCGTCGTCGAAAGCGGGGAAACCGAAGAAGTCTTCACCCGGCCGCAGCATGAATACACCAAAGCGCTGCTGGACGCGGTGCCGCCCGACGATCTTTCGCAACGCTGGCCCGCGCCGCCGAAGCCAGATTCAGGCAAACTCCAGCCATGAATGCTATACTGTTTCATCGTCGCCAAGCTGGCACAAGCGCGTGTCGTTACCGCAGGACGCCATGAAGTCGGTCCCGCTCGACGATAAAAGTACGCTTGAACGCGGACAAATCTTCTTGTCGGGCGTGCAGGCGATCGTCCGCCTTGCGCTCGACCAGCGGCGCCGCGATGCCCGCGCGGGGCTCGCCACCGGCGGCTTCGTCTCCGGCTACCGCGGCTCGCCGTTGGGCGGGCTCGATTTCGCCTTATGGCAGGCGGAAGCATTGCTCAAAGCCAATGATATCGTCTTCAGCCCGGGCCTCAACGAAGAAATTGCCGCCACCGCCGTCGGTGGCTCGCACAGATTGCCGCTGTCGGCAGCAGCAAATATGCGGGCGTGTTCGGCATTTGGACGGCAAAAATCCGGGTCCTCGATCGCGCCAGCGATGCCATCAAGCATGGCAACGTGGTCGGCGCGTCGCGCATGGCGGCGTGCTCGCAACATCCGGCGACGATCCGGGCGCAAGCTCCTCTTCCTGCCCAACCAATGCGACCAGGCCTTCATCGCGTCGCAAATCCGTTCCTCAGTCCGGCGAACATCGGCGATATTTTGCGCTTCGGGCTGATCGGAATTGCCATGTCGCGCTATTCCGGATCCTGGATCGGCCTCAAGACGGTCGGTTCGACGAGCAGCATGCCCAGCAGCCCATCGGCCATCCCGGCGCCCGCGCCGTTTCCGTGCCGCCGCCACCTCCGGCACGACGCGGACGCCGCGCTCGCCCACGACCTGCATCAGCTGCAGCGCCATGTACCCCTGGCCCCCGAGCGCGTCGACCCCGGCCCGGTACGCCTCGGCCTTGGCTTTGCCCGTGGCGCGGATCGCTTCGGCCTCGGCCCTGCGCCTCGCTCAGCCGCGCCGAGCTCTCCGCCTCGCCCGCGGCCTGCTTCACCTGCGAGTTGGCCCGCAGCTCGGCGATGTTCACGCCCTGCTCCGCCGTCACCACGTCCTTCTGGATGTCGGCGATGGCCGTCTCGCGCACGAGCTTCTGGCGCTCGCCCTGCGCGGCCTGCTGCACCTCGTAGGTCTTCCGCTGCTCCTCCGCGATCTTCCGATCCGTCTGCGTGTGCATCAGCTCGGCCGGAGGGGCCGATGTCGCCGATCAGCGTGTCGATGGCCTGGACGTCGTAGGCCGGATCGCCGTCCGGATGTGGCGCGCCGCCTCCTCCTGCCGCTCGCTGCGGGCGGTCAGGAAATCGAGGACGGTGTAGGCCTGCGCCGAGTTGCGGAAGTAGTTCCCGACGATGGGCTGGAGAACGTGGTCGACGAGGTTCTGCATCGGAGCCCACCCGCGAGATGACCTTCGGCGCGTCCAGGGCCCCCACGTGGATGATCTGGGCCACGTCGAGGCCGAACGAGAACCCGTCCTTCGAGCGGACCGTGATCGACGACAGCTTGTCGTCATAGTGATGGGCCTCGGTGCGCGTCGCCCAGTTGAGGACGATGTTGGTCGTGGGCACGAGCTCCACCTTCATGATCCGGGTGTTCAGCGGGTGCTTCCCGGGATAGAGGGGCGTCACCCAGACGCCCTTGTGCCCCGGGTCCACGAGGTCGCCGTGGGTGAAGGCCAGCCCGCTCACGTCCAGGTGGGCCTGCCCCACGAAGCAGATGACGACGCCCGACGTAGCCGATGGGGATCTCGGTCATCGGCACCTGCTCCACCTGCACGAACCACGGGTTCAGGTTCCACGAGCCCGCGAGCAGCACCTGCTCCTGCAGCCCGCGCCGTCCGCCTCGTGCCGAGGAAACGCTGCGCGTTCTGGAAGCTGTCGTGCCCCGGGACGACCGGCCCGGCGATCTCCCCGTCTTCGATGGGGATGCCGTCGAGCGTGGTCACGATGCCGACCTTGTCGGGCTCCACCTGATAGACGGCAAGCTGCCGCGGACCATTCCGTAGCGTCCGCCCGGTCGCCGAGGATCACGGAAAGAGCGCCGTGTTGATACGGTAGGTGCCCGCCGTGAGGATGCCGAGCTGCCGTCCCTTCTCGCCGCCATTCGCCAGGAAATTGCGCCGTCCGTCCTGGAAGTTGTCGCAGTCCACGACACGGCCCAGGATGCGGCCGGCCGGGATGGCGCGCCGTCGCTCGCCATCACGAGCCCGATCTCGCTCGGCGGCACCCGTCGACCGGCCCTTTCGGATCGTGTACTGCCAGGGCCAGTAGCCGATGTGCCAGCCCGGCGCGAGCGTATCCGCCTGGTAGCCCGCCTCGCCGTTCAGCGCCAGCAGGTGCCCCGGCAGCAGCGACTTGCCGCCCCACTTCTTGACCACCACGCCGACCTGCCGCTCGTTGATGATCACGATCCCGAATACGAGCTGCATCATCAGCAGAAACACCACCAGCCCTGCGCCTGCCCAGATCAACCAGATGAAGCCGTTCACTTCCCGCCCACCTCCGCTAGTCAAAAAAACACCGCGCCGGGACTCACCGGCCCCGACGCGCCTCCACGGTTCCTCACCGCGTCATATTTACATTATCACCAACTGCCCGCGCCGGATTCCCCAATTTCTGGGGGATCGCCGGCTCCCGTTCTTGATTCCCCCCTCCCTTCGGGAGAGGGGCCAGGGGTAAGGGCCCTATACGCTCAGCGCCGCGTAGATCTCCCCCAGGAACCGGCTCGGCGTGGTTGCCAGCAGCCGCGTCTCCGCGAACCCCGCCTCACGCGCCACGCGCTCCCACGTCGGGTACGACAACGGGTGCGGCACCCACGTGTTGCCCCGGTCAACGTTGTACTCGACCAGCACGAAGCGCCCGCCGTCCACCAGCCTCTCGCGGATTCGGCGCAGCACTGCGCCTTTGCCGCCGTCGCGCACGAAGTGCAACGCGTTGGCCATCACCACCCCGTCGACCATCGGCAGGCCGCCCAGCCCCCGTGTGAAGTCCGCCTCGACCGTCTCCAGCCGCACCTGTGGGAAGCGCGCCGCTACGCGCCGTGCGTTTTCGCGCAGCGCCCGCCTGTCACGGTCGACCGCCCACACGGCCCCGCCCTGCCCCAGGACGTCGGCCAGCGCCAGCGTGAACGCCCCCTCGCCCGCACCGAGATCGGCCCACGTCGCTCCTCCGCCCTCTACTCCGCCCCGTATCAGCCGCACGTGGTCGCTGTGATCCATTTCGTCCTCCGCTCCTTCAACCCGCGCGACCCAGTACCTATTTCCCGATCCCCATATTTAGCACTTCCGCGCTATACTTGTAACGGGGCATGCGCCCCATGTTCCGCTGCCTGCCAGGGAGACACAACCATGCCTAGATCGTATCTCATCGACATGGATGGAGTATTGATCACCGGTGCGAAGATGATCACCGGTGCCGACGCGTTCATCGAGCGGCTGCGCGCCGCCGGTGCGCTATTCATGGTGCTGACAAACAACTCGCGCCTCACCCCGCGTGACCATCACGCCCGCCTCTTGCAGATCGGCCTTGACATTCCCACCGAGCAGATCTTCACCTCGGCGCTGGCGACCAGCTACTTCCTGCGTTCGCAGCGCCCAGAGGGCTCGGCCTATGTCATCGGCGAGGCAGGCCTGACCACTGCCCTGCACGACATCGGCTATGAGCTGACCGAGCACGATCCCGATTACGTCGTTATCGGTGAGACGAACTCGTACAGCTTCGCCAGCCTGACCACCGCTATCCGCCTGGTCGCCGCTGGCGCGCGTTTCATCGCCACCAATCCCGACGTGGTCGGCCCGGCGGAGGAGGGAATCGTGCCGGCCACCGGCTCGGTTGCCGCCATGGTCAGCGCGGCTACCGGCGTGGCGGCCTATTTCGTCGGCAAGCCCAACCCGCTGATGATACGCTCGGCGCTGCGCCAGCTTGGTGCGCATTCGGCAAGCACCACCATGATCGGTGACCGCATGGACACCGACGTGAAAGCCGGCATCGAATCGGGCCTGGGCACGATCCTCGTCCTCAGCGGCGTCACCGCCGAGGAAGACGTCGAACGCTTCCCCTACCGTCCGGGCCGTATCGTCGCGTCTGTCGCCAGGATCAAGCCAGAGGAATAGCGGGCCATGCTGCGCTACTGGTGGACGATGCTGTTGGGCGCGATTGGCCTCGCGCTGCTGCCGGTCTTCGGTGGGCTGTGGGGGATGGTCTTCTTCGTCGCCGGTTGGCTGGTGATCTTTGCGCGCTTCATGGCCCTTCAGCGCGTCCACCCCGATGACCGTCCGGCCGGCTGGACGATGTCTCGCCTGCTGACGATGGCCGGGTTGACCTTTGTGTTCCTGCTCGCTGCGATCTTCGCGACGCTCATCTTCACCCTCCAATAGGAACCGGGCTCGGTCAGCCAGCCCCGCCGGCGAGTGCTTTGACACAACTAACGGCTGCATCATATAATGTCGGTACAATTCGTCTTTACTGGGAGCCGTGCATCGCCTGCTGCCTGAAATAGCCGGTGGTGATCAGCGTCGCTGGAGTATGAATGGCAAGAGAGCCCATACGCAAGGAAACCTGGACCTGGGACGACGTCGACAAGCTGATGGACGTGCTGCTGGGGCAGCTTCGTAACGCAGGGATGTTTGACGCGCTGATGATGGTCACGCGCGGGGGGATCATCCCCGGCGGGCTGATCTGCGAAGCGCTGGGCATCACGCATGTGCTCACGGCGGCGGTGCACTTCCCGACAGGGATCGGCACGCAGCCGCTGGCCGCTTGGCCGGAGTTCATGCAGTTTCCAACCGATGCCCTGCTGGTAGGCCGCCGGACGTTGATCGTCGACGACGTGTGGGGCAGCGGACGGACCAGCCTGGCCGTGCGCGGGCGCGTGGAAGGCGCGGGCGGCAAGCCGGCCACCTGTGTGCTGCACTTCAACCCGTACCGCTCGCTGTTCGAGAAAGCCAAACCGGATTACTATGGCGCGGTCACCGATGCGTGGATCGTGTACCCGTGGGAGCTCGACCGCGGCATCGACAATTTGCCGGCGCGAACCGTGGGGGTCAACTAGCGGCAGTGGTCATCGACAACTCGGTCCTGCTGACGGTAGCGGTAGTGCTGACGGCGTTCGCGCTGGCCGTCACGTACTTCATTGGCGTTGAAGTGGTTGGGCTGGTGCGGGGCTTCTTTGTGCGCAGCAGCTCCCCGCGTCCCCCCACGCGTGAGGTGACGGGGCAGCGCGGCAAACACGACACCGGCCCGCTGACCGCCAGGACCAGGCCGCTGCGCCCCTTTGAAGATCGCACCACGGTCGAGCGCCTGATCGGCTACTTTGAAGAAGGGGAGGAAGAGGAGTCAGACAGGCACGCCTAAGTCTGGGTCCTTTTTCGCAAGCGGGCAGCCGCGTGAGTGTGGCTGCCCGTTTGTCATGCATGGGCTCTTACGCTTCGCCGCCGGGCGCGATGTTCTCGCCGGGTGGTGCGGCCTCTTCGCCGGGTAAATCGTCCTCAGCAGGGGCTGCGGCCTCGTCCGTAGGCGCGGGTGCGTCGGGCGTTGCGGCCTCATCCGTCGGCGTTGGCACGTCGGGCGTTGCAGCTTCGTCAGAAGGCGCGGGCTCATCGCTGGCCGCTTCGGGCGGCGCGGGCTCGTCCGCCTCATCGACGGCAGGTGATGTGTCGCCGCTCAACTGGCCGGGATGTTCCAGGCCGAGGCCGCGCTGTGTGAAGCCGATGCGTTTGCGGTCCGGCTCGATGCGCACGATCTTCATCGTGACCCTGTCGCCGCGCTGGACGTACGAGTGCGGCTCGCTCAGCGTGCCCTCGTCCATCTCCGTGATGTGCAGCAGTCCCTCGACGCCATCGTCGAGCACGACAAACGCGCCGAAGTCGACGACGTTGCCGACCGTGCCTTCGACGATCTGGCCCACCTCGTATTTCTCCAGGACGATGTCCCACGGATCGGGCCGGGTGCGGCGCAGGCTGAGCGCGATTCGTTCCTGTTCGTGGTTCAGCTCCAGCACGCACACGTCAATCTCTTCGCCAATGCTGACCACGTCGGCGGGATGCGGGACGCGGTGCCAGGCCAGCTCCGAGACGTGGATCAGGCCGTCGGCCCCGCCGATGTCGACAAACACGCCAAAGTCACGGATGCCCGTCACGCGCCCATGCACCACGTCGCCGACCTTTAGCTCGTCAAGCAGGCGTTGCTTCTGGTTGGAGCGCCACTCGCGCTGCGCCTCGCGCTGCGACAGGATCAGGCGGCGGCGGCGCTGGTTGACCTCGATCACTTTGAGGCCGATAGTCTGCCCGATCATCGCCTCCATCGCCTCGCGCCGATCCTGTTGGGGCAGCCCCTGCGGGATGTCCACGCAGTGCGAAACGGGCACAAAGCCCTCCAGCCGCCCGAAGCGCACCAGCAGGCCGCCCTTGTTGTAGCCCGTGATCTCCGCCTCGACCAGGTCGCCGCTTTCCATCAGCTTGCGCGCGCTCTCCCAGTCCTGTCCCTGAAGGCCAAGGTTCAGCGAGACAAGCAGATTGCCATCTAAGTCGTTGGGGCTGAGGATATAGACCGGTACATGGTCACCCACTCGCAGTGATTTGAGCACTGCCGGGTCAAGTCGCTCCAGGTCGGTGAGCGGCACAATGCCGTCGCGTTTGACGCCCATGTCGACGACGATCTGGTTGGGGTCGATAAGGAGGATTTCCGCCTCACGTATGTCGCCGTGTTCGGGCTGGTCGAACTCGTAGAAACTATCGAGCAGCTCGCCGAAATCCTGGTGCTGTGCCTCTTCGTCTGCGCTGTCTGAGTACATACCCATCAGTCCATTTTGTCGAGAAGTGATTCGGGCCCTGCGCCAGCGCCGGGCCCCCGTACACATTGCACCCCGATCTACAGCACTGCTGGCAGATGCAGCGGGAGCATAATCCTTCGCTGGCTTGAGTATAGCTAAAGCGAATGTAGCAGTCAATTTAGCTAATTTTCATCTTATTTACTGGAATCGGGGTGCAGCCTGCCGGACGCGCGTTCAGGCGAGGTAGATCGTGTCGCCCGCGCGGACCACACCCGGCTGCTCGGTCGAGCCGTAGATGCCGGCCTCTGGCTCGCGGTCGCGCGAAACGGCCTCCAGCACGGCAGGGTTCGAGACGGCGCTGCGCGGGTCGAGGGTGATCATCACGCAGCGGAGGTTGGTGCGGTTGGCGCGCAGCCGCAGCGAGTCGGGGCGGTTGCCGAAGATCAGCAGGCGGCCCAGCCACGCGAATTCGGGGAACTCTCCGGCAGCGGCGGTCTCGATCAGGATGTTGGGCCGGAAGCGCAGCGCCTCCAGGTCAGCGCCGGAGCGGGCCGACAGCGTGGCAACGGTCGTGGTGGAGATCAGCGACACGGGCATCGAATCGTGCGCCCCACGAGACAGGTGCAGCAGCGTGACCGGGCCGCCATACGCGGCGGACAGCTCGGCCAGCAGGTCGGGTGACTCGAGCGGCAGGCTGCGCCCGCCCGGCGTGGTGACGGCCAGCCGCGCGGGCCGGTGCGCTTCGGCAGGCAGCCAGGCCGGCGTGTAGGTGATCAGCGACCCCAGCGTCCGCCCGCTGAGCCACGGGAAGCCGCTGTCCTGCGCGTCGGCGCGGACGAAGGCGTAGCGCCGGTCGCCGTCGAGGCCATGCCAGCTTACAGAGGCCGACTCTCTCCGCTCGCCGCGCATCGACTTGACCGGGTAACGATACAGCGCAGCAACGGTGCCGATAGGCGTGAGCGCGGGTTGGTCGGGCATGGCAGCGGCTCCTTGTAAGGAATAGGAGGGATTTAACCGCAACGGCCTGCAGAGTGCAAAAGACGATATCCAGGGCAGCGATTGTGTGAAGTGTGGCGCACAAGTCTCTATAATCAGCGGGGCGAGCCGGGCATGGCCGACAGGAGACGGGCAGATTGGGCGACGAGACGTTTATTCGCATTGAGAAGCTGTCGAAGAGCTACCAGGAGGGTGAGCGGCGGCGCGTGGTGCTCGACGAGGCCAGCGCGGCATTCGCGCGCGGCGAGTTCGCCGCGATTGTGGGCCGCAGCGGCAGTGGCAAGAGCACCCTGCTCAACCTGATCAGCGGCATCGACCGGGCCGACGGCGGCGCGGTGTGGATGGACGGCCTCGACCTGATGGCGCTCGACGAGCGGGCGCGGACGCTGTTCCGGCGCGCGAACGTCGGCTTCGTGTTCCAGTTCTTCAACCTGATCCCGACGCTGACGGTGTGGGAAAACGTCGTGCTGCCGCTGGAATTGAGCGGTGAGGTGACCGCCGAGCGCCGGGCACGGGCCGAAGGGCTGCTCGACGCGGTTGGCCTGTCCGACCGGCTCGACACCTTCCCCGACCGCCTGTCGGGCGGGGAGCAGCAGCGCGTGGCGATTGCGCGGGCGCTGGTCCACGATCCGCTGCTGGTGCTGGCCGACGAGCCGACCGGCAACCTCGACGAGACGACAGGCCGCCAGGTGCTCGACCTGCTGGACCGGCTGACGCGGCAGGCGGGCAAGAACCTGATCATGGTGACGCACAGCCAGGAGGCCGCCGCCCACGCCGACCGGGTGTTGTGTTTGCAGGTTGGTAAGTTCGATGGCTGCGGGTGAGAGGCAGACGGTGAGGCGCATGGCTGAAGGCAGCTCAAAGACGCTGTGGAACGTCGGCTGGCGCTACCTGCTGCGCCATCCGTGGCAGACCGCGCTGATGGTGATCGGCATCGCGCTGGGCGTGGCGGTCGTGGTCGGCATCGATCTTGCCAACGAGAGCGCCAGCCGCGCCTTCGACCTGAGCGTCGACTCGGTGGCGGGGCGCGCCACCCACCAGATCACCGGCGGGCCCGATGGCCTGAGCGAGCAGGTGTACGTCGACCTGCGGCGGGCGGGCGTCGAGCGGGCCGATGGCAGCGTGGCAATTGCGCCGGTCATCGCCGAGTATGTCAGCGCGCCGCAGATGGGCGGGCAGACGATGCAGTTGCTGGGCATCGACCCGTTCGCCGACGCGCCATTCCGCGACTACGTCGCGGGCGGCCAGAGCGTCCCTGTCGCGGACATGGCCGCCTTCCTGACGCAGCCCGGCGCGGTACTGATCTCGACCGGGACGGCGGCACGCTTCGGGCTGAAGCAGGGCGACCCGCTCGCGCTGGAGGTCGGTGGGCAGACGCGCAGCGCGTTCGTCGCCGGGCTGCTGGAGCCATCCGACAGCCTGTCGGCGCGCACGCTGGACGGGCTGCTGCTGGTCGACATCTCAACCGCGCAGGAGTTGACTGGCAGGCTGGGCCGGTTGGACCGCATCGACGTGATCCTGCCGGAGGGCGATTCGACGGCGCAGATCGCCGCGCTGCTGCCGCCCGGCGCGCGCATCGACCCGGTGGCGGCCCGCACCGGCAGCATCCAGCAGATGACCGCGGCCTTCCGCACCAACCTGACGGCGCTCAGCCTGCTGGCGCTGGTGGTCGGCATGTTCCTCATCTACAACACCATGACCTTCAACGTCGTGCAGCGGCGATCGCTGTTTGGCACGCTGCGCTGCCTGGGCGTGACCCGCCGCGAGGTGTTCGGCATGGTGGTTAGCGAGGCGCTCATCGTCGGTGTGGTCGGCGCGGCGCTGGGGCTGGGATTGGGCGTGCTGCTGGGCCAAGGGGCGCTGCGTCTGGTGACGCGCACTATCAACGACCTGTTCTTCGTGATGACCGCCCGCAGCGCGCAGGTGCCGCTGGTGAGTCTGGTCAAGGGGGCGGCGCTGGGCATCGTGGCGACCGCCCTGACGGCCATGCCGCCCGCGTTGGAGGCGGCATCGGTGCCGCCGCGTGCCGCGCTGAACCGCTCCGGCATCGAGGACCGCGCGCAGCGGCTGGTCGCGCCGGTGGCGCTGGCAGGGGTCGGTGCGCTGGGCGTGGGCGGCGGCGCGCTGCTGATTCCCTCGACGTGGCTGCCTCTCAGCTTCGGCGGGACGCTGCTGGTGATCGTCGGTTGCGCGATGCTGGTGCCGGCGGCGATGCGCGCGCTGCTGCGGGTCGCAGCCCCCGTGACGCGCCGCTTGTGGGGGCCGCTCGGTCGCATGGCCCCGCGTGCCGTCGGCAACGCGCTTAGCCGCACGTCGATTGCGGTGGCCGCGTTGATGGTTGCCGTCAGCGTGACCATCGGCATCAGTGTGATGGTCGGCAGCTTCCGCCACACGGTCGAGGTGTGGCTGGCCAACACCCTCAAGGGCGATATCTACATCTCGGTACCGGGCGGGACGCAGACGCGCCCCTCGACGGCCATCAACCCGGCGGTGATGGACCGCCTGCGCACTTGGCCTGGCGTGCGCCGCATCGACACTGCCCGCTCGGTCGACATCGACAGCCCGGACGGTCCGCTGCACGTGATCGCGGTCAACAACCCGGACTCCGGTGAGGCGCGCCAGTACATCGCCGCCGACGCCGACCCGCACATCGTCTGGCAGATGGTGCAGGCCGGCGCGGTGATGGTCAGCGAGCCATTCGCGCGGCGGCACAATATCCCACGCCACGGCGGCACCGTGACGCTGCTCACGCCGGATGGCCCGCAGACCTTCAACGTGGTGGCCATCTACGCCGACTACGGGTCGGTCGAGGGTCTGGTGATGATGGATCAGGCCGTCTACCAGCGCATCTGGCACGACGACGCCATCACGGCTGTCGCATTACTGTTGGAGCCGGGCACCAGCGTCGACGCGGTGACGCGTGACGTGCAGCAGGCGCTGGCCCCTATCCAGCAGGTGCTGGTGCGTCCCAACCAGGCGCTGCGCGACGATGTGCTGACCGTCTTCGACCAGACGTTTGCCATCACCGGGGCGCTCAACGTCCTGGCGACGCTGGTCGCGTTCGTGGGCGTGTTGAGCGCGCTGCTGTCGCTTCAGCTTGAGAAGCAGCGCGAGCTGGGCATCCTGCGAGCGGTGGGCATGACGGTGCGTCAGGTGTGGGGCATGACCATGCTGGAGACCGGGCTGATGGGCGCTATCGCCGGGCTGCTGTCCATGCCGACCGGCATCGTGCTGGCGCTGATCCTGGTGTACATCATCAACCGGCGGTCGTTTGGTTGGACGCTGCAAATGCTGATCACGCCGGGCCCCTTCGCGGCGGCGATGGCGGTAGCGGTCGGCGCGGCGCTGCTGGCCGGGCTGTACCCGGCCTACCGGCTGGGCCGCCTGGCGACGGCGGACGCGGTGCGCTTCGAGTGACCCTCACCCCGCTGAGTTTCGCCGCCGATGCTTGACATCGCTCCCATTCTTTGCTACACTGACCGACAACATCCGAATACACACATCGACGCAGATCCGGAGTAGTACGCGTCAAAGCGACGTTCAGAGAGCCGCCCCATGTGCTGAGAGGGTGGTACGGGCGCAGACGCTGAATGGGCCGGGGAGTCGCGCGGGCGAAAGGGCATTGTCCCCACTAGCCCCCGCCGGAGACGCCTCCGTTACCAGGGCGCAAAGCACCATCGCGTGCTTGAGTGAGTGAAGCTGGCCCCGCGCATCACACGCGGGTTTTTGTTTGTGTGCGGGCGTGAGACAGCCGCGAAGTTCATTCGCGGAGGTCGAAACGCCCCGCAGACGCAAACGTCAGCCGGCTTAACGAGGGTGGCACCACGGGCCGTTCGCGCTCGTCCCTTCGCCAGTTCATCTGGCCGGGCGGGCGCTTTTGTTTTCGCGGCAGCTATTCAGGAGACAGAATTCGCAGCAATGACAGCTAACGACAAGAAGGGGCGCATCCTCACCGGCGACCGCCCCACCGGCAAGCTCCATCTCGGCCACTACATCGGCACGATTCAGAACCGTGTCGCCCTCCAGGACCAGTACGACCTGTTTCTGCTGGTGGCCGATTATCACTCGCTGACCACCCATCCTGACAAAGAGGATGTGATCGCCACGCGCCAGCACGCCATTGACGTCGTCATAGACAACTATGCCGCCGGCATCGACCCGGCCAAAGTGACGTACTACCTTCAGTCCGACGTGCCTGAGACGGCGGAGCTGACCCTGCTCTTCTCGATGCTGACCACCGTCCCGCGCCTCCAGCGCGTGCCGACGCTCAAAGACGTGATGCAGAACCTGCACATCACCGAGCCGTCCGCCGGGCTGCTCGCCTATCCCGTCCTGCAGGCCGCCGACATCCTGATCGTCAAAGGCAATCTGGTGCCCGTCGGCAGGGACCAGGCCTCGCACGTCGAGGTCACGCGCGAGATCGCCCGCCGCTTCAACACCCGCTTTGGCGAGGTCTTCCCCGAGCCCGATGCGATGATCCGCGACGACATCCCGGTGCTGATCGGCGTCGACGGTCAGGCCAAGATGTCGAAGTCGCTGGGTAATGCCATCATGCTGTCTGACGACGCCAAGGCGGTCAAGCAGAAGGTGATGAGCATGTACACCGACCCCAACCGCATCCACGCCACCGACCCCGGCACGGTCGAGGGCAACCCACTGTTCATCTACCACGACCTGTTCAACCCCGACACGGAGCAGGTCGCGGAGTTCAAGGAGCGCTACCGCGCCGGCACCATCGGCGATGTGGAGTGCAAGAAGGTGCTCGTTGAGAAGCTCAACGCCTTCCTCGACCCCATCCGTCAGCGCCGCCACTACCTCGAAGAGCGCCCCGACGACGTGATCGACATCCTGCGATCCGGTGCGCAGCACGCGCGGCCTATCGCGCAGGAGACGCTCGCCCAGGCTCGCGAGGCAATGGGCCTCGTCAGCCCAACACACGCTAAGGTCATCGATCTCTACAGGAGCCAGCCATAAGCCATCTGTCGTAGACGATAGGCCATTGACCATCCTCTCCCGGCCCGATCAGGACGATGCGCAGGTCCTCATCAAGACGCCGGGACCTGGATAATGTGACGCTCGGCGAAGTCGGTAGGGGCAGGGCTTGCCCCTGCCCTCCGGCAGTCTGCCCACCGGCCTCGCTGAAGAATTTATCCAAGGAGGAGTTTCCAATGGCCGACAATAAGACCCGCAAGTTCGTACTGCCTGAGTCCGAGCTTCCGGCGGCGTACTACAATATCGTCGCCGACCTGCCCACGCCGCCCCCGCCGGTGCTGCATCCCGGCACCGGGCAGCCGGTGGGCCCGGACGATCTTGCCCCGCTGTTCCCGATGGCCCTCATCATGCAGGAGGTGTCCACCGAGCGCGAGATCGAGATCCCTGAGCCGGTGCGCGACGTGTACCGCATGTACCGCCCCTCCCCCTGATCCGCGCGCGCGGGCTGGAGAAAGCGCTCGACACACCCGCTCGCATCTACTACAAGAACGAGAGCGTCAGCCCTGCCGGATCGCACAAGCCCAACACCGCCATCGCACAGGCCTTCTACAACAAGCAGGAAGGCATCAATAAGCTGGTGACGGAGACCGGCGCGGGCCAGTGGGGCTCGGCGCTGGCGATGGCCTGCGCCTTCTTCGACATGGAGTGCGAGGTCTTCATGGTCCGCGTCAGCTACGACCAGAAGCCCTACCGCCGCGCGCTGATCGAGACCTACGGCGCGACCATCCACGCCAGCCCCAGCGACCTCACCAACGCGGGGCGCGGCATCCTTGAGCAGAACCCCGACTCGCTCGGCTCGCTGGGCATCGCCATCTCCGAGGCGGTCGAAGTTGCCGCCACCCACGACGACGTGAAGTACTCGCTCGGCTCAGTGCTCAATCACGTCCTGCTGCACCAGACCGTCATCGGGCTGGAGGCGCTCAAGCAGTTCGATATGGCCGACGACTATCCCGGACGTCATCATCGGCTGCACCGGCGGTGGCTCCAACTTCTCCGGGTTCACCTTCCCCTTCGCCGGACGCAAGCTGCGCGGCGAGCAGGACGTGCGCATCCTGGCCGTCGAGCCTGCCGCCTGCCCCAGCCTGACGCGCGGCCCATACGCCTACGACTTCGGCGATACGGCCAAGTTGACGCCGATGGTCAAGATGCACACGCTGGGTCACAGCTTCGTGCCGCCCGCCATCCATTCCGGCGGACTGCGCTATCACGGCATGGCCCCGCTGGTCAGCCATCTGCTGGTGCAGGGCGACATCGACGCCGTCGCCGTCGAGCAGCTTGATACCTTCGCGGCGGGTGTGCAGTTCGCCCGCGCTGAAGGCATCCTGCCCGCGCCTGAATCCAACCACGCCATCGCCGTCGCTATCCAGGAGGCGCTGCGCTGTAAGGAAGAGGGCACCAGCCGCGCCATCGCTTTCAATCTGTCGGGCCATGGTCACTTCGACATGCAGGCCTATATCGACTACCACGCCGGGAAGCTGCAGAACTACGCCTATCCCGCCGAGGAGATCGCGATGGCTCTTGCTGGCCTGCCGGTCGTTGCCGAGCCCACCGGCGACTAGCCGGCCAGCCTGTCTGCCGTAGGGGCGCGCTGGTGCGCGCGCCCCTTCCCGGCGGACGAAGGGCCGATCTATCAGCAAATCACATCATTGACAACCTTTTCACAAGCGGTTAGAATACCCATTAAGGACCACCCCCGGGGGTAAATGACGCCTGCCGGCATGCCGCCGCCCCGATTACGGCGGCAAACTGCTAATCCACCACGCAGCATAGTTGCGCTCCACTGTCCGCTGCGAGCGCACATCGACTGTGCTGCCACGCCACAAACCAGTTTTCGGGAGACCTAAGTATGGGTCAAAGAATATCTCCCTCTGATGATCCCCAGTCAGACTTTGCCGCCCTGTTGGAACGATCATTCGAAAATCTTGACAGCGTTCGCCGGGGCGACTTGCTCTCCGGCACCATCCTCGCCATCGACGAGCATGGCATCATTATCGACGTGGGCCTCAAGCGTGATGGCGTCGTCCAGCGCTCGGATATCGAGGCGCTGGGGGAGACCATCCCCTACACCGTCGGCCAGCGTACAACGGTGATGGTCGTCGATCTTGAGGACCGGGACGGCAACCTGCTGGTATCCATCTCGCAGGCGCGCGCCAGCAAAGACTGGGACGCCGCCCAATTGCAGATGGACTCGGGCGACCTGTTCACCGGGACCGTCGTCGCCGCCAACAAGGGCGGCCTGATCGTCCCGTTTGGCGAGTTGCGTGGCTTTGTGCCGGCTTCTCACGTGGTCGATATGCCCCGCGGCCTCGACGACCAGGCCCGCGCCGACTACCTCTCGCAGATGATTGGCCGCGAGCTTGAGCTGAAGGTCATCGAGGTTCATCCGCGCCGCCGCCGTCTGGTACTGTCTCAGCGGCAGGCCGAGCGTGAGGCGCGCGAAGAGGCCAAGGATCGCCTGCTTGACGACCTGAGCGAAGGCGATGTCGTCAAGGGGCGCGTCAGCAGCCTGCGCGACTTCGGCGCATTCGTCGACCTCGGCGGGGCAGACGGCCTGATACACGTCTCAGAGCTGGCCTGGCACCGCGTGCGCCACCCCAGCGAGATCGTCAAAGTCGGCCAGGAAGTCGAGGCCTTTGTCCTCCAGCTAGACCGCGAGGGCAAGCGCATCGGTCTGAGCCTGAAGCGCCTCCAGCCGAACCCGTGGTCGGAGATTGAGCGCAACCACCGCATCGGCCAGTTGGTCGAAGGCACGATTTCGCGTGTGGTATCGTTCGGCGCGTTCGTCGAGCTGGAGCACGGCATTGAGGCCCTGCTGCACATTTCCGAGATGGGCGATCCGCCGCCGGTCACACCGGACGAGATGGTGATGCCCGGCCAGCGCATCGTGGCGCAGGTCATCAGCCTGGAGCCGCACCGGCAGCGCATGGGCCTGAGCATCAAGAACCTTATCGACGACACGCCCGACGAGTCACCCGAGTCCGACGAGTTGTCCGAATCTGACGAGTTCATCCGAGGACGATGAGCCAATCGCAGCGGTCGGCACCGCTTAGCGTTCGGCGCTGGCAGGCACATCAGGTGACAATCAGGTTGCAGGGGCAGACACTCTGTTCTGCGCTGCAACCTGTTAAATCTGTGTCGCACGTCATCCCAACCAAAAGGGTGGCGAACTGGCGGAAATGCGTTACTATTGGTGAAACTTGGCCAGTAAAGGAGGTGAATCGGGTTGGCTAAAGTGACACTTCGGCCCGGCGAAAGCCAGGATCAGCTTCTCAAGCGCTTCCGCAAGGAGGTTGCCAAGAGCGGCATTCTGAGTACCGTTCGCCGCAAGCGCTGGCATATCAGCAAGAGTGAGTTGCGCCGCATTCAGAAGAAGAAGGCCCTGCGCCGCATCCGCCGCCGGATGGCCAAGATTAGCGGTCGAGGCTAGGCTGCGGGCAGCCGCGTGCGCGGCTCGCGGGATTGGAACGAAAGGACCACATGGGTTCCAAGGATAAGATCGAAGTTGAGGGGACAGTCATCGAGGCGCTGCCCGGCATGATGTTCCGGGTTGAGCTGGATGACGGTCATGGAGTGCTGGCTTATCTGTCTGGCAAGATGCGGAAGTACTACATCCGCATTCTGCTCGGTGACCGCGTGCGCGTGGAATTATCGCCGTACGACCTCGAAAAGGGGCGCATCACCTACCGCTACAAGAAGCGCGGCCCCGGCGAGCCTGAAGAAGGCGAGACCGAAGACCACTAGCCCGTCCGCCGGCAGAGACCCTCGACCGGCTGTCGTGCTCGTCCTCTGGCAATATCGCAATTAAACGCAAAACTGGCGCATCACGCCAGTTTTCTGTTTCTCCGCGCCTGCTGCGGTCACTCGCTTTCGACCCACTCCGCCAGCAGGTCGTCCCTCAGGCCGGTCAGCGCCGCGTCCATGTCGTCGGGCACGGCCCCGTCGAACACCAGTTCGGCGGCCCCGCGCAGCCACTCCTCCACCGACTCTGCTGCGAAGACCCACGCCTCTTCGTCGCGGGCGCGCGTCAGCCGCGCCGCCCAGTGCGCCGCAATCCCCAGGTAGCGCAACGGCACCCACACCCGCATCCGCTCCAGCATCTCGTCGGGTTTCATCAGCGGATAGTGTGTCAGCAGATCGCGGTGCTGGTCCTTGTCGACATACCACGTCAGGAACATGCCCAGGTCGGCCACCGGGTTGTTGAGCGCCAGTTCTTCGAAATCGATCATGCGCAGCGAGCCCTGCCGGTTGACCATAAAATTGCCGTGGTTCGGATCGCCATGCACCGGCACGATGATCCCTACTTCGCGGTCACCGCCCAGCACCTCGATGCGGTTCACCAGCTCGTGCACGATGTCCGTCGCCGCCTGGATTTCCGTCAGCCCGACCTCCAGCCAGCGGGCCATCACGGCTTCGAACCACCGCTCGCGCGTCTCGGCGAACAACCGCGCGAGCGGCTGCAACCGCTCGCGGTCGCCTTCAGACAGCCCCTCAGACAGCGCCTCCAGCAGCGGCCCACACGAATGCAGCCGCACGAACAGCGCAATCACCTCGACCGCCCGTGCTTCGAGCGAGTCGCGGTCGATCTCCGCCAGCGCCGCCTCGACAATGGCCGCGCGCCCGCCCAGCGCCTTGCTCTGCGGCGTGATACCCAGCACCCTCGGCCCGATCCGCGCCTCATGCAGCAGCGTCCCGAAACGCAGGTGCCGCCAGCGCTCAGGATATTGCTCGGCTTCGCCCAGCAGGTAGCGCACGTACGCCCACGGATGCCGGTTCACGTCGACGCGCCACACGTGTTTGGCGGCCCAGCGGCTCACCAGCCTGAAGCGCAGCCGCCCCTCGGGCTTGATGCCCAGCTCGCGCAGCAGCTCGACCAGCATCTCAGGGCTGGCCGGCAGCCGCTGCGTCCGGCTCGAGCGGCCCGGCGTCTGGTCTTTAGCCATCGCGCCGGCTACGGCTCGCGCCGCTGCGTGATCAGCATGACCCAGTCACCCATCTGGCGCTGGCCCATCAGCGCCAGGTCGATCCGATTCAGCGCTGCGATGACCTCTTCTGCCTGCTCGTCGATGATACCTGAAAACACGAACCGGCCATAGGGATAGATCGCGTGCTGCAAGCCCTGCGGGGCCAGCTCAAGGATGATCTTCGCGGTCAGGTTCGCCATGCCCAGGTCGAAGTGGCGGCCCGTCGTTTGCAGGCTCGAAATCGTGCCGTGCACGATCTGCACCTTGTCGGCCACGCCGTTCCGTTCGACGTTCTCCTGCGCCACTTTGACCGCCAGCTCGTCAATGTCCAGCCCCAGCACGTGGTAGCAACCCAGCTTGGCCGCTGCAATCGCCAGCACGCCCGACCCGGTCCCCAGGTCGACCATCGTCGTCGCGCCCCGGCAGAACCACTCACAGGCCTGAAGGCATAGTTGCGTGGTGGGGTGCGTGCCTGTTCCAAACGCCATGCCGGGGTCCATTTCGATCAGCACGTCGTCGGGCTGGATATCCGCCTCAGCCCACGCGGGCTTGATCAGGATGCGCTTGCCGACGCGGATCGGGTGGTAGTTCTTCTTCCAGGCGTCGGCCCAGTCTTCGTCATGCACCGTTTTGAATGCCGGAGCGGGGATGGCCGGGTACAGCCGGCTCAGGTAGTGCAACCCATCCACGATCTTCTGGCGTGTCTCCTCAACCTGCGAATTGTTGGGGATGTAGCCGCGCACCAGCAGCGGGCCATCCGGAAGCGGCTCGTCGGGCCACGCCTCGCCCGGGATGACCTGCTCGATGCTCACCCCCTGGTTCACGTAGCGGCTCAGCACGTCGGCGACTGCCTCCGCACCCTCGCCGTCCACGCTCACCGCGATCTCGATCCAATCCGTCATGACGGGCTCATTCCCCTGTAGCTGTCTCTACAAGTGCCGGCGCATTGTGAGGATATTGCTTCGTGGGTTCTTCCTTTGCGTCCTTTGCGCCTTTGCGGTGAAATCCCCCTACTCCCCGCCCAGCCAGTCGAGCACGCGCTCGAAGAAGCCCTTCTCGTTGGCCGGTGGGATGACGGCCTCGCCCAGCGTCGCGCTCAGCTGTGCAAACAGCTCGCGCTGCTCGGCAGTCAGCCGTCGGGGGATCTCAACCTCGACCATCACTTCGAGGTCACCCTGGCCGGTGTGAGTACCATCGCGCCGCAGGCGCGGCACGCCGCGCCCCTTAATCTCGAACACCTGCCCCGACTGCGTCCCCGGCGGGATATTCAGTTCGGCGGTCGACTGGCCTTCCGCCGTCAGGATCGGCACGTCCATCCGGTAGCCTAGCGCGGCCTGCGCCACGTTGATCTGCAACTTGATGTTCAGGTTATCGTCGCGGCGGCGGAAGAACTGGTGCGGCCGCACCGAGATCAGGATGTACAGGTTGCCCGGCTGCCCGCCGAACGTCCCTGGCTCGCCCTCGCCCCTGAGCTGAATCGGTGTCCCCTGGTCGACGCCCGCCGGCACGATCACCTTGATCGACCGCATCTCGCGCACCTGGCCGCGACCGCCGCAGTGCTTGCACGGCGTCGTCACGACCTCGCCCGTGCCCTGGCATTCCGGGCAAATGGCGATATTGACCATCTGCCCCAGGAACGTCTGCCGGATGTTGCGCACCTCGCCAGCGCCGTTGCACGTCGGGCAGCGGCTGGGGCTGGTGCCCGGCTCGGCCCGCGACCCATTGCACACCGGGCAGGTCGCCGTGCGCTCGAACTCGATCTTCTTCTCGGTGCCGAAGATCGCTTCTTCGAAATCGATGGTCAGCCGGTATTGGAGGTCCTGCCCGCGGCGCGGCGTGCGGCGGTTTCCGCGGCTGGCACTCCGATAGGCATTGCCGAAGAACTCGTCGAAGATATCGCCAAAGCCACCGAACCCCGCGAAGGGGTCGCCGCCGGCGCCGCCGTTGACCCCTGCGTGCCCGAAACGGTCGTATGCGGCCCGCTTCTGCTGATCGCTCAGCACCTCGTAGGCCTCGTTGACCTCCTTGAACTGTTCGGTTGCTTTGGGGTCTGGGTTGACGTCAGGATGGAGCTCGCGCGCTTTGCGGCGGAACGCCTTCTTGATATCCTCCGCCGATGCGCCCCGTGGGACGCCCAGCGTCTCATAATAATCTCGCCTGTTTGCCATAGAGACTTATTTCACCAGTCTATCAATCGCGTGCAGGGCAGCCGCCCCTTTTGAGAAACGTATTGTAACGCGTAACCGCCCCCGCCTTCTAGTTTTGCCCCGCACAGTTCGCGGAGAGAGGCCGGGGTGTGGGCCCCAACACAAAAGGGACCAGCACCTTGCGATACTGGCCCCTCCCCGATTCCCGGTAGGGCAGGCGACTAGTCGACCACCTCGCCCTCGACCACGTCCTCATCACTGGGGCCCTGGCCGTCCTGCGTCGGTCCCTCTTCGCCGGGCTCCGGCTGCTCGTACATCGACGCGCCCAGCGTCTGGATCTGCTGCATCAGCGCATCCGTCTTGGCCCGGATGTCGTCCGCATCGTTCGACTCCAGCGCCTTCTTGACTTCGTCGGCCTTCTCCTGAGTCTCCTTCTTGGCATCCTCAGGCAGCTTGTCACCGTAATCGCGCAGCATCTTCTCGGCGGTGTACACCGAGTTGTCGGCGTTATTGCGTACTTCCTGCTGCTCGCGCCGCTTCTTGTCATCCTCGGCATGAGCTTCGGCTTCCGTCACCATCTTCTTGATCTCGTTCTCGTTCAGCCCGCTCGACGCGGTGATGGTGATGTGCTGCTCGCGCCCGGTCGCCTTGTCCTGCGCTTTGACGTTCAGGATGCCGTCCGCGTCGATGTCGAACGTGACCTCGATCTGCGGCACGCCGCGCGGCGCCGGCGGGATGCCGTCCAGGATGAACTTGCCCAGCGACTTGTTGTCGTTGGCCATTGGCCGTTCGCCCTGCACCACGTGGATCTCAACCTGCGTCTGCCCGTCAGAGGCCGTCGAGAAGACCTGGCTCTTTGAGACGGGGATCGTCGTGTTGCGCTCGATGATCGGTGTCGCCACGCCGCCCAGCGTCTCGACGCTCAGCGTCAGCGGCGTCACGTCCAGCAGCAGGATGTCCTTCACATCGCCGCCCAGCACGCCTGCCTGGATGGCCGCGCCCAGCCCCACGACCTCGTCGGGGTTGACGCCCTTGTGCGGCTCCTTGCCAAAGAACTCGCTGACCGTCTTCTGTACTGCCGGCATGCGGGTCATCCCGCCGACCAGCACCACTTCGTCGATGTCCTTGGCTGTCAGGCCGGCGTCTTTCAGCGCCAGTCGGCACGGCTCGACCGTCTTCTGGATCAGGTCTTCGGTGAGCTGTTCCAGCTTCGCGCGGGTCAGGTTCATCTGCAAGTGCTTCGGGCCGCTGGCGTCCGCCGTGATGTACGGCAGGCTGATCTCCGTCTCCAGCTTGGTCGAAAGCTCCATCTTGGCGTTCTCCGCCGCCTCGCGCAGGCGCTGCAGAGCGGGCTTGTCGTTGCGCAGGTCAATGCCCTGCTCGCGCTTGAACTCGTCCGCCAGCCAGTCGATGATCCGCTGGTCGAAGTCGTCGCCGCCCAGGAAGGTGTCGCCGTTGGTCGAGCGCACCTCGAACACGCCGTCGCCCACGTCGAGGATCGAGATGTCGAACGTGCCGCCGCCCAGGTCGTAGACGGCGATGGTCTCGTCCTTCTTCTTGTCCAGGCCGTAGGCCAGCGACGAGGCCGTCGGCTCGTTGATGATGCGCAGCACTTCGAGCCCGGCGATGCGCCCGGCGTCCTTGGTCGCCTGGCGCTGGCTGTCGTTGAAGTAGGCCGGCACGGTGATGACCGCCTGCGTCACCGTCTCGCCGAGGTACGCTTCGGCGTCGGCCTTCATCTTCTGCAGGATCATCGCCGAGATTTCCGGCGGCGAATACTCCTTGCCGCCCATCATCACCCGCACGTCGCCGTTGGGCGCTTTCGCCGACCTTGTAAGGAGATGTGCTTGATCGCCTTCTGCACCATCTCGTCGTCGAACTTGCGGCCCATGAAACGCTTGATCGAGAACAGCGTGTTCTCGCTGTTGGTGACCGCCTGTCGCTTGGCCACCTGCCCGACCATCAGCTGGCCGTTCTTGTCCACTGCCACGACCGATGGGAACAGCCGCCCGCCCTCCGCCGACGGAATGACCGTTGGCTCGCCGCCTTCCATCACCGCCACGACTGAGTTCGTTGTCCCCAGGTCGATGCCAATAATCTTCGACATATGCTTCTCTATCTCCCTCTTCGCAGTCTAGTATTGCTGTTGATTGCGTGTGCTATCCACGATAATTCGATAAGTCCATCTTACTCGGCCACGACCACCATGGCGGGCCGCAGCACCCAGTCCTTGATCATGTAGCCTTTGCGCAGCACCTCGGCCACATGCCCGGACTCCACGTTCGGCACCGCGCGCTGCATCACGGCCTCGTGCTGCGTCGGGTCGAACGGCTGGCCGAGCGCCTCAATTTCGCTGACGCCCATCTCGATGAGCTGACCCTGCAATTTGCGGTAGATCAGCGCGACACCTTCCACCCACTCGCGCCCGGCGATATCTTCGGGCATGTTGTCCATCGCCCGGTCGAAGTCGTCGAGCACCGGCAGCAGCCGCTTGATCGTGTCGCTGCGCAGCATCGACTCCAGCTCGGCCCGCTCGCGGTCAATGCGCTTCTTGTAGTTGGCCAGTTCGGCGCGTGCGCGCTGCCAGCCGTCCAGGTACTCTGCCACCTGAGCCTGCGCCACCTCAAGCTGGGCCGCCGGGTCGATTATCTCTTCGGGCTGCGGTTCGTCTTCCGGTACGTTGCCGTCCGGCTTTCCGACTGCCTGCTCGTCACTCACCAATCGGTTTCCCTCGTTTCTGTCGTTTCCGGGCGTGGCGCATGCCATGCCATTGCATTACATGTGGGATTGTACCCGGCGGCTGTTAGAGTTGCGTTAGAGGTCGCCCATTCTGATGCATCTCTTACGGCCCATTTCAGACAGACCCGTCCGGGACGGCCATAAGCCATCAGCCATAGGCTGTTACCTACCCGCCGCCTTCGCCGCCGTAAAGCTCGAACAGCATGTCGGTCATCAGCCCCGACACGTACCGCACCGCTGAGATCGCGCGCCCATAATGCAGCCGCGTGGGGCCCAGCACGCCCAGCGCGCCGGTCGCCTGGCCCTGCACGCCGTAGCGGGCCAGCACCATGCTGGTGTGGCTCAGTTCCTCCCAGCGCCCTTCCCCGGCGATCATCACCTGCACGCCCTGCACGCCCGGCGCCAGCGCCTCGGATAGGATTTCTTCGAGCAGGCTCTGCTCTTCAAGCAGATGCAGTGTTTGCCGCGCCCCGGTCCCATCTACCTCTGCCAGCGACCGCGTCATGTCTTCGCGTTGCTGCGGATCGGTCACATCCATGCGCTCCATCAGGTGGGCCGGGTCGAGGATATTGATCAGCCCGTCGTAATGCACTACCTGCATTTGCCGGTCGGTCTGATCCATCAGGTCGGCCACCAGCGTCATGATCTCCTGTTCGAGCGTCGGCTGGCGAGCCGCTTCACGCCGGATCTGCTCCGCGCGCCGGTCGTCGCACACGGTGTTAATCCGCCCTGCGGCATCGCTCAACGCGTCCTGTTCCACCGGCTCGGCCAGCGTCAGCATCTGCTGTCGCACGTCGCCGCCTTCCAGCACCAGCACCATCAGCACCAGCCGCCCCTGTGTGCTGATCAATTCGACGTGCCGGAAGTGCGTTTCCGTCGATAGCGGTGCGGTCACCATCGACGCGCTGCGCGCCGTGTTGGCCAGCACTGACGCCGCCAGCCGCATCCACTGCTCGATGTCAAAGCGTGTCTGGTGGAACTGGTGGCGGATCATACGCTGCTCGGCGGACGTCAGGTCTGTGTCGCCGATGAGCTTCTGCACGAAGTAGCGGTAGCCGGCCTCGGTCGGCACGCGGCCCGCTGAAGTATGCGGCGCGTAGATGAACCCGGCTTCTTCCAGCACGGCCATTTCGTTGCGCACGGTCGCCGGGCTGACGTTCAGTCCGTAGCTGTCGACCAGCGACTTGCTGCCCACCGGGATGGGCGTCTGGACGTACTCGCGCACGATCAGCCCGAGTATCGTTTCCTGCCGTTTTGACAACTCTGTCACGTTTGCTGACTCCCAATTAGCACTCTCGACCCGAGAGTGCTAAACCATCCATTCTGTAATCCTACCACGCGTCCCGCCCCGATGTCAAACGCGCTGCCGGGCCCCGTGTGCGCCACCCTACCCCGGCCTACCCCGGGGCACTTGCGGGGCGCGTGGCGCGTGATTCTTCACTGTGGTAGAATGACTCAACGCATTTTCGAGACATTCGGTCGGCTTCACGCCGATATCGTCACGCATCGCGAATCAGGCCAGCTTAGAGGTACTCCATGAGTGCTGTTACTACCGTCGCCAAAACGCACGACGCCTTTGGCCAGCAGGTTCGCCAGCGCCAGGCCATCGACCAGGTAGGCCGCGTGACGCTGGTCGTCATGCTGCTGCTGGCCGCCGCCGTCTACCTCGTCGCCCCGTTCCAGGCCGTCACCTGGATGCAGACCCCATACATCGGGGCCATGCTCGAATACCCGCTGTCGGCCAACCTGGCCGTCAGCAATGCGGCCTTCTTCTACAGCGGCCCGATGCTGGGCACGCCCGCCAGCCTGCGCGAGGGCGATACGGTCCTGTCCGTCGAGGGCGTTCCGGTTTCCACCCCCGCCGACCTGGTGCACGAGCTGCGCAAGCTGGAGATCGGTAAGCCGGTCAGGCTACAGGTGCGCGGCAGCGATGGCCAGGCCCGCGACGTGCAGGTCCTGCTGCGCAGCGTCCCCATCGCGCAGATGCTCAGCCTGTTCGCGATCCCGTATATTACCGGCCTGCTGTACCTGGGCATCGGCCTGTGGGTGTATCGCAGCCGCCGCGATCACGTCCTCGGACGCGTGTTCCTGATGCTGTGCGTCGCGATAGCTGTCTCGCTGGGTGCAGTCTTTGATCTGTGGACCACCCATACCTTCGCCCGTTTGTGGACGCTTGCCGTGCCCTGGGCTGGCGGCCTTTTGATGACCTTCAGCCTGGTCTTCCCCAGCGAGGCCCCGCCCGTCGCGCGGCGATCCGTGCTGCGCTGGCTGCCCCTGCTGCCGACGCTCGTCCTGATGGCGGTCGTCCAGGTGATGTTCAACATGCCGCACCCGGTCATCACCCAATTGTGGCAGTGGCAGTACTATCTGGCCGGCTTCGGCATCGTCTTCTTCATGGGGGCCTTGCTGGTACGCGGCGTGTTTGCCGCCTCGCCCTCCGTGCGTGAACAGAGCCGCGTGGTGTTCGGCGGCTCGCTGATCGCCTTTGTGCCCTTCGTCCTGTTTGCCTTCAACGTGGCAAGCATCCCGGTTGGCTGGATGCTGCTGGCCCTGCTGTTCTTCCCGCTGGTCATCGCTTACAGCATCATCCAGTATTCCGTGCTCGATACGACCCGCGCGGTCAGCTTTGCCGCCACCTATTCGGTCATGGCTACCATCGTGACGGTCGGCTACGCGCTGCTCGTCGCCGGCCTGAGCTTCATCGGCAACGCCGCGCTCATGCCGAGGGTATCCGCCACCAACCCGGTTCTCGTCGCGGCGCTGGCCTTCGCGCTGGTGCTGGGCTTCCAGCCCATCCGCGATCAGATCCAGATGCGCATCGACGCGCTGTTCTTCCGCTCGCCCGGCGAATTCCAGCAGCGCATCACGGAGTTCCGCCACGAGCTGACGCTCGCCGCCGGGCTGGGCGAGGTCGTCCGCCTGCTCAAGGAGCAGATCCGCGAAGGCGTCGTGCCGACCCACACCTACGTCTTCCTGCGCGATCCGCAGACCGGCGACTTTGTCGCCGCTGGCGAGGGCGCGCGGCCCGACACCGACGTGCGCTTCGAGGCGCAGTCGGGCCTGGCTTATGCCCTGTCGACCACCCGCGATGTGCTGTTCCTCGAATTGAACAAGACCCTGCCGCCAGAGCTGATCGACGAGCACGCCCGTTTAGCCATCCTGCGCACGCCGGTGCTCGTCCCGCTGCAGGGCCAGGAGCGCCTCGCTGGATGGGTTGCCATCGGCAACAAGCGCTCCGGCGAGAACTTCACCATTCAGGACCTGCGCTTCGTGCAGGCCCTCGCCGAGCAGGCCTCGCTGGCCGTCGAGCGCGCCCAGGTCATCGGCGACCTGGAGCGCCGCGTCCGTGAGCTGGACGTGCTGTCACAGGTCTCGCAGGCCGTCAACTTCACCACCGACCCCGACGTGCTGCTGGAGCTGATCTATGCCCAGACCAGCAAGCTGATCGACACCACCAACTTCTACATCATCATGCACAACGCCGATGCGCGCGGCCTGTCTTACGCCTTCTTCCTGGAGAATGACGAGCGCATCGAACAGAACGAGGGCCGGATGTGGGCCGACGACGAAGGGCTGGCCGCTGAAGTCGTGCGCACCGGTCGCCCGATCCGCACCGACAACTACAACGCTGAGGTCGTCCGGCGCGGTGTCAAGCCCGGCCAGGCCCGCCACTACGGCTGGATGGGCGTCCCGCTGAACGCCGGCGGGGCCACCCTCGGTGCGATGGTCGTCGGCAGTTTCTCACAGGGCGTTGCCTTCACCGATGACCAGTTCAAAGTCTTCTGGGCCATCGCCGATCAGGCCGCGACCGCGCTCGACAAGGCCCGCCTGTTCACCGAGACCGAGACCCGCGCCCGCCAGCTTGCCACGCTGAACGAGATCAGCAAGGAGCTGTCGTCCACCCTCGATCTGGAGAACCTGCTGGGCCGGATCATGCGCGCCGCGGTTGACATTATCGGCACCGAAGCCGGCACGCTATTCCTCATCGATGAGAACACCAGCGAGATCGTGTTCCGCGTCGTCGAAGGCGGCGCGCAGGACCTCGTCGGCACGCGGCTGCCATCCGGCACCGGCATCGTTGGCCAGGCCGCCGAAACCGGCGCGCCGGTTATCGTCAATGACGTGCTCAAGGACAAACGCTGGTTTTCCGCCGTGGACCGCGAGACCGAGTTCCAGACGCAGGCCCTGCTGGCCGTCCCGATGCGCATCCAGGACCGCTCCATCGGCGTGCTGGAGGTGATCAACCGCCGCGACCACGGCCCATTTGACGACGAAGACTCCTCGCTGCTGGCGACCTTCGCCGCGCAGGCCGCCGTCGCCATCGAGAACGCCCGCCTGTACGAGGCCACCGACGCCGAGCTTTCCGCCCGCGTCGACGAGCTTCAGAACCTCCAGCGCATCGACCGCGAGTTGAACCGCACGCTGGAATTGAACCGTGTCATCCGCATCACGCTCGAGTGGGCGCTGCGCATCACCGGGGCATCGGCGGGCATGCTGGGCATGCTCGACGCCGAAGGCAGGGGCCTCGAGATTTCTGGCTATCGCCGGCTACGAAGAGTTGTTCGCCGAGGAATACCAGGAGAAGCCGCTGCCCCTCGATCGGGGCATCACAGGCCGCGTGCTGCGTACGGGTCAGCCGGAGTTTGTCGAAGACGTGCGCGGCGACCTGGATTTCGTCGCGACCAGCACTTTGCGGACCGCCGCGCAGATCACCGTGCCGATCCTGCGCGCCAACCGGCCCATCGGCGCGCTGGTCCTCGAAAGCCACATCCCCGGCCTGCTGGACAGCTCCGACTTCGAGTTTGCGCAGCGCCTCGTCGAGCACGCCGCCGTCGCTATCGAAAACGCCCGCCTGATCCAGGAAGTGCAGGACGCTAACCGCTCCAAGACGGAGTTCGTGTCGTTCGTCGCCCACGAACTGAAGAACCCCATGACCTCCATCCGCGGCTACACCGACCTGCTCAAAGGCGGTCAGGTCGGCCCCGTCACCGACATGCAGGCGCAATTCCTGGGCACCATCCGCACCAACGTCGACCGCATGACGCGCCTGGTCTCCGACCTCGCCGACGTGGCCCGCATCGAGACCGGCCATCTGCGTCTGGAGATGTCGCCCATCTCCGTCAACGGCGTTTTCGACGAGACGCTGCGCGGCCTTGAGGGCCAGATCAACGAGAAGAATCAGAAGCTCATCGTCGATCTGCCTGACGACCTGCCGCCCATCCTCGCCGACCACACCCGCGTGGTACAGGTGCTAACAAACCTGGTCAGCAACGCGCACAAGTACACGCCGGACGGCGGCACAATCGAGGTTGGCGCAAAGGTCGAGACGGTCTTCGACAAGGATACAGGCACGCCACGCGAGGTGGTGCATCAGTGGGTGCGTGATACCGGCATCGGCATGTCGGAGGAAGACCTCCAGCAGTTGTTCCAGAAGTTCTTCCGCACCCAGCGCGGTAAGGATATGGCGCAGGGCACCGGCCTTGGCCTGAACATCACCCGCAGCCTCGTCGAGCGCCACAACGGCGCGATCTGGGTCGAGTCGGAGGTCGGCCAGGGCTCGACCTTCCACTACACGATCCCCGTCGCCGGCGACAAGGCGGCTCCCCCCGCCGACACAGCCGACGCCGCGAGCTAGGCTTCCGGGCATTTGCAGGGGCGCACCGATGTGCGCCCCTCTTTTATTCTCCGCCCTCTGCGCTCTCCACGTTTTCTGCGGTTGATCTTCTTTCTTCTCTTTCTCTTCCTTTGCGCCCTTCGCGCCTTTGCGGTGAGTGTTATCTTCATCCCCTTTACGTTACACTATCCCCATGGCTCACACCCGCACGCCCCACCCGTTTCCCACCCATTTCTGGATCGGTCTGGCGCTCGTTGCCGTGTTCTGGCCGCTCAACTGGCTGCTGCCCGGCCTGCGCACGCAGTTCTTGTTCTTCCCGCTGTGGCTGGGCTACGCCCTCGCCGTCGACGGCCTCGTCTACCGCCGCAAAGGCACCTCCCTGGCGACCCGCAGCCCGCGTGCCTACGCTGCTCTGTTTGTGATCTCCGCCCCGGCCTGGTGGCTGTTCGAGGCGCTCAACCTGCGCACTCACAACTGGGTCTACGTCGGGCGCGAGTTCTTCACCTTCGGCCAGTATGTCGCGCTGGCGACGATCAGCTTCTCGACCGTCATGCCGGCGGTCTTCGGCACTGCTGAGTTGGCCGGGTCATTCGGCTGGCTGCGGCGCATCGGGCGCGGGCCGATCATCCGGCCCACCCGCGCGGTGACCCTCGCCGGGTTTGCCGCCGGCTGGCTGATGCTGGCCCTGATGCTCGCCTGGCCGCGCTACTGTTTCCCATTCATGTGGCTGTCGCTGGTGTTTATCTTCGAGCCGCTCAACGTGTGGTTCGGCAACCGCGCGCTCGTCGACTCAACCGCCTCCGGCGACTGGCGTCCGATCCTCGCGCTGTGGGTCGGCGTGCTGATCACGGCTTTCTTCTGGGAGATGTGGAACTACTTCTCCTATCCGCAGTGGGTCTATCACGTGCCCTTTGTCGATTTCCTGCACGTCTTCGAGATGCCCATCCTCGGCTATGGCGGCTACCTGCCCTTTAGCATTGAATTGTTTGCGCTGTTCCACATGGTCGTCGGCCTGCTGCGCCTGCCCCTGCGCGACTATGTCCATCTCGTCGACTGATGGCGCGCAGCGCGCGCCGCCTCTCCGCCGTCGGTCTTTCGCCACCTGCGGTATAATGCTGCCCATGTCTCATCGACGCCTGCCCGCCGCCCTGTTGATCGCCCTGCTGCTCGCCGCCTGCAACTTCCCCGGCGTGAGCGCGCCCACGCTGCCCACTGCCCCTGCCGGGCTCTTCACCGTCACCCCCGCCGATCCGACGCCGCTGCCCACCCCGACGCCTGACCCGTCGCCCACACCCGATATTCCGCCTGGCTGGGAGCCCTACACCAGCGCCTCGATGGCCCTCACGCTGTACCATCCCGCCGCGTGGACCGTCACCGCGCCGACGCCCGCCCGCCTCGACCTGCGTGACCTGTCCGGCGACGCCTGGATGGAGGTCGGTCTGCTCAACGTCGACACCGGGGCTGCGTGGGGCATCGACTATCACCCCGGTCTGTCCGCCGGTGATCTGCTCGACGCGTACCTCGGCGCGCTGTCCGAAGACGGCAGCTTCGAGCCGTCGCGCCCGCTGACCACCCGCGAGGGCCGCACCGTCCGCGTCAGTACTGGCGCATATTACCTGATGAACGAGCGCCTGATGGTCGCCGTGCTGGCCCTAACCGACCACGCCTACGTTGTTCTGGGCCACGGCCCGGAGGGCTCCGCCGACGCCGAAGCGTCCAGCGGCGCGTGGCTGCGCCTCGCTCCCGACTACGAGTTCGTCATCCAGTCGCTGACGCCCGGCCCTTAGTCGTGGCCGCCCCGGGGAGGGGGCCGAAACAAAAAGGGGATGCCGACTCTTGGGTCGACATCCCCTGAATGGCAAAGTTAAAGATTGCCGATCTACACCGTCTGCACCTGCTTCAGTGTGTCATAGAAACCCTCTTCCCAGGTCGGGTAGCGCAGACGCATCCCCAGGTACATCTTCAGTGCCTCATTCACCATCCGTATCGAAAGCTGCAGGGACTCAAGTTTGACGTACCCCTTGAATGGGTTCAGCAGCCCGGCCCGCAGATCGCCGGTCTGGGCCGCGATCACGCTCTGCGGCGGCGGCGCGCCAAGTTGTTCGGCCAGGCTTTCGTACAGGATGGACTGCCGCACCGGCTGATCGTCGCACACGTTAAAGATCGCGCCCCCCGGCGACTGCTCCGCAGCCAGCCGCAGCGCCTGCGCTGCGTCGGCCATGTGGATCATCGGCCAGTACATCTGGCCGCCGCTCAGGATAGGCGCTTGCCCGCGCTTGATGGCGTACAGCAGCCCGTGCGTGCTTGGCGAGTCGGGCCCGTACAGCAGCCCCATTCGCAGCACCACCCCCACCGACCGCCCCGCGTCAGTCGAGTCGAGCAGCAGGTTCTCGGCCTCCAGGTACGGCAGCGCGTACGGGTTATCGTTGAGCGCCGCCCGTTCGTCGACCCATTCGTCGCCGTGATCGCCATACACCGCGCAGAAGCTGGGAAAGACCACCGTGCGCACCGCGTCCATTTCGCTGGCAGCCAGCAGCGTGCGCAGCATCCCGACGATCACCTCGTCGCGCTGCGGCCAGCGATCTTCCACTGCATCGGGGGTGGCCGGCAGGCCCGTCGCCAGGTGCAGGATCGCGTCCATGCCGTACAGCGCCTCGGCCAGCGCGTCGGCGTCGTGTCCCTGCCCGGCAACCGGGACCACCTGCATGGCGTGCAGCATCGCGCGGCTGGCGTCGGTGCGGGCCAGCCCGGACACACTGTGCCCGTGCGATACCAGTTCCTGAATGGTCGCGCGGCCCAGCACGCTCGTCGCCCCTGTAACGAAGATTCTCACGATGCGCTCCATTTCACGAGGCAGTAGTAATCGATAATTCAATCATGAATGCTATTATCGTATCACATCATACCGCCGATGTGAATTCTGTGCTTTTGCGCAGCCCTGGCGATCACCCCGCCGCGCGCAGCGCGTCCAGCCGCGCGCCGATCCGCCCTGCCGCTGCCGGGCCGCTGGCTTCCACAAACGCCTCCCCCACCGATTCGAGCCAGCCGGCAGGCGTCGTCCGGCTGATCAGGCTCTCGAACACCAGCAGCGTCGTGTCGACCAGCGCCAGCAGCGCGCCGTGCAGCGCCTGCGTGGTCTCGACTTTCACCCCGCTAAAGATGAACGAGTTGCTGTCCTGGTAGTTCGAGCGCCGCCGCATACGGTACAGCGCGTCGAACAGCGTGGTCGGCATCACGTGCGCCACCAGGTCTGCCCGCTGTGCCTTCATGATACGGCTGCTGCCGCTGTGTTTCTTCCACGCCGCGATCTTCGCCTCAAGCTGCCGCTGGCGCGTCGTGCGCAGCATCAGCCCGTAATTTTGCCAGGGGTCGGCGTGCGCCGCCAGCGGGTTCTTGAGCGTCACTTCGCCGCACCCGGCGTGCGTCAGCGTGACCATCTTCACGTTGGGGTCGCCGTCGAGCGTGCAGCGCCACGGCGCGGGGAACGCGCTGTGCTCGCCGCGCAGCATCGTGCCGATGACGTGCAGCCCTGCCCCGTGGCTGGTCGGCATCATCTCCTGGCTCACCATGAAGTAAGCCCACATCGCCCGGTTAATGGCGAAATAGGCGTGCACCATCGACCACGGCACGACGAACGGGAAAGCTCCTTCGTAGCCCAGCACCTGGTCCATCATCACTTCGGTGTACCACGCGTTGCGCAGCGCCGCTGCCGCGCCGCCCAGGTCGCCGCGCGCCTCCCGGCGGATCGCCTGCCAGCCGGGCAGCACCGCCATCGTGCGCACCAGGTCATTGTCCGTCGGATACAGCTCCTCGATCAGCCGCGCCGTCCCGTCCAGGTAATTGTGATACGCCAGGTAGCGCCGGTAGGATTGGTCCCTTCTGTCCTTCATGCTTGCCCGCCCTTCGTCGCTCGTGCCCATCCCGTTGAGATGGCTTTATTATCGCCCATCGCTGTGACACGAACGATCACACCCGCCAGATAAACGAACACCTCTGGTCTATCCCAGAGGCGTTTGCCTCCTCCCACCGATTCTTCCTCTTCGCCCTCCGGTGTTCGCCTTTCTTTTCTTCCTCTGCGCTCTCCGCGTTCTCTGCGGTTAGTCTTTCTTTTCTTCCTTTGCGCCCTTCGCGCCTTTGCGGTGAATCTTCTCCTCTTACCTCGCCCCGATCATCCCCGCCACCCGCGCCACCAGTGGCGGGCCGAGCACCAGCAGCCCCACGGCCACCGCCGTCCCAGCGCCAACCAGCACCGCCGCCGCTGCCGCGTCTTTGCCCACTTTGGCCAGCGGGTGAATTGCCGGGCTGGCCAGGTCAATCGCGGCCTCGATGGCCGTGTTGGTGATCTCCGTCACCCACACCAGCCCGATCGCGAACGCGATCAGCGCCCACGCGTCCGGCTTCAGGCCCAGCCACGCGCCGACGATCACCGCCGCCACGCTGAACGCGCCGTGGATCCACGCGTTGCGCTGCGTACGCAATACGTACCACACCCCCGCGAACGCGTGCCGGAAGCTGTCAATGCGATTGCTGCTTCTTTGTAGAGAGGAAGGACTACCCACAGGGTCGTGCATGTCTACTCCGCGCCCGCCGACCGTACCGCGTCCATCGCCGCCGACTCGTAGGCCCACATCTCGGCTTGCTGCTCCGGCGTCTGGTGGTCGAAGCCCAGCAGGTGCAGCGTCCCATGGATGGTCAGCGTTTGCAGCTCGCGCGTCACCGTGTGCCCCCGCGCCCGCGCCTGTTCGACTGCCACCGGGTGGGCGATCACCACGTCGCCGATATACGGCGGCTCGCCCGGCTCGACGGCGTACGGGTCGTCCTCCACCGGGAACGACAGGACATCCGTTTCGTAGTCGTTGCCCGCGAACTCGGCGTTGAGCGCCCGAATCTGGTCGCCGCTGGTCAGCGTGATCGTCATCGCGCACGGCGCGGCGGTCTGGGTCAGTTGCAGCACCTGCCACGCCGCGTCCTGCAGTGCCCCATCTTCGACGGCGTAGTCACCCTCGACGTTCACGTAGACGGTAAATTCTGCATCGCTCATTCCGCCTTGCCCTCACCAGGAAGGCCCGGCGCTGCCCCTTGCGTCGTCCCCGGCTCCGCCTCTGCAGCGCTCGGCGTTGTCTTCTCCCCAACCTCTTTCATGCTGCTCGCCGGCAGCACCACCACCTTGCCGGCCTCCATCTCCGGGCGCTTGTCGCCCGGATACTTCACGCGCGGGTGGTACATACCCTTGAGCGTCCGGACAATCGAGTCCTTGATCACCTTGATGTGGGTCAGCGTCAGCCCGGAGTTGTCAAGCTGGTTGAGGTCGATCCGCTGCTGGATAATGCGCGTCACGATCTCCTCGACTTCTTCCGCGCTGGCTGGGCGGTTGGCGCGAGTTGCGCTTTCGCAGCCGTCGGCGATCATCAGGATGGCCGTCTCCGGGCTGCGCGGGCGCGGCCCGTCGTAGAAGTACGGCTTCTCGTCCAGTTCGATACCCGCCGCCTGCGCCTCTTCACGTGCGCTGTGCAGGAAATAGGCGATGGGCGTCGTGCCGTGATGCTCGGTGATGAACGCCGCCACGCGCGGCGGCAGCCGGTAGCGCTGCGCCAGTTCGGCGCCGTCCGTGACGTGCGCCTTGATAATCCGCGCGCTGGCCAGCGGGCTTAATCCCTTGTGCGGGTCCGATCCGCCCTCGGTACGGTTCTCGATGAAGAAGCCGGGGTTGTTCGTCTTGCCGATGTCGTGGTACAGCGTCCCGACGCGCGCCAGCAGGCTGTCCGCGCCGATGGCTTCTGCCGCCGCCTCCACCAGGTTCGCGACGCTCAGCGTGTGCTGATAGGTGCCCAGCGCCTCCTGCTGCAAGCGCCGCTGCAAGGGGTGATCGGGCCGCATCAGGTCGATCAGCCGCAGGCTGGTGGTGATGCCCGTCAGGCTGCCCACCACGAACAGGATCGCCAGCGCCAGCCCCGCCGACATCAGCCCGTTGATCGCCGCCTCCCCGACAAGCTGTGTCAGCCGCACGGTGTCGATGTAGCTCGGGATCTGGAACGCCAGCAGCGTCGCCAGCCCGCCCAGCGCCGCGATCAGCCCTGAGACGAAGAATGAGTTCAGCCGCGTCGTCCGCCGCAGGCTGCCCGCCGCCAGCAGCGACGACACGCCCACGTAGGCCGTCACTTCCAGCGAGTTGTTCGCCAGGTACCCGCACAGCAGAGCCAGGATTACGGCTATCAGCGCGGCAAACTCCGGCCCCACCAGCGCCGTCACGCCCATGATCAGCGCCGCAGCCGGGAACAGGTAAGCCAGCGTGCGTTGGCCCGGCACCATGATCTGCGCGCCGATCAGAAACAGCAGGAACAGCACGACCATCAGCAGCAGGTGGATGGGCTCATCCAGCCACGTGGTTTCGTACGCGCCGAGGAACACCGCCAGCAGCAGCGTGCTCAGCAGGCTCAGCAGCGCAATTGACGCCACCCGCTGCCACGTCAGCTTCTCGACGGCCAGCCCCAGCATCCCCAACGCCTCGATGTCGGTCGCGTCGACGCGCTGCCCGGCGCGCACCACGACCTCGCCCGGCTGGTAATTGCGCCGGATGTCCGGCACGCTGGCGACGGCCTGCTGGCGGGCTGCCTCGGTCGCCGCCACGTTGAGCACGCTGTTGGGCACGATCAGGTCTTTGGCGATGCCGACCGTCAGCGGAATCAGGTCTTCCGGCATGTCGGGGCTGACCTTCAGCTCAAGCCGGCTGGTGACGTCCTCGACGTGCCCTTCACGCACCGGCCCGCTCATTGCCTCTTCGATCAGCGCCACGACTTCGGTTGAAATCTGCTGGAACTGCGCATCGCTGATCTGCAGCAGTTGGTTGGCCATCTCCGGAGTCAGGTTGAGCGCGTTGATCATCGCCAGGTAGCTGTCTTTGAGCGCGGTATCAGCGTAGGCATCGGCCCGCACGTCCTGCACGAAGTCCATGATCTGCCGCGCCTTGCGCACCTGCTGGCGGCCTACGCGCGGGTCGGGCGTATCGTAGATGTCGGCCACCTGAGCCGCTGCCGCCTGCTGCGCCGCGCTGGTCTCGAGTTGGCTCACGTAGCTGATCTCGCGCGGTGCGCTGATGTCCTCCGGGGCCACATCCCCGACCTTCAGGTCGTACGGCGCGCGCCCCGGCAAAATCGGGAACAGCAGGATCGCCATCGTCCCGCCCAGGAACAACACGGCGAGCAGAACCAGCCGCAGCCCGCGCCAGAAGCGCTGGAAGCGCGTCTTGGATTCTGCTGTTCCGACTGTTGTCTGAGTGCTCATGCTGTCAGGCCCCTCACCGCACCCCTCGATTGGTACAGCCTGGTGCAGGCCGACCACCGGTTGCCTTGCCAGATTATGGTCTCACCCCTCACCCCCCGGCTCGCCGTTTCCCCTCTCCATTTGTTGGAGAGGGGAGGGAGACGCCCGTCCGGGCGTCGGAAGGGGTGAGGTCACCCCGCGGCTAGCCGAGCAGGCTCTTGACCACCTCGCTGACCAGCTTCCCATCGGCGCGGCCTTGCAGTTGATTCATCAGTGGGCCCATCACCTTGCCCATGTCACGCGGGCTACTGGCCCCGGTCTTCTCGATGAGCTTCCGTGCTTCGGCCTCGACCTCTTCGCGCGTCATCTGCTTGGGCAGGTAGCTTTCCAGCACCACGATCTCGGCCTGTTCCGCCGCGATGATGTCCGGGCGGCTCGCCTTCTCCGCGTCGGCAATCGAATCCTGCCGCTGCTTGACCAGCTTCTGGATCGTGCCCAGGATGTCGCTGTCGCCCATCTGGCTCTTTTCGTCGACCTTTTCCGCCAGCAGCGCCGCGTCGACCGCCTTCTCGTAGGCCGCTGCCTGCTGCGGGTCGTCGCCGGATGGCCGCTCGACACCGTGCTGTTTCAGCGCCTTCTTCACAAGGTCTTCACGCTGCCGCATTTCGGCCTCTTTGATCGCCACCATAATGCTGCGCACGACCATCCTGCGCACCGCGTCGCCGCTTTTCATCGCCTCTTTGAGGTCGCTGGATAGTTGCTCTTTCAGACTCATGGGTTCTCCGTGCTTCCGTGGCTGTGTGGCCGTCCTCACGGCGGCCAGATCGCCTTTGAGTATAACGGTACGCGCCGGAAAACAAAAACACGCGCATCCGTGTCAGGCGGCAGCCTTTACACACGGACATTCTTACCCTAGAATGAATGTCGTCGGTTGCGGCAGCCCTGAAGCAGTCTGGCAGTCCAACCCCACCCCCGGTAACACTTCAAGACGTGCCCGCTTCACTTTCGCCTCCACTGCGCCGCATCTTACCGGCTCTCCTGATTCCTGTGTATGTCCGGAAGAGAGGGTGCAAAGATGAAGGCGCTCAGGTTGCTGACCGTCCTCACGGTTCTTTGTGGGTATGCGGCGGCTGTCGGATGCGGGCAGAAGCCCGCCGTATCCGCCACTGCCGCACTTGAAACACCTGCCTTGACAGCGGCACCGATCTCCACACTGGAGGCAACCACTCCACCAACTCCAATGCCCGGTGAGACGATTGTCGTCGGCAGCGCGGCAGACAGCGGTCCCGGCACGCTGCGCCAGGCCCTTCTGGACGGGCAACCCGGCGACATCATCACTTTCGATCCCGCCATTTTCCCACCTGCTGCCCCGCAGACCATCAGCGTGACCAGCGCGCTGCCACAGATCAGCCAGGGCTATCTGACTGTTGACGCCAGCGACGCCGGCGTGATTCTGGACGGCAGCCAGCTTCCCAGGGATACCTGGATAACCGGCCTGGATATCGTCTCAGACGGGAACACCATCCGTGGGTTGCAGGTTCTCAATTTCACCGGCGTAGGGATTGTGGTCGCTGCTCATGGCCAGCACAACACCATTGGTGGCGACCGGAATACCGGCGCAGGGCCAATCGGCCAGGGGAACCTCAGCAGCGGCAACAACTTCGGCATCGGACTATGGGACTATGCCGCCAACAACGTCGTGACCGGCAATCTCGTCGGCACCGATGCCAGCGGCACAGCGCCCTGGGCAATAGCGGCTCCGGGGTGTGGATCACCGAGGGCGGGATGGATAATACCGTCGGCCCTGACAACATCATCGCTTATAACGGCAGACATGGCATTGAAGTTGAGCGTTCCGAGTCCTTGCGCAACATCCTCACCCAGAACAGCATCCATGACAATGGTGGGGCCGGGATATATCTGTGGCGCGGTGGCAACACCGATCTGGGCGCTCCCTTCGTTACCGTTTCGATTTGGCAGGCGGCTCGGTGTCCGGCACCGCCTGTGCCAACTGCACCGTCGAGATCTTCTCCGACAGCGGGGATGAAGGGATTGCCTACGAAGGCCAGGCCGCAGCCGATGGCAGCGGTTCTTTGCCTTCGACAGGCGCGCTGCCTTTGCGAACGCGAATATCACCCTGACCACCATCGATCCCGCTGGCAATACGAGCGGGTTTTCACAGCCAATCGGGGCCACCGGCACAATCCTGACGCTGCAGGACGGGAACTCGCTGCCGGTATTCGCGCTGGTCGCCAGGCCCTCGGCTGAGCTTGCCGATAGCCGGGTGGGAATGGGCTCTCCCGCGTATTTCAATGTCAGCGATAATACCTGGAACGGCTCTCTGGATGACGTCACCGATATCGGCGTGAAGCTGGTTGAGGTTTCATTGTATGAGGTCGAGCCTCCCATCGTGTGGAGCGGATCGGAATATGAAATTCCCCGAGTATTCGATCAGTACATCAACGACCTGAATGCCAATGGAGTGACTGTGAATTACCTCCTCCACTTCTGGGACAAGGAGGGTCACGCCAATGGGATCGAACTCTCTACCCCGCGATTCACGACCGACGAGCAGATACAGGATTTTGCTGATTACGTGCACTTCATCGTGGATCATTTCAAGGGCCGGATCCAGTACTACACAATATGGACCGAACCCGACTACTGCGGCCAGGGCGGTATCAAGTGTATCAGGCCGCCACAGTATTACATAGACCTTGCCAAGGCGATCTCCCCTGTCATCCGCGACACGGACCCTGACGCAAAGGTGGTGCTGGCCCCGGTCAGTAATCTCTTCTTCGCCCAGGACTATCTCTTCGAGCTCCTCGACTACGATGCTGTTTCTTCCCTGTTCGACGTGATTTCCTGGCACAGCATGTTTGACACGGTTCCCGACAGCGCGTTTTTTGGGGACTACTATTACAAGTACCCATCCATCATTGAGCAAATCCAGCAGAGAGCCTCTGCCCATGGATTCCAGGGAGACTATTGGGCTACCGGGCTGACCTGGTGCTCGGAGGAATTCCCGACCTGCCACCCCGCCGACCAGCCCTGGCCACAATTGCCTACCGACTTTCTGGCCGCCAAGTACTTCGCCCGCGCAATCGTCATGCATCGCGGCATGGGTTTGGGGGTAACCGTCGGTGGCACGCAACCCTCCGCGCTCTGGTCGGTTCCGACAATGCGCAACCTCAACACCGTCATGGACGGAGCGAGCCCTGCTGCTCTCGATGTGGAAATGGAGACCCAGGCCACCAATATCGTGAGTTATGGTTTTGTCCTGCCCAATGGCGACAGGTTGTTTGCGCTGTGGACCAATGGCGCAGCAGTCGAGGATGACCCCGGAGAGAAGGCCAATCTCACCTTCCCCGGCCTGTCTGCCGGAAACGTGACAGGAATAGATGTGCTCGATGGCTTCGAGCAGCAGCTGGCTGCCTCTACCGAGAACGACAGCCTGGTCATCAATGGCCTGCTGCTCAGAGACTATCCGATCTTCCTGCGGTTCAGCGGCGTGACGACCTCGCCCTGATCGTTAAGCGGTCTTCCACTCTGTGGCTCGCTGATGGGCCGACAGCCGCGACGTTTAGTCGCGGAGGCGGCCCATCGCGTCCTCTGCGTTTGGTCTTCCCTTCTCCCTCCTGCCGACCGGGCGGCAAAAACTACCGCTCGGTCGGTTTTTCTGCTACAATAATCCCAGAATGTCTCACACCCGGACCAACACCTTACAGAGGGAGGCAACCTTGCGAGTTGTAGTCTGCACCAAGGAAACACCCGACACCGCGGCCAGAGTCTGAGGTCTCGTCGTCGGGCGACGTGTCCTGGGGCGACGCGCCCCTCGTCATCAACCCCTGGGATGAGTACGCGGTCGAAGAGGCGATCCTGCTTCAGGACCGCGGCGCGGCGGGCACCACCGTGATCGGCATGGGCACCGACGCCACCCGTGACGCGCTCAAGCACGCCCTGGCGATGGGCATGGACGACGCCGCGCTGATCAGCGACCCGGCCCTCAAGGGCGCGGACACGCTTGTCACCTCGCACGCGCTGGCGAAAGCCGTCGAGAAGATCGGCGATGTGGGCCTGGTCCTGTTCGGCAAGCTCACCACCGACGGCGGCAGCGGCCAGACAGCCGTTCAGACGGGCCGCCGCCTCGGCTGGAACACGCTCACCTATGTCTTCAAGATCATCGAGATTGACTTTGGCGCAGGCACCATCAAGGTCGAGCGCCTGCTCGAAGAGGGCAAGCAGATCGTCGAAAGTAAGCTGCCGGCGGTGGTCAGCGTGGTGAAGGGCATCAACGAGCCGCGCTACCCGTCCTTCATGGGCATCCGCAAGGCGTCGCGTGCTGAGATCCCCACCTGGTCGGCTGCCGACCTGGGCCTCGACCCATCGATCACGCCCAAAGTCGTGTGGCCTGAGATCTACGCCCTGCCCCCGCGCGAGGGTGAGTGCCAGGTCATCGAGGCAGACACCATCGAGGAAGCCGCCGGTATCCTCGCCGACAAGCTGATTGCGGAAAAGGTGGTGTAGCATGAGCGGTGTCTGGTTCTTCGTCGAACAGCACGAGGGCAAAGTCTCAGGTGTGTCGTGGGAAGCGGCGGGCCTCGCCCGCACGCTCGCCGACGGCCTCGGCCAGCCCGTCACGGCAGTCGTGTTTGGCCCCAACGCGGCGGCGCTCGGCACTGAGGCCATCCACCGTGGCGCGGACTCGGCCATCGCCTGCGAGGATGCCACGCTTGCCGATTTCCGCCTCGGCCCCTACGCGGCGCTCTTCGCGAAGCTCGCCGCCGACCGCGCGCCCTCGTTGATCGTCGCCGGGGCCACCACGCGTGGTAGCGACCTGCTCGGCGCGGTCGCCGTCGACCTGGAGGCGGGCCTGATCTCCGACATCGTCGGCGCGGAGCTGAAGGACGGCGTCGTCGTCGCCACCACTCCCGCCTACTCCGGCAAGCTGATGGCGCATGTCATGGTGCAGGGTGGCGGCTTGCAGATGATCACCATCCGCAGCCGTGCCTTCAAAGCGTTGGAGCCTAACTCGTCGCGCAGCGGCGATGTAGAATCGGTTGCGCCCGTCCTGGCCGAAGGCGACATCGCAACCCGCGTGGCCGGTTTCGAAGCCGCCGAAGGCCAGGTCAGCCTCACCGACGCGGCCATCATCGTCTCCGGCGGGCGCGGCGTGGGCGGCCCGGAAGGCTACGCGCCGATCAAGGAATTGTGCGAAGTGCTCGGCGCGGCGCTGGGCGCATCGCGCGCCGCCGTCGACGCCGGCTGGATTCCCTACGAGCACCAGGTCGGCCAGACCGGCAAGACCGTCTCGCCCGACCTGTACATCGCGTGTGGCATCAGCGGCGCGATCCAGCATCAGGCCGGCATGCGCACCAGCAAGCTGATCGTCGCCATCAACAAGGACCCTGAGGCCCCGATCTTCAAGCTGGCGCACTACGGCCTCGTCGCCGACCTGTTCAAGGCGGTCCCGGCGCTGACCGCCGCCTTCAAGCAGCGCCTCGGCAAATAGCGCACGCTTCTCTGCGCTCTCCGCGTTCTCTGCGGTTAGTCTTCTTCCACTCCAATCAAAAACCCCGCCTCGTCGGCGGGGTCTTTGATTCTGCAATTCGGCTGCCTATTTGTCGCGGCTGCCCAGCGGCTCGAATTCCGCCTTCTGCGGCTTCGTGCCGTTCGACTTCACCGTCTGCGAGACAGCGTCCTCTTCAGGCATGACGATCATCAGGATGATGTACAGCAGCACGCCCGACCCGTGCAGCAGCACGGTGGCCACCAGGATGAGCCGGAACAGCACGGGGTCCACCCCGAAGTACTCGCCCAGCCCGCCGCAAACGCCGCTGATCATTCGATCGCTCTTGCTCCGATGCAGTTTCTTCTGCGTGTCCATTTCCTTCCCTCGTATCCTACCAGTATCCATGTCAATTCCGATTTCCACATATCTATACGCACACCCCGCCGCCGGGTTGCATGTTTCGCCATGAATTTCTTTCCCCCACTTTCTCTTCCTTTGCGCCCTCTGCGACCTCTGCGGTTAGTCTTTTCGTTCTTCCTTTCTCCTATTCTTCTCTGCGTCCTTTGCACCTTCGCGGTGAATATCCCCTCTTCTCCCCCGTTGGCACCCTCGCCCTGATCGGGCTACACTCTGCCCCACGATCTTGAGGCACACTGATATGGTACCTGGCCGGATAGACATCCTTCCCATGCGCAGACTGCTGATCGCCCTCGCGCTCGCCGCGACCTTCCTGACGCTGCCCGCTGCGCCGCGCCCTGCCGCCGCGCAGTCTTCTGACGCGCTCACCACCATCGACCTGATCAACCAGCTTCGCGCGCGGTATGGTCTGCCTGCCTACACCACCAACGCCACGCTGATAGCCGTCGCGCAGGCGCACTCCGAATATCAGGCTTCCATCGACCAGATCACCCACTACGGCGCGGATGGCTCCCACCCGCGTGACCGCATCGCGGCTGCGGGCTATGGCATCCCCGGGCGCATCTTCGTCAGCGAGAACATCTACGGCGGCACCGTCGCCACGCCACAGGACGCCGTCACCTGGTGGACCAACAGCCCGATCCATTTTCAGGGCATGACCTCCACCCGCTATGTCGAGATCGGCGTCGGCGTCGCGACCTCCGCCACCGGCCTGAACTACTACACCGCCCTGTTCGCTTACCCCGGCTCCGGCCCCGCGCCCGCCGACGTGCCCCAGCCGGTCGGCCCCGGCGGCGCGCCGACTGCCGTGCCGCGGTTCGCCGTCCAGCCGGTCGTCGTCGCCACGCCCGGCCCCAACGGCGCACTGTGGCACATCGTCCAGCCCGGCCAGACGCTGTACGCCATTACCATCGCCTACGGCGTCACGCTGCCCGACCTGCTCGCGCTAAACAACCTGACCGCCAACAGCATCATCTACCCCAACGAGGAGATTCTGATCCACCCCGCCCCGACGCCCACGCCCACCCTGCCGCCGACCGTCACCCCGACGCCCACCCGCACCCCCGTCCCGCTGATCAAGTCCACCGCCTCGCCGACCCCCGCCGCTGTCGCCGCGTTGGGCGGCAAACCGACCCTCACCAGCACCTACGACGCGCCCGCCCCGGCCCGGCCAGCCGTCAGCAGCACCCGCCGCGCAGCCTCGATCTTGCTGATCCTGGTCGGCGTGATAGGTGCCCTGCTGATCGTCTACGGCCTCGTCACCCTCCGCGCCGCCTGACGCGCGACAGTCGCTATCAAAGGTGGGGTAATACCTGACTGCGCGCAGCGCCACATCAGGTTATAATGCGTGGAGAAACAGCGAGGAGGTACCCGGCGTGAAGGCGAAGATCAGGCTGGCCTGGCACGAAATCCAGATCGACCAGCTCGTCGATGGCGGCTACGACAGCGACGATGTCCTCGAAGTGGCCCGCACGGCGCGCATCCTCCGCGCGACGCCGGCCCGGCAGGCCGGAGTCCGAATTTCGTCGCAGCGCGGTCCGCACGTGCTGGGCGGCGGCCTGGGTGCTGAGTTCCTGCCCGACAATTCCGGCCAGCTTCTTATTCAGGTGCTGGCCGTCAACCCCATCGAACAGGCGACCCGGCCCGGCGGCACGCGTATTGGCCTGTCGCCCTATATGGCCCGCCGCGTCCTCGACGGGGCGCGCGCCGTCCCACAGATCGACCAGCTTGGCGCGGGAGTCCTTCGCTTCGACCGGGCCGTGCTGCCCCCCACCGAAGCGGCTCCGGTGCTGTTCGAGTGGATGGCCGGCGCGGTCGTCCGCCTACTGACTCCCGCTGCCGTCGGCCTGCCCGACGAAAAACTGGCCGAATTGCTGGAGGTTGACTACATCCCAGGTGCCGAGCAGGGCACCCTGGTCCTTACCCACCTGCGCCCGTCGATTGTGCGCGACCTCGCCGAGCACGGTGTGACCGCACCCGACGCCGACGAATTGATTGCCCATCGGCGCAGCACCGCACCCACCGGCGACCAGCCGCAGGCAGTGCTGATTGTCGATACGCCGGAGCCGGCCTCGCCGCCGGAAGTCGCACCGCCGCAGCATGAGACGCCGCCACAGGCCGCATCGCAGCCAGATGCCTCGCCACAGGCCGCATCGCAGCCCGAGCCGCAGCCGCAGGCAGAAGTACAACCGCAGGCAGAATTGCAGCCGGAGCCACAGCCGCAGGCCAGCGAGGAACCGGAAGCTACACCCTCGGAAGAAGCTTCAAGCGAGTCAAACCCGCTCGGTGCGCTGCCGCTGTCTGAGAACGACATGTCGGCGCTGGCCGGCATCGTCACCGACAGGAGCGTCCGCGACACCTCCCGGATCCCCGCCGTACGCCGCGTCGTCCCGCAGCCTGCTCCTGAGCCACCACCCGTCCCTGAGCCGCTGCCTGCTGCCCCACCGCCCGCTCCAGAGCCGCTGCCTGCCGCCCCGCCGCGTGAGCCTGAACCCGCGACTGCCTCTGATGATCCATTGGAGGGCATCGACTTCGCGGCGCTGGTCGCCGCCGATACCCCCGGGGAGATGCCCGCCGCCCTGCCGCTTCAACCCGCCCCGACCGGTAAGCTGCCGCCGCGTAAAGTCGACATCGCGGAGCTGATTGCCGCCGACGCGCCTGCTGCCCAGCCGGATGAGCCAATCCCGACCGGTAAGCTGCCACCCCGTAACGTCGATATCGCAGTGCTGAACGAAGCCGATCCCAGGCCCAGGCCGCCTGCGCCGTCATCAGCGCACGGCGACTGGTCGGTATATCCGCCGCCCGCCGACACGACACACGGCGATCTGCGCTATTACTGCGCGGCCTGCAACACTTACGCCGCCGAGGAAATCGTTCCCTACGTGTTCAAGTGCCACCGCTGCGGCGCAACGATTTCGTATCGCAACGTCTAGCCGGATCTATACGGCCCGTTTGACCCCTTCTAGCTGCCGAACGTCAGCAGTTGGTCCACGCCGCTGGGCCGGAACTCGTCGACTTCTACCTCGTGAAGCTGGCTCAATGTTTCGCGCAGCCGCTTCTCATCGCCGCCGCGCTCTTTGACGCTCAGCACCGCGTGCGAGGTGTCGTCGCCTCGAAACGTCGTTAGCGATACGATGTTGCAGCCCGCATCCGCGAACGCTCTGGCCACGTCGGCCAGCACGCCCGTCTGATCCTGCACCTTCATCTCGATACGCATGCCGGGCTCGCCGCCGCCCATCACTTCCACGAACGTCTTGAAGATGTCGGTCTCAGTGATGATGCCCGCCAGGTCGCCGTCGTGCATCACCGGCAGGCAGCCAAAGCGGTGGTCGATCATGAACCGCGCCGCCCCTGACAGGCTGCACGTCTCATCGACCGCGTAGACGGGGCGTGACATGATGTCTTTGATCTTCAGCTTGTCGAGCAGGCTGACGATCTCGTAAACGCTCAGCGTCGTTGCCGGCGAGGGGGCTGTGCTCAGCAGGTCGGTCTGCGACACAATCCCGACCAGCAGTCCCTTACCGTCGACCACCGGCAGCCGCCGGATCCTGTGCTCCTTCATCAGGTCCGATGCCTGTCGATAGGTGCTGTCCGGCGTCACCGTAATCGGGCTGGGTGTCATACGCTGCTTGACTTTCATCGCTGTTGCTCGCTTTCTTTGTGGGCCGGAAGCGGCCCGCCTCACGGTCTTTCTTCCCGTTAATGTGGTGATCCACCGCGCTGATCAGCCCGGCGGCCAGTTCATCCGGCGGCCTGCCAGCAGGTGAATGTGCACGTGGAACACCGTCTGCCCGGCCTCCGACCCGTTGTTGATCACCAATCGGAAACCGTCGCTCACGCCTTCCTGCTCCGCCACCGCGTTTGCCGCCAGCAGCAGGTCGCCCATCAGCGGCGCGTCGCCCGGCTCCGCGTCGGCCAGCCGTGCGATGTGCTTCTTGGGGATGATCAGGATGTGCGTCGGCGCTCTGGGCGTGGCGTCCCGGAAGGCCAGCACGGCGTCCGTCTCGTAGACTTTTGTGGCGGGCGCTTGCCCGGCCACAATCCGGCAGAAGATGCAGTTGGTCGCCATCGGTCTGCCGCTACGCCTTGTACCCGATCATCCGCAGGAATTCCTTGCGGTGCTGGATGTCCGCCTCGGCCTCGATCCCTTTCGGGCTGGCCCCGTCGATCACGCCCACGATCCCCCGCCCCAGCTCCGTCTCCGCCACGATGACCTCGGTCGGGTTGGCCGTCGCGCAGAAGATACGGCACACCTCCGGCGTCTGCCGGATCGCGCCCAGCACGTTGATCGGGTAGAAGCCGGTCCCCAGCATCACGATGAAGCTGTGGCCCGCGCCGATGGCCTGCGCGTTCTTCTGCGCCAGCGCGATCAGTTCCTCGTTCGTGCCCGACCATCTCACCAGGCACGGCCCCGACGCCTCGCAGAAGGCCAGCCCGAACGCGATGCCCGGCACCGCCGTTACCAGCGCCTCGTGTATGTCTTCGACCGTCTTGATGAAGTGGCTTTGCCCGAGGATGAAGTTCATCTCCTCCGGCTTGTCGATGGCTACCGTCTTGAGTTCCATGGGGTGCTCCTTCAGACCAGCGCGTCAAATGGTAGGGTGGGCGGCTGCCCGCTTGATCATCTCTCCTTCCCTAATTCTACACGCTTCTCATCCCATCGCGAAGCCCCGGGGGCACACAATAAACTGTGTGCCCCCGCTGAACATTTCTTGCTGCGTGATTCCTTCTGACTGTCTCCTGATGGGCAAACGCAGGTGCACACACCGGTCTTGTCGCAGGTGAATTTGCCGCCGTTGGCGTCGCATTTTGATCCGGTCCATGCTGGCCTTGCAGCTCTTGCCCCCGCCCGACGATCCACCCCCGCCCTGATCAGCCGTGGGTTGGGCCTGCGGAGAGCACGTCGAGGGATCCCACTGGCAGGCCCCCCACTGTCCATCCGCCCCGCACTCGGCGACATAGTCGAACGGGCACGTGATCTCCGGCGGACGTCCGCCGCAGCCGGTCCACTCGCCGGGGTTGCACGACGGCACCGGCGTGCTGGCCGGCAGCGGCTGCGGGTTGACTGGCCCTGGCACCGGCGAAGGGGTTGGTGTGACAAGCAGGAACAGGTTCACATCCAGCCCGTCGACCAGACCGGCAGCTTTCGCTTTGGCCAGCGCTTCCAGTGCGGCGGCAAGCTCGGCGTCGGTCATCGGCTTCTTGTCGCCCATCGTTCCGTCCGAGGCTTGTTCCACCCCTTCCCCACCCGACAGGTCTACCTGCGATCCGCCGTCCGGCGTGTAGCTGCACGTTCCTTCAAAGCAGAACGTAGCGCCGATAGAAAGGTTAGCCAGGCCCACACGCCGGCCCAGCTGCCCGTTGTCGGCGCTGGCGAGGCCCTTCTCGTTGTAGGCCACCTCCATCGACGAGCCGCGAATGGCCGCGACACCGCTTGGCGTCTGTACCTCAAACGCAGCCGTATCCGACAGGTTGCCCTGGTGGAAGGCGAACACGTTGCCGATGTTCAGAAAGAAGCGGGTGATCGGACTCTGCGGCGTCCCGGCCATCTGGCTCAGGTTGACCTGGCTGCTGGCCGGGATGACCACTGCCGTCCCATCGTCCAACCCCAGCACGACCTCGCCATCGTTGCCGGTCGACAGCACCGCACCCTGCGGCACGCTCTCGCCGATCGCCGGCGTGTGCGGCGACCCGCCGCTCGCATCGGTGAGCTGCGCGCTGCCGGTGACCGCTTCAACCGTCACGCTGCGCCCGGCGGTGACGCTGCCCGCGGTCAGGTCGATGACGATGCTCGACCCCGATGCCTGTGCATCGCTGCCACATGCGGCCAGCAGCAGCGCCGCCACGACAAGTAACATGCCGGGCAGGCCCGGCAGTCTTCTCCTTTTCGCTTTCACGTTCGCCTCCATCCCCACATATCAAACGACACAGTCTTGCTCAACCATTCACTACAACCCACTGCGATAGATCATCCATCTGGCTGCCTGCATCCACACGATGGGCCGTGTCTACCCTCAAAACGATGTGGATATTTTAGTCCGCCGCTGACCCTACGGGCACTGGCAGGAGACGTACTGGCCCGTTTTCGGGTCGATGTAGGGCGTGCCGCCATTAGCCTTGCATTTGTCGTAACTCATGGTCGCTTTACATGTTGGGCCCCCACCCGACGAACCGCCGCCCTGGTCAGGTGGAGGAGCCTGCGGCGAGCACGTCGAAGGATCCCATTGGCACGGGCCCCACTGCCCATCCGCCCCGCATTCGGCGACGTAGTCCGGCGGGCACACGATCTCCGGTGGCAGCCCGCCGCAGGTCGTCCACTGCCCGGGGTTGCACGCCGGGACCGGCGTGAACGTCATCGTGCTGACCGGCTCCTGCGGCTTCTGTGCAGGGGGCAGCGTCGGCGTAGACGTGTTGGTCGGCATATCGGTTGGCGTTTCGGTCGGCTTGGTTGCCGTGGCGGTTGGCTCGCTGGTATCGGTCGCCGTGACCGTCGGCGCGGAAGTGAAAGTCGCGGTGGCGCTTGGGCTGACGCGTGCCGCGGTTGCGGTCGGGGTTGACGTAGGCGTCAAGATCCCTGCCTGACTCATCGGGTGCAGCAGGCCCAGCCCGCATGACCACATCATCAACCCCACCAGCACGCCGACCGCTCCCACGCCGATACCGCCCAGCGAAATCGGCGTGCGCCGGGGCCCGCTCGTAATCGGCTGCCAGCGCGGCGATCCCCTCACCAGCCCGATCAGAATGCCCGTCAGCAAACCGGCGACCAAAACGCCAATCAGCAGCCCGATCAGAATACCCGTCAGCCCGGTACAGCTCACGGTCGTCCCAATTAGAACGTGGTTAACCTGGAAACCCCCAATGAGTAGCCCAATCAGAATGCCGGCGATAACCTCGCCGCCCAGCAGCAGCCCGACTAGAATGCCTTTTGTACCCTGCGCAGCCTCACCCTCTTCCATCTCTCCATCCTTCTTCCAGTGAAAGTAAATAAATAGGATTTAAAACATCGTAAACATTAATTTTATCTGTGTTCCAAAACAGCGCAACTCCCTGCACAGCCCGCACAAAACAAAGAACGCGGGGCCCTAGGCCCCGCGTCTCTTGTTGCGCGTCGATTGTCAAAGCGGATCTGTAGGCCGGCTAGCCTCCAGAGCAGTCGCACATACACACCGTTTGGCCGGTCAGCTGATCGAGGTAGCAGTAGTAGACTCCGCCAAGTTTGCCGCAGGCGTTGCTGCCCAGACTGGGCTTGCACACCTTCGGCTTGTTGCTCGGTACGGGCGTGTCGGTGGCCGTCGGCGGGTCGCATGTCTTGGGGTCCCACTGGCACGCCCCCCACTGCCCGTCCAACCCACACTCAGAGACATAGTCCCATGGGCACGAAATCTCCGGCGGGCGTCCGCCGCAGCCCGTCCATTCGCCGGGATTGCACAGCGAGACCGGCGGGGGTGTTGGCGTATCGCTTGCCTGCACCTGCACGATGATCGTCGTGTTGCGGGGCGGCAACGTCGCAGTCGGGGTGTCGGTCGGCGTTTCGGGCGTGTTCGTCGCCGTCGATTCCGGCACGTTGGTGTTAGTCGCCGTCGATTCAGGCACGCTGGTGTTGGTCGCCGTGGGCACACCGACAGTCGTTGGTGTGGGCGTCATCGTCGATACAGCCGCCTGCTGGCGCATCGGGTGCAGCAGTCCCAGCCCGCATGACCACAGCAGCAGTCCCACCAGCACGCCGATAGTCCCCACCACGATCCCCAGCAGCACGACAGGCACCGGGCGCGGCCCGCCAAACAGCGGCTGCCAGCGCGGCGATCCTCTCACCAGTCCGATCAGAATGCCGGTCAGCACGCCTGCCACCACGACGCCGATCAGCAGCCCGATCAGGATGCCGGTCAGCCCGGTGCAGCTTACCGTCGTCCCGATCAGGACCTGGTTGATCTGTATCCCCCCGATCAACACGCCCAGCAGGATGCCGGCTATCAGCTCGATGGCCAGCAGCAGCCCGATCAGGCCGCCTCGTCCCCCTTCTGGTGCTTCCTCCTCATCGAGTGGTTCATCATTGTCATCCATGCGCTTCTCCTCCTTGGCGCGATCTCCCATGAGACGGTCAATGACACGCCGCCCTATTTTTATGTATGTTGCCTGTTGGTGCAAATCTGCGGGATCGCCCCGGTGATCCCTTGCGGGCCAGCTTCACCCCTCCAACACGACTGGTTCTCCTCGCATTGCCTGTCCCCCGGCTTCCACCAGCCGCACCCGTGTGACGCTGTTCGCCAGCGGATCGCGAGTGGTCGTCATGACCCGCAGGTAGTTGCCGGTGTAGCCCATCCACACGATTCCGTCCGGCGTCGCCCCATGCGCCGACTCCCACAGCACGTCGACCTCACGGCCCACCTGCGCGCCCTGAAAGCCATCCCACAGCCGCTCCGAGAGCGCCAGCGTCGCCGCCTTGCGCGCCTTCTTCACCGCGTCGGGCACCTGCCCTGGCATCCGTGCCGCCGCCGTGCCGGGCCGCCGCGAATACGGGAACACGTGCAGCCGCGCGAAGCCCATCTCGTCCAGGTAGCGCAGCGACTCGTCAAACTCGGCGTCCGTCTCGCCAGGGAAGCCCACGATCACGTCGGTCGTCAGCGCCAGGCCGGGGATGCGTGCCCGTGCCGCCTCGGCCAGCGCCGCGAACTGCGCCTGAGTCGTGCGTCGGGCCATCCGCCGCAGCGTCGCGTCGCACCCCGATTGCAGCGGCAGGTGCAGGTGCGGGCACAGCCGCGCGTCCTGCCACAGCTCGAAGAACCCCGGCGCGAGGTCCCATGGCTCCAGCGAGCTGAGCCGCAGTCTCGGCACGTCGGTCCGCAGCAGTATCGCTCGCACCAGCCCGGCCAGCCCGCTCTCGTCGCCCTGATCGTGCCCATAGCTGCCCAGGTGCACGCCGGTCAGCACCACTTCCTGATAACCCATCGCCCGCAGCAGCCCGATCTCTTCGACGATCTCCCCGACCGGGCGGCTGCGCCCCGCGCCGCGTGCCAGCGTCGTCACGCAGAACGTGCAGCGATTGTCGCAGCCGTCCTGCACCTTCACGAACGCCCGCGTGTGGTCCAGCGTCCCCGGCGGCAGCGGCTCGCGGACGAGGGGCTCGCGCTCGTAGTCGGGCCCGATCAGTGCCACGAGCCGGTCTTTGTCGAAGTTCCCGACCACCTGCATCGACGCCCGGCATGGCTGCGACTTTGTCCGGGGCAAGCTGCGCATAGCAGCCCGGTCGCTACGATGCGCGCCTGCGAATTCGCACGCGCCGCCTGGTAAAGCCGCTGGCGGCTCTTGCGCGTTGCCTCATTCGTCACCGCGCAGGTGTTGATCACCACCACGTTCGCTTGCGCCGCGTCGTGCACGATCGCATCGCCGCGCGCCGCGAACTGCCGTGCCATCCGCTCGATCTCGGCTTCGTTCAGCCGGCACCCCACAAACTCGAGGTATACCCGCTGTCCTGTCTTTCTCATCTCGCTGTCCAGATTCGATCCCCCCTCACATGCGTTTCGTACGGGGTGCAGGGGCCTGCGGCCCCTGCCGGGGGTGTGGGGGCGGATGCCCCCGCATCTTCCCTGTCTCCTATGGCTTGCTGATCACCAGGTTATCGAACCCGATCGTCGCCTGCGCGGGCGTCGACTGCTGCCCGTCGAACCCCACAATGCCCTGCGCGCCCAACCCGATCCGTCCGCGCGGCTGGTCGCCGTTCTGCCACACCTGTGCGTTCTGGCCGCCCTGGCACTCGCCGTTCAATGGGATCGGCTGCACGCCCGTCTCATAGGATACGCACAGCGTCAGCGGCGTGCCGTTTACCGTGAAGCTGAACGTGTCGCCGACCGCCCGCACGCGGATGTGATTCGTCGCGTTGCCCTTGTTGATCGCATCCGAGGGGGTCCAGTCGCTGACAACCATCGGCATGCCATTGCGGGCCATGCTCAGCGCGTAGAATCCGTCGCTGGAAATGTCGAACCGGTCGTAGTTCTGATCGTCCGTCTGCCGGAACACGACGATGATCCCGTTATCGTCCGGACCGGCGATCTTCGTCGCATCCACGTCGAGCACGAAGTCGTCGAGCGTGTAGTTCAGCCCCGACCACGCGCCGCGATCCTCCAGCGCGTCCACGCCGACCACCAGCATGCCATCCTGTATCGCCGCCGAGATGATCCCGTCGTTATAGGTCTGCCAGTCGGTTGTCGTGGGATCACCGAAATCGGTCTGGTACAGCGCGGACGGTCCGTCGCCGCCGCCGCTGGCAGTCGCCTGCCCGCCCGTGCTTGGCGCGCCCGCGGTCTGCGTGGGTGGCGGTGGGGGCAACGTCGGCGGGCGCTGCATCGCCTGCTCGATGCGCGGTCGGAACAGCCACAGCGCCCCCAGCCCCAGCGCGACGATCACCACGGCCAGCGCTGCGATCCACCATGGGAACCGCCGCCGCCGTGCCTCGCCCTCGCGCCGCAGCCCCAGGTTATCCGCCTCATATTTCGACATAATCCTCACGTCTCACGATCTATGCCACGCGCTCACCGCGATTGTAGCACACGGCCTCACGCCGTCACAACCGCCTTTTTCTCTTCCTTTGCGTCCTCGCGGTAAATCTTCTTTCTCTCCCCCTCCGACCCTCACCCTTCCACCCGGAACGCCGCCGACCCGACGACCTGCCCGTCATACAGGATCTCCACCGAGTACGGGCCGTCGGGCCACGGTGGCGCGTCGTTGCGCAGCACGAACCCCGCGTAGCCATCCCCGCTGGTGTCCGTCTCCAGCGGCGTCTCTTTGATCACCCCGCCGTCGTAGCGCCACCGTGCCTTAAGGTTCATACCCTGCCGGAATCCCTGCAGTTGCACCGACACGAAGAATGTATCCTCCGGCGCGTAGACCGTCGTCGTGTCCACCGGACGGTAGGCGTCGTCTAGCGCGGTCGCCAGCGTCACGCTCGTCACCCGCGGCGGCCTTGAGCGCAGCGCCAGCACCACCCCCAGCACCACAAACACCGCCAGAAACGCCGCCGAGCGGATGATTCCAACCATCTGCTTCTTGCGGCTTTCTTCCAGATACGCCGCCTGCCGCTCCTCGACGCTCATCCGCCGCTGCTTTGATTTGCTCACCCGCCATTGATCCTTTCCAGCGCGCGCTGCGCAAACGCGCCGAATGGCCCGCCGGGGTCAAGCTGCACCGCGCGATCATAATAATAGACGGCCTCCGGCAGCCGGTTCTGCGATTCGAGCAGCGCGCCCATGTGCGCGTTGGCGCGCGGAAGGTTGGGGCTGAGGCTCAGCGCCGTGTTCATCTCTTCGAATGCCTGGTTGACGTGCCCCGTCACGAAGTACGCCCAGCTCAGCGTGGCGTGCACCTCGCCGTTATCGGGCGCTTCGGCGGCGAGCTGCTGGATTAGCGGCAGCCCCTTTTCCGCGACCATGTACTCGTCATCGACGTAAAACTGCGCGACCAGCAGCCGCACCCGGAAATCGTTCGGCGCGAGCTTGTGCGCCTGCTGCATCCATAGCTCGGCGGTCTGTTCCTGGCGCTGGGCGCGGTGCGTGCTCGCGATCTCAATCGCGAAGGCCGGGTTAGTCGAGTCGAGCGCGTACGCCTGCTCGAACGCCAGCCGCGCCTCAGCCGGACGCCCAGCGTGCTTCCACACCAGTCCCGCCAGGTAGAACACCGTTGGGTTGTCCGGCGAGAGGGCTGTCGCCTGTTCGGCAGCGCCCAGTGCCGGCTCGCCCAGCCGCGAGCGCACGTAGGCCAGGTAAGCCAGTGCTTCGCCATACACCGGGTTCGTCCCGACCGCCCGCTCAAGCGCCGTCTGCGCCAGCTCAAGCTCGCCGAGCCCCACGTAGGCGATTGCCAGCCGCGTCAGGTACTGCTCCTCCGGCTCGCTGACCCGCCCATCCAGCGCCGCCAGCACCGGCGCGAGGCTGTGCGCCGGGTCCGGGCTGGCGACCGCCGCGTGCGCCAGCGTCGCCACGGCTTCGTCGGGTGCGTCCAGCGCCTGCAGCAGCCCCAGCCGCTGAAAGTCAGGGCTCTGCGCTGCGCCCAGCGCGACCAGTGCCCCCAGCGCCTGCCGCTCTGCCGTCCAATCCTCGCGCGCCCGTTCGTCGGCGGCGATCTGCCGCAGCGCCGCCGTGTCGATCACCCCCTGCTGCCAGGCGGCCTTCCACGCCGCCAGCGCCGCGTCGGGCTGCCCCTGCCCGGCCAGGATGTCGCCCTCCCACAGCAGCTCCTCGCCGCGCAGCGGTCGGATCGCAGCCAGCGCCGACCGGTCGCGTGCGGCTGCCGCGTACTGCCCCGCAGCGATCTCGGCACGGGTCGCTGCCACCAGCCAATCGACCTGCCACGGCTGCCGCGCGTACGCCCGCTGATAGGCAGCCGCCGCCCCCGCCGGGTCGCCCGCTGATTTCGGCCCCCTGCGCCGACCGCACCGCAGCGCGCACGTCGAGCACCGCCGGCTGTGCGCCCAGCGCCAGCACCGCCGCCCCCGCCCCGGCCACGCGCAGCACCACCCACCCCGCAGCCGCCAGCCGCTTCAGCGCCGCGCCGATGCACCGCAGCGCTTCCCGCCGGCGCGCGCGCTTCGTCAGGCCGTCCACATCTACGCGCGGCGGGTCGTCGTCAAAGCTGTCGTCGTCCGCTCTGATGTCTGTCAAGGGTCTGTTTCAACCCACCCTGCATACAATCCGGGGTCGGCTTTAGCCGACATATCGGCAAACGCCCGTGGGCGTTTGCACATAGCCTGGGGATTGATCCTCAGGCGGCCCTCGCGCAAACGAGTCATCGTCATGAAATACCCCTCCCATGCCAGCCTTGACCATCCCGTTGCTTTCGTACTATACTGTGCTTTAGCACGTCAGCGCCACAACTTATTCGCTCCCCAGACACAGGGAGCCTTTCGTAGTCTGACGCATACCTGTGGCACGATTTCCCATCACTCTGCAGGTGCCACGCTATCCACTGCATCATGCATGAGGAGGCCAGATGTCCAGTGTAACTTACGAGCACGTCACGAAACGCTGGGGTGACGTCGTCGCAGTCAACGATCTCACCATCGAAATCGAGGACAAGGAATTTCTGGTCTTCGTCGGCCCCTCCGGCTGCGGCAAGACCGACTTCGCTGCGTATGCTGGCCGGGCTGGAGGAGATCAGCGAGGGCACCATCTACATCGGCGACCGCGTCGTGAACGATGTCCCCCCCAAAGACCGCGACATCGCGATGGTGTTCCAGTCCTACGCGCTCTATCCGCACATGTCGGTCTTCGACAATATGGCCTTTGGCCTCAAGCTGCGCAAGACGCCCAAGGACGAGATCGACCGCCGCGTCCGGCAGGCCGCCAAGGAGCTTGGCATCGAGCACCTGCTCGACCGCAAGCCCAAGGCGCTCTCCGGCGGCCAGCGTCAGCGTGTCGCCGTCGGGCGTGCCATCGTGCGCGAGCCCGCCGTGTTCCTGATGGACGAGCCGCTGTCGAACCTCGACGCCAAGCTGCGCGTCGAGGCGCGCGCCAGCTGATCCAGCGGCTGCATCAGCGTCTGGAGACGACCTTCATCTATGTCACCCACGACCAGGTCGAAGCCATGACGATGGGCTCCCGCATCGCGGTGCATGAAGGATGGCCTCTTGCAGCAGCTTGATACGCCGCAGATGCTGTACGATCACCCCGATCAACATCTTCGTCGCGGGCTTCATCGGCAGCCCCGGTATGAACTTCTTCGATGCCACCGCCGTTCAGGAAGACGGCAACCTGTGGATCGATACCGGTGCGTTCCGCGTCAAGACGCCCGATAAGTACAGAGAATCGTGGGGCACCGCGGTCGGACGCCGTGTCGTGCTCGGCGTGCGTCCCGAAGACATCCACGACCCCGAGTTCGCGCCGCCCGGCATCGAGCCGTCCCCGATCGAGGCGACCGTCGACGTTACCGAGCTGATGGGCAACGAGGTCTACCTGTATCTCAAGTCGGGCAACCTCGAGTACATCGCCCGCGTCGACCCGCGCACCAGCGCCCGCGTCGGCAAGCAGATCCAGCCGGTGATGAACGCCAAGAACATGCACATGTTCGACGCCGAGACCGAGCGCGCGATCCGCTGATCGCTCCCGCCGTACACGAAAAGAGGCTTCCTGTCGTGGAAGCCTCTTTTTCGTTGCGTTCGCGGGCGCGGCAGTCCTAATCGACCAGGTCCTGAATCTTGCTCACGATCCCGGCGAAGTCGAACGGCTTGGGCATGAAGGTCGCGTTCAGCCCCTCAAGCTCCGAGCGCGGCGGCGGCTGGTAGGCCGACACGATCAGCACGGGCCGCTTCTCGCCCCGCTCGCGCAGCGCTTTGGCCAGCTCCAGCCCGGTCATGCCCGGCAGCCGGATGTCGAACACGAGCACGTTGCAATCGTTCAGCGGTGGCTTGCCGCTCATGATCTGTTCGAGCGCGTCCTCGGCGTTGCCATAGATTGGGGCGACCTCGATGCCGAACAGGTCCAGCCCGCTCTTGAGCAGTTCGGCGATGGCCGGCTCATCTTCGACGTACAGCACCTTGATGTCTCGGTCGGTCGTCATGCATCACTCCTGCTGTGAGGGTGCGGAAATGCCGTCAGCCCCATTCTAACCGGATTCGCTCGCTTGCACTAGCGGATCCCGCTGTCATATGTGATCTGCACCGGCGTGAACGCCCCCGCCTGTACCGTCACGTCCTGTGCTTCGGCGTGCGCAATGCCGATCCCCGCATCGGGCCGCAGCGTGTACGTCCCCGGATCGAGCGCCACCCGGAAGCGCCCCTGGTCGTCCGTCTGGAACGACAGCACCAGTGTGCCGTTCTGGTCCAGCACGCTGATGTTGGCCTGGTACGGCTTGTCGGGGCACGGCGTGTCGACGCGCTGTACCGGGCACATCGGCCCGATCAGCACCTGCCCCTCGATGCCCTGCACGCCCTGCCCCGATCCGGGCGTCAGCACCTGCCCGCGCGCTGGCCTGCACGCGGCCAGCAGCGCCACAGCGATTACCCCCACGACTGCCACTCTGATCTTCATGCTGCCCTCTCCTGCCCACTATTCTAGCCGATCTGCCGTTCCGCGTCCTTTGCTCTCTTTCGTCGACTCTCCTTCATTCCGCTCTGCGCCCTCCGCGTTCTCTGCGGTTAGTCTTTCCTCTTCCTTTGCGTCCTTTGCGCCTTCGCGGTGAATCCTCCTCCTCTTCCTTTTCTCCCTTCCCGCCGCCCCCATTGCCCTGCCCACCCCTATCCGCTACAATCGGCCTTATCATGAACCTGATCCTGACGCACGATAACGCCGACTTTGACGCGGTGGCTTCGCAGCTTGCCGCGTATAAGCTGGTGCCGGATTCAACCCCGGTGCTGCCCAGCCGGCTCAATCGCAACGTCCGGCACTACCTCACGCTCTACTGGGACGAGCTGCCCTACACCCGCGCCCGCGACCTGCCCAAAGAGCCCATCGAGCGCGTGCTGGTAGTCGATACCCAGACCATGCAGTCGCTGCGTGGCATGTCCGACCAGACTGCCGTCCGCGTCGTCGACCACCACGCCCGCCGCGACGACCTGAACCCGGCCTGGCATCTTACCCTCGACACCGTCGGCGCGACCACCACCCTGTTCGTCGAGCAACTGCGCGACGGGTCGGCGGCGCTGACCGCCGTCGAGGCCACCACGCTGCTGCTCGGCATCTACGAGGACACCGGCGCGCTGACCTACGGCTCGACCACCCCCCGCGACGCCTTCGCCGCGGCCTGGCTGTTGGAGCGCGGCGCGCTGCTCGACGTGTGCCGCGAGTTCCTGCACCACGCCCTCGCCGACGACCAGCTTGCGCTGCTGGAGAAGCTCGAAGAGAACGCGCACACCTACGATATTGAGGGCTACCCGGTCGTCATCGCCGCTGCGTCTGCGCCCGACCTCGTCGAGGAGGTCGCCACGCTGGCCCATAAGCTGCGTGACCTGCTCGATCCTGCCGCGCTGTTCCTGCTGGTCGACCTCGGCTCGCACATTCAGATGGTCGCCCGCGCCACCGCCGACGCGCTCGACGTGGGCCGTGTCGCCGAGCATTTCGGCGGCGGTGGGCATGGCCGCGCCTCGGCGGCCATCATCCGCGACATGTCGCTGCGCGAGGCCGAGAACGCGCTGCTGGCCATCCTGCCGCGCATCGTGCAGCCCGCGCTGACCGTCGCCGACCTGATGTCGCGCGGCGTCCACACCCTGCCGCCCACCACCCGTGCCCGTGACGCCGTCCGGCAGATGCGCCGCTACGGCTACGAGGGCTTCCCGGTCGTGCACGAGGGCCGCGTGATCGGCCTGCTGACCCGCCGCGCCGTCGACCGCGCGCTCGATCATGGCCTGGAGGGCGTGCGCGTCGATCAGCTGATGGAGGCCGGCGAGGTCACCGTCCGCCCCTCCAACTCGATGGCGGCGCTCCAGCAGGTGATGATGACCTCCGGCTGGGGGCAGGTGCCCGTCGTCGACGACGCCGGCCAGATCGCCGGCATCGTCACCCGCACCGATCTGATCAAGCACCTCAACCCACCCGAAACGCCCGCCACCTTGCGCCGCGAAGCGGTCGTCGCCCGGCTGGAGGCGGCGCTGCCGCCCGTCCTGCTGGCCCTGATCCGCGAGGCGGGCCGCACCGCCCAGTCGCTGAACGCCAACCTGTATCTGGTCGGCGGCTCCGTCCGCGACCTGCTGTTAGGCCAGCCCACCCTCGACCTCGATTTCGTGGTCGAGGGTGACGCTATCGCGCTGACGCGGGCGCTGGCTGCCCGCTTCGGCGGCGATACCCGCTCGCACGCGCGCTTTGGCACCGGCAAGTGGCTCCTCGACCTGGCTGACTGGCAGCGCATCGCCGTCCAATTGAATACGCCGCTGCCAGACACCATGGAGAAATCACCAGCGATTTCTCCCAAGCCAAAGCGTCTGAGGACGCTTTAGCCGCCCACATCGACTTCGCCACCGCCCGCACCGAGTTCTACGACGCGCCCACCGCGCTGCCGGAAGTCGAGCGTTCCAGCATCAAGCTCGACCTCCACCGCCGCGACTTCACCATCAACACGCTTGCCATCCGCCTCGACCCGCACAACTTCGGCCAGCTTCTCGACTTCTACGGCGGCGAGGCCGACCTGCGCGACGGCGTGATCCGCGTGCTGCACTCGATCAGCTTCGTCGACGACCCCACCCGCATCCTGCGCGCCGTGCGCTTCGAGCAGCGCCTCGGCTTCGCCATCGAGCCGCGCACCGCCGAGCTGATCGTCCACGCGCTGCCCATGCTGGAGCGCATCACCGGCGACCGCCTCAAGCACGAGATCGAGTGGATTCTCGACGAGCCGCTGCCGGAGCGCATCTTTTGCCGCCTCGACTCGCTCGGCGTGCTGGCCCGCCTGCACCCCGACCTCGCCTGCGACGGCTGGACGCACGCCGCGTTCGCCGCGCTGCGCGCCGCCGCCGTCCCACCGCTGTGGCCGTCGCTGGCCGCCGGCCTCGACCTGGAGCTGCCCTATTTCGCCCTGCTGACCTACCGCCTCAGCCGCGATGCGATCCACGCCCTGTGCGCCCGCCTGAACGTCCGTGGCCGCACCGTCCACACCCTCGACGCGGTTCAGTCCCTGCGCGCCCACCTGCCCGACCTGTCGCAGCCGCTTGCGCCCAGCCGCCTTGATGCGCTGCTGCGCGCTGCCGGCGACGAGGTGCTGATCGTTCTGTGGGCCGCCGCGCCGACTGCCGCCGCGCGTGACCACCTCGTCGACTACGCTGCCCGCCTGCGCTACGTCGCGCCCACCGTCGACGGCCAGACGCTCAGGGCGCGTGGCCTGCCGCCCGGCCCGGCCTACGGCGCGATCCTGGCCGCCCTGCGCACCGCCTGGCTCGACGGCGAGGTCGCCACGCCTGCCGAAGAGCAGGCCCTGCTCGACACCCTTGTCGCCCGCAATCTCCACCAAGAGGAAAGTCCGTCGTGAAACTGGTTCATCGCCGTCGTTCGCTGCCTGCCCTGTCGCCGCGCATCGCCCTGCTGTTGGCGGCCCTGCTGGTCATCCTGTCGGCCTGCTCAATGCTGGCCCCGCCCGCGCCATCGACGACCGCCTCCGGCGACGGTGAGCCCGTCCCGACGCTTACGCTCACGCCTACCCTGACGCCCTCCCCGACCAGCGCGCCCATCGTGCTGCCGACCCCACTGGCTACCTCGACCCTCGCCCAGTCGCCCACCCCCACCTACACGTGGTTCACCGGCGAGGTCCGTGTCTTCCCCGGCCCGCGCCATTACGACGGCGACCTGTTAAGCGTTGAGGTGGCGATCAGCAATCCGGGCGAGGTGCCGGCCAATCCGTCGGCCACCCTGTCTGTTGACAATACCCCGGTCGATGTCAAGCCGTTTGTCGCCTACAGCCCTCTGCGCAGTGATGTGCTCGTCTTCCGCTGGGCCTGGGACTCGACCGGCCAGGGCGGGGCGCACCAGTTCGCCGTCCACCTCGATCCGATCAACGGGGCTCCCGCGCAGGACGTCGCCTTTCGGGTTGCCATCCTGCCGGCAAAGGAGCGCCCGAAGCAGGAAAAGGACGCGCGCTGGGTCAGCCGCCCCGTCGGCTGCTGCGTCCTCAATTACGTCACCAACACCGCCGCCGACCGCGATATCGACACCATCGCCGCCGAGGCCCGCCAGGCCGCCGCCGATGTGCAGTCGACGCTGCACGTGTCGATGGGCAGCGAACAGATGCCCGTCACGCTGCTGGCCAACATGTGGGGCAACGGCGGCTACACCAGCACCGAGGTCGTTGTCAGCTACCTCGACCGCGCCTACACCACTCCCAATTTCTCCGTGCTGCTGCGCCACGAGATGACGCACTGGGCCATGCGCAACCGTCTCAGCCCCGGCACGCCTGCGCTGCTGTCCGAGGGGTTGGCGGTTTACGTGGCCGGCGGCCATTACAAGATCGACCCCATTCCGGAGCGCGCCGCCGCCCTGCTGGCGCTCGGCGATTACGTCCCGCTCGCCACGATGGCCGACGATTTCTGGTCGCAGCAGCACGAGATTGCCTACGTCGAGTCTGCCGGGCTGGTCAGTTACCTGATCGAGACGTACGGCCTCGATACGTTCCTCAAGCTCTACACCAGCGAGGGCCTCCAGGGCCCCGGCGGCTCCGCCTGGTTTGACGAGGCGCTGCGCCGCGCGACCGGCAGGGGGCTGGAGCACACCGAAGCGGACTATAAGGCCTGGCTGGCGTCAAAGGACCCCGGTGACCAGGTGCAGGACCTCCAGTTGACCATCGACCTGTACAACACCATTCGCCGCTACGAAGACGTTTACGCGCCCTACCAGGAGTCGCTGCCCTCTTCCGCCGAAGCCCGCAGCGCCGGGCAGGTCGCTGAGTTCATGCGCGGACCCACCGAAGTCTACAACGTCGCGCTGGAGGCGATGTTTGTCTCCGTGCAGCACGCGCTGCTGGCGCGCCAGTATCCGCGTGCCCAGGCGCTCCTCGCCGCCGTGAACGCCACGCTCGCTGATGGCAACTTCACCCGCGACATTGTCGCCACCTATATCGACATCATCACCACGTTGTCCGATTCGGGCTATGAGGCCCAGACCGTCGACATCCAGGGCGAGCAGGCGGTCGTCACCGCCATCAGGCGCAGCGACTGGCCCCTTCTGCGCACGCTGACGCTCACCTTCGACGGCACGAACTGGGTGCTCAGTAATTGACAGCGGCGCTGCTTTTTAGAATACTTAAGGGTGTGCGCCGCCCACTATTTGATGGAGCTTGAGCGATGGCTGTCCAGATCGACATACTCTACACCAAAGACTGCACCGACTGGGAAGAGACGGCCCGCCTCGTCCAGCAGGCGCTGGACGACCTGGGCCTTGAGGGTGATTTCATCTACACCCTGGTCAACAGCGACCGTGAAGCGATGGAGCTGCATTTCATCGGCTCGCCGACCGTCCTCCTTGACGGCGTCGACCCCTGGCCGATGCCCAACGCGCCCGCCGGTACGCGCCTGCGCCCCTACTTCACGCCGGAGGGGATGGCCGACCATCCCACCTACGACATGATCGTCGAGGCCCTCCAGCCCTATCTCAGCTAGCTCGCCTCTGCGCGCGAGTTGCCTTCCGCCTTTCTCTGCGCCCTCGGCGCTCTCTGCGGTTGATCTTGTCTTCCTCCTGTCTCCCTTCGCCTCCTTTGCACTTTCGCGGTGAATCCCCTCCCCTCTCTGCGCCCTCAGCGCTCTCTGCGGTTAATCTTCTCTTCTCTCTCCCCCCGACCTGCCATCCGCGCCGCCTTACGCTATAATCTTTCACAGCAACGCTACGTAACGGTCGCAACTGTCGAGCCTTAGAGGAATCGCCTCATGTCCCGTTCCCTTTCCCGCCGGTCGTTCCTGTCTGCCGCCACGCTGACCGCTGCCGGGCTGTCGCTACCCCGTCTGCTGTCGCGTCCCTTGCCGGCCCACCCATCAGTCACCATACCGCCGGTCACACCGCAGCCCACTGGCCCGGAGCAGACTTTCGTGCAGCCCCAACCGGTCCGCATCAACCTGTGGGGCCGCATCACCGACCCCGGCACGCCGGTTCGCGTCGAGCCCGGCCTGGGCACCGGCGTCGTTGAATGGCTGCACCGCAGCGCCGTTAAGCCGTTGTTCGAGATCCTCCACGGCCCCGGCTCCAACCCGCATAACGATGTGTGGTATCGCACCGATACCGGCTACCTGTACACCAGCTCGGTGCAGCCCATGCAGCCCTATCACATGCCGGCGGAGGTCACGCACATCACCACCACCATCGAAGATGCTCCCGGCTTCTGGGTGCAGGTCATCGTGCCTTACACCGTTGGCCGCGTCGAGCCTTCCGGGTCGGCCCGCGTCCTCGACGATGGCGAGTACGTCACCGGCTTCTACGCCAGCGTTCACCGCGTCGTCGCCGTCGAGCCCGACGCCGCCGGCTACCTGTGGTACAAGGTCTTTGACGATAAGCCTAAGGGCAAGCCATACTATCTGCTGGCGCGCCACGTGCGGCTGGTCCCGCCGTCGGCCTTTGAGCCGATCCACCCCGGCGTCGACAAGCACATCGTCGTCACGCTCAAAGAGCAGCGCATCGACGCTTACGAAGGCGATACGATTGTCTTCAGCACGCTGACCTCGTCCGGCGGTGGCGGCTTCGGCACCCCGCCCGGCGACTGGGCCGTGATCTACAAGCAGCCCTCGCGCCACATGTACTCCGACCCCACACTGGAGGCGTTCAGCGACCCCAACTACTTCGATCTGCCCGGCGTGCCGTTCAACATGTTCTTCACCACGATGGGCCACGCTATGCACGGCACCTACTGGCACGGCGATTACGGTCGTCCGCGCTCGCACGGCTGCCTGAACGTCTCGCCCGACGCCGCGCAGTGGCTCTATCGCTGGACCGAGCCGCACGCGCTCTACTCCCAGGCCTCGATGGGCTCCGCCACGCAGCCCGGCACCCCGGTGACGGTGGTATGACGCGACCGGCCTCGCGCGCCGCTCTCACCCGCCGATCTGCCCTGCGCGCCGGCCTGACCGCCGCCGCGTCGATCCTTGCTGCGCGCGCCGTGCGGCCTGCCCGCGCCCAGGCGCCCACCCCGACCCCCACCCCGCAGCCCTTCGATCCGGGCGGGCGGGTCCAGGTCACCTACGACGAGACGCTGTCCTTCAACGAGCTGTACGACCACCCGCCGCTGCTGGGCCGTGTCGAAGCCCGCTACCTGCGCGTCGTCGGCGACCCCGACCATTACGGCAGGACGGTCATCCGCAACGCCCACTATTCCGACGTGCTGCCCATCTACAGTGCAGAGCATTTCCCCAATTCGGTTATGTCGTACCCCAACAACGACATATGGTTTGACGTCGGCGATGGCTGGATCCATTCGTCGTGGGTTGTCCCCGTGCAGGAAACGTACAACTCGCCGGAGGACGATATCCCTACCCGCGGCTTCTCGGGGCCAGGTCACCGTCCCAACTTCGTGGCAGCACTGGCAGCCCACGCTGCATTCCTACCGCTACTTTGACCTCGCCTACAGCGCCGTCTTCCGCATCGTCGAGCGCGTCGACGAGCCGGGCGGGCGCGCCTGGTATCGCATCGAGGACGACATCACGCCCAACTCGCGGTACTGGGTGCAGGCCGTCCACGTGCGCCGCATGCAGCCCGCCGAGTTCGCGCCGATCTCGCCCGGCGTTCCTGCCGACCAGAAGCGCATCGTGGTCTCGCTGCGTGCGCAGACCGTCACCTGTTACGAAGGCGACGAAGTCGTGTTTGCCACGCGCTGCGCCACCGGCACCTCCTTCACCGATAGCACCGGTCAGACCCACGACTTCTACACGCCGAGAGGCCACTACCACGTCGGCTACAAGCGCCCATCGCGCCACATGCGCGGTGGCGCGGAAGCTATCGACGGCTACGACCTGCCCGGCGTGCCATGGTGCACCTTCTTCACCGGCACCGGCATCGCCATCCATGGCACCTACTGGCACAACGATTACGGCCACCCGCGTTCGCACGGCTGCGTCAACGTCACGCCCGACGCGGCCAACTGGGTCTATCGCTGGGTAAACCCTACCACACCCTTTGAGGAAACCGAGCATGTGACCACGTCCGCCGAGTACCGCGCCTCGACCCGCGTGATCGTCGCCTACTAGCCGCAGGGCAAGCGGGGATGATGTTGTCTCTTCTGGCCCCGTCCGCTGCCTCGCGTTACACTATGCGCAGGAGATTCACATGATCGTTCCGATTGCCATTGCCAATGTCGTCGTGTGGTCGGGAGTGATCGTCGGCCTGCTGCTTTATCTCACCCGCAGCAGCCGCCAGATCGACGACCAACTGGCTCGCCTCGAGTCGCAGATCACCGACCATACCGACGACGATTGATGCCGCTGCGCTGGATGCCGTCGTAAGACGACGCCGTGCCGCCACGTCCCATTGTCGCGCAGCCTGCGACCATTTCGCCGTGCCGCGCATCAAATAACCATGATGAACAAAGTGCGCAGTGCCATCTTGACGGCCCTGCGCGGAGGACTGATATGGCTATCAACTCAACCAGTGTGACGTTGCCACTGGCAATTCTCGCGGGGCTTCTGTCCTTTGTCTCGCCCTGCGTGCTGCCGCTCGTCCCGGCCTACATCGGCTACCTGACAGGTCAGGCCGCCAACACCACCAGCAGCTCGCTGGCGATGGCCGGCGCGGGTGCAGACGGCGGTGAGACGGCGCTGCCGTCCACGCCATCCCGCTGGATCATCTTTCTGCATGGTGTGTTCTTCGTGCTGGGCTTTGCGCTGGTGTTCGTGTTGTTTGGCATCAGCGCCGGGGCGCTCGGCCAGGTGGCCCGCCAGTTCATCCGCGCCCGCGATTGGATCGACCGCATCGGCGGCCTGCTGATCATCGTCCTCGGCCTGCACACGATGGGCGTTATCCGCATCCCGTTCCTGTACTACGACACCCGCAAGCAGCAGCCGCCGCGCCATGAGCTGGGCTATCTCGGCTCGGCGCTGATGGGTATCACCTTCTCGGCGGGCTGGTCGCCCTGCGTCGGCCCGATCCTCGGTGCGCTGCTCACCCTCGGCGCGAGCACCGGCTCGGCGGGACGCGCCGCCGCTCTGCTGGCAGCCTACGCCGCCGGGCTGGGCATCCCTTTCCTGCTGACCGCCCTCCTGCTCGACCGCGTCTCCGGGCAGTTGCGCAAACTCCAGAAGTACATGCGCTTCATCGAGATTGCCAGTGGCCTGCTGTTGATCGCCATCGGCATCCTGCTGTTCAGCGGCACGCTCCAGCAGGTCTTTGCCCGTTACGCCGGCAGCAGCACCGACCTGACTATGCGCCTCGACGACTGGCTCACCAATCTGGTCGGACCGGCCCGCTAGGAATCCGTGGTTTTATCTCACGCCGTGGCGGGCTCCGTCACGGCGTTTCTGATTCCATCAGACGCCTGCTGGGTGTTTTTCGGCCAGCAACCGGGCGGCCTCATCCAGCGTCTCCGCGTAATACACTTTCCGGTACACCGTTGAGAAGATGTCGACCAGCGCCCGCCCCCTGCGTGAAGCCCCGACAATCACCAGTATTTTGCTGCTGTTGGGATGTCCCATCCTCCGGGCGATGGCTGGCATGTGGGAGATCATCCCGCGCGGAAGCGCCGCGGCCCCTGTGAAATCCACCACGACGCTGACCTTGTGATCGACAGTATCCATCAGCGCGGTGATGTCATCCACTGAAGTCGGCAATTTCCAGCGGCTCATAAGCGCCCACGACGCGTGTCACGGTGAAGGTCTTGACTTCATCGCCCCATTCGACAGTTACTGCCATGTCCTTGATCTCCGGTGTGTTCAACGCTGAAACTTGCTTGTCACGGCAGTATAGCAAGCCTTCACCCGTGCCGCCATGAAGCCATAGGTAGGCTTCGCCGCCGTTGCTAATCCGGCCTGCCAAATTCATTACAGTGCTTGCGAACGACCCGTCTGCCAGTAGACCACGAGAATGCCGATGTCCCTGCATCAACTATCCGGCCCGCTGCACTTCCCCTCCATGCCTGCCATGTTGCTTGCCCTCAGTCGCCAGCGGCATCGCGCCCGCCGCCCCGCCGACCTGTACGCGTCGGGCACCATGCGCGCCGTGGCGCGTTTCCTCACGGCGTTTCTGATTCCGTCAGACGCCTTCTGGGTGTTTTTCGGCCAGCAGCCGGGCGGCCTCATCCAGCGTCTCGACGTAATACACTTTCCGGTATACCGTTGAGAAGATGTCGACCAGCGCCCGCAGCGTGCGCGACGCCCCGACGATCACCAGTATCTTGCTGCCATTGGGATGTCCCATCCTCCGGGCGATGGCTGGCATGTGGGCGATCATCCCGCGTGGAAGCGCCGCGGCCCCTGTGAAATCCACCACGACGCTGACCTTGTGATCGACAGTATCCATCAGCGTGGCGATGTCATCCACTTCAGTCGGCAATTTCCAGCGGCTCATAAGCGCCCACGACGCGTGTCACGGTGAAGGTCTTGGCTTCATCGCCCCATTCAACCGTTACCGGCATGTCCTTGCCTCCTTCTTGTGCCCAGGGACGAGACTTGGCGTATCGCGGCAGTATAGCAAGCCTCCGGCGATGCTGCCATCATATTCACCGCCGCTGTTGATCCGGCCCGCCAAATTCGCTACAGTCCCTGCGAATGATACATGTGTCAGCACATCACCTGAAGGTGCCTATGTCCCAGCATCAACTGCCTGGCCCGATGCGCATCATTGCCCTGCCTGTCGCGCTGCTCATAACCGCCGCAGTCGCCTGCAGCATCGCACCGACCGCTACGCCCGCCCCATACGCATCGGGCACTGTGCGCGCCGCGCCCGCGCCCGAATGTGTGGACCTGGAAACAGGCAGCGTGGGCACCTGCAACTCGGCCAGCGATTTCCTCTGGAATCGAGACACCGGCGGCGCAGGAATCGCGCAGTACCACTTCGTCCCACAGAACGCCGCAGTCTTTGCCCGCATACCCGGTACGCCTTCGCAGGCCGCCTGCCAGGCCGCCAGCCTGTCGTCCGCGCAGCTTGACGGGGGCCGCTACGATTCTGCCACCAATTCGTTTGACCCCGGCCATCTGCCCACCGGGATCGTCGTCTGCTACCGCACCGCCGAAGGCCGCATCGGCTACTTCACCGTCACCGCCCGCCAGCCCGACTTCAACACGTGGCAGATCGAGCTGTCCTTTGAGACTTTCCCGCTCAACCAGCCCTGATATCCGCCGGCAGACGCCAATGCGTTCCAGAAAGAGACTGGCAACCCATGCCGCTCGACGTTATCCTATACACTAAGGCAGGTTGCGGGCTGTGCGCCGAAGCCAGGGCCGATCTGCTTGAACTGGCGCGCACCTGCCCGCTGACCATCACCGAGGTCGATATTACGACCGACCCGGACCTGTTCACGGCATTCTTTGACCGCATCCCGGTCATCGACATCGGCCCGCAGCGCCTGTACGCGCCGGTCGACTACGCGGCGCTAAAAGCGGCACTGAAGCGGGCCGCATCAGAGGGGACAGCTTGAGCACTTCACCAGAATCAGACCAGAAAGTCACCGGCACGCGTCGCGACATCGTCATCTGGCTCGACAAGCGCATTATGGGCTTTGCCCGGCACTGGCTGGCCGTCATTTCCGTGCTGGTCGGGCTGTACGCGGGCATCCCATTCCTCGCGCCGGTCGCCATGCACTTCGGCTACACCGGTGTCGGCGACGCCATCTACGCCATCTACAGCCCGGTCTGCCACCAGTTTGCCTTCCGCTCGTGGTTCCTGTTCGGCCCGCAGACCGTCTACCCGCGCGCCCGTGCTGGCGTGGCCGGGGGCACCTTCGAGCAGTACGCCAGCAAAGAGCCGGCCTTTGCCGGCATCGACGTGAATACGCTCGACACCCCACTGATCTACGCCGCCAAGAACTTCAAGGGCAGTCCGGCTATGGGCTGGAAGGTCGCCTTCTGTGAGCGTGACGTGGCTATCTATGCCAGCATCGCCCTCTTCGGGCTGGTGTATATCGTTCTAAAGAACATGGGCGTCAAGCTGCCGTATTTGCCGTTCTGGCTGTATGTGCTGTTCGCCATTGGCCCCATCGGCCTCGACGGCTTCAGCCAGTTGTTTGCCAACCCGCCCTTCAACGGCTTCGGCCTCGCCTTCTACCCGATCCGCGAGAGCACGCCCTTCCTGCGCGCGCTGACCGGCTCGCTGTTCGGCATCGGTAATGCGTGGCTGGCCTTCCCCTACATCGAGGACAGCATGAAGGAAACCGTGGAATTGGTCCAGAACAAGCTGATCGCCGCCGGCGTCATGAAGCCCCGCCCGTCCGAGACCGCCGCCGACTGACCCCGTCGGTTCATTTCACGCCACACGCGGGCGACCGGTCAGGCCGGTTGCCCGCTTTGTTTCTGTCGCGCCAGTCTGATCAGCGCGAACACGCCCAGCGCGCTGCACATCATCCAGATCGGCAGCCACGGCGTGCGCAGTCGGCTGGCGTACAGTCCCGCGTGCGCCAGCGTGGGCAGCCCCAGGTAGAATAGCACTGTCGCGTGCCCCACCAGCAAGAACAGCCACTCGCGCTCCCGCCATGCGGTCAAGTAGCCTATCGCCCCCAGCAGCAGCATCGGCACGATCTGCGCCAGTTGCAGCCAGTCCGGCAGCGGCAGCGTGCTGGGGATAAACTGCCGCACCAGCGAGCCGCCGCTGATGATCAGCGTCCACGCCGGGTACTTCCGGTAGATTTCCAGAGCCATCTGCGTGATCACCCGCTGCCGTGCGGCGCTGGTCGTGAACCGATCCGCGTCCTGCCCCACCGGGAAATCGGCCACGTCCGCCCGCGTGATCCCCGTGTTGCCCATCCGCCGCTCGACTTCCATCGCGATGTCGATGGCCACCTCGTTCGGATCGCGGCCCGTGGCGTGGCTCTCCACCGATACACCCTTGTAGAACAGCAGCGTGAACGGCCCGTCCATCGAGAAGTTGAAGTTGTCGTTGTAGTGCAGGTTGCGCAGGCTCCACCCGACCACCGGGATCACGCACAGCGCCACCAGCACGGCGGCCTTGGGCCACAGCTTGCGGCGGTAGATCACCGCTGCGACGGCCAGCACCGGCGCGAGGTACTCCATGATGGGCCGCACCAGCATCCCCAGGCACAGCGCCAGCGCCGTGATCAGCAGCCCCTGCCAGCGCCCGTTTTGCAGGAACGCACTGAACCAGTACAGCCCCACCAGCAGCAGGAAGTTGTGCAGCGGTTCGCTCATCAGGCTGACGTTCGCATCCAGAAAGGCCAGGTCGACCGCCAGCAGCAGCCCGGCCAGCACGGCCACGCCGTGCCGGTGCAGCAGCCGCACCGCCAGCTTGTATGTCATGACCGCGCTCAGCGCGCCCAGCACCGTGTTGAAGAACACCCCGATATATGGCTCTTTGCCGGCCAGCAGGTAGATCGCCGCGTAGAACAGGCTCGTCAGCGGCGGGCGCAGCCCGAACATGATGTTCGAGAAGTTGTGGTCGCGCAGCAGCGACTTTGCCATGAGGTCGTACTCCGCGGCGTCGCCGCCGCCCAGGTGGTACACGTCCGGCTGTCCGAGGGTGACCTGCAAGTACGTCACGACCGACAGCACCAGCAGCGCGGCGCAAAAGACGAGCAGCCCCTCGTGCAGCGTGCGCGAGCGCTCGTCATTTGGAAAGTCGCCGGCTGCGGGCATGGTTTTCTCCTGGCGGTGTGGATTTCGTGCGAAGTCCGGCGTAGTATACCGCGAAACCGGCGGCAGCCACGAACCTTGATGAGCCGACAGCCGCGATGTTTAATCGCGGAGGAGGCCCACCTTGCCCCCCTGCGCACCCGCTGAATCTCGACTACAATAACCATATGGATGGACTGAACGACACCCACCCCGATATCGAGAAGCGCCTGATCGCCATGCTGCGCGAGGTGCCCGTCTCCCGCAAGCTGGAGATGCTCGACGACCTGAACCAGATGGTCCGCGAGATCGCGCTCCAGGGGCTGCGCCGCATGTATCCCGACGCCACCGAGGCGCAGCTTCGCCGTCGGCTGGCCGACCTGCTGCTGGGCGAGGAGCTTGCCGAGCGCGCCTACGGCCCTTCCACGCTCAAGGAGCCCGGCACCGATGGCTGACACCGTCGACGCGCTGCTGGTGGTCGTGCGGGCGCTGGAGGGGCTGGGAATCCCCTACTTCGTCGGCGGCTCGATTGCCAGCGCGGCCTACGGAACCGTGCGTACCACGCTCGACGCCGACATCGTTGCCCGCATGCAGGATGCGGATGTTGCGTCCTTCGCCGCCGCGCTTGGCGCGGATTTCTACGTCGACACCGCCATGATCCGCGATGCCATCGCCCACCGCCACAGCTTCAACCTCATCCACCTGCCGACCATGTTCAAGATCGACGTCTTCGTGCCGCAGGACCGCCCATTCACCGCCGCGCAGTTCGAGCGGCGCGTGTCCAGCCCCATAGGGTCGGGGCAGGCTGCGCTGTCCAGCCCCGAAGACACGATCCTCGCCAAGCTGGAATGGTATCGGCTGGGCAACGAGGTCTCGCAACGCCAGTGGCTTGACGTGCTGGGCATCCTCAGGGTGCAGGCGCAGCGCCTCGACTTCGCCTATATGGAAGAGTGGGCCGGGCAGCTTGGCCTCGCCGACCTGCTTGGCCGGGCGCGCCGTGAAGCTGCTGTGTGACCAGACCGAGCAATCGCTCTGCTGCGGAATTGTCTGTACTCGCTTGTCAGAGATGATCTATGAGAGATCAAGTGGGGGTGATGAGCATTACATCTGCCACAAGGATGACACAGGCCACATAGTGCACCGGCTCAAGCCAGCCTCAGGCCGCCAGACACATTCCGGGGCCGGCTTTCAGCCGGCGTATCGATGATAGCCCGACGATTGATCGTCGGGCGGGCGCGGCGGCACGAGGGACGACCCATATCGTACGGGCACGGCTCCTTCAACCATCCCCACTTTGCCACGCTACCGGGAGTGCCGCCTCTTCTTGCCCCCCCTTCCCCCCGTTCTGTATAATAAGTGCAGGCGCGCACATCGTCCTCCCCGCCCCGGCGGCGGGGCCATTCAGTGAGGAGCACCTGCCCCCATGTCCGAGCGTAAGATCCGTGTTTTGATTGCCAAGCCCGGCCTCGACGGCCACGACCGGGGTGCGAAGGTTATCGCCCGCGCCCTGCGCGACGCCGGCATGGAGGTCGTCTACACTGGCCTCCGCCAGACGCCCGAGATGATCGCCGAGGCGGCCCTTCAGGAAGATGTCGACGTGGTGGGCCTCAGCATCCTGTCTGGCGCGCACATGGCGCTTGTCCCGCGCATCCTGGACATGCTCAGGCAGAACGACATGGCTGGCCTGCCATTGATCATCGGCGGCATCGTCCCCGACGACGACGTGCCGGAGCTTAAGAAGCTGGGCGTCACCGAGGTCTTTGGCCCCGGCGCGCTCACCGGCGATATTGTCCGCGTGATCAGAGACGCCGTCGCAGCCCGCCCCACCCGTTAGCGGGTGGCTGATGATCTTGCGATGGGCTGAGGACAGCCGCCAATGAAGGAAACCATCCAACCCGCCATGTCCCTGCCCGATGACCTCTTAGGCGGCAGCCGCCGCGCCCTTGCCCGTGCGCTCACCCTCGTCGAGAGCGGTGACGCGCAGGCCGCGCCGCTGCTCGCCGCCCTTTATCCTCACACGGGCCGCGCGCACCTCGTTGGCATCACCGGCGCGCCCGGTACGGGCAAGAGCTCGCTCGTCAACCGCCTCGCGCTTGACCTGCGCGCGCAGGGCCGCACCGTCGGCATTATCGCCATCGACCCCACCAGCCCGTTCACCGGCGGCGCTATTCTGGGCGACCGCATCCGTATGCGCGATCTCTCCGGCGACTTCGGCATCTTCATTCGCAGCATGGCTTCGCGGGGCAATCTGGGCGGGCTGTCGCGCGCCACCGCCGACGCGACGAAGCTGCTCGACGCCGCTGGCTTCGACGTGGTCCTGATCGAGACCGTCGGCGCGGGCCAGGCCGAAGTTGACATCGCCCGCCACGCCCAGACGGTCGTCGTCGTCGAAGCGCCCGGCTTTGGCGACGACGTGCAGGCCATCAAGGCCGGCATTCTGGAGATCGCCGACATTCTGGTCGTCAACAAATCCGACGACCCCCGCGCCCGCAACACCGTCAGCGCGCTGCGCGCCATGCTCGATCTCGGCAGCAGCGATTCGCGCCAGATGATGCATCATGGCCGACTGGTCGACGCGCCGCCCGCTGCCGCCGAAACGCCCGCGTCCGATGCGTGGGCCGTTCCGATACACTCTACCAACGCCCTGACCGGCGAGGGCGTGCCCGATCTGGTCGCCGCCCTCGACGCGCACCGCGCCTATTTGCAGCGCAGCGGCGAGCTGCGCCGTCGCGAGGAGTTGCGCGCTGCCGCCGAATTGGATCGCCTGCTGTGCGACGCGCTCGTCGAGCGCCTGTTGGGCCGTGTCGAGCCGGGCCGGGTGGCCGCGCTCGTCGCCCAGATTGCCGCCCGCGAGCTCACCGCGCGTGACGCCGTCGCCCGCCTGATCGCAGCCCAGGAAGCATCCTTCTAATGGCTCCATTGACGAGGAGTAACCCATCTCATGACGCGAGTACCCGGCATGTACGGTGAAATCAAGCTGATTGCGGGCACGGCCTGCCCCGGCGTCGCCCAGGAGATCTCCGACTATCTCACGCAGGCCTGCGAGACGCCTGTCCCGCTGCTCGCCTGCGATATTCGCAAGTTCCCCAACGACAACACGTTCGTCAACCTCAGCGAGAGCGTGCGCGGCCAGGATGTGTACATCATCCAGACCATCGGCCGCCCGGTGAACGACAACCTGATGGAGCTGCTGATCACCATGGACGCCGTCCGCCGCGACTCGGCGGGCCGCATCACGGCGGTATTCCCTTATCTGGCCTATGCCCGCACCGACAAAAAAGACCAGCCCCGCACGCCGATCAGCGCCCGCCTCGTCGCCGACATGATCCAGATCGCCGGCGCGGATCGCTACATCACCGTCGACCTGCACGCCGGCCAGATACAGGGCTTCTTCACCATCCCCGGCGATGTGATAACAGCTTTCCACCAGCTCAAGCGCTATGTCAGGGACAACGTCCCGCTCGACAACACGGTCGTGACGACCGTCGACCTGGGCTTCGCCAAGGGGGGCCGCGACTGGGCCCACTACCTGAAGCTACCGCTGTCCTTCATCGAGAAGAAACGCCAGGAAACGGTGACCGAGGCCCGCTCGCTGATCGGCGAGGTGGATGGCTGCAACGTGCTGCTCGTCGACGACGAGATCGACACCGCCGGCTCTCTGCTGGAGGCCGTCCGCCTGCTCGACTTAAAGGGCGCGAAGGAGATCACCGTTGTCTTCACGCACGCGGTGTTCTCGCCGCCCGCCTGGGACCGGCTCAAAAGCGTCGAGGGCCGCATCCGCGAGATGATCTTCGCCAACACGCTGCCTGTGGCAGACGAAGACATGCGGCCCAACATGACGCAGTTGTCCATCGCGCCGCTGCTGGGCGAGGTCATCCGCCGCGCGCACATGGGCGTCTCGGTTGGCGCCATGTTCGACGAGTAGCGCCGCTGTTCGCCCGCGCCGATTTGGGTACAATAAGCACGGGTCGGCATTCTGTTCGCGCCAGCGTGAAGAAAGGCAGTGATTGATGACCGTTGGGACTTTTTTCAACATTCTGGGCTGGATCATCACCGGGGGCATCGCCGGCTACATCGCCAGCCTGCTGCTGCGCACCGAGCGTGACGGCTGCCTGGTGAACATCGTGCTGGGCATCGCCGGCGCGCTGGTCGGCGGCTTCGTCATGAACCGCTTCATCCTGCCCGGCGGCCTGACCGGCTGGGGCTTCCTCGACACGATCATCAACGCCGTCATCGGCGCGGTGATCCTGCTGGTAGCCATCGAGCTGATCCTGCCCGGCAAGCAGTTGGGCGTGCGCCGCGAGAAGCGCGGCAGACGCCGCTGATCTTCACCGGACATGTGGCCGGGGGATGGCGGCAGCCATCTCCCGCTTTTCTATTCCGATCCTGTCGTCACCGCATAGTCAAGGAGTTGATAGCGGTACACCGGGCTGAACTTCTCGTCGCCGCACGAATGCGGCACCAGCGCCCCGGTCGCTTCCGCCGAGACGACCAGCCGGTGCGTCCGCCCCGCGCCGATCTCCTCGAAAGTCACCGCCCACTGCTGCTCGCCCTGTGCCTCTTCAGAAACCAGCCGCAGCGCGTCAGCGCCGTTAGCCCGGTTCGCTCGCGCAGCAGGTGCTCGGCGACCTGCGCCCCTTCGTCGTACGCTGACCGCCCCCTGAAGTGCCCCAGGTCGATGCGTCCCGCGCGGCACGCGTCGAGCAGCGGGGCGGCGCTGTCCGCCGAGACGCGTCCGTACATCAGGCCATCCGGCAGGCACACCACGTTCGGCGCGAAGCGGTGCCCGCCCAGGTGTGTCGTCCGCCACACCAACTCGCCCCCCAGCCGCGACAGCGCCTCGTATGTCTCCAGCCCGAATTTCGCGCAGCATGCATCACGTTTGCCGTTCGTGCACACAATCAGCAGGCGCTCGTCGCTCCGGTAGCGCTCGAAAGCCGCGCCGCCGCCGACCATTGTCGTCAGGTCCAGCGCTGTCAGGTTCTCGTAGTCGGCCAGCCGGAAGGCATACAGCGCGGGCGGCTGAGCGTCTGGCACCGCCACGAAAAACGCGATGCCGCGCCGCTCCGGGCGCGGAGTCTGCTTGATGAGCTGCGCCCGCGCGCCGGGCACTGCGTCGAGGTGCGCCCTCAGGTGCGCCTGAACTGCTGGCGGCAGTTCGTTCTCGTCGGTGGCTTTGCGCCCCCACGCCGCGTCGACCTCCAGCAGAAACCACGCGCTGACCTGTGTCGCGCTGCCTGTCGGCGGCTCGTCCGCCGCTTGTGAAAGGATTGAGCAGAAGGGGATTTCGCCACCCGGGACCGTCATAGGTTCACCTCGCACTTCTTTATGGCTCCCCTCCCTCCGCGAGCGCAGCGAGCAGTAGGGGAGGCGTCCGGGGGTGCGCGCTCCCCGATCAATCCCAGCGCATGACGTCGTCGGCCAGCGCGATGTCGATCAGGTGCTCCGCCAGCTTGTTGAGCGTCTCGGCGTACGTCGAAACATAGTCCTGCGCCAACGCCACCGCTACCCCGTGCTGCTCGTGTTCGATCAGCGCCGGCACGTGCGGGCGGAAGTCGCGCAGGCTGATGTGCATCTGCCCGTTGTCGTCGGTCATGATGCCCCACACCAGCGTCTTGGCCCGCCCGTCATCTTTGGCCGACATGAAGCGCACCAGTGATGACCCGGCGGCCACCTTGCCTGCATTCGAGAACACCTCTTCGCCCTTCAATACTTCGTTCAGCACGCCTACCCGCTCCGGAAGCTGGTTGAGCAGCGACTGCATCGACGGCGGCAGGTGGCCCAGCAGCCGCAGCGTGGCCGTGTTGACGCTCTCGCCGCGCATCGCGATGGCCTTGATCGTGTCCAGCATCTCGCCAAAGCCACCCAGGTAAGTCACCAGCGTCTGGCGGCTTTCTTCCAACCGCGCCCACGCGGCATCGTCCCGCGCGGCGGCGTAGGCCTTGAACGCCTCGACGGTGTCGTCGTAGGCGTCCAGTAGCCCGGTCAGCGGGCTGCGGAACGTCGTCGGGAAGATCCGCTCGCTCGGCGAGATCAGCGACGCGTCCATTGGGATCAGCAGCGCCGGGTTGACGCCGATGGAAGTCGTCTGCAGCGACTGTATCACCTGCCGCCGCAGCGGCGCGTCGAGCGCCGCGATCAGCCGTGCAGCCGGTGGCGAGGGCCGGTAGTCGGCGGCGTGCAGCAGCCGCCCGACCAGCAGCAGGTCGTTGATCGTCAGTCCTGCGCCGCGCTGGCGCAGCCACTTGCGCGCCCGTTCCAGCGCGTCCACCTGCACGTCGGTCGTCTCGGCAGCCACTTCGCGGCGTTGCGCCGAGAGGCTGTAGTCGTGCACCGCGTCGTCGAACTCCGGCGACCCGACCAGGTTCAGCGGTTCGACCATCGGCGCGGGCTGCGGGCGGACCCCGACCAGCGCCTTGCACCACGAGATGGCCTGGTTGGTCATGACCTCGGACACCGCCATGCCCCAGATGCCGTCAAAGAAGATGTGTGATTGGTCGAAGATGATGCTGCTCTCACTGCGCAGGATGGTCAGCGGCTGGTCGCCGATGCCGCGATGCGTATTCTGCCGGATTGCGCTCAGCGTCTGCGAGCGGTCCTGCTCGTCCCAGTTGATGACGATCGGCACGTTCTCAAGCTCGTGCAGTGCGTCGCGGGTGGGTTCGGGCAGCAGGTTGCGCAGCCGCTCTTGCACCGCGCGCGGCGCTTCGACCAGCCGAAGCCCCACCGTCGAGCTGGACGGCGGGCGCGTCGCCTGCGTGATGCCTGTCACCCGCCCCTTGACCAGCGCCGGGTCAATCGGCGTCAGGTAGCCGACCGGTTCGGCGGAGCCTGATTTCGAGGTGCGGTACAGCCAGCCGCCCTGAACCAGCAACACGCGGCCATTTGGGTCGCGCGGCTGCCCGTCCTTGCCAAAGTTGAGCGGCCATGAGCTGCCGTCGGTCGTATACACCAGCGGGCGGCCCCGCGTGTCACGCGCGCATACCGGGAACAGGTAAATGTGGCCGCGCCACGTCAGCCCGATCTTGGCGTCCCACAGCGGCACCTGCCTCCGCTGGTCGCGGAAGCGTCCCGGCTCCAGCGTCGACAGCAGGCCCAGTTGGTGCTGGTAGGCCTCGCGCTCAGCCTCGGCCAGCTCGTGCAGCTTCTCGCCCAGCGCCTGCACCGCGCTCGTCGGCAGTTCCTCGATGTAAGCGCGGGCGAAGTCGTCAAACGCCGCCCGGCGCGCCTCGGCGTACGATACGCCGGCAGCCGTGCGATACGGGCGTGCGGCCTGCCAGATACGCATGATGTTCGGGAACGGTGGTGTCTCGGCGATCCCGGCGTGCTCGGCCGCTTCGCGGATCAGCCGCAGCGACGTCCACTCCGTCCACAGCGCGCCCGTCAGCCCGTCGGTGTCCAGCAGCGTGTAGATGGCCGTCATGATCCAGGCTGAGATGTCGTCGACCAGCGTGGCCTCTTTGGGCCGCTGCTGGTGATAGGCGATGGTCTCGTTGGTGTGGCGGCCTGTGTCTTCGCGCAGTGCGAACTGCAAATAGAACTGCCACGTCCCTTCCGGGAACGCGCTGGTGATGTCCTTGCCGGTCAGTTCCAGGATGCGCTGGTAGGTCGCCAGCACCACCGCTGGCCCGCCCACCAGGATGCTGTATAGCCCTTGCGGGACGAGGCTCGCGCCCTGAAACAGCGCGTTGATGTCGTCCTCCGCGCGTGACCGGGCGATGCGCCGCCCTTTCAGCGTGGCCAGCCCGGCCAGGATCAGGCCCGGCAGGTTGCCCGCCGGGAAGATGTCGGCGATCTCTTTCTTGAGCTGCTTGATCTCCGGCATCGATAACTGCGACAGGTCAGACAGTGTCTTGTTGTCGATCTGGTCCAGCCCCACCAGCGTCGCCTCGCTGGGACTGGGTTCGGTTTCGGTTGGGCGGGCAGGGCTGTCATTTGCCATCGTGTATCTCTCGTAGGGGGCGGACGGCGTCCGCTTATCGCTTTCTTAACTATATGCCGCCCGCTGCCTTCGCCTTTGCCGGTCGGGCGGCGATCCATAAGTTGTGGCTGTGGGTTGTTACCTAATCACTAATCGCTATTCGCTATCCGCCGCCACCTACCCCGGCGGCGCGATCTGATCCCGCGTCCAGCGCAGGGCTTTGTCAAGCCGGTAAGCCAGTTCCGGCACGAGCAGGCCCGTGTTGTTCTGCGTGGTCAGCCGCGCCAGCCGCTCGGCGGTCAGCGTCGAGGCTGTCGCGTTGTCGCCTGCCTGCAGCGCGGTCTGGATGCCCGTCACCGCCGACGTCCACTCATCGAGCGCGGCGGAGTTGTTGTTCGGGTCGCTGCGTGCCGTGTCGAGTAGGTCCAGCAGCGCGCCGGTCAGGTCGAGCGGCGTCAGCACGATGCCGCTCGCCGGGTTGGGCCGCTTGACGTTCACCGCGCAGCGGAAGCCAAGGTCGTCGCCGGCTGCCGTCGGCAGGGCCCAGTTGCGCACAGAGCTTTGCACCAGCAGGTCCGTGTCGAACCAGCCACCGCCGCGCGTCACGCGCCGTGTCCCGCTGGCCGGCCCGGTCGGGTCGACGGGCAGCCCGCTACGCTGGTAATAATCGTCGGCGTACCAGTCCGACACCCACTCCCACACCGAGCCTGCCATGTCGAGCGCGCCATAGGCACTGGCCCCGTCGGGGTGCGACCCGGCGGGCCGCAGCCCGGTGATCAGGCTGCCCCGGTATTGCAGCAGGTTGTCGGCGGGCGGCTTGTTGCCCCATGGATAGATCCGCGCCACCTGCGTTACCGGGTCCCAGTCGGCAGCTTTCTCCCACTGCGCCTCGGTCGGCAGCCCGACCGGCTGGCCGGTGTCCTGCGCCAGCCACAGGCAGTACGTCACCGCGAACGACTGCCGTACGTACGTGACGGGATAATCGGCGTACTTGGGCAGGTCATAATAGCGCGTGCTCACCGGCGGCTGGCACAGCCCGTGCTCCACGCACAGCGCGTACTGCGCGTTGGTCACTTCGGTGCGGTCGATCCAGTAGTCGGACAGCATCACCGAATGCTGCGGGCGTGCGTCGGGGCTGCGATACTTGTCATTGGTCCCCATCAGAAACGTCCCGGCGGGCACGAACTGTAACACGGCGGCGTCGGCCAGCCGGAACGCCGATGCGCCCACGTCGAGCGGCGCAAAGGCAATCGGCGCAATCGCCGTCGCTTCCGATACTTGCAACGCGGTCGGTGTCGGCGCGGGCGTCGGCGAAGGCGCGGCGGTCGGCGTGGACGTGGGCGGCTGCGTGGCCGTCCCCGAATCGCCTGCCGCAGCAGCCACCGCCGCTGACCGCGTCGGCAGCGGGTTTGCCACCTGCACCGAGAGGACGCCCAGCGTCTGCAGCAGGAAGAACGCCGCGCCGATCAGCAGCAGCACGACCGCCACCACCACCATCGAGCGGCCCCAGCGTGCCAGGAACTCGCGCCGCTTCTCGCGCATGGCAACCTGCCGCACAGCGCGCCGCTCGGCCAGTTCCTGCTGCCGGATGCGCTCCTGTTCCTCGTGCAGGCGGCGCTTCTCGCGTCGTTCCTCCTTCCGCGACAGGCCGCGCAGCACCACCACCCGATCGGCAGTGGAACGGCGCGCGCCGGGCGGCCTGGCCCCGCGTCCCGGCGACTCGGGCCGCAGGCGCGGCGGGGTCGGCGGCGGCGCGTTCGGATCGTAGGCCTGCTCCAGCGCCGAGGCCAGCCGCATCGCCGACTTGAAGCGGTCACGCGGGGCGCGCGACAGCGCCTGCAGCACCACCCGCGACACCGCCGGCGGCACGTCCTCGTTGAGCAGGCGCGGGTCGGGCGCTGTCTCGGCGATGTCACGCAGCAGCAGGTCAATGTCCGAGATCGTGCTCGTAGGGGCGTTCGCCGGTCAGCAGCTCGTACACCACCACGCCCAGCGAGTAGACGTCGCTGGCCGGTGAGGCGGCGCGGGCGTCGGCCAGCAGTTCCGGCGCGACGTACTCCGGCGCGCTGATAATCGCCCCGGCATCTGACCCTTCCGCGCCCCGGCTGTACAGCAGCGACAGCCCGAACTCTGCTAGAATCGCCTGCCCGCTGCGGGTCATCAGGATCGCCGAGGGGGTCACTGCGCCGTGTACCACGCCCGCCCGGTGCGCGTGGTCCAGCGCAGCGGCGATCTGCCGCATGATGAACGTGATGTCTGCCGGGTCGAGCGTCCGCTCGCCGGCGCGCATCTCGTCGATCAGCACGCTCAGCGGCGTCCCGTCCACGTCGTCGGTGATGATGTAGTGCCCGCCCTCCGCCTGCCCGAAGTCGTACACCTGCACGATGTTGGGGTGGCGTAGCGCGGCGATGGCTTTCGCCTCGCGCCGGAAGCGCACGCTGAACACCGGGTCGGCCTCCAGGTGCCGCCCCACGATGCGGATGATTACGCTGCGATCAAGCTCGGGGTGGTGGCCGCGATATACCTCGGTGAGGTCGTCGCCGCCCAGAAATTCCACGATTTCGTAAGGGCCAAGCTTGCGTCCGATCAGGTCGGTTGCCACACGCTGCCTCGCTGCCACAGGTTCGAGAGCACAACACACGAAAAGTATAGTGAAGCCCGCCCGCCCGCGCCAGTGCTGGCGACATAGCTTTTCTTCCAGCCCGCTGAAGCGGGCTTCGGAGATAAATAGCCTGCGGCTTGAGCCGCAGGCGACGCCCGCGCCAGTCCCAGCGACCGCTTCATGCGTGCATAGCGCTTTCCCAGCCCGCTTCAGCGGGCTTCGGAGATACATAGCCTGCGGCTTTGAGCCGCAGGCGGTCTGAGCCGCAGGCGGTCAGCCGCGCCACGTCAGGCTCCGGCGATGATGGCGGTGCGCCCGCCTGAAAAGCAACCGCCCCGACCTGCACAGAGGGGTCGGGGCGGTTGTCGCCTCAAAGAACGGCGCGATAAAGCGCGTTACTTCTCAGACTTGAGAAACAAATTCATCTTGGTGCCGCAGACCGGGCACACGCCCTTGGCCTGGCGGCGGCCCTGTGCGTTGGTAATGACCTTCGCGTCCTTCATGGTTTGCTTTTTCTTGCACTTGACGCAATATGCAACGTAGTCAGCCAATGTACACCTCCTATTAGGTAAAACACACGTATGTCAAGCGTACCCGAAATCGAACACGTGTGCAAGCGTGAATTTAGAACGCGCGTTCTGCGCTTACGGCCCCGGCTGCTCGGTGAGCGTCGCCTGCGCCGTCATCTGCTGCCCGTCCCGCACGAAGTCAATCGTCACCGTCTGCCCGATCTGCGCCTGCGTGTCCAGCACGATCCCCAGGTCCTTGCTGCTCGTGATCGCGTGCCCGTCGATGGCGGTGATGATGTCGCCGCCCACCGGCATGATCACGTTGCCGATCCGCACCTGCTGGCTGCCGCCCCGGATGCCCGCCTTGTCTGCCGGGCTGCCCGCCGCCACCTGCACCACCAGGATCCCCTGGTCGACCGCGATGTTCGCCCCCGCCTGCCGCAGGATTTGCGCCCGCTGCGCCGACAGGTCGAACACCGTCACGCCCAGCCACGGGTGCGGGTAATGCCCCGTCGCGATCAATTCCGGCACCACCCGCCGCACCGTGTTCACCGGGATCGCGAACCCGATCCCCGCCGACGCCTGGCTGGGGCTCACGATCTGCGAGTTCACGCCGATCAGCCGCCCCGCCCGGTCCAGCAGCGGCCCGCCCGAGTTGCCGGGGTTGATCGCCGCGTCGGTCTGGATCACCTCGCCGATGAAGCTGCCGTCCGGGCTCTGGATCACCCGCCCCAGCGAGCTCACCACGCCGACGGTCAGCGTGCGGTTCAGCCCGAACGGGTTGCCGATGGCGATCACCCACTGCCCGATCATCAGTTGGTCCGAGTCGCCCAGCGGCAGCGGTATGAGTCTGCCGGCGGGTTGTCGATCTGGATCACCGCCAGGTCCGTCGACGGGTCCGAGCCCACCACGCGGGCCGGCACGCTCGACCCATCCGCCAGCGCCACGTTGAGTTGGCTCGCATTCGCGACCACGTGGTAGTTGGTGACGATGTGCCCGTCCGTGTCGTACACAAACCCCGACCCGGTCCCCTCCTGCGGCACGGCCTGCTGGAAGAAGTCGTAGGCGACGCTCGTCGCGGTGATGTTCACCACCGACGGCCCCGCCTCGTTGTACACCGCGTTGAACTGTTCCTCCAGCGTGTCGGCGGACGGCTCGCCCTCGGCGGACGGCGTGTCGGTCGGTGCGATGCCGGGGTCGGCGGTCGTCTCGACCTCCGGCGCGGCTGTCGGCGCCGACACCGTCGCGGGCGGCACCAGCGTGATGACCCGCTGCTGCACGAACACTCCCGGTATCACGCACGCCGCCGTCGCGGCGGCAGCCATCAGCGCCGCCCCGAGCCCCACCCATCGCGCCCTGTGACCCATGCGCATGATTGCTCTATCTCCTTGTTACCAGTCATCCCGAATCTCAAGGGGACGGCTCGCACCGTCCCCTTTGAAGATACCGCCTGATCCCGCCCTCTGTCCACGCCCCGATCCGGTTCCCCAACCCGCACCGACCGCCACCTGCGCGTATAATGGGGACGGCGACCGCGTCTCGCAGGACGAACATCGCCCGGCACCTTAACAACCTGCATCCTTGACACAGCCACGCCGCTGACGATGGTGCTGGCCGAGACGACCGGCACGGAGACGATCACCTACCTGCACGGGCTCGACCTCATCGCGCAGAGCGATGGGACGCAGGCCGAGTACTTCATGTATGACGCGCTGGGCTCGGTGCGGCAGGTGCTCGACGCGGCGGGCAGCCCGCTGCTGGCGCAGACCTACGACCCGTACGGCACGGTCTACGACAGCGTGGGGGCCGGCACGTCGCGCTACGGCTGGACCGGCGAGCAAGTCGACAGCAGCGGGTTCGTGTACCTGCGGGCGCGGTACTACGCGCCGTCGATGGGGCGCTTCATGCAGATGGACCCGTCGAGGCAGGAGATCAATCCCTACCTATATGCATCAGCCAATCCACTCAACTACGTTGACCCAAGTGGATTGTCGTATGGCATTCCACTACCCCCCATATGCCAGACAGAGCCCGATTCGTTTCAGTGCAAGGTGATGTTGTCTCTTAGCATGCCTCTCCCGGGTCCGGCTGCAGCATTGACTGCTCCAGCAGAGGCTGGCCTGCAAATCCTGGGCGCTGCAGTCAGCACCGCCGTTTTGGCGATTGCTGCAAAGCTAACCGCCGATGCCCTGAATGCTCCTCCGTGCCAGGAATTCTCTCTTGATCTGAATCTCAATAACAATTTCCTACCCGGTCCAAGGATATTTGAAGACACGCAGCTCTTGATTTCTCATATTCGAGTTGATGCAGCAAGAACATCAATTCGAATACATACCATTGGATTCCGGCATCGAACTCCCGAGCACGTGGATCTTCTCGCTGGAACAGCAGGAGCCGTATCGCGAATCCTTCCCGTATCTCGAACCTAGGACGCCCCAAGATAACATCTTCCTGTCTTCGAATAGCCGTGAACGAGGGCTGTGGCAGCTTACATCAGAGAAATCTGATAAGATAGCAACACATCCGACATTCGGTGTCTTCTATCGAGACCCATCAACGGATTTCTGGTGGGTTAGAGACCTAGCAGGGCATGGTGGGTCCGCATTCAAGGTATTCGAAGAACTCCTAGAGGGCTTCAATGGTTAAAAGATGCGAACCAGTATGGTGATTATATTGAAGGTAAACATAAAGGGTCGACGGGTCTATTCATTCCATGGCGAGAGCTCAGAATCAGATCCGGTCGATAGTTGACGGGGTATCGAAAATGATTCAATCTGCGGAGGAGTTCGTGCGTTTGCGGCTTAGCGACAATCCAGAGGAGTATTCCAGGGCAGCCCATGAGCCCGCCCCGGAAAGCGTTTGGATAGATGTGATAGATAGATATCCTGACATGAGGATATGGGTAGCCCATAATAAGACTGTACCCGTCTCGGTCCTCCGTGTTCTACTTGGCGATCCTGATTCGCGGGTTCGGCATGCAGTTGCAATGGTAAGACGCCTAACTGCTGAGATGTTCGTAGAACTTGCTCAGGATCCAGATGAAACGGTTAGGCACGTAATCGCCACGAACAGAAAGGTACCCAAAGAAGTGTTGCAGACACTCGCCAACGATGAGGTCGCGATGGTAGCAGAAGCCGCCAGGAGGAGATTGAGAGAAAGGGGATAGTACACCAAGAAGAGTGTAGGGCAGCCACAGTTTCATAACTCAAAATAGGTGAGTTGACACTTCGAGAGTGGCTGATAGTGATGGGACGCACACCTATGAATACGACGCCGCTGACGATGGTGCTGGCCGAAGTACTGATGTGGATACTATCCACCATATGCACAGCCTCGACTTTGTCAGTCAAGCAAGGAGAATGTCCCTGCACACTGGACATCCTCCTTGTTGCATCTCTCGCTTCCGGCATCAGCCAAGCGTCAGCCCCGAGCGGGCGGCCTGCCGGACCGAGCCGATGAAGGCATCAGTCAGCGCGGGCTGCGATGGGTTGTCGACGGGGGCTGCCGGAACCGTGTAGGACCTGTCGCGCAGCACCTCCAGCAGCCGGCTCAGCTGAGCCAGCGCTTCCTGTAGTTCGCTCTCAGTATTCGACGCATCATCCTCGTCCAGCCGCAGCAGCGCCTCGGTAAGGACGTAGCGCAGGCTGAAGCCCTGCTCCTGCCACGCCTCCAGCACGTCGAGCGCCCGCGCCTCACGCGGGTTGTCCGGGTCCAGCCGGAAGCCGATGACCCTGCTCATAGCAGCCCCAGCAGCTCGTACAGCCGCCACAGCTTCAAGCCCGCCGCGCACGTTGGCCAGGTGGATGCTGCCCGGCTCGTCGGCCAGGACGACGTGCTCGTGGCCGAGCAGCGGCAGCAGCCGGTCGTGGAGCATCGCGCTGCCGCCGCCGGTCAGGATGACGGTGTCCCAGGGCAGCGCGCCGCCGGCCACGCGCTGGTAGGTCTCGGCGATGCGGTTGAGCAGCACACTGGTCGCCTCGCGCGCCTCGTTCTCACAGTCGAGCTCGCGCCCCCGCCGAGGAACACACCGCTCGCAATCGCCTGCCACGCGCGGCTGTCGCTCCTGTCCACTTTAGTGGACATTTCGGCGCGCGCAGCGTGCCATACTGGCCGGGGAATTCTATTCCCCGGACCGTTTGAAAACTCTAACCTCCCGTTATACGGATGATCAACAACAACCCCTTGACTCTTTCTCCCCTTTCCACCCTACAATACCTACAGAACATAAGTTCTACAGGTTTCGCCGGAACGGTGAAACACGATCACCCCGGCGCTCGCGCGCTCGCCACGCCCGCGGCAGGACCCACGGCAGAGGGATAATGATGGTCCCCCCGCCGCCCGCCAACGTCGCGCCCCCGCGCCGCGCCCGCCCCGTCCGCCGCCTGTCGCAGACTATGGATTGTCGCGCAGGGGGCCTCGGCGGCGAGAAGGAAGGACATCGGTCACACGGGATTCCGCATCAGAGTGCCTGCGGCGCGCCCGCCGCGAGATCGTCAACCCGCCTGAAGGCGGAGGCGGCGGCGGGAGAGTCAGGCGCTCGGAAGGTCGATGGCAGCTTGCCGCGCTTCGGCGGCCATCGTGTGCAGGAGGCCGCGCCCACAGCTTCGGCCCCCCACCCCGTCGTGTTCCACCCGGCCACAAGCCATCCGTGGGCACCCACAAACTGAATACATCGCCAGGCTCTTTGCGACTGGTCTTCCCTTCCTTCTTCCTCTGCGCCCTCCGCGAATCTCTGCGGCTAATCTTCTTCCTCTTCTTCCCCTTTGCGCCCTTGCGGTTAATCTTCTCTTCTTCCCTCTCTTTCTCCCTTTCCGCTTTCGCCTCTTTCGCGGCGCTGAAACCCACTTTCTCCCCGGCCCAGAACGCGCTAAACTAGGGCGATATCAACCCGGAGGAGAGAAGAGGCGCAATGGCATCGCAAGGCGTGACCCCACAGAGCGAGGATTTTTCCCGCTGGTACAACGAGATTGTCCTCAAAGCCGACCTGGCCGATTATGCCCCCGTGCGCGGCTGCATGATCATCAAGCCCTACGGCTACGAGTTGTGGGAGGCCATCAAGGGCGGGCTCGATAAGCGCTTCAAGGCCACCGGCCACCAGAACGCCTACTTCCCGCTCTTCATCCCCATGAGCTTCATCAGCAAGGAGGCCGAACACGTCGAGGGCTTCGCGCCGGAGCTGGCCGTCGTCACCATCGGTGGCGGCAAGGTGCTGGAGGAGCCGCTGGTCGTGCGCCCCACCTCCGAGACGGTCATCGGCCATTCCTTCGCCCAGTGGATCCAGTCCTACCGCGACCTGCCGCTGCTGATCAACCAGTGGGCCAACGTCGTCCGCTGGGAGATGCGCACCCGGTTGTTCCTGCGCACGCTGGAGTTCCTGTGGCAGGAGGGCCACACCGCCCACGCCACCGCCGCCGACGCGCAGGCAGAGACCATGCAGATGCTCGACGTGTACGCCGACTTCGCCGTGACCGAGGCAGCCCTGCCGGTGATCCGCGGGCGCAAGTCCGATCAGGAGAAGTTCGCCGGCGCGGTGACCACCTACTCCATCGAGGCCATGATGCGCAACGCCTGGGCGCTGCAATCCGGCACGTCGCACAACCTGGGCCAGAACTTCGCCAAGGCGTTCGACATCACCTTCACCGACGAGAACAACGCCGTCCAGCACTGCTGGACCACGTCGTGGGGCCTCTCGACCCGCATGGTGGGTGCGGTCGTCATGGCCCACGGCGACGACCAGGGCCTGCGCCTGCCGCCGCGCCTCGCCCCCTATCAGGTGGTCGTGGTGCCCATCTACAAGACGGACGAGCAGCGCACCGCCGTCATGAACGCCATCTACGCCCTGTGCGATCCGCTGATCACCGTCGGCCTGCGCGTCCACATCGACACCCGCGAGGGCCTGACGCCGGGCTACAGGTTCAACGACTGGGAGATGCGTGGCGTGCCGCTCCGCATGGAGGTCGGCCCGAAGGACCTTGAGAAGGGGACGGTTGCCCTCGCCCGCCGCGATATTCCCGGCAAGGAGGGCAAGCAGTTCGTGCCGCAGACGAACCTGATCCCGACGGTGACGCGGCTGCTGAACGACATCCAGCGCAACATGCTCAAGCAGGCGACCGAATTCCGCGACGCGCACATGCACCCGGCAAAGTCGTACGACGAGTTGAAAGAGATCGTCGAGGACGGCTGGGCGCTGATCTGGCACTGCGGCACGGCTGAATGCGAGGATCGCATCAAGGAAGAGACGAAGGCCACCTCGCGCTGCTTCCCGCTGGACCTGAACGAAGAGTGGCATCCGAAAGGCAAGACCTGCACCGTGTGCGGCAAGCCGGCGCAGGGGCAGGCTTACTTCGCGCGGGCGTACTGAGCGCGGCGGGGGACTTGACGCCATGCCGACGTTGAGACGGTGGTTCGGTCGCGAATATGCGCGCCTCGAAGCAGAGGGCAAATCCGCGCTGGCGGTGGGCTTCGAAGCGGCGAACCGGGCCTACTTCGAGGGTGACTACGCGGTTGCTCTCGATGCAATCCCCGAAGTGCGGCGGCTGGCAGAGGCGCTCGGCGAGCCGGCATGGCAGGTGGTGGCCGATTATTACGCGGTCACCGCAGCGATTGGCTGGCAGGGCGACCTGGCGCGCGGTGTGGCGCTGGCCACGCAGGCCTTGGTCCACGCTCGGCGGATCGGATCTCATGTGGCCACGCTGGACTGGTACGCGCGTGAAGCGCTGCTGGGCGCATGGCTGGAGGTCGATGGGCCGGGCTACGTCGGCGACGTGAACGACGCGCTCGACGAGCTGCCGCAGGGCGGCATGCCGCCCGACGTGCGGACCCGCTTCGCGATCATCCGGGCGCGCTGCCTGGCGGTCCGCGGTGATGGTGAGGCGGCGCTGCGGCTGGCGCTGGAAGGGCTCCACACGCTGGAATGGCCCGAGCCGTTCGAGCACAGCCTTCGCGCGACCGCGCTCGGTTGGGCGGGCCGCCACGAGGAGGCCGTCGGCAGCTACCGGGCCGCGATGGACGGCTATCGTGGGCCGGGGATGGCCATCGAGCGGGTGGGCGCGCAGCTCGGCATGGTCGAGGCGCTGCTCGCGCTGGAGCGGGTCGACAAAGCCCTGCATCTGCTGGACCAGGTTGTCGTGGTGACGCGCGGGTCGATCAACCGGGCGCAGGCCGGCACAGCGGAAGGGCTGACAGGACAGGCGCTGCTGGCGCAGGGTAGCCCCGCCGACGCGGCTAACTGGCTGGCAGCGGCGCTGGGCACGCTCGATGGGCTGGGCTGGCTGCGCAGCGAAGCAGAGTTCGCGCTGCGGCGCGTCGAGGCGCTGCGGGCGGCAGGCTCTGGCCGGAGCAGTGACGTGTGGCAGACGGCGGTCGACGACGCCTCATTACGTATCGGGCGGCTGCGCATCGAAAGCAGCGGTGCGCTTGGCGCGCGGCTGGCGCAGCTCGAAGCGGATCGTGCAGCGTAAGGGAATCTGATGGGCAGTGCGGAGACTCAAGCAACGCACGGTAGAATCACAGCGATCTGCCACATACGGATAGGAGACTGAGACAACTATGGGCAATCTACCCGAGATCCGCGTAAACCGGCAGGTGTGGATCGGGTTGCTGGCGCTGGGTGTGGCACTTTGGGTGATCATCCAGTATTCGGCATTGATCGCCGAAGTGTTCGCCATGCTGTTCGGCGCGCTCCTGATCAACCTGGCGCTGCGCCCGCTGGCAAACTGGCTGGAACGCTGGCGAATCCCGCGCTGGGTGACGGTGCTGGTGATCTATGTGCTTATCCTTGGGCTGCTGGGACTGGTGGGCGGGATCACTGGCTCAGCGATCAATAAGGAAGCCTCGCAGTTCATCCTGAATGGGCCGCACCTGATCGAAGAGGGAGTTGCGCGGCTGGAAGCAGTGCCCATCCTCAAACAGCTTGTGCCCTCGCTCGATACGCTGACCCAGAACCTGAGCCAGGCAGTGCAGACCATAGGCGGTGCGCTGGTGGGGGCTGCCAGTGGCGCGACGCACACGTTCATTGCGGTGACGCTGGTGCTGATCCTCGCCTTCTTCTTCGTGAGCGACAAGGAAATCGGACGGAACGTGCTCAATGCGTGGGCGCCGCCGAAACACCGCACCCAGGTCGACGCGGTGGTGTCGAATGCGTCGGCGCGGCTGTCGCGCTGGGTCGTCGCGCAACTGGTGATCATCATCTTTTTCATGATTTCCTACGGCGCGGGCTTGCTGATCATCGGCGTGCCCTTCGCGCTGATCATCGCGGTGATCGGCGGGATCATGGAGATCGTGCCATTTGTGGGCGGCGTGGTGGCGCTTATTCTGTCGGTGCTGGCCGCGCTGACGGTGCGGCCAGTGATGGTCATCTGGGTGATCATCCTGTATGCAGTGATCACGCAGGTCGAGGCCAACATCATTCAGCCGAAACTGTACAGCGAAGCGGTCGATGTGCACCCGGCGCTGGTCATCGTCGCGCTGTACGTGGGAGCCGAGGCGGCGGGCATCTTTGGGGCGCTGTTCGCGATCCCGGTGGTGGTCGTGCTGACGGCGATCATTGCCGAGCTGAAGCGGTTGCCTACGCCAGAGGAAGACCCAGAGCCAACCGACAGCAGTTAGGCCACCTACCCCCGCTACCTCGGCTCTCAGAACACCGATCACGGATCCACAGACTGCCAGGACAGGCGCACAGCCGCATCCGCACTTGCGTGAGTTGCGAAGAAATGCGAGTATAGTAGCGGCTGGACCCTTCTAGCACGCCACCTCGGCGGGGGGTTGCCAGCCGGGACCACGCGCAGGAGAAGCCCAACATGAAACGTCTGACGCACACGTACAGCATTATCGCGAGGGACGCTGCCACCGGTCAGTTTGGCATCGGCGTGCAAAGCCACTCCTTCGCTGTGGGGTCGGTCGTGCCTTGGGCCGAACGCGGCGTCGGCGCAGTGGCGACGCAGGCATGGACGGATACGAGCTACGGCAAACTGGGACTCGACCTGATGCGTGCGGGCAAATCGGCGGAACAGGCGCTGGCCGGGCTGACCTGTTCCGATTCGGATGCAGCCATCCGGCAGGTGGCGATGATCGACAACCAGGGGCGCGTGGCGGCCCACACCGGCGCGCGCTGCGTGGCCTACGCGGGACATATTTGCGGAGAGCAGTTCAGCGTGCAGGGCAACCTGTTGAGCAGCGACGGCGTTTGGAAAGCCATGGCCGATGCGTATCGCAAGGCAGTCGAAAAGAAGGTGGGCGATTTCAGCGAGCGGCTGCTGCAGGCGCTCGAAGCCGCGCAGGACGCCGGCGGCGACGTTCGCGGCATGCAGTCGGCGGCGCTGGTGGTGGTGCCCGGCCCCGACGACCCGCTCGACTGGGATGCTATCACCAACCTGCGGGTAGACGATAACGACCACCCGCTGGTCGAGCTGCGGCGGCTGTTGACTGTGCAGCGCAGCTACGAATATCGCGCGCGGGCCACGCACGCTGTCGAAGAAGGAAACATGGCCGAGGCGCGGGCCCATTACGGCAACCTGCGCGGGCTGGTGGTCGGGACGCGCGAGCCGCAGTTCTGGTACGCGGCGTCGCTGGCCGAGCATGGTTACATGGACGAGGCGCTGCCGATCTTCGCCGAGGTCTTCAAGGTCGAGCCGATCTGGCGCAGCCTCATCAGCCGGCTGGTAAAGGCCAGGCTGCTCACGCTGGCGCCGGACGATGTGAAGCGCATCAAGGCGCTGCCGAAGGAAAAGGCGACACCGAAAAAGAAGAAATAGGGCCGGCCGCTTCAACTGCGTCGCAGCACAGAAGAAACGCAACGAGCGCGGATCAGGTCGATCCGCGCTCGTGTCATGATCGGTAGCCTCTTATCTACGCGCCTGACGGGTGGCTGCGAACGCGCAGCATGAACACCATGCTGCCAACCGAGATCAGGTCCTGATCATGAAGCTCGGCGGCGGTGCCGCGCCCGGACGGCGCCCCGTTGACGGTGGTACCGTTGGTGCTGCCCTGGTCGATGGCATACAGGCGCGTGGGCGTGGGGCGCAGCATCATATGCTCGCGAGAGACGCCCAGTAGATGCGCGCCGTATGGCTCCAGGTCCAGGATGATGCGGCCAGGGCGGCTCTCCCCGCGGCCAAGGATCAGGTCGCCGTACAGGTCGAGGCCGACGACCATGCGGTGCTCGCCTGCATACAGCTCCAACTCGATGCGCCACGGCTCCTTGAGCAGGAGCGTGTCGCCCTCTTCGGGCTTGTAGGGCAGCGGGTGGTACTCAATAGCCTGATCACGGCTCTGGAACCCGAAAGGTGTAAAGTGCGACATGAACAGGCCGAAGATCTTATCCATAGCGCCAACCGCGCCCGCTGGCAGGATAAAGGTTTCGTCAGACCTATCGTTGAAGTCGTCGCTCATAGCGTCTCACCAGTGGACACTCTACGCTCGGCATCCGTGACATGTGCAGAGATGGCAGCCCTGCACGGGACCATTATACCACAATCGCGCGAAGGGTCTGCACGACCTATTTCCTGTCAAGCTGAGTTGCCTGGAACCATTCCCAGGTCCGGGCCAGCCCGTCGTGGATCGAAGTCTGCGGATCGTAACTCAGGAGGCGGCGGGCCTTGTCGACGTTGGCGTAGGTCTGCGGCGGCTCGCTGGGTGGGGCCGGCACCGCGTTGATGTGCGGTGTGCGGCCAACCAGATCGGCGATCATGTCGATGAAGTCGCCCAGACGCACCGGCTCGCCGCGTCCCAGGTTGATGATCTCGTAGCCGAGGGGCGTATCGAGGGCGGCCACCACGCCGGCCACAATGTCGTCAATGTAAGTCCAGTCACGGTGAAGCTCGCCGGCGTCAAACAGCGTGATCGGCTCGCCACGCAGCATACGATCCATCACCATGTAGGCCATCAGGTCAGGCCGGCAGCGCGGCCCATACACGGTGAAAAAGCGCAGCGCCGTGAAATTGAAGTTGAACATGTTGCGGTAGGCGTAGCCCATCACCTCGCAGGCCTTCTTAGTAGCCGGATAGGGCGCAAGCGGAAAATCGGTCGATTGGCTCTCCAGAAACGGTATCTGCTCGGTCAGTCCGTAAATAGAGGAGGTCGACGCAAAGACGAAATTATCGACGCCGACGCGGCGCGCGGCGTCCATGACGTTGATGGTGCCGGTGATATTCACCTCGGCGTAGAGCGCGGCGCGCTCGACGGAATAGCGCACCCCGGCCAGCGCCGCGAGGTGCATCACCCGCTGCGGCTGGGTGTCCTCGAAAATCGCAGTGATGCGCTCGCCGTCGCGGATATCATCCTCGTATAGCATGAAGGCCGGATTGCCCATAAAGGGCGCGACATTGGCGCGTTTGTGGGCGGGATCGTAATAGTCGGAGAAGTTGTCGATGCAGACCACCCGGTCGCCACGCGCCAGCAGCGCACCGCAGACGTGGCTGCCGATGAAACCGGCCCCGCCGGTGATCACATAGGTGCGGGAAGTGTGCTGCGCTGGATCAGACATGGCCTCTCAATTCTGTACGGTCAGAGTGTGGGTATTGTACCGTGCGTATGGAGGATATCCAACGCGCGCTGCGGTGCCGCGCCGGGCCGCTACGGTGCAGACGCAGCCGGAATGTTGCCGGCGTTAAAGGCGCTCACAAAGGCGGCAACAGCAGGCTCGTCGGGGATAAGGCGTTCATAACCAAACGCGTCGATGGCGGACGAGAACGTCGAAGGATCGAGGTCCACCGCGGTGATGGCCTCCGGGCTGACCTGCCGAGCGAAGCACAGCAGCCGGTTAATGTCCGAGGGACTGAGGTCGGTGACGACGGCCCGGCGGGTTGCGCCAATCACGGCGGGCAGGCGGCTGAGCATGTCGGGGCTGACGAGGCGGTCACGCAGGGCGACGAGAAGCTGCGTCTGTCGGTCGATGCGATACAGATCGCTCGAATTGTCGGGGCGCAGGCGTGAATAGGCCAACGCCGAAGCCCCATCGAGGTGCTGCGGGCCGGCAGGGAAATACGGATCGGGGCCACCGGGTGTGCCCAGCGGCTCGTCGAGAACCATGTCAATCCCACCCAGCGCGTCGATGCCGTTCTCAAACACAGCAAAGTTCGCCACGACATAATGGTCGACGCGCACGCCGAAATGCTCAGAGAGAGTCTGCGTCAGGAGGGCCGGGCCGCCACCTGGTACCTGATAATGGTAGCCATAGGTATAGGCCGTCTTGATTCGGTTGGCCTTGATACCATATTGCTCCATGCCCGGAATCGATACCCATAGGTCGCGCGGGATGGCCAGCAGTGAAAGGCGGCCATATGAGTAGTCGACCCGTGCGATGCGTATCACGTCAGCGAAGGCGGAATTGCTGGTATAGTCGCCGTTCTCGGCGTCGATACCAACGAGCATGACATACTCGACCGGGGGACCTCCGCACATCGGGTCGGGGGCAGCCGCAGGCAGCGCAGCAGCCTGTGGCGAGGCGCCATCGACGGACGCCGCCAGAGCCGGCAGACGCGGCCCCAGCGGTCGGAACCAGAACCAGGCGAGCAGCGCCAGAAGCGAAGCCAGCGCGAACATCGCCACAGCGCCGACAATGTGGCCGGTCTGCAGCCAGGGAAGGAACTCTCGCCTGCAAGTCGAACGGTGCTTCCGGTGGTGTGCGTGGTGGCGCCGATGTGACACGCTGTGGCCACCGGCGGACGAGCCGCGCCCCCCTGCTGGCGGTGCCTGAGGTCGGCCAGGCAGCGCGGTTTCCGGGGGCCCGTTCTCAAACGAGGCGAGCAGGCCGGGCATCCCGCGTAACTCTTCAATGCGGAGGATAGCCCGGCGGGCTGCCTGACAGACATAAGCGTCAGGATCGTGCAGCGCAGCAGCCAGGCCGTCCGCGGTCTGTGGCTCGCCGATGCGCCCCAACGCCCGTGCCGCGCCACGGCGCACGGCTGGATCCGGGTCGTGCAGAGCTTCGAGCAGCGCAGGAGCGGCCCGTGGTGAGGCGATCTGCGCCAGCGCATCGATCACGGCGGAGCGCAGCAGCGCATCGCTATCGGACAGCGCCGCCAGCAGCGGCCCGATGGCGGCAGGGTCAGCGAGACGGCCCAGCGCCACGACGGCCACGCGCTGCACGGTACGGTCAGGATCGGCCAGATAGGACAGGAGCTGTGGCAGCGCATCGGGCGGGCGCGACCAGCCCAGCGCCTCAACGGCGGCGACGCGGTCGGAGGGGTTCAGGGTAGCCATAGGGAAATCCGCGATGGGTGGCCCACGGCGCAGCGCAACCGCAGTCAGGTCATCCGGCCAACCGGCGGCGGGATTACAGCGGCTCTTCCTCTTCATCATCTTCACGGCGCGAAGCAGTCCCGATGAGTGGCCTGCGTGCCCTGATGAGCAGCACAGCGAAGAGCACCAGTCCAATGCCTACAGCAGCCAGGAAGATAATGGCGGGTATGACGACGGCCTGCGGAACGTTTAGCTGGGAAATCACCGGGCCGGCTCCGCCGGCGGCCTTCTTGACGATCAGCGCGCAGCCGCCAGCGCACGTGATGTTGTTGGTTGGTGTAATGTTAAAGCAAATGCGGTCAGCGCTCAGCACGGCAGGCTCATCGACGATGCGGCACTGGCCGATCGGCGTGCAGTCGACCAGAGCAACACGCGATAGATCGTTGTTGGCGGCCTGGAGCAGCCCGACATATGTCTCGATGCACACCGTTCCCGTCGGAGGCACTCGACATACGAGAATCTCGTTGTTGTCTATGAGCGTAGGGATGAAGCCAGCGATGGTCTGCCCGCCGTAGGAATCGCGCCACGCGGCAGTCTGTTCCTCATACGACTCAAATCCACAAACGGCCCCGAAAGGCGTCTCGCTGGGCGTGACGGAGGGCGGTGGTGTGCGGGTGAGTGCGACAGTCGCGGCTGCTGCGATCGTCGCAGTCCGGACGGGTGTGCTCGTTGGGCGCGCAACGGCTCCGGTCGTTGCAGCAGGAACCGGCGCGTTGGTCTCCACCGAGATTTGGGTCGCTGTGGCAGCTGGCGGCGGGGAAGGGCAGTCGGCAGGGCACGTGGTCTGATTCTCGCCCGCATAAGGATCGCAGATTCCGTCACCGCACGAGGCAAGCTGCGCCACACGCAACACCGAGCCTTCGACAGCGGAGCATACCGGGTCGACGCTGCCTGTGCACAGCGCAGCAGGCGGAACGACGGCGCGCCGCAATTCGGCGCGGGCTGATGCGCGCGCCACGCTGACGGTCGAAAAGCCGATCAACGCGACAAGGGCCGCAATCAGGATTAGCACGAGCAGGTGACGTGTTCTCATCTGTTACGCTTACTCCCGTGTAGCTGTGGGGCACAACCGGCCCCGCTGATCGCCCCTGACAGCATTCTAGCACATGTGACCGAATGGCGACAGCCGCGCCGAGCGGATGAAACGAAACTGTAAGAAGCGCAAATGTTATGGAGTAGGAGTTTCCGCTGGTGGGGAGAGGATAACGTTGACCGGCAGCACCACCTGCGCCACGGGCACAAAATCAACGCTGTTCTGGGTGCCGACCGAAACGGTCACGTCGCCAGAGGCCGTGAAGTCGAGCGGAACGGCGGTATCCAGCGAGACACACAGGTTCAGCGTCAGGCTGGCGCAGGGCCCGGAAGCCGTCTGGCAAGAGGCAGGCAGCGGGTTCCCGCCGAGGCTCAGGCCCACCTTCAGGCCGAAACCGGATGTGGCGAAGTCGTAGACGGGAATGGGTACGCCCGTCGTCGGACTGGTCGGGTCGAATACAGGGAGCGGCACGGACGGATCGCTCACGTCAAACACAGCCGGCATGACGAGCACGAACGGCACGCATTGCGTCGCGCCGGGAGCGGGCAGCGTGAACGTCAGCGGCCCCGCAACGGCCTTCGGCGGGCCTGCCGTGGCAGTCGGGGCGGGTGTCTGTGGTACAGGAGTGGAAGTCACCGGCGCGGTTGTAGCAGCGACTGCCACAACAGACGTTGACACTGTTGGCACCTGTGGCCGGGCCAACCAGCGATCCGCGCGGCCCGAAGCGACCAGATAGACAACCAGCATCAGCACCACCGCGACGATGATCACCGCGCCGGCCCCCAGGAAACCACTCAACACGGCTCGCGAGTTGACGCGGGAAGGACGGCCAGCAGCCGCTCCACGCCTGCCACGCAACGGCGCAGGGAGGCGGCCCCGCCATTCGGGCCCGGCCTGATAGACGGGACAGGCGAAGAAATCGGGCGTCAGGCAGGCGCGGGATTGGTGCGCCAGCGCAACGGGCTCGGCCGGTGAGGGAATATGGCAGTAGTTACCATCGGTCGGGAAACCAAAAAACGATTCGGGATCGTTGGCAATTCCGAGGAATGGGCAGTGCGAGGCGGGTTCAACCGGATGTGACATTCGACACAGGCACCTGTCTATTGAGTACGGAACGTCCTGCACCCAGACCGCGAGGTGAAGAACGCGCCGCGCGTTGATGGAACGATTGCTTACCAGACTGCTGCTGATTATAGTCGGGTTCGCAGGATGTGCCCACCGGGCCAGACAAAGTACCATCAAGCAGGGAGCAGGTTTTTGCGACAGTGTAGGCGAGCGGGGTATACTTATGAGGTTCGGCTGTTATCCTGACCGGTGGGCCCTCTCCGGCCCGCCTGGCGACTGCAATGGAGAGAAGAATGTCGATAACCCAGGAAGAGAAACAGAAGATCTTTCAAGAGTTCGGCGTGCACGAAGGTGACACCGGCTCGGCGCAGGTCCAGATTGCGATGCTCACGACGCGCATCGAGCGGCTGATCGAGCATCTCAAGCAGCACCCGCACGACAATCATACCCGCCGTGGCGTGCTGAAAATGGTGGGGCGGCGTCGCCGCCTGCTGGCCTACCTGCGCAAGAACCAGCCCGATGAGTACAAGACTGTTATCCAGCGCTTGGGGTTACGCCGTTAAGCGCTGGCCGCACATTTCGGTCTGGCCTGATGCGAGCAGAACGCCTATCTCGGGCAGTCTGCTCGCTTGTCTTTTTCTGCGCAGCGGGTAAACTCACAGGTGCAAGCGACGCTTGCCATAGGCCCGGAGGAGCAGGAATTGGAAAGCGATATCAAAGCGCCGGCGGGGCCAGCCGGTGGCGCGGCCCATTCGGGCCCCTTTTGATGCCGGTTTCCAGTCCCTGGCCTCCGAGCACAACGTACATATGATGGAGGCAAATCTAAGAGCATGTCTGACAAAAAACGATACAGTGTGATGGTGGGCGACCGCGAGTTCACCGTCGAAACAGGGCACCTGGCCCAACAGGCTGGGGGCGCTGTGACCGTGCGCGAAGGCGATACGATGGTGCTGGCAACGGCCACCATGTCGAAGACCTTACGGACCGGCATTGACTTCTTCCCGCTGAGCGTGGACCTCGAAGAGCGGCTGTACGCCGCAGGGCGCATCCCCGGAAGCTGGTTCCGCCGTGAGGGCCGCGCCCCGGTGTCGGCCATTCTGGCAGCGCGGCTCACCGACCGCCCGCTGCGTCCACTGTTCCCCAAAGATATGCGCAACGAGGTGCAGGTCATCCTGATGCCGCTGTCGCACGATCAGGAGCACCAGCACGACATCCTGGCCGTCAATGCGGCGAGCGCTGCGCTGACCATCTCGGATATCCCCTGGGATGGACCCATCGGCGCGGTGCGCGTGGGGCTGATCGACGGCAATCTGATCATCAACCCGACCTACCAGCAGATGGAAGAATTGACGCTGGACCTGCGCATGGCAGGCACCGCCGACGCGATCCTGATGGTCGAGTGCGCGTCAAGCGAAGTCGACGAGAAGACGATGCTCGACGCGCTGGACCTCGGCCACCAGGCCATGCAGCCGTTCATCGCGCTGCAAAACAAGATGCGTGCCGAGATCGGCAAGGAGAAGCGCGCGTACGAGACGGCGAAGGATGTCGATGCGGCGCTGCGCACGTCGGTCTCAGAGCGCGTCGAAGGACGTATCGTTGAGATCCTGCGCGACTACTATGACCGCGACGCGCGCAACGCCGAGCTTGAGGACCTGCGCGAACAGGTGGTGCTTGAATACACAGATCCGGAGATGGACGAGATCGCTGAACGGCAGGCGCAGGTGAGAATGGTCATCAGCGACGTGATCACGGAGCAGGTACGGCACCGCATTCTGCACGACGGAATACGGCCCGACGGGCGTGACGGCCGGACGATCAGACCGCTGTCGGCGTCGGTGGGCATGATCCCACGTACGCATGGTTCGGGGCTGTTCCAGCGCGGCGAAACGCAGGTATTGAGCCTGTTAACGCTTGCAACGCTGGGCAGTGCGCAGGAGTTCGATGGGCTGGAGCCGGCGGGCAGCAAGCGCTACCTGCACCACTACAACTTCCCGCCCTACTCCACCGGCGAGACGTGGATGCTGCGCGGCCCCAAGCGCCGCGAGATCGGGCACGGTGCGCTGGCCGAGAACGCGCTGTTACCTGTGCTTCCAGAAGAAGACGAGTTCCCGTACACCGTCCGCGTGGTGAGCGAAGTGATGAGCTCCAACGGCTCGACGTCGATGGCGTCGGTGTGTGGCAGCACGCTGGCCCTGATGGACGGCGGCGTGCCGATCAAGAAGCCAGTGGCGGGCATCGCTATGGGGCTGATCACCGACGGTACCCAGTACGCGGTGCTGACCGACATCCAGGGCATGGAAGACCACCTGGGTGACATGGACTTCAAGGTGGCAGGCACAGCAGACGGTATCACGGCGCTACAAATGGACATCAAGATCAAGGGCCTGTCCCATGCGATCATGGCCGAGGCGCTGGAACAGGCGCGCATCGCGCGGCTGCAGATCCTGGACGTGATCCGTGGGGCCATCGCCGAGCCGCGCGCAGAGCTAAGCCCATACGCGCCCAAGATGACGATCATCCAGATCGACCCCGAGAAGATCCGGTTCGTGATCGGCAAGGGCGGCGAGACGGTGCGCGCCATCCAGACTGAGACGAACACCCAGATCCACATCGAGGAAGATGGCACGATCTACATCGCAGCCGTCGACGCGTCCGGTGCGGAAGCAGCGCGGGTGCGTATCGAGGCGCTGACCGAGTCCCCGGAGCTGGGGCGCATCTACACCGGTAAGGTCGTTCGCGTGGAGAATTTCGGCGCGTTCGTGGAAATCCTACCGGGGATCGACGGCATGGTGCACGTCAGCCAGCTAGATACGATGCGCATCGAGAAACCGAGCGACCTCGTGAACATCGGCGACGAGATCATGGTGATGGTCACCGACATCGGCGCAGATGGCAAGATCCGGCTGAGCCGGCAGGCCGTGCTGGAAGGCTGGACAGTCGAAGAGGCGCAGGCCAAAGACAAGGGCTCGCGCAGCAGTGGCGGCGGTGGTGGCAACCGGGGCGGCAGGGACCGCCGGGGCGGTGGTGGCAATCGCGGCGGCGGCGACCGCGGCGGTGGCGGCGGGTACCGGGGCGGTGGCGGCGACCGGTAAGCAGACTACTCAATAAGCCAGACGGGCTGTGGCCAAAACCACAGCCCGTCTTTGTTTTGGTGCGGAGGTCCCCCAATCCTGCAGCCGGCAAGAGGTGGTATAATGTGGCCCGGCCAGATCGTCAGAGATGGCAGGCGCACCACACTGAAGGGTCGCCGCGTGAGGCTTACTGATGAGCACGATCCTCCGCGCAATCAACTCATTATCGCCGCGAGACATGCTCGCGCTGGCTGTCGGCATTGGCGTCGGCGTGACGATCATCCTGCTTATCCGCGCCCGCCAGATGTGGACACAGCGCGGGGCCTTTGGCTTCGACGTGTATACGGCGGACCGCCGGCGACGCACATTGACTCGGTTGTCCATCGTGGGTGTGATCGCTGTGATAGTGGTGGTTGGCATCTATGGGTGGCGCAGCCTGCATGAGCAGTTGACGAGCGCAGGGCCCGAATTGAGCGTAGCGCCTGTACAGCCGCCGGTAGAAACCAATCTGGTGATTCCCAAACTGGCCATTGACGTGCCCATGATCGAAGCGCCGTTTGTGGCGCAGGAGTGGGACATCTCGCGGCTGACGACCCAGGTCGCGCACCTGGCCGGGACGGCCTACCCCGGCGAGAGCGGCAACGTCGTGCTGGCCGGGCACATTACCATACCGGGCGCTGGCTGGGGGCCCTTCCAGAAGCTCGATACGCTGCAGGTCGGCGACATGCTGTTCATCGAGCAGGGGGACATCACGTACACCTACCGGGTCGCCGAGAAGAAGCTCGTCGAGCCAACCGAAGTGCAGGTGGCATACCCCACCCCCGACAGCCGCCTGACGCTGATCACCTGCGCCGGGTGGAGCGAGATCACGCAGAACTACGCGCAGCGCATCGTCGTCGTCGCCGAAGAGGTCAAATAGCAGCATTTGCTGCACCGCCCAACTTGTGTCACATGGTGCGTTTAGCTAGAATGTCGGTAGCAGGACGGATCCACTTCGTCGCCACCCGGTTCCCCGCGGGTGGTGTACCGATTATCGGGCGATAGGGTAACACAGAGCGATGGAGCCAGACAGGCAGAGCCCGGACCAACCTCACATCCGGCGGTGGGACGCGACGACCAAGGTCGTCATCGCTGTCATTCTGATCGTGCTGGCAGGGTTGGCTCTGTACCTGTTCCGCGTGGTGATTGTCCCGCTGATCATCGGCGCGATCATGGCCTACGTGCTGACCCCGCTAGTCCGCGCGGCGCATCAGAAGCTCAGGATGCCGTGGGGGCTGGCCACGGCGATTATCTACCTGGTGCTGCTGGCGGTGGTCATCCCGCTGCCGGCGTCGTTGATTCCGTGGGCAGTGGCCCGGATCGGCTTTTTGCGCCACGAGCTGATCAACTTCATGCGCTATCTCGACACGATCAGCACGACCACGGTGCAGGTGCTGGGCTTTGAGGTGATCGTGGGCGACATCGTCAACGAGGTCACTTCGCAGCTCACCACCGCGCTGACCAGCGTCGCGCCGCAGTCGCTGACGCTGGTGTTCAGCGCCGCCGAGACGGTGCTGCTGGTGATCTTCACTTTCCTGATTGGCTTCTACCTGACGCGCGATGCAGAGGGGTTCAGAAGCTGGGCTTCAGGCCTGATCCCACCGGCTTACCGCGACGATGCACGCGGCCTGATCAAGGAGATCGACACGATCTGGTCGGCGTTCTTTCGCGGGCAGGTGATCCTGGCGCTGGTGGTCACGGTGCTGCTGACGGGCGTCAGCGCGGTGCTGGGGCTGCCCCAGCCGCTGCTGATGGGCGTCCTTGGCGGACTGATGGAGTTCCTGCCAAGCGTAGGGCATGCCGTATGGCTGGTCACGGCAGGGATACTGGCGCTGGTCGAAGGATCGAGCACGCTGCCGGTGTCGAACGTGGTGTTCTTGCTGATCGTGATCGGCGTGCACATCGCGTACACGCAGTTCGATCTGAACTACCTGATTCCGCGCATCATCGGGCAGCAGGTGCACCTGCACCCGATGGTGGTCATCCTGGGCATTATCGTAGGGGCCAGCGTGGGCGGCGTGCTGGGCGTGGCGCTGGCCGCGCCGACCATCGCATCGCTGCGGGTGGTGGGTCGCTACGTCTACGCGCGGCTGTTCGACATGGATCCCTTCCCGATGGTGGGACCGCCGTCCGCCCCGCGCGAGGTGCGGCAGCAGCACGCCGACCAATTGGCTGCGCGCCGCATGAGCCCCGCGATGACCAAAGGCACAGTCAGGAAGATGAGGGACCGTGCCTGGCGCGCGATGAGCGGACGCCGCCGGAGTGACTCGGATCAGAGCCCGACGGAGTAACGGATCGGGTTTGTGTCACCTATTAGGTGATTGCCACAGACAATCTGCTGTTATCCACAACGAGACGAGGAGCAGCCAGCATGACGGATCAGGCGGGCGGCGATGCGGATGTGAGCATCCGGCGCGGACAGGCAGATGACTGGCCAGCCGTCGCGCCCATTGTTGCCAACACGTGGGGCGACGACGGCGACTACATCAACGAGGTGGTGTGGCGCGGGTGGTGCGCCGACGCTGAAGGCTCGCTGGTGACAGCCATCGGCGGCGGGAAGATCGTCGGTTTGGGGCGCGTGACGCATGTTGGCCCCTCAGAATGGTGGCTGGAAGGGCTGCGCGTTGCACCCGACAGGCGCGGTGAGGGCATCGGCGGGGTGTTGATGGACCACCTGGTAAGCTGGTTCAAGGCGCACGGCGACGGCATCCTGCGCATGTCGACCGACAGCCAGAACGACGTCAGCCAGAAGCTGGCCCAACAGCATGGATTCCGGCACACAGTCAGCTACATGCGTATGGAAGGCGCGTCGCAGCCGACATCGATCGGGAAGTTCAAGCTGCTGCAGGCCCACAACGTCGACATGGTCTTCAGCTATGTCCGGCACGCGCCGATGTACCGCGTCAACCATTTCGCCGAGAACTACTGGAAGCTGTATTACGTTACTCGCGAGCGGCTGGCTGAATACCTGTCCGACCCCAATGTGCTGGTGGCAGGCTGGCGGGAGCTCGACCACCTGCATGGCGTGGCCATTGCCTTCACACAGCCGCCGGCGGGTATCGACGGCGAGGAGGAAACGCTGTACATCGGTTACCTCGACGCCCCGGATGACACGACGGCGGAAGCGATGCTCAACGGGCTGCGCGGATTGGCTGCCCACCGGGGAAAGGCCAAGATCGCGTGGAAAATGCCAACCGGCATGGGCCTTGAGCGTGTGGCTGCGCGCGCCGGGGTGACTTCCGTATGGGATTTCGCACTGTGGCTGTACGAGCGGCCTATCCGCTAGCACGATACGATCACGGGTGTGGGGATTCGCGACAAATCGCACTTATCGACCGGAGGAGGGTAAGATGAATCAAGAGAATGGCGATGACAGCCCGCTGGTGCTGCTGGCGGAGACGGAGAATTACGCAGTGCTGCTCGGCGACGATGCCGACAGCGAGCCGATATACAACGTCGAACTGGGCAGCGTGACGCTGCACCTGTTCCGCGAGGAATGGGATGAGTTGGTAAGCTTGATCACACAGGCGGCCAAAGCGTAGCGCGACATCACACGCGCAGACAGGCCAGGGCGCACCCTTCGAGTGCGCCCTGATTGCATCTCGGCAGGACCGTGTGCCGGGACACCTGTCACGCTTTGATAGGATGTTTGCCACTATGTAACCCCCGTGGAGTGATTTATGCTCTGAATAATGGGACGGGGGCACTCGACCACCAGCTTGCCCTCATGGGCTGTGAGCACATCCGCTCCGGGTTCCCGGCCTTGCAACCCCGGCATCTAATGCCTACTCTCACCCCGCCCCGCACGACCCGTGAGCCAGACAAGCCTAGCTTTAACCTACTAAGGCACCCTTCAGCCGGCAGAGCGCGCGGCTGACTATTGTTCTCTCATTCAGGAGGAAATCTGCCATGGCTGTCTCCCAAGAGCCGCAGGTGACTACCGAGGAGCTTTTGGCGAAGGCCAAGAAACCCGCCGCAGACGCCATGCGCCTGCACCCATTCTACCGGGGCAAGATTCAGACGGCACTCCGAGCACGCGTGGACAGCTTCAAGGATTTCGCAGTGTGGTACACACCGGGTGTTGCCGCGCCGTGCCGCGCCATCGAACAAGACCCTGAGCTGGTGTACTCATACACCAGCAAATGGAACACCGTGGCGGTGGTCTCGGATGGCACACGGGTCCTTGGGCTCGGCGACATTGGGCCAAAAGCCGGACTGCCGGTGATGGAGGGCAAGGCGCTGCTGTTCAAATACCTGGGCGGCGTCGACGCGGTGCCGATCATGCTTGACACCAAGGACCCGGATAAAATCATCGATATGGTGCTGACACTCCAGCCGGGGTTCGGCGGCGTGAACCTGGAGGACATCAGCCAGCCCAAATGCTTCCGCATACTCGACACGCTGCGCGAGATGGCCGAGATTCCGATATGGCACGACGACCAGCAAGGCACGGCCTCAGTCGTGCTGGCCGGGGTGACCAATGCGCTGAAGGTCGTGGGCAAGAAGCTCGAAGACGCGCGGATCGCCTTCATCGGCTCAGGCGCTGCCGGGATGGCCTGCGCTCGCCTGATCTTCGCCGCAGGGGCCGAACCGGCCAACTGCCTGATGGTCGATATCGACGGGATCTTGGGCAAACACCGCCTCGACATCTACCGGCGGCGGGCAGAGTTCGTGCCGCACTGGCGAATGTGCCAGATCACCAACCGTGAGGAGATCCAGGGCGGGATTCCCGAAGCGCTCAAAGGCGCGGACGTGGCTATCGCGCTGTCCAAGCCAGGGCCTGACACGATCCGCCCGGAGTGGCTCAAGACCATGGCCAAAGACCCGATCATCTTCGCGATGGCCAATCCGATCCCGGAGATCTGGCCCTGGGATGCGAAGGCGGCGGGCGTGGCCGTAATGGCCACTGGCCGCAGCGACTTCCCCAACCAGGTCAATAACTCGCTGTGCTTCCCGGCGATCTTCCGTGGCACGCTTGACGTACGCGCCCGGACGATCACCGACGAGATGGCAATTGCTGCGGCGATGGAGCTGGCCAACATGGCCGAGGAAAAAGGCCTGAGCACGGAATACATCTTGCCCTCGATGAGCGACTGGGAGGTCTTCTCCCGGCAGGCCGCGGCGGTCGCGGTCAAAGCCATCGAGCAGGGCCTGGCCAAGATTGAAACCACCTACGATGAAGAAATGGAACGGGCTTCGACGATCATCCGCTGTGCGCGCGAAATGACGGCCATGCTGCAAGATCAGGGATTCATCCCCGAAGCTCCGGAAGCTGAAGAGGAGTAGAAACCATGCACGACATCATCGTCCTGGGCGGCGGGCCGGCAGGCCTGACCGCAACCATGTACGCCATCCAGAAACGGCTGGATGTGCTCCTCGTCACACGCGACCTGGGCGGCAAGACCAACTACCACCTGCAATTGCCGTTCGTCGAGCGGCACATGGTGATCAACGGCGACGAGGTGATCAACCGTTTCACACGGGAGATCGAATACCTGGACTTCGCACGGATGATGGACAACGCCGACAAGGTCGAGAAGATCGACGGCGGTTACCGCGTGACACTATCCAGCGGGCAGACGCTCGACACGCACACGCTGATCGTGGCGACCGGCGCGAAGGCCCGGCTGCTCGACGTGCCCGGCGAGCGCGAGTTCATGATGCGCGGGCTGTGCTACAGCGCGATCAGCTATGCGCAGTTGTTCATCGACCGCACCGCCGCGGTAGTGGGCTGCGGCGAGCTGGCGCTGCGGGCGACCGCCGAGCTGGCGCAGGTGGCGCGGCACGTCACGTTGATCGCCTCCGAGTGCGACATGCTGGATACGCCACTCGGGCGCAGGATCGCCTCGATGCCGCACGTCGAGCAGTTGATGGGCTACACCGTGACGGCTGTCAAAGGCGACATTTACGCGCGCAGCGTGGTTGTTTCTGGCGCAGACGAGGACCGCGAGATCGCGGTCGACGCGATCTTCGTCGAGCTGGACCTGAAGCCGCGGTCGCGGCTGGTTGCTGACCTGGTGAATCTGGACGAAAAGGGGCGGATCAAGATCAACGCCATCAACGAGACCAGCGCGCCGGGCATCTTCGCCGCCGGCGACGTGACCGACAGCTTCAGCGAGCAGGTGCTGATCTCCATCGGCGAGGGCGCGAAGGCCGCGCTGAGCGCGTACGAGTACCTGCTAAAGATGGAGCACGAGGAAGCGGTCGCGGGTTAGCCCTTAGCTCCTAACACATTGTGCCAGGGGCAGACTGAGCGATGTGCGTCATCGCTGTCTGCCCCTGCTCGATTCCTTTATGGATCACAGCGAGACGAGGATACGCCCCCAGTCTGCGTACAGCTCGTCCAGGTGCAGGCGGCCATTCGACACGTGGTAGGTGGCCGGGTCGCCGGGGTTCAGCGCGTCGCGGAAGGCGATACCGTCGGGGATACCCTCGCGGCCAATGGGCAGCGTCAGCGGCACAGGCTTATCACGGCTGTTGATCGCCACGACGACCGTCTGGGCGGGGAGCTGGCGCAGGTAGCTGAATACCGTGTCGGACGTCTCCAGCGAGGCGAAACGCCCATAGATCAGCGCTGGATTGGTTTTGCGGATCTCGGCCAGGCGGCCTGTCTCGCGGTACAGGTCGCGCCCGCCGGGCGGCCACTCGGCGTCGGGCGCGGGCATGGGCGCACGCAGCGCGGCGTCACCGTCCTCCTTGCGGCCCTGTATGGCGATCTCATCTCCATAGTACAGGCAGGGGATACCGGGGATGGTCATCAGGATGATCAGCGCCGGGTAGATGTGTCGCGGGTCCTTGAACTGCGAGAGGATGCGCGTCACGTCGTGATTGCCCAGGAAGTTGAACAGGCCGATATCCTTGTACAGGCCCCACTCGGCGTGGACGGCGCGCTCGATGACGGCCTTAAGCTCCCACAGGTTGACGTCGTTGAAACTGCGCCACATCGACGTGTAGAGCTGGTAGTTGGTGCCTGCGTCGAGCAGATCGGGCGCGACCCACTTGCGATAGTCGCCGTTGACCACCTCGCCGACCAGGAACGAGTCAGGATTGGCTTCCTTGCAGGCGCGGCGGAACTCCCACCAGAAGTCCGGTCCAATCTCGTAGGCGACGTCCAGCCGCCAGCCATCCACGCCGATATCCGCCAGCCACATGCGGGCCACCTCGAAGACGTATTTGCGCACGTCGGGATTGGCGAGATTCAGGCGCGGCAGCGCCTGGTGGTCCTCCCACGAATCGTACGAGAAGCCGTCGTGATAGCGGCTGTCCCCGCCCCAGTTGACGTGATACCACGCGCCGTACTGCGAGTTGCGGCCATGCTCGCGCAGGTCGCGAAAGGCGAAGAAATCGCGCCCGGTGTGGTTGAACACACCGTCGAGGATGACCCGTAGGCCGCGCCCATGCAGCTCGTCGACGATCTGCTTGAACAGTGTGATATCGCCCAGGCGGCGGTCGATGCTGAAGTAGTCGACCGTGTCGTAGCCGTGCGAGCCGCTCTCGAACAGCGGGCCGAAATAGATGGCCGTTGCGCCCGTGCCCTGGATGTGATCGTACCAGCGGCGCAGTTCGGCCAATCGCGGGACCGGCTCGCTGTGAAGATCATTGCTGCGCGGCGCGTCGAGAAAGCCGAGCGGGTAGATGTGGTAGAAGATCGCGCGGCGCGCCCATTCAGGCACCACGTTGGACGGCGGTAGCGGCGTGTGCATCATGCGAAGTCTCCCCGGTCAGGACACAGGGGCACGGCTGCTGGACGCGCTGTGCCCCTGCGTTGGGTGTGTGATTTCAGCGCATGGCGGCGGCGAGCGTGCTGCACGCCGGGCAGGAGCCATCCGGGCGCAGGATGGCGTAACCGGCCTGCGGATCATCGCCCCAGGAGGTGAAGTCGACGTTGAAGATGACCGCCAGCCGCACGCGGCCACTCTGGCGCAGCAGTTGGACGGCGCGGCCCAGCCACTGCGCGTGCTCGGCGAGCGAGGTGTTCTGCCCCCATGAGAAGGTCGACGGCAGTGTGCCATAGCCGTCCGGCGTCAGGTAGCCCAGCTCGGTGTAGCACAGCGCGGTGTGTGGGAAGGTGCCGGCGTACAGATTGAACGTTGGGCCGAAGTACCATGAATAGTGGTGCGCGCCGCCGTCGGCGGGATGGCCGGTTGTAGCGTCGGGCGAGGTGGCCCCGGCGTTGTGATGCACGCCCAGGCAGTCCATATAATTCGCCGCGCCGGCGTCGCGCATGCCAGCCAGGTAGCGGTCATCGCTCATGATGTCGTTGCCGATGTTGACGCCCGTCGGGGCCAGCGCGCCCGCGATGACGATCGTGTTCGGACTGGCTGCCTTGATGGCCGCATAGGCCGGGGCCAGCATGCTGTTGACGTAGGTGGCCGGATTGACCTGCCCGGAGGGCCACTCGCGGTTCAGATTCATCTCGTTCCACACTTCGATAGCATCCGCGCCGAGCTGTGCCACACCCCGCAGGAACTGCACGTAGGAGGCGTAGTCGATGCTGCCCGGGTAGAGCTGGCCCGGCGAGCTGATCAGCACACGGAAGCCCTGCGCGTGGGCCGAGTTGATCGCACCCGCGACGATGCTGGGATCCATGCCGGGGGTCCACTTCTGCTGGAACTTGACCCACGTCATGCCCGCCGAGCGCATCAGGTCAGGGTGCGAGAAGCTCTGGGTCTGGCCGCCCAATGCAAACGAGCCGGAGGATATTGCCGGCAGCGACACACCCGGCGTGGACCCTCCCGGTGCGGACGGGGTGGGCGGCGGCGCACTGACCACCGGTGTGCTGGACAGGTTGCCACTGATATTGGTATACCAGCCCGCCACCCACACCTGCTGGCCGTTGTAGTTGACGTACAGCCAGTTGGAGGCGCTGTTGCGGCCAAGGACGGTCAGCACGGTGCCACTCGGCACATAGCCGAGCAGCGTGTAAGAAGTATCGGGGCCGGTGCGATAGTTGAGGTTGGTCGCCACGCTGGCGGTCACCGGGCCGGCGGCGGCGGGCGGCGCGGCTGCTGCGCCGCTGGAGCCATCGTTGATGGGTACACTGAATAGATCCCCGGATACCGTCACGAAGTAGGCGGACATCCAGCCGGTGGTCCCATTGAAGCTGACGTTGATCCATGTGCTGCTGGCGTTGCGGCCAACCACCGGGACGGTGGTCCCGATGGGTGCGATGGCGAGCGTGTTGGTGTCGGTGCCAGGCCCGGCGCGCAGGCGCAGGTAGTCAGTGGTGGTGACCGTGACGCCGGTCACTGTGGTGGCAGACGCCGCCCCGCTGATCACCGGGACGCTGTTCAGATCGCCGCTGATGTTCGTGTACCAGGCGGCGACCCAGCCCTGCGTGCCGTTGATCGTGATGTTGAGCCAAGTGCTGTCGGCGTTGCGCCCGACGACCGTCAGCACCGTACCGGTTGGCGCATAGCTGAGCTGGGTGAAGGTGGTGCCGGGGCCGGAGCGGACGCGCAGGTTGACAGTTGTGGTGGCCGTGACGGCAGACTGGCCTGCGGGCGCGGCCTGCGCGGAGACTACCGGCAGAGCCAGCGCCAGGATGACGATTACCAGCAGCGCACGTCTCAGCCATGAATGTTGACGATGATCGACCATTTTACAAGTGTCCTCTGGGGTTCAATGTAGGATACGCGGAGAACAAGACCTGGGCCCATTGTAGCGTGTGGTGCATCGCCTGACCAATACCACTGATCGACGGAAAAGCCCCGTGCCCCGATCCGCACGCTATAAGGGGCACCTCTACGCAGGTGCCCCTGCTGCCCTCGGCTTGGCCGGCCACGAACCTGTGCCGGCCATTACCCGATCTTGAGCTTCCGCCGGTTGCGGCCAAGGATGCCACCCACCACGCCCAGCACCAGCACAATCGGCGCGCAGATCATCATCCCGATGCCAGCCAGGAACAGCGCCTGCGCGCCCTTCCGGATGTTGTCGACAAGCTGGACGCGGTCGCCGCCGAACAGCCGCGCCGGGATCGCGTCGCCTGTGGAGGCTTTCTGGCCGACCATCGTGACGAGATCACCATCGGCGAAGCCGCGCGTGCGGACCGCGCCGTCGTGCAGCTTGCGGCCCTGGTAGGTATCGGTATTTGCGCCGGTGCCGTCCTGAACCGTCTCGTGCAAGTTGCCGCCTATAGTCACGTTGTTCACGGCAACCGTGCGCAGCATGCCGCCGTCGACGGCAATCGACAGCGCCGGAAACTGGAACTCCAGCACCGTCCAAGAACCGGAGGGCGAGTCATCGCTGCTCGACGCCGGCCTCACGTCCCAGCGATCGCGCTGGTAGGCCACGAGGCCGTCGGGCGTCAGCGCGCTGTTGTTCTGCAGGTGGCCGCTCAACGCGACCTCCTGACCTATCGACACTGCTTCGTAGGACGCGGCGTCCAGTTGTGGCAGGCCCTGGATGCGCCGCCACTCGACCGCCTGCTGCGGCGAGATCACAAACGCGAGAAAGGCTCCCATCACCAGGAAACAGATGGCGGCGATAACACCGCCGACGACGGCATTGATCCGGTTGCGAATGCCTCCCAGAAGATTCATAGATACTCCTCCATGTGTGCTTATCGCTCACCCGAACGCATTAGAGTCTCTACCCCGGTTGGTGAGCTTTGCCATGATACACCAGAACAAAAAAGGCCGCCTGAGCGAATTCGCTCAGGCGGCTGCCGGATGCTGACGATGCGGCGCTGTGCTATCCGATGTGGCGGGAGAGTTTGTCCAGCAGGCGGTCTTTTGGCATGTAGCCGGTGATCCGCTCGACGGCTTCGCCGCCTTTGAACAGGATCAGCGTGGGGATGCCCATCACGCCATAGACCTGCATGATGTTGGGGTTCTCGTCCGCGTCGAGCTTGGCGACGCGAAGCTGGCCGTCATACTCTTCGGCCAGCTCATCGACGATAGGCGCAATCATCTTGCATGGGTTGCACCACTCCGCCCAGAAATCGACGAGCACCGGCTGATCCGAGTCCAGCACGTCGGACTCGAAGGAAGTATCACTTACGGGAAATGGTTTAGCCATTGGCTGCACTCCTCACTACGCTGTTTTTGCCACCGTTTATCGGCAGCGTCTCTTAACATGTAGACGCTGTCAGGTCGTTGAGACTTACCATGCACGATTGTCGAAATCAGTCCCGGTGTGTAGATGGTACCATGCCGGGGAGCAGGCAGCAAGGCACAGCGCCGTGAATCTACCAGAGTTCTAATACGCTCACCCACCCAACGAGCTGATCAGCGTGCGAGCCGATTCGGCCAGCGGGCCGGCGGGCGTCGCCTCGATGAAAGCGCGCAGGTCGTCAAGAGCGCTGGCGTCGTCCTTCTGGTCGATATACACACGCGCGCGCCAGTACAGCGCCGGCGTGTAGCCGTCGCGGACGAGGTTGTTGAGATAGCTGAGGGCCAGCGAGTCGTTGCCCTGACGCCAGCGCACGCGCGCCACGCCGAGTAGCAGCGCCGGGCGGCTGCCGTAATGGATGGTCTGCTTGTCGAGATAAGAGAAAGCCGCGACGGGATCGGCCATCGCGATGGCGTCGGCAGCGTCGGCCATCGCCGCGAGCCCCTCCTCGAAGCCTTCGAGGCCGGCGGCGGTGCCCATCTCGCCGGCCTGCTGCAGCGCCGCGATGGCTTCATCGCTGCGGTTGAGCGCCAGCAGCGTCAGCCCGCGCCCGTGCATGGCAGCGAACGAGTTGGGTGCAGCGGCCAGCGCGATGTCGAAGTCGGACAGCGCGGCCTCGGCATCGCCCTGCGTCAGCTCGGCCTGGGCGCGCAGCGTCAGCAGCCCAACCGACTGCGGATAGCCGTCGAGGCCGGCGGTGGCAATCGCGGCGGCGGCAGCGTAGGCGCGCGCGCCAAAGGCCGCCCCGGCAGCGTTAAGCCACGCGAATTCACGATAGGGGTCGAGGCGCCGCGCCGATTGCAGATCGGACGTGGCCGGGTCTGACAGGCCAAGACGCGCCTCGGCGATGGCCCGCGCGGTATACAGATCGGGGTCGTCGGGAACCAGGTCGATCATCTGCCCGTAGACATCGACCGCGCTCTGAAAGTCGGCCTGCTGCTCCAACAGGACGGCCAACTGCCGCCACGCCTCGAAGCTGGTCGGCTGCGCGTCGGCGGCCTCACGCAGATGGGTCAGCGCGGCCTGCACGTCCCCGTTGCGCTGGTCGACCGCCGCCAGGCCCAGGTACGGCTCGGCGCGATGTGGGTACAGCGTGGCGATCTGCTCATAGGCCTGTGACGCGCCGTCGAGGTTGGCGTTGAGGTACATCGCGCCCGGCGTCTGGAGCAGATCGTCGAGGCCGGGGCCGGGCGTTGGCGACGGGGTCGGCGTGAGCGTGGGGGTGGCGGTCGGCTCGGCGGTGGCCGCCGGAGCGGGCGTGAATGTCGGCGGCTGCGTGGCCGTCAGCGCGGGCGTGGCTGTCGCCGCAGGCGCAGCCGGAGCGCAGGCGGCGAGCAGGGCCACCACAATAAGCGCAGGGACGCATCGCATCCGCTCAGGTGATAGACGGGACATCATTGTCGATTCCGGGCCGCTACGGGAGTTCCCAATTGCGCAGCAGTGTCAGCGCCTGGTCAGGTGTGCGGGCGATGTGGACCACGTCCATGTCCGCAGCCCTGATGTACGCGCCATCCCCATAGAGGGTTTCGATCAGGGCGCGCCAGTCCTCACCCAGCAAGACGAGCGGCTTGCGGGTCGTCTCACCGACCTGGATCAGGCTCCAGGCGAGCATGACCTCGCTGAGCGTGCCGATCCCGCCACGCAGCGCGATGGCGGCGTCGCAATTCTTGACCAGATGCAGCAGGCGCTCGGAGAGGGTGGGGTACTGCACGACCTCGTCAACGTAGGCGTTTGGGCCGACGCGGAAGCCGGAGGTCTCAAAAAGGCCGACGGTCACGCCGATAGTGCGCCCGCCGGCTTCCTTCGCGCCTTTGCTGGTAGCCTCCATCGTGCCGCCGTAGCCACCGGTCATGACGACCGCGCCTGCTTCGGCGAGGAGCCTGCCCAGCGTGACGGCCTCCTCGTAGGCTGCTGAGCCGGGTCGGGGCGACTGGCCGCCAAACACGCTGACTGTGCCAAGGGACATCACAGCACCTTTCTCGATGGGCCGTGTCAGAAATCGCCATAACGTTACCGCAGATTCGGGGATTGCGCGATTCGCCCTACCCCCACGCGGTATGGAGCGACGGCGAAAACGTGGCGGCAGGCGAACTCAGGGATCACGTCTATTGACACCCTACTGCCCGCGCGGTAAACTGGCCCTGCCTGTACAAACAGGCGCAAACAACATCATAGTTTGGTGAGCTAGCAAAATAGCCCCACTCATCCAGAGAGGTGGAGGGACCGGCCCTGTGAAGCCTCGGCAACCGCCGTGTGGCGATGGACACATCGCAGGCGGAATGGTGCCAATTCCGGCAGAGGTGCTCTGTGGAACTCTGGGAGATGAGAGGAGACGCAAAACGATCCTGTCACGCGCCTCTTCTCGGAGAGGCGTGTTGCGTTAGCCGCCACGTAGACAGGAGGATTTGCACCCTATGGGCAAGCGTAACATCGTCGTTGCACGAGCCAACGGCACATGGATCGAAGATCGCCCGGTCGAGATCGTTGAGCGCAAGGGCATCGGCCACCCCGACAGCCTGTGCGACGGCATCGCCGAGCGTATCTCAGTCGAGTACACCAAATGGTGCGTCGAGAACCTGGGCGCGCCGCTGCACCACAATTTCGACAAGGTGCAGCTTGTAGCGGGTGAGACGGATGTCAGCTATGGGCACGCCCAGATGCTGAAGCCGATCCGCATCCAGATCGCAGGGCGCGGCACGCCTGTCGCGCCGGACGGCACGCAGGTGCCGATGGACGCCATCGCCATCAATGCCGCCAAAGCGCACATCCGCGAGACGATGAAGTACCTCGACCCCGATCAGCACTGCGTCATCGACAGCTACGCGGGGCATGGCTCCAGCGAGCTGATCCACGCAGTGCACGAAATCACGGCCAACGATACCAGCTTCGGCGCGGCGCACTGGCCGCGCTCGGTCCTCGAAAATGCGGTGTACGAGACGTGCGAATACATCACCGGTGACCTGGTCGACCAGTTCCCGGTGGGCGAGGACGTGAAGGTGATGGGCTGCCGCACCGGCGACGAGATTGTGCTGACCTGCGCCGTGCCGTTCATCGCCTCGCAGGTCAAGGATCAGGCAGAGTACATCGAGGTCAAGCAGGCGGTGCGCGAAGCCGTGCAGGCTTACGCCGAGAAGCTGGCCCCGCAGCACACGGTGCGGGTCGACGTGAACACCGCCGACAACGAGGACGCAGGGGCCGTCTACCTGACGATGACCGGCACCAGTGCCGAGATGGGCGACGACGGCTCGGTGGGGCGAGGCAACCGCGTGACGGGCGTGATCGCGCCGTTCCGCGCCGCTTCGCTCGAAGCAGCCGCCGGCAAGAACCCGATCAGCCACGTTGGCAAGCTGTACAACGTCCTGTCGCTGCTGACGGCGCAGGATATCGTGGAGAGCGTGGACGAGGTTAAAGAGGCGCAGGTCTACATCCTGAGCCAGATCGGCCATCCGCTCGACCAGCCGCTGATCGCGACGGCGACGGTCACCACGGTTAACGGCGGGCTGACGGACCAGGTTCGCATCAAGGTCGAGGCGGTGATCGACCGCAACCTGGCCGACATGACCGGACTGCGTGAGAAGCTGCGCAACCAGGAAGTCAAGCTGTATTAGCCAGCGGCCTGTTTCGTATGGCTGGGGCTGATCGCTAATATCTAATCGCCAATTGGTGCCAGGGGGCAGGCGCGTCGATGTGGGGTATCGGCAGCCCGCCCCCTGCCGCCGTCGGGCAAACTGACGTGAGAGGGTGATATGAGTTTTCGTCGAACGGCCATCACGCTGCTGGCCAGGAGCATGCCATCGCTGTGGCAGCAGCGCGTGCATAACCCCGTGTTTGTGATCGGCTGCGCGCGCAGCGACACTACGCTCCTCAGCGATCTGCTCAAACGCCACGCGGATATCGCCAACTGGTCTGAGCTAAACGACATCTGGGACCCTCAGGGCTACCCGTGGCCGACCTCGGCGCGTACCACGCCGCCGATCTGGATCGACCCGACGGCGTTCACCGCGCGCTGGTGGCAGGATACCGTCGGGCGACAGAAGGAGATCAGGGCGCTGTTTGGCGCATTCCAGAGCGTCCAGGGCAAGCTGGTATTTGTCAACAAGACCCCGCTCAACACCTTCCGAATCCCCTATCTTGTCGAGATGTTCCCCGCAGCGCGCTTCGTCCACGTCGTTCGCGACGGGCGGGCCGTCGTCCACTCGTATACTGTCAAGCAGCAGATCAAGATGCGGGAGTTCCCGCAGGCTTACGCCGAGCGCGGCCTGTCAGATGACTTCGAGACACTGGCGGTTCAGCTTGCGTGCTTCTGGAAACAGAACATCGATGAGGTTGACCGCCGCGAGCAGGAGCTGAGCCTGACGCCCTCGGCGCGGCTGCTGGAGGTAACCTACGAGGCGTTGTGCGAGGATCGCGACGGCGTGCTGGCCACTATCTGCGACTTCCTCGGCATCGATCCAGACCGCTTCCATCCCGCGCTGCGCGAGGTCCGCATGGACAACCGCAATTACAAGTGGCGTGAGGCCTTCCCCTCCCCGCTGGCTGCGCAGATCACCGCCACAATGCAGCCTGCGCTGGGCCGCAAAGGATACGAATAGACGCGCCCCAGCCTGCGCCAGCCGGAACCGTGCGCGATATGCTATACTCTGAAGGCTCATGAAATCCGGCACTCGGCACACAGTCTGCTGGCAACCGATGGGGCAATCGCCTGCATGAAAATCCTGGCGCTCAGCGACCACGTAGTCAGGGGCATTTACTCACCCAACGTGCGCGATCAGTACGGCAACGTCGACCTAGTGATTGGGTGCGGCGACCTGCCGTACTACTACCTGGAGTACATCGCGACGGTGCTCACCTCGCGGGTGATCTACGTCTTTGGCAACCACGACAAGACGCAGTATATGTCGGACGGGCGGATTATCGACCGCGCTGAGGGCTGTGTCGACATCGATGGACGGGCCTTTGACCATGACGGGCTGCTGCTGGCCGGGCTGGGCGGGTCGATGCGCTACCAGCCGGGGGCGATCAACCAGTACACCGAATTCGAAATGCAGCAGCGGGTCGCCGGACTGATCCCGCAGCTTCTGGCCAACAAGGTGCGCACCGGGCGCTACCTGGACGTGCTGATCACCCATTCACCACCGTATGGCATACACGACGGCGACGATCGGCCCCATGTCGGGTTTAAGAGCTTCTTAACCTTGATGCGATACTTTAAACCGAGATATCTTCTGCACGGACATAAGCACATCTACCGCCAGGACATACCCTACACGTCAAGGTATGAGGATACGACCGTGATCAACGTGTTTCCTGCGCGGTTGATTAAGTGGGATGCGAATGAGTAGAGACAGTGGGCCGCAGCAGGCCGCTATCGACGCCTATACGTGGGCCCGAAGCAAGGCTTTCTTGCGCAAGGCCATCAAGACGCTGCAGGGCCAACCAGACCGCCTGCTGGCCTACGACGAGGTCCGCGAGAAGGCGCGGGCCGGCCTGCCGGTGTATCGCGGCTTGAAGACGGTGCCGGTTGCCCAGATCGTGGGCAGCGTCGACCGCTATCGTGACTTCGACCGGGCGTTCCTGCCCACGCAGAGCCACACCGCCAACCGCTGGCAGAGCGTCGGGCAGGCGTGGTACGACAATGTCGAGCTGCCCCCGGTAACACTGTACCAGGTTGGCGACGTGTACTTCGTGGTCGACGGCAACCACCGGGTGAGCGTGGCGCGTGAGATGGGCAACGAGTTCATCGACGCCGAGGTGCGCGAGTGCCGGGTGCGCGTGCCGCTGACGGCGGACATCGACGTGAAAGACCTGGAGGTTATCGGCGAGAAGTCAGACTTCATGGACGCGACCCGGCTGGACGAGACGCGGCCTGACGCGAAGATCGAGCTGACGATTCCAGGCGGCTACCACCTGCTGATGGAGCACATCGAGGTTCACCGCTACCTTCAGTCGACCGAGTGGAAGCGCGAGTTCAGCTACGTCGAGGCAGCCGCTCAGTGGTACGATCAGGTGTACCTGCCGGTGGTACAGACTATCCAGGAGACGGGCATTCTCCGCGAGTTTCCGGGCCGCACCGGGGGCGACCTGTACCTGTGGATCATCGAGCACCAGTATTACCTTCGCGAGCACTTTGGGGCGGGTGTCAGCATCCAGGATGCCGCACGCAACTTCGGGACGCAGTTCACCCGGCGACCGTTCAAGCGCTTCTGGCATTTCCTGATGCAGCGCGTGCTGCACCGGACGGTGGACAGCAGCGAATAACGCTTGGCTGAAGGCTCCAGCGTAAACCACGCAGGGGAAAGGCACGGTGCCTTTCCCCTGTTTTGTGCGTGCATTTCCTGTCGGCTAATACGCGTTGCGATCGGTGCTTGTGCGTACGATCCCTTGCAGGATCGTACGGGCGATGATCTTGATGTCGAGCCACAGCGACCAGTTCTCGACGTACCAGAGATCGTACTTGGTGCGCTCTGCAATAGACGTATCGCCGCGCAGGCCGTTGACCTGTGCCCAACCGGTCATCCCGGCGCGCTCGCGATGGCGCTCCATGTAGCGCGGGATCGCCTGGCGGAAACGCTCGACGTACACCGGGCGCTCCGGACGCGGCCCGACAAGCGACATGTCGCCCAGCAGCACGTTGATCAGCTGCGGCACCTCGTCGATATCCTTGGAGCGCAGCCACGTGCCCAGGCGCGTGCGGCGCGGGTCGTCGGCAGTGGTCCAGCCGGGGCCGTCTTTCTCGGCGTCCTGGTGCATCGAGCGAAACTTGACCATCGCGAACGGACGCCCATCCAGCCCCATGCGCTCCTGGCAGTAGAACACCGGGCCCGGCGACTCCAGCTTGATCAGCAGCCCCATCAGCATCATAAATGGTGACAGGAACACCAGGCCGATCATCGCCCCGACCACGTCCATCGCCCGCTTCAGGCTGAGCCGCCAGCCGCGCAGTTGAATGTCACGCACGTTGAGCAGCGGCATACCACCCAGATCGTCGATGGTGACGCCGGTTGTGATGAACTCGAACACGTCCGGAAAGATCTTGATGGCGATGCTGCCGCGCTCGCACAGGCTGACCACGCGAACCACGTCGTGGCGTGTCGCGCCCTCCGGCAGCGCGATGATCGCTTCCTGCACCTCGTGCTTGTCAATGATGGTGGGCAGGTCGTCGATGGTCCCCAGGATCGGCGCGCCGGCGACCTCCGTCATGTCATCGGTGCCGTTGACCACACCCACCAGGTCGTAGCCGAGATATGGCGACCACTGGATCTTCTGGATAATCGCCTGAGCGGTCTCGCCGGAGCCGATGACCAGCACGCGGTCTCGTCCTACGCCGCGCATGCGCAGGCGATGCCACACACGCCTGTGCAGCTCGCGCCCGAGCACGATCAGCACCACGTTGAGCAGCCACGCATACAGGATCATCGCGCGCGGGAAGTCGAGCTGGAAGATGGTATTCTTGAACGTGAGGGTCGAGATGGCAACGGCAAGCATGGTGCCGATGCTGACCGCGCCAATGATCGCGGACAGCTCGTCGATGCGAGAGGCGGCACGTGCCACGTGATAGAGCTTGTTGAAGTAGAAGACCATGAACACCGATATCAGTTGCACCACCATCATCGGTACGTAGGTCAGGAAGCGGGGCGCTTCGACCAGGCTGGCAGGCAGCGGGATGAGCAGCCGCAGGCGGTAGGCCAGCACAAAGGCCGCAATGGTCAGCAGCATGTCCAGTGCAATGCGCGACAGGATGAACAGCGTGCGGGTTCTCTGGCGGTTCACCGGCTCCTCCTGCTGATCACGTGCGGGCCGCTGCGCGGGGGGCCGGCGCGGGCGAGACAATCTCAGGCCACAATTTCGGCCCGCCCCACACGCCGATGCCCAGCAGCACCGCCACGTGGATCATCCAGGGCGTTGTCGCCCGGTAGTGCTTGCGATAGAAGATCAGGAACGCCCGGACAAACTCAAACTGCGCGCGGGGGCTGCGCCGGCTGGCCGCGCGCTTGACGTGCCGAATCTGCACCTCGGGATAGTAGATGACCTTCCAGCCGGCCTCGCCGATGCGTTTGCACCAGTCGAGGTCTTCGCCGTACATGAAGAACGTCTCGTCGAGCAGGCCCACCTGCTGAACGGCCTCACAGCGGACCATCATGAATGCGCCCACCAGCGAGCCGACCTCGGTGGTCTCGTTCTCGTCGAGATATGTCAGGTTGTATTTGCCGAACAGCCGGCTGCGCGGGAAGAGCTTCGACAGGCGGGTCAGCCGCCACAGCGACACTTCGACGGTGGGCAGGCTGCGGCGGCAGGCCAGGTCGAGCGAGCCATCAGGCAGCACGATCTTCGGCCCCGCCGCGCCAACTTCCGGGTGCGAGTCCATGAAGGCCATCATCGCGGCCAGTGCGCCGGGGGGCACTTCAGTATCAGGGTTGAGCAGCAGCGCATAGCGCGGCGAATCGGGCGCGCTGTCGCCGGGCCGATCGGCGTAACCGAGCGCACGCAGGCCCAGGTTGTTGCCCGCCGGGTAACCGACGTTGCCATGTCCGGCGATCAGCGTGGCCTGTGGGAAAGACCCTGCGACCATCTCGGCGCTGCCATCGGACGAGCCGTTGTCGACGACGACAACAACAATCGATAGATCACCTGCGCCGTCGTAGACGGTTTCAAGGCAGCGCTCGAGCAGGTCTCGGGTGTTCCAATTGACGATCACGATGCCGAGGTCTGTCATGGTAGGGCGATTTTACCGTGCCCCTCAATGACCAGCAAGACACGCGGCGGGTCGATCCGAGCGCCGAGAGGATTCGGTAAGGCGGGTGCAAGGCAGGCGGCGGCGGGTCATCGAGGAGCGCAGCGGCACTCCCGCTACAATCAGCGGGGTTATTTTGGCAGCGCGAGTAGGATTTGGGTACTGGCCTGAGCCGTATATCGACCAAACTGGTGGAACCCAACACACAGTTCGAACGTTATAGTAAATGCATAGAACATCGGTGTGGATCGTATTGGTGTGGGATGTGGGCACTCTGGAGGGATCGATGGACGGTATAGTGGGACAGGAGGGCGCAATGGCAGACCGACGGATTAACGACCATGTCGACGAGAGCGGGTTGATCGCAGGCGCTGCCCTGCTCATCCTGATGGTGTTCGTCGTCATCGCAGTGGCCACCGTTTTCATCCATTAGGCCGTTTGCGCTGAGAGATCTTCACACGCCGGATCGCGCCGGGCGCTTGCCTGGCGCGTTTGTGTTTTGGGCGCACCTAGGACTTGAGTGGGGTTTACACTTACGGTGTACGCTTTTTATGATAAGATAGTCATCAGCGTTGCCGGGCCGGCATGCGTTGCCGGCTATCTGTGTGCGCCATATCATAATCATGAGGAGGGATGAGAAATGGCACGAGACAGAATGTGGAACCGCCTGCTGCGTCACCCGCTGCAAGCAGCCGTGTGCGTGGCGGTCGTCGCGCTGGCAACCAGCGCGTGCAGCATCATCAAAGGTGGGGAGCAGGGTAACCCCCTGCCGACGCCACGCCCCACCATCGAGGTGGGCAGTCAGGTGGTGAGCGCGGCCAAAGACACGCCCGAAGGCACCTGGGATGGCTACCTGCGAGACCAGATCGCCTATCAGGTAGCCGCCATCGATGCAAGGCTCACGATGCTTCAGCGTTACGAGAACCCCAAACACACCGCGCAGAACACGGGCGGGCTGTTTAAGGATGTCTCGCTGCTGGAGGACCGAACCAAGTGGTCGACCAGCGGGAACTCAGCCTCGTCGCTGGTTGACTACGACATCCGGGTGACGTTCCTGGATGGTGATACCGAGACGCGGCATTGCAAGTACGAGGTGCAGTTGCAGTACGATGAAACCGACAAGGTATGGTATGTGATCTCGCCGGGCGGGCTGGATATCGACGCCCTGTGCACCCGGTGATCGACCGGCACGCACCCTGACTTATCACAGAGGACGCAGCACGTGCTGCGTCCTCTGCGTTTCTGGGTGAGGTTCAGTGCGAGGCGGTGGGCAGCGTTCTGAGCGGCATCCCCTTCAGCGCAGCGCGCATCGCGTCGCGGTCGTCCCAGGGGTACTCGATGGTGCCAAAGCACATCGACTGCTCGTGGCCCTTGCCGCAAGCCAGCACAATGTCGCCGGGGCGGGCCAGCGAGCAGGCGAAGGCAATTGCCTCGCCGCGATCGGGCACGCGCCAGAACGTTTTGCCTTCTATACCGCCCGCCTCAGCGGCAGCGCGCGCGCTGGCCGCGATGATCTCGTCGAGCGGCTCGGTGCGCGGGTCTTCGGCGGTGATGACTGTCAGGTCGGCGTGCTCGGCGGCGATGCGGCCCATCATCAACCGCTTCTCCGGGTCGCGCAGGCCCGCGCTGCCAAACACGACGATCACGCGGCCTTCAGATGAGATCATGATCCGCGCGGCCTCCAGCGCCACTTTGAGCGCGTTTGGCGTGTGCGCAAAGTCGACCACGGCCAGGAAATCCTGCCCCCCGTCAATGCGCTCCATGCGGCCCGGCACTGCGCGGACCGCCTCGACGCCGCGCCCGATGGCATCGAGCGGCAGACCCATTCCATACGCGGCGGCCATCGCGGCCAGTACGTTGCTGATGTTGAACGCGCCGACCAGCGCCGATTTGACCGCCAGAGTCCCGCCGCCAGCGAAACGCACCGCGTAGCGCGTCGAGTCGGGCGCATAATCGATATTGCCGGCGGTGAGCGACGCGCCGGAGGCCGGATCGACTGAGTAGGTGACAATCCGTTCGGCGGGGATAGCGAGCAGGTAATCCGCGCTGCGCACGTCGTCCCGGTTGATCACCGCGACTTTGGGCACGCCCGGCTTGTGCGCGCCGCCCATCAGGCTGCGGAACAGCATCGCCTTGGCGTCACGATAGTTCTCCCACGTGCCGTGAAAATCAAGATGCTCGTGCTGGATGTTGGTCACCACCGCCACGTCGAAATCGCAGGCGGCGACGCGGTGCTGCGCCAGCCCGTGCGAGGTGGCCTCCAGCACGCAGTGCGTCAGCCCGGCGGCGACCATGTCCGCCAGGTAGGCCTGCACCTCCGGGGCGGTGGGCGTGGTGACGTGCAGACCGGTGTCGAGTGAGCGGTCGCCAAGCTGGGCGTTGATGGTGCTGATCATGCCGGCCTTCAGTCCGGCGGCGGTCAGGATGCTGTAGATCAGGTTGGTGGTCGTCGTCTTGCCGTCGGTGCCGGTCACGCCGATCATCACCAGGTGACGTGACGGAAAAACGTGATAGGCGGCGGCGAGGTAGGCCAGCGCAAGGCCCGAGTCGGTGGCCTGCGCGTAAGGCACGGGGCAGTCGACCTCCTGCGGCGAGCGCTCGCCGACGACGGCGGCAGCTCCACGCGCAACGGCGGCTTCGATGTAGGCGTGGCCATCGAACGAGCCGCCTGCCCTGGCGACAAACACGCCACCGGGCTGCACGGCACGCGAGTCCTCGACAATCGGGGCGGTGATGGTCACCGCGGCCACGCTGCCGGAGACGGCCAGGATATTCGGGACGGCGGAAAGCAGGTCTGATAGAGCGATCATAGCGGTTAGCAGTCAGCGATTAGCTGTTGGCAAGAGACAATTGCACGTGCTCATGGGCAGACGGCGAATAGTATAGCGCATGCAGCGGGATGCGAACACCGACATGCGGCCGCCTGACAATGGCGGCGGTTGGCCAACCACTCCAAAAAGAAACCCCGGCGCGGGGCCAGGGGTAAAATGCGAAGCTGCCGGGAGTAAGTCCGCCCGGCGAGCCTGGCATCGAGATGATCAAGCCGCAGCCGGCTTAAGACATCGACACGCGCATCTGCTGGAGCTGGTTCGCGAAGCTGACATCGACCTGACGGCCACCCGCCCGCACGATAACGCCGCCCAGAATGGACGAATCGACCACGAAGCTGATGGCCTCGCTTTTCAGTTCTGTCGTGAACTTCTTCTTCTCGGCGTCGGTCAGGGGAACGGCGGTGATCACTTCAATGTTACCTGACAGCGCTTTAGCCTCAGCCGGAACCGCGGAAAAGAAGTCCTTCACAACTTCCTTCTGACGCTTAACATCGAGGCTCTTGCCGATCAGGTGGTGCGCTGCCGCCATACTCAGCGAGACGATCTGCTCGCGCATGTCGCTGAGCAGCATTTCCTGCTCTTTACCAGCGTCGTCGCGCGCCTGGTTGACAATACGGGTAGCTTCGTCGCGCGCTTCGGACTTGATCTGGCTGGCAGTCTCTTCGGCACGCTGACGCGCTTCAGCGATCACGCGCTGCGCTTCGGCGCGTGCCTCATCGAGGACGGCCTGCTTGTCGGCTTCGGCGCTGGCCAGGGCTTCTTCAGCTCGGCGGGCGTTGTTGACGCCCTCAGCGATGCGGTCGCGCCGGTCGTCCATCATCTTCAGCAGCGGCTTGTACAGCACAGCGCGCAGCAGGAAGAACAGGATAAAGAAGTTGACCGCCTGGCTCAACAGGTAGCCGAGATTGATTCCAAGTGGCGCTAGTTTGTCCAAGTCGTACCTCCCTGGTTAGTCTGATCATTCACCGGCGGGTTCCATCAGCCAACAAACAGGATGATCAGCGCGACAACCAGCGCGTAAATCGCGACCGCTTCGGCGAACACGATACCGAGGATCATGTTGGTCTGGATGATCGGGGTTGCTTCAGGATTGCGGCCCATCGCCTGGACAGCTCCCGACGCAAGCAAGCCAATGCCAATGCCGGGGCCCAGCGCGCCAATCATCGCCAGACCGGCGCCGATCAGCTTGGCAGCTCCTATGATATCACCTGTCATTGAGGTACTCCTCCCTGCATCTGTTTGATATGTCAATACTCGCTATGGCAGGGCTGTGGCACGCCACATGCCCGCCCAAACGGTCAACGGCGGGCGCTGGCTAGTGAGCGCCCTCTTCTTCAGCATGATGCGGGATCATGGCCATGCTGGCAAAGACGAGCATCAGCATGGCGAACACGAACGCCTGCATCGCGCCGACGAATATTTCCAGCGCAAAGAACGGGATCGGCAGCAGGTACGGGATCAGGAACGCCAGCACGAACAACAGCACCTGCCCCGCGAAGATATTGCCGAAAAGTCGGAAGGCCAGTGAGATGATCTTGGCCAGCTCCGAGATGATCTCCAGCAGCCCGACCACAAAGTCCATGTAGCCCATTCCGCCATGTTCGAGCGCGGGCGTGTTGAGGAACTTGGCGAAGTAGCCGACGCCCAGCGCCTCCACGCCAAAGACCTGCACCGCGATGACGGCGATAATCGCCAGCGCCAGCGTCAGGTTGAGGTCGGTAGCGGCGGCGCGCACAAAAGGCGTCACGACGCAGATGTCGCCCACGCCGCAGGCGGCTTCATGCGTGGCCTCACCAGACGTGGCCTCACCCCCTGTCGGGGCGATGCCACCCTTCTCTGCCGAGTTGGCGCTGACATCCAGGTAGTAGATGCCCGTCGTGCCGAGCTCGGCCACGCGATGGCCGGTCACGCCATTCTCAGGATGGTGCATCAGCCCGATGCTGTCCACGCCGGGGATCAACTCCATCCAGTTGGCCACCAGCAGGAAGATGAAGATAGTCGCCATCCATGGGAAGATGCGGCGCGCGTTCTTGCCAGCAACCTGCTCGGTGAAGCCGTTCAGCAGGTCGATGATCATCTCGACGACGTTCTGCAGGCCACGGGGGATCATCTGCAAATTGCGCGTGGCAAAGAACGCGACGATCAGCACGATCAGGTCGGCAATGATCGTAGCCACCAGTGTGTTGGTCAGGTAGATGTCGTTGAAGTCGCCGGGGAGATTGATCAGGGGCCGCACGGTCAGCTTCTCAGCCGGAAGCTGAATAACAGGCAGAGCCGCCGCCGGAATGTGCAGGGCGGGCTGGAGCACCGCGGGCAGAACACCACAGAAAAGCGCCGCCACGACGATGAGCGCAATGAGAATCAGGAAACCCTTCAAGTATTGTCCTCCTCGTGCCCGGTGGGCGGGTCAGTCGGTGACCGTTCCCTTGCCAGGTTAGCGCGGCCAACTGCCAGCGCCGAACGTACCATGATCAACAGGCTAAGTGGAATGCTGATGACGATCAGGACCAGCAGCAGCCAGGGCGTGGTACCCAGCCACTTATCCAGCGCCCGGCCCGCGATAATCGCCAGGACGACCAGGATGATGGTGGCAAACGGTGCCCCCGCGATGCTGACCAGTGCTGAGGCCCTGAGTATGGTGCCAGGACCATCGTCTTTCATCAGTTGTCCAGTTTCTCACTCAACCGGCTCAAGGTCAGACCCGCGAATCTTAACATATAACGCGAAAACGGTCAAAATTTGTCCGAAATTTCACAGCCTGGATTACCAAACGTGATGGAATTCCTCCGGCGGCGATCAGGAGCGGACTTCGACGCACAGCGACGCACCGAGCGGGTGTGAGCAGAGGTGCGCGGCTGCGCACCCCTGTGGCGATTCGACTGAGTCCCGCCTAGTGGACCACGGCGGCGAGGCTGTGCGCGGCGCTGAGCGCCCAGTTCCACCATGGCCCGGCCACAGTGCCCATCAGCAGGATACCGGCCCCGGTGATCCACAGCACGGCGGTAAAAGCCGGCGTCACAACGATGGGCCGCGTGTCCTCGGTGGGGTCGACGTACATGATCTTGATAACCGTCAGATAGTAGTACAGCGCGACGATAGAGTTCAGCACGCCGACGATAGCCAGCCACACGTAGCCAGCCTGCACCGCTGCCGCGAACACGAAGAATTTGCCGAAGAACCCCGCCAGCGGTGGTACGCCGCTCAGGCTCAGCAAAGCCAGGACCATCGCCAGCGCGAGATACGGCGAGCGCCGCGACAGCCCCGCGAAGTCGGCGATCTCATCCGAGCCGGTGGTGTTGCTGACGGCGATGATCACGGTGAAGGCCGCGATGTTGGTCAGCACGTACATGAACATGTAGAAGGCCACCGCCGCCGCGCCGAAGTCAGTCTGGGTGAGGGCCACCACGCCGATCAGCGTGTAGCCGGCCTGCGCAATCGACGAGTAGGCGATCAGACGCTTGATGTTGCGCTGGACCAGCGCCAGCAGGTTGCCAAGCGTGATGGTGATCGCGGTGATAGCGGCCAGCAGGCCGGTCCAGTAGGGAATCGATTCGATCGGCCACACGGCGATGAATACGCGCATCAGCAGCGCGAAGCTGGCCGCCTTGCTGGCGGTACTGACGAAGGCCGTTACCGGCGTCGGCGCGCCCTGGTACACGTCGGGCGTCCAGAAGTGGAACGGGACCGCCGCGATCTTGAAGGAGAAACCGGCCAATACCAGCAGCAGCGCGATCAGCAGGCCAAACGCGCCGGACGCGCTGCCGGTCATCAGCTTGCCGAGCGGTGCGGCGATGGCGTAGATGTTGGTGGTTCCGGTGAAGCCGTACAGCAGGCTCAGGCCGTACAGCAGCAGCGCCGCCGTCGCCGAGCCAAACAGGTAGTACTTGACGCCCGCTTCGCTGCTGCGTGGCGTATCGCGCAGGAATCCGGCCAGGATGTACAGGCTGACCGAGGCCGTCTCGATGGCGAGGAACACCATGATCAAGTCGGCGGCGGCGGACATGAGACTCATGCCCATTGTGGCGACAATGATGATGGCGAAATATTCGCCCTGACGGCCCACCTGGGGCGTATCGATGCTGATCAGGCAGGTCAGGCCGGCGGCCAGCAGGATCATCGTGCGGAAGATGAGCGCCAGCATGTCGAAGCGAACCATGCCACCCAGCGCAGGCTGGGCGAAGGCCGGGTTGCCGAGGAAGTTCAGGCTGACGATCAGGTTTGCCAGCATGATCACGAACATGCCCACGCCAGCCACGAGTCCGACCGAGCGGCGCTGCGCAGGTTGGGTGAACAGGTCCACGCTCAGGATAATCAGCAGCAGGATCAGCAGGCCGATCTCCGGGAAGATCGGGACAATGACCTGATAGGCAGGGACGGTTGCCTCAAACACTTTATGCACCTCCCAGGAGCCGTGCGATAGGTTCGAGACCGGCGGTGATCATCGGCTGCATGATGGCCGGGAAGACGCCCAGCAGCACCAGCCATACGACCAGAATACCCATTGCCAGCTTGTCGAGCACGGTCACGTCGGTGATCTCGTCGTGCCACTTGGATGCATCGAACTCGCCGAAAAACACACGCTGCACGACACGCAGCACGTAGGCGGCGGTCACGACGATGCCAATTACGGCGACGATGGCAATCACGGCGTAATAGGTTGCATGTGCCCCATTGGGCAGCGTCAGCGTCTGAGCGGCGCGCCACAACCCGACGAAGATCGGGAACTCAGCAACAAAGCCGGACAGGCCGGGCATGCCCATGCTGACCAGGCCACCGATGATAAAGGCAAAGGCCACCGTCGGCATCTTCTTGGCAAAGCCGCCCAGCGATGGAATGTCGCGGGTGTGGGCACGGTCGTAGACCATGCCGACGCAGGCGAAGAACAGAGCCGTCATGACGCCGTGCGAGAACATCTGAAGTCCCGCCCCGGTCATGCCGGTGATGTTCATCGTCGCCCAGCCCATCGAGACAAGCCCCATGTGCGACACCGACGAGAAGCCAATGACGTACTTGAAGTCGCGCTGGACCATCGCAATCAGCGAGCCATACACGACGTTAATCAGCGTCAGGAACACGATCCACGGCAGGTGGACGCGCGCGCCTTCGGGCAGCAGCATCACCGCGACGCGCAGCGCCGAGTACGCGCCGAGCTTCATCAGCACACCGGCATGGATCATCGACACGGCAGTCGGCGCGGCAACGTGGCCGTCAGGGCTCCAGTTGTGGAACGGGAACACACCGGCCAGGATGCCAAAGCCGATGAAGATGAAGGGGAACCACACTTTGGCGAAGGAGGCCATCCCCAGGCCCATCGGCAGCGTGAAGGCCTTGTCGTAGACGCCGGCAGCCTGCGCGGCCTGGAAGGCGGTCACGTCGAACGACATATTGGGCACGCCTGCCCTGAGCCCGACGAAGTACATGGCAATCACGCCGACCAGCGCGACGACCGATCCAACCAGGATGTACAGCGTCAACTTCATCGAGGCGTATTCGCGGGTGACCTTCCAGCCCCAGGTGGCGATCAGGATGTACATCGGGAAGATGGCCAGCTCGTAGAAGAAGAACAGCATGAACAGGTCCATCGACACGAAGACGCCGTACACACCCGCCACCAGCATCATGAAAAAGGCGAAGAACTCGCGCACTCGGTCGGTGATGCGCCATGAGATCAGCACGCCGCAGAACGAGGCGAGGCCGGTCAGCAGCAGCATCGGCGCGCTGACACCGTCAACGCCCATGTGGTAACCGATGCCCAGCGACGGCACCCAGTTCCAGCGGCCATCTTGAAAGAAGTAGGGGCCGGCCAGACCCTGCGCATAGGCATGATTGACGCCGAAAAAGATGAACAACGACAGCAGCAGGCTGATGAAGGTCGCGCCCGCCGCCACCGAGCGGACACCCGTGCGCAGGGCTGCGATCCGGTCCTTGTCCTTGTCGGGGTCCAGCCTGGACTCGTCGGGGAAGAGGAAAAGGATCACAGCCGCTACCATCGGCGTGAAGGTTATGATCGTCAGGAAAGGAAAGTTCATAAAAAGCCCTCAGGTAGCGATTAGCTATTGGCAGTTAGCTATAAGCCGGACCGAGAGCCAGCCGGGCAGGCCCTCACGTCCCCTCGAACTTCGGTCAGGATAGCAGCCGCGTGACCGTGGCGTTGATCACGCCCACGATCCACGCCGGGAACACGCCGATGACCAGCATCAGCACCATCAGCGGCGACATAGCCACGATCTCGCGGAAGCTGATCTCAAGCGAGTGGCCGTGTGCCATCTCGACGGCCTCCTGGTTGAACGGGCCGTGCAGCACGTGGCGGATGGCCTTCAGCACGTAAGCGCCGGTAAACAGCAGCCCCAGCATGCTGATTGCCGTCAGCGCCGTGAAGAATGGATCGACCGGCCACACGCCCCGCACCACCATGAACTCGCTGACGAAGCCGTTCAGGCCGGGCAGGCCCAGCGCCGCCATCGACGAGAAGACCATGATGCCGCCGTACACCGGCGCGACGACCCACAGCCCACCCATCTTGGTCAGGTCGCGGGTGTGGAGGCGGTCGTACATCATACCGACCAGCGCGAACATCGCAGCGGCGCTGATGCCATGATTGAACATCTGCAGGACCGCGCCGTTGGTGGCAATGATGGCGTTAAGCTGGTTCTGGCCCTGCGGATCGTAGCGCCCACCCAGGCCGACCCAGCCCGCCGCCGCAATCGCCAGCACGACAAAGCCCATGTGGTTGACCGAGCTGTAGGCGACCAGCCTCTTGAAATCGGTCTGCGCGAAGGAGGCAAACGCGCCGAGCACGATGGCCAGCATCGCCAGCACGGCCAGCACCGGCGCGAAATTGTGCGATTCGACCGGGAACAGCGGCAGCACGAGCCGCAGGAAGCCGTACGCACCCAACTTGAGCAGCACCCCTGCCAGGATCATCGAGCCGGCGGTGGGCGCTTCGGTGTGCGCGTCGGGCAGCCAGGTGTGGAACGGCCACACCGGCACCTTGATCGCAAACGCGAGTACGAACAGCCAGAAAGTGATGTTCTTGATGACCGTCAGCGAGACGCCGAACAGCGCACCGTTGGGGAACAGGTCGGGTGAGTTGCCGGGCCATATCTGCATGATCTTGGTCAGGTCAAACGTGCCGCTGATAAAGCCGATCAACTGGATGCTGAGCAGCAGGCCCAGCGACCCGGCCATCGTGTAGATGAAGAACTTGAAGCTGGCGTACTGGCGGTTGGCGCTGCCCCACTGATTGATCAGGAAGTACATCGGCACCAGGCCGAACTCCCAGAAGACGAAGAACAGCATCAGATCGAGCGAGACGAACACGCCCAGCATGCCCATCTCCAGCAGCATGAAGAGGCCCATGTACAGGTTGACGCGATCCTCAATAGTCCACGACATGATGACCGCCAGCGGCGTCAAGATGGTCGTCAGCAGGACCATCGTCAAGCTGATACCATCGATGCCCAGGTGGAAGCGGGCGTTGAGCAGCGGGAACCACTCCACGTTCTGCTCGAAGCAGGCTTTGGTAGCGATGGCATCGCAGGGGTTCTGCTGGAACCAGACCCACATCATGATTGCTACAGCCAGCGGCACCAGGCTGAACAGCAGCGCCACCCAGCGCGTCAGGTTCTTAGTGCGGCGTGGGAGGAGCATCAGCACCACAAAGCCGAGCAGCGGCGAGAAGGTGACTAATGTGAGTGCATTGGCACGAATAAAGTCCATGAAGGTCTTTCCTCGGTCTTAGCCGATAGCTTATGGCCTATGGCCTTGCGCATCATTGGCTGCGCTTCTGGTTAAGCGACCTGGAGAAGCTTGCGCTCCCTACCTCAGGAATAAGGTCCACGCGAAGACCGCTGCCAGCATCAACACGCCGGCAATCGCGACCGCCAGGTACTGCTGCACGCGGCCCGACTGCACGTACTTGAACGACTCGCCCAGGTTGCCGATGCCTTCTGACAGGTCGTCCGAGCCGCCGTTGACCACGTAGGTGTCGAAGTCCTTGTTGCGGAAGGCCAGCCACTCCACCGCACGGGCGATGGCATGCAGCGTCCCGTCGATGATGCCCCGGTCGATGGCCAGGTAGACGATCTTCTCTGCAAACCACTGGAGCGGACGCACAAACAGCCAGTCGTACAGCTCGTCCATGTAGAACTTGTTCTCGAACACGGTGTACAGCGGGCCGAGCGCCTTCCTGAGCGGGTCGGCAGCGCCGGCCTCAAGCGGCTTGCGGATGTAGACCAGCCAGCCGACGAACAGGCCTGACAGCGCGATAACAACCGACAGGATCAGCGGCACGCCGTCCAGCGGAAGTTTCTCCGGCAGTTCGAGCAGCGTCGAGCCGATAAAGCGATGGAACGGGTTGCTGCCGAACAGTTTGCCCAGGACGAAGAAATCCTCGTGCACGCCAACGTACCCGGCGATGATGGCAAACACGGCCAGCACGATCAGCGGCAGGTTCATACGCCAGTCGCGCTGGGTGGCCTCTTCGGCAGCGGCGGTGCGCGGCTTGCCAGCGAACGTCAAGCCGATGGCGCGCATGGCGTAGAAGGCCGTCAGGAAGGCAGCAATGGCCAGCACCCAGAAAACGATGGGTTGATGGGCGTAAGCGTCGGCCAGGATCTCGTCTTTCGACCAGAACCCGGCGGTCACCAGCGGGAAGCCCGACAGCGCCAGCCCGCCGATCAGGAACGTCCAGGCGGTGACGGGGATGCGCTTCCACAGCCCGCCCATGTTGAACATGTCCTGCGCATCGAAGTCGATGGGGAAGTGGTGCCCGTGATGGTGCGCGTGCTCCTCGCCATGCTCGACGCCGTGGATGACCGAGCCGGAGCCCATGAACAGCAGGGCCTTGAAAATGGCGTGGGTCATCAGGTGGAAGGCGGCGGCAATGTATGCGCCGATGCCCACCGCTGCGACCATGTAGCCAAGCTGCGAGATGGTCGAGTAGGCCAGCACCTTCTTGACGTCGCGCTGGGTGGCAGCAATCGTCGCGGCGAACAGCGCCGTAAACGCGCCGATGATGGCCATCGTGCGCATAGGCAGCGTCAGCACGTGCCCGTCAAAGCCGACGCTCATCAGCGGGTACATGCGGATGATCATGTACACGCCGGCAGACACCATCGTCGCGGCATGGATCATGGCGCTGACCGGAGTGGGGCCCTCCATCGCGTCGGGCAGCCAGGTATGCAGCGGGAACTGCGCGCTCTTGCCGACCGTGCCGACAAACAGCAGGACTCCAATCGCCCCGGCGACAGTCACACCGGACAGCCACGGGATGTTCGGGAAGGCGGCGACGTTCATCGCAGCCAGCGTCTCATGATTGTACAGGATGGCGCGGAAGTTGAGCGTCCCGGTGAACGAGTACAGCCAGGCGATGCCCAGCAGCATGAACACGTCGCCGACGCGGGTGGTCATGAACGCCTTGATACCGGCGATGGCCGGCGTGACCCGGTCCGGCTGGTTGGCATACACGCGGTTGTTCCAGAAGCCGATCAGCAGGTAGGAGCACAGGCCCATGATCTCCCAGCCGACGAACAACAGCAGCAGGTTGTCGGCCACGCTGAGCAGCAGCATCCCGCCCGCAAACAGCGAGATGAAGGCCATGAAGCGCGCCTTCCAGCGCGTCGCATCGAACTTGATCAGGTAGCGCCCCGCCGAGTCCTCGACCGCGCCCTCCGGCATGGGGTCGCCGTCTTTGACCTTGATCTGCGTCCAGTATGTGCCGGAGGCCATGTAGCCGGTGCTGTAGATGAAGATCATCGACGCGGTGAGCGGCACGAAGAACAGCATCAGCGCGCCCAGCGGGTCGATCAGCACGCCCATGCGGAAGCTGGTCGCAGCCGACGCGCCCAGCGGCAGCCACACCACCGACGATTGGATCGGGTTCGCGCCGAGGTCCGGCGTGGTGATGGCGGTCACAAAGACGATGATTGCGATCACCCACGTGGTCAGGATCGCCGCCACGGCGATGATGTCGCTGAGCAGCTTGCTGCCGCGCGCGAACAGCAGGATCGCGAAGAAGGCCACCAGCGGCGGCAGCGGGATCAGCCACACAAGCAATTGAAGGTTCGTCATGAGCGGTCCTCGGCTACCACTTGAGCAGGTTGATTTCTTCGGCGATCACGGTTTCGCGGTTGCGGTAGATCGAGATGATCAGCGCCAGGCCGACGGCGGCCTCGGCGGCTGCCACGGCAAACACGAACACCGCGAAAGCCTGCCCGGTGACACTCTGCGGCGCGATGTAGCGCCAGAAGGCGACCAGGTTCAGGTTGACGGCGTTGAGCATCAGCTCGATGCTCATCAGGATGGCAACCGCATTGCGCCGGGCGAGGACGCCGTAAGTGCCCAGCGCGAAAAGCCCGGCGGCGACGAGCAAATACCAGTGCAGAGGGATCATACGGTTCTCCGCCTTCGACTACTCACGCGCCACAACGATGGCGCCGATCAACGCGGCCAGCAGTAGGACGGATGCGACCTCAAACGGCAGCAAATAGCCCTGGTGGCTGGCGAACGCCGTGCCCAGCATCGTGATGCTGTCCGGCGGCACGGGCGCAGCCGGCATCACGCCGTTGAACTGGCCCATCACCACGAAGCCGAGCGTGCCAAACACCAGCGCAGCAACCAGCGCGGCCACCGGCCACTGGCTGTTAACCGTATCGGTAATGCCCATGATGCGCCGCGTGACCATGATGGTGATGGTGATCAGCACCGCGATAGCGCCCACGTACACCAGCACCTGCACAGCGGCCAGGAACGGTGCTTCGAGCAGCACGAACAACCCGGCGACGCCAAACAGGGCCAGCACCAGGTACAGGGCGGCGTGGACCAGGTTGCGGCTGATGACCACACCCAGGCCGCCGCCCAGAGCAAAGATCGCCATGACGGCGAAAATGACCGTTACGGGGGTCAGGCTGACTGGCATTAACTCGTCACTCCCCTACTACTTGGCCTGCTGGGCGGCACGCTCGACGGGCGCGGAGCGCTCGACGGGAGCGGCCTCCATCGCGGCCAGGCGTGCCCGCTCAAGGCGGCCCAGGCGGGCGATCCACCCCAGCGCGGCAGCCCCGACTAGCAGGTTGACGAACAGCAGCACCACCGGGCGGATCAGGATCGCCGCATTGAAGGTCGCCGCGCCGCCTGTGATCTGGATGATGCTGCCGGTGGCGTAGTACAGCGAGGCAAATCCGGGCAGCGAGCCAACCAGCTTGTCGACCAGCATCGCTGCGACCAGCAGCGCCAGCGCCAGCGGGATCAGGAATTTCCAGCAGAACGACATGATCTGGTCGATGCGCAGGCGGGGCAGCGTACCGCGCACCCACACATTGAACAGGTACACGAGGAACGTCTTGATGAAGAAATAGACGATGCCCAGCGTCGGCACCTGCTCGGCGAAGGGGCCGCGCCAGCCGCCCAGGAACAGCGTCGCCATCAGCGCCGAGATAGTGAAGGCGTGCAGGAACTCGGCCAGGTAGAACATGGCAAAGGCCATCCCGCTGTATTCGATGTGGTAGCCGGCCACGATCTCCAACTCGGCCTCGAGCAGGTCGAAGGGCGCGCGGCCCGCTTCGGCGTGGTTAGCCGTGTAGAAGATCAGCCCAGCGAGCGGCATGGCGAAGATGTACCACACGTTCTGCGCCTGGACGATGTCGTTGATGCGCATGCTGCCGGCCAGCATCACCGGCACCAGCAGCATCAGGATCATCGGCACCTCGTAGCTGACCAGCATCGCCACGCCGCGGAACGCACCCAGCAGCGCGTACTTGTTGTTGCTGCTCCAGCCGGCCAGCAGCACCGACATGATGCCCAGCGAGCTCACGGCGACGATGTACAGCGCGCCGATGTTCACGTTGGTGCCGATGGCAGTCCGCGCGAAGGGGATGGCCGCCCAGATCAGGAAAACGCTGGCGACCGAGATCACCGGTGCCAGCATAAAGGGGATCAGGTCAGCCCCTTCGGGGATGATGATTTCCTTGGTCATCAGCTTGAGCACATCGGCCACGTTTTGCAGCAGCCCCCACGGCCCGACACGGTTCGGCCCGATGCGGTCCTGAATGCGGCCCACGAACTTGCGCTCGATCCAGATGATGAGGATGGCGAGGTTAAGCAGGAAGAAGACGATGACGCCAGCGCCGATCACGCCGACCACGATGTCGACAACCAGCTTGCTGGCCCCCCACCCCATCAGCAGTCCCGACATCCAGTCGTAGATGGTGGTAAAGACATCCGCCATAGAGCTTACACTCTCCTCATGCCGAACGGCGCGCCGGGTGACGGCCACAGGCACAAAAAAGCCGATAACCGGAAGGCTATCAGCTTGATGGTGCTGTTACAGCCACTCAAGAGCACCCTTGCGCCAAGCGTAAATCAGCGCCTCGGCCAGCGTCACGATAAAGATCACGCCGGCGACAACGCCAAACAGCGACAGATGGTTATAGGCGACCGCCCAGGGAAAGAGGAAAACGACCTCAATGTCGAAGACCAGAAAGACCAGGGCGAAGATATAGTACTGCACCTTGAACTGCACCCAAGTATCACCGACGGTCTCGACACCGCATTCGTAGGTGCTGTTCTTTTCCTTGTTGGGTTTAGAAGGGCCGATCATTCGGCCTATCATAATGGGCGCCATCGGCGTAATGACGGAGATCACAGCCAGGATTGCGATGAAGGTCCACTCGTTCACAGAAGGATTACCCCTTTTGGCACACCACGTGCTGTGGGTGGCGGTCGATTGCGTTGATAGGGATACATTGTGAAAGCTGCCGCCAAGTATAGCATCCACATAACCATATGGCAACAGACTTTATCCTAATAACGCATAACGCCCCGCTCAACGCTGAGCCAGCGCCACGACCGGCTGCTCGCCGATGGTCAACTGCGCGCCCGGCGAGCCGTCCAGCGGCAGCCGCCACAGCGTCGAGTCGCCGCCGCTGCTGAGCGACAGCCACTGCACGATCATGCTATCGTCGCCGTGCCAGCTTGCGGCCAGCGCCGTCATGTCGGGGACGGCAGCCAGCGGCGTGGCGCTGAATGTATCGCCGGCAGGCGTGAAGACGACAGCGGTCGCCGGGCCGGGCACGCCGTTGACTGCCGCCGACATCAGAACCACGATGCGCTGCGAATCGGGCGCGAAGAACGCCTCATCGAACGACGCGGTGTCGTCGGCGGCAATGGGCCGGATGTTCTGCGCGCCGGAGGCGGGATCGTAGTCGGCAGCGTACAGCGCGGTCGGGCCTTCTGCAGAAGTCTTTGCCTGGTCATATAGCAGCAGGCGCGCGCCGTCTGGCGAGACATCCGCCACGCTTGGCGATTGGAGGCCGGGCACGGCCAGCGGAGTCATCCCGCTGCCGGGCGCGAAGACCAGCGGCGCGGTCGGCTTCGCGGCGTCCAGGTGCGTCTCGGTGAGGAGCATGCTGCCCCCACCCAGACTGAACGACGGGGTTAGCTCAGCGGTCGCATCGCCGGAGACGACGCTCTGCGGCGGCGTCTGGTCGTTGGCAGTCACCTGCATCACCTGTGAAGTGGTCGGCAGCGCGGTCGAGGGGTCCAGCGAGAGTTTCTCATAATACAGCGACAGCAAATCGCGCGACCAGACCAGCGCGCGGATCAGGCCACCGCTGGCACGGTCGCGCACAGTGATGCCGCCCTGGTAGGTGTCGAGCACCGCCAGGATCGACGAATTGATGGTGAAAGCCAGGTAGCGCCCGTCCAGCGAGAGAGCCAGATCGCGCAGGACAACGCTGTCAGAAAAGTCGGTGATTGCGCGCTCGTTGCCTCCGTCGACGCCGATAGCCCATATCTGCCCGCCCCGCACGTACATCACCTCGCCGGGCGCGACGGTGCCCGCCGGCAGGCGATCCGCGTCCAGCGGCGACAGCGGCGTCGGCGTCACAGGTGGGGTCGGCGAGGGCGTGGGGGTGATCGTTGGCATCGATTGGATGGCGGCGGCTGGGGGCGGCGGGGCCGGCTGCTGGCCACCGGTGAACAGCGCGCAGCCCGATAGCAGGAATACCCACGATAGAATGGCAAACAACACACGCCGCGAGGATGACATAGCGCTTCTCTCCTGAGACATCTCCGTACGGCGGATCGTAGCATACAACCGGCGGGAGTCAAAGCGGCGAGGCCAGTCGTGGCCCCGCCGCGCGAACCTCGCGAGCGATTTGCTTACGTCCCCAGGCGGCGCAGCAAGAAGGTCGTCGCTGTGACGACCACCACATCCAGCGCGACAAGTGACAGGACGTGCGGCCACAGCGCCGAAAGCCCCGCGCCGCGCAGCATCACGCTGCGCACAATCTCGATGAAGTGCTGGAGCGGCAGCGCGTTCGCGGCGAAGTTCAGCACGCCGGGCAGGCTGGTGATCGGGACCAGGAAGCCCGATAGCGCCAGCGCGATCATCACCCACACGAAAATGATGGTGATCGCCTGCTGCTGGGTGCGGGTGACCGTCGAGATCATCAGCGAGAAGGAGACCTCGGAAACCAGGTACAGCACGGTCATGACGCCCAGCAGCAGCCACGAGCCGCGCATCGGGAGGTTGAAGATCAGGCGGCCCATCACGAACATGGAACTGAAGTTGACGAAGCCGATAATCGCGGGGCCGGTGGCCTTGCCGACGATCAGCTCAAGCTGGGTGAGCGGGGTGATCATGATCTGCTCGATGGTGCCCATCTCCAGCTCGCGCACGATGCCCATCACGGCGGTCAGCGCCACCACCAGGAAGGTAAAAAACGCCATGTGTGCGGTGATCTCGTAGGGTTTGCTGTCGAGGGCCTGGTTGTACAGCGCCTCCTGGCGCAGGTCGATGCCGGGCGGCGAAACGGAGCTTGACAGCCCGGACGATGCCAGCGCGATGTTCCAGCCCAGCGTGTCGATAGCGCCCTGTGCAGCGGAGAGCACATCCGAGGCGGCGGACACGTTCGAGCCGTCGATGATTAGCTGCACCTGCGCCGTTTGACCGGCCCTGAGATCGTCGGAGAAGGTCTCCGGGATCACCACCACGGCGTTGACGGCCCCCGTGTCGATCAGGCGGGTGGCCTCGTCGAGGCTCTCCGGGAAGCGCGTGACGGTCAGCTCCGGCGTGTTGTCGAGCGCCGTGACGACCGCCCGGCTGGTCTCGCTGACGCTGCGATCGATGACCGCCACCGGCGTACCGGTCACATCGGACGAGCCGCCACCGCTTCCCCCGCCGACCACCCACAACTGCATGGCCGGGCCTATCAGGATGACGACCATCAGCAGCCGGTCGCGCGAGAATTGGAGCAGCTCTTTGGTGACGAGCGCGTAAAGACGGTTGAACATCGGTACCTCAGGCCAGTTTCTTCTTGAACAGGGCAATCGCCGCGCCGAGCCCCGCAAATCCCATCACCGCCAGCGCCAGCAGCGGCTGCCACATCTCGCCCAGCGACAGCCCTTTGAGCGCGATCCCACGCGACAATAGGATGTAGTGCGTGGTGGGCAGCATCAGCGCGAACGTTCGGCTGAAGCCGGGCACCGGGCTGATCGGATCGGACAGGCCGCTCATCAGGAAGCCGGGGATAAACAGCGCGATCAGCGTGATGACCATCGACGTCTGCTGCGAACGGGTGAAACTGGAGATGACCAGGCTGAAGCCCATGCAGGCCAGCAGGTAGAAGCCGGTCGCCAGCAGCCACAGCAGCAGGTTGCCGCGGAAAGGCACACCAAACCAGAAGAACTCGACGCCCAGCGCGATCAGCGCGCTGAGGAGGCCCAGCGCCAGGTATACGACCAGCTTGCCGACCAGCACGTCGGAGCCGAGAACAGGCGTGGTGACCAGCGTCTCCATCGTGCCGGTCTCCTTTTCGCAGAGTCAGGCCCAGCCCGACGGCCATCGCGGGCAGGATCAGCACCAGCGCCATCAGGCCGGGCACCATGCTGACCTGCGACACCAGGTTCTCGTTAAACCAGATGCGGGTGCGCACGTCGATAGGAGGCGGGCTTGTGAAGCCCATCGCGGCAACAAACAGGTGCGTCCGCTCTGAGACGGCTCCCATCACCTGGCGGGCGGCGGGCACGTCGACACCGTCGACGACCTGGTGGACCGGTGCGGTGCGGCCCGCAGTAAGGTTCGCGCCAAACTCCGGCGGGATGATCAGCGCGGCGTCGGCGCGGCTGGAGGCAAGCCACGTGGTTGCCTCGTCGTAGCTGCGCGGGTAGCCGACGATACGGATGTAGCCGTCGCTGGTGAGGGTGCGCAGGTAATCCTGCGACACGCTCGACTGGTCGAGGTCGACGACGACGAGCGTGCTGGTGCCAACATCGAAGCTGAAGACGTAGGCCAGCAGCGTGAGCACCACAGCCGGGGCAAAGGTCACCAGGAACATCGCACCGGGGTCCATTAGGATGTGTACAAACTCTTTTTTGGCAATCGCCCACGTGCGGCGGATTGCCAGAAACAGCCACGTCATGTGTATCTCCCGTGCACGTCGCCATGAGCGGCGAGCGGGATGGATGGTAACACATATTGGGGATTCATGGCAGGGAATAAAGTCACACATGGCGGTGGGCGCGGGCAGTCAGGGCGTCTATAATGAACACGCACTGAGCTAAAGGAGAGCGCATGACGCTGGAACGCATCGAGCCGGGCCCGGAGGCGTGGGACCGCTTTGTCGGCGCGAGGGGCGGCCACCTGCTGCAAACCTCGCGCTGGGGGGCGCTGAAACGCGACTTCGGCTGGCAGGATGAGATCGTCGCGATCGGGCACGATGGGCAGATCGCGGCGGGGGCGCTGGTGCTGTACCGGCGACTGCCGCTGCGCCTGGGCACAATCGCCTACGTGCCGCGCGGGCCGGTCGTCGGCTGGGAAGACGGCGAGACGGTCGCTGCGCTGCTGAAGCACGTCGACGCGGCGGCGAAGCAGCGTGCGGCGGCGCTGCTGAAGGTCGAGCCGGGCGTGTGGGAGAGCGCGGCGGTCCGCGAGCGGCTGGCCGCGTTGTCCTTCCGCGAGTTGGCGCAGACGGTGCAGCCGCCGCGTACTATCGTCATCGATCTGACCGGCAGCGAGGACGATATCCTGATGCACATGAGCCAGACTACGCGGCGTAAAGTCCGCGTGGCTGCGAAGAAAGAGGTCACCGTCCGGCGCGGCGGCGCGGCGGACCTCGACGCATTTAACCGGCTGATGGGCGTGACCGGTGCACGGAATGAATTTGGTGTGCACAGCGACGCCTACTACCGGCGGGTGTGGGAGCTGTTTGGCGGGGAGCGCGCCGCGCTGCTGATGGCTTCGTACCAGGGCCAGGATCTGGCCGGGCTGTTCGTCTTCGCGCAGGGCGAGACCGCGACCTATCTCTACGGGGCCTCGTCGGATGCGGAGCGCAGCCGCATGCCGGCTTATGCGCTGCAGTGGGAGGCAATGCGCTGGGCGCGCGAGCGCGGCTGCGTGCGCTATGATCTGTGGGGCGTTCCCGACGAGGACGAGGCGGCGCTCGAAGCGCAGTTTCAGCAGCGCGACGACGGCCTGTGGGGCGTGTATGGCTTCAAACGCGGGTTCGGCGGCGAGGTGCGGCGCACGGTCGGCGCGTGGGACCGGGTCTACCGGCCCGCGCTGTACGCAGCGTACCGTGTGGCGATTGCGCTGCGGCGCGGCGGGCTGGCATAAGTGAGGGCAGGCATGGACGACGAGCGTGTGGAATGGTATCCCTATCGCCGCGACCGGCGGCTGGCCGCAGCCGGCCTGCGCTGGGGGTTGGTCGCGGTATTTCTCGGCGTGCCGCTGCTGATCTTCCTTCTGGGATGGGGCCAGTGGGGCTTCCTGCAGCTTACGCTGATCTTCCTGCTGCCGGTGCTGTTCTTCGCAGGGATACCGGCGCTGGGTCTGCTGGTGACCACCGCCGACCTGGGCGTAGGGATTAGCGGCATTCGCATCGCGATCTTCGGGCCGTGGGAAGCGACCGTCAAATGGGAGGAGTTGAAGCACGCTGCCGTGTGGACGGTCAGGCCTCCGGCACACGTCGGACTGCTGCTGCGCCGCCGCTGGGACGAGGTGTACGCCGTGTACGTGCCGGGGTTGGACGTGCTCGCGCCGGTGGGTATGTATCTTGGGCTGGGACGCATGCCGGTGTTTGTCATCACACCCGACCACGACCGCTACCAGGTCATCCTCAAGCGGCTGGAGCACGTCCACCACCCGCTCAAGGACGTCAAGCGTGAGCAGAAGCCGCGCCGCTGGCGCTCACCGAGGCGGTAGTAGGGACGCCGCACCATGCCGGGAAGTCGCCGCCTGGCCGCCTGATTGGTTACACTACGTACCATGCAGATACACACCACGACTATCACAGATCGGGATACCTGGAACGCCACGCTGGCGCTGATGCCCTACGCGCACGTCCTGCAAACCTGGGAATGGGGCGACTTCAAGGCGGCGACCACCGGCTGGAAGCCGCAGCGGCTGGCCTTCATGTGGCAGGCGCAGGCGGTCGGCATGGCGCAGGTGCTCACCCGCCAGGAAGGCCCGTTCCGCATCATGTATGTGCCCAAGGGCCCGGCGCTTGACTACACCAACGCCGACCTGCGCAAGGCGGTCATCGCCGAGTTGAAGCGTCTCGCGCAGGAGCGGCGGGCGATCTTCATCAAGATCGACCCCGACGTAACGGTGGGCACGGGTGTGCCCGGCGAGCCGGACGCCTTCGAAGACCCGACCGGCGGCCAGGTCTCCGACGAGTGGAAGGCGGCGGGGTGGGTCTTCTCGCCCCAGCAGGTACAGTTTCGTAACTCCGTTATCATCGACTTGCGTTACAGCGAAGACGACCTGCTGATGGCCATGAAGCAGAAGACCCGTTACAACGTGCGGCTGGGTCCGCGCCGCAACCTCGACGTGCGCTTTGGCAGCGCCGAGGACCTCGATATGCTGTACCGGCTATACGCCGAGACTGCCCGGCGCGATGGCTTTGTGATCAGGCCGCTGGCCTATTATCGCAAGGCGTGGGCCGACTTCATGCGGGCCGGGCTGGCCCAGCCGATCATCGCCGAATACCGCGGCGAGGCCGTCGCCCACGTGATCGTGTTCGGCATCGGCAAGCGGGCGTGGTACTTCTACGGCGCGTCATCCGACAAGGAGCGCAACCGCATGCCGACCTATATGCTGCAATGGGAAGCCATGCGCTGGGCGAAGTCACAGAACATGGCGGTATACGACTTCTGGGGCGCGCCCGACGACTTCTACGACGAGGACGACCCGCTGGCGGGCGTGTACCGCTTCAAAGAGGGGTTCGGCGGGACGGTCGTGCGGCGCATCGGCGCGTGGGACTTCCCCGCCAATCCGCGGCTATACCGGCTGTACACGCAGGTCATGCCCGCCGTGCTGGGCGTCATGCGCAGCATCGGGCGGCGGCGCATGGCGCAGGAAGGCCAGAGCGGGGAATAAGAACCGGATTTCGGGGACATCGTCCCCGGCCCCCTACCAGGGGACACAGTCCCCTGGACCCCGCATGGCAGCCGCGACGACGTCGCGGCTGCGGCGATCAGGGCAGTACGGCGGGCGTTTTTTGCGGGCGGTGCGCGGGCGGCGTATGATGGGAATGTGGAATTATCTCACAGAGAGGATCGAACATGGCGCAGGGCGAGTTCCCAACAGACAGACTGCCGCGCGTGCGGCTGGCGCAGCTCCCTACCCCGATCGAGGCGCTGCCCAACTTCAGCCGGGCGCTGGGCGGGCCTGATGTGTACGTCAAGCGCGACGACCAGACCGGCCTTGCGACCGGCGGCAACAAGGCGCGCAAGCTGGAGTTCCTGATGGGGCAGGCAGTCGAAGCGAAGGCCGACTGCGTGATCACAGCCGGCTCGACGCAGTCGAACCACGCCCGGCAGACGGCGGCAGCGGCGCGCAAGTGCGGCGTTGAGCCACACCTGGTGCTGTACGCGCCGGGCGGTAAAGCCCCGGCAGAAGCGCAGGGCAACGTGCTGATCGACCTGCTGCTGGGGGCGCATATCCACTGGACCGAGGAGCGCGCACCGTACGTGGATACCATCGCGCAGGTCGAGGCACAGCTCAAGGCTGAAGGCAAGAGGCCGCACGTGGTCCCCTATGGCGGCTCGAACGCCTACGGCATCATGGGCTACGTGCAGGCAATGCGCGAAGCCACGGGGCAGATCGAGAAGCTGGGCGGCTTCGACGCGCAGGTCTTCGCCACGTCTTCCGGCGGGACACAGGCCGGGATGATCCTGGGCGCGTCCCTGACCGGCCTGCTGGGCCAGACGCGCCTGCTGGGCATCAGCATCGACGAGCGCGAGGAGCCGCTGGCGGAGCGCGTGGCGAACCTGATCAACGACGGCGCGCGGCTGCTGGGGCTGGAGTGGCGCGCCAACGACGACGTACCCGACATCTGCGACGATTATCTCGGCGGCGGCTACGCGGTCGTGGGGGAGGCAGAGCGCGAGGCGATCCGGCTGCTGGCGCACAGCGAAGGGCTGCTCGTCGACCCGGTGTACACCGGTCGCGCGCTGGCGGGGCTGATCGACCTGATCCGCAAAGGGACTTTCACGACGGGGCAGCGGGTGCTGTTCTGGCACACCGGCGGGACGGCGGCGCTGTTCGCCTTTGGCGACGTGCTGCTCAAATAGGCGGCTCAATACACGTCACGCGGGGAGCGCGCCGATAAGGTGACCGGCACGCTCCCCGCGTTTGTGTTTGCAGATCAGTTGCGCTCAACTACCAAGCTGGCTGAGCAGCGTATTGATCTGGTCGAGATAGAACTGGTCGCCGGTCAGGTCCTGCGCATGCAGGTAGTTGTCCCGCGCGCCAGCCAGGTCGCCGCGCGCCTCCAGAATCTGCCCGCGCAGGATGAACGGCTGCGGCCCCCACTCGCCCATCCGGTCGAGCGACTGTTGGATCAGCTCGAGCGCATAGTCAAGATCGCCGAGCGCAAAATCGGCGCGCGCGGTGTCGTAGTTGATTTCATGGCCAAACTGCGGCGACAGGAAGGGGAAGTCATAAGGCCAGGTTTCCGGCAAGACAAGCACCGGCGTGAACTGGCCAACTGCGTCGCGCGGGTTGCCCATGTCGAGCTGGATCAGGCCAAGCGTGTACAGTGCCTTGGGGTTGGCGGGATCGAACTGCAGCGCGCGCTGCAATTCGTCCATAGCGCCGCCGGGATCGCCGGACTTCCATGCAATGTACGCCTGCCCCGCCATCAGATTAGGGTCTGCCGGGTGCTCGGCCAGCAGCCTTTCGAAGTAGCCCGCCGCGCCCCCCATGTCATCGATGCGCAGCGCGAGGGCCGCTGCTGATTTAAGGTAGGATGGCTCGTGGCCTGAAGCCTCATAGGCCTGCTCGTAAGACTGCTGGGCATCCGCGATGGCGTTCAGCCCATTTGCCTGAATATCCGCGCGCCGATCATACAGGTTTGGCAAATCGTCCCTGATGGTATTGCGGCTAATTGCCTGATCGATGTCATCGAGTGCACCCTGCGGGTCGCCGAGGCTCCACAGACGCACCTGGCTGCGGTCCACCAGCGCCCACACGCACAACACTGAGCGGTCACCACACGTTTCGATGGTACGCGTGAAGTTGTTGACTGCATGTCCAGGGTCGTCGTTGTCACCCGAGAAGGCATGAACCCGACCCTCGCTCAGGTTCACCAGCGGGTTATCCGAGGGATCGTCAAGGCCAGCCAGCAAATGTTTTGCGGTGGAGTAATCGCCGTTCCACGTATAGAGCAGGGCCCGGCCAGCGCGTGCTTCAACGTTATCGTAGTTGGCGACCAGTGCCTGATTATAATACTCGCGTGCAGAATCCTGGTCACCAGCAACCAGTTTCTCAAAGGCCAATCGAACCAGCATTTCGGCGTTTGCGGTCTGTGCGGACTGGTCAGCCGGAGCACTTTGCACGGTTGGCTGGATCACGGCAGGCGTCTCGACGGGTGCAGCCGCGCCGCTGAACAGCCCCAGCCGCCACGCGCCCAGCGCCGCGACGATCAGCACAACCAGCACCACGCCGCCCACGATCAGGGGCAGGCGGCTGCGGGCGCGCGGAGCCTGTTCGCGTGCCGAAGCGGCCACCATCGTCGGGGGAACGGGCGGGCCGGAGTCGTCCATCTCGATCTGCGTGACAGCCGCGTTGTCCCCCGAAACGGGGGCCCAGGAGTCATCCTCGATCCGCGTGCCAGCCGCATCGGTCTCGTCGGCGGCCTGGAGGCTCAGCGGCAGGGTATCCGGCGAAAGCTCTTCATCCTCAGCCACGCCGCCCATCGGCGTCGTGGCCATCGCAGGCCGGGTTTCATCCGCGAGGTGCGCAGCGGCGTTCTGAAGCGCATCGTGAAGGTCGCTGGCCGACTGGAAGCGGTCGTTAGGGTCTTTAGCCAGGCAGCGCAGCACCACCCGCTCGACCGATTTGGGCAGCCCCTCGATAAGCACATGCGGCGGCGTGATTGGATCGTTGATGTGCTTGAGGATCACGCCGTAGGGTGTATCCGCGTCGTAAGGTGGACGACCCGTAAGCATCTCGTAGATGATGATGCCCATCGCGTAGATGTCGCTGCGCTCGTCGGCCTGCTCGCCGCGCCCCTGCTCCGGCGACATATAGGCCGGTGTGCCGATCATCGCGCCGGAGGCGGTCAGGTTCGACTGGCCGATGATGCGCGCGATGCCAAAGTCGCTGAGGATGGGTTGGGCGAGAGACGGCATCAGGACGTTGGCGGGCTTGAGGTCACGGTGGACCATGCCCTGGCGGTGGGCGTAAGACAGCGCGTCGGACAGCTTCGCGGCGATGTCCAGCGCCGTTTCGAGCGGCAGACGCTCGCCCCGCGCCGCCATCCCCTGCAGCAGCTCCTTGAGGCTCTGGCCGCCTTCGACGTACTCCATCACCATGTAATGGCTCTCGCCCTGCACGTCGAAGTCAAAGACCTGGACGATGTTCGGGTGGCGCAGCATGGCAACGGCTTTGGCCTCGCGCTGGAAGCGCGTGATGAAGCCAGGCTCCTCAGACAGGTGAGGGTGCAGCACCTTGACCGCCACGTAGCGGTCGAGGCCGGGCTGGAAACCCTTGTACACGTCGGCCATCCCGCCCCGGCCCAGCCGCCCAACAAGCTGATACCTGCCCAGTGTTTGACCTGTGAGATCGGACATAGGAGGTGCCTCCCGGCAATTCGGAGCCGTGTGGCTCCGGCAATCAGAACACGTAAGGGATAAACATGCGCGTCTGGCGCATATAGACGGCATACTCATCGCCGAAGTGGGTGAGGTTCTCGGCCTCTTCGACGCGGGCGGTGACGGTCAGCAGGACCAGGACAGCGATACTCACCATACCGCCAACAGGCGAGGGCTGCTTGAGCCAGGCCCCGACGACGAGCAGCAGCAGCGACGTATACAGCGGATGGCGGATGACCCGATAAGCGCCACGCCGCACCAGGACGCTGGTCCGCTCAATACCGCCGCTGGGACGCCCCACGACGCGCAGCAGATAGAAGCCATGTACGGCCAGCAGCGCGGAGGCCACCAGCAGCGTCCACGAAGCAAGCTGAGCCGGGGAGAAGGGGTCGACGAACCACGTGGGGGCGCTCAGGGTGATGACAGCGAGAATAGAGACGAATGCAAACGCACGCGGCAACCCATGATCGCGGCGGCGGATGGACGGCCACGACAGCAGCAGCACCCCTATTGACAACACGGCGAACACCGTCCACACCAGCATGGCGCTCCCGATCTGGATCAGCAGGCCGCACGGCGGCCCGCGCTAGGAGCCGGATAGGGCATCCTGCCGAGCGAAGAACGCCCGCACCGCCGACCCCCTGATGAAGCCCAGCTCAGAATGGGCGTTGACCTCAGTGGCCAGCGGGAACAGCGAGTGAACGTCGAGACTGGTGACGTAGAAAAAGGGCCCCGGCATGACATAGAACGCATCTTCGGCGCGGGTTTCCTGCGCCATGTGCAGCGTGCCCTGCAACAGATACGTATCGGTGAGGCACACGACTTGCTCCGTCTTGGGCAGCGGGCGGATGGTGGGCTGGAACTGGCCCAGCGTGATGATCTGCGGCTCGGTTTTGGGGATGTTCAGCTTGGCCACGCTCATCGGCGGAATCCGCATGTCCTGGCGGAGGGGCATCAATGTGGCATCGAAGATAATCAAGGTTGATACGTTCTGATCGTTGAAATAGGTCGTGGGATCGCCGCGCGTGCGGATCTCTCCATACACGCGATAATGCGCGGCGAGCACGTCGATCGGATAGGGATTGACGACGATCTCCATAGCCTGCACCTCGCATTCCTGATGTGGCCGCGCTGGGATGGCGGGGCAATCATTCCGCCGGATAAAAGGTCCGCACAGCGGCCTTGTGAATGTAAATCATGTCGGCATCGCCAGCGATGTCAACCGTCAGCGGGCGCAGCGTGAAGATCTCGACGTTGGTGGCCGGCAGGAAAGGTCCCGTCACGTTGAAGACATCCTGCGGCTGTGTCTCAGATCCGGCGTAGAAGGTAGCCCGCACGACGAAGGTATCGGTAAAACACACCAGCGGGATCGCCTTTGGCATCAGAGAGGCATCTCTTGCCGAGAACCCGTCGATGACCATGACTTGCACGTCGCCCTTGGGAACATAGAGCTCTTTGACGGGCATGGAGCCCACCCGCGCGCCGGGCGTCAGTGGGACCAGCGTCGCATCCTCAATAACCAGGATTTGGATCTCCTGGTCGTTGAGGAACACGCCCGCGTTGCCACGCGGCTCGAAGTGACCGCTGATCTGGTATTCAGCCGTCAACATCTCAACAACATAGCTGGACGTCTGGACCTGCATAAGATGCCTCTCCAAATGAGCCGGGATGAGCAATAAGCGCTTGGCTATCGGTGAACGCGACCAGCGGTTGGGCAGACGGCCTGCCGATCAACCGGCTATCCGTCATTATACAACATTCGGGGGGAGAGGAAAGCGCGTCATAGCGGCGACGTATGCCCGACGCGGGGTCTGCACAAAAAGGCAGGGGCGACGCCAGTGCGTCGCCCCTGCGCGGAGAGCCGGAAACGAGGCTATTTCGGGAGGACGGTAAACAGCGACCCTGCGCCGCGACCGTAGACCTCCGGGAAGTAGAACTCCTGCGCCACCGGCGGGATGACCCGGTACTTGCCGACCGATCCCAGCCGGATCTGGTACGTGTACTCGTAGGTGCCTGCCGGCAGATAGTCGGCGAACAGCACCGCCTTTTCGTCGCGCAGGTCGGTCTGCGAGAACCACCACCAGCCCCAGCCCTGCGCCAGCGGGTCGGTGGCCTTGAGCTCAGGCCGCTGGCCGAGGACTAACTCGGTCAGAAGCGTGGGGTTGACGGCGTCTGCGCCCGCTGGATACGGGTCGGTGACGACCACGTAGTACAGGTCGTTGGGCGCGACGATGCTGAGCTGTACGGTCAGCACGTCGCCGACTTTGCCCTCGGTGACAGGATTACCGCTGGCGTCCAGATAGCGGCGGCTGACGATCACGCCCCGGCTGAGCGGCTGGACCTGATCGACAGGCAGGTAGGCCGTCAGGTGGGTGGTGTAGTACAGCCGGCCCGCGCCGTCGGTGCGAGAGAAGGTCAGGCGGTTGACCGCATCTTTGACCATCTCCCCCACATCGATGGTGATCGTCTGGCTTTGCTGGACGGTCGAGGCGTTCGCCACGCCGTTAGCGCGCTGCTGCCCGTTGAAGCTGAACGTCCAGGTGAAGTCGGGCTTGAGTTCACCGGTGGTGACCATGTAGTCGGTCAGGCCGATCAGCGCCCAGGCCGTCTCCTGGGTCGTCTCCCAGTGGCCACCCCGGCGGGCGACCATCAGCCAGCGCACGATGTTCGGCGCAAGGTCGGAGGTCGGCCAGATCTTGGCAAAGGTGTCGAGGATGATAGCCGTGGAACGGGTATCGGTGTTCCAGTTCCAGGTGTCAGGGCTGTCCTCTTCCCAGTGCGAGCCGGTGGCACTGACGATGGCCGCGTTGTTCAGATCGGACTGGATGTTGGCCAGCCGCGCGTCGTTGGGGTCGATCATCCACAGCGTCTGGGCCAGCAGCGCCTCAGCCCAAGCCTGCATGTTCTGGCGGTTGCCGTACATCTGCACCGTGCGGCTGACGTCGGGCTGCCCGGCCTCGGCCAACACGTACAGAACGTAGGTCTGCGTGTGCAGTGCGTACTGTGCGCTGATCACGTCCAGCGACTGTAGCTGTCCCTTCAGGTAGTTGATGCCGTCGGTCAGAACGCGCTGGTCAACCGACCAGCCGGCGTCCTGCGCAGCCAGCAGGCCCTGGACGACATACGCCGACACGGTGGCGTTGGATGGGCTGTTGACCCACCAGCCCCAGCCGCCGTCGACGTGCTGCTGCGCGTACAGGCGCTGGATCCCGACCGCAAGCTGGCCGTCAAGCTTCTGCCTGAGGTCGGTATCGTCGAGGCCAAGCTGCTGGATAGCCCGCAGCGTGAGCGCGTTGGGCAGGAAGCGGCTGACCGTCTGCTCGGTGCACTCGTAGGGATAGTGCTCCAGGTAGGTCAGGCCCTCGACGGTGGCAGCCGCCAGCGACGGGTCGATCTGCACGTCGACGCTGCCCTGCGTGACGTTGTAATTCGGCGGCAGGACGACGCCCTCAGTGCGGTCGCCGGCAGCGGTAAGCTGCCCTGCGGTGCCAACCGTCTCCGGCACTTCGTAGTTGTAGACGGGAAGCTGCTGGTTGTGATTGGGGTCGCCGAGCGTCGGCTTGGACGCATCGGACAGGCCGCCGCCCTGCGCGCTGAAGGTCAGGTCGACCCACTGCGCGTTCGCGTCGACCGTCACCGGCCAATCGACCTGCACGCTGTCGTTGGCGGGGATGTTGACGGTCTGTTTGGCATCGCCGACGATGGTCAGGCCGGTGCCCTCGAGCGCCACGTCGGCGCTGATGGCCGCATCGGTGTTGTTGTTGACCAGCGCCGAGAGCGTCGCTTCGTCGTTGACGACGAAGAAGCGCGGCGTCTGCGGGCGGATGAGCAGCGGCTTGGTCGCCACCACGTCGACCGTCTGCTGGCCGACGAGCGTATTGGCCGTCACCGCGCGGGCGTCCATGCGCCACGTGGTGAGGTTGTCGGGCAGGGTGACGGACACCGTCGTCTGCCCGCTGGCACCGGTCCGCACGTCGGCGGACCAGTAGGCCGTGTCTTTGAACTGGGTACGGATGTCGAAGAAGCCCTCGCCACCGCCACCGCCACCGCCCTTACCCTGGTCGATCAGGTCCTGCGTCAGGCGGTCGACGAGGTTGATCATCGGGATCGAGGTGCGCACGGCGAGGCCGGCGTTGCCGTAGAAGTGGTCGACAATCGCGCCGGAGTTCGGCGGGGCAAGCTGGAGCGTGGCCAGATCGACCAGCGCCAGCGAGACCTCGGCGTCGACCGGCTTGCCCTGATAGTCGGTAGCCTTGACGGTGTACGTCACGGCGGTGCCGGGCGCGACCTGCTCGCTGTTGGGCGTGACGGTCAGGTTGAGCGTCTGCTGGACGGGGTCCACGCCGATCTTGACCAGCCCCATCTTGAAGCCGGGCGTCGGGTTGGTGTCGTCCACGCCCTTGACAATCACGACCGACACGTACACGTTGGGCGCGAGGTCGCCAGTGATGGGCAGCTTATAGACGTACGAGTTGCTGGTGAGCGTGATGACCTCATGCGAGAGGACGCTGCCGCGCTCAATCGTGACCAGCGCCTGCACCTGCCCCTGGTACGGCGAGGCGATCAGGATCTCGGCAGTTTCGCCGGGCGCATAGGTATTCTTGTCGGGGACCAGATCGATGCGGTCGTTGTTGGCCTGCCGCCACGCGACAAACTCGCTGCCGCTGACCCACACAAAGGCGCTGGCGGACTGCTTGTTGCCTGCCGAGTTGGCGACGGTGGCCCGGATCTTGAAGGTGCCTCCGCTGGGCGGCGTGAACGACACGCTGGCCTTGCCCTGCGCGTCGGTGGTCACCGTGACCGGATCGGCGGCAGGCGTCTCCTCGATGGTCCACGTCCACTGCGTACGACCGTACTGGTCCTCTTCCTGCACGCTCTTCCACACCTGGTCGATGAACTCGACCGTCACCTGCTGGTTGGCCACCGGCTGGCTGTCCCAGCCAACGGCGATCAGGCTGGCGGTGATGGGGTCACCGGCGTTGCCGACATACACGTCAGGGCTGACGCCGACGTAGACCTGGCCCCGGTGGACCGTGACCTGCGTGCGGCCTGAGACCTGCGTGCCGGCGATCTCGGAGACGGTGGCCTCGATGGTGAACACCTGGCTGCCCGACTGGGCTTCCAGGCTGGACGGGATGGTGATCAGCAGCTTGCCGTTGGCGTCCGTCTTGCCGGACCCCTGCGCGATCTGCTGGCCGAAGCCGGGGATGTAGTTCGCCGAGGTGTCACGCTGATCCTGGTTGTAGTCGTAGAAGCTGTAGTTGCCCCGACCGGTGTAGGTGAAGAAGTACTGGTCGGAGAGCACTGTCCAGGTCACGTCGGCATTGGTGACCGGCCCGCCGAAGAAATACTCGGCGTCGACGGTGACCTTGATGTCTTTGCCGGCCAGAACCTGGTCGGCGTTGGGCGTGACCGTGACGATGAACTCCGGCTTCTGATACTCGGCCACCTGGAAGCCCTGGTAGGTCGTCAACTGGCCGACGGCGGCCTCAATGCTGTAGTAGCCAAGGCCGGCTTCGGTGTCGAGCGTGATCGAGCCGGTGAAGGTGCCCATATCGTCGACGGGCTCGTCCTGCTCAAACACGACATTGCCCTGATCGTCGTAGACCTTGATATGGACCGCGGTCTGCGACGGCAGCGAGTAGGTCACGTCGTCCTTGGCCCGCAGCACGCCCTTGAAGTACACGTCCTGGCCGGGCCGGTAGATGGGCCGGTCGGTGTACGTGTACAGCGTGAAGGTCTCGTTGTTGTACTGCGTCGGGATGTTGCCAAACTGCCACGGCTGCACGCCATCATCCCAGTAGTTGAGCCCGACGGCGAAGTGCGTGCCGTCGTCGACAACCGCGTAGCGCAGGTCCCACAGGTTGTCGACATAGGAAGTCGGCGCGGTAAGGGTGCCATCCGCTGCGGTGCTGCCTGAGCCGGTGACGTTGAGGTTCTGGTCGTAGAACGTGACTGGCGCGCCGCCAATCGGCTGGCCGCTGTCCAGGTCGGTGAGCCACACCATCGACTGATTGAAGCTGGACTTGTACGTCAGATTCGCATTCGTCACCAGCATGAAGTGCCGGATATCGGACTGAAGCTCCGGCGCGTCGGCGATCAGCAGATAGTAGCCCGGCGGCAGCATGCCGCCTGTGTCGGAGACCACCGGCACGCGCACATAGACCGCTTCGTTAAGCGCCGACTGCGCGTCGACGGTCCACGACCGCACAAGCTGGTCGGCTGAGGGCGTGAAGTTCTGGAGCGCATCATAGCTGTTGGGGCCGGTCAGCCGCGCAAAGTCGGCCAGCGTCAGCTTCGCAAGCTGGAAGCTGATCGTGCTGACGTTGCGGTGCAGCACGAACAACTGCGTGGTCTTGCTGGCGTCGTACAGGCCGAAGCTGCCCTGCGTGTTGAGCTGCACCGCCGGGTCGAGTGGCGCGGTGGTGAAGGTCCAGGTGTAGGGCTGATCGATCCGTGTGCCATAGGGATCGGCAGCGCCGGGCTTAAGTGTGACGGTGTAGTCCGTCGACGGCTCAAGCTGGAAGTTGGCGTTCCACGAGTAATCGTAGCTGTTGTAGTAGAAGGTGACATCTTTGGGCAGCGCAGGCGACACGTCAAGCAGGTCCTCGGTGAGCGTCTTCTCGTCCATGGGCGCGGTGAACACAATGCGCAGCCCGGACCACGTGTCGGCGGACGTCTCGCCACCCAACGGCGAGGTGGTGAGCACCCCGGGGGCAGCGGCCACGTCGAACGACCAGACCGTGTCCTGACCGAGCGTCAGACCACCGGACGCGCTCTGCGCCGAACCTGCCTCCGTCGCGACATAGTTATAAGAGTAGTCTAGCAGGCCCGACGGCTTGAAGGTCATCGTCAGGTCATCGTCGCTCCAGGTAAAGGAGCCCGTCACCAACTGGCCGTACGCATCCAGCGAAAAGGCCGCCTGCGCGCTCTGGTGATCCATCGGCTGGTTGAACTGCACCTCGACGGTCACGTCACGCCTGACGCCCGATGCTGAAGGGTTGACGGAGACGACCTGCGGCGGGAGCGTGGTGAAGCTCCAGCTATAGGGCTGCTCCATCACACCGCCGGTCTGATCGGTCAGCGTGCCGGCGACGGTGACGGTATAGGTCGAGCCGCCCGCCATCGGCTGCGAGGGTGTCCACTGGTAGATGCTGGTGTTGATCCACTCGCCTGTGCCGGGTACGTCCGGCGAGAAGGACAGCGGCTGCGGCAGGCCCGGCTGGTTCTCGGCGATAGTCAGCGGGACGACGGGCCGGTTGAACAGCACGGTGATGACCGAGTCGGTGGCAACGCCATCGGCCTGGTCCGCCGGGACGACCTGGCTGGCCAGCAGGTAGCCGACCGTCTGCAGCTTCAGCTCGACCGGGTTTTCCAGCGTAAGGCCGTTCGACGCCTGGGCGCTGGCCGCGATGGTGAGGCTGTAGCGCGAGGCGCGGGCGAGCTGCCCGGCTTTGGGTGTCACCCGCAGGGTGGAGTCGCTGACCCAGGTCACGTCGGTCTGGATGGCCGGGGCGAAGCTCAGGGCGGCCTCGACCGTCGCCTGGTTCATCGGCTGGTCAAAGTAGACGTCGATGCTGCCGTCGAGCGGCAGCTCCTCGCCCGGCTGGGGCTGTTCCGCGACCACCTGCGGGTTGGTCGGCGGAAGCTGCGACACGTCGACGGTCGGCGTGAGGGCCGGACCGGTGGCCTTGGGGCCCAGCAGGCCCGACAGGCCGGGCACGTTGCAGGCGATGACGGCCAGCGCGAGGACAATCGCGACCAGCCGCAGCGCCCGGTACTGAAGACTGCGGAGACTCGTTGTTGGTTTTCATTACAGATAATTCCCTTTACTAGCCGGTTCGCCACTCGTGATGAGTATGCCTTCCCCGGCAATGTACAGATACGGCTCGTTCGACCCGACCGCGCCGTCGAGGTACACCACATCGACGCGCTCAGGATCGAGGTCAAACATCTCACCGGCCACGAACTCGAAAGCCCAGTCCTGCAGGTCGAAATCGTCGAGCATAAACGAGCGGCCGTCGGCAGAAACGTACAGCATCACTTCATCGCGCGCGGCGTGCAGCGTGACATGGTCGGGCATCACACTGTAGCGGGCGCGGACCATGTCTTTGACGAAGGTGTCAAAGATCAGGTTGGTCAGCAGACGCTGCATCATCCAATCCACGTCGGCTGAAAGATGGTTATCCAGCGGATGGTCGCGATGTCTGGAAGCCATGTCTGGTACCTCCCGGTCTCACATTACCGGCGTGTGATGCGCCATCGCCTCACGGTGAAACGATGCGAAAGCTGGTCGGGATGGTCAGGCGGATGTCTGGCGTGTACCTTTCAAAGAGCTGGGTGCCAAGATCGATTTGAATAGCCTGATCATAACTGTAGTTGCTAATCTGCGCGGTGCCAACCGCCGAGACACATAAGCTAAACGTCACCGACTGGCAGGCGGTTCCCGCCTGGTTGCAGGCCCCGGCGGTGATGGGGCCATCGATGCTCATGTTGATGAAGACCGGCACGTCGGTGCGCCACAGCCGGTAGGTGTGCAGCGGCGTGGTGACGTTGGCCGCGTTGAGCGCGTCGAACAGGGCGTACTGCTGGCCCGCCTCGCCGACTGGGAAGGCTGCCTGCGCCGGCCAGTTGACGATGTGGCAGGGCTGCGGCGCGCCCGGCGGGAGGTCGGCGGACAGGCCGACCGGCGCGCCACCTACCCCAGCCGACGCAGCGGGCGCAGCCGTCGCAGCAGGCACGCCCGCCGTGGCCGGCGCAGCAGTCGGGGTGGCTGGCAATGTAGGCGTGGGGCCGGGGCGCGGCGTCGCCGCGCGAGTGGGCACCAGGGTGGCATCCGTGCTGTACACCGGGATGGCCGGCACATCGAGTGGGCCCTGAACCTGGGTCGCGGCCACCCACACCATCCTGCCGCTGGGAGCCCGCACGTAGAGCCAGCGACCGGACACGTCACGTGCGGCGATGGTCAGCGGCACGCCGGCGGGCAGCCCCGCGATCACATCTGAATCGAGGCTGGGACCGGAGCGTACGTTCGAGCCAAAGGCCAGGATCACGTCCAGCCCGGCGAAGGGCGTCGGCGTGAAAGTGCTGGTGCCGCTGGGCGTCGGCGACTCGCTGGGCACGGCTGTCGGCGGCGGCAGGAAGGTGGGCGTCTCTGACGGGTACGGGGTATAGGTCGGCAGCGGCGTGTAGGTTGGCTGCGCCGTATAGGTCGGGTATGGCGTGGCGGTAGGCAACAGGCTCTCCGCCGCGCCGCAAGCCGACAGCGTCGCAGCCAGGCTGACGACAAGCACGATTACGAACAACTTCTTCACGGTACGCCTTTTCAACGAGTCGAGCATGTGTGGACTGCCCCGGGGATCATCCCCACAATCCTCATTCAGCATTGTACCCGCGCGGCCACAATCGGCCAACGCCGCGCAGGCTGGCGACAAGCAAGCGCAAGGCAAAAGACAGGCATACGGCAGGAGCCCAAGCCGGCCTGTAAGCCGCGTTCTGTCCGGGGCAGCGCAGAACGCCGCCCCTGGGCGACCATCTATCTCGAACGTGTGTTGCCACACGCCTCAAGCGGCCTACCCGGGACTCAGACGGTGCGAGCAGCACCTCGTCCCTGCTTGGCCTTTCTCCCGGTGGGGTTTGCCTGGCCGCGCCTGTCGCCAGGCGCGCCGGTGCGCTCTTACCGCGCCGTTTCACCCTCGCCGCCAGGACGCGCCCGGCGGCACTACACTTCTCTGTGGCACTGTTCCGTCGGGTCACCCCGCCTGGCTGTTAGCCAGCACCGTGCTCTGTGGAGCGCGGACTTTCCTCAGACGGGACGCACAGCGCCCGCCCGCGATCGCCCGGCCAGCTTGGGCATGATCATTATAACGCATGTGCCGCGCGGAACGCCGCCGGGCGAGACAGGGAGATTCAACGCAATGGCGCGAAGGGCGCAAAGGCATGAAAGGCTGACTGTAGAGGACACTGAGAACGCAGACGGGGACGGGAGCAGCCGGTCAGCGGCGCGAGGCGAGCAGATCGTACAGGCCGTCGGGAACCAGCGGCGATCCGCCGGGCGCAAAGGCAGACAGCGGCATCCACACGGCGACACGGCGGCGTTCGGGCGGATCATCGAGGCGGGGGAACGAGCTTTGCGCGTAGACAGAGGCGTCGGCGAGCGTGGCGGTGTGCAGCAGCACGATCTCATGCTCAGGCTGATTGGCGTAAGTGAAAAGGCTCTCCAGCATGGCGAAATAGCGCACGCCGGCCAGCACGACGCCCAGCTCCTCGACCAGCTCGCGGACGACGGTCTGCGCGGCAGGCTCGCCGAACTCGACCGCGCCGCCCGGCGGGCGGTAAAATGGCTGGCCACTCCGCGGATCGCGCGTTTCGGTCAGCAGCAGCCGATCCCCGTTCCAGATGATCACCAGCGCCACCACACGCGGGCGCGGGCGGCTCATACGCGGAACTCCGTGACGGCATCCACCACGCGGGCCTGATCGGCGTGCGACAGATCATTGTAGAACGGCAGCCGCAGCAGCCGGTCGGCGACGTCTTCCGTTACCGGGCAATCGCCGGGCTGACCGCCGAAACCGCGCCCCATATCCGAAAGATGCAGCGGCAGGTAGTGGAAGACGCTCAGCATGCCACGCGCCTTGAGGTGGTCGATCAGCGCGTGCGGGCGTCGAGCGAAGGCAGCAGCAGGTAAAACATGTGGTATGGCTGCTCGCAGTGCGACGGGATAGTCGGCAGCTGCACACCGTTGGCGGCGGCCCAGGCCGCAAGCTGCTCGTCAGTAGGTCTCCCAGATGCGGCGGCGCGTCGACTGGATCTGGTCGCGGGCCTCGAGCTGGGCGTACAGGAAGGCCGCCAGAATGTCGGACGGCAGGTAGCTGGAGCCGATGTCGACCCAGGTGTACTTGTCGACCTGCCCGCGGAAGAAGCGGCTGCGGTTGGTGCCCTTCTCGCGGATGATCTCCGCGCGCTCGACGCAGCGCCGGGTCGTTGATCAGCAGCGCGCCGCCCTCGCCGCACGTGAAGTTCTTCGTCTCGTGGAAGCTCTGGGTCGCCATGCGGCCGAACGTGCCGAGGAACTTGCCCTTGTAGTCCCCGAACAGGCCGTGGGCGTTGTCCTCGACCACCGCCACGCCGTGACGGTCGCGCGATATCCATGATGGCGTCCATCTCGCAGCCGACCCCGGCGTAGTGCACCGGCACGATGGCCCGGGTGCGGGGCGTGATCAGCGTCTCCAGCCGCGTCTCGTCCAGGTTGAGCGTATCGGGACGGATGTCGGCGAAGACGGGCGTCGCGCCGCGCAGGACAAAGGCGTTGACGGTCGACACGAAGGTGAAGGACGGGACGATCACCTCGTCGCCAGGCTTGATGTCGAGCAGGAGGGCCATCATCTCCAGCGCGTGGGTGCAGTTGGTGGTCAGCAGCACCTTCGGCACGCCGAGCGCTTCCTCAAGCAGCGCGCTGCACTTCTTTGTATACGCGCCGTCGCCGGAGGCGTGGCCCGACGCGACCGCGTCGGCCATATACTGCATCTCGTTCCCGACTATGCCGGGCTTGTTGAAGGGAATGTCGTAGACAGGCATCGACGATGACCTCTGTGTATGTGCCGCCACGTGCTCAGGATAGGATGCGCTGGTGGCAAGTGTGTTGCGGAGACCCGCCTACTGGCCGCCGTCAGGCGGCAGGAAACGGCGGCCCAACCGGCTGTTCGCAAGTATGAGGTTCAGCACCCCGCCGATCTGGTCGTGCTCGAAAAGGAACGTCACGCCCGCAAACAGGACCGTGGCCAGAACACCCTTGACGATCAGTGTCACGAACACCCCGCCGCCGACAAGCGGGCCCAGCGCATACAGCAGCGGGCTGAGGATGATGGTCAGGACGCCGGGCAGGAAGTACACGGAATTGAAGCCCGCTTCGAGAAAGCGCGAGACATAAACTTGCGAAAGGACGAACCCTGAGACCATCATCACGCTGACAGCCAGCGAAGCGCCCGCCGGACCCCAGAAGTATACCGCGGGCGGGCACAGAACGATCAACAGCGCGGCCTGGACGAGCATAGTCATGCGGACCTGCTTCTCACGGCGAACGGCGACCAGAAGCTGGGCATTATTCTGGTACAGTGGACGACCCAGCACAAACAGGAACATCAGCCGCACCAGCAGCGGCACCGGCAGCCAGTTGGGCCCGAGCATGATCCGGACAATCTCTTCGGCGGCGGCAAGGATCACGATGCTGGACCAGGCCACGATGCGCGTCAGCAGCCACGTGGTATGGTGATAGGCGCGAGCCAGGACAACTTCTGCCGGCAGCATAACTCTGGCCGTACATCGACAGCGCGATGCCGCCGATCACCCCGGCGAAGACATCCATCGGCATTTTGGCCAGCGAGTAGGCTTTGGAATAGAAGCCTTCAGCCGTTGTGCCACTGAGGTTGCCGACGAGCCAGTCGTCCAGCTCAAAAGTGATCTTGCCAAGCAAGCCGTTGTTCCACACCGTGAAGCCAAACGAGAGCACGTCGCGCGCGACGTCGCGTTTCCAGGTGCGGGACGGCCACCAGCCGACGACCCACCAGGCCCCCAGCCCGCTGACGGCAATCGGGATGGCGGCGTCGAACAGCAGGCTGAGCAGTGGGTGACGGAGAAAGGCAGCGATCACCGCGATGATGAAGCCAAGGATCGCGCCAATGATCGTCAGGCGGGTAAGTACATCCTGGCGGATATCGCGGTTCAGAATGTAGAACGGCGTCGAGGTCAGCGCGGAGATCAGACGGATGCCCAGCAGCGCGAAGATCACCTGCCACAGCAGCGGTGACGCGATATGCGGCAGCAGCGCGACCAGCAGTCCGGCCACGACGAAACCGGCCAGCGCCGTAAGGGTCTCGAACACCCACTGCGCGACCAGGCGAGACTGATCGTGGGTGGGATCGCTGATGACGACCGCCTGCAATTCCATGCGGAACAGGCTGACGAACGATACCCAGGAACCGCCAAGAGCAAAGATGCCCCAGTATTGCGGATCGATGAGACGGCCCAGGATGGGCGTCTTGATGAAGCCAAGGGCCATCACGGCATAGTTGGCCACACCCAGATAGGCCGCTCCGCGCACCACGCGCGACACCAGCTCGCCGGGTGTATCAGAAGGCGGCAGCTGGGGATCTGGCCGGGTGGTTCGGACGCTGCATCAGTCATAGCGGGAGCAGTATACCACAGGAGATCGGACAGAGACACGGGCCCAAACGCGTACGCAGCCTGCAGCGATCATTTGTCGCAGGCCGGGGAAGGCGTTACACTTTCGCTGCTCCGGCACCTGTCCTGAGCGCCTCGAAATCGGAGCGCGCCGGCCAGCCCGCAAGCCAGCAGATCGGGGCGGGCGGACACGCCTAACCCCGATTCTCAGATTGAATGGCGATGATACCGCACCAGCAGCGCACCGGCCTCACGATCTGGCCGGTGCGCCTTAAGCAAGAAGGGAACATGAGCCGCATGTTACAGTCACTTATTCTGGGCCTTGATGGTGCAACCTGGGACGTGCTCCTGCCGCTGATGGATCTGGGTGTGATCCCGAACCTCAAGCGGCTTGTCTCGGAGAGCACACGGGCCCCCCTTAAGTCAACCGTTCCGCCGCTTACCGGACCAGCCTGGACGACCTTCGCGACGGGCAAGAACCCTGGCGAGCATGGGTTCTTCGACTGGGGCACGCTCGACGAGAACTACGTGCTGCACATGTGGAACGCCGAACAGGTCGCCGATCAACCCTTCTGGCAGCGGATGAGTGATGCGGGGCGGCGGGTGGGCGTGTTCAACATGCCGTTCTCATACCCTGCCGAGCCTATCAATGGCTTCATCATGTGCGGGCTGGGCACGCCAAGTTTTCACTCGTCGTGGCTGTATCCGACCGAGCTGCGGGCGGAGGTGGAGCCGATGCTGGGCCCGAAGTACAGCTTCAGCTTCCCGCTACTATCGTATGCCGTTGAGGAGTTCGACCGCGTGGCAGACGACCTGATCGAGCTGGAGCGGACGCGCACCGACATCCTCTTCCACCTGCTCGACCGTGTCCCGGTCGACGATCTGGTCGTCGTCTTCGTGGGGACAGATCAGCTGGGCCACTTCCTGGGCCACCACATGATGGATTTCGCGAGCGTCACCAACCTGGAAACCATCGGCCCCGAAGAAGCCGCGCTGGTGCGCTATTATCGCGCGCTCGACGTGCAGATTGGCCGCCTGCTGGAGCTTGTCGGCCCTGATACGTTCGTAGCGGGTGTCTCTGACCATGGTTTCACGGCCAGCGAGAAGATCTTTCATGTAAACGACTGGCTGATGCGGCAGGGCTACCTTGCCGCCACGCCGGTTGGCTGGCTGAAGTACCAGCTTGCCTTCTACTCCGGGGCCTTCACGCAAAAGCGCAACCAGCGACTCCAGAAGCAATCGAACAGTGAAGACACCGATCCCATGACCGTGACGGCCAGCATAGTGCAGGAAAACCGCTTCAACGCCGGAAACAACCTGGGGCTCATCATTGACTGGGCGCGCACGCAGGCCTTCTCCTGCTCGCACCAGGGCATCTACATCAACGCGGCAGGCCGTTTCGCTGGCGGGATCGTGAAGCAGGGCAGCGAGTACGAAAAACTGAGACTGAGGCTGCGCGACGATCTCCTCAAGGTGCAGGACCCTGAGACAGGAGAACGCATTATCGAGGAGGTCTTCATGCGCGAAGAGGTGTACACCGGCGACAAGCTTGAGACCATGCCCGACCTGCTGCTGCGCTTCCGAGAAGAGCGTTACGACAGCAACCGGTATTTCTTTGGCGCGATTGACTTCGGCCTGCGCATCGGGCAGACGGTTTTCCGCCAGCCCAGCCCGTGGGGCCGGGGCGACCACTACCGCAACGGGATCAGCTTCTTTCGCGGCGAGGGCTTCGCCCGGAGCGCTGTGGCCCCGGCACTGTCCATCGAGGATATGGCACCGATCATCCTGTATAAGCTGGGGCTGCCGGTTCCGTCCGGCATGGCCACTACCGTTGTCGATATCCCGTTCCAGCCAGGCTACCTCAAAGCGCATCCGGCGCACATCATCGAGGACCCGGCAGTGAAGGCGGAATCGCTTCCCATAGGCTCGTTGAGCGCCGAAGAAGAGAAACTGATCTACGACAGGCTGCGTGACCTGGGCTATCTCGAGTAACCGCTACCACACGTAGACTTGGCGCGTGGCTGTGAAATACAAACGGAGCCGATGGGCCGCAAGCATGCAGCGTCATGCTCCGTCTTGGAAGTCAGGCGGGCGCGTGTGCCACCCGATGCGGGGATCAGTCCGTCATACGGGGCAGCAGCTTGTGGATATGGTCGACCAGCTCTTTAGGCGCGATAGGCTTGGCAAGGTACAGGTCCGCGCCCAGCTCCGAGGCGTAATCGCGCATAACGGGCTGGTTATGCGCCGTCAGCATAATGATCGGCGTCGGCTGCTCAGGGGGCTCGCCCTTGCGAATACGGTCGACCACGTCGTAGCCATCCATGCCCGGCATGGCAACGTCGACGATGACCAGGTCCGGTTGCTCATCGCGGAACAGGCGCAGACCGATGTCGCCATCGGTAGCCAGCATCGTCTCGAAATCGGCGCGGACCAGGGCAATCTGGAGCATCTCAAGAATCGTGCGATCATCGTCGATGATCAGAATGCGCGGTTTTGACATACCGGTTCCTCCGAGTATCGGGGCCAGCGATCAGTCGGGCTGGCCAGAGGGAGCCTGATCGACGGGATGGCGCGCCAGGTAAATATACCACGCGCCGAGAAACAGCATGTACACATCGCCGATCCACAACACGACCCGCCACACCGCCCTGAGCGGCACCGGCAGAAACAGCAGCGCAGCCGTCAACAGGACGACGGGGACCAACGCCATGCCGGCGGCGAACGCGTAGTCGGCGGGATCCATGTGGCCCTTGCGGACCAAGATAACAGTCTGCCAGGCGGCGTAAAGCAGGAAGGTCGCCCCGATCACGCGGTACACGATGGGCGGCATGACCGGTGCGCTGCCCAGGATGTGGTCGACGGTGCGCGGGACGGCGATCAGCACAGCCGTCAGAAACCAGTTGAGCAGCGTGTCGCCCAGGAATAACTGCCTGAGCGTGAAACGGTGCGCAGCCTGCGCAGAAATCACCGTGAGCCTCCTGATTGTATCGCCTGCCGGCGCAGCGGCGACTGCGTCCTTATCACTAGTATAGCACGACCGGCGGTCGTGCGTACTCCAACCCAAGTTCTATAATCGATTGCAACCCCTCCGCTAGAATGGAGGGATGGGAACGAAAGGACATCACAGCAAACTGACAGCCGGGGGAACGAGACCAACTGGCGAGATGGAAAGCACAGGGGGTGTCCAACGGTGAGTGTGGGCGGCGGTTGGGGCGGCATGCGTCGAGCATCGGACGTGAACTGAAGCGGAACGCCTGGCAGGGCAGCTATGTGGCGATCCACGCCCAGGGGGAGGCCTGGGAACGGGCGGAGAAGAGCGCGCACGGCAAGCAGCCCTTGAAGAACCCAGACGTGTACGCCTATGTGACGCAGCATCTGCGCGAGGGCTGGAGCCCGGACCAGATCGCCGGTCGGCTGAAGCTGGAGCACCCCGACAACCTGTACTGGCGGATCTGCGCCGAGACGATCTATCGCTGGGTGTATCATCCGGATCAGGCCGAGCAGCGCTGGTGGGAATACCTGCGACGCAAGCAGAAGAAACGCCGCAAGCGGAACGGTCGCCGGGTGCAGCGCAGCCCCATTCCAGACCGGGTATCGATTAGCCAGCGGCCAGCCGTGGCCAATGCGCGCCAGGAAGCAGGGCACTGGGAAGGGGATACGGTGGTGAGCAAAGGGCAACGGGATGGCGTGCATACCGAAGTGGAACGCCTGTCTCGCTTCCTGGTGGCGCGCAAAGTGAACGCCATCACCAGTGAAGCCACGATTGCCGTTCAGCGCCAGATATTCGCCGAAATGCCAGCTGGTCTCAGGCGCTCGACCACCCTGGACAACGGGCGCGAGAATCACCTCCATGCCCAGCTCCATCAACTGGATATGCAGACCTACTTCGCTGACCCTTATGCCTCCTGGCAGCGCGGAACCAATGAGCATGGTAACTGGCATCTCCGCTACTACTTCCCAAAGGGCACTGACTTCGCTGCTGTGCCAGACGAAGAACTCCAGGACGTCGTGGACGAGATCAACAACCGGCCACGCAAGATCCTGGGCTACGCCACCGCTTGCGAAGTGCTCATCCGGGTGGCGCATCATGAGCAAGGGGTTGCAATCAATTCTTGACTATGGGCAATTGGCCGGGGCCGGGCGGCGATGCATAAAGAAAACTTCGACAAGCGGCGCAGCGATGTGGTACAATTACCGGCTGCAATGGCTTGGAAGAACTCAGGAGGTGTTGCTTGGCCAACACGAAGTCAGCCAAGAAGCGTATTCATGTGAGTCAGCACCGTCACTCACGCAATCGCCTGCATATGGGCCAGACCCGCGCGTCGGTGAAGCGCGCCCGGCTCGCCCTGGCAAGCGGGGATGCGGAGCAGGCCGGCGAGGCCGTGCAGGCGGCAGTCCGCCAGCTCGACCATGCCGCCAGCAAGGGCGTCATCCACGCGAACAACGCGGCCCGGCACAAGAGCCGCCTGATGTCGCAATTGGCGACACTGCAGGCGCAGGAGAAATAAACAGGGCGGACGCCGGTCGATGCCTGGCATCGGTTGTGTCCGCCCCGTCCCTGCTTGAACAGTCACACGCCGGCATCAGGCTGGTGTGTTTGTTGTGCACACGTCTGCCCGTCGGCAGGCGTGTTTGGTTTTCGGTACAGGACAGCGGCGAGAGGAAATGCAGCTCAGCGAGCCTTAGGCGGTACGTGGTGATCGGTGTCAAATGGGCCGGGCTCGAAGCGATAGCCGATGCCGCGTACGGTGACGATGTGGCGCGGCGAGTGCGGGTCGGGCTCGACGGCTTCGCGGACCCAGCGGACGTGCACATCGAGGGTACGAGTATCGCCCACGTAGTTGGTATCCCACACCTGGCGCATCAGGTAGCCCCGGTCGAGCGTTTCGCCGGGGTGTTTCAAAAACACTTCGAGCAGACTGGCGGCTTTCGGCGTGAGGCGCGTCTCGCGTCCATGGGCTTCGACGATGCGGGCAGCCGGCGCAAGACGCAGCGGGCCGACGACGATGGCCTCCTTGCGCCCGGCGGGCATCAACTGCTTGATGCGGTTGATCAGCTTGCGCGGCGTGAAGGGCAGCGACAGCATGATCTCGCAGCTTGGCTCGGCGATGGCGCTCGCGTCGCTTTCAGGCAGGATGTGGATGACCGGCACATGGAACTCGTCGGCCAGCGCGCGGCAGATGCGGCTCCCGCTCGACCCCAGCGAGGCCGCGTTCAGGATGATCACGACAGGGTTAAGCGCGCGCGCCCGTTTGAGCGCGTGGGAGCCAGTCGTGACGACGTCGAGTGTATAGCCTTTGCGCTGTAGAGCAGCGGCAAAGGTGGGAGCCTTGCTGCCCTCCTTTTCGACAAGGAGGATGAGTTCTGCCGCCATGCCCGCCATTATAGTCTTAAGGTTCGACGCCGCACAAGTGTGCGGCCGTTAAAGTCCGGATAGAAGGCGCACACCGGAGGCGCTCACATGGCGAGATCCGTGTTGAGCAAATGCATGGAACGGTTTACAATCAGGCAGCAACCGGCAAGGAGAGACGGCATTCCCAATGCAGATGACGATCGATGAACTGTCCGAGCGGCCCGAGGTGATGGGGCTGCTCAACGCATTCGAAGGAACGGCGCAAGCCGTCATCGAGGAGGCGCTGCGCATTCAGGCTATCGCTGCCCCCACATTCGAAGAGACGGCGCGCGCGGCGTACGTCGAACGGCGCTTTCGCGAGATCGGGCTGGTTGATGTGACGCGCGACGACGTGCAGAACGTCTACGGGCGGACGGCGGGCAGCAGCGGCGGGCCGGGCGTGCTGGTCAGCGCCCACCTCGACACCGTATTTCCGGCGCAGACCGAGCTGACTGTCCGGCACGCGCCGGACGAGGGCCGCATCTACGGGCCGGGGCTGGGCGACAACAGCCTGGGGCTGGCCGGGATGATCGCGCTGGCCGAGGCGGTCACGCGGCAGGGCGTCGTGCCCCCGTGTGACGTGTTGTGGGTAGCAACCGTCGGCGAAGAAGGGCTGGGCGACCTGCGTGGGATGCGGCGGGCCGTCGAGCGGCTGGGCGCGGCGCAGGCCAGCGGCCAGATCGGCGTGGGGATCGTGCTGGAAGGCATCGGGCTGGGGCGTGTGTATCATGCCGGGCTGGGTGTGCGCCGGCTGCGCGTGGCGGTCGATGGGCCGGGCGGGCATAGTTGGCTGCACGCCGATACACCAAGCGCCGTGCACCACCTGCTGCGCGTCGGCGGGGCGCTGGTGGCGGGTGTGACCCCGCCGCAGCAGCCGCGCACATCATTCAACATCGGCGTCATCGCCGGCGGCACGTCGATCAATACGCGCGCGGCAGAAGCTCACATGGAGATCGACATGCGCTCGGTCGACGCCGGGGCGCTGCGAGCCATCGAGCAGCAGGTGCGGGCGATTATCGCGCAGACGCCGGCCCCGCCCGAACTGGCCGTAACGGTCGAGGTAGTAGGCGACCGGCCCAGCGCGACGCTGCCGCGCACGCATCCACTGGTGCGGGCCACGCAGGACGTGCTGGTGCGCACCGGTACGACGCCTGCCGAACCGGAGATTGGATCGACCGACGCGAACATCCTGCTGGCCAGCGGGATTCCCTCGGTGTGCGTGGGGATCTCGACCGGTGGCAGCGCGCACACTCGCGAGGAGTACATCGACACGGCCCCGGCCGCAAAGGGTATGCGCCACCTCGCGCTGCTGACAATGCTGGCTGCCGAGCATATCGGCACCTGGCAGAACTGGGGGGCCACGTAAATTTCGGCGGGGGCATGTTACACTCAGCCCACAGCCAAAACAAGCTTACTTCTGACACGCCAATGGAATGAGACGAGGAAGACCGTACCTTGAGCCAGACCAACCACAATACTCCCGACGTGTTAATCGTGGGTGCGGGATTGAGCGGCCTGATGGCCGCACAAGCATTCAAGAACATGGGGCTGACCGTGCAGGTCATCGAAGAGAATGAGCGGCCCGGCGGACGGATCGTCACCCGGCAGGTGGGGCCGGGGCGCGCCGACAGCGGGGCACAGTTCTTCACCATGCGCAGCCAGCGTTTCGAAGAGATCGTCAAACACTGGATGATGTCCAGGCTGGTGTATACCTGGTCGACGGGCTGGTACATCAATGGCCGGAGCATCGGGACCGGGCAGCTCTATCCGCGCTTTGCCGTGCGCGGCGGGATGCAAACGCTGGCCGACACGCTGGCGCTGGGGCTTGACATCCAGCTCAACAGCCGGGTGCGCAGCGTGCACGCCGCGCCAGAGGGCTGGCTGACCGAGGACGAGGCGGGCCGCGTGTATCGCAGCCGGGCGCTGCTGCTGACTCCGCCGGTGCCTGAATTGCTCAAGCTGATCGACAGCGGCAAAGTGCCGCTCGACCCGGCGGATCGCAAATCGCTGGAGCAGATCCACTACGAGCCGTGCCTGTGCGGGCTGTTCAGGCTAAACGGGCCTTCGGCGCTGCCGCGACCGGGAGCCGTGCAGCAGCCGGGCCAGCCGATCACGTGGATCGCCGACAACCGGCAGAAGGGCATCTCCGACGAGGCCACGATTGTCACTGTGCACGCCTCGCCGACCACCAGTCGGGCGCTGTGGGATGCCACGGACAAGGAGGTCGAGGTCGCGCTGTTTGAGGCGCTGAAACCTTACCTGCCCGACGGATCGCAGGTTGTGGAAGTGGTGATCGAGCGCTGGCAGTATGCGCTGCCAGACGTGACTCTATCCGAGCGCATGTTGCTGGCTACCGGCTTGCCGCCGCTGGCTTTCGCCGGCGACGCCTTTGGCGGGCCGCGCATCGAAGGAGCCGTACTGTCGGGGCTGGCGGCAGCCGAGGCGCTGGGCGAGCGGCTGACAGCCGGCAAGAGCGCAACCCACGATTGAGCCTATGAACCCACCAGCGGCACAACGTAAGAGGAGCAGCATGCCAGCAATGACCATCGGAACGGCAGAGGCCAGGCGCGAGGAAATCAGCACCGGCTGGTTTGACGCCGTCGACGAGCCAACCGGCAGCACCGACCGCTTCCCGGTGATGATCGGGCAGGGCAAGCACGACGGCCCGGTGATGTGGGTGACGGCCAGCATTCATGGCGGCGAGCACACCGGGCTGATCGCCGCGCAGCGGTTTCTGAGCGAGAGCCTGCTCAAGCGGCTGCGCGGGACGGTCGTGGTAGTGCCAACGCTCAACCCGGCGGGGCTGCGCACCAAGCAGCGCAGCCCGTACTATTACAGCGGCGACCCCAACCGGCTGTTCCCGGAGCCACCGCGACACAATCACCATGACGAAGAGGCCGCGGCCGCAGTCCCTTCGCAGCTTGAGCAGGCGTACCGGGCGCTATACGACGCAATCGGCGGGAGCGGCGCAGTGGCGCTGCTGGACCTGCACAACGCGCAGATCGGGTCTCTGCCGGTGGTGTTCAGGGACCCAGTATTCTACTTCAAGGGGCGCGGGCGAGGCCGCAACCGACAGCAGGCGGCGGAGCTTCAGCAGCGGGTCGGTGGGATGCTGGCCGCGCTGGGCTTCACAGTGGTCAACGAGTTTGCGGCGGACTCCTACGTCAGCCGCAACCTGCACCGCTCGGTCAGCGGCTCGGTGCTGAACGGGCTGGGTATCCCCTCGGCGACCATCGAGCTGGGGTCGTGGATGCACGTCGACAGCGGCGTGGTCGAAGCATGCCTGGCGGGGCTGCACAACGTGCTGCGCTGGGCCGACATGCTCGACGGCGAGGTAGAGCCGATCAGCGGCATCCCGGTCATCGAGCCGGGCTACCCGGTGCGGCGTCACCAGTACCCGTCCGCGCCGCACGCGGGCATCTCGCAGCACCTGGTGAAGCCCGGCGACTTCGTCAGCGCGGGGCAGCCGTTGGTGCGCATGACGGATATCTTCGGGCAGGCTATCGGTCCCGACGACGGCCTGCTGCGCAGCGAGTTCGATGGCTACGTGATTGCGCTTCAAAACGGCGTGGTGCGCTATCAGGGCGAGGCGATCATGGTGCTGGCGATCCGCGACAGCAGCGACCTGGTGGTGGCGTACCCGTACTAGCCAAGAGCTTATAGCTTACGGCTGGAGAGGACGATCGTACACCCACCTACCCCGGCCACGTGACGGATCAGCGATAAGCTGTTAGGATAACAGATGGGGGGTAGCCCGCGCATCCGGCAGTGGCCGGCTGCGCCGGTTTTTGTGCCGGCTCCCGCCGACGAGCGCAGTTCAGGAGAGGCCATGCAGTTCTTCCAGAACCTTCTTCAGACCATGTTCATGAACAACTCGCTGCTGCAATGGATCAGCGCCGCGCTGGTGATCGCGCTGGTGCTGCTGGCACAGCGGCTGCTTCAGCAGATCGTGGTACAGCGGGTGCGGCGGCTGACCGAACGTACCAGGACCCTGTGCCTCAGTCTATTGGCTCAAGTCGCACGCGGGTGTCGACGGCGTACGCGCCCCTCCCCTGCGGCATGACGATCAGCGGGTTGACCTCGATCTCGGCGATGGCGGGATTATCCAGTGCGACCTGCGCCAGCCGCAGGATCACATCGACCACCGCGTCGCGGTCGGCGGGCGGCGCACTGCGATAGCCCGCCAGCAGGCGGCCCAGCGTGGTCGCGTCGAGCAGCGCGTTGGCCTGCTGGCGCGACAGCGGGGCCAGCTCGAAAGCAACGTCGCGCAGCAGCTCGACCTGCGTCCCGCCCGAGCCAACCATCACCAGCGGCCCGAACTGCGGATCGCGTACGACCCCGACGATCATCTCCAACTGCCCTTCGACCATGTGCTGCACATACACGCCCTCGATCACGCTGAGGTCGGGCATGCGCTGGTAGACCTGAAGCAGAAGCTGCTTGAAGCTCGCACGCAGATCGTCGGGATTGGCGATGTTCATCATGACGCCACCCGCCTCGGACTTGTGGACCACGTCAGTGGCGGCCAGCTTGAGGACGACCGGGTAGCCGACCGTCTGGGCCAGTTTCAGGGCCTGTTCGAGGCTGGGGGCAAGTCCGCTGCGCGGCATCGGGATGCAGTAGCCTGACAGCAGCGGCTCGACCTGATCGGGCATCATCCAGCCTGCCAGGTGCGGGTCATCGCCGCGCGCGACGCGCTCGCGCAGCACGTCCAGGCCGGCGGCGATAGTGGCTTCGACGGTAGGCATATCACAGCCCTCCAACGAAACGGGCTCCACCTGCTCATCGAGGGAGTCCAGCCACTGGCGGCGCTGCCACATCGCAGCCAGCGTGCTGCCCACGCGCTCCGGGAAGGCGAAATTCGGGATGCGGCGGCGGTGCAGCACCTGGGTGGCCTCGCTGGTGGAGGCCAGCCCCATGATCGCCGCCAGGACCGGCTTGCGACGGCCCAGCGGGCTGTTGCCCACCTCGCCGACGACCTCGGCTAAAGACACCGGCGAGAACCAATCCTGCGGCGCGGTGATGACCACCACTGCGTCGACCGTCTCGTCGGCGATCAGCGCGTCGAGGCACAGCGCGTAGGTAGCCGGGCCCGACCCGGCCAGAATGTCGATCGGATTGGCGACGCTGGCGGCAGCGGGCACCCGCTGGCGCAGAAAATCGCGGGTGGCATCGGTGAGCGGCGCGAGGCGCATCCCGGCCTGCTCCAGCGCGTCGATAGCCAGTATGCCGGGGCCGCCGGCATTGGTCAGCACGGCGACGCGGTTGTTCTTCGGCAGCGGCTGCCAGGCCAGCGCGCGCGCCCAGTCGAGCATCTCTTCGAGGCGCGAGGCGCGCAGCACGCCCGCGCGGCGAAAGGCGGCGTCGTAAGCGGCCTCAGAGCCGGCCAGCGCGCCGGTGTGGCTGGCGACGGCTTTCGCGCCGGACTTGCCACGCCCCACCTTGAGCGCCACAATCGGCACCTGCCGCGATACGCGCGAGGCCGCCTCCAGAAAGGCGCGGCCATCAGACACGCCCTCCAGGTAGGCGGTGACCACGGCGGTGTTGCCGTTCTGGACGATGGCTTCCAACATCTGCGCGTCGGTGACGCCAGCCTGGTTGCCCAGGCTGACGATACGGCTGAAGCCGACGCCGGAGCCGCGCGCCCAATCGATGACAGCAGCAGCCGTCGCGCCCGACTGGCTGAGCAGGGCGATATCGCCGGGACGCGGGATGCCGGTGACGAAGGTGGTGTTGAGCGGCGTGTGCGTATCGATGGTGCCGATGCAGTTCGGGCCGAGCAGGGCCACGCCGTACTGCGCGGCGATCTCCTTCAGGCGCTGCTCGCGAGCCTCGCCTTCAGGGCCAACCTCGCGGAAGCCGCCGCTGACCACGATCGCACCCTTGACGCCGCGCTTGCCGGCGGCCTCCAATTCGGCGGCGACCGCCTCCGCTGGGACGACGATCACGACCAGGTCAAGCGGGTCCGGCACATCGGCAATCGACGGATACACATGGCAGCCCAGGATGTCATCGGCGGTGGGGTTGACGGGATAGATGGGGCCATCGTAATGGTGTTCGACCAGATTGCGCACCACGCCATGACCCAGCTTGCCCGGATCGCGCGAGGCGCCGATCACGGCCACGCCCTGTGGCCGGAAAAACACGGATAGATCGCCTGCCGACATACTCCCCCACCTCCAACTCATTCCATCGGATGCGTCACAGCTCGGAACGTCGCAAAGCAATTGATCGCTGAGCCCGCTGGCAGCTAACACCTCGCACATGAGCCTGCCTCGGCCCAAGCGTGTAGTTGTATTGTAGTATATCCGGATCGGTTGTTCTATGGGGGAAAACCCGTCCGGCTGGCTGCGGGCTAGAGCTTGCGGCCCAGCGTCGCGCCGTATATGGCGAACTGTTCCTCGCCGTCAAGGTTCAGCGCGGCGTTCAGCTTCGCATCCTCAAATGCGCCGATGGGGCACACGCCGCAGCCCAGCGACTCGGCGGTCAGGAACAGGTTCTGGCACACGTGGCCAGCGTCGAGCAGCAGGTAGCGGTAGCCGCGCTCCTGGTAGCGCCACGTCATGCGATGGGCGACCGCTGCCCAGAAGAAGGTGACAGCGCTGCGGGTGATCTGGTCCTGGTCGCCGCAAGCGGCAGTGATCGCCGGCTCCAGCGCATCAGACAGGTTGAGCGGCAGCAGCTTATGCTCGATGGCCAGAAAGCGGTATAGCCCCGGCGCGAGCGACTCGACACGGTTGACGAGCAGCAGCGTCTCAAAGGCGTGGCGTGCGCCTGCCGAGGGCACCGTGCGGAGGGTCGCCGGGCGGCTGGTGACTTCCCGCACGCCCTGTGTGCACCACAGCAGGTATGACAGCTCGGCCAGCGAGATCGGCGAGTCGGCGTATTTGCGGACCGTACGGCGCTGCTCGATGACGCTGCGCACGTCGCACGAAGGCATGGTCAGCCCGGCGAGCGCGGGCAGATCGATCAGCCCGGCGTCTGAATCATAGGGAAGCTCAAGCGGGGGCTGCGGCACGACGCCCTGCTCCTGCTCGGATGGGCTGGACAGCGGTTGGCTGGAGGCCTGCCAGAAGGCTCGGATCGACGGGTCCATGCTTGGGCACCTTTCGTAGCTTCGGGAGATGATAGGGGGATGGCGCATCGATGATGTGCCACCGGTGGCATGATCACTGTAACCGGGCAGAGATGCGGCGTCAAGGCAGGTTGTGACGGGTATCGTGCGAAGAATGTCACCCCTACCAACTGATGCTCACAACAGCTCAAGCTCCGCCTCGACGCGGGCGTCGTAGGCGGCGCGGAGGCGCTGCGTGAACGGGCCGGGCACGCCCGAGCCGATGACTGTCTCGCCGATCTGCACGATGGGCACCACCCCGCGCGACGAGGAGGTCAGCAGCGCCTCGTCAAGCGCCGGCAGGTCAGCAAGATGGGCCGGCGTCAGGTCGATGGGCAGCACTGCCGGCGCGACTTCCAGCAGCATACTCCGCGCAATGCCGAGCAGCATGCCCTCGCCAGCCGTGAGCAGGCGGCCTGCGCGCACCGCGTAGAAGTTACTCGACGTGCCTTCGAGGATCGCGCCGTTGTCGGCGCACAGCAGGACTTCGTAGACACCCGCCTGCGCCGATTGCAGCACGCGCCGCCGCTCGATGAAGCGCGAGTCTTTGGCCTGCGGGCGCTCACGGTGGGCGGTTGACAGGCCAACACGCACGCCCTGTGCAAAGAGTTCAGCCGGGGGCGGCGCGAACGGCTCCAGCGCGATCACCAGCGACTCCGGCGCGTCGAAGGGGACCGTCAGGCGGATGCGGGGCATGTCGAGGCCGGACTGCTCGACGGCCCGGCGCAGCGCAGCGCGGATATCCTCATCGCTGTGAGAGAATGGCTCGCCGAGCAGGTCGGCGGAGCGGCGCATACGATCCAGGTGCGCGTCCAGGCGCAGCACGCGCAGGCCCGGGTAAGTGCGAAAGACGCTGTACGTACCGTGGCCGGTCTGGAGGGTGGCTTCGTCGAGCGTGTCGGCGTCGACGGGCAGGCGGGTGAGGTCGCCCCGGAGGGCACGGAAGACGACGATGCGGGACATAGGGCTCCTGGCAGAGAAAGCGATTAGCTGTTAGCAGTTACTGATTAGCCGGATGGCTCAAGTAAAGGCTACTTGCCACTGGCTGCAGGTTAGATTCTTCAGCCCGCGATTGTAACTGAAAGGGAGCGCTAACCGCTAATTGCTCATCGCTGTCAGGATAATCGGCTTGCCGCGCGTGACGACGATGGTGTGCTCAAACTGGGCCGAGAGCGAGCCGTCGACGGTCGACAGCGTCCAGCCGTCGGGGCCTTCGGCCACGTGTCGCGCACCGGTGGTCAGGAACGGCTCGACGGTGATCACCAGGCCGGGCGTCAGGCGCGGGCCGGGGTCGCGGGTGGCAAAGTTGAGCACGGTCGGCTCCTCGTGCAGCAAATGGCCGACTCCGTGGCCGGGCAGATCGTGGATAACCTCGAAGCCGTCGCGGCGGGCGGACTCCTCGACGGTGCGGCCAATGACGTTCAGCGGGCGGCCCGCGCGGGCGGCGGCAATCGCGCGCCCGCGGGCATGGCGGGCTGCGTCGACCAGACGCTGCTTGATGGCTGGAATGGGCGGGACGAGCACCGTCGCGGCGGTGTCGCCGTAGAAGCCATCCAATTCGGCGGACACGTCCACGTTGACCAGGTCGCCGGGCTGGATGGGGCGGTCGCCAGGAATACCGTGCGCGGCCTCGGTGTTGAGGCAGATGCACGTCGCGCCGGGAAAGTCGTACATCACCTGCGGCGCAGAGCGTGCGCCGTAGCGGGCCAGCATCTCCGCGCCGATGGCGTCCAACTCGGCGGTAGTGATGCCCGGCTCGACGTGCTTCAGCATCTCCTGAAGCGTCAGGGCGACGACGCGCCCGGCCTTCTTGAGCCCCTCAAGGTCAAATTCGGATTCGATGGTCAAGCTGTCCCCCTCGGTGTTCGCGGACCACGCACAATTTCGTTGGCTAACTCTCGTCCTCGTCCTGCTCGCGGGCGCGCTTTCTCGCCAGCAGCGACGAGGCCGTGCTGCGCGGCGCGGGCGACGGCGCGGCGGGCTGCGCAGGCGTGGCAGGCGGCACCGACACAGCAGGTTCTGCCGGGCGCGGCTCAGGAACGCTGGCAGCGGCGGACTCGTCGGGCAGGGTTTCGGTGCGCACGATAGGCCGCACCGTCGAGTTCGCGTTGATCGCTGAGGCGATCTTTGACGGCCAGCAGCGTGCCGACGCGCGAAGTGCGCGGCGGGGCGACCTGCACCCGGCGGCGGCGGATGCCCAGCCACGCAGCCAGCCGGGTCACGTCGGTGCGGGTGATGACCAGCCGCCGCACGGCAATGTCGAGCGGCAGCAGGATCGTCGCCGCGAGCAGCAGCAGCGGCCACATAGGCTGCGCGGCGTGCTCGACGTGCAGATTGTGGGCGAAGACGTTGGCCGGGTCTTCGACGGTCACGCCGCCGGTCAGCCCGGCCAGAAACGTCAGGTAGTCGGGATTGCCCTGGAACGAGCGGTACTCGGGCGAGTAGGCCAGCACCCAGCCGGAGGTCTGCGCGACGGCGGCGGCCTCCCCGGTGGATGGGTCCACGCCGGCCACGCGCACAAAGTACGCGCCCTCCGCGCCGGGCGTGAAGGTGCCCTCGTAGCGCCCCGGCGCGACCTGGTGCAGCGTGAGCGGCGTCGATGACAGGTCGGGCGAGACGACCGTCGCCTGCATGTCGAGCCCATTCAGGAATGAGCCGTCGCTGGCCAGCGCGTCGACGACGACGTGCGCCGTCTCGCCGTCCTGCTGAACGCGCACCTCGACGTTCTGGTTGGCTCCCTCGGTGATCGTCCAGCGCACCGCCTGCGACCAGAAGCGGGCGAAATCGGGCCACGCCACCCAGTTCGATGCCCAGCGCCCGGTCGCGTCGGAGGTCCAGGCGACGGCGCGGCCCAGCCCGTACTGCCACGCGGCCAGCAGCGGGTCGTTCTGATCGGTAGCCAGAATTTGCTGCGCGACGGGCTTGACGGTCGTGCCGATGTAGCCGTGCAGCGTTGGCGTGGCGTCGATGCCGGTCATGATCGGGCTGGTGGCAGTGAGCACCGGCGCGAAGTCGTGCTCGATAATGTAGGCGCGGGTGGCGATGATCGTCTCCTGGGTGAAGACCTCCGGGATCGTGTCGGCGTTGGTCACCCAGTGGAAGCGGCCATCGGCCAGCGGCGGCAGCTCGTCGAGGAAGGGACCGTACTGCTCACCCTGCGCCGTCACGGCCACCACCGACAGCGTGATGTCGTACTGGTCATACATCTGCTTGACCAGCTCGCGGATGCCGGCGTCGGACGCGCCACCGTCGGTGAGCAGGACGATGTGCTTGAGCTTGCTGGGATCGTTGGGCAGCACCTTGCTGGCCGCCAGCAGCCCAGCGTAAATGTCGGTGCCGCCGCCGGCGCGCAGGCCGGCCACCGCGCCGGTGATCTGGTCCATGGCGGTAGCGGGGCCCAGCGGCACCACCCACGAGGCGTTCTCGTCAAACCCTACCACGCCGACGCGGTCCAGCGGGCCAAGAAGCTGGAGCGAGCGCAGCACGGCCTCTTTGGCCAGCTCGATCTTCGGGTAGCCGCCGGGGCTGAAATCGGCCATCGAGCCGGAGGTGTCGATCACGAACACAATCGTGAACTGCGGCAGGCGCTGCTGATCCTTGAGCTGCATCTCGACCGGCAGCGTCTCTTCGAGCGGCGTCTGGAAGTAGCCGCCGGGGCCGTAGGCATCCGGGCCGCCGCTGACGACCAGCCCGCCGCCGAGATCATGGACGTAAGATTGCAGCAGCGTCATCTTGCGCGGGCCGAGCGAACTGGCGGCCACGTCGACCAGCACCACGCTCTGATAGCCCGACAGCGTGGCGAGGTCGGTTGGCAGGCTGTCGGCGGTGGTCGTATCGACCAGCAGGCCCTGCGACGTGAGCGCGTCGACCAGGCTGGCCGATTCGCTGGGGTCATCGGCGACGACCAGCACGCGCGGCGGCCCAACGACCTGTGTGAAGGCCGACAGCTCGTTGTTCTGGTAGAACTGGTCCTTCCCGGCGGGGACGACCTGCACGCGGAAGGAGGTCAGGCCCGGCTCGGTGGCGGTCAGCGTGAAGCTGTAACGGTTGACGCCTTCGACCAGGTGCACGGCCTGCTCGACCACCACCTGCCCGGCGCTGATCACGCGCAGCGTGGCGTCGGTTTCGAGGCTGGAATTGAGCGTGACGGCCAGGTCGAAGGTCTGGCCCTGCGTGAGGCGGGTGGGCGCATCGACCGAGGTGACGAGCACTTCCGGCCCCTGCGTGGCGGTCGATGGCACCACGTCGATCTGCACACCGGAGGCGGCAGCCAGCCGCGCGGCCTGCTCGGCGTCGCCCACGTTGGCCAGCCCATCGGACAGGATCACCATGCGGCGGGCCGCGCCGGGTGGATACAGCGCCAGCCCGAGCCGGATCGCTTCGGCCAGGTCGGTGTGCAGCCGGACCGGCTGTGACTCGATGGGGCCGACGATGCGCACCGGCGACATGGGCCGCTCGACGAGCGCGTCCGCGCCAAACACGATGATCGCGGCCTCGTCCTCCGGGCTCATCTGCGCGATGGCGTCCTGCGTATACTGGCGAGCATTCTCCACCGCTGCCGGCGGCACCGAGTCGGAGTCGTCGATCAGGAAGACGACGGCCAGCTTGTCGGCGGCGCGGACCAACTGAAAACCGGCCAGCCCCAGCACCAGCGCAATGACGATCAGCGCGCGCAGAATCAGCGCGGCCAGCGTGCGCCCGCGCCCCAGCGCGCTGCGCGGGCGGCCAAGCCACAGGAAATAGGGCAGTGCCAGCAGGCCCAGCAGGGCCAGCGGAAAGGTGAAGCTCATACGATGCGATCCTGTTCAGCCATCGTCACCTACAGTATAGCAGCACACTAACCCCGCCGTGATTCCCATCACTGCCGCCGCCCGAAGTACAGCAGGCGGCGGCGCGGCTTCTGGTCACGTTCCGCGCGCTCGCGCCCGCCGATCACGCTGCCGCGCTGGTACACCCACCACTCGAGCCCCAGCACCAGCAGCGCGACCAGCGCCAGCCACGGCCACAGTTCGCGCTGGCCGTAGGAGTTGGTGGGCTGCGTGGTGCTGACCGTCGTCTGCCCGACGGCGATAGCATCTGCCGGCGCGATGCGGCTCTCGGCGGGTGCGAACAGGTTGACGGCAAAGCTGTCGGTGGTGGTCACCGTGCCGCCGCTGACCAGCTCGACGGTGTAGATGCCCAACTCGTTTGTCGCGGCGAAGTTCAGCGGGTCGGGGCCCGCCGGGTACGATTGGTGCGTGCCATCGGGCAGCGTGATGCGGTACTCGGTGGTCGTCGGCTGGGGACGGATCAGCAGCGACTGCCCCGGCTGAAGGCCGTCCGAGGCGTCAAAGGCGCGCGCTGGCGAGAACCAGTCGAACAGATTGGCGACCAGGATCGGGAAGTCGATGCGCAGCGGCAGGTCGGAGGCCAGCAGGTCAAAGGTGAGGATCGCCACGCGGCGCGTGCCGGCGGTTCCGGCCAGCAGCAGCGGGCCGCCCTCGGCGCTGACCAGCGCCCGCGCCCAGCCGGTCGACTGGACGAGGCGTGCTTCGCGCACGGCCACGTCCTTGAAATTGACGAATGACAGGATCGGGTCGTCGGCGGCCTGATCAACAAAGCGCGTGGTGGTGAACGTGTCGCCGACGCTGAACAGCGCGGTCGACGACGGCGGGTTGATGATCAGCAGGTTAGCCTGCGGAAGCTGGTCGGGCAGCCAGCCGTCGAGGATCACCAGGTCGTAATTGCCTTCGGGCATCTGGCCGTTGTCGGGCGGCAGGGCACGGAAGGCCTTGACATTGGGCAGCGCGGCCAGCACCTGGTCAAGGAACAGGTTGCCGCTGCTGATCAGCAGCACGCGCCCGCCGGTCGGCGGCGAATAGACCGCATAGGCGGTGTTGTCCAGCGCCAGATAATCGGGGACGGGGTTGGCGGCGGGCTGCGTCAGGTCGGCGCGGATCAGGTGGGCTGTAGCGGGCAGGTCGGACACGTTGAGCGAGGTTGTCTGCCCGGCAGGCACGCTGAGCCGGTCGGCGGCCTGCAGCGCGCCGTCGACGGTCAGGCTCAGGATCGTGTCGGCGTCCCGCGCGCCGTAATTGGTGACGGCGGCGAACAACTGCGGCCTGCCGTCGAGCGGGCGCACGGCCAGCGCCGAGATCGCCAGGTTCTGCCAACTCGCGGCCCACTTCGATGTAGCGCAGCGTGGCGGGCAGCGGTGGCAGGTCGGCGGGCAGCCCGCCGTCGGAGATGACGACAATCGAGGCCTCCTCGCGCCCGGCAATCGACGCGCCGGCCAGCGCCAGCGCCGCGTCCCAATCGGCGGGGGCCTGAGTGGGCTGCGCCCGCGCGATGGCGTCGCGCAGCGCGACGTGGTCAGCGGTGGGCGGAGTGAGCACTTCAGGCGTGGGCCCGGCGGCGATGACGGTCATAACCTGGCCCGCGGACAGCTCCGACACTAGCGCGCGGGCCTGGTCCTGCGCTGCGGCGAAGCGTGTCTGCCCACCGGGCAGGTCGGTGGCGTTCATGCTGGCCGAGGCGTCGAGGATCAGCGCGACGGAGCCCGCCGCGACGCTGGGCACCGGCAGATAGGGTCGCCCCAGCGCGATCACCAGCGCGGCCAGGATCAGCAGTTGGAGCAGCAGCAGCAGGTTGCGACGCAGCTTCTGCCAGGGGGCGTTGGCCTCGCGGTCCTGCATCAGGCGCTGCCACAGCATCGTGCTGGAGATGGTCACCTCGCGGCGGCGCAGGCGCAGCATGTACAGCACGAGTATCGGTGCGGCCAGCGCGGCGAGGCCCAGCATGGCAGGTGTCAGGAAGTTCATCGGATTCAGTCCACAGATTACACGGATTTCACAGATTTCATCTCGTTGTCAGAGCACAATACGTTTATGGGTGAGGCTCTGTTCGCCGAAGTTCAGAAGAAGCCCCACGCGCAGACCGCTCGCCTTCAGATATGAGATCACCTGTGATTGATGCACCGGTGCGAGCTGGCTCACCGCCTTGAGTTCAACATCTATCTTCTGATCGACCACGAGGTCGAGGTAATAATCGGCAATTACAGAACCCTTGTAACCAACCTGAATGTGCTTCTGTGAACTCATATGGAATGTCACGTAGAGTCAATTCTCGCTCAAGCGCTGCCTGGTAAACCTCTTCCGGAAAGCCAGGGCCCAGAACCGTGTGCACTTCCATCGCTGCTCCGATGATATTGAATGACAACTCTTTGTAGAGAAACTCGGCCATCGGGACTCTTCAATCTGTGGCATCTGTGAAATCTGTGGACTGAATGCCTTACTTCACCACGCCAGCACGACGCAGCGCATACAGGATGATGTTCTCCCACGGCGTGCCGGTCTCGACCGACACGTAGTGCACGCCGCGCGCCAGCGTGTGCCCGGCGATCTCGTCCCGCCACTGGGCCAGGCGGCGCATGTACAGGTCGCGCATCGCAGCATCGACCGTCACGTCCTGGCCCGTGCCGGTCTCCGCATCGACCAGCCGCAGGTCGCCAGCCAATTCCGGCAGCACCTCGTCGGGCGCGAGCAGGTGGATGATCGCAACCTCGTAACCGCGCCCCTGGAGTGCGGTCAGCCCCGCAGCGTAGCCGGCGGGCGACAGCATATCGCTGACCAGCAGCGCCAGGCCAGGCCGGCCCCCGCGCAGCGCGTAGTCGCGCAGCGCCGCGTCGAGGTCGGTGGTGCCTCCGGTTTGCTGCGCTTCGAGCCAGGTGAGCATGGGCAGCGTCTGCGCCCGCCCGCGTGACGGCCCCCAGCGCCCATCCAGCCGCGCCCCGCGCAGCAGCGCCACGGCCACCCGGTCGGAGCCGGTGAGGCCGATGTAGGCCAGCGCACCGGCCAGCCGCTGCGCGTAGCGGAACTTGTGCGCGTCGACGGCAGCGGGTGGCGCAAGCGGATCGTCAGGCGGCCAATCCATCGACGCCGACAAGTCAAGCAGGACGTGGACGGTGAGGTCCTCTTCCTCCTCCAGCAGCTTGATGAACGGCTTGCCCAGCCGGGCGTAGACGTTCCAATCGAGGCGGCGCAGGTCGTCGCCGCGCGTGTAGTCGCGGTAATCGGCAAATTCGATGGACGTGCCGCGCTTGGTCGAGCGGCGCTCGCCCTTCATCACCCCGGCGCGCACCCGGTGCGCGACCAGCGCAAGCTGCTCCAGTTTGCGCAGCGTGGGTTCGTCAAACAGTCTTGCGGTCACCTAATGGCTCTCCGAGCCTGAAAGCGCCGTCAGCAAGCCGAGCGCTACGTACACCGTCCCGGCGAAGTAGCGCTGGCCGCGCAGAAACGCGCGCCGGTCCTTCAGCCACTTCCCAAAGCTGCCTGCCAGCAGCGCGTACAGGCTGTCGCTGCAGATCGCCATAGCCACAAACAGCAGGCCCAGAAACAGGATCTGCACGGCGACCGGGCCGCGCGCCGGGTCGGCAAACTGCGGCAGAAAGGCAAAGAAGAACAGCGCCGTCTTGGGGTTCAGCAGGTTGACGACCGCGCCCTGCACGAATATACGCGACAGCTTCTGCGGCTCAGGCGCGACGATGGCGGCGGGGTCGTCCTTCTCGAAGAAGAGCTTCTGGATGCCCAGGTAGACCAGATACGCCGCCCCCAGGTACTTGACGGCCTCGAAGGCCAGCGCCGAGGTCATCAGCAGCGCAGAGACGCCCAGCGCCGCGGCGGCGATGTGAAAGAACGTGCCCACCTCGATGCCGAGCACCGACACAATCCCGGCCAGCCGTCCCTGGTCGATGCTGCGCGCGACGATGTACATCACCGCCGGGCCCGGCACCACCAGCAGGATCGCAGCCGCGACGATAAACACCACAAGCGTCGAGCCATCCGGCATATCCCCCTCCCCTGTCTCGAAGGTCCCTACTCCCTATCCGACCCCGGCGTACGCGACTTCTCGGCGGCGGACCTGCCGAGGAAGTAGCCGCCGACGCCCACCCCGGCAACGATCAGCACCCCGCAGAACACAATCGCGACGATGATGGCGATTTCAGAAACTCCGATGGAACTCATTTTCATCCCCTTGCGCACGCAACAGCAAACTCAACTCTTTTGCGGATCGTCTGGTGCTGCTGCCCCTCCCCCGCGTAGAACGCGCAGGATGAGGCCCAGCACCCACGGCGAGGCCACCAGCAGGCACAGCAGCGAAATGATCACACATTCCAGCGGGCCGATAGAACGCAGCACGGCGCTAATCCCGCCGACGGCTGGCAGCGACTACCAGGATCACGCCGACGGCCAGCGCAAACAGCACGACGACCCCACCGATCACCAGCAGCAGCAGCGCGAGGGCGGAGATCACTGCTTCACGCTGCCAAGCAGGTCGGCGATGATCGCGTCGGTGGTGACGCCCTCGGCCTGGCCCTCGAAGTTCAGCAGCAGGCGGTGGCGCAGCGCAGCAGGCGCGACGGCCTCCACGTCCTCGAAGGCGACGTTGTAGCGGCCATCCAGCAGCGCGCTGACTTTCGAGCCAAGGATGATCGCCTGCGCACCGCGCGGGCTGGAGCCATAGCGCACGTAGCTGTTGACCTTGCCGGTCAACTCGTCGGAGCCGGGGTGCGTGGCCACGACCAGCCGCGCCACGTACTCGCCGACGTGCGACGGCAGCGGCACGCGCCGGGCCAGGTCGCCCATGCGGATGATCATCGCGCCGGCGGCGGCTACCGACGAGTGCGGCATCTTCGCGCCGGTGGTGCGCGCCAGTATCTCGACCAGCTCGTCAGAGGACGGGAACAGCACGTCGATCTTGAACATGAAGCGGTCAAGCTGGGCTTCGGGCAGCGGATAGGTGCCCTCCATCTCCAGCGGGTTCTGCGTGGCCAGCACGAAGAATGGCTCTTCGAGGTGGTAGGTCTGGTTCGAGACGGTAACCGACTTCTCCTGCATCGCTTCGAGCAGCGCCGACTGCGTCTTGGGCGTGGCGCGGTTGATCTCGTCGGCGAGGACCAGGTTGGCGAACACCGGGCCGGGCTGGAAGACGCGCAGCTTGCGGCCATCCTCGGCATCTTCGAGCATGTCGGTGCCGGTGATGTCGGCGGGCATCAGGTCGGGCGTGAACTGGATGCGCGAGAAGCGCAGGTCGAGCGCGTCGGCCAGGGTGCGGATCAGCATCGTCTTGCCGAGGCCCGGCACGCCTTCGAGCAGTGCGTGCCCCCCGGCGACGACGCAGATCAGCACGAGGCGCACTACCTCGTGCTGCCCGACGATCACCTGCCCGACCTGATCCTCGATGGCGGCAGCCGCCTCGCGGAACTCGGCGGGGGAAAGCTCGGCCTGCATGGTTGGATCGCTCATGAAATAAGCCCCTTCGTTTGCTTCATTCGGACCATCACGGCTGCGACGGATCGAGCCGGGTGAAGTACTGCTGGATCAGCCCGCGCAGGCCGAGCGGCACGTAGCCGCTGTCGAGCGCCTGGTTGGCCGCGCTGGAATAGTCGCCGTAGACCTGCGTATATGGCACTGACGCCTGCCCGTTCGGGTTGTTGGCAAACTCGCCTTCCTGGATCGGGATGCCGGAGTCGGGGTTTCCGGGCACGTCAAGCTGCGGGCCGCCCTCACCCCCAACGCGCTGCGGGGCGTAAACGTTGCTGTTGGGCGTCTCGCCGCCGTCGCCTGCACCGTTGTCGGTGCTGATCTGGCCGCTGGCGACGCCGCCCTGCGCCGGGCCATCCGCCGCGCCGCGCCCCGCGCCGCCGGAGCCGGTTCCCTGCTGCGGCTGGTCAGATGAGCCGGAGCCCTGCCCCGATCCCTGCGTCTGGGCCTGCCCCATGCCGTTCTGGCCGGGCTGGCTGCCCTGACCCGCATCGGCCATGCTCTGCTGGTCCTTGCGTATCTTGTCCGAGTAGCCGTCGGCGGCGCTGCCCTGCCCGGCCTGCTGCATCGCCTGCCCGGCCTGGTCGAGCGCCGCCTGCGCGCCGGCGGTGTCGCCCTGCTGGAGCGCCTGCGCGGCCTGGTCGAGCGCCTGCGCCACGTCGGGGTTAGTCGCCTGGAGCGCTTCGGCGGCGGCGGAAAGCTGCGAGGCGGCTGCTGCCGCCTGGTCGGGCGTCAGGGTGTCGAGCATGCCCGACAACGCCTGCCCCGCCCCCTGAAGGTCGCCCTGCTGAAGCGCATTCCCGACCTGCGGCGCGCCCGCCTCGGAGAACTGCCCGCTGGCGGCCTGGAGCGCCTGCTGCTGCGCGGCGGCCTGCGCCTGCGACATATCCTGAAGCTGTTGCTGCGCCGTGTCGAGCGCGGCGAAGGCCTCTTGCTGCGTGACGTCCTGCTGCGACAGCGTGCTGAGCGCCTGGTCGAGCGTATCGACGATCTGCAGGCGCTGCGTGTCGGTCAGCGAGGGGTCGGTCAGCGCCTGCTGGCGCAGCGCGTCGAGCGAGTCGATCTCCTCGGCGATGGCCTGCTGCACCTGCGCCTGCTGCGCCAGGACCGCGTCCTGCGGGTTGGGCAGCGCCACGGCGACAATCAGCAAGCCCAGCACAATAGCCGCGACTGCCCACTCGCGCCAGTCGACGCGCAGCGGCAGCGCGCGGCGCGGGTCGGCGCTGGCGGCAGCGTGGACGGCGTCGCGGCGCTGGGCAGCGGCCAGCCGGTCGGATTCGATGGGCAGGCGGCCCTCGGCGACTTCCAGCGCGGTCGACAGGCGTTCTTTGAGGCCCAGCAGCGCGTCGAAGCGGCGGGCGACGGCCAGCGCACTGCGCTGCCAGACCCACACGCCGATCATGACGCTCACCATACCCAGCAGTGCCAGCGCGGCGCTGATCTCGATCAGGGTGCGATGCGGCGCAATCGGCCACAGGCGCGCGGCGACAGCCAGCAGCCCGGCAGCCAGCAGCCCACCGGCCAGCCCGCGCGGCAGCCATTCGAGGCTGTGCCGCAGGCGCAGGCGGGTATCCCACGCACGTAAGGTCGAGTGGATGCGCTGTAGCTCAGAACCTGTGGCAGTCATACCGACCAATCCTTCACTCAGGCGGCTTCGAGGCGGCGCACGTGCCGCACGGCGAGCGCAACTAATATGATCGTAGCGAGCACATAGACCACCGTAAAGGTGACCCAGGGGTCAACCACTGGGATGTTCTGACCGCTGACCAGCGTATAGGAATAGAAGAACGGCGCATTGTAGCGCTGTAAGGCCGTCTCGGTGGCGACGGCAGCGGCGATGGGGTTGGTGGCCGACAGGAAGTTCAGCACGTAGACGAGAATCGCCTCCAGCAGCGGATTGCCCAGGTTGCTGAGGCCCAGCGGCGTGAGCAGCCCCAGCAGCAGCGAAGCAATCGGCAGCGCGACCGTGACCAGCAGCGCGATGGTGTACGTCAGGATGCTGGCGGTGAGCGTGCGGGTGGTCCGCGCCGAGAAATAGATGCCCACCGCGCCGTAGGCCAGCCCCGTCACCAGCAGCAGCTCAACCGACAGCAGCACTTCGGCGGCGGTGATGCCGCCCATCAGGAAGGCCAGCGACTGGAGCGGTACGGCGACGAGCAGCAGCAGGACAATGTAGGCCAGCGCCGAGATCAGCTTGCCGACGACGATCCGCCGCGCCGAGAGCAGCGTGGTGCGCAGCAGGTTGAACGTCTGCCGCTCGCGCTCGCCGCTGATCGCGCCGGTGGTGAACGCCGGGGCGATGAAGCACACCAGGAACAACTCGACGGCCAGCACGCCGCCGAAGATCAGCTTGCCGACGACCCCGCCACTTGTGCTCAAGAGGTCGACGACGAGGTGGTGTAGATCAGGTACAGCAGCACGGTAAACAGGCTCATCAGCGTGACGTAGCCGGTCAGGATGACGAACGCCCGCGCGCCGCGCATCCGCCCGCGCAGCTCCTTGAGCGCGATCGGGTTGCGCCGGATTAGCGCGCCCAGGCGCGGCGGCGGCTGGATGGGGGTTGGCTCGGCTGGTGTGGTTGACATCTACCTCATTCCTCGTTCATTACAATGACGGCGGCGAGCTGCCGGGGGTTCCGCCCCGGACTCCTTACGCCGCGCCCAGCAGCCGCGCGTTGACCCGTGTCAGCGCCACGGCGGCATAAACCAGCCCGCCGATCAGCGCGGCCAGCAGCAGCGCCCGGATCAGCTCGTAGGGCGCGGCCAGCAGCGGCGTCCGCGTCAGCGCATTCCACGCCAGCAGCAGCAGCGGCGCGGTGATGACCTCGGCCAGCAGCGCAGCCAGCGCGCCTAGCGCCGGGTCCTCAAGCAGCAGCGCCGACGTGACGCCCAGCGCGGCGAAGGCCGGCAGGGCCGCCCACGGAACCAGCGCGGCACTCAACGCGCGCAGCGCCAGCCGCCCGTAGGGAATGCCGCCACCGGGAAGCAGCCACACCGTGCGCCCGGCAGCCGTCGCGCCGCCTAGCACCTCTGCCAACTCGCGCCACGTGGCAAAGTCCGACACGTCGAGGCGCAGGATGCCGATAGCCAGCGCAGGCGCAAACGCCAGCCCGGCGAGGATCATCCAGCGCAGCCGCCACAGCACGACCAGCAGCAGGCCGGTCGAAACCTCGTGCGGCGGCAGGTCAGACAGGCGGCGCGGGTCCTGGCCGGGCGTGCGCATCTGCCGCGCCAGCCGGTCGGCGGCCACCCCCGGCGCAGCCAGCGCCGGGGCCAGCGCCGCGGCCAGGCTCAGGCCGATCAGCGCCGCGCCCGCCGCGCGGAAGTTCAGCACCCACGCCAGCACCGCGACCAGCGCCAGCAACCCGGCGGCGATGGGCAGGCCGATGCGCACCACCCCCGGCGCGAGCGGCCCGTTCCGACGCGCATGGCTCAGCAGCGGGTTGCTCCACAGCCACTGCGCCAGCGGCCTGATACGCTCGGCGTAAAGCTCGCGGGCGCGTTGAAGTCATAGTGTGAGGGCTGCCACGATCATGAGACGATGCCCTTCGTCGCCCGCATGAAGATCGATTCGAGGTCGCGCGTCTCCTCGGCGAAATGCAGCACGGGCACCCCCGCTTTGACCATCACGGCCAGCATCCTGCTCACGTCCTCGTCCTCACCGGCCAGCATCACGTGCAGCCGCTCGCGACCGTTGTCGGCCCTGGCATCAGACACCGAGTCGATGCCGGGGAAGCCGGCCAGCGCCTGTCTGGCCGCCTCACCGCCGCCAGCCAGCAGCGTAACAACCACCTCGCGCTGCGGCACAAGCTGGCGCTGCATCTCTTCGACGCTGCCCTGCATGACCAGCTTGCCCGCCTCGATGATGCCCACCTGCGTGCAGATCTCGGCCACATCGGCCAGGATGTGTGTCGAGAAGAAGATCGTCTTGCCCATGTTGGCCAGCTCGACCAGAAGCTGCCGGATCTCGACGCGGGCGCGCGGGTCGAGGCCGGAAGCGGGCTCGTCGAGGATCAGCACCTGCGGATCGTGGGCCAGCGTGCGGGCCAGGCACAGCCGCTGCTTCATCCCGCGTGACAGGCTGTCGACCATGTCGTCGGCGCGATGCGATAGCTCGACCAGCTCCAGCAAATCGCGGATCAGCGCGGGGCGATCCGCCTCGGGGATGTCATAGCAGGCGGCGAAGAAATCGAGGTACTCCCACACCTTCATGTCGTCGTAGACGCCGAAAAAGTCGGGCATATAGCCAATAACGCGCCGCACATCGCGCGGCTGCCGGGTGACCGAGAAGCCGGACACCCACGCCTCGCCGCTGGTCGGCTGGAGCAGCGTGGTGAGAATGTGCATGGTGGTCGTTTTGCCCGCGCCGTTCGGCCCGACAAAGCCGTAGATCGCGCCCTCCTCGACACTCAACGTGAGGTCCTGCACGGCCTGCACATTCTTGAAGTGCTTGGTCAGGCCCTTGGTCTCGATGATCGCGGCCATCAGTTCCCCCCTGAGAGATACGAGCCGAGCAGCGTCACGTCGAGCTCAGATACCGACGCGCTGCCGTAAGACTGCGCCGCGACCGTGATACTCAGCTCAACGCCGCCGGACGCATCGACATAACGGCTGGCGTTGACCGGGGTATCGCCCCATTGAACGTGCAGGTCGTCCCACTGATCGGTCTGCAGGTTGTGCGCCGTTACGACAGGCGGCGGCTCGCCGGAGTCATACGATTGGTTGAGATGCACGATAAATGAGGTCACCGACAGCGGCGGGACCAGCGGCCCCGGCACGAAGCGGAAGCCGTACGACTCGCCCGCGTAAACGTACAGATCATAGGGCGTCGTGTAGTAGGTCTGGGATACAGGATCAAGCGGCTGCCAGGTGGTGAGGCCCGGCGGCACCTCGACCGGCTGCTGGCCGCCGCCAGCCAGCGTGCTCTGCAACTGCACGATCAGCACTGCGCTGTCAACCGTTTCACTGTTGGCGTTGAGCACCTGCGCGCCGAACGGCACGCTATCGAGCCAGCCGACGAGGTACAACTGCGCCCCATGCGAGGAGCCGTTCATGACGCTGTTGAGCAGGTTGCAGCGGCGCGTGTTGGCCGACACGCTGTAGCAGTCGCCGCCGACAAGCTGGTCGACGAATGGATCGTAGCCGTAGTACCCGTATCCATAGGTCGCTTCAGCCGGGAAGGGGTCGAGCGGTGAGATGGCCTGCAGGCCGGCCTGGCCGCCGCTCAGGTGCTGATCGACGGCCAGCGACTGTCCGGCAGGGAGGTCGCCAAGGGGCGCGACCGTGCCCCCAAGCACCAGCGCGGCGTCGTGCAGGACCACATCGCTATAGTTGACGATCTCGCCGGTAACATGCAGCCCATCCGAGTCGGATGCTACCCTCAGGTTGCCGGCGATGCGCGGGGCATTCCGGGTGTAGCCCTCGACATAGAACGGTTGCACCGAGCCGACGTCAACCTGCACGTCGCTCAACGTGACCGCCTGCCCCTGGTCGACGTGCGCGTCGCCGATGGAGGTCAGCGCGCTGCTGATATCACGCGGGATTGGCCGTGCCAGAAAGCCGGGGTCGAGCAGCACGTTGTAGCGGGAGCGGCGCGGCGACCAGATGCCCAGCAGCCCACTGACTTCGGCCACATCGGAATCGGAATAGGATTGGATGACGGCCAGCCGGTGCAGAATGACGCGCGAGCCGCGAAGCTGGAACCCGGTGAGATAAGCGACGCCCGAGAAGACGACGATCAGCACCGGGATGGTGAACCACGCCAGCTCGCGCCGCTTGAGCCGCGACAGCACCAGGTAGTTCACCGGGCCGACCAGGACGATATACAGCGCCAGGAAGCCGCATAACTGGAGCACCGACGGCAAGCTGACGCCGGGCACCGCCGCGACCGCCTCACGCGCGGCCTGATCCTGGGAGGCAAAACCATAGCTCCAGCCCGGGCGCGGCATGCCCGCGCTGAGGATCGTCCGCCACAGCGCCGGGAGGCCGCTCCACGAGCGCAGCGGCTCCAGTGATGGGTCGGCGGCGAGGTAATCGACGCGGCCCGCGCCGACCGCGCGATAGGCCAGCAGCGGCACCTGCCCCGAGCGAACCCACACCTGCGCGTCGGGGGCCGCCACCCCGGCAGCGACCTGTGCATCGGTAACGGCCTGCGGCTCGAATGGGGCACCGGCTACTGCGGCGAGCGGGGCCAGCGAGACGGTCTCCGTCTGGCTGGGGGCCACCGGCGCGATGGCGGCGAGGCCGCTCAGCGTGCGCTGGTAGGTCAACCCACCGGTGATGATCAGACGACCACCGCCCGACAGCCATGCCGCCAGCGCATCCTGCTGGGCGGGCGTCAGGACGCCGGTGTCAGCGTCGGAGATGACGAGCACATCGAGCGCCGCCCAGCCCTCGGCCTGGTCGGGCAGGTCGGCGGCGGTGAGCGTGACCACCGACGTCTTGCCGCTGGAGGGCTTGACCGATCCGAGGCCGGACAGCGGCTGCGGGGTATCGCTCCACACCCCGACGAGCAGCGTCGTCGGCTGGACGACAGTGATGGCCTGGTCCTGGCTGGCCGTCACGCGGCTGCCGGCGACAAATTCGACGGTGATGGTGCTGCCAAAGGCCGACAGGTCGGCGGCGTACAGCGTGATCAGCTTACGCGAGCCACGCGGCAGATCGACCGGGTGCGAATAGACGGTGGGGCTGCCAGCGAAGGGCACCACGCGCACGCGCAGCGCGCCAGAGACATCGGGCCCGGTGTTGCTGGCCGTGACGAAGATCGGCGACCACGCGCCAGCCTGAACCGTGTCATCGAAGCCGACACGCAGGTCAAGCTGGATCGGGTTGGCCGTCTGCGACTGCGCGGCGGCGGCTCCGGGCAGCATCAGCGCCAGCGCCACGATGGCCAGCGCGGCCAACGTGCGGTAAAGGCTTGTGACAGTCGTCGGGTGTCGTCTCAAGCTGCCGCTCCTCGACAAACGGATCAGTGGGCCGGGTGCCCGTCCCCCGGTGGGTGCAGGGATTGTAGCATAATCAGGCCCGGAATACCTGATAGGAGCCTGACGCGCACCTGTCAGCCCCCGGGCGATTATCACCTGATTGTATCAGGAACTGATGAATGGTTAATAGGCCAGAGGAGCCATCGTCGCCGGCGGCAAGCACCACCGGCGACGCATGTCAGATCACGGTGTCGGGGTCTCGACGGGCCCGGTCACCGAGGCAGGAGTCTCAGCGGGTCCCGTCTCCGAGGTAGGGGTCTCAGCGGGCTGGGTGGGTGGAGGCTCGGTGGGCTGCGGCGTGGCGATGTGCGGCGATCCGCCGGACGAATCGACGACCGCGTAATCGCCGAACGGCGGGCTGCCGGGCGGGCAGGTGACCTGTGCAGTGGGCAGCCAGCCCACGATAGACAGCGTTTGCAGATCGTTGTAGGCCACGTACAGCCACTGCCCGTCGTCGCTGCGGCCATCGATGACGATGTCAGCGCCGCTGATCGGCGGTGCAGCCGGCGCGGCCGGATCGGGTTGTGTGAGAACCGCCGCATCCTGGGCAGCACTGCACTTCACCGACAGCACCATCACGCTGGCGGTGCGCGTGCGCGGCAGCAGGTCCGCGCCGGTGACGGTCAGCGAAAAGGTGTGCTGGCCGCGGTCGAGCAGGAAAGCGGGCACCCGCGCCTGACTGGTGCTGATGTCGTCGGCGCTGAGCGGGATGCGCTGTCCGCCTTCTTCGATGAGCGTCACGTCCGTGCCACCGGACACCTGCCACTGGAGTACAAGGTCGCCAGCGGTGCGATAGATAATCTCAGCCGGCTCGGCAGTAAACGACTCGATGGATGCAAGGGGGGTCGGCACCAGCGTCGGCGAGATCCCCGCGCCAGACGCCGATGCGGCCTGCTCGGTGATCGCCGCAGCGCCAGGCGTGGCAGCGCGCGGGGCCAGCGGCGAGGGGATCACGCCCAGAAACAACAGCGCCGCGACCAATAGCGCTGCCACGAGCAGCGTCCCAATGCCGAGCGGCACCATCGCGCCGGCCAGCCAGGGCAGCCACGAACCGGTGATGGTGTAATGGGCCGGCACCGGGGCCTGGTACCCGGCGGCGTCGAGCGAGCGCGCGACGACGGCAAAGGTCACCGTGCGCGAGCTGCCGCCAAACGGCATGCGGCGCGGGCTCACTTTCAGATCGACATACTGCGTCTGGTTGGGCTTGACATTCAGCCGGGGCGGGTCGAACTGGTAGACCAGCAGCCGCTCGCGGTTGAAGCCGCCCATCTGCACGTCGACCGGGACATTGCCCTGATTCTGCACCGCGACGCGGTAGGTGCCGTGCTGGTGGCCACTGCTGACGGTCATGCCCAGGCCGCTGTAGCCGACCACGTCGATCTCGCGCAGGGCTTCGAGCGCGATCAGCGGGTCTTCGCGCAGGGCGACTTTGAGCGTCAGCGGGTAGCGGCCCGGGTTCGTGTCGCTGCTGCGCGGCGGCTTGATGGAAACCATCACCTCTGCCTGCTCGTGGGGGATCAGCAGCGCCTCGCGGCGGTTGAGCGACGCCCACTCGGCAGCCATCCCGCCGATATCGACCTGGTAAGTCTGCTCGCGCTCGGTCAGGTTCTCGATGACCATCGCGATCTGAAGGCGCGCGCCGGGCGCAACCGACTGCTGTGGCTCATCAATGAGCAGCCGGAAGGGAATGCCGGGGTCTTCAACAGCGGTGGCGACCGGCGTGAGGCTGATCGAAGCGCGTGACGGGGCTGCCGGTTCGGAGAACACAAGCTGCATGTCGCCCATCACGATTACGTCGCCATCGGACAGCGGCACGCGGCCATTGGCCACTACCTGAGCATCGTTGACGAACGTCCCATTGACGGTGCCCAGATCGACGAGGAAGACTTCGCCTCCGTCTACGTCGAACTGGGCGTGGTAGCGCGACACGGCAGATGTATTGAGGACGATGTCGTTGCCGGGCTGGCGGCCAACCGAAGTTGTAGGCCTGGTCAGCTCGTATTCATCCAGCGCCCCGCTCTCAGACCGAACGGTTACTTTGCCGAATGCCATGCATGCCCCTCCGCACCCGTGAGTAGAGATAACGTAGGGACCAGTCTAGCACGGAGGGGAATCGGGTACAAGTTGGCTGGAGGGCGCAGCTACACAGCCGATCTTCGGCAGCCGCCTGAACGGCAGCCCGTACTGACGGTAGAATAGGCGCAAACAAACGGCGAAAGGGGCGGGAATGAACCTCCGGCTTGTGCGGGTGACCGCCGACAACTTCGAGACGCTCAAGAACCTGATGCAGCTTTATCTGTACGACTTCAGCGAGTTTCTGTGCGACGAGGAGGAGGGGCAGGTCGACGAGCAGGGGCAGTTTGACCCTGGCTTTGACCTGTCACGCTACGTCGACCGGGCGGGCTTCGTCGGCTACCTGGCGCGGCTCGACGGGCAGTGGGCGGGCTTCGCGCTGATCAGCGAGCGGGCCGACCAGGCGCACCACACGGGGCCGGGTCGCGCGGTCGATGAGTTCTTCGTGATGCGCTGCTTCCGGCGGCGGGGCGTAGGCGAGCAGCTTGCGCGGTTGATGTTCGACACGTACCGGGGTTACTGGCAGGTGACGGAGATCGGACCCAACCAGCCGGCGCAGGCCTTCTGGAAGAAAGTGGTGGGCCGCTACACCGGCGATCGCTACGAGGCGTTCGAGACGGAGGAGTTCGGCTTTAAGGTAGTGTGGCAAACCTTCGACAGCAGCGCGTGATGAGAGGGCAGGCCGGGCGTCAGGCGTCGTGCCCGTTTTCCAGATCGGGCGGGAAGACGACCTGTTCGCGACCGGCGAGCTTCTGATTGATGCGGTCGATGATGATGGCAATGTGCTTCTCGTTGGTGACGAAGTTCAGATTGTCGGCGGGGATAGTCAGCACCGGGCACAGGTCAAAGCCGGCGATCCACTCCTCATAGTAGTTGTCGAGCAGCGAGAGGTAGTCGGCGCTAATGCCGCTCTCGATGTCGCGGCCCCGGCTCTGGATGCGTTCCATCAGCACCGGGACGGTCGTATCGAGGTACAGCAGCAGGTCGGGCACCGGCAGGCCCTCGACGACCAAGTCATACACCTGGCGGTAGGCCAGGTACTCGCGCTCGTCCATATTGCCCATGGCGTGCAGCGCGCGGGCGAAGATGTGCGCGTCCTCGTAGATGCTGCGGTCGATGATCGTCGAGCGGCGCTGGTCGGCCAGCTTGCGATGCTGGCGGGCGCGGTCACCCAGGAAATACACCTGCAGATGAAACGACCACTGCCGCATGTCGGTGTAGAAGTCGGCCAGGAACGGGTTGGTGCTGACCGTCTCGTAGCCCGCCTGCCAGCCGAGACGCGTCGCGAGGCGGTCGGTGAGGGTTGTTTTGCCCGCGCCGATGTTCCCGGCGACGAGCAGAAAATGCCTGGCCATCAGACTCCCTCCGTGTGGCGGTGGAACGCGCGCCGGTCAGTAGCCGTAGGCGGCCAGAAAGGCGCGGCGGGTGGCGTCGGTAGAGGCCGAGAGCACGAACACCCAGTCGTCGTTGCCCCAGGCCGCGTGATACTCGTCGGCGAAGGTGAAGAAGATACCCTTCCGCACGCCGAGGCCGGGGTCGGGGCCGACGTTGGCGCTGTTCGGCGGCAGCGTTTCGAGCGCGGTGGAGACCTCCGCGCGGCCCACCCAGCGCACGTTGAGCGTCACGGTGCCCTCAGCGCCCTGGTAGGTGGCCGAATCCGCACCGCTCCGGTCGTCGTGGATGGGGCCGCTGGTGCGCAGATAGCTGCCCACCTGCGCCGGAAGCAGCGTGTCAACCGACACGCTGCCGCCCTGGCAGCCGGCCAGCAGCACACACACCATCACAGCGATGGGCGCAAGGATTTGCAGACGCACAATTCCTCCGTTTCCAACGTGGACTGTTTTAGCACAGATTGGCGATTTACGAAACGGGCGGTCAGACGGCACGCCACCAGATGCCGGTGCATTCGGGGATGGTGGCCCTACCCTGCGACAGGTCGCTGCCGAAGAAGAAGCGGGTCAGCGACTCGGCCTCGGTGGGCGAGGCGAACGTACAGTCGGTGCGGACGTAGGTCGACGAGAAGCCATGCTCGGCGACCAGCCAGCGGTAGAAGTCGGCCAGCACGGGGGCCGGCGGCTCCGGTGTCTCGCGGCCCGTGCCCAACGTCTCGATCAGGATCATCGTGCCGCCGGGACGCAGCACGCGGCGCATCTCGGCCAGCATCTGCCCGATGCGCTGCGGCCAGTCGTCGGGATACCAGCCGGTGGCGTGACCGAAGCTCCAGCCCTCGACAGCCACGTCAGCCGAGGCAGGCGCGACGGGCAGCGCGCGGTTGTCGGCGGCAGCCAGCGACCAGTTCGACAGGTGACCAAATTCGGCGCGCAGGCGGCGCGCGGCGACGCTCAACATGTGGGGAGATCCGTCGAAGGCACGGATCGAGCCGACCAGCGGCGCGAGCAGCCGCGTGATACGCCCGGTGCCCGCGCCAAACTCGACCACGTCGAGATCGTCGAGCGAGCGGATGGCAAGCAGCGCGCGGCACAGCGCAGACATATCCTCGCTGTCGACGAGGCGGTCATACTGTTCAGCGTGCTGGCGGTAGATCTCGCGAAAGGTGAGCACGCGCGCTACTGGACGATAAACATCGGCGCGCTCGCCGGCAGGTAGGTGAAGTAGTACCACGCCGGGATAAAGCACACGATGATTAGCGTGGCGGTCAGGATGCCGACAATTGTCAGCGACACCTTCCAACTGACCTGGTCGGCGCGCAGCGAAAGCAGGAACAGAAACGGCGAGACCATCGCCAGCATCAGCATCACCCAGCCCAGCGTCGACAGGAAAAACGACGGCCTGAAGCCGGAGAAGAAAGCCGTTCCGCCCAGCGTGATGGCGAACAGGAGACCGCTGATCAATGTAGATGACTTGGGCACGTCGACACCCCCTTGACACAACCCCAACGTACCGGTCAGCGATCCTCATTATACAGTGAAGGCCGCGCGAGATCGAAAGGTCCGGGTGGGCTATCTTGAGGGGCCGCTGTATACATCGACCCGCTTCGTGCTATAATGAGTGAAGAAGCAAATGACCTCTTGAAGAATACCCTCCAAGGCAGCCGTACTTCGCTGACGATCCAGGCAAGAGGACAATCTCGTACCGGGCGCTGCGCGCTTTCGCAGTGCCACGCTGTGCCGCGCTTACCGCGCAAGGGGCGCTGCGAGCAGAGGCACTCTGTCCACACTGGAGGTTGTGTATGGACACCAGCACGTCGCCGGCGGAATCGGTCAGTTGGCCTGCCCTGAAGCAGGCCGTGATGGCGTATGCCAATTCAGATACGTGGCGCAGCACGTGGCAGATCATCAACACTGTCGTGCCCTACGTTACGCTGTGGGTCCTGATGTACTTCAGCCTGAGGGTCTCGTACTGGCTGACGCTGCTGCTGGCCATCCCGACGGCAGGGTTCATGGTCCGGCTGTTTATCCAGTTCCACGACTGCGGGCACGCCTCGTTCTTCAAATCGCCGAGGGCCAACGAGGTGTGGGGGATCATCAGTGGCATCCTGACGTTCACCGCGTTCTACCAGTGGCGGCGCGAGCACGCCCGGCACCACGCCTCTGCCGGCGACCTCGACCGGCGCGGCGTGGGCGACATCTGGACGCTGACCGTCGAGGAGTGGCTGGCGCTGCCGCGCTGGAAGCGGTTTGGCTACCGCGTGTACCGGCACCCGATCGTCATCTTTGGCTTTGGCCCGCTGTACATGTTCCTGATCGCGCACCGCTTCGCCGGGGCCGACCCCACGCCGAAGGATCGCAGGAGCGTGCTGGCCACGAACCTCGCCATCGCGGCGCTGATCCTGGCCTTCAGCCTGACGATCGGCATCAAGGCTTACATCCTGATCCAGCTTCCCATCATCTGGATCGGCGGCATTGCCGGCGTCTGGCTGTTCTACATCCAGCACCAGTTTGAGGGCGTCTACTGGGAGCGGCACGAGAAGTGGGATTACGTCAGCGCGGCGCTCAAGGGCAGTTCCTACTACCGCCTGCCGAAGGTGCTGCAATGGTTCAGCGGCAACATCGGCATTCACCACATCCACCACCTTAACCCCCGCATCCCGAACTACCACCTGCAGGCCGCCTGCGACGCGACGCGGCAGGTCCAGGTCGAGCCGGTGACGCTGTTGATCAGTCTCAAGAGCCTGGGCTTCCGGCTGTATGATGAGGCGAACCGGCGGCTGGTGGGCTTCCGCGAGGCCAAGCGGGCGCAGGGTGGGGCGTAGAGCTAGGCAGCGCGTCGCGTAGCACAAGAACGCCGGAGGATGCACTCCTCTGGCGGGAGATGGGATGCTGGGAGCGAAGGCGGGACGGCGGCTCACCGCGTGTTGCCAGATATCGACGGCGATAACGACAACTCATCTGCTATCTTCTAACAGGTTTAGGAACTCTTTGGCCAAGCTGCTGTTCCTGTCCAACTCCTCAAGCAGGAGTGCATTGACCAAGAGGCAACTGTGTTTCGCTTTTCGGAGTTGCAGATTTACCTTGACCAATCGACCCAATGTCTTATTCATGCCATCGATACGGTCACGAACCCATGTATGGATATCGGCCAATCGCTCAACATTGATCGTCATGTATCGCAACTGCGCACTTCCGCGTCCTGTAACACGCAGAACACCAAATGCTTCGATATACCGAAGGATTGCACGTATGGCCCGATTTGAAAAGGGAAGAATGTGGCGTTGCAATACTTCCGAGTAGGTGTCGAAATCCCTTGCCAACCCAATAGCAACATGGTTCCTCACTTGTTCTGGGACGCTAGGATCATTGAGGGGAAGGTTCCCTAATTCTGCGTACCTCTGCGTAACAGCACCATCCAGCTTCGCAATTGCCCGAGTTATATGTCGCAGTTCGTGCCTTGATTTTCTGAGACTTCGCATGCCACGGAACAACGTAATCAGGGCTGCTATTACTTCCAGAAGTGTCGGGGATCGAGGTCCTGCGGGATTGGAGCCAATTCTCTTCTGGAGCAAACGAGTTAAGTGCATTCGCACCAACGCCTCGAAATGTAACAGGTTCTTATAGCTGGAATAGTAGACCCCGCGAGCCGAAATCCTCTGCTTGAAGTCCTCAGTGCGACACCATTCATCGGGATCGACTGTACTAGGATCTACAACTTTGAAATAGAACATGATGTCTAGGCCATCTGGATTTGTAACCACTTCCTATAGGCCCCCTCGAACTCCTCCACAGTCCCCGAACTAAACCTTGGTGTTGCAGTACCCAGTCGCGTCGCCAATATACCTATATACACATCGTAGTCAGTTACCTGCCCATTGATGACTTCCTGCGGATCGACACCTATAGCGGGATACGTGTGAGTTTCCCAGCCAACATACTCAAACATAATACCGAGAACTTCCCCCCAATAGGTGTTCTGTTCATGGATGATCCGCTCCACGAGTTCCCGTTCAGAGTTTGTATCGCTCGGCGAGGAAACAAACACGCGAAGCAATTTGATCTCTTTGGGCATGATCATATCCTCTAATGTAACGGGCCTCCTCCGCGATTAGACGTCACGGGTGGAGGCCCGATTGAGAACACACAGACCATTCTATGCTGTCGCTAACCGCCCCCGCTCAGCACTCGCTGTACCCACACGCGTAGCACTTCCTACACCCCTCCTCGTTGACCACCGCCGCCTGCCCGCACTCCGGGCACAGGTCGCCGAACTTCAGTGCAAGCTGGCCGGGGGCCGGGGTCACCGGCGCGGGGCGGGCGGGCGCAGCGGGCGTGGCGTTGTCGATGCCGAACGAGGTCGGCTCGTCGGGCAGCGCGTCGCGGTTCTTCCACTCGGCCATGTACTCGGCCAGCACCTGCGCCAGCCCGTCGGGCAGCGAGCGCACCCGGTTGGGGCCCAGCCCCAGCGAGCGCCCGCCGCCGATGCCCTCCAACTGGCGGATGACTTCCTCCAGCCGCTCGTGCGGCTCAAGCGGCGAGCGCATGCGCAGGATGTAGCTGACCAGCCGGCCCAGCGCCTCGGACACGGCAGCCGTTTCCGAGCCGGCCTTGGCCGTGTGCAGGAACACCTCGAACGGCTCGCTGCCGCCGTTCTCGTTGACGGTCACAAAGGCGGTGCCCAGCGGCGTCTCCAGCCGATAGGTGTAGCCGGGCAACACCCGCGCGCGCGGACGCTTCGGCTCGTGGCCAAACAGCGGCAGCAGGCCGGGGCTGATGTCCTTGAGCGGCTCACCGCCGCGCCGCGCCGGTCGGGCTGGCGGCTGCGCGGGGGCCGCCGGAAGTTCAGCAAGCGCGGCTTCTGCTGCCGTCTCAGGCTGCTTGGCCTGCGCCGTCTCCGCCGTCTCCAGCACCACCTTCTCACGCGTGCCGGCCACATAGACCGTCAGGCCCTTGCAGCCCAGTTCCCAGGCCAGCAGGAAGGCTTTCGCCACGTCGTCTTCCGTCGCGGAGGCGGGGAAGTTGCAGGTCTTCGAGATCGAATTCGACACGAAACGCTGCAGCGCCGCCTGCATCGTGACGTGCTCCTCGGCGGAGATGTCTGACGAGACGACGAACGTGTGGCGGATCGACTCCGGCACCTCCGGATGTCCTGGCACGAGCCGCTCAGCGCGGTCTGCTGGACGATGCGCTTGCGCGTCGGCTCGTCCAGCCCGGCGTCGCTCAATGCCTTCTCGAACAAGGGTGAGGTGTACTCAAGCTCGCGTCGGGTGCCGTTGTCGTCAAAATAGCGGACGTAGGCCAGCGCGAACACCGGCTCGCAGCCGTAGCCCTCGCAGCCTGCCACCGTGCTGATCGTGCCGGTCGGCGCGATGGTCGTCTGCGCGCCGTTGCGGATGCCATGCTGCCGGATGCCGTCGACAATCGACGGCCAATCGACGGGCGGGCGGCCCCAGTCACGCATGTAGGGTTTGAGCGGCTGCGGCGGCGTCCACTTCAGGTCGTCGGGATCGTACAGGCTGCCACGGATCGCCAGGAACGGCCCGCGCTCCTCGGCCAGCGCGACGCTGGTGCGCATGGCGTGGAAGTGCACGAACTCCATCACCTGGCTGGCGAACTCCTGGCCCTCGTCCGAGCCATAGCGCACGCCCAGGTGATACATCAGGTCGCCGAGGCCCATGATGCCCAGCCCGATGCGCCGCACGCGGTGCGCAGCCACCTGAAGCTCCGGCACGGCGGGCACGTAGGCGTTGGCGTCGACCACGTCATCGAGGAAGCGGGTGGCCGTTTCGACCGACTCGCGCAGCTTTTGCCAGTCGACTTTGCCGTCGGCGGTGACGTGCGGGGCGAGGTTGATCGAGCCCAGGCAGCAGTTCTCGTTGGGACCTAAAAATTGCTCACCGCATGGGTTCGTCGCCTCAAGCTGGTACAGGTGCGGGACGGGATTATCGCGGTTGGCGGCATCGAGGAACAACATGCCCGGCTCGCCGTTGTGGTGGGCGTGACGGGCGATCATGTCGAAGACTTCGCGCGCGCGGATCGTCTCACTCACGGTGCCGTTATGCGGGTTGATCAGATCGTAGGTGCCGTCGTCTTTGACAGCCTGCATGAAGGCGTCGGTGATGCCGACCGAGATGTTGAAGTTGGTGATCTGGCTCTCGTCGGTCTTGCAGGTGATGAACTGGCGCACGTCGGGATGGTCGACGCGCAGGACCCCCATGTTTGCCCCCCTACGACTGCCGCCTTGCGCGATCTCCCCGAAGGCCTTGTCATATACCTGTAGGAAGCCCACCGGGCCGGTGGCGGTGCCGTTCGAGCTGGCAACGCGATCCCCTTTCGGGCGCAGGCGGCTGAACGAGAAGCCGTTGCCGCCGCCGGTTTGCTGGATCAGCGCCGCGTTGCGAAGCGTCTGGAAGATGCCGTCTGGCGAGCGGCCCATGTCGTCGTCGATGGCCAGTACGAAACAGGCGGCAAGCTGGCCGAGCGGCGTGCCCGCGCCGGTGAAGGTCGGCGAGTTGGGGAAGAACCGCTTGCCAGTCAGCAGGTCGTAGAACAGATCGGCGGTCGCCTGACGGTCGCCGTGGGCCTCTTCTGGTGCGGCGACGTTCCACGCCACCCGCCAGAACATCTCCTCGATGCTCTCGGCGGGCTTGCCATCGGGCCCCTTGCGCAGGTAGCGCTTGGTCAGCACCGTGCGCGCGTTGTCGCTCAAGTCGATGGGATGCTGATGCGAAGGCCCGCGCCCAATGCCGCTGCTGTCCGCGCCGGCTGTCGTGTTGTTCCTTACCTGGTCCGCCACTGCCATTCCTCCTCACCATGCCGGCTGCTTGTGTGCCGGCACGCTACCAATCCCTCAAAGCTCCGCACGCTCGCGGGTCCGGTGACTGCGCTCACGCAGCAGCCGGTCAATCTCGCGACGCACCGCTGAAAGGTCCTCCAGCCCCAGAAAGACGATCGCGTAGCGGATGTAGGCAACCTCATCCAGGTCGCGCAGGCCGTTGATTACCATCTCGCCAATGACGCGGCTGGGAACCTCCCCCGCGCTCTCGCGCAGCAGCCGCGCCTCGATGTCGTCAATGAGGCGGTCGATAGCCTCCTGCGAGATGGGCCGCTTGGCGCAGGCCATCCGAATGCCGCGCCGCAGCTTCTCAGCGTCGAACGGCTCGCGGCGGGCGGGCAGTCCTCCCGCGCTGTCCTTGACGATCAGCGGCAGGCTGGCCCGCGCGCGCTCAACCGTCGAGAAGCGCTCCCCACACGCCTGGCACACGCGTCTGCGCCGGATCTCGTCTCCGGCGGTGTCGGTCGTCGTATCGACGACACGCGAGTCACTCGCGCCGCAGTAAGGGCATCGCATTCAGCCGCACCTTTCGTGACAGGCACAGACCACGCGGAGCTAGCACACATGGTCTATTTTCGTGAGGAACGCGCCACATCATAGCATGCGGCCAGATCGCACGCAACCATCCTCAGGCGGGGGATCCTTAAAACTTCGCGAGAATGGATTATTTTAAGATTAGCGCATACCGATATCAAACTGAGCAGCCCGGATTTTGCTGCAAGGGGCGGCGTTCAGCCATCAGCGCCAGCCTTCCTGATGCGATGGGGATGCGTGACGAACCACAGGCTGCCGTCAGCGACCTGAACCCACACGCCGGGGTGATCCCGCGCGATGACGCGGCCCGCCAGCCAGCGATCCTCCGCCGCGAAGTAGACCAGCACCCGGTCGCCATCTTGATACTGCTCGGCCAGACGCTTAGGCATCGCCCTCCCCCGTCAGGTTTCGTGCGCTACATATGACAGAGTATAGCAGGAACGAGGGGACCACAGAGCCTTTCGCGATCACCGCTAAGCGGTTACAATCATTATGGTAGAGGAGACATGTCGCCGACTTTCCGCTGAAGGCGGCACACCTTCAGGACCGGGGCACCTGAAGATCGATCCAGCTATTGCATTGCCATTTAGGAGATAAACGAGAATGGACCGCAAACGTATTCCGGAATGGAGCGGCCTGTTGCTCGGCGTGTTGGCGGCGTTATTGCTGTCTGCCTGCCAGAGCGCAGCGCCGCAGGCAGCCACGACTGCAGCCCCGGTGACAGCCGCGCCGACCGCCGCCAGCAGCACCACACAAGCACCCGCGGCGACTGAAGCGCCCACGCTGGCCGAAGCCCCGACGGCCGCGCCGGTGGCCCAGCGCAGCGTGACGATCAAAGACATCAAGGGGACTGTCGAGGTGATCGACAGCGAAGGCGCTGCCCCGCGCACGCCGGCTGTCGGCGACACTCGTCGCACAGGGTGCGACCATCCGCACCGGCGCTGACGGCCAGGCCATCCTGGCGCTGGACGACGGGACGGCAGTGGTGGTCTCGGCCAACACCGAGTTCCAGGTGACCGAAGTCTCCGGTACCACGCAGAATCCTATTACCCGCTTCTTCATGAACATTGGCAAGATTTTCGCCTTCCACGAGGGCAGGCTGTCTGACACCGCCGCCTTTGAAGTCGAGACGCCAAGCGGCGTGGCGGCGATCCGTGGCTCATCGCTTGGCCTGTCATACGAGCCAGGCGGCACATCGCGCGCAGACGGCCCGCGCTATGGCCGGCGCGTTGGCCAGGACGGGACGATCGTTGCCGTGCTGATCTGCCTGGAAGGAAGCTGCACCTTCAAAGGCCCTGACGGCAGCCTGATCACGCTGCAGGGCGGCCAGAAGGTTGAGGTCTCAGCGGACGGCACTGTGAGCGACATCCTGCCGGTGACCGATGCCGACCTCGAAGGCGCATTCAACGCGTTCGGCGATGCGCAGAACGTGGGCCTCATCGGCGGCATGAACCGCGACCAGTTCATTTTCATCACCCCCACGCCGACCACCGAGCCGGCCCAACCGCCGCCCGCGCCGGTCTCGACCTACACACCCACCGTTGACCCGAGCCTGTCGTACAAGGACTTCGACGTCTTCAACTGCACCGGCATTGGCAACGCCCAGTTCACCTGGATCAGCGTGCGCATCACTTACAAGGACGGCCAGGCGATCAACGTCATACAGACCGGCGGGCCGTTCACCGGAAGTTGGGTGCCCGGCTGCCCGCCCGTCGACAACGCGCACCAGTTGTGCGGCGACAACATCTGCGGCCCCGGCGAGGATACCAACAACTGCCCGCAGGACTGCGCGGCTTACGAAACCTGCGGCAACGGCATCTGCGCCGGCAGTGAGACGTCAGGACAACTGCCCGCAGGACTGCACACCCAAGAAGTACACGTGCGATCCTCTCGCAACCACGAAGGCGCAATGCGGGGACGGCTCCTGGGACAGCACCAACAATATCTGTGATTGCTGCGGCAAACTGGGCAGCCAGTCGAAGTGCGACGCGCACAGCAACGACTGGTACTGCTACTGGGATCCGTTTTACAACGTGTGCTACGGCGGCGGCTAGCCGGCTGGCTGTCGCAGACGTAATGATGCACGGAGCGCCCCGGCGAAAGTCGGGGCGCTTTCGTTGCGCGGTGCGCGCGGGCCGCGGCCACTATCTGGCCGAAACGCAGCATCAGAAACCTGACATTTGACCGGTTCTGGGTGCGGGCAGATGTGCTACAATGCCACCATACGTCAAGACCGACCGCCAAGGACATGACCGTGAGCAGCATCCTATCCACATCGCTCAAACGCATCGAGCGCCTGATTACCCGACCGGCAGAACTGGTAGAAGACCCCGCCGAGCGCGAGGCGGAGTTCCAGCGCCGGCTGGAGCGCACCCGGCGCTTGCTGGCCGAACTGGGCCACCCCGACGACTCGTTCGACATCATCCACATCGGCGGGACCTCTGGCAAGGGGTCCATCGCCATGTTCTGCGAATCGCTGCTGCGCGCGCTTGGTGGCCGCGTTGGCACGCACACCTCGCCTTACCTGCAAACGCCCCTCGAAAAAGTGCGCATCGACGGGCGACTGGTGGCCGAATCGGAAGCCGCCGTGCTGGTCGACCGGGTGCTGGCAGCGGTCGACGCGGTGCAGGCCGCCGAACCTGAGCTGGGCAACCCGCACTACGCCGAGGCGTGGCTGGGCATGGCGCTGCGTGCCTTCGCCGACGAGCAGTGCAATATGGGCGTGGTCGAGGTGGGCATGGGTGGCCGCTACGATGCCACGAACATCGTCCTGCCGCGCGTCAGCGTGATCAGCACGATTCACTACGACCACACCCGCGTGCTGGGCGAGACGCTGGCCGAGATCGCCTTCCACAAGGCGGGGATCATCAAGGCCGGCGTCCCGGTGATTGTGGGCGAAGTCGGCGAGGTGCCGATGAAGGTCATTGCCGACGAGGCGGCGCTGCGCGGATCGCGCATGGTCCGGCTGGGCCGCGAGGTGCGCTACGCACCTATCGAGCTGTCACCCGACGGCGGGCGTTTCCGTTACGACGGGCTCGATCTGCATCTTGACGACGTGCGCGTGGGGCTGCTGGGCGCGCACCAGTTCGCCAATGCAACGGCGGCGCTGGCCGCGGTGGAGGTCTACGCCGCGACGACGGGCATGGCGCTGGACGAGGCGGCCATCCGGCGCGGGCTGCAGACGACGCGCTTTGCCGGGCGGCTGGAGGTCATGCAGACCGACCCGATGGTCGTGCTCGACGGCGCGCACAACCAGGAGAAGATCGGCTCGCTGATCGCCGCGCTGCGCGAGGTGTTTCATTACCGGCGGCTGATCCTCGTGCTGGGGATGCTCGAAGCGAAGGCGGTCGAGCCGATCCTCAAGTCGCTGTCGGAGGTTGCCGACGTGATGATCACCACCTACCCGCGCGTCAAGGGCAAGCCGGCCATCCCCGCCGACGAGCTGGCTGCGCTGGCCCGCGAAGCCGGCGCACGCGAGGCTATCGCCGAGGAGCAGCCGCTCGCCGCGCTCGACCGCGCGCTGGCGATGGCCGAGAAAGACGATCTGGTCGTGGTCAGCGGATCGCTGTACCTGATCGGCCAGGTGCGCTCGCACTGGCACACTGCCGAGGAGATCGTTGCCCAGCGCACGATGTTCCCCAATGGATACCCACATTAGAGGAAGGGGCAGTGAAGCGCAGGGGCTGTTGCCCCTGCACCCCTACCAGGGGTCAGAGACCCTGGACCCGCACGGCAGGGGCGGCGCGATGCGCCGCCCCTGCGATTCCCATCACAGAGATGTGCGCGTATGATCGGGAACGTGATGACAAGGAGGGCGACATGCTGCAATTGGTGAGCCTGCTGGGCGTTGGGATCGGCGTGCTGGCGATATTGGCCGGGCTGGTGATGATCGCGCCGCAGGTGCGCGTGCACCGCATCGCCGTGTGGAGCGCAGGAAGCTGGGTGTTCCGCGCGGGCGCGATCCTGGAGGCGCTGGGGCTGATCCTGCTGAAGGCTGGCGGAGGGCCGGGCGTACTGGGCACGGTCGGGCTGATGGGCGGGATTGCCGCGCTGCTGGGCGGGCTGTTCGTGCTGAACCACGAGCGCGCGCAGGCGCTGCATGGCGGATCGGGGCGCTGGCAGTGGCCCCGCTCGCTGACCGCGCAGATGATGGCCGCCGGGCTGGTGTTGGTCGTGCTGGCGCTCGTGGTGTGAGATCAGCGCAGGGTCTTGACACACGCCGCGAATGCGGCTATTATTACGTCGTACGTAATACTACGTCAGACGTAATAGTGAGGTGACGCGGTGACAGGCAGCGCAGACGACATAGGACGCTTCTCCGATCCATCGCTGCTGGTCCTGTCCAGCCTGGCCGGTGGTTCGAAGCATGGCTACGCGATGATGGAGGACATCCAGCAGATGGCAGGCGTGAAGCTGGGGCCGGGCACGCTGTACGGGGCCATCGCCCGGCTGGAGCAGCGCGGGCTGATCGAGCCGCTGCCCAGCGACGACCGGCGGCAGCCTTACCGGCTGACCGGGCTGGGCGCGACCTACCTGCGCGAGCAGCTCTCCACGCTCAGGCACATCGCTGAGACGGGCCTGCGGCGGCTGGCGGAGGCGTCGTAACATGCGCTGGATGGTCTGGCTGTACCCGCGCGCCTGGCGGGCGCGCTACGGCGTGGAATTTGCCGCGCTCCTCGACGACATACGCCCCACCATGCGCGCTGCGCTCGACGTGGCGCTGCGCGCGTTCGACGCACACGTTCACCCAGGGTTGATCGACGGGAGGCTTCTGCTCATGAACACCAGGCTGCGCAAAGCGGAATTCACCATCCTGTGGTCGTTCGCCGCGTTCATTGTGGCCGGGATGTACCTGAACGGCATGACTGACGATACGCCGCTGCCGGTGGCGATCCACACGCACGCGGCGCTGGCGATCCCGTGGACGATGCTCGAAGTCTTCTCGGTCGTGGCAATCCTCGCGGCGGCGGTCGGCGGGCTGCCGCTGATGCTGGCTGTGCTGCGCAAGGCGCTGGCCGAGCAGCGGCGCGACGTGCTGCTGCGGCTGGCCATGCCGCTGGTTTCGGCGGCGGCGACGCTGATCTTCGTTCTGATCGTCGTGACGCTGATCAACGGCAGGCCCGTATCGGATACGGTCAACCACATCCTGGGCTTCACCGGTATCGTCGTGCTGTTCATCGGCAGCGCGATCCTCTCGACGTGGGGCGTGACCAGCGCGGTGCGCCTCAGCGAGATTGACGGCCAGCCGATGCGCTTCGCGGCCATCCCGGCGGCGGTCGTGTCCGCCTCGATGTTCGTCATGCTGGCGGCAACGGTCGTGTGGGGAGTCGCCTGCTACCTGACCGTACCGGAGATGTTCGTCACCACGACCTACGGGCTGCTCGGCCTGGTGCCGACCCCCGCGCAGTGGCTGGCCTCCACACTGGTGATGCTGTGGGCCACCGGCGGGGCAGTCAGTGCGGCGCGGCAGGCGCTGCGCGAGCGCAACGTGAGCGAGCCCGCATGACGAGGGGCCCCCATGAAGGCTCGACACTAGACTGATACTGACCACTGGTATATATAGCAGAAGGCAAACGATGATGTCCTCGAATCCGGGTCAGTATGCGATGACCTTGATGGCTGTTCTGCTATCAGGCTGCGGTTCCATCAGTATTCCCCCGCAGACCACACCCAGCACTTTCCCACAGTCCACACCGACCGTGGAAGTCCTGGCAGACTGCTTCATGTATTTCCACCTACTTGCATGGGAAGACTCAGATGCCGATGGCGTCCGCGAGGAAGGGGAGCCTCCGCTCGAAGGCGTAGAGTTCTCGATTACCGGCTACTATGCGTATTCTTTTGCGGGTGGACAGGGAACGACTGATGCACAGGGGTTACTCACCATCGACACCTGGGCACCGGGCGGCTGTGGTGGGGACGACTTTGAAATCCGAGCTACCCCACCTGAAGGCTACCTTGCCAGTTCAGACACGACCCTGAAGGTCAGTCCGGGCCAGATACCCCTCGACTTTGAATTCGGCTTCTATCCCGCTTTTGCGGATTGTGGCCTGTCCCTCATGGTTTATGGGTGGCAGGATAGCAATGCAAACCAGCTTCAGGATGACGGGGAGCCGATCCTTGGAAATGTAATCTTCGAAATTCGGGAGATTGCCACGGGTATGCGTGTCGGGGAGGCCGTTGGCAACGCTGCCGGTTGGACGGAGGTAGCGGCATATCATCTGGCCTGCACTGAGCCGATCGCGGATTTTGAAGTAGTTGCCATTCCGCCGGAAGGCTATCAACTGACCACACAGGCGGCAATTCCGCTGTCGACAGAGGTTACTGATGCGAACAGCGCCCTGGGATTTGGATTTCTGCCTGTCGATGACAAATAGCTGGCAGGCCTGTCAGGCTTTGGGGTGCGCAAGTTGTGGGCCACCGGCAGGGCTGTCGGCGCGCCAGGGTTTGAATGTGAGCAACATAACTGCGTGAGCGGTTCGGCGGAGTGGCTGCCATGATCAAGCATCTTATCAGGATTGCAGGCTACCTGGCTCTTGGAGTTGTCCTGCTCGTCGGCTTGCTGATCGCCGGTCTGGCGGTAAGGCGCAGCATCCCGGTAAGCCTCCCTGCGCCGGCAGGCGAGTATCCGGTTGGCAGAATGATCACGCAGTGGACAGACGACTCGCGGCAGGAGACCCTCGGCGGATCGGGCGGCCCGCGTGAAATCGCCGTGTGGATCTGGTATCCCGCGGGAGCATCGGACGCAGCACCCGCACCTTACATGCCGCCGGAATGGGCAAAGGCCCGCGAGGCAGATCGCGGCGTGGGGTCGCTGGTCTTCCAGTCGGTCGCCTCGATCCACGCTCACGCCGTCGAAGATGCGCCCCTTGCCGCGGATGGACCCTACCCCGTGCTGATCGCCGAACCGGGCTTGGGACCGCTGATCCCTGAATACACTACGCTGGCCGAAGACCTGGCGAGCAGGAGCTACGTCGTCATCGGGTTGAACCCCACCTACAGCGCATCGGTAACGGTGCTGAATGGGCAGGTGATCTCGGTTACGGATCAGGGTACGATTCTTGACAATGCCACCCCCGCCGAGGCGCAGCAGCAGGGCGATAGGCTGGTGGCTGTCTGGGCGGCGGACGATCGCTTCGCCATCGACGAGGCCGGGCGGCTGAACGCGGATGCGAGCAGCCCATTCTACGCAAAGCTGGACATGCAGCACATCGGGCTGTGGGGGCATTCCTTTGGTGGCGCTTCTGCGCTCGAAGCCTGCCACCTCGACGCGCGCTGCACCGCTGCCGCCGATCTTGATGGCACGCCGTTCGGCACGGTGACCACCGCCGGGCTGGATAAGCCCGTGCTGTTCGAATGGAGCGAGGTGCTCGACAGGTCAGACCCGATGATCGTGAAATCCGATCACGATGTGACCGCGATTTTTGCCACCGTGCCGCAGGGTTACCAGGTGACGATCAAAGGGACGCGGCATTTCAACTTCAGCGATTATGCCGCCGGGTTCAACCCGCTGATGCGGTCATTTGGTGTGATTGGTCCCATCAACGGGGCGCGCGGCCTGCACATCGCCGCCGATTACCTGGCGGCATTCTTCGATACGATCCTCAAGGGCCAGGATTCGCCGCTGCTGCATGGATCGTCACCAGCCTACCCGGAAGTGACGCTTCAATCTCGCTAGGCCGCTGCCTACTCCAGGATGCGGGCCACGTCGTAGACGGTGACCGGCTCGTGGACCCCCTTTAGTTCCAGGCCGACGATGGGCCTGGCCTCCACCTGCCCCATCACCAGGTCGTAGGTCGCCTGGCTGATGAGCACCTGGCCCGGTTGCGCCACGCCGCAGATGCGCGATCCAAGGTTGGCTGCCTGCCCGATCACGGTGTAGTCCGTGCGGTGCACCGAGCCAATCTCGCCGACGATCATCTCGCCGGTGGCGATGCCCACGCCAATCGGGGCGGCGTCGACGCCGCGCGCCTTCCAATCCTCCATCAAGACGGCGTGGGCTTCTTGCATCGCCAGGCCCACCCGCACAGCCCGCAGCGCGTGGTCGGGCATGTCGAACGGCGCGCTGAACAGCGCCATCACCTCGTCGCCGACGAACTTATCCAGCGTTCCCTCGTGCTCGAAGACGATGTCAGCCATGCGTCCCAGGTAGGCGTTCAGAAAGCCGACCAGTTGCTCCGGCTCGGTACGCTCGGCCAGGCTGGTCGAGCCGCGCACGTCGGCGTACAGCACAGTCACCACCGCGCGCTCGCCCTTGAGGAAATCGACATCGGGGTTGGCCAGCAGGCGTTCGAGGATTCGCGGGTCCACCGAGCGCCCCAGCACGCGGCGTAGCCGCCGCTGCTCCATGCTCTCAAAGATAGCGGTGTCCATCTGGCTGGCGATGGCCGCCAGCAGGCGGCGCTCCCCTTCTTCGAAGCCCGATCCGCTGACGCTGTTGATGACGCCAAACACGCCCAGTATCTCGTTGCGCAGGATCAGCGGGATGGCGACGATGGAGTGCAGGTCGCCGGAGCGGTCATTGTGAAAGACGGCGTGGCCCGCGCGCAGCGCTTCGTTGCCGACCTCGTCGATTACGTCGTAGTAGCCTGCCACGCGGAACAGGTCGTCGTGCGCCACGGCGCGCAGCTCCAGCCGGTCGCCGGCCCGGTCGTAGAGCATGATGAAGCCCATCTCGGACGGGATGGCCTTGCGCAGCTCCTGCAGCACGGCGGTCAGCATGTGGTCAAAGGGCATGTTCTCGTCGCGAATGCGGTCGACGCGGTAGATCGTCTCCAGCTCGCGGTTGCGTAGGTGCAGCTCGTAATAGTCGTAGCTCTGGATCACCGCCGAGTCGAGCTGGCTCTCTGCCACGTCGAGCAGATCCATGTCGTCCTGGTCAAACGGCGTGCCGATCCGCGCGACAAGCAGCGCGCCGAGCCGCAGCTTGGTGCCCATGATGATCGGGACGGCGGCGACCTGGAGCCCCTGCTCGCCGGGCATGCCCAGCGCAGCCTGGATCTCCTCACCCTCCCAGATGGCAATCGAGGCCTGTTTGATGATCCGCAGCGTCACGTCGCGCAGCGCGTCGGCGGTGAGGCTGCCAAAGCGGCGGCTCCGGTCGGTGATGCCGCGCAGCTCAAGGTCGCCCGTGTCGCGGTCGAACAGGATCAGCAGCACCAGCGCAGCTGAGAACTCGTCGGCCAGGCGGTTCACGATGGCCGACAGCATCGCAGCGGGCTCCTGCGGCACATCGCGGATGCTGTCCAGCGCCATGATCAGGTCGAGTTTGCGCCGCTCGCGGGCCAGGTCGTGACGCAGCGTATTCATGTCAGGCTCATTCATAGGCACTCCGTCCTTTGGCAGTAGGGTGAGACTGGGCCGGGCGTATCCACGTGGCATACCTTGCCATTATAGTTTCACGGGCGCATTCCACAAACGGCGCAGTCCGGCGGGGCTGCGCGCCGAAAAACGAAAAAGGCCTGAAAATAGCGAAACGGAGTCGTGGCTGCGCCTGCGGCTGGTTATAATGAGGGGTGTACGGGACAACTGGACCAGGTGAGCAAGCATGACAGGTAATCGCGACGACGACCCCAAACCAGACGACGCACCGTTGCCGTGGTCACCCGCGTCGCACTCGCTGCTGGGACGGCTCAAGGCTGCTGATGACCAGCCGCAAGCAGCACCCGCCGGCGAGCACGTCAGCCCCTTCTCGACCGACGACCTCGACGTCGCCCTCGACCAGTTGGCGGCGGGGGGCAGGCCGGCGGCGGAGATCGCGCAGCAGGCGGAGGGCGCGCTTGAGGCGCTCGACGAGAAGATGGTGCAGGTGGCACGCGAGCTGAACGAGGGGCGCATCAACCAGGCGCAGTTCCAGGCGATCTTCACCCACTACGCCGAGCAGCGTGCCGTCATTGGCCGGCTGCTGAAGCGCAACCCCAACTCGGACGCCTGGAAGCGGGTTGCCGTCGAAGGACACACCGCATTCCTGCGCAAGCAGCACGCGGCGGAAGTCAGCGGTGTGGTGGTATTTGACATGTGGACGGGCAGCCCGCTGAAGCTGCTGGGCGACTGCCTGCTCGACGGCGAGGCGATGGCATCGCTGATGGCCAACCTCCAGCGCAGCCCCGGCGAACAGTCGGCGGAACAGAGCAGCTCAACGCAGATCGACGGCGGGCGGTGGCTGGCCTACATCTCCGGTGCGTATGCGGCGACGCTGGTGGTGTACACGTCAGAGCCATCGGTGGCGCAGCGGGAAGTGCAGCTTGCGCTGCATCGCCAGTTTGAGCAGACCAACCGGCAGATGCTTGAGGCGGGCCAGCCCGACCCGCAGCGGCTCTCCTTTCCGCAGGATGCGCTGATGGCATGAAAGCCATCCCACTGCCATAAACAAACGACCCTGCCGGCGGCAGGGTCGTTTTGTTGAGCGGTCTGGCGATCAGTCGTGGCCCTGGTCGCGGCTGCGACGGCGCAGGAAGGCCGGGATCTCCAGGTTGTCCTCATAGCTGGCCGGCTGCTGATCGGCAGCGGGCGGGCGCTGGAGGTCGGGGGTGTGCGTGGTGCTCGCTGCCGCCGACTGGTCGACGCCAAAGCGCGGGCGTGACGTGCGGATCTGGCCGAAGCCGGTCGCGATTACCGTGATGCGCATCGAGTCGACCATCGACTCGTCGATGACCGCGCCGAAGATCAGGTTGGCGTTGGGGTCCGCTGTCTCCTGGATGATCTCGGCGGCCTGGTTGACTTCGAACAGCGACATGTCGGGGCCACCGGTCACGTTGAACAGGATGCCGGATGCGCCGTTGATGGTCACGTCGAGCAGCTCGTTGGTGATGGCCTGCTGCGCGGCCTTCCGCGCGCGTTCCTCGCCGGCGGCCACGCCGACGGCCATCAGCGCCGCGCCGCCCTCCGACATAATCGTGCGCACATCCGCAAAGTCGAGATTAATCAGGCCGGGGACGGTAATCAGCTCGCTGATGCCCTGGATGCCCTGCCGCAGCACGTCGTCGGCAGTCGAGAAGGCTTCACGCAGGCTGGCGCGCTTGTCGACAATCTTGAGCAGCCGGTCGTTCTGGATGACGATCAGCGTGTCGACCGCGTTCTTGAGCCGCTCGATGCCGTCGATGGCGACGCGCTCGCGCTGGCGGCCTTCGAAGCTGAACGGGCGGGTGACGACGCCAATGGTCAGCGCGCCCTGCTTCTTGGCGATGTCGGCAATGATCGGTGATGCGCCGGTGCCGGTGCCACCGCCGATACCGGCGGTAATAAACACCATGTCCGTCTCGCCGATAGCCTTGCCCAGCTCGTCGCGCGATTCTTCGGCGGCCTTGCGGCCCACTTCCGGATCGCCGCCCGCGCCCAGCCCGCGCGTGAGCTTGCCACCGACCTGCACGCGCTCCTTGGCCAGCGAGGTGTCGAGGGCCTGGGCGTCGGTGTTGATCGACATGAACTCCACGCCCTGAAGCCCTTCTTCAATCATGCGGTTGACGGCGTTATTGCCGCCGCCACCCACGCCGATCACCTTGATCTTGGCGTAAGATGATTTGCTTTGCTGCTGCTTTGCTTCACTCATTGGCCGGTCTCCTCGGTCCTGCGGACGCCCAACTGCTGGCAGATTCAGTTGATCACTGTCGGACATAACTCAACACCTTCTGGATGCTTTGTCCACGCTCATTGGCCATGCCCGGCGCGCGGATCGGATGTATACGGTATAGAGTAGCACCATCTTATGACAAGCTTGAAAATCGCGCAAGCGGCCTTTGGTCCTGGCGGCAAACAGCGTGAAGCCGGTGCAGGCAGGGCAGTAATTCTGGCCCGACGCCGGCGCAAAGGCCGGCTACTCGTCGGGCAGCAGGCGGCCAAAGATGTCGCCGAGCGCCTTGCCGATGTCGGGGCGGTCTTTGTGGGGGCGGCGCGGGCGCGTGCCGAGCGTATCACCGGAGTCGATGCGCTGCGCGAAGCGCAGCAGCCCCACCCCGGTGGAATGCGCCGGCGATGCCAGCTTATCGACCAGACCGGTGATGCCGCCCGGCTGCGCGACGCGGACCGGGAGGTGCATCACGCGGCTGGCGCTGTTACGGATGTTCTTGAGCATCGACGTGCCGCCGGTGAGCACCACGCCCGCCGGCAGCAGACCATCGTAGCCAGAGCGCTTCAGTTCCTGCATGACGAGCGTAAAGATCTCGTCGACGCGCGCCTCGATGATCTGCGACACGTCGTAGCCGAGGACCTGCGTGGGCATCTCCTCGCCGAACGGCTGCACGGTGATGATCCGATCGCGCTCGACGGTCTCCGGCAGCGCGTTGCCGTGCTCCACCTTGATCCGCTCGGCCTCGTCGATGGGCAGGTGCAGCACATGGGCGATGTCGCTGGTGATGTGGTTGCCGCCCACCTCGATCACGGCGGTGTGCCACACCGTCCCCTCGATGAACACGGCGATATCGGTCGTGCCGCCGCCGATGTCGATCACCACTACGCCCGACTCGCGCTCGGCCTCGGTCAGCACGGCCTCGCCGCTGGCCAGCGGGTTCAGCACAAAGCGGTCGACCGACAGCCCGGCGTCGTTGACGCACTTCTCCAGGTTTCGCAGCGACGACGACGCAGCGGTGATAATGTGCGCCTCGACTTCGAGGCGGTAGGCGGCCATACCCAGTGGGTTGCGGATGCCGTCGCGCCCGTCGACGGTATATGAGCGAGCGATGACGTGCAGCACTTCGCGGTTGTGGGGCAGCGCGACAGCGCGGGCGGCCTCGATGGCGCGCTCAAGGTCGTCCTGTTCGACGACACCCCTGTTGGGGTTGAGGCCCGTGACGCCGCGGCTGTTGATCGAGGCGATGTGCTTGCCCGCCACGCTGACGTAGGCCCGCCCGATCTCATAGCCGGAGGTGCGCTCGGCCTGGCGCTTGGCGGATCGCACCGCTTCGGTGGCGAGCGCCACGTCGACCACGGTGCCCTTGCTCATACCGCGCGCCGGCTCGATGCCGACGCCGATGATGCGGATGTCCTCGCCACTGCCGATCTCGCCCACGATCGTGCTGATCTTGGTTGTGCCCACGTCAAGGCCGACGACGATACGTTCTGTGCTCACGGTTGTTCAGTCCATTCATGGCCGGCGCAATCGCCGGACCTGATGCAAAAGGCAGCCGGGGTCCACACACGCCCCTGAACCCTGTGCCGGTGTTGGGGGGTAGTGAGGCCCTCTAGCGCTTCACCGCGTAGAACGGCGCGTCCGGGTGGCCCACGTCGATATACACCGGCTGCAAGCCGCGCGCCACGAGGTCCGCGACAATCTGCTCGTAGATGGTCAGCTTGAGGTCCATGTCGGTGCCGACGCCGAAATAGCCGCGCCAGCCGCGCCCGTCCTGGTAGCTCAAGCCGCGCACCGGATCATAGTATAGCACGTCTATGTTAGATCGCAGCGTCTTAAGCTGTTGCGTGCCGAGCACCACCTCCGGGTCGATGGTGACCGTGTTGTTGTTGGTACAGGTCGGGCCGGGGCAGTGGAACGGGATCGCGTCGCCCTCGTTGATCACCCGCACCAGGTTGGGCAGGTCGCGGCGCATGACCATCAGGTTGCCGTTCACATCAACCCAGTAACGCTCGCCGCCCTGCTCCCACACCAGCGCTGGCTCGCGCTCGCGCACCAGGATGATCACGCGGGCGGGCCAGCGCACCAGCACCTGCACTAAGTCGAGGCCGGGCGACTCGGCCAGTCTTGCCTGCACCGCGTCCGGGTCGACCCACAGCACATGCAGCCCGGCGATACCGGCGTCGGTGAACAACTCCTCGGCGGGCGTGTAGCGCACCCCACCGACTTCGGCGCGGGTCACGAAGAACAGCGGGTTGGTGAACAGGAACGCGCCAGCAGCCAGCAGCGCCACGACGATCAGCCCGCTGACCGCCCGCCACGGGAACACGTCGCCCGCCGGCAGCAGGCGAAAGCCGAAGCGCGGCATGGGCCGGGCGGCGGGCCGCGTGGGGTCGCTGCGGCGCGGGGTGCGGATGGTTGGCTGTGTCATGGCGATACTATACCGCGAACCCTACTGGCCGCGCTCGTAGGATGTCTTGTTGCGGCGCTTCTCGGCGTGGCGCTCCAGCGCAAGCTGGATCAGCCGGTCGATCAGCTCCGGGTAGGATATGCCGCTGGCCTCCCACAGCTTGGGGTACATGCTGATCGACGTGAAGCCGGGGATGGTGTTGATCTCGTTCATCCACAGCTTGCCGGTTGCCCTGTCGAGTAGGAAGTCGCAGCGGGCCAGCCCGGCAGCATCGATGGCGCTGTACGCGGCGACGGCTATCTTCTTCACTCGGGCGGTGGTCGCCTCGTCGAGCGGGGCAGGGATCAGCAGCCGCGCGGCGTCGTTGATGTACTTGTCGTCATAGGAGTAGAACTCGTCACCGGGGACCACCTCGCCCGGCACCGAGGCAGTCGGAGCCTCGTTGCCCAGCACGCTGATCTCGATCTCGCGGGCATCGATACCCTGCTCGACGAGCAGGCGGCGGTCGTACTGCGCGGCCTCGGCGAAGGCGGCGCGCAGATCGTCGCGGTTGTGGGCTTTTGTCACGCCGACGCTGCTGCCCATGTTGGCCGGCTTGACGAACACCGGGTAGGCCAGCGCCGCCTCGGTCCGGTCGAGCACGGCGTCCGGGCCCGAATCCCATTCGCCGCGCAGGATCAGCAGGTAGGGCAGCACCGGGATGTCATGGGCCTGCATCACCGCCTTGAAGACGGCCTTGTCCATGCCCACCGCCGAGCCCACCACGCCTGACCCAACGTAGGCGATGTCGGCCAGCTCCAGCAGACCCTGCACCGTGCCATCCTCGCCATAGGGGCCGTGCAGCACCGGGAAGATCACGTCGACGGTGGCGATGTCGGTCAGGCTGGCGGATGCGCGCTCACCGGCAGGCGCAATAGCCTTGATCGTCGGGTCGCCCGGCTCGCCGAGCAGCGCCGCCGGGATCCCATCACCGGAGCCGGACGCCAGCACTTTGAGCGGATCGCCGCCGGCGATCCAGCGGCCCTCGCGCGTGATGCCAATCGGCAGCACCTCGTACTTGTCCCTGTCAATCGCGTCCATGACTGATTTCGCCGAGCGCAGCGAGACTTCATGCTCGCCGCTGCGCCCGCCGAAAATGACGCCCACCCGAATGCGCTTGACTGCCATGGTGCCCCCTGTCAGAGTGCCTAATCATAGCTACAGATGCCGCCGCTCGCAAAAGCAGGGGGCGGGGAATGCGAAGGCCGCCCGGCCTACGGTGTCGACGCCGGGCACTGATACAGCGTCGCGTCGGGGTACCACTGCGTCGAACTCGAAGCGACCGGTGTACAGTGGTCGAAGATGACGGGCGCCATCACGTCATAGCTGGGCACCGGGGCCGTCAGGCATTCCCACTGCGGGAGCATCACGACGTAGGCCGGCGCAATGAGGTCATACAGCTGCTGAGCCATGGCGGAGTCAAACGGACGCCCCTCGCTGACATCCATCCACTGTGTGACGGTCGTGGCAACGAACGGCTGATCGGGCCGCGCGAACCAGAACTGGTGCGGGCCGACGAGCGTCTCGCCGGGCGGGACGACAGACGTGAGCGGCTCGCTGTAGGCGTAGAAGTTCGCGCTGCGAAACTTGTACAGCAGATACAGGTCGCCGGCCAGCAGTCCAACCACCAGCGGTGCGAGCAGCCCCACCCGGATTGCCTGCGGCGAAATGCGCGACAGCGTCCTGAGCTTCACCAGCAGGTCGGGCAGGCTGTCCAGCGCCAGCCCGACCATCAAAGCCAACAGCGGTACCCAGTCCATCGCGTTGTACCATTTCTTGACCGGAGCGATGAAAGTGAAGACCAGTGTGGATAGGCCATAATAGCCCAGCGTCAGCCGCGAGCCGCGATCACGGCGCAGGACCGTACCGGCGATGCCGATGGCGAAGAACAGCGCCGGGAACGCGTCGAGATAGCCGTTGCTGCCAACGAACTCGCCCCAGTAGAAGCGCCCCAGCCCCACGACCGAGCCCAGCACGCTGAACCCGGCGAAATTCGTCGCGCCGTGCTGGGCGTGGACCTGAAAGACCTGCGTCATGAACGCGGACGGGTCGGGCAGCAGGTGAGCTGCCAGCCAGTAAATCAGACCCAGCGCACCGCCGGCGGCAAACGCCCCCACCATTGGCCAGCGGTGGCTGCGGACGCCGACAAACACGACGATCAGCCCGGCAGCGGCGGCGAAGCTGAGCCCCAGGAAGTGGAAGTCGACCACCAGCGCGGCGGCCAGCCCGGCCAGCGCGCCGTTCCAGAAGGTGGGCCGCTCGATCATCCGCCACAGCAGCCACAGGGCCACGACAGCAGCCGCGGCTGTCCAGGCTTCAGGCCGGGCGAAATGTGTGTGGTACAGCGTGCGCCACAGCAGCAGGTAGACCAGCGCGGCGACAGCGCCCGTGCGCCGGTTGGCGATGGCTTCGCCCAGCTTGAATAGCACCAGCGCCGTGACCAGCCCCGCGATCAGCGACGACAACCGGCTGGCCCACAGCGTCGGGCCGAAGGCAAGCTGAGTCAGGGCGATGGCGATCTCGGCCAGCCGACCGTTGGTCGCGATGTTGGCGGCGCTGCCGCCCAGGCCCAACCGCGCGTCATAGCCAAAGCGCCCCGTATGGATGATGTTGTAAGCCACCTGGCTGCGGGAGGCTTCGTCGCACCCGGCGATGGGGTAGCGGTCGAGGGTCAGCAGATTGAGGGCAATCCAGCCCGCCAGCAGGCCGACGACTATCAGCCGTGCCGGGGTCAGCCGCGCGCGGATCGTGTCCCATGGCGAGGAATGCTGTTGCACGCGTGGATCTCCTGGTCTGCCAGCGGAATAAACGGCCAGCAGGCCGTCGGATGCGCGATCCCGGGCGGCCTGCTGCGGTGGTGCCGAGGCCCAGACTTGAACTGGGGACCCCATCATTTTCAGTGATGTGCTCTACCAACTGAGCTACCTCGGCAAAGCGAGGGCTATTATAGCGTCTGTCGCGGGGGCGTGCAAAAATCGCGCCGCCACGCTTCTTCGCCGGGGCCGACAGCCGCGACGTTCAGTCCAAGAATGAACCCACTGCCTCTGGCAGTGGTCCGATGAAAAGGTTCCACCGTAAAAGGGGGTAAGATGAACGAACCTGGAAGGTGCGAGCTTCAGGAGGTTCATCATGCCCCCACGGTTCAACAGGCTATCGCACTCTCTCTACGAGTGCAAATATCACATCGTGTTCTGCCCGAAGTACCGCTACCGTATCTTGTATGGAGAGGTGGCGGAGTTCACGGAACGGGAGATACGACAACTCTGCAAACAGAAAGACCGAATAGAAATCCTGGAGTTGAATATCCAGGCTGATCATGCCCACCTGGTATTGTCGATTGCGCCCAAGTACGCAGTATCGAGTGTGATGGGCTATTTGAAAGGGAAGCTGGCACTGCGGCTGTTTGCCCAGTACGAACACCTGGGCAAGAAATACTGGGGCAGGCATCTGTGGTCACGCGGCTATTGTGTCAGCACAGTCGGGTTGGACGAAGAGAAGATACGCAAGTACGTGCAATGGCAAGAAACGCACGAGAAACGAGCTGAGGCGATACAGGGTCGCTTATTCGATTAGGCGGTGTGGCAGAGAGCACCTTCCAGGTGCAATCCCAAAGCCGCCGCCTCTGGCGGCGGTAGTTTACTCGCGGAGGCGGCCCCTTCACTCCTGGGTCACACCGCCCGCACCACCACGAGCGTGCCGGGATTGCCATTACGCGGGTCGGCATAAGCGCTGTAATCGGCGTAATTGGGCAGCGGCGTCGTCCAGCGGAACAGCCACTTGGCCGCCTCGGGATGCAGGTTGACGCAGCCGTTGGAGTGCTGGCGGCCATAGTCGTTGTGCCAGTAGGTGCCATGCAGGGCCGCCCACCCCTGCGTGAAGTAGCCCACCCACGGGATGCCCGGCAGGTTGTAGAAGCCGTCGCCCTGCCCGCCGATCATGCGCTGGCCGATGCGCTTGGTGTGCACGTGGAACTCGCCAAGCGGCGTAGGCGTGTGCGGTACGCCGGTCGAGACCGGCGCGGTGAACACCACCTGGTCGCCTTCATAGGCGAACAGCCGCTGCTGGTAGATGCTGACCTCGACGCGCTTGGCGTCGGCGGGCACGTCGGGTGAGATCGGCGCGATCTCCTCCGGCGGGAAGATGCGCACGTGCCCGGCCTTGATCCAGTACTGCGAGCCATAGATTTCCTGCACCAGGTAATAGTCGTTTTCGGCGGCGACGAGCCGGTGGGTAGTGTTGTACACCATGCGCTGCCTGCGGTAGGAGTCGTCCGACGGGCCGCCGCGCACCCACGTGTAGGGAACGGTCACGATGCCCCACGCGCCGCCCTCGCCGATGGGCACGGTCGGGTTGGTGGGGATATCGGCCACCGGCTGCACCCATGACGAGTAAATGTAGCCGCCGTCGATCTGGAGCCAGGTGGGGTTGGTGCTGTACAGCCCATCGCCGTCGACGGCAGCCAGCACCGGCACCACGTCGTTCCAGTACAGGCTCTGCCCGGTGTGCGCCGATCCCCAGGCGGGCTCGCTGTAGACGGTCATCACGTTCTGCAAGACCCGCCCCAGCGGCGAGCCATCCCAGTGATCGGTCACGGCCTGCGCGCGGGCGGGCCTGACAGCCCGCTGCGCCAGCAGCCCCACGCCGGCCAGCCCGGCAGCTTTCAGAGCCGTGCGTCGAGAGATTTCGCCCATGACATCCATTGCCCTCATGTCAGTCGCACGTTACACTTCAGCCTACCATGAACACCATACAACGCGCAATCACTTGGCGTCATGTATATCGCTGTCTCCTGGTCTTAATCGTCAACGCGCTGCCGACATGACCCATCCGGCACCATAGTACGTATTAAACAGCAGCCTGTTGGACAGCAGCGCAGGCTGCCCACCGGTTCGCCCGACCACATACAGCGCACTGTGGGTGAAGAACAGCACGTTCTGCCCGTCCGGTGACCACGTAGCGTACTTCACAACCTGATCGGACACCTGCATCGGCGCGTCCTCTCCGATCGGGCCTATCCACAGGCCAGCCGATCCAGGCCATGCCCACCATGTGCCGTCCGGCGACCAAGCCAGATCGCGGACGTGCATCAACGGGCTGACATAGCGACCCAGATCGGGCAGGCCACCCGTCTCCACCTCCCCAGTGGGTGATATTCTTATCACCCCATCAGCCGCCTCAACGAAGAACGCGCCAAGTTCTGGCATCCAGACAGGATAGCCCACACGATTATCCAGAAACCGGGGGCTTGTCCCATTTACATCGGTCAGATACATACCTTCCCGGAGGCTGGCGGAGGAATTGAGGTGATCGACCAGGATCAGCACAGTACCACCGTCTGGATCCCACGCGAAAATCCCCGGCCCGTTCGCGCCATCGGGGAACAAGGGATCGGGCCAGATGGAGATCGACTGGCCGGTATCAATGTTGAACGTGCGCAGGTTACCGGGTCCGCTGTCGGGCATCTGGCTGTAAACCAGGAATGTGTGTGGGCCGGTCCAGCCAGAGAAGGTCTCGCCGGTGCTGTGCGGCTGGTAGAGATCAATGATCCCCGAGCCGTCGGCGCGGGCTGCCCACACCCCTGTGCTATTGAGATTCCCCTGTCCGCCAAGGTCTACAGTACCTGCGCCGCCATGCACGATATACTGGCCATCCAGAGACCAGGTTGGGCCACAGGCCTGGCTTGCCCCGCTGCTGAGTCGCGTGATCGAGCCGTCGCCTACCGAATAGACATACAGGTCAGCAGTTGGCCCATCCTGCGCGCCGATGAAGGCAAGCTGCGCACCATCGGGCGACCAGGCCAGGCCGCCTTCAGCTTCGACAGCCGCGATGGCCCACATGAACGGGTCTTGAATGCCGCCCGCACCAAGCGCTGCATCCGGGGCCATCAGCCGCGTGATGATCGTGTCTTCGCCGTTGGGCAGCCACAGGAGGTGAAGCGTTGGGTCATAGGCTCGTAGACTTGACTGTGAGACGAAGACTACGTGACCGCTCGCCGGTGAGATAGCAGTCTTCAGATCATAGCCGGTAGTGATGTAAGTGTCACCGGTAAGCTGGGTCAGCCCCGACCCATCGGCATTGACCGCCCACAGCTTGTTGAGTCTGTCACTGTTGGTGGTCGAGAACACGAACCATGGGCCATCTTCAGCCAGAGGCACATCGGGCGTGAGGGTTTCGGTTGAGGGGACGTGCGTGGCGGCTGGCGGGATAGGGGTAGCGGTCGCCGGAGACGAAGCTGTCGGCGTTCCGGTGGATGAGGTTGTAGGGTTCATCGGAGAGGGGGAGTTGCACCCGGCCAGCAGCCCCATGCCGGCCAGACCGGCGGCTTTCAGAGCCGTGCGTCGAGAGATTTCGCCCATAGAATCCATTGCCCTCATGTCAGTCGCACGTTACACTTCAGCCTACCATGAACACCACACAACGCGCAATCATCTGGGATATGGACGGCGTGCTGATTGACTCGCACGAGGCTCATTACACAAGCTGGCGTGACGTGCTGGCCCGCGAATTGGGCTTCGAGCTGACCCGCGAGCGCTTCGCCGGGCTGTTTGGCATCGACGGGTACGAGACGGTGCGGCGCGTGATGGGCGGTAGCCCCGACCCCGCGCAGGTCGACCACGTATACCACGAAAAAGAGGAGCTGTTCCGCACGCGGGCGACGTCCGGCATCACGATGCAGCCCGGCGCGCGTGCGCTGATCGAGGCACTCGACGCAGCAGGCTGGCGGCAGGCTATCGCCACGTCTGCGCCGCGCGCCAACCTCGACCTGGTCGTCACGACGTTCGGATTGGACGGGGTGCTGAAGACCCGCATTTGCCTGGAGGACGTGGCGCGTGGCAAACCCGACCCGGCGCTGTTCACGCTGGCAGCGCAGCGGCTGGGCGTGCCGCCCCGGCAGTGCGTGGTCATCGAGGATTCGGGTGGTGGCCTGGAGGCCGCGCGGGCGGCAGGGATGCGCTGCGTGGCCGTCGCCACGACGCGCGCGCCGGAGGCGCTGCAGCTTGCCGACCGGGTCTACGAGTCGGTGGCGGCGGTGCAGGTCGCAGATCTGGCGGCACTGCTCGACGAGCAGGCGCAGCACACAGGTTAATCGGCAGCCTTTGCCCGGGCAGAAGGGGTGATCGGCAGCGCGAAGACAAAGCGCACGCCCTTCCCTTCGGCGGTGTCTTCCAGCCAGATGCGGCCCCCGTGGGCCTGCACCGCCGAGCGGCAGAAGGCCAGCCCCAGCCCAAACCCACGGCTCCCGCGCGACTGTTGATTCCCCTGCACAAAGCGATCGAATACGCGGGCGCGCTGCTCCTGTGGGATGCCCGGCCCGCCATCCTCAACCGAGACGAACTCATGATCGCCATCGTGCCACGTCGTCACCGTGACCGACTCGCTGGCAGGCGTGAACTTCAGGCCGTTGTCGACCAGGTTGGTGATCACGCGGTCCAGTCGCTCCTGATCGGCGATGATCGGTGGCATGTCAGCTTCGCGGTGCGCTGCCGTAAGCTCGACTTTTGAGGCGCGGGCCAGCGGTTGGATGCGCTGGACGACCGTGTCGACCAGCGCGGCCAGGTCGACCGGTGCCAGATTGAGCACGACCTCGCCGGAATCCAGGCGTTCGACGTCCAGCAGGGATTCGATCAGGGCGAACACACGCCGGACGCCGCCGGACGCCATCGCCAGAAAGCGCCGCGTATCGGCATCGGCGCTGTAAGCCGGGTCGACCTCGATCATCGACAGCGCCATCTGGACGAGGTTGAGCGGGTTGCGCAGATCGTGGACGATGAAGCCAATCGTCTCGTTTCGAAGCTGCATCAGCTCGGCCAGACGTTCGTTCTCATCCTTGATCGAACCCAGGCGGTCGAACAACTGCTGCTCGGAAACGGCAGCGCGCACGCGGCTGAGATCGGCGGCCAGCAGGCGCTCGATAATCGCGTCGGTGATCATCTGGCGAAACGCCGGGGCCGAGTCGAACAGTTTCCAGAACGCATCGTGGCCAATGGACAGCAGCGTTGTGCGGTCGATGGCCAGCACAGAGGCCGAACGCGACGTTTCGTGCAGCAGGCTGACCTCGCCGATCAGTTCGTCTTTGCCACGATAGCCCAGCACCAGTGGATCGCTGCCCTCAATCTCCTTGTGGATCGCAACCTGGCCGCTCAGGATGATGTACAGCGCATCTGAAGGATCGCCTTCCTTGAATATGTACTGGCCTGGTTCGACAATCTGCTGAGAGGTGTACTGCGCCCAGCGAGGATCTAGTGACATTTCGCGTTCCTTTTCGTTGTATATGTCGGACATTGTACACGAACCCCGGCAGCCGTGCGACCGGCCTGCATAGTATCGGAGGGTGATTGCCGCGATTTCCACATGGAGTACAATCAACGTATACAGGCATGAACGATTATTCGGGCGCGATTGTCGCCAATGTGAACACAGTGCGCTGAGGACTAAGTAGAATGGTTGAGGCTTCCGACAGCACCGGCGACGGCCAGATGACATGGCTGGTCGTCGAAGACGACTACGCCATCCGTGACGTAATCGCCACGATGTGCGACCTGTGGAACTTTAAGGTCGTCTCTTTGAAGGATGGCTTCCAGGCCACCGAATACCTGGAGAACGACAATCCCGACCCGCTGCCGGACATCGCCCTGCTGGATATCCGTATGCCGGGGCCGTGGGGCCACGAGATCAGCTCGAAGATCCGGCAGCACGCCCGGTTGTCAAACATCGGCATCATCCTTATGACCGCCTATGAGCTTGCCGGCAAAGACGCCGAACAGTACCTGGCTACGTCGGGGGCCGACGAGCTGCTGTATAAGCCGCTGCCGCCTATGGACGAACTGTTGGACGTGGTCAAGGCAATCGTCGCGCGGCGTGCGGAAGTTCACTAGCGCACACGCCCGCCCTTTGGCGAGCGAGCCGCACACCATGGCACACGAAAACGCGCGCAGCACACACGCCTCCGGCGTGCGCTCTGTCTCCCCTCTCAGGCTGAAGAGCCCGTTCCGCGCGCCGCGCGCCAATACGCTGGCCGCTCGGATTTTTCTCCCCTACTTACGTCTGACCATCCTGTCGGCGGCGCTGCTGGTGGCGATCACGGTGGCCCGGCTGACGATCAGCGGTATACGCACCCAGATGGAGCAGCGCCTGCTCGACGCCAGCCGCAGCGCCTACGACCTCCTCTCCGCGAAGGGGGAGGCGGTCGACGGCGCGCTGTCGGACCTCGCCGCCCAGTTCGACACCGCTCAGGCCGCAGCGCCTGACGTAGCCGCCATGACGCGCACAGCCATCCTCGGCGACATGGATCGTCTGGCGATTGTGGACGCCACCGGGCAGTCGCTGGGCGCCGTCGAAACTGTGCGCGGCGCGCAGTCGGGGTCGATTACGAACACCGTCGTCAGCAACGCATCCTCTGACAGCGGCATGCCCGACGCATTGACGGGCAGAGCCGACGGCAGCGGGTCGGCGGTGCTGGCCGGGGTGGTCGGCCAGGTGGGCCACATGACGCTGCGCAGCGTCAGGCCGCTGGGCGGCGGCAGGAGCGCCATCGGCGACATCAGTGTCGAGCGGCTGCTGTCGGCAATCCAGCAGGAAACGAACACCGATGTGCTGCTGTATACTGCTGCCGGGCCTCCGCAGGCCGGGACGCTGCCCGGCTGGGACAGCCCTGCTGCGCAGCAGTCGTTGGCGTTGAGCGCGGCGCAGTACCACGACATGCTGGCCATGCCCGAAGAGGGCCCGATGATGATGAAGGGCATCCGGCAGGTCACGCTGGATGGCACAGAGTACGCTATCGCAACCATCCCCGCCGCGATTGAGGGCCGCGCAGTGGGCGTGCTGGCGCTGCTGGTCCGCAACCCGCTGCCGGTGCCGCTGGCAGCGGCGACCGCCGACACTGCCTTTATCGCGGCGGCGTGGCTGGCGATTGTGCTGGAGGTCGTCGGTGGTTTCACCATCGCGGCGAGGAACACCCGCCCGATCTTCCATCGCCTCGAAGAGGAAAACGCGCGCACCAGCGCCATCCTGGGCAGCATCGCCGACGGCGTGGTGCTGCGCAACCCCGAGGGCCACATCATACTGGCGAACCCGGCTGCTGTGGCGATGCTGACGGGCGAGACGGGGTTCACGCCGGAGCCCCTTGAGCCGATTGTGGCCAGCACCGGCGGCGAGGATGACTATCACCGGCGGCTGGAAGTCGGCGAGCGCATCCTCGACGTGAGCGTGGCTGCCGTCCGCACGCCGGACGGCGCGAGCCTGGGTGACGTGCTGGTGCTGCGCGATGTCACGCAGGAGGCGCTGGTCGAGAGAACCAAGGACAGCTTCCTCGACCACGTCGGGCACGAGCTGCGCACCCCGCTGACGGTCATCAAGGGCTACGCGGACGTGATGCGGCTGGGCGGCGACCGGCTGCGGCCTGAAGTACGAGAGCGCGCTATCTCCGCCATCCTGACCCAGACGCAGACGCTGGCGCGCATGATCGACGAGGTGATCGACCTGACGGGTATGCGCAGCTCTGGCAGAAACGCGATGCACGTCAGCCGGCTGGATCTCAACGCGCTGACCGCCGAAGCCGTCGATGACTGGCGGGAAGAGCTGGCGCTGAGTGGGCTGGTGCCCGTCTTCCGGCACGCGCCGGGACCGCTGCTGATCGACGGCGACGCGGTCCGGCTGCGGCGCGCGCTCGACGCGCTGGTCCACAACGCCTCACGCTTTAGCCCGGAGGGCGGCAACGTGCTGATCGAGACTCGCGTCTCGGGCGGCATGGCCTGGCTGCACATCATCGACCCCGGCGTGGGCATCTCCCCGGAGGACCTGCCATACATCTTCGACCGCTTCTACCGGGGCAGCCCGGTCGGAGCCAATGGCGAGCCGCTCGACGTGCGCGGGGTCGGGCAGGGGCTGTACGCGGTCAAGACGATTGTCGAGGCGCACGGTGGGTCGATCCGCGCGGTGAGCGCGCCGGGGCATGGCAGCACGTTCTCGCTGTGCCTGCCGCTGGCGGATGACGCCGGCCCGGATTAAGATCCCTCGTAAGCCAGATTACCCCCTACCCTGCACAGGCCGCGAGCCATTCGCGGTGGCCCTACGTTGGAAGGACAGCACCCGATGATGGCGCATGAATCCGCAGACGGACCCTGGCCCGGCATCGTGACGCGCTACCGGCCCCTGCTTGACGTTGCGCGTGACGCGCCGGTTGTGACGCTGCTCGAAGGCAACACGCCGCTGGTGCCCGCCCCCAGGCTGGCGCAGGCGTTGGGCGGTGGCTTTGAGCTCTGGCTGAAATACGAGGGCCTCAACCCGACCGGGTCGTTCAAAGATCGGGGCATGACGGCAGCGATCACCCAGGCGGCACACGATGGCGCGCAGGCAGTGATCTGCGCCAGCACCGGCAACACGGCGGCTTCGGCGGCGGCCTATGCCGCGCGGGCGGGGCTGCGCTGCGTGGTGATCGTGCCGGAGGGCCAGATTGCCAAAGGCAAGCTGGCCGGTGCGCTGGCCTACGGGGCGACGGTGGTCAACATCACCGGCAACTTCGACGAAGGGCTCGCCATGGTGCGCGAGGCCGCGGAGCGGCTGCCGATCACACTGGTCAACTCGATCAACCCCTACCGGCTGCAGGGGCAGAAGACCGCCGCCTTCGAGATTGTTGATGCGCTGGGCGACGCGCCCGATTGGCTGTGCCTGCCGGTCGGCAACGCAGGCAATATAACCGCCTACTGGATGGGCTTCACGCAGTACCATGCCGCCGGGAACGCTCACCATACCCCGATACTGCTCGGCGCGCAGGCGGCGGGGGCTGCGCCCATCGTGCGCGGCGAGATCGTGAAACACCCGGAGACGGTGGCGACGGCGATCCGCATCGGCAACCCGGCGCGCTGGCATGAGGCCGTGCAGGCGCTCGACGAGTCGGGCGGCATCATCACGGCAGTGAGCGACGACGACATCCTCGACGCGTGGCAGTTGATCGCCACGCTGGAGGGTGTGTTCGTCGAACCGGCCTCGGCGGCGGGCGTGGCCGGGCTGCGACAGCAGATCACGCAGGGCGAGGTCGACGTGCACGGGCAGCGCGTGGTGTGCGTGGTGACCGGCCACGGGCTGAAGGACCCGGAGATCGTGCTGGCGCGCGCCGCGCAGCCGGAGACGATCCCGGCGCGGTTCGACGCCCTGGCCGCGCTGATCGAGAGGGGCTAGGGAAAAGGCCCGCCATACCGAGCGCAAGGAAATCCCAACCGCAGAGGACGCGGAGCGCGCAGAGGAAATAGAAGTTACTCTGCGATCTCTGCGATCTCTGCGGTTTCTCTTTTCCACGTATATAGTGCCGAAAGTCTGCTATACTGCTGGCAAGAGTGGGATCTGAACGCGAGGTCTGACGTGGCCGACCATGACCGCCAGCCGGTGATCCGCGCCCTGCTGACCGTCGAGGGCCTCAGCAGGGACGAGGCCGTCGAGATCGCGGCGCTGGGCCTGCCGATCTACGAGAGTATGGCCATCGGCTATCTGCGCACCGCGCTGCGGCTATTTGAGCGTGACGCGGCGCTGGGCGCCGACCAGCGCGTCGCGGCCTGGTCGGCGTGGTCGCAGGGGATGCGCGAGGCTGTCGACGGCGCGATGCGCTATCGCGAGAACCAGCCGCTGATCATCGCGATGGGCGTGTTGAGCGCGTTGATACCGGGGCTGTTCCCGCATGCCTCGCTGCGCGGCTTCACGGCGCTGGAGGAGGCGATCAAGGCCGCGCAGAAGCAGTTGTCGGGCATCAAGCGTGAGCGTGCCGCATACCACCCGCGTCTGAAAGACATCCTCGTTCGCGAGCAGGTGTGGATCGGCCCGGCGGGCGAGATTCGCAGGGGTGCGGCGCTGCCCGCCGCCGAGCGTGAGGCGCTGGCAGCGGCGGGCTGGCACGAGGTGTGGGGCATCCATTTTGATTACTTCCGGCCCGAGGAGATCGTGCGGCTGGTGGCGGCGGTGCTGCCTGTCGCTGCGCAGACGTTCAAGGGTGGCGGGATCGTCGCCGCGCCCGGCGGGGAGACCTGAGCCTTGAGGGGTACAGCGGTGAGACGGCTCGCGCAGCGCGCGGCCAACTTCATACGGCTGGGCCGCCCGCTGTTTCTGGCGGGCGGCTTCGTATTCTATGCGCTGGGCGCGGCAGTGGCGCTGCACGAAGGGCGCGGCGTGTGGTGGGCGGGCTACGCGGTGGGACAGCTCGCCGTGACCGCCACCCAGTTGATGACCCACTACGCCAACGACTACTTCGACCAGGCCAACGACCGCGCCAACGACAACCCGACGCCGTGGTCGGGTGGCAGCCGGGTGCTGCTTGCGAGCGCGCTGCCGGGCCGGGTGGCGCTGATCGCGGCACTGTCGCTGGCAGGCGTGGCGCTGGCGGCAGGCGGCGTGCTGGCGGCACTGGGCCGGCCCGCCGCGCTGGTGATCGTGGCGTTGGGCGCAGCGCTGGCGTGGGGCTATTCCGCGCCACCACTGCGGCTGCATTCGACCGGGCTGGGCGAAGTCGTCGCGGCAGGCATCGTCACCGTGCTGACGCCGATGCTGTCCTGTGTGGTGCAGATCGGGCGCGCCCCGGCGCTGCTGGGGCTGGCGATTGCGCCGGTGTTTCTGCTCCAGGTGGGAATGCTGCTCACCGTCGAGTTCCCTGACGAGGCAAGCGACCGTTCCACGGGCAAGCGCACCCTGACCGTTCGGCTGGGGGGCTGCTGCGCGGCGTGGCTGTACGTGGGCCTGCTTGGCGCGGCGTATGGCGCGCTGGCGCTGGCGGTGCTGGCCGGGCTGCCGCAACCCGCCGGGGCGCTGGCCGCGCTCATGCTGCCTGTGGCGCTGTTTCAGGCGGCGCGCGTGGCGCGCGGCGCGTGGTCCGACCGCTCGCAGCAGGCTGGCGTCGCGCTGTGGGGCATCGCGCTGCTGGTGGGCACCGGCGCGCTGGAGACGCTGGGGCTGCTGCTGGCAGTCGGCGGGTGGCGGATATAAGGATATGGGACGGCAGGGCGGGGAATAGATTGAGCAGGTCAGGGCGCACGGCGTGCGCCTTTTGCGTAAGATGGGCGTTTTTCGATTGGCGCGAGTTCCTGTAGAATAGGCCGAATTGCCATACGCGAGAGTGAACCATGAACGCTGTAAGAGTAAGGATACCGGCCACATCGGCCAATTTGGGGCCCGGCTTCGACACGCTGGGGCTGGCGTTGACGCTGCATAACACCGTCGAGGCGCGCTACAACGGGACCGGCCTGCGCATCGACATCAGCGGTGAAGACGCAGACAGCCTCCCCAGAGACGCAAGCAACGCTGTCGCCCGCGCGATGCGCGCAGTGTACGAGCGCGCCGGGGAACCGCTGCCGGGGCTGCACGTCTCGCTGACGAATGCCATCCCGCCGGGGGGCGGGCTGGGCAGCAGCGCCGCGGCGCTGGTCGGCGGAGTGGTGGCAGCCAACGCGCTGCTCGGCGAGCCGCTGACGCGCGACGAGGTGCTGCGGCTGGCGGTCGAGATGGAGGGGCACCCGGACAACGTGACCGCGGCGCTGCTGGGCGGCCTGACCGTCAGCAGCATGGGCCGCTGCGATCTGGTCGGGCGGCGCGTTCCGGTGGCGGCAATGCAGGTCGTCGTCGCGATGCCCGCACTGCGGCTGTCGACCAAGGAGCTGCGCGCGCTGCTGCCGCAGACCGTTTCGCTGGCAGATGCTGCCGGGAATATCGGGCGGGCTGTCTTGGTCGTCGAGGCGCTGCGCAGCGGTGACCTCGACCTGCTGGGCGAGGCGATGTGCGACGCGCTGCACGAGCCGTACCGCCAGCAGAACATTCCGGGCTATGGGGACGCAGTCGAAGCGGCAAGGGCAGCGGGCGCAGCAGCGATGGCGATCAGCGGGGCTGGTCCATCACTGATCGCGTTCGCGCACAGCGGCCACGAGGCCATCGCGAAGGCAGTAGCGGCGGCGTTGGGTGCGGCTACCGGCAAGCCGGTGCGGACGTGGATCCTGTCGGTCGATATGGAAGGCGCTGTCTGCGAGCAGGTCGATGGCTGAACGGTCCCCCGCGTGAGCGGGCAGGTTTTGTTATTATTGCAAGGGGACTATAATGGGCCCGCCTGTGTAGGAGAGCGGCGGCGCGCGCCAACTGTGCCGCTGAGGCGAGCACATCGTCAGCCTTCCGGCGGCTGAAGAAGGCAGGCAGCAACACAGCCATGTAGCGGCCCGGAGTTGAGGGACCCAGCGCCGGGCTGCGGGCAACCCCTGAGGAGGAGAGTATGAGGAGACAGCAGGTTTTGATTTTGAGCGGCGTCGTGGCGCTTGCGCTGCTGGTCGCCTGCGGCGGCGGAACAAGCGGTGGATCGCAGCCAGCCGGACCACAGACCGGCGGCGTAAACGAGGCGCAGGTGACCATCTACCCGACCCCAACCGTCTACAAGCAGCCGGCAGGCGCATTCGCTTTCCCCACACGTGCGCCGGCTGAAACGCCGACCGAGGCCGCCGCCGAGCCCAGCGCCACCGAAGCCAGTGCCACTGAACCCACTGCCGCCGAGGCCGCGACCGAGGCCAGCGCTGCCGACGCGACGCCGGTTGCTATTGAGGCGCTGGGCAGCGCCGACGCGATGGACACTGCCTGGACGCAGGCGCGGGCGCTTGCGCCGGGCATGCCTTTCATGATTACGACAGACGAGGCGACCGCCGAGGCGGCGATCGAGGCTGGCGTCACGGCGGCGCTCGCCCGAACCACGTCCGGTGCCAGCATAACCGACCTCAACGTAACCCTGGCCGACGGCAAGATATCAATGGCGTTTATCGTGATGGTGAGCTCGGTGGGGGTCCATGCCAGCGCAGCGTTCGTGCCGACCGTTGACGACAACAGTAAGCTCGTGCTGACCGTCGACAGTGCCACGGTGGAGACGGTTGATATGCCTGAGCTGATGCTGGCCGCGATCTCCGATGGGCTGACGGCAGCCATCACCGGGGCCAGCGCGCAAAGCGAAACGCAGGTCACGCTGACGGAGATCACCGCCGAGAACGGCCAGTTGACAGTCGCGGGTTTCGTGACAAAATAGCCATTTCAACCCATTATAACGTGGCCCGGCTTGCGCCGGGCCATGCTGCTTTAGGGCGGCAGATCGGACCGCCTATTCGCCTTGCTGCGGGCCGCGCAGCAGCAGCCAGTGGCTCTGCGAGGAGGCCAGGCGCAGCCGGTAGGGCTGCTCGCCCACCTCTGGGAATGAGGCGTCGGGCTCCAGCAGGTCGAGCGGCACGCTGCCGGCAAAGCCGGACAGGTCCAGTCGCACCGTCTGGTGCGATTCGGACAGGTTGTGCACGACCAGGATCGTCTCGTCGTCGTCGGAGCGGAAGTAGACCAGCACCTTCTCGCTGCCTGCGTCGAGGAAATGCAGCAGGCCGCTAGCAAAGACGGGGTGCTGCTTGCGGGTCTCGATTAGCGCGCGCATCTGGTTATACAGCGAGCCGGGGTCCCCACGCTGGGCGGCCACGTTGACCGTGCGGTAGCCATACGTGTTGTCGTCGATGACCGGCGCGTACAGCTTGTCAGCCGCCGCACGCGAGAACCCGGCGTTGGGCGAGCTGTCCCACTGCATCGGCGTGCGCTCCCCGTTGCGGTCGAAGAGCTGGATGTTGTCGCCCATGCCAATCTCGTCGCCGTAATAGATGATCGGCGCGCCGGGCAGCGAGAACAGGATGCGGTTAGCCAGCACGATCCGCTCGTAGCGGTTGTCGAGCAGCGGCGCGAGTTGGCGGCGAATGCCCAGGTTGAGCCGCATGCGGGGGTCGGGCGCGTACTGCTGCCACATCCACTGGCGCTCTTCCTCGGTGACCATCTCCAGCGTCAGCTCGTCATGATTGCGCAGGAAAATGCACCACTGGCAGCCATGCGGGATGGCCGGGGTGCGCTCCATGATCTCGCGGATGGGAGTTCCCACGCCGCGCTTCAGGCCCATGAAGATGCGCGGCATCAGCGGGAAGTGGAAGCCCATCTGGAATTCGTCGCCGTCGCCAAAGTAGGAGACAACGTCTTCAGGGAGCTGGTTCGCTTCGCACAGGATCATCCCCTCAGGCCAGTGATCGGCCAGGAAGCGGCGTATGTCCTTGAGGTAAGTGTGCGTCTCAGGCAGGTTCTCGCAGTTGGTGCCTTCGCGCTCGTAGAGGTAGGGCACGGCGTCGACCCGAAAGCCGTCGACACCCTTTTCGAGCCAGTAGCGCATCACGTCGACCATGGCCTGCTGCACTTCCGGGTTGTCGTAGTTCAAATCGGGCTGCGAGGAATAGAAGCGGTGCCAGTAGTATTGCTCGGTCGCCTCGTCGTAGGTCCAGTTTGACGTTTCGGTGTCCAGGAAGATGATGCGCGCGTCGGCGTAGCGCTGGTCAGTGTCGCTCCACACGTACCAGTCGCGCTTGGGATTGTCACGCGAGGAGCGCGACTCGACGAACCAGGGGTGCCGGTCGGAAGTGTGATTGACGACCAGATCGGTGATGATGCGCAGACCGCGGGAATGAGCTTCCCGCACCAGGCTGTCCAGGTTCTCGATTGTCCCATAGCCGGGATGAATGCCATAGTAGTCGGCGATGTCGTAGCCGTCGTCGTGCAGCGGCGATGGATAGAACGGCAGCAGCCAGATACAGTCGACGCCGAGATCCTTGATGTAGTCGAGCTTCTCGATCACGCCCGGCAGGTCGCCATGGCCGTCGCCGTTTGAGTCACGAAAGGCACGGATGTACAGCTCATAAAAAACGGCATTCTGGTACCACAGAACCTCATCTGCTGAGGCCATCGATCCCCTCGCCGGGTTGAATCGCGGCGATGCTGCGTGGATGACACGCCACACCGCCGCGATCCCCGATAGTAGCCTTCGAAAGCGCGGCCTTCACGCACGTGCAGCCTTCCGGCTGCGCCTGCGCGCCGCCAGCGATGTCCGACCTAGCCCTTGACCGATCCGGCCAGCAGACCGCGCACAAAGAAGCGCTGGAGGCCGAAGAACACGATCATGGGCAAGAGGAAGGAGACGAACGCGGCAGCCGTCAGAAGCTGCCAGCCTGCCCCCAGCGACGTGACCATGTTGCTGATCTGGTAGGTGAGCACCGGCTTGGTGCCACCCAGGAAGACCAGCGCGACCAGCAGGTCATTCCACACCCACAGGAACTGGAAGATGGCCAGCGACGCGATGGCTGGCATCGCCAGCGGGATCGCGAGCTTGGTGAAGGCCGTCCAGTGTGATGCGCCATCCAGGTATGCCGAACTCGAACAGGTCGCGCGGGAGCATACCCAGGAAGTTACGCATCAGGTAGATGGCGTACGGCATCCCGAACCCGGTATGGAATAACCACACGCCCAGGAAGGTGCCGTTCAGCCCAACCTGCGCATAAAGGCGCGAGATCGGGACCAGCGTCATCTGCAGCGGGACGACCTGCAGGCCGACCAGGATAGCGAACAGCCACTGGCGGCCAGGAAAATCAAGCCAGGAGAACGCGTAACCGGCGAACGCCGCGAACAGGATCGGCAGGAAAGTGGCCGGGAGCGTGACGATCAGCGTGTTGAGCAGGGCGCGGCCCATGCCGCGCGGATTAAGCAGGTCGCCAGTGTTGCAATTCAGGTCGCTCGGCGCGCTGCCATCGGCGCAGGCCTGATAGTACGTCTCGGTGCCGCGATAGCCTACCAGCGCGTCGACATAGTTGTTGATGGTGAATTTCGGCGGGGCGCTGATGCCGGAGATGCGCTTGAGGTACACGGTGATGTTGGCGGCGGTTTGCACGTCAGGCACGGCCATGCTGCCCATGTGCGGCTGGCCGTTAATGTCCTGATTCAGCGAAGCCAGCAGCTGAGTCGACCGCGGAAACTGCCCGATCAGGTTGGGGTCGGTCAGATCGGCGTTCGGGAGCTCTTTGCCGTTCGCGCCGTGGCAGGCCGCGCAGTTAGCCTCGTAGGCATGTTTGCCGGTCGGCGCGGCGAGCGCCGTCCACCAGCCGGAGGTGTTGACGGCCTGGACAGGCCGGATTGACGTCACCAGCAGGCCCAGTGTCGGGATGAACCAGATCAGGCACAGCAGGATGACGGCAACGTGCGTCGGCAGCAGCCGGAACTGATGCTTGATGTGTTCCCAGTTCATCGAATAGCCTCCTGTTCACGGAAGCGCTTCACGTTGACGATGATGAAGGGGACGATGACGACGATGAGCACCACTGCGACGGCGGTGCCGTGCCCCGTGTTGAAGTTCTTGTACATCTCGGTGTACATACGGTTCGCCATCACGTCGCTGCCGGAGTTGCCACCGGTCATCACGTAGACGAGGTCGAATATCTTGAGGACGTTGATGACCATCGTGGTGATGACCACGACAACGGTCGGCATGATGATCGGGATGGTGATGTTCCAGAACACACGCCACTCGTTCGCGCCGTCGACACGCGCCGCCTCGATAATCTCGCCGGGAACAGACTTGAGCGATGCCGACAGGATCGTCATGCAGAAGCCGGTCCATATCCAGATGCCGACGACGATCAGCGATAGCGTGTTCAGCCCTGTCGTCGAGAGCCAGGCGACGGGTTTGCCGCCCACCCCGGTGATGATCGCGTTGAGCAGCCCGACCTGCACCTGTGTTGTGCCGAAGTCGTAGACGAATTTCCAGATGATCCCCGCGCCAACGAACGAGATCGCCATTGGCAAGAAGATCACCGCTTTGGCCAGCGACTCATACTTGACCCGGTCGGCCAGCAATGCCATCACCAGGCCGAATACCACGGTGCCGGTGACCATCAGCAGGATCCACTTGATGTTGTTGCCGTATGACGACAGCCAGAAAGTCTTCCAGAACGAGCCAACCGAGCTGAAGTCCATCTCAGCCGTCAGCGCATAATGATAGTTCTCGAAGATACCCCAGCAGGCTTTGCCGGTTACGCAGGTTGTGGCCGCTGAGGCAGTGGCATCCTTGTTCAAGAAGCTGAGGCGCAGCGTGTTCAGCATTGGGTAGACGATGAACATCGCCATTACGATCAACGCCGGCGCGAGGTACATCCACGGGGCAGCCGCGCCCTGCCGCATGATTTTCGGGACAGTGCTGCTCGATGCTGCTGATTTGGCCTGCGCTTTGACAGTCATACCCTCCTCCTCCGCGCGCCGCCAGCCGGGCGGCTGAACGGGCGCACTCTGCTCAACAGGGGGTCGGGCGGGGTTCGTGGGCAAACTCCCGCGATGATCAGAGCGTGGGGACGCCCCTTGCGGAGCGCCCCCACAGCCATAGCATGCGAAAGACTATTGGCCGAGACCGGCCTTCTGAGCCGCCGCGATCTGGGCCAGGACCGTATCGAGGTCCGCGCCACCGACGAAGTCGGTGATCCCCTTGAATTCGGCTGAGCCGAAACCGCCGGGGATGGAGTCGCCGATGTCAGGTGTGAAGCCCTGAGCGTTGGCCAGGATCTGCGCCTTCTTGAGGAGCGCCGGGTCGGTGTATGCGCTCGTGCCCGCGCTGTTGGGAGTCAGGTCGAAGCCGACTTCAGCCCATTTCTGCCCGCCAGCATCGCTCGACAGGTAGGCGACCAGCGCCTTCACTGCGTTGCTGTCGCTGAAGGACATCATCCAGTCAGAGCCGCCCTGCAGGCCCTGCGCGCCTGGCACGCCGAAGAAGTCGTAGTCCGTGCCGTATTTCAGGTCGGGGTACTGCGCCGCGATCGCGCCGCCGGCGAAGCCGGACTGCTTGACCATGTAGGACTGCGGCGGATCGGAGAAAGGCTGGAGGAGCGCGTCACCGAAGGCCGTCGAGAGCGTGCCCTGCGCGCCGCCCACCGTGTACTTCGGGTCCATCGCCCACTTGCCGTAGATCTGGTACGCCGCTTTAACGCCCGGATCATCGTAGGGTACCGAGCCGTCGATGATACCGTTCACGTAGTCGGGGCCCTGGGTCACCAGGAGGATATCCTGGATGAAGTCCGTGCCCGTCCAGCCGGTGGCGTCACCTGACTCGAAGCCCATCGACCACGGCACGTTGCCGTCGGCAACCATCTTCTCGACCAGCGTGTTCAGCTCATCCCAGGTGGTTGGGACGGCATAACCGGCTGATGTGAAGTTGGCCGGGTTGTACCAGATCAGCGTCTTGGGGTCGGCCTTGACCGGCAGGCCAAGCCACTTGCCGTTGACCGTGCCAATCGTCTGCCAGTAGCTGGCATAGTTGGCGGCGTTGACGCCCAGGTCGGTCATCGCGACCAGCTTGTCCTGGTACTGTGTGAGCTGGGTGACATTCCAGAAGGCGATGTCCGGCGGCGTGCCGGCCTGAACGCGCGTGTCAAGCAGGGCCTGGTCACGCGTTGATTCGGGCTGCAGAACGATGCCGCAGGCATCCACCAGCGGCTGGAGGATCTTGTTCAGATTCTCTTCTTCAGTGCCCGACCACTGGTAGAGCATTGAGATCGTGTCGCCGCTCTGAGCGCCCATGCAGTCGATGCCACCCGTTGCGGGGGCCATCGTCGCTTCGGGGGCGGTAGTCGCGGCAGGGGTTGCCGGTGCGCAGGCCGAGAGGGCCAGCGCAGTGATCAGTGCGAGACTGATTGCAAGCCACCACTTATTGCGTTTCATTTACTTCTCCTCCAAGTAAGGTTAATGTAGAACACGTTATGGGTGACACCACCCGTCTTCCTCTTCTCTTTCATCGGTCGCTTCAGCACCTCCTCCTCTTTATGCTCGAACGAGTGAAGTTCACGGCCTGTCATCACGCCATGCGCCACATGATTTGCGTACGACAAGCTCGGTGTCCAGCAGAATAGCCGTGTCCTGTACGTCACCGCGATCGGCGATCAGGCGAGCCAGCATCTGGCCGGCTCCCCAGCCGATGGCGTATGCGGGCTGTCGAATGGTCGTCAGCGGCGGGTCGACGTACTGGGCCAGCGGGATATCGTCGAAGCCGACCAGTGCGATGTCGTCAGGGATGCACAGGCCGGCGGCGCGTATGGCGTTCAGCGCGCCCAGCGCGACGACGTCGCTGGCCACAAAGACCGCCGTAGGGCGGGGATTGGCGCGCTCAAGCAGATCGGCCATCGCCCGCTCGCCGCTTTCGTCGGTGAAATCGCCATAGCGGACAAGCGACTGTGTGTAGGAGATGCCGGCGGCTTCGATGGCCTGCCGGTAGCCTTCCAGGCGGTCGCGGCTGGCGGTGTAGGCCAGCGCCGCGTTGGTGATGCACGCGATACGTCGATGGCCCAGCGACAGCAGGTGCTCGACGGCCGTGCGCGCGCACTGAACGTTGTCGATATCGACAAAGGGGATGTTGCTGCCGGGAAGCTGGCCGATCATCACCACGGGGATATTCTCGGCGGCGATGCGTGCAAGCTCGCTGTCATCCAGCCGGGGCCCAGACATCAGAATACCATCGGCGCGCCTGCTGCGGACGAGGTCGCCATACGACCCGTTGATGTCGGCTGGATCAAGCGGCTCGATCAACACGTGACAGCCGTAATCCTTAACTGCTGCTGCGACGCCCTGGACGACCGGAGCCAGAAAGGCATCGCTGATCACCTGGTGCGCGCTCTGGCGCAGCACCAGCGCCACCGCCCCCGCTCGACCGCTGGCCAGGCTCCGCGCTGCGGAGTCCGGGATGTAACTCAGTTGGCGTGCCGTTTCGAGGATGCGCTGGCGAGTTTCATCGCTGATGTTGATGCCTGGCACGTTGTTCAGAACGAAGGAAACAGTTGTGCGTGACACACCAGCCGTCTCGGCGATCTGGCGCATTGTCACCCGCTTGGCTGTCAAAAACTGCTCCTGGTTGTGAAACAAATGGCAAGTAACACGCGACAGTAACACGCGTTAGTATTGTATAACATCAATTTGCGGGCTGTCAACACGCTGGCAGCCCGCGCTCACAAGCGTGAAGATTCGCGGCGGGGTGAGACGCTACGGCTCGGGGATAAACGTCACCACGATGCTGCGCGAGCGCGGCCCGTTGAACTCGAACAGGACGACGCGCTGCCACGTGCCCAGCACCAGCCGGCCCGAGTTCGACCGGCAGCGTGACGGTCGGGCCCAGCAGCGAGGCCAGGATGTGGTCGGGCGTGTGGGCCGGGTTGTGCGGGTGCCGGTAGCGGATGTCGGGCAGCATGCCGCTGAAGGCGTCGAGCATGTCGAGGTCGGTGCCGGGATCGAGGTCGGCGGTCGTCAGCGCGGCGGTGGTATGCAGGATCGTGGCGCTGCACAGCCCGCGCTGCATGCCGTTCTGCCCGATCAGCCGTTCAAGCTGCCCGGTGATATCGACGACCTGCCTGCCCTGACGTGTTTCGACGGTAAGCCGCTGCATTATGTTCCTCCTGGATGGTTCAGGGTCTCAATCCGAGTGTAAGAGACACCGGCTGGAACGTCAATCGGGCCGGGAACGCCGGGAGCGCATTGCGCGAGGACCATGACAATAATACGTCGCATCATTGCCCCATTGGAGGATCATCATGACAGTTGCCCACACCGCAAAGCTGCCGCAGGCCAGAATTATGCTATGATAGACTAATCTTGCAAAGTCTGTTGCATTTCGACTCGCGAGCCGATTATCATCAATAAAGTGGAGAGAGTTCGATCTGTCAGCACAGCAGCCAGATTGCGTGTAACGTGAGAAGCGACGGCAGATCGCCTCTATTTCAAAATCGGCAGCCATCGATATAAGGTCAGGCCAGCAGCCGCGATACTGTTTGCAGGATCGGGCTTTTCCTAAGCTCGCCGTTAGCTCAGCTTAAGGACCGGTGCGCGTCTCAACCCTTAAACTGGGCTGCATATGTCGGGATCGCGAGAGTCGACTTGTCCGAGCGACGACTATCCCAGGGCCGCTTGTCTTGAGTTGTTATTCATGTAGAATGGAATCCATTACCTTGGCGCAGGTCAGGCAGATTCTGCCCGGCGGCCACGGCTATTTGAGCCGCGCGACGCCCCGCTGGACAGCCTTGCACGCAGCGCATAGGCTGGCGGTTTCCGGGCCGAACGCGGCCAGAGCCCGCCGCCTTGTTTGTCGACGTCGGACCGTCACACCCGGAGCAAGCGTGCGGATGACAGAAAGGTGACGAAATGCGTCTCTTAGCAAGAATTCCTCGCATCTGGCGATGGATCGCCGGGGTAGCCGTGGTGCTGATCGTCTCGGTGGGTGCGATCTTTGTGCTCACCCCTAAGCAGCCGCCAGCGCCGGTGCAGCCGATTGAGTTCAGCCACAAGGCAATGGTTGGCTCAGGCGTGCCGTGCCTTTACTGTCACGCCGACGCCACCCGTTCGGCGATGGCCGGTATGCCCACCGTTGAGAAGTGTATGGGCTGCCACAGAGTCATCAGGCCTACCAACACTGAGGTGCAAAAGCTGGCCGCGTACTGGCAGAACCAGCAGCCGATCCCGTGGGTGCGTGTCTACACGCTGCCGCGCTACGTCTACTTCAGCCACGAAGTGCACGTCGTGAACGGCGGCCTCAACTGTGAGCAATGCCACGGCGACGTGGCCCACATGGAAGTCACCCAGCAGGTCGTCGACATGAACATGGGATGGTGCCTCGACTGTCACGAGAAGCAGCCTAACCACCAGCAGTTGATGGACTGCATCGTCTGTCACCAGTAGGAGGCCAGCATGACCAAACGGATCTCACGACGCGGGTTCATCAAGCTGGGCATCGCCGGCACCGCCGGCACCATCCTGGCAGGCTGCCAGCAGCCTCGCCGCTGGGTGACGCTTGAGCCCTACGTCACGCCGCCGGAGGAACAGGTGACCGGCCAGGCGACATGGTACGCCAGCACCTGCCGACAGTGCCCGGCGGGCTGCGGGATCGTGGTACGCATTATGAATGGGCGCGCGGTCAAGATTGAGGGCAATCCCGAGCACCCGCTGAACCAGGGCAAGCTGTGCGCGCGCGGGCAGGCTGGCCTGCAGGTGCTGTATGACCCCGACCGGCTGCCGGGAGCCGTCCGGCAGGACGTGCGCGGCAGCCGCCAGTTTGCGCCGCTGGAATGGAACGAGGCGCTCAACCGGCTGTACGACGGCGTGAACGGGGCCGGTAGCAGCCTCGCCGTGTGGCTGGGCTCGACGACGTCGGGCCACCTGGTCGACCTGTTCCGGCGCTTCACCAAAGCAGTCGGCGCGCCCGATCCGGTCGTCTACGATCTATACACCGCTTTTCATGGCTACCACGCGCTGCAAAGCGCCGACGCCGCCCTGTTCGCTCAGGACGCGCTGCCGGCCTACGAGTTGAGCCAGGCCGACGTGATCCTGTCGTTCGGCGCGAACTTCCTGGGCACGTGGCTGTCGTCCACACGCTATGGCGTCGAGCTGGGCGATTTCCGCACGCAGCCGCTGGGCAAGCGCGGCTACCTGATCCAGCTTGAGCCGCGTATGTCGATCACCGCTGCCACCGCCGACCAGTGGGTGCCGATTGTGCCCGGCACTGAGGGGCTGGCCGCGCAGGCGCTCGTCCAGTTGATCGCCGACAACGCGTTCGGCTCCGCCGAGCGGGTGCAGCGCGCGCAAGCGCTCGCCGCCGGCGTTGACGTGAACACGATTGCGCAGACTATCGACGTGCCGGTCAGCGACCTGACGGAGTTGGCCCGCGTCTTCGCCACTGCCGGTAAACCGGTCGCCATCCCTGGCAGCACCGCCGGCGGCGGTGACCTGCCCAGCGAGCCGCTGAACGCCATGCAGGCGCTGAACGTGATCGCGGGCATTGATGGGCTGCGGCTGTCGCCGCTGCCGCCGCTCCCGGCGCTGGTCCGGCGCGACACGTCCTCGCTGGAGGACGTGAAGGCGCTGATCACTAAGATGAAGGGCGGCGAGATCAAGACGCTGCTGGTGCACGGCGCGAACCCCATCTTCGACCTGCCGGCCAGCGCCGGGCTCGACGAGGCCATCAAGAGCGTGCCGCTTGTAGTGTCCTTCAGCCCGGTGGTCGACGAGACGGCGCAGCAGGCCGACCTGATCCTGCCCGACCGCACCTACCTTAAATCGTGGGGCTACGAGGTCGTTGCGCCGGGGTTTGGCGAAGCCATCGTCAGCAGCCAGCAGCCGGTCGTCAAGGCGCAGTTCGACGCGCGCTCAACCGGCGACGTGCTGCTGACCGTCGCGCGCGGCATCCCGGCGGTAGCGACGGCGCTGCCCTGGAACGACGAGGTGGCTTTCCTCAAAGAGACGATCACCAAGCTGCCGCCCGGCGCGGCAGGCGGATCGGGCGCGGAAGTGCTGTGGTCGCGCTTCCGGCAGCATGGCGGCTGGTGGCCGGCCTCGCCCGGCGAGGGGACAGCCCCGCAGCCGGCAGCCCCGGCGGCGGTCGAGATGCCATTGCCGCAGTTCGAGGGCGATCCGGGTGAGTATCCCTATTATCTGCACCTGTATCTCTCCGACCTGCTAAGCGACGGGCGTGGGGCCAACCAGACCTGGCTGCAAGGCTCGCCTGACCCAATGACGACCATCTCGTGGCAGACCTGGGTCGAGCTGAACCCGCAGACGGCGGCGATCCTCGGCGTGATTGCCGGCGACGTGGTGCGCATCACCTCGCCGCACGGTGAGGTCGAAGCGCCGGTGTACGTGTTCCCGGCCATCCGGCCCGACACGGTCGCGCTGCCGCTGGGGCAGGGTCACACCGACTACGGGCGCTACGCGGTGCAGCGCGGCGCGAACCCGCTGAACCTGGTCAACTTACAGCCGTTCCATTCAGACAGCGGCGGTTGGACGGGCGTGCGGGTGAAGGTCGAGAAGACCGGCAGGAAAGTCCAGCTTGCTGTGTTCGAGAACACAGCGGGCGTCAACGAAGGCTATCAGTGGCAGCATCGCAACGGCTGAAGCGCGCTATCGCCGGCGAGAGGAGCAGCGACATCGTGGAAAACGTCATTCCGATCAACGAGATTCAGCAGCAAGCGCAGTTACCGGAACACAAATGGACGATGGTCATCGACCTGGACAAGTGCACGGGGTGCAGCGCGTGCGTGGTGGCCTGCCACGCCGAGAACAACGTCCCGATCGTCAGTGAGGAGGAGGTCACGCGCGGGCGTGGCCAGCACTGGATCCGCATCGAACGCTACTGGGAGGGCGAATACCCCAACGTCAAGGCGCGTTTCACGCCGGTGATGTGCCAGCAGTGCGGCAACGCGCCCTGCGAATCGGTGTGCCCGGTGTATGCCACCTACCACAGCGAGCGCGAGCACCTCAACATCCAGGCCTACCAGCGCTGCGTGGGCACCCGCTACTGCGCCAACAACTGCCCGTACAAGGTTCGCTTCTTCAATTTCTTCGATCCGGAGTTTGACGGGGCGCTGACCGAGCAGCTCAATCCTGACGTGACGGTGCGCAGCGCGGGCGTGATGGAGAAGTGCACGTTCTGTGTGCAGCGCATCCGGCGCAAGGAAGAAGAGGCGCTGGTCGGGAACTATACCCTGCAAGACGGCGAGGTCGTGCCGGCGTGCGTGCAGGCCTGTCCGACCAGCGCGCTGAACTTCGGCGACACGTACGACCCTAACAGTAAGGTCTCCAAGATGGTTGGGCAAAGCCCCAGGCAGTTCAGATTGCTTGAGGAGCTGGGCACCGAGCCATCGGTCTACTATCTGAAAGGCAGTGCGTCCAATGTCGGAGACTAGCAGCGACATTCCCCTGTGGCGGCAGCCCGTACCAGAAGACGAGGCGCTGGCGGAACAAATCGAGGATCAGCGCAAGCGGCACCTAATGCTCGACCCGATGCCGCCGTGGGATATCAACCAAGAAGTGCTCGCGCCGATGAAAAAGTCCGGCCCGGTGTTCTGGCTGCTGTTCTTCGTGCTGGGCGGCGGCGTGCTGGCTTTTCTGGCCACCTGGACCTACCAGATGTTCAATGGGATCGGCGTCACCGGCTTGAACCGCCCGGTCGAATGGGCGCTGTACATCACCAACTTCGTCTACTTCATCGGGATCGGGCACGCCGGCACGTTCATCTCGGCGGCGCTGCGCGTGCTGAAGTTCGAGTGGCGGCGGCCCATTAGCCGCGCGGCGGAAGCGGTGACGCTGTTCGCGCTATCGACCGCGGCGCTGTTCCCGCTGGTGCACCTGGGCCGTACGTGGAAGTTCTACTGGCTGATCCCGTTCTTCAACCAGCGCCAGATCTGGCCCAGCTTCCACTCGCCGCTGATCTGGGACATGATGGCCATCTTCACCTACCTGACGGGCAGCGTCGTGTTCTTCTATACCGGCGCGCTGCCCGACCTGGCAATGGCTCGCGATCACACCGAGGGCTGGCGGCACAAGCTGTACACGGCGATGGCGCTGGGTTGGCGTGGTACGGAGCGCGAATGGGCGCACCAGAAGACCGCGCTCGACGTTTTCAGCTTTGTCATCATCCCGGTGATGTTCTCGGTGCACACCATCGTGTCGTGGGACTTTGCGATGGCGCTCCAGCCCGGCTGGCACAGCTCGATCTTCGGCCCGTACTTCGTCATCGGCGCGCTGTTCTCCGGCGTGGCAGCGGTGATCATCGTGCTGATCATCATCCGCAAGGCAATGCACCTGGAGTACTTCCTGCGCCCGGAGCACTTCGACGGGATGGCCAAGTTCCTGCTGGTGTTGTCGATGACGTGGACCTACTTCTATTTCGCCGAGTACATCACGTCGTGGTATGGCAGCCAGCCTGTAGAAGATACCATACTGCACATGTTCGCCCAGGGGTCGGCTGCGCCGCTGTGGTTCCTGATGCTGATCTCCAACATCCTGATTCCGTGGGCAACGCTGTGGTCGAAGAAGCTGCGTGTCAACCTGCCGGTGCTGCTGGTCGTATGCGTTTTCGTGCAGGTCGGCATGTACATCGAGCGCTTCCTGATCGTGGCGGTGACGCTGGGCACCAACTACATGCCGTTCGACTGGGGTCACTACATCGTGCACTGGCCGGAGGCGGTTATCACCGCCGGAGCGTTCTGCCTGGTGGCCTTCCTGTACCTGCTGCTGACGCGCATCGTGCCGATCATCCCGGTGTGGGAAGTGCAGGAAGGTCAGCTTCTGCAGACCCTGCGGCGTGTCGGCAAGCAGTTGGTCCCGACGCGCTCTGAGCCGGAGGAATAGGAGGCAACCATGTCTGACCGCCTGATACTCGGCTTATTCCACGAGGCCACGCCGACCGCCGACGCCATCGACGCGCTGGAGACGCAGCTTGGCGTGCCGGAAGACAAGCTCAGCGTGATCTCCGGCATCCCGTATACCACGTCGATGCTGGGACGCACCGTGAGGTACGAGCGGCTGGTCCCCGTCGCGCTGATCGGCGCGTTGGGCGGCCTGCTGACCGGACTGTTCCTGACGGTGGGCACGCCGCTGCTATACCCGCTGGTGGTCAACGGGCAGCCATACATCCCCATTCCGCCGTCGCTGATCATCGTATTCGAGCTGACGATGATGGGCACTATCGTCGCCACGTTTGCCGGCCTGCTGGCCGAGAGCCGCTTCCCGTTCTTCGGACGATCCGCCTACGACGAGCACATCACCGAAGGGCATATCGGCCTGCTGGTACAGGTCGACGAGACGCAGCTTGACGCGGTGGAGAGCACCCTCACCGACCACGGATCGCACCACATCCAGCGCATTGAAGAGGCCCCGTCCCGCGTGAGCGGCCCGGTCATCCGCTGGGGGATCATCATCGCGGGGCTGCTCATCCCGGCGCTTGCTGTGCTGCTGTTCACGTATGGGATCATCGCCATTAAGCTGCCCAACCAGATGGACGAGCAGTTCTCGACCGCCGCCGAGCAGGGGCCGCGCCTCGCCGCGCCCGTAGACGCCGTGCCGGTGCAGGGCCCGGCAACGATCGCCGGGCAGCCGGCCAGCGAGCCGCTCCCGGCGACTGAGGACTCCATCCAGCGTGGCGCGGTGCTGTTCAGTATAGACTGCGCGCTGTGCCATGGCCGCACGGCCCAGGGCAACGGATCGCTGTCGGCGTTCTTCTCACCGCCGCCGGCTGACCTGACCGGTGACACAGTCAAGGCCATGTCCGACAATGACATCTTCCAGGTGATCACCGATGGGCGGGGGCTGATGCCCAGCCTCGCCGAGAATCTGAGCGTCAACGAACGCTGGGACGTGATCAACTACGTCCGCAGCCTTGAGAAGTAAACGCGAATGAGGTGGGTCATGCCAATACGAAACCGGATCATGATGGTCGCCACCCTGGTGGCCGCGCTGACGCTGGCAGCCTGCGCGAGCACCACGCTCCCGCCCGGCCCCACGCCGATCCCCACGCTGGCCCCGGCAGCGACGCCGACGCTGGTCGCCGAGATTGTGCCAGCGGTCAGTGCGGGCGTGATGCCCGCCGCCGGGCAGGACGCCGCCGCGCTGGGCGCGGCCATCTTCGAGAAGAACTGTACGATGTGTCACGGTGCGCTCGGCGAGGGTACCGATGCGCCGGCGCTGCGCAACAATAAGTTCATCCAGACCGGCACCGATCAGGAAATCTACGACACCATCGCCAACGGGCGCAGCGGGACCGAGATGCCCGCCTGGCTGCAAGCCAACGGTGGCGCGCTCACGGCGGACCAGATTACCGGGGTGATCGCCTACCTGCGCACGCTCCAGGACGTCGAGAAACTGCCGACGGCGACCCCGCTGCCACCGGAACCAACCGAGGCGCCGGCCCCTGCGGGCGGCCCGACGCCGGAGCCAGCCCAGCCATCGAACGCGGGTGGGCCGGGCGCGGCTGCCTCGCTGACCGGTGACCCGGCGCAGGGGCAGATCGTGTTTGGCCTGTACTGTGCGGCCTGCCACGGTCCGGAGGGCGTTCAGGGAGTGCCGAACCCCGGGTCCGGTGACGGCAGCGTGCCGCCGCTCAATCCCATCGACTCGACGCTGGTCAACGCCGATCCGAAGATCTTCGCGGCCAATGTCGACCTGTTTGTCGAGCACGGCTCGACGCCGGAGGGCGACGGGCCGATGATCGTCATGCCGGCCTTTGGCGACGGCAAGCTGCTCAGCGACCAGCAGATCGCGGACGTGATTGCGTATGTCATGTCGCTGAATAGGTGAAGTAGCGCGCTGCGTGACGGCCTGCAAGGGGCGGCGTACAGGGGGGATGCGCCGCGCCCATGCTCGTCGCTGCAAGATGGTGTGGAGAGGCCGATAAGGCTCTGGCTCTGCGCCGTCGCGGGCCTGCCCCGCGCGCCTGCTACCCTGGATCCCCCGCCGCACAGGCGGGGGTTTCATTTCATTTGCGGGCCATCGAAGCCAGCCGCGAGATACACTCTGAGGACACATCTTGCCCTCAAGGCATGGGGCAGCACCTGCGCGTCGCCCACGCATTGATCGCGCACGGCGCGAAAGGCCAGACGACGCTGTGCTCGCGCTGAGGATGTTGCCATTCACTGGATCGGAGAGAGCTATCATGGATCAGAACGAAACACTGCGCCGGCAGCTCACCAACCTGCTGCAGCGGCAGCAGGCGCACATGCTGTTTGAAGACGCCGTAGCGGATTTTCCCATCGAGCATATCAACAGCCGGGCGACCAACGTGCCATACACCTTCTGGCACCTGATCGAGCACATCCGCCTGTCACAGGCCGATATCCTCGACTACATTCGCAATCCCGATTACACCGCCCCGGACTGGCCGCACGACTACTGGCCTGACCCCGATGCGACGAGCGACGCCGCCGGCTGGCAGCGCACGATTGACTCGTTCCTGTCGGACCGGCAGGCGCTGGTCGACATCGTGCAGGACGCGGGGACCGACCTGACAGCCCAGATTCCGCACGGCGCGCCGGGGCACACCATCCTGCGTGAAATCCTGTTGACGACGGATCACACCGCCTACCACGTCGGCGAGATAGGTATTCTGCGGCAGGTGATGGGGCTGTGGTCTGCGGGGCACCAGGGCGAATAGACGCGTGGGGCGCTCAGTGGAGCGCCCCACGCCTGGCCACCCCTCACGACAGGCCGGGGAAGAAGTCTGCTTTGATGTGGCTGCTGCGGATACCCATCGCGCGCAGCGTCCGCCTGAACGAATCGACCAGCGCGTTCGGCCCCGAGATGTAGAAGATACAGTTCTTGTAGTCAGGCACCTGGCTGACGATCACTTCTGGCGTGATGCGTCCCACCATCCCGTTCCAGTCGGGCGGGACGCTGCGCCGGTTGGTCAGTGTGTAGAACGTCCTGATGCCCAGCTCCTGCCAGGCCCGGTCGAACACGTCCTTGTAGGCAATCTCGTCGACGGTCTTGTTGGCGTAGAACAGCGTGATCGGGCGCGGCTGGCGGGTATCCAGCAGGAATGTGATCATGCTCCTGAAGGGCGTGATGCCGATGCCGCCCGCGATGAACACGCACGGCTGGCGCGGGTCGCGCGGGAGCACGAAGTCGCCGGCCAACTGCGAGGCGACGATCTCACTGCCCCGGTGCATCTTCAACAGCGACTGCTTGAACGAGCTGGAGTTCTGGTAGAACTTGACGCCCACCCGCAGCAGGCGCTCGGTCGGAGAGGACGCCAGCGTGAAGTAGCGCCGGTTGCCCCGGTTGTCGGGGTCCTGGTGGCCCAGCGTCCACTCCATGTACTGCCCCGGCTCAAAGGCCAGTATCTGGTTCGGCACGAAGAGGAAGTCGTAGATGCCGGGGGCCACCTGCACGCGATCCTTCAGGCTGAGGACCAGCTTTGCCTTGGGGCTGACCAGGTACGAGAACACGTTGCCGAACAGGATCGCCAGTTCGGGTGTCAGGTACAACGACCCCAGGTGGAACTGCGGGATGAACAGGATCCCTACCAGCGCGCCATACGCCACCTGCAGCCTGGTGGTCGGCGGCGTGGTCAGCGGCTCGGTGAGGATGATCGCGGCGAAGAAGAACAGCGGCGAGTAGAGCAGGATGTTCTGCATCGCCAAGCCCAGTCCGCCCCCGCCCAGCACGGTGAAGATCACAACGGCTGCCAGCGACGTGAGCAGGAAGCTCATCACCAGGTCGACGCGGCGTAACTTGCGCACGATCAGCAGGCCGCCCAGCAGCACAAACGGCAGCATCGGCGCGCTACCGACCCACCAACTCGCAGTGCGGCCAACAGCCAGCGCGGTCAGCGCGACGGCAAAAGCCGCCGGGTTGAACAGGTGCTTGCCCTTGATCGCCACGATGTACTTGGAGGCCATCGCCAGCACAGCGGCCCACACGATGAACCAGAAGTCGCCAGGGCCCGACAGCGGGTCGATGATCAGCGCCAGGATCAGCGCCGTGATGTACGCCGACTCGACGTTAGTCGGCACGCGGAACACCTTTGCGAAGATGGTGTTGGTCAGCCAGCTTACAGCCACCAGTATGGCAACCGTGAGCAGCAGCGCGAACGGGTCGTAGGGCAGGATGCCCGCGAAGCTGAAGACCAGCGCGGCCCCCAGCAGGACGATCAGCGTGTACAGGACCAGCCTGTACATCGTGATCCGGTTCAAAAAACGGTCGATAAGCTTAATCATGGCAAACGTATTCCTCAAAGCCGCTGGTATAAGTAGCGATGCCGCTGCTGTCGATCTGGTATCCCTCAAGGCCCTCCAGGCTCTCGATGAACGTGATCCCGGCGCGGCCCATGGCGAAGGCTGCCGTCGCGAAGCGGTCGGCTTCATAGATGTTGGGGCCGATGACGGTCAGGCTGACGATATCCTCGATGGGCTCGTCGGCGTGGTTGGGGCGGTAGATGTGCTGGCCCCGCGCGTACGTGCCGGAGGTCGCCACGCCCTGGCTGCCGACGGCGACCGCCTTGACGATCTCCGCCATGTTGAAGGGGTTGCGGATCCCGACGCGCCACGGCTGGTCATCCTCGGTCAGCCCCCAGGTCTGGATGTCGCCCCCGGCGTCGACGTAGAAGTTCTGGTACCCGCGCTCCCGCAGCAGCAGCGCGGCGTTGTAGATCGCCCAGCCCTTCACCAGCCCGGACGGGTCATAGGTGCCATCGCTGCGGGTGATGTCAAAGTAGCCGAACGTTTCGTGCCGGGTGCGCTCCGCCAACTGAAACACGGTCCGCATGTCGTCGCTGGCCTGTTCCAGGCTGAGCTGCTTGACGTTGATCAGCGAGATCTCGCTGGCGTCCTTGTACGTGCTGAACTTCTCGTCGACGTATTCGAAGTAGGAGTAGACCAGGTCGAGCGGCTCCTCCGTCACGAACTTGCCGACGACGTCCACGGTGACGGGCATCCCCATCAGGATACGTGTCTGCTGCATGGCTAGTTGTTCTTTGCTGAGCTGAGAGCCGACTGCAGCGACATGATGAACCCTTCGCTGGTCAGCGTGGCCCCTGAGATGATGTTCACGTTGGAAGTCTGTGCCTGGATGGCTTCCTGCGTGAGCCACGGCATCGCCTGGCTGTTGATGAACTGCGAGGTCCGGCGGTCGCGGGGATACTGCAGGAACTGCACATCCGAGACCTGGCCGTTCTGGACCGTCGCCTGTATCTGCACTAGCCCGTAGAAGACGTTGACCACCGGCCCGGTGTAGGTGCCATCCTTATACTGGCCCTGCGGTGCGGCGGTTGGCGCAGCCGTGGGCGCGGCAGTCGGCGCGCTGGCAGGGGCGGAGGCTTGGTTGGCCCCGCCGCCATTGTTCGCGGCGCTGCCAGCGTCGGCGAAGCCGTTGTTATTGGCCGTGCTGGTCTGGTTCGCCCGGGCCGTGGCCGCCGTCTCTGCCGACGGCACCTTGGCGCGCAGGGGTGTGCTGGCTGCCGCGGTCTGGCCCGTCAGCCGCTCATGAATGGCGTAGGCCACAAATGAGAAGACCACAAAGCCGGATACAAACAGCCGCTTGAAAGCCAGGCCGACGTTGGATTTCTGGTTATATCGATTCCTTGACATGATGCTCCCCTCTGCTTTCAGAAGTACCGACAGTTTAGCAGAATTCGCCGCCGCCAGACTTAAATGACGCTTAAGTTATCCTTAAGTTGGGCTTAAGTAGTGGGCCAACAGTCCTTTCGGCCAACCTCTTTCGTCGGGGGCTGGCCTGCTGACCGAACCCGACCTCCCCCACCTGGCTGAGCGAGCCATCGGCCACAAGTGCGAGTTCACAATCAACACTCTGCCTGAATCCAATATCCAGCAGCCGCCGGGCGTATCTGGCGGCTGTTTCGTTTACGCTTAGAACATAACACGAGAAGCATGCCGAAGGCGGATTGGGTCCGAGAACCCATAGCACACAGCACATCAGACAGAGAACTGCGGGGACACAAATGACCATGAAAGCACATCGCCAGCACAACTATCTTCCCAGCGCAAAGCTCATAGTTACTATGCTCCTGGTAGTAATTGCACTGGCGCTGCCGCCGCTGGCTTACGCGTCTGATGGTGCGCACGGCGCCAGCCGCACGAGTGGACCTAACACGCCGCCCGTCGCCGCCGACGACAGCGCTGCGACAACCGCCGGGACGGCGGTCAGCATCGACGTGACGGCCAACGACCAGGACCCCGACCATGGGGACACGGTCAACGTCAAGACGGTCATCATCGTGAGCGACCCGGCAGATGGCAGCATCTCGCTGAACATGACAAAAGGTATCGTGACCTACACGCCCAACCCCGACTTCACGGGCGAGGACAGCTTCACCTATATCGTCAACGACAAGCACGACGCGACCTCCAATATTGCGACCGTCACCATCACCGTCGAGCCAGCTCCGCCCGTGACGCCGCCCATTGCCAATGACGACAGCGCCGTCACGGACGTCCGGACATCTGTCAGGATCAGCGTGGCCGACAACGACCAGGAAACTGACTCCGGCGATAGCCTCAACCTGAAGTCGGTCAGCATCATCACGCCGCCGGCCAACGGTAGGGTTTCGGTGAACAAGAAGGCTGTCGCGACTTACACGCCCAGTCGCGGTTTCTCCGGCATAGACAGCTTCACCTACACCATCACCGATAAGCAGGGCGCTGTATCGAACGTCGCCACGGTGACCATTACGGTCGGCACGCCCCTGGCACCGCCCGCCGACAGCTCCGCACCAACCGCCGTGGACGACAGCGCCTCGGTCGACGAGAATGCCTCGGTGGACATCAACGTGCTCGCCAACGACATCGCCGCCAGCGGCCAGCTTGACCCGGCGACGGTCACCATCGTCGGCACGCCGGCACTTGGCACGGCGGCGGTCGACCTGGACAGTGGGCTTGTCGCGTACACACCCGATGCGGGCACGCCCGGCGACGACACGTTCTCCTACACGGTTCAGGACGACAGCGGCGCGGTCTCCAATGTCGCGCTCGTCACTGTCGCCGTCGATGTGGTCACCGATACGCCACTGCCCGATGTTCCGCCTGCCGACCCTAACATCAGCTATCCGACGTACGACCTGCGGGTTAGCGCCGACGGGCTGTACCAAGTCACATATGAAGACCTGCAGGCAGCGGGCCTCGATCTGGCCGGCGTGCCGGCCAGCAGCATCGCACTAACGGCGCGCGGTGCCAGCATCCCCGTCGACATGATCGGCGGCGATGTGTTCGGGCTGGGCTCAAGCATCGTCTTCTACGGCCAGGCCGCGCACAGCCTGTACACCGACGCAAACGTCTATGAGCTTCAGGTGAACGGTGGGCTGGCCAGCCACGCTTCGGTCAACTTAACCAGCGCGCAGCCCGGCGCAGCCCTGACGGCCAGCTACGAAGAGACCGCCACCTACGACGAGAACCACGGCTACACGTTCTCCTCGCCGCTGGCCGACCCCTGGTACGCGCAGCAGATGCTGGTCTACAAGACTTCGAAGAACTGGATCTTCAACCTGAGCGTCGACAACCTCGTCGCGGGCGCAGCGCCCGCCTCGCTGGCGGTGCAGATGTACGGCGGCACGGACTGGCCCGCCACGCCTGACCACCACGTGGTGATCGCGCTGAACAGCGCAACCGTTGCCGACCAGATGTTCAACGGCCTCGGCAGCCAGCCGGTCGACGTCTCACTGACGGCAGATGCGCTGCACGACGGCGACAACGCGGTGGCGCTGACGCTGCCCGGCGACAGCGGCGTCGACTACGAGATTGTGAACCTTGAGAGCATTGCCATCACCTACCCGCGTGCGTTCGTGGCGCGCGGTGGCGGGCTGTCCTTCACCGCCTCCGGCGAGGCCTTCCGCGTGACCAACCTGCCTTCGCCTGATGTGCTGGTCTACCGGCTGGACGGGTCCGGCATGACGCGGCTGGCCGGCGCGCTGGTCGAGCCAGACGGTGCGAGCTACAGCGTCACCTTCCCCGGCACGGCAGCCAATGACCGGTACGTCGTCAGCGCCGCCGGCTCGCTGAACACGCCCGCTATCGCAGCGGCCCGCCCGGCGGCAGACATCACCAGCGGCACCACCGACTTCCTCATCATCTCGCATGCGGACTTCATCGACGGCATCCAGCCGCTGGTGCAGGCCCGCCAGGCGCAGGGCATGAGCGTGCGGGTGGTCGACGCAGCCGACGTGTATGCGCAGTTCAGTGGCGGCGTGTTCGACCCGCAGGCCATCCATGATTACATCACCTACGCGGTCAATAACATGGGCGTCAAGGCTGTGCTGCTGGTCGGTGGCGACACCATCGACTACCACCGCTATCAGTACCCGAATGCGGTCAGCTACATCCCGACGCTGTACGCGCCGACCAGCTTCGTCGAAATCCGCTACGCGCCCTCCGACCCGCTGTACGCAGACGTGAACGGCGACAACATGCCCGACGTGGCGCTGGGCCGCTTCCCGGTGCGCACGCAGGCCGAGCTGAATACGCTGGTCGGCAAGACACTGGCCTACGGCAGCAAGGATTACGCCAACACGGCCATCTTCGCCGCCGACAAGGTCCAGTCCGGCGAGTGGCTGTGGTGGAATAACTTCAGCGACGGCTTCATCACCTACCTGGGCAGTGACTGGACCGTCCAGCGCGATTACCTCGACGACACCGATGTGGCGACCGCGCACGCTGCGCTGATCGACGCCATCAACGGCGGGGTCGCGCTGACCAGCTATATGGGGCACGGCGCGGTGGATCGGTGGTCATACAGTGGGCTGTTCAACGCGGGCGACGCGCTGGCCCTGACCAACGCCGGGCGTCCGACGGTAGTCGCCGACTTCAACTGCTGGGGGACGTACTTCGTGCAGCCCGACGACAACACGCTGGCTTACGCCTTCCTGCTCTCGGGCGACCACGGCGCTGCGGCGCTGATGGGCACGCCGACGCTGGGCATTGCCAACGCTGAGCAGCAGTTCGGCAACCTGCTGATGGATCACCTGGGGCAGCCCGGCACGAGCATCGGGCAGGCGGTACAGGCCGCCAAGGCCGACCTGGCCCGCACTGCGCCGTACTGGACAGACATCTTCCAGCAGTGGACGATCCTGGGCGACCCAACGCTGATCGTGACTCCGTAGCGCCCTACCCCGGCGGATCTGCCAATAAGAAACCGGCCACGCCCCTCTCAAGGCGTGGCCGGTGCGATTCCTGCCGGGGAGATGAGCCCGGCGCTACCTGAGGCCCATGACCTTGACCTCGGTGGTACCCACGAACGGCGTGCCGTCCTTCAGGTTGCCGATCATCACCAGCGTCACCCTGCCGCCGCTGACCACTTCAGGCGTGATGCCCAGGTCGGCGGTCGAGAAGACCAGCGTCAGGGTGCCCTTCTTGATCTTGCCGGACTGCGTTCCGCTGGCCTCCGTGCCGGCCACGCCGAAGCGCACGGTGCTTATGTCGATCTGCGAGCCGTCAAAGCTCCTGTTGCCAATCTGGACGGTCGTCTGGCCGTTCCGCTGGTTCAGCGTGACCTTGCCACCCTTCACGGTGATGGTGACTGTCTGCGGTTCGGCGGGCGCGTCGGCTACGGTTACGGTCTGTGTGGCCGAGCCGGTGCCGCCATGCGAGTCCGTCACGCTGACGGTCACCGTGTAGCTGCCGACATCGGCGTAGGCGTGCGTCGCGTCGAGCGAGCCGTCCGCTGTGCCGCCGTCACCGAAGTCCCAGTTGATGGTGTACGTCTCGTTCGGGTCGGCGTTGTCGATGGCCGCGCTGAACGCCACGTCATCGCCCACGCCCGCCGACTGGTCCGGCCCCAGCGTGACGCTCAAGGCTGATCGGCGGGCGCGTCGGCTACGGTTACGGTCTGCGTGGCCGATCCGCTGCCGCCATGCGAGTCCGTCACGCTGACGGTCACCGTGTAGCTGCCGGCATCGGCGTAGGCGTGCGTCGCGTCGAGCGAGCCGTCCGCTGTGCCGCCGTCACCGAAGTCCCAGTTGATGGTGTACGTCTCGTTCGGGTCGGCGTTGTCGATGGTCGCGCTGAATGCCACGTCTTCGCCCACGCCCGCCGACTGGTCCGGCCCCAGCGTGACGCTCAGTGGCGTCAGCAGCTTGAACGTCCCGCCGTCGGCGCTGGCGGTATTGCCCGCCGCGTCGGCGATCTGGACGGCTGCGGTGTAGTCGCCGGTCGGGCTTTCGGCGGTGGTGCAGACCTGGCCGCTATACTCTGCGGCGGTTTCGTCGTAGGTCAGCGCCACGTCGCTGGTCGACCCATCCGGCCCGGTGATGGTCAGAGTGACCGCTGCCACGCCGCTGAGCGTGTCCTCGGCGGTCACGTGATAGGTCAGGCAGTCGCCCGGCGCGGTGAGCGGCACATCGCCGTCGAAGTTCGCAGCGTCGACCACCAGCCCGGTGAGCGCCGGCGGTTCGCTGTCGACCACGCCGCTGATCGGATCGCTGGTCGCAGTATTGCCGGTCGCGTCCTGCGCTTCGAGCGTCATGCTGAAGGCACCGTTGCCGCCATCGGGCGCGGTCCAGGTCGCCTGGAAGCTGCCCGGCTGCCCGTCGACCGGCGTCAGCGTGATGGGTGTCTGCGTGCCGTCGAAGTCGACTGTTGCGATGACGCTGGCCAGCGCGCCGTCATCGTGCAGGCTGGCGCTGATGGTCACGTCCTGCCCACCCATGACGGTGAGCGGCGTCACGTCGAACGAGTTGACGACCGGCGGAGTTGTGTCGCTGTAGGGCCGCAGCGTGAGCACTTTCGTCTCGTACGGCTCGAAGGTCAGGGCTGCGCTGTACTGCGCGCTGCCATCGTCCTGCGCCGTGTAGGTGGTCGCCAGCGGCGTCTCGGCGTCGCCAGCGAAGATCGAGCAGCCGTTGGCGGCCACGCACAGCGCATCCTGCGTCGTGCTGTCGAGCGTGAAGCTGGCTGTCGCGTCGCCGCCGGTATCACCCGCGGTGACGATCCCGGTCGGCTGCGCGTCGCCGTCGGGCATGGACAGCACCTGCGCGATGTCGCCCTGCGCCGAGACCTGCACGTTGGTGTTGGAGTTCGAGCGCCGTATCGACGCCTGCGCCGCCTGCGGTGGGGTCAAGCCCCAGCCCGATCAGCGTGGCGGTGCCTGCCGCCAGCGTGTTATCCGCCGTGTAGACGATGCTGCCATCGTCCGCCGTGGTGCGGGTCGTGTCGACCGGCGCGCCGTTCAGTGTGATGGCGCACTGTCCCGCCGGGCCGCACAGCGCCAGGTCCTGGGCAGGCGTGACGGTGTAGAGGGCCGTCAGCGGCGTGTCATCCGGGAGTGCGTCGAGCTGCACCGCGAGGCGGCCCGCGCCGTCCACGCTGCCGTCGAGCGTCTCCCAGCCATTCTGATAGACCATGACCTCGCCGGCAGACAGGCCGGGGTTAGGCTGGATGGTCGCAACGGTGGCCCCGTTCGCGCCCACGGTGACAGTCAGCGTGTCGCTGCCGGTCTTGTCGGTGCTGTCAGTTGCCGTCAACGTGACGGTGTAGACGCCCGGCCAGGTGTAGACGTGGGTTGGGGTCAGTGTGTCGCCGCCGGTCGTGCCGTCGCCGAAGTCCCAGGCGGCGCTGGTGCTGTCGCCAGGGTCGAGGTCAAGCACGGTACCGGAGAAGCCCACTTCGTCGCCCATGTTGGTGCTGACGTTCGCGCCGGCATCGACCACCGGGGCCATGCTGGCGTGCGGGTCGCGCACGACGGTCAGCGTTGGGTCGCCAAGCAGCGTCCATCCAAGATAGACATCGCGCAGCGACGGGTCGGTTACCGCCAGGTCGGCCTTGGCCTGCGTAATGGCGTCGCCGATGCGCATGCCCGGCTGGACGAGGTACGGGTTCAGGATGTGGCCGAGGGCCGTCTCCGATGCGTCCTCGGTCAGCGTCGATGAGCCCATCACCGCTGCTGCGCCCCGGTCGCCGGAGAGCAGGAAGGCGTGGCCCAGCGTGTTGGCCGTCGGTGAGACGAAGTAGGTATTCCAGCAGCCCCACTGGCTGATGATGGTCGGGCTCCCCGCATTGGTGAGCGCGGTCGCCTGGTTCATGCTGAACAGCCCGCTGAAGGTCCAGCGGTCATACGACGAGTGGCCGATGAAGCTGGTCAGCGCCACGCCGTTGTTGATCGCATCAACGAGGGTGGCCTGCGCCGCTGCAACGCTGCTGTTGTCCAGGTAGGCGCGCTGTACCGACCAACCATCGCCAAGCTGCGAGATCAGCGCATCGCTGTCAGCGCTGAAGTTGAGCGGCTGGTCGCCAGAGCCGTCGTAGATATCGGCGGCGAAGACCGCCGTCTGCCCGTAGTCGTTGGTTTCATAGGCCAGCGTCTTGGCGATCATGCTGTCAAGCTCGGCGTTCGTGCGCACCGGGAAGCGCCCCAGCGCCACGTCCGGTACGTTGTCGCCGTTCACGTCCGCGTACAGCGGGTCGACCGGCGCATACTGCACGATGCCTAGGTCGTCGGTGGGCGCGTACAGAGTCGGGATAAAGCTGATCGCGCTGGCACTGGTGTTGTGCAGATAGTCGTACGTGTCACCGCCGACCAGCAGCACGTATTTGACACCGTCCTGCTTCACCGCGTCCTTGATGTAGTCGCGGATGGCCTGCGGGTCGAACACACCGCCGCTGTACTGCGCGTACACGTCGTCGACGCTGACCACCCGCACCTTGAGGCCCTGCGCCGCGCGTACCTGCGCCAGCGTCTGGATGCCGTCGATGAAGTTGGGATGCGCGATGATCAGGAAGTCGGTCTTGCCGCCAAGCAGGTCGACCGGCTGGCTGCCGGGTACGACGTCGGGCGTGCGCACAGCGCTGTCCGCCGTCACGATGTAGGTTGCGTTATGTGACGTGCCGGCGAAGGTGGCGCTGTACGAGCCGCCGCTGCCATCGACACTGGCCGCCAGCAGCGTCTGGCTGCCGTCGGAGTCGATGCGGTACACGGTCACGTTAGGCGAGGGCAGGTTCGTCACTCGGAAAGCCTGCGCCGACCCGTCAAAGGTCAGCGCGCCGTTCTTGGCGACAAAGCCGCGCGGATAGGTCACCGTCGCCTTGTCGAACATTACCAGGTCGTATGCCACGCCAGTATCGCCGGGCAGCGTCACCTTGAGCGTGTTGTTGCCCGATTGCAGCGTGCCATCCGGTAGATTGGCCGTCACCGGGATGTTGACGATACCGTTGACGGTCAGATCGGCGATGTTCGTGCCATTGAAGCCGACCACGACGCGGTGGTCGGGTGACTGCGGCCAGTCGGTGCTGCCCCACATCTGCACGTCCAACGTAGCGGGGGCTGCGCTGGCCGCGTAGTTATCAACGGCGATGGTGTAGTTCCACGACTTGGATGACGTGCGCGCCAGCATCGACGTGTCATACCACGGGTCGCCGTTTGGCGAGCTGAAGGAGTACGCCTTGTCCGAGCCGTAGGTGGCCTGCGCCATGTAGTAGCTGGCAACCGGCGCGCCTGCATCGACCGGCGTGTTGTCGACCGCCACCTGGCTCACCAGGCTGTGGTCCACGTGCAGCGCGTACACGTTGGTGTGCGTGTAGAGTGTGTCGAGTGCCTCGCCGTAGAACTCGATGAAGCTGCCCGGCCCGAACGGATCGCCCACCACGCGGACGGGCACGCTTGCGCCCTGAGACGTCAGCGCGATGTCCGCGGCGGCCACGCCGTCCAGGTCAAGCCCGGCGGCGGCAAGCTGCTCGTAGGTGACGCGATACAGGCCGGTATGGTCGAGCGTCAGGTTGAAGACCGGGTAGCCGCTGTCGGCAGCCGCCTGCTTCCCGTTGAACAGGCCACCGACCCATTCCAGCGCCGTTGCAACTGAGCGGCGCACGCGGGCAAACCCGTGCCCGTCGCTTAGCTGCGCCTGCGCGACCTGAGCCTCAGCGGCGGCGCGTTCGGCAGCCAGCCGCTGCGCGGCCAGGCTGTCGTTTTCGGCCTGGATGCTGGCCCAGTCGATGGGGTCGGGGGCGATACGCTGGCCGCTGGCCTGGCCCAGCGCGAACGGTCCATGCATCTGTGGCTGGCCCAGCACGTCGACGTCCTGGATGTAGAAGGTGCTGCCCTCAACACCGGTGGCCGTGTAGGTATAATCCAGCCGCTCGGTCGAGTCGACCGCCTGCGAGGCGATCAGCGTGTCGTTGATCGGGCGCAGGTCGCCGCCGACCTTGGCGAACAGGTTGAAGCCGACGTTGCCAATCTCCAGCGACGTCGACCAGTCGAAACGCAGTGTCTCACCCTGATCGAAGGCGTGGAAGTAGGACAGCGTGACGGGCGTCGTCTGCGCGCCGCCGGGGGCATAGAAGCCAAGGTTGTTGTTGGCCGAGTCGGCGTTGTTGATAAACACCGGCTGCACACCACCCGAAGTCGTCTGCGTCGTCTGCTGGAAGCCATTCAGGATCGAGTGCGAGGCGTCCGCCTGCACGATATAGTGCCCGTTCGGCAGACCGTCGAAGGTGTAGGCTCCGGCAGTCCCGGTGCTGCCCGAAACAGTCTGGTCGATGAGCGGCTCGCCGGGGTCCAGAACACCGTCGCCATCCAGATCGCGATACAGGTACAGCAGGACGCTACTGGTGGGCTTGTCGGTGCCGCTGTTGAAGGCACCGTTGTTGTTCACGTCCTCAAACGTGATGCCGGTGATCGAGTAGGCGGTGCCGGTCGCCTGGAAGCCAAAGTCTGCCGTATCGTTCCGGATTGACGTAGAAGTGGTCAGCACCACTACGTATGGGTCAGACTGGCTGTTGTCGTTGGTGCCCGGATTGGGGCCCGTTGTCTTTGAGAAGCCGGTCAGCGCAGAGCTGGTTTCGACCACGTCCACCAGGAAGGAGCCAACCGGCAGGCCCTCGAACCCGTACTGGCCGTTGACGTCCGTGTATGTGGTGCGGATCAGGTTGTCCACACCGGGGTCGAGCAGCCCGTCGCCGTTTACGTCAAAGTACAGGTCGACTTCGACGCCCTGGATGCCGGGCTCGCCCGCGTCGTGCACGCCGTCGCCGTTGATGTCGTTCCACACCAGGTCACCGATGGAGCCGGCGGTCGGCACGTAGCCGAAGTCGGCGTCGTTGTACGTCGCGCCGCTGGCCAGCACAATCGAGGTGATGGGGTTAACGGTTGAGTTGACCAGCCCGGCCAGTTTACCGTTGATGTCGGTAACCTGGACGGTGTACGTTCCGGCGGGCACGCCGACGAAGCTGTAGTGCCCATCCGAGTCGGTGACGGTCGACGCGATGATCGCACCCGTCGTCTGGTTGATCAGGTTGAGCGTCACGTCTGCCAGGCCGGGCTCGCCGCTATTCTGCACGCCATTGCCGTTGGGGTCCAGGAAGACCGTGTCGCCGATGGTGCCGGCGGTGCCGCCGTTGAAACCAAAGTCGGCATACAGCACGTCCTGTCCCGGTGGGACAGTCAGCGTGCGCGAAACCGGGCCGTTGGTCGGCGTCGCGTTATAGGGAGGCTGTAGCACGCCGCTCGAGAAGTTCGTGGCATCTACCGTGACGGTATAGTCGCCGGGCGCGAGGCCCGTTTGCAGCCACGAGCCGTCAGGGCGGGTGGTCACATGGAACGTGCCGGATGGGCCGGTGATGGTGATGGTCACACCGCCAATGCCCACCTCGCCAGGGTCCTGAAGGCCGTTGCCGTCGGCGTCGTACCACACGCGGTCGCCCAGGGCGACGGTGCCGCCCGACGACGCATAGCCGAAGTCAGCTTTATCGTACGTCTCGCTGGCACTCAGGTTGATCATGCCGCTGTTGCCGCCGGTCCCGAACGTCGCCGCCAGCCCGCTGGGTAGCGTGGTCTCGTCGGGGTCGACGTAGTAGTTGCCGGGGGCAAGCCCCTCGAAGGTGTAGTGGCCGGTGGCGTCGGTCGTGGTCGTGCCGATCAGCACGTCATCGCCATTGCCGATGATGTCGTCGGTGCCGGTGCTGTACAGGTTCAGCGTGACTCCGGAGATGCCGCCTTCGCCGGCATCCTGCACGCCGTCGCGGTCCGAGTCAAACCACACGAAGTCGCCGATGCTGCCATTGTATGGCGGGCGCACGTAGCCAAAGTTGACGCCGGTGATGTTGCTGGTCCACACTGCCACCGGGATGCTGTCGAGGCCGCTGGTAAGCTCGAAGCCGTTCAGCACGCGGTTCCGGTCGGTGATCGTCACAGTGTACCCGCCGCGCGGCACGCCGCTGAAGGTGTAGTTGCCGTTGGCGTCGGTGGTGGTGGTAGCCACCACGCGCCCCTTGGCGTCCAGCAGGTCGACCGTCACGTTGCTGAGGTCCGGCTCGCCGCCGTCGATGTAGGCGTTGACGTTGAGGTCGTTCCACACCGTGCCCGACACGCTGACCAGGTTGGTGTTGCGGTAGCCGAAGTCGGCAGTCAGGTTGATGCGTGCGACGCATCGTCAGCACAATCGTCCGCTGGGTGCCGAGGCATTCACGCCTGTCTCATTGTCAGCAGTTGTCCGCGTAAAGCCGAGCAGCCCGTCCTGGTTATATCGGTTGTTGATACCGCCGAGCGTCGTGCTGTCCAGAACGCTCACGTAGTAGCGGTTGCCACCGGCGCTGGTGATGAGCCCGGTGAAAAGATAGGTGCCATCTGCCACGTGCGCGTGATTCCGAGCCGCGTGTCGTTTGTGCTGTTGAAGACGCCGTCGCCGGTGTCCTGCCACAGCTCAACAAACACGCCGCCGATGCCCGGCTCGCCGGGGTCCTGCACGCCATTGTTGTTCGGGTCGCTGAACACGGTATCGCCGATGGTGCCCGGCGGTGGTAGCCAAAATGGACGCCGGTGATGTTCGCACCAGCGACAGTCACGTTGCGGTATTTGTTGGTAGCATCGGCGGTCGTGCCGGTGTACTCGTCGAGCACGCCATGCCGGTCCCCGATCACGATCCTGTAGTCGCCATTGCGCACGCCGGTGAAGGTGAAATCGCCGTTAGAGGCGGAGATTGTGGTGGCGATCACACGGTCATCGGCGGTGCCAAAGATGCCATCTGTGCCGGCGATGACAAGGTTAACCGAGACGTTCGCAATGCCCACCTCGCCTGCATCCTGCGCACCGTTGCCGTTAGTATCGAGCCACACACGTTCGGTGATGGTGTATAACCCGGTGTTGCGGTAGCCAAAGTCAGCGTTCAGGTAGTTGTCGCCGGCGTTGACGGTGATGGGCGGCGTTGGATCGCGTGAGCCCGCTGTGATGGTGTAGCCGGCCAGCCTGCCGCCGGTGTCCGTCACGTCGACCCGGTACTCGCCGGGCGTGACACCGGTGAAGTAGTAGTTGCCGCTGTCGTTGGTGGTGGTCGTCGCGACGACCACGTCATCGCCGGTGCCCAGCAGGCCGTCGGGGCCGGGGCCTATCAAGTTGAGCGTCACGCCGCTGATGCCAGGCTCGCCGGGATCGCGGACGCCGTTATTGTTGGCATCGCTCCACACCAGGTCGCCGATCACAGCGGTGGATGGGCTGGCCCCGTAGCCAAAGTCGGCGTCGAGGTAGACGCTCTGGTTAAACGGCGATGACGGGTCGGTGGTGCCGGGCGAAGCCGTCCACGGGGCCGCGCCGCCGGGCAGCGTCGCGGTGTCGATGTCGACGTAGTACGTGCCGGGTATGGTGTAGTTGAACAGGTAGTAGCCGTTCGCGTCGGTGGTGGTGGTGCCCGCCAGCACGTCATCGCCGCCGCCCGGCACGCCGTCCGGGCCGACGTTGTACAGCCGCAGCGTGACGTTGGGGAAGCCAGCCTCGCCTACGTCGCGAATGCCATCGCCGTCCGTGTCCAGCCAGACAGTATCACCCGCCTGGAGCTTATCGACGGTGAAGGTGGCGTACAGGTTGAAGGGAAAGGGTTGCCGAGCTCATCTGTGTAGGTAACGCAGGCGCTGTTGTTGTAGGTGCGTGTGCCAGCAGTTCGTCGTGACGTTGAGGGTGACGATGGCCGTCGCGCCCGCGCTCGATGCCCTGGTTAAGGGTAATGTCGAGGTAGTGATCCGAGCCACCGTTGGCATTGTAGGTGCACGTGCCGGTGTAGGGCGGCTTGACCGTGCAGCTATTATAGATGACGGCGTTGCGCCGTTGCTCCCTGACCGGCAGAGTGTCGCGAATGACTACGCTGTTGGCCTCCCCGGGTGTGTAAGTCACGTTAGAGGTGTTGGTGATCGTGATGTCGTAGCTTATCGACTTGACCGTTGGTCCTCGTGACAGACTTGTTCGTCTTCTCGATCTTCAGGGCCGGCGTCGGGGGCTGCTTGTAGAAGGTCGGCACCGCAAGCTGGCCTTCCTGAATGTACTGGTTGTGATTCGTGACGCAGCTACGGATGCGCCACCAGCCGCTGGCGAAGGCAGCATTGGCGCTGGTGTAGGTATCACCGCCGCGCGTGGTGTTGCTGCCGTTGTTCCAGGCCGTGCCGCCCGATGCCGTGCCCGTTATCACCCTCCCGTTTGGAGAGTAATAGGTCACTGTTGTGTCGGTGCCCAGACCGGGGTAGTCGAAGTCAAAGTTGTTGAATGTCACCGACGTCTGGCTGGGGGTGACGTACTGGTACAGGTCGAGGCAGGTCAGCACGCCGTTGTCGTGCTGGAAGGCCGTCTGCAGCATGCCGATGATTAGTTCGTCGCCGGTGCCGGGTGTATTGTCGGCGTCGTCGTAGCCCAGTGGCGGCGGGGTGTTGTTGGGATTGTTGTCGTCGTCGGCGCCGATGCGCAGCCGCCAGCCGTTCTGGTCGTCATCAGAAGCGGCTACGCGCAGGAGGTACTGTCCGCAGCCGGTCGCGGCGACGTCGATGGTGTAGAAGCGCACCCACTGCTCGGGCTGGGTGCTGGGCAGGTAGTTGGTCTGGATCAGGCTGCCGGCAGCGCCGGGGCCGGGCGTCGCATAGGATGTAAAGGTCGTGCCCGGGCTGTACAGCTCGAAGGTCGTCTGGTTGGCAGCCGTCGGGTTGGCCCAGTTGATGTTGCCGTTGTCATCCTCATCGGCCAGCCCCAGCGCGTTCTGGTTCATCTCGGGGCTGTACAGGTCAATATCGACCGGCTTATTGGTCGGCCAGCCGCACGGCACGTAGATGGCATAATACTGGTAGCCACCCGGGCCGCCGCCGGCAGCGGCGGTGTACCAGTCGCCGCGGCTGATATCGGTGCCTGCCGCGTTCGTCTGAATATAGGTCGGATTTTCGGGCGGCGGCAGCTCTTCCGAGAACGCTCTCGGAGCCGGCGACAGAAACAGCGCCAGCAACGCCAGAAACGAGGCAACTGCCAGGATGCGCTCAATCGAGCGACCCCGCAGGCCAGCAAAAACTCTATAAACCATGATTCCTTTACCCCTTGACCTGATAATTCCAATGGGAAAGCAGCATAATCTGGGCCCCCAAAGGTTAAGAAAGATAAATACGGGCATTTCTGTCTGATAAATCCAGCCTTACTGTACCACAAAGCGCGCTATGTGGAGAAGAAGATTTCGTGAATTTTGCATGATTAATCAATGCAGCGGAACCGGGCGTGTTGCGGTAATCTAAAGCGTGCAGCTCAGAACGGCTATCTCAGAGGCTCTGAATGACGGCAGACAGCGATCACAACCAGCCCGGCGACACGGGCCCGCGGGACCCGCAGCAGATCAGTGCCATCCCGGCCCGCTACCTGTCACTCACACGGGACGACGTTCTGCGTGTCGCGCACAGCCTGCCGCCGGTCCAGCGCGCGCAGTTCGCTGTCGCGTTCAGGGCAGCAGAGGCCTTTATCGCGAATCCCCATGGCAGCCTGGTACTCGTCGGCGCGGTGGGCACGGGCCGGACGATGCTGGCCGCGTACATCGCCGGGCACCTCGCACAGCCGGGCGTCTTCCTCCCACTGCGCCGTCTCATTGATCTGCTGTCCGCGATGCCGGAAGGTGTCGAGCGCGATCTGTTGTATCGCGCGCCGGTGTTGATCGTCGACGACTTTGCCGCCACGTGGGTCGAGTTGAGCGCCCCAGCACTGCAGCAGCTTCAGGATTTGATCGCTTATCGCCAGGGGAATGCACTTCCCTTCGTCGTGACCAGCCACGTCGACCTGCGCGAGCTGAGCGCCGCCCACAGCCCCATCCTCGACATGCTCCAGCGGGACGCCGAGGTCTATGTCTTCGATCATGTGCCTTCCCCGCCCGGATCATCCGCCAGGCAGGCCGTCACTCCGCAGCGGCCACCGCTGCCCGTCGAGCCGCGCTACTGCTCTTTCCTGGGCGCTGAGGACCGCACGGGCGCGGTGCTACTCCCCCGCAATGTCTGCCTGAGGCCGGCGGTACCGCAGCCGATCAAGCTGACCTACCAGGCCAGCACCTGCCTGACGGCGAATCATGCGGGCTGCGCCGTCTTCCAGGTTCCGGCTGACCAGCCGGTCGCGGCGCTGCCGCCCGACATCCTGGACGACGAGCCGCCGCCGCTGCGCATCGAGCCGCCGAACCGCCGCTGGCTTCTGCCGGTGCTGGCCGCCATCCTGTGCGGCCTGCTGCTGGGGGCATTTGCGCTGTTCAGCCGCCAGGTGGTGGGCTTCATGGGGAGCGCCCTGGCAGGGGGAGGTGCGCCGTCGGGCTACCACTCACCGCCGACACGTACCCCGACGCCGACGATCACGCCCACCGTCACGCCGCTGCCGCCGACTGCGTTCCCCACGCCCGCGCCGCCGGCCACGCCGCGAATCGTCGGCCAGGTGACGCTGTCCTATGAGTCGCACCTGCGCGCCCTGCCTGACGCCGGGGCGGCGGCGCTGTCGATCCTGCCGGCGGGGATGGTAATCAACGTGCTGGGTCGCGACAATCCCGGCGAGTGGCTATTCGTCGCCACGCTGGACGGGCAGACCGGCTGGGTCGCCACCACGCAGTTTGACGCGCTGCCGTTTGTCGTGGTCGATGTGCCGGTGACCGGCATCGGCACTCAGCCGGTGTCAAGCGGGCCAGGCCCCGCCGTGCCCGACACGCCGCTGACGGCGTTCCCAAGCCCCGTGCCGACGCCGGAGCTGCCCGGCACGTTTGTGGTGCTGATCGACGCGACCGACATCAGCAACTGCGCCGGCTACTCAGGTTTCACCGCCACCTACACCTTCAACCTGAACGACCGGCGGATCAGCCTGCTGCGGCAGATCGACGGCACGCTCCTGCTCGGCACCTACGACCCGGTCACCGCCAGCTTCGACGTCTCAGCCGCGCGGGCGACGACTAGCGAGGACATAACAGGGACCATCACCGTGCAGGGGGACTTGATCGTGATCAGCGGTGAGCAGCGCGTGACGTTTTACGATGGCACCTGCCCCGGTGACCTGTCCATCGAAGGCAGCGTCACCCTTCCGGGCCGGTAGCGCGATGGGCTCGTTATTTCCGCTTGAGGAGCTTGCTGCCGTTGTAGCCGGGCGGCTGCCACCGGACGCCGTACCCGCCGAGCGCTGGCCCGCGCTGGCCGGCCTGGCCGTCCGGCACGGCATGGGGCCGCTGCTGCTGCATCGCGTCGACGAGGCCGGCATGAGCCTGCCTGCTGCCAGCGCAGCCTCACTGAAGCAGTCCGCCCGCCAGAGCGCTGCCCATTACGCGGCGCTGGAGATCGCGCAGGCGGAAATCGAGGCCGTTCTGCAGGCAGCCGGCATCGACACGGTGTGGATCAAGGGCGTCGTCCTGGCGCAGACGCTCTACCCGCGCCCCGATCTGCGTCCCATGAGCGACCTCGACGTGCTCATTCCGCAGGCGCGGCGCGCCGACGCGCTGGAGGCCGTCCGCGCGCTGGGCTACACCTACCGCCCCGACGACCCGCACCTGTTTGCCCCCGGCGATCCGCTCGTCCTCAAGCGAAGCCAGCATGATCAGCTGATGGGCGGCCCGGCCCGCGCCGTGATTCTGGAGCTTCACCACCACCTGCTTAGCGTTGACGAAAGCATACTGTCGCCGGATGGGCTGGCCTGGTTCTGGTCGCAGACGCAGCCGTATCGCGCGGCACGGGGCCAGTTCCATACGCTGACACCGACCGCCAGCCTGCTTTACCTGTGCGCCCACGCCGAGCTTCAGCACGCCGAGACGTACGTCCAGCGCAGCTACGACCTACACCTGCTGATCTGCGCGGATCCGCCTGACTGGCCGCTGGCGGTCGAGCAGGCTGCCGCGCTGCGCTGGACGTACCCGGTCGAGCGCGCGCTGAGCACCTGCGCCGCGCTGTTCGAGACGCCGCTGCCGCCAGGTCTGGTCGAGCAGCTCCGCGCGCACCGCCCCGCCGACGAGGACACGGCCCGTGTCGACCGGCTGCGCGGCCAGGGCGCGCGCTGGTTCCAGGTTCGTCGCCGGCTCGTCCAGCTTCCGCCAGCGGATCGCCTGGCGATGGCCGCCCGCGTGGCTGTTCCGCCACAGGACTACATGCGCCGCCGCTATGCGGTCGCGGCAGGCCGGCCTGTGTGGCCGTTCTACATTGTTCGCTGGCTGGATCAGATTCGAGAGGTGCTGCGGGCGCTGTTCAGCGGACGGGGCCGCCCGCGCTGAGGGTGCCTGCCAGCAGCGCGGCGACATCCAGCAGCGCCTCGCGCCGGTGCGGGTAGATCAGGCGCTGCACAACGAGCGCGCCCGCCGCCGATGCGCCGGCTCCCAGGTGCGCGGCACGCAGCCGTTCGTCGAACAGGCTGTTGGCCATGCTGTGCGCGATCAGCGCAGCGGCGGCGGCGTGCCCACTCAGCGGCTCAAGCGAAGCCGTCTCGACACTGGGGGGCGAACTCCAGCGCGTACACGGCCCGCAGCGGCATGCGCTGCGGCACGCCCGGCCCGACCTGCTCGGCGGCGGGCAGCTTCAACTGCGGGAAGTGCGGCAGCGCCGCAGGCCCACCCGCGCCGCCCAGCGCGACCGGCAGCACGTCGTCGGCCAGCCGCAGCCAGCCCGCTTCCCGCGCCAGGTAGGCCGCCAGCGTCGATTTGCCAGCGCCGGTCTCGCCCACAAACGCCACCGCCGCCCCATCGACCAGCACGGCGCTGGCGTGCAGGCAGGTGATGCCCTGCGCGGCCAGCGCGAGGATCAGCGGCGGGCCGAGCAGCGTCTCGACGAGCAGCCCATCAATAACGCTCTCGCCCGCCCGTCTCTTCGCACACGATCTGGCTGCCGTCGGCGCTGACGGCAAAGCGGCCCACGCCGTCCACCTCGATACGATAGCCGGCGGCGTATGCCGCGCATGTCACCGTGCGCCACTCCTCAGCCACCCAGCCGGTCGCCCGGCGCGTGCCAAGGTGCTCCCCCAGGTCGAGATCAAATGGAGCCTGGCTCATCAGGCCAGGCTCCTCGTCGTTTGTGTGAAATGGGGCCAGCGCCGGCAGCGGGCTGTCGCAGCCCAGCACGCGCCCGGCGACGCGATAGCGAGCCGCCTGGCCCATGTCCGCCACCCGGCAGTCTGATACGGATCATGGCCCCGTCATGGGCTGCTGGCCCGTAGAGGGTAGGATTGCCCAGATCGCCAGGTCCCGGGCGATCCACCCAGCGTGACGCTGCGCAGCGAGCCATACACCTCCAGCCTCGGCGCTGAATAGGGCTTCTTGCGCTTGGCGTGCTGTTCTCTGCCCATCTGCTTCGGCGGGCACATCTTCGTTCAGAGGTTTATCGTTCATAGGCTGTCTATCGTCTCTCTGGGTGGCCTCCAGCCATGCCAGGCTGATTTATCGCCTGCTGTGCTGCGCCACATCTCTACCGCAGCACAGAACCAGGGAAGCATGGCACTTCGCCCTGTCTCCGTTCCATTCTGCGCCATATCGAGCGAATGCCACAGCGCGTCCGGTTCAACGTATGGCTGCCACAGCGCGCCAGCCCCGTGCAATATGCGTTCGAATTCGGACCGCTCGCGCTCCACGCCGCGCATATACAGCGTGTACAGCCGGCCATGGACCGGATTGTCAAGGACAAGGTCTGGCAGAATGCCCGCCATGGCCCGCTTAACCACAAGTTTATGGTCCCGGCCATCGAACAGCTCGTAGGCCGGTATCGCCATCAGGAACTCGACCAGCCGCCGGTCGCGGTACGGATAGCGCGTGTCGACGCCTGTCAGGCCGTCGAAGACGCCGGACATCGCGCCGAACGTCGTCGTGTAGCCGCCCAGGATGGCATCTGCCTGGCCCGGCCTCGGCCCTTGCGGCGTCTCGTCGGCCAGCATATCCTGCGCGAGAATGTCCCGCGCTTGCGGCGTCAGCCACGGCGGCGGCAGCGGCCTGCGCTTTGGGCGGACCCGCCGCCCGCCGGGGATCACATCGAGCAGCCACGACACCACCTGCACCAGGCTGGTCCGGGTTGCCCGGCTGGTGAGGCCCTGCCGGCGCACCAACCGCAGCAGACCCGCCAGCGCGGCAGCCGGCTGCCCATCGCGCAGATGCTCGGCCAGCCAGTAGTCGCCGCCAGTGAGCGCCTGGTCAGCATGCGCGCCGGTCAGCAGCACGCGCACGCCTGCGCCCGCCACTGTACTGTAAAGCCGGTCAATCAGCAAACGATAGGCGTTGCCTTCCGGCATGTTCGGATTGCACGACCAGCTCTGCCAGTCGCGCAGCGGCCAGGCGTCAGCGCCCGGAATGGTCGACTGACTCCAGGCCGCAGTGATCGACCACTGCCTGGGCGTATTTCCGCTCATCGCATTCGGGTAGTTCGTCAAACAGCCAGGTGAATGACTTCAGCCGCACCGCGCCAGGCTGCGTGGCAAGCTCCTTCGCCGCCAGCGCCGCCACCGACGACGAGTCGTAGCCGCCACTCAACGAAACTCCCACCGGCGTTGTCGCCCGCAGCCGGCACCTGACGCTCTCCGTCAGCAGGTCGCGGAAGTGCTCGGCGTATTCGTCGTCGCGTCGATAGTGCAGCCGCTGCTCCGGGTCGACCTGCCAGTGCTGCCACTGCCGCACCAGCGTCCGATCCACAGCCATCGCCTGCGCGTAGGGCAGTTCACTCACATCCGCGAAGAACGTCGCGCCCATACGCGGGGCCATCACGGCGTACCAGCGAATCAGCGTGCGCTCGTCGAGCACATCCGAAACGGACGGGTGCGCCAGCACCGCGAACGGCTCCGACGCCGCCACCAGCAGGTGCTCGTCCAGGTGATAGTACACCGAGCGGCTGCCCAGCGCGTCACGCGCCAGCACGACCCGCTGCTCGACCGTGTCGACGATGGCGGCGGCCAGCGGCCCCAGCAGGTGCTCGAAACACGCATCGCCCCAGCGCAGAAAGGCTTGCAGCGCCAGCGCGGCGTCAGCCATCTGCCCGCCCTGCTTGCTCTCGATGCCGAGCGCAGCCAGCAGGTCAGCCGCGATTGTCCAGCCGCCCGTCGAACGCGATCACGAAGCGGCCCGATGGGTCGGACAGCGGCTGGTGGCTGCCAACATCTTCTGGCGTGGTCCAGAAATGCAGGTGGCCCATCGCCACGTTCCCCGCCTGCCATACCTCGCGGCCATCAGGGCCGCGATGGGCGAGGCGCGCCAGAATGGCGTCGAGACTGTCCGGTGGGACGGGCGAACCGTCCCGGTTGAAGATCACTGCAAAACCGCTCATCGACCTGTTTTCCAGGCAGATGCGTGGTGACAGTCTGCCAGGGGACGCGAAATACGTGCCGGTATCTGCCTGATTATAGGCCAGAGCAGCCTGCCATTGTGTAAAACTTTCATGAATTATACTATGGAACGTGCCAACAAAGCCTGAACATAATCTGGATCAGCGGCGCTGTAAGAACGAGTCCGGCTGCGCTCGCGCTTACCACCGCTTGAAATCCGGCCAAAAGCCCTTACAATGGTAGCTGTTCATGATGATGGCTGACCCCGATCTGGTCGACGCCCTGCACCTCCGCCTGACCGTTGCATGAGGACAGATATGGACCTTGAGCAGTACCGCCCCCGTTCGAGGCTGGTGACCAAAGAGACACCGGTCCTCAAGCCGAAGTTCCCTGTGATCGACGCACACAATCACCTGGCCGAACCGTTCGGCGGCGGCTGGGATCACAAACCGCTGCCGGCGCTGCTCAACATCCTCGACGAGGCCGGAATCCAACTGTACGTCGACCTCGACGGCGGCTGGGGCGAGGACATCCTCAACGCGCATCTGGATCGTTTCAAGGCGGCTGCGCCGGAGCGTTTCAGGATATTCGGCGGCATCGACTGGAGCCAGTGGCCGCAGCGCGGCGACGCCTTCCCCGAATGGGCCGCCGGGCGGCTGCGCGTTCAGAAGGAGCGCGGCGCGGAGGGGTTGAAGGTGTGGAAGCCGTTTGGCCTCCACGTCCGCGACCCGCACGGCGATCTGGTCAGCGTTGACGACGAGCGCCTCGACGTGCTGTGGGCCACCGCCGGCGAACTGGGCCTGCCGGTGCTGATCCACGTGGCCGACCCGGTCGCGTTCTTTGACCCGCTCGACGAGACCAACGAGCGCTGGGAAGAGCTGCAGGCCCACCCTGACTGGCAGTTTCCCAGCCCGCCCTACCCCTCCTTTATCAGCATCGTCGAAGGGCTGTTTGCGCTGGTGCGCCGGCACCCACAGACCACGTTCATCGGCGCGCACGTCGGCTGCTACGCCGAGAACCTGGGCTGGGTCGGGCACATGCTCGACGCGTGCCCCAACTACCGGATCGACATCGCCGCGCGCGTCCCCGAACTGGGCCGCCAGCCCTATTCGGCGCGGCGCTTTTCGTTGAGCACGCAGATCGCATCCTGTTCGGGCTGGACCTGGGGCCCGACCTGGCGGAGTATCAGACGTACTACCGCTTTCTCGAGACAGACGATGAGTACTTCAGCTACAGCGGCAGCGCGGGCGTGCCGCCTGAGGGCCGCTGGCAGATCTACGGCTTGAGCCTGCCCGACGACGTGCTGAAGAAGGTTTATCACGACAACGCGGCGGGGCTGTTCGGCCTGCCGCGCCTGTAGGCCGGCGAGCCTGCCGGCTTCCGCTCCCAACCATCTACCAAGGAGAGAACATGACCAAGATAGCATTTGTCGGCGCGGGCAGCCTGGAGTTCACCCGCGACCTGGTGCGCGACATCCTGACCTTCCCGCTGCTGGAAGACTGCACGCTGAGCCTGATGGACATCAACCCGGAGCGGCTCGACTTCGCCGAGCGATCCGTGCGCAAGATCGTCGAGATGGGCGGCTACCCGGCGACGGTCGAAGCCACCACCGACCGCGAGAAGGCGCTCGACGGCGCGGACGTGGTGATGGTCACCATCCTGGTTGGGGATACCGAGGTATGGCGGCACGACATCGAGATCCCCAAAACCTACGGCATCGACATCAACGTGGGCGACACGCGCGGCCCGGCGGGCATCTTCCGCACGCTGCGCACCGTCCCACCGATGCTCGACATCGTCAGGAGCATGGAAAACTGCTGCCCCGACGCGGTGATGCTCAACTACACCAACCCGATGGCGATGCTGTGCCGCGCCATGCAGCGCTCGACCAGCATCCCGGTGACGGGGCTGTGCCACAGCGTGCAGGGCACCGCCGAGATGCTCGCCGAGTGGATCGGCGCGCCGCAGGACGAGATCACCTATACCTGCGCGGGGATCAATCACCAGGCGTTCTACCTCAAGTACGAATGGAACGGGCAGGATGCCTACCCGCTGATCCGCAAGGCCGTCACCGAGCGGCCTGAGGTCTACAACGAGGAGATCGTCCGCAACGAGATGTTCCTGCACCTCGACTACTACTCGACCGAATCGAGCGGGCACAACTCTGAGTACAACGCGTGGTTCCGCAAGCGCCCGGACCTGATCGAGAAGTACTGCACGCACGGCACCGGCTGGAACCCCGGTGAGTACGCCTATATCCTGAAGGAATACCAGCGCAACGAGACGATCTGGAAGGACGAGGCCAAGAAGTGGTTCGCCAGCGAGACGCCCATCGAATTGGAGCGCGGCACCGAGTACGCGGCCTACATCGTCAACGCGCTCAAGGGTGGTGATCCGTTCGGCTTCAACGGGAATGTGCCCAACACGCAGTTGATCACCAACCTGCCGGAGGGCGCGTGCGTCGAAGTGCCGGTGTATGTCGACCGGGGCGGCTTCCACGCCATCCACGTCGGCGACCTGCCGCCGCAGCTTGTCGCGCTGGTCCACACCAGCGTGATGGTCGAGGAGATGGCGGTCGAGGCGGCGCTGACCGGCAACCCGCGACTGGTGATGCAGGCCTGCCTGCACGACCCGCTGACGGCAGCAGTGCTCAGCATGGACGAGATTCAGGACATGGTCAGCACGATGCTGCAAAAGAACCGCGAGCACCTGCCGCAGTTCAAGCACGTCGACGTGGGGCGCTGACGTGCCGTTTGACGTGCTGGTGGCGGGCGAGATCAACCCCGACCTGATCCTGTCTGACCCGGCGCTGGCCGTTGGCTTCGGCCAGCAGGAGACACTGGTCGAGCGCGCGGCGCTGACCGTCGGCGCGTCCTCAGCGATCTTCGCCTGTGGCGCGGCCCGGCTGGGGCTGCGCGTCGGCTTCGTCGGCGTGGTGGGCGACGACCTGTTCGGGCGCTTCATGCTGGATGCGCTCCACGCGCGCGGCGTGGACGTGTCGCCGGTCGTCGTCGACCCCGCGCTGAAGACCGGCTTCAGCGTGATCCTGTCACGCGGGGCCGACCGGGCGATCATCACCTACCCCGGCGCGATGGCAGCGCTGCGCGCCGGGCAGGTGACCGACGACCTGCTCGCCAGCGCGCGCCACCTGCACGTCGCCAGCTACTTCCTGCAAACGAGCCTCCAGCCGGGGCTGCCCGACCTGCTGCGGCGGGCGCGCCGCCTGGGCCTGACCACCTCGCTCGACACCAACTGGGACCCCGCCGGGCAGTGGCAGGGCTTCGACGCGCTGCTGCGGCTGGTCGACGTGTTCCTGCCCAACCAGAACGAGGCGCTGGCGATCTCCGGCGCGCCGACCGTCGAGGTGGCGCTTGAACAGCTTGGCACGTGGTGCGAGACAGTCGCCATGAAGCTGGGCGCGGATGGCGGGATCGCCCGGCGCGGCAGTGAGATCGCCCGCGCGCCCGCCGTCCCGGTCGCCGTCGTCGACACGGTCGGCGCGGGCGATACGTTCGACGCGGGCTTCCTGTATGGCACGCTCAACGGCTGGGGACTGGAAGGATCGCTGCGGCTGGCCTGCGCCTGCGGGTCGCTGTCGACGCGGGCAGCGGGCGGCGTCGACGGCCAGCCGTCGCTTGAAGAGGCTCAGTCTGTCATGGAGGCGCTGTGAGCAGCTTTGCCGATCCGGGCTCGCTGGTGGAAATGGTCGCCGCGCAGAAGCGCGGCGTTGCGCGTGGCGTCACGTCGGTGTGTTCGGCCAACCGCTTCGTGATCGAGGCCTGCATGTTGCAGGCGCTGGAAGATGGCGGCAACCTGCTGATCGAGACGACCTGCAACCAGGTCAACCAGTATGGCGGCTACACCGGCATGACCCCCGCGGACTTCGCCGCGTACCTCGCGCACATTGCCGGCGAGATGGGCTTTCCCACCCGGCGGCTGATCCTGGGCGGCGACCACCTGGGGCCCAACCCCTGGCAGGACGAGCCCGCGCCGGACGCGATGCGCAAATCGCGCGATCTGGTGCGCGACTGCGTGCGCGCCGGCTATGCCAAGATCCACCTCGACGCCTCGATGCGCTGCGCCGACGACGATCCGCTCATTCCACTCGCCCCCGAAGTCTCTGCCGCACGCGCCGCCGACCTGTGCGCAGTGGCCGAAGAAGTATCTGGCGCGGCGAGGCCGGTGTACGTCGTCGGCACCGAGGTGCCTGTGCCGGGCGGGACCGCCGCGGAGGATGGCCCGCTTCAGGTGACCGGCGCGGACGACGCCCGCCGGACGCTTGACCTTTTTCGCACGGCGTTCGAGCAGCGCGGGCTGGCTGAGGCATGGCAGCGCGTGATCGGGCTGGTGGTGCAGCCCGGCGTCGAGTACGGCAGCGCCGACGTTCACGAATACGACCGCGAGCAGGCGCGCGGCCTGTCACACATGATCGAGTCCGTGCCGGGGATCGTCTACGAGGCGCACTCCACCGACTATCAGCGGCCCGTCCACCTGCGCCAGTTAGTCGAGGACCACTTCGCGATCCTCAAGGTGGGCCCGGCGCTGACCTTCGCCTTCCGCGAGGCGGTCTTCGCGCTGGCGCGCATTGAGCAGGAATGGGCCGTGCCGGTGGCGGGCTGCGCGCCCTCCAACCTGCTCGACGTAGCCGAGCACGTGATGCTCGACCACCCGCGTGACTGGGCGAAGTACTATCCCGGCAGCCCCGCCGAGCAGGCTTTCGCCCGGCGCTACAGCCTCAGCGACCGCATCCGCTACTACTGGCCGCAGACCGCGCTGCAGGACGCGCTGCAAACGCTGCTCAACAACCTGACGCTCGCCCCGCCGCCGCTGCCGCTGCTGAGCCAGCACCTGCCCGCGCAGTACGCCCGCGTGCGCGAGGGGATTCTCGCCAATGAGCCGCGCGCACTGATCCACGACTACATCCGCGACGTTGCCGCGCAGTACGTCCACGCCTGCGCGGGATAGTTGTGCGTCATGCACTCAGTTGAGTTCTTGATTTGCTCTTGACCTTTGCCGGGGGTCTTGCGTTCCAGGGCTCCGGTAGTGACGGTGGTCAGGAAAAGTGGCAATGAACAATCTGAAACTGGGCACTGTGATCCTGCAGGGCGTGGCCGCGATTCTCTTGTCCGCCTGCACTGCTGGCGCAACAAGTGTCACTTTGGCGGCTGCCACATCAACCCCGCTTCCACATGTAGATGTGGCCCCATCGCCCGGCCCTCAGGAAACGCCGACTGTCGCTGTGCCGCTTACTTTGACTCCGACCGTTGTCCTGGGAACGCATGATGGCCGCATCTACTTCTCATCTTGGCCCGACAACCAGCTTTATGTCATAGAACAGGGAGAAGTCTCCAGTCTTGTTGCACTCACGGTAGATGATGGGTTGCCCATCTTATCGCCAGACGGCGGAAGAATCGCGTTTGATTCGAGCCGTGGTCTGGATGCGGGTCCGGAAAGGGATATTTATCTGCTCAGTGTCGATGGTACTGGCCTTACGCGTTTTGCGGGTGGCGACTTAACTTACAACTATTCGCCTGCTTGGTCGCCCGATGAGGGAAAGATCGCATATGTATCTAATCGTGGCCAGGGCGGCTGGGACATTTACGTCGCAGACCTGCAGACCAATGATGTAATCCAACTGACCAATGACCTGAATCACGAGGAGTGTCTTACATGGTTGCCTGATGGTCAGCGGATCGCCTTCGACTCCAGCGGCGATAACGGCTCATATTTGACATCACATCTATATGTAATCGACAGCGATGGCAACAATCCTACCCGGCTGACGAATACACAAGGGCATGACATCTGCCCGGTCTGGTCACCAGATGGCAACCTCATAGCATTCTCGTCAGACCGCAGCGGGAATTGGGACGTATTTGTGATGAACGACGATGGCACTGGCCTGAAGCAACTGACCAGCAATCCTGTGGCAGATGCCTCGCCACATTGGTCCCCAGATGGCCGCCAGATCGCTTTTCAATCTGACCGGGATGGCCACGTCAACATCTACATAATGACGGCTGATGGCGGTAGCGTCTCGCAGGTCACGCAGAACACATTCGATACTGAGTTAAGAGCATGGCTACCACTGTCCACATCAAGATAGCGCCTGCCCATAACATTAGTTACATGATCAGATAGATCTCAATCCGCTCCTTGCCTTTGCCGGGATTCTTGCGCTTCAGTGTGATCGGCCCAACCTCGCCCGTCCGCCGCAGGTGCGTGCCGCCGCACGGCACCCGCGCGAACCCGGCGATCTCCCAGGTGCGCCGCTCGGCGGCCTCGTCGCTGAACGCGCTGATGATGTCGTGGTCGGCGGCGATGATCGCCAGCGCCTCGGCCTGTATCGCGGGCAGCAGCCCGGCCAGGTTCTCGCCCCATTCAAAGTCGATACGCGCTTTGTCGGCGGCGATATGTGCCCCCGTCTTCTCGACACCCTCCAGCCGCCGGTAGGCCAGTTCCAGCACGATCTCGGCGGCGAAGTGCAGCCGCATCAGCCGGTAGCGCCGCTCCCAGTCGACGTCCATCGCCACCGTGTCGCCGGGCTTCAGGCCGTGGCCCGCTTCGAGCGTGTACACGATCTCGCGGCCTTCTCTGCGCGCGAGCAGCACGCGCCTCCCGCCGATGGTCCCCGCGTCGCTCTCCTGCCCGCCGGAGAAGGCGTAGAAGATCGTCTGCGCGACGGTGATGTCGTCGCCGTCCACACCCGTCACGCGTGTGTCGAGGTGGGTCAGGTACGGGTCTTGCCAGAACAGTTTGTCGGTCATGTAACTGGGCCTTTGAGGGTCAGCAGCGGCCCTGCGCCGCCGCCAGGTAACGATTGCCACTTGATTGTGAAGGAAAACACGCGTATACTCTTTTTACCGAACGGTGAATGGGTATAAGTACACATTCCACATTGGGCTACCCTCCCCATCGCCAGCAGACCGGGCCGTCTGCGTACCCACAAGTTCCTCCCGCTGCCAGCCATCCACCGCTGTTGTCCAGTCTACTCATTACAGAGGAGCGGTGCCATGATCTCGCCAGAAATGCTGCGGCGCTATGGGTTCTTTGCTGGCCTTACACACGCTGACCTGAAGCAGATCGCCATGATCTCCGCGCAGGTCAGCTACGAGGCCGGTGAGTGGATGTTCTACGGCAAGGCCGAGCCCGACTACCTGTACATCCTGATCAGCGGCTCGGTTGACCTGTGCCTGACGTTCAACGGCTACGAAGAAGGCCACCTCGACTACACGACCATCGGCGAGGGGCAGGTGATTGGCTGGTCAGCGCTGGTCGCCGAGCGGCGTTTCTCGTCGGTGCGCGCGCGCACGCCCGTCACGGCCATAGCCATCGACGGGGCGCGGCTGCTGGCCATATGTGAGGCCGACAAAGAGCTGGGCTACACGATCATGAGCCGCCTCAACAGCGTGCTCTTCGACCGGCTGTGCAGCGTCACACACCAGCTCGTCAGCTTCGTGCACACACCGGAACCGGCCTACTAGCGCAAAACGCGGTTCGCGGCAGGTTGTGGCGCTGCGCCTGATGGCGGTCAGCGCTCGTATGCACCGCTGTCGGGCTGCGCCCCGCGCGGACGGCCCTCCAGGTCATCAGACGGCGCATCCGCCGGCGTCAGGTGGTTGACCGCCGGGCTGGTGCTCAGCAGGTGCAGGTCGACGTCGGGCCATACGCCGACGAACTGCGGATCGCCGTCCAGGGAGCCGCTGCCGCCGACCGCCGCCGACCACGTCCCGTCCGAGATTTCCGCTGCCGTCACGCACGGATCGCTGCGCCCTGCCAGGTTGTTGGCCTCGATCTCGCAGTCGGCGCGGCTGTAGAACAGGTTGCCACCTTCCTGCACCAGATCAACGCCGGTGCCCAGGTACAGCCCGGTCGGCCCATCGGTCGCAGAACTGCCGTTGTAGGCGAAGATGTTGCCCACCAGCGTCAGCGTGATAGCCGCCGACTGGCCCGTCTCCGGGTAGGCGGCCACAAACGCGTAGTCGCGCTGGCTGAACGACGCATCCCACATATTGAAGGCGATGGTATTGTTGACCACCTCGTAGTGGCCGGGGTACACGCCGATCATCACTGGGTTGATCCCCTGCCCCCACACGGCGTTGTTCTCCATACGCCCGCCCGACCACAGCTTGATCGCCTGCAGCCGGTTGCGATACACCACGTTGCGTCGCACGATCACGCCGCTGACGTTGCCCTGCGTATCGCGTGAGTTGAGATCGATGCCGTCGCCGCCGTTATCGTGGACCACGCAGTCCTCGACGACGATGTCCTGCCCCCGCTCGACGGCCAGCCCGTCCGCGCCAAAGAACGACTCGCCGGATGCCAGCCCCGCGCCGCTGATCTCAACGTGGCTGAACGTCATCGCATTGCACGGGCCGGGCGTGCAATCGACGGCTGTATAAAGCGGGTCGCGGATCGCGCTGTTGGCCAGCGTGACGCGCTCGACTGGCCCCTGCTCCGGCGCATCGCCGGAGTTCCCCAGCGTGAAATGCACGCCCGCCTCGCCGCCGTCAATGACCAGCCGATCCAGCATCACGTCGTGATTGTTGCCCGGCAGCGACAGCCCCCAGACGCGGAAGCCCACCAGCGTCAGCCCGCTGATGCGCAGGTACGAGACGCCCTGCTCCAGCGTGATCGCCCCGCCGGCCTGCCCCTGCCCATCCAGCACGGGCGTCTCGCCGGGGTACGCCGCAATCGTGATCGGCTGGCTGCCGGTGCCGGAGACGCCCACGATCACCTCGTCGTCGATCGGGTAGGTCCCGCCGCGCAGGCAGATCACGTCACCGGGCGCGGCAAGGTCCACAGCGTTCTGGAGCGTCGCCCACGGGTCGGCCTGTGTGCCGCTCGCCGCGTCGTCGCCATCCGGAGCGATGAACCGCGTGCAGGCAGGCTGGTCGGCGGGCATTTCCGCCGCGAGGGTCGGCAGCGGCGCAGTGGCAGCCGGCTGGGTCGCCACGATGGGCGTCTCTGGCGGCGCGGTGGGTGACGCGGCGCAGGCCGTCAGGCCCGCGACGCACAGCGCGCCCGCAACTCGTCGCAAGACGAGAGTGCAGCCCTGAGCAAAGTGATCGATCAGCATGGTATACCCTCGCTTTGGTGGTGGTCGGCAGGAGGATCAAGCCATTGCAGGCGACCGGAAAGGTCAGGTAGCGGCCCCAGCCGCCACCCTGCATCATACCATGCAATGATGTGCGCTGTCAGCCACACGCAGATCGTCACGCCGCGCGGCTGCAATTCGTCCGCGGTAGCACAAAATGGTTGACTCATCGAGCCATCTATGATATCTTTACCATCAGTTTGACCTATAGGCTAACCAGATCATGATTTCTGTTTCTAATCTTGTCCGCCGTATCCGTGCTCGCCGCCAAACTCCCGATCGGGGTCCGGCCTAGTGGTGCTGTACAGCGGCGGTTAGCCGCATCGTTTCGAGAGGCAGCCCGCGCCGAACCCCGGCGCGGGTTTTTTGTTGCCTGCTGCAAGGAGCTGTCATGCCGATTTCTGTGGGGGTGTTTGGGGCCACCGGCTACACCGGGCTTGAGCTGGTCCGTCTGCTGGACGGCCACCCCGAAGTCACGATCCGCTTTGCCACGTCGGAGGGTAGCGCCGGGACGACGCTGCGCCAGAGCTGGCCGCAGGCCCCTGCCATCCCGCTGATCGCGGCGGCGGACGCGCCGCTCGGCCGAGTCGACGGTGTGCTGCTGTGCCTGCCCCACACGCAGTCCGCGCCGATTGCCGCCCGCGCGCTGGCGCAGGGCGTCCGGGTGGTCGACCTGTCCGCCGACCTGCGCCTGGACGACCCCGCCGTCTACGCGCAGTGGTACGGCGTCGCCCATCCCACGCCTGCCCTGCTGCCGCGCCCCTACGGGCTGCCGGAGATCGTCGGGCGCGACGGGTTGCGCGGCGCGCAGGCCATCGCCAACCCCGGCTGCTACGCGACGGCGGCGCTGCTGGGGCTGTACCCGCTGGCCGAACACGGCCTGATCGCGCCCGGCACGCCGTTTATCGTCGACGCCAAATCGGGCACGTCGGGCGCAGGGCGGACCCCAAAGCTCAACATGCTGTTCGGCGAGGTGCATGGCAACTTCGCGCCGTACAGCATCGGGCGGGCGCACCGGCACATCGCCGAGATCGAGCAGGTGCTGGCCCCGTGCGGCGTCGAGCCGGGGCGGCTGATCTTCTCGCCGCACCTGCTGCCCACCGACCGGGGCATCGTCGCCACGATCTACGTGCAGGTCACCGACATGGACCGCGCCCTGAGCGCCTTCGCAGAGACGTACGGGCCAGAGCCGCTGGTCGACGTGCTGCCACCGGGCGATCTGGCCTCGCTGGCGCACGTCGTCCGCACCCCGCACGCGGCAATCTCGCTGACCCCCGCCACCGCCGGTACGCTGATCGTCGTCTCGGCGCTCGACAACCTGCTCAAGGGCGCGGCCTCGCAGGCCGTGCAGAACCTCAACCTGATGTTCGACCTGCCCGAAACGTGCGGGCTGCTGCCATGACGCCCGCGCCGGTCGTGATCAAAGTGGGCGGCAACGACCTCGACCAGCCGGGGTTCGTCCCGCAGTTGGCGCAGGCCGTGGCGGCGCTGAACGTGCAGCAGCCGTGCATCGTGGTCCACGGCGGCGGGCGCAGCATCGACGCGCTGATGCAGCGCATGGGCATCGCGCCGCGCTTCGTCGACGGCCAGCGCGTCACCGATGAGGCCGCGCTCGACGCCGCCGAGATGGTGCTGTCGGGGCAGGTCAACAAACGGCTGGTGCTGGCCCTGCTCGACGCGGGCGCGGAAGCAATAGGCCTCAGCGGCGTCGACCGGGGGCTGATCCACGTCGAGCCGTGGGATGAGGCGTTGGGCCGTGTGGGGCGCATCGTCGCGGTGCGGGCCGACGTGCTGGCTGAGTTGGCCGCGCAGCGCGTGGTGGCCGTCCTCTCGCCGATCTCCGCCGGGCCGGGTGGGCGCTACAACGTCAACGCCGACCACGCCGCCGGGGCGGTGGCAGGCGCGGTGAGCGCCTCGCGCGTGGTCTTCGTGACCAACGTGCCCGGCGTCAGCGTCGACGGGGCCAGCGCGCTCCGGCTCACCGCCGGCGACGTGCAGCGCCACATCGAAACGGGCGCGATCCACGGTGGCATGATCCCCAAAGTGCGCGCCGCGCTCGACGCGCTCGACCACGGCGTGCCGCAGGCGGTCATCACCGATCTGCCCGGCCTGCGCAGCGGCACGGGCACCGTTCTCGTCATGTGAACAACGCTTACAGGAGACTCGCTATGTCAGACATCATCCAGCAGGACGACCAGTACGTGCTCCACACCTACGCCCGCGCGCCGTTTGTGCTGGCCAGCGGCAGCGGCATGACGCTCACCGACGCCGAAGGCAACAGCTACCTCGACTTTGGCTCCGGCATCGCCGTGAACGCGCTGGGCCACGCCGACCCGCAGATCGTGGCGGCGGTGCAGGGCCAGATCGCGCAGCTTGGGCACGTGTCGAACCTGTACCACACCGCCCCGCAGGCGCGGCTGGCTGCCATGCTGTGCGAGCGCAGCTTCGCCGACAAGGTGTTCTTCTGCAACTCCGGCGGCGAGGCCATCGAGGCGGCCATCAAGTTTGCGCGGAAATACGCCCGCACGGCGCACGGCCCCGGCAAGACGGAGATCGTCGCCTTCTCCGGCGGGTTCCACGGGCGGACGGCGGGCGCGCTGGCGCTGACCGCCCGCGAGAAGTACCAGGCTCCCTTCCGCCCGCTGATGCCCGGCGTGCGCATTGCCCCCTTCAACGACGTGGCCGCCGCCGAGAAGCTGATCGGCCCGGAGACGTGCGCGGTGTTCGTCGAGCCGGTGCAGGGCGAGGGCGGCGTCCACCCGGCCAGCGCCGAATTCATCCACGCGCTGCGCGACCTGTGCGACCGCTGGGGGGCGCTGCTGGTCTTCGACGAGATCCAGTGCGGGCTGGGCCGTACCGGCAAACTGTGGGCTTATGAGCATTTCGGCGTCACGCCTGATGTGATGGCGCTGGCCAAGGCGCTCGGCGGCGGGCTGCCTATCGGCGCGGTGCTGATGACCGAGGCCGTTGCATCTGCGATGGCCGTCGGCGACCACGGCAGCACCTTCGCCGCCGGGCCGGTGGCCTGCTGCGCGGCGCAGGTGGTCGTCAGCCGGGTCGCTGACCCGGCGCTGCTTGACCACGTAGCGCAGGTGGGCGATTACCTGATGCAGCGCCTCAACGCGCTGGGCTCGCCGCACGTCAAACAGGTGCGCGGGCTGGGGCTGATGGTTGGCGTGGCGCTCGACGTAGAGACCGCCCCCATCATCGCGGCGGGCTACCAGCACGGCGTGATCCTGCTCAACGCCGGGCCGGACGTGCTGCGCCTGCTGCCGCCGTTGATCGTCGAGCAGGCCCACGTCGACCAGTTGATCGCCGTGCTGGAGGAAATTCTGTGATCGGTACAGGCATGGCTCAGCAATCGCAGCCGTACGCCACGACCATCCGCGCGGCGCGCCCGGACGAGGTCGACGCGATCCTGGCGCTGTTCGCCGACGAGGTCCGCGCGGGCCGCATGCTCCCGCGTGACCCGCAGCACATGCGAACCGGCATCGCCGACTGGCTGGTGGCGGAAGATGGTGGCGGGCGGATCGTGGGCTGCGTGTCGCTGGTCTTCTTCAACGACGAGTTGTGCGAGGTGCGCTCACTGGCCGTCGACCCCTCACGGCGCAGCAACGGGCTGGGCGGCGAGCTGGTCACGGCGGCGCTGGGGCTGGCCCGCCAGCGCGGTGTGCGCCGCGTGCTGACGCTGACCCGCGCCGCCCCGCTGTTCGAGCGGCTCGGCTTCCGGCAGGATGCGGTCGACCACTTCCCGGAGAAGGTGTGGCGCGACTGCGCGCCATGCCCGTTCAAGGAGCGCTGCGACGAGGTCGCGCTGGTGTACGCCGTCGAGCCGGCACACGTTGAAAGAGGGAACGGCCATGCAGCCGGTTAAGGGCTTCCGCTGGGCGGGTGTATCCTGCGGCCTGAAGAAGGACGGCGCGCTCGATTTGGCGCTCATCGTCAGCGACGTGCCGTGCGCGGTGGCGGGTGTCTTCACCACCAACCGCGTCAAGGCTGCGCCGGTCCTGTGGGACAGGGACATCGTGCAGGCCGGCAGGCCGGTGCGGGCCGTCATCGCCAACGCCGGCAACGCCAACGCCTGCACCGGCGCGCAGGGCCTGGCCGATGCCCGCGCGATGGCCGAGCGCGTGGCGCAGGCCATCGACTGCGCGCCGGAGGAAGTGCTCGTGCTGTCCACCGGCGTGATCGGCGTGCCGCTGCCGATGGACATCGTGCTGCCCGGCATCGACGCGGCGGCGCGGGCGCTCCACGCCAATGGTTGGGATGACGCCGCCCACGCCATCATGACCACCGACACGCGCCCCAAGATCGCCAGCCGGCAGGTCGACGGTGGCACGATTGCCGGCATCGCCAAGGGCGCGGGCATGATCGCGCCCAACATGGCGACCATGCTGTCGGTCGTCGTCACCGACGCGGGCGCGCCGCACCCGCAAGACGTGCTCAACCGTGCCGTGGGCGGCAGCTTCAACCGCATCGTCGTCGATGGCGACATGAGCACCAACGACAGCGTCCTGCTGCTGGCTAACGGCGCATCGGGCGTCGATGCACCGATTGACAACTCGCTCGCAGCGGTGTGCGTCGAGCTGGCGACGGGCATCGTCCGCGACGGCGAGGGCGCGACCAAGCTGGTGACGGTCGCGGTCGAGGGCGCAGCCGGCGAGTCCGATGCGCGCGCCGTCGCGCAGGCCATCGCGACCTCGCCGCTGTGCAAGACCGCCTTCTACGGGGCCGACCCCAACTGGGGCCGCTTCGTGTGCGCGGCGGGCTACGCCGGTGTCGACCTCGACCCGGATCAGTTGAAGCTGTGGCTGGAGAAAGACGGGGCGAGCCTGCTGCTGTTCGAGGACGGGCTGCCCGCCCACTACGACGAAGCCGCCGCGCAGGCGCTGATGCAATCCGCCGAGTGGACCGTGCGCCTCGACCTGGGCATGGGCGCGGCATCGTCATGGGTATGGACCTGCGACCTGAGCCACGAGTACGTGACGATCAACGGCCACTACCGTACCTGAACCCGCATCAACCATTCAATAGGAGATGGAGAGAAATGTCAGAACGTAGAGGAAAAGACAAGGTCAAGAAAGTCGTGCTCGCCTACTCCGGCGGGCTCGACACGTCGATCATCGTGCCGTGGCTGGTCGAGAACTACGGCTGCGAGGTGGTCTGCGTCACCGCCGACCTGGGCCAGGGCGAGGAGCTGGACGGCCTCGAAGACAAGGCGCTCAAGAGCGGGGCCAGCAAGATCTTCGTCGAGGACCTGCGCGAGGAATTCCTGACCGGCTACATCTTCCCCACGATGCAGGCCGGCGCCATCTACGAGCGCAAATACCTGCTGGGCACGTCGTTCGCCCGCCCGCTGATCGCCAAGCGGCAGGTCGAGATCGCCGAGCAGGAGGGGGCCGACGCCATTGCCCACGGCTGCACCGGCAAGGGCAACGACCAGGTGCGCTTCGAGGTGACGGCGATGGCGCTCAACCCGACCCTCAAGGTGATTGCCCCGTGGCGCGAGTGGGATATCCGCAGCCGCGAGGATGCGCTGGCCTACGCCCGCGCGCATAACGTGCCGGTGGCGCAGAGCGAAAAGAAGATCTACAGCCGCGATGCGAACATCTGGCACATGAGCCACGAGGGCGGCCTGCTCGAAGACCCGTGGCTGGAGCCCGAAGACGAGATGTACGTGCTTTCAGCCAGCCCGGAGTCGGCCCCCGACCAGCCGGAGACCGTCGAGATTGCCTTCGAGAGCGGCCTGCCTGTCGCGCTCAACGGCGAAAAGATCGGCCCGGTCGAGCTGATGCTGCGGCTGAACGCGCTGGGCGGCAAGCACGGCGTGGGCCGCATCGACCTGGTCGAGAACCGGCTGGTGGGCATGAAATCGCATGGCGTATACGAAACCCCCGGCGGCACCATCCTGTACACCGCTCACCGTGAGCTGGAGAGCATCTGCCTCGACAAGGACACGCTGCACTACAAGGATATTGTCGCGCAGCGCTACGCCGAACTGGTGTACGATGGTAAGTGGTTCTCTTCCCTGCGCGAGGCGCTGGACGGCTTTGTGATGGTCACCCAGCGGCACGTGACGGGCGACGTGCGGCTCAAGCTGTACAAGGGCAACGTGATCGTCGTCGGGCGGCGCTCACCACGCAGCCTGTATCGCGAGGATTACGCCTCGTTCGGCATGAGCGACGTGTACGATCAGCAGGACGCCGAGGGCTTCATCCAGTTGTGGGGCCTGCCGCTCAAGGTCGACGCCATGCTCAGCATCGAGGGCACCGGCCAGAGCCGCTTCCGCGCGCCGGACTACTCGATCTTCAAGCGAGACTGACCGCTCAGGAGGTACGATGCGATTGTGGGGCAGCCGCTTCAGCGGCGAGACGGACGAGGCGATGCGCCGCGTCAACGACAGCTTCGCCTTCGACCGGCGCTTGTACGCCGTCGACATCCGGGGCAGTGCGGCCTACGCCGGGGCGCTGCTTCGCGCCGGGCTGATCAGCGCCGAGGAGCACGCCGCGCTGGTCGCCGGGCTGGAGCAGGTGCGGCAGGAGTTTGAGGCGGGCAGCTTCGCGCCGCAGCCCACCGACGAGGACATCCACACTGCCGTCGAGCGCCGGCTGGCGGAGCTGATCGGCCCGGCGGCGGGCAAGCTGCACACGGGCCGCAGCCGCAACGATCAGGTCGCGCTCGACGTGCGGCTGTGGCTGCTGGAGGCAATCGACGCTGTGCAGGCGGCGCTGCGCGACGTGCAGCGCGCCATCGTCGCGCAGGCCGATGCCCACCGCGACCTGATCATGCCCGGCTACACGCACCTCCAGCCAGCGCAGCCGGTGCTGTTCGCGCACTGGCTGATGAGCTTCTTCTGGATGTTCGAGCGCGACCGGGCGCGGCTCTCCGACTGCGCCCGGCGCGCTGCCGTGTGTCCGCTGGGGGCTGGGGCATTGGCCGGTACCCCCTTCCCCATCGACCGGGCTGCGCTGGCCGCCGACCTGGGCATGCTGGCCGTCAGCCAGAACAGCATGGACGCCGTCGCCGACCGCGACCACGTGGCCGAGTTCTTGTTCGGCGCGGCGCTGATCGGTGCGCACCTCAGCCGCCTGGCCGAAGACCTGATACTGTTCGCCGGGCCCGGCTAGCCGCTTCGTGACGCTGGGCGAGGCGTACAGCACCGGGTCGAGCCTGATGCCACAGAAGCGCAACCCCGACTCGCTGGAGCTGGCGCGTGGCAAATCAGGGCGGCTGGTGGGCAACCTGACCGCGCTGCTGGTGGTGCTCAAAGGGCTGCCCTCCACTTACGACAAGGACCTTCAGGAAGACAAAGAGCCGCTGTTCGACAGCGCCGACACGCTGCTGCTGACGCTGCCGGTGGTGGCAGGCGTCGTGGCCACTCTCACACCGCATGGCGACACGATGCGCGCCGCGCTCGACGTGTCCATGCTGGCGACCGACCTGGCCGATTATCTCGTCGCGAAAGGGATGCCGTTCCGCGAGGCGCACGGCGTCGTCGGGCGGCTGGTGCGGCTGGCCGAGACTCAGGGCGTGCCGCTCGACGCGCTGCCGCTGGCCGACATGCAGGCCGCCAGCGATCTCATCGACGCGGACGTGGCGCAGGTGTTCGACTTCGAGCGCTCGGTGGCGCGGCGGGCGGCCACCGGCGGCACCGCGCCCAACGCGGTCGTCGCGCAGATCGCCGCCGCCAGGGGCATTCTGGAGTAGCGGCAATCGTCGGGCGCGGCGCGGGGCCGGCGTGGCCGGCCTCCCCCACCTGACCGACCATCAGATCACCCACCGGGACAGCCTCAGCGTCCCCCTCCCCGCCGAGTCGAAATTCACGCACCCACTGGATGAAAGCGACCGCCGTTTCTCCTATACTGTAATTGACAATCGCGTACGGCATTGGAGGAGAAACGTGGACGCTGACACTGCAATCGATCGTGCTGCCCCGGAATCCGTCGCGCTGGCCTACCAGCAGGCGACCCGCTACGGGCAGGATCTGAAGCTGCTTTACCAGGCAGAGAAGGCCAAGGCCCAGGAATTGAACGGGGCACTGCATCTGCTGGATGCCATCTTCGACAGCATCCCGGATGGCATCGTGGTGCTGGACGACGAGCTTATCGTCCAGCAGGCCAACCAGGCGTTTGCGTCGCTGACGCTGAAAGCGCCTGAGGCGCTGGTTGGCTGGCCCCTGCGCGAGGTGCTGCTGGCCGATAAGTTGCTGCCCACCCTGCAGGCGATGCTCGGCCAGGATGCTGCACCCGCCGCGCAGGAGCTGAACATTGTCCAGCCGGTGCAGGACGAAGGCCAGGAAGCAACCGTTGTCTTCAAGAAGCGCTCGTTCCTGATGAGGGTCGCCCGTTTGCAGCAGGACCAGTTGTCAGGCTGGGTCGTGGTGCTCCAGGAACAGACCGAGCGCAAGCAACTGGAGGATGCGTTTGGCCGCTATGTGGGGCCAGACGTGGTCGAGCGGGTGCTGGAGCAGCGAGAACGGCCCAGCGACACCATGGTTGTCGGCAGCGTCCTGTTCGCCGACATTCGCGCTTTCACCGCGCTTGCAGAGCAGCTGACCTCGGCGGAGGTCGTGGGCCTGCTCAACCGCTATTTCGCAACCGTCGAGCCGATCATCAACGAGAATGGCGGCTGGATCGCCAAGTTCGCCGGCGACAGCCTGATGGCAGTGTTCGGTGTGCCAGATTTCGAGCCCGACCATGCGCTGCGGGCGGCGCGGGCCGCGTGGGGCATTCGGTCTGCGCTGGCCGAATTCAACCTGGAGCAGCGGCTGCTGCACGGCCCGGAGCTGCGTATCGGCATTGGGGTCGCGTGCGGTGAGATGGTTGCGGGCAGCGTGGGCAGCCATGAGCACATGGAATACACGGTGATCGGCGATACCGTGAACGTCGCCGCCCGCCTGGAAGCGCTGACCAAGCGGCTGGGCGTCGACATCCTGATCAGCGACCCGGTGTACCAGTCGGTGCGCAGCGAGGTTGAGGCGGAGGCCATGCCGCTGCTCAGCATTCGTGGGAAATCCATGCCGGTCCAGACCTATGCGCTGCGCTGGATGGGCAAGCCCGGCGCATAAGCGGGACAGCGTATCAAGCGTGCGCCACGGACCTCTCAGCGGCGCGCATCAATCGTCCTTGCGCGCTCTGGCCAGCACCGCTTCGATCTCATCCTGAGAAGAGATCGAAGCGGGTTTGGGATTCAGACTGCGGGCCAGCACATAGCCTGCCACCGTCAGGACCAGCGGCAGCAGCGGCGGGGCGCAGTAGGTCAGAAACAGCATCCCGTAGATCCGTGAGCCGGATTGCTGCATGATGTAGGTGGCCTGCGCCTCAGGGCTGGCGACGCCCAGCCCTGAAGTTGCCACCCCGAATGAACGCATGGCCATCAGGAACACCGCGACGCCCAGCAGCACACCCAGCAGCAAACCGGCTACAGGAAAAACAGTGAACTGCCATTGGCGCTGTTGCGTTTGTGTTTTCATTAGGTGTGGCTCTCCGCAATAGAGGGGCCGTCTCAAACCGATGGTTGGTCAGGCTCAGGTCATCCGCCAGTGCAGCGCCAGTATACTTCCGGCTGCCGGGCCGGGCAACAGGGACCTCCAGCGGCGCGCACAAGTGCCATTTCAGGAATGCGCCTTATCAAGTAAAATCAGCCCATATCTGGACCTTGCAGTTCAATATCCAGGCGATTGTTCACATGGCAACGCAGATTCTTGTCGTCGACGACGAGATCATCACCACCGATTCGCTGCACTACAGCCTCACCCGTCACGGCTTTGACGTGCAGGTGGCCAACAACGGTACTGACGCGCTCAAGCTGGCCGAGGCGCACCTGCCTGACGTCGTGGTGCTGGACATCATGATGCCGGGGCTCGATGGCTGGGGGGTGCTGCGGGCGCTGCGCGCGCGCAGCAGCGTGCCGGTCATCATGCTTTCGGCTCTGGGCGAGGAGAATGACATCGTGCAGGGGCTTGAGCTGGGTGCTGACGACTACCTCGTCAAGCCGTTCGGCTTTCGGGAGTTGCTGGCACGTATCCAGTCCATCCTGCGCCGCCGCGAGCTGGACGTGGTCGACACGGACGGCCTGCTGCAAGTCGGGCCGGTGCTGGTGAACCTCAAGCGGCGCAGCGCCGAGATGGCAGACCGCCCGCTGGAGCTTACCCCACGCGAATTCGACCTGCTGGCGCTGCTGGTGACGCACGCCGGCAGCGTGCTGCCCCGCCAGAAGCTGCTCGACGAGGTGTGGGGCGAGGACTGGTTCGGCGACGTGCGCACGCTCGACGTCCACATTCACGGGCTCCGCCGCCAGCTTGAAGAAAACCCGGGGCAGCCAGTCTACATCCTGACAGCGCGCGGCATCGGGTATCGCTTCGTGGGGCCCGACGAGCTGGAGTCGCCGTCATGAAACGCCGCAGCAGAGGGCTGCGAACGCGGATTGTGGTGGCCTACATGCTGCTAACCGCGGTCAGCGACGGCGTGCTGCTGGTGGTGGCGGGCCGGGCGCAGGCCGCGACTCACATCGCCGACGCAGAACGCATCCTCGAAAACCAGGCCGTGACGATCAGCAACGCACTCGAAAATATCATGGAGGAGTACGCCGACAACCAGCCGGGGAATGTCGACACGGTTGAGGAACAGATGCCGGGCGAGCCCCCCGGTGGCATAACTCTGGCCGATTTGCAGGCCAGGGTCGCCGACCTTGTCCCGTCTCCGGGCGTGGGGCTGGCCGTGCTGCTGCCTGATGGCTCGCCGCTCTACCATTCGCTGGCCTCACCCGGCGATGTGCCCAATCAGGCGTCGGAGCCGGAGGTCAGCTTTGCGCTGGCACAACGCACCATCCAGCACGACATCCGGCTCGACCCGATCAGCGGCCAGCAGCGGTTGTTCGTGGCGGCGACCATCGAGCACCTGGGGACTATCTACGGCGTGGTGCAGCTTTCTGAGCCAACCGTCGAGCTTCAGCGCAGCGTCAACAAGGGGTGGCTGTCGCTGGGCATGATGGCTGTCGCCGTGGCGGCGCTCAGCGTGGCGATTGGGTTGTGGATCGCCAACCAGTTGCTCAGCCCGCTGGAGGACCTGCGCCGCGCCTCGAACCAGATCGCGCAGGGCGACCTGCGCCAGCGCGCGCCGGTCCACAGTCGCGACGAGCTTGGCGAGGTGGCGGTTGCCTTCAACGGCATGATCGACCGTGTCGAGCGGACGCTGACCCGGCAGAAGATGTTCGTGGCGAACGCCTCGCACGAGCTGCGCACCCCGCTCACCAACATCAAGCTGCGCGGGGAAGCGCTGCTCGATGGGGCGCTGGACGATCCATCCGTGGCGCGGCGCTTTGTGAGCGACATGGTCGACGAGACGGCTCGCCTGGCGCGCATCGTGCAGGACCTGATCACCCTGTCGCAGCTTGATCGCCGCCACGCGCTCTCGCAGAAGACGATGGTCGATCTGAATGCGCTGTGGACGGACACATTGCACAAATGGGAGCCCGCCTTTCAGGAGCGCGACGTTCGCTGCCTCACACAGTATGGCCATCTGCCACAGGTGCTGGCCGATACAGACGAAATGGTGGAGATATTCGATAACCTGCTCAGCAACAGCCTGAAGTTCACGCCGCCGGAAGGGCAGATCGCGCTGCGAACCTGGGCCGAAGACGGCTTCGCGTGCTTCTCCGTGACAGATACCGGGCCGGGCATTCCACCCGACGATCTGCCGTACGTCTTTGAGCGTTTCTACCAGGGCAGCAACAGCGCCACCGGCACCGGGCTGGGGCTGTCCATCGTGCGCAGCATCGTCGAGGCGCAGAACGGCACCATCGAGCTGGCCAGCCCGCCGGGAGCGGGCGTCACCGCCACCGTGCGGTTACCGGTGGCGGACGAGACTTCGCAGTAGCCCTTGATCTTCCCAAAGCCTGCGCACGCGCCGGCGGTGGTGGGCTGGCCGTGAAGAAGATGCCGCCGGGTGCAGTTGGCCGCCGCCGTCCTGAATCGAAAGCGCCATCTCTGAACCCTCCTTGCTGGTTCAAGACGGCACCCTGAGGCGGGGATGGATGGGAGTCGAACCCACCGGGGCTTGCTCCGCAACCCCCCAACGGTTTTGAAGACCGCGCGACCCACCGGGACCGAACCACCCCCGTGGTTGTTCACGTCATAGGATAGCCAAGCCCTCGCGCTCGCGCAACAAATCACAGGCGGGGCCCGCACGATTGCATGGTGCCCGGTTGTGGTGTACAGTTCACTCTGCCCGACCCACGTCACTCCGCAGCCTTTCGAAAGGTACGCCGGTGGCCCAGCAGCCCGACACTGTGCGCATCATGCAGGACAAGCTCACCGCGCTCAACCGGCTGGTAGAAATCAGCCTGATCCTCAACTCGACGCTCGCCCTGCAGCCGCTGCTCGACTACCTCATGAACGCCGCCACCGAAATTTCTAACGCCGAAGCCGCGTCGATCCTGCTGGTCGATAAGAACACCAACGAGCTGTTCTTCACCGCCGCGTCCAACGCATCCGGCCAGGGGCTGATCGGCATGGTCGTTCCGATTGAGGACAGCATCGCCGGGCGGATCATCGAGGAAGGCCGGGCGGTCATCATCGCCGACGCTGCGCACGAGCCGCGCCACTACCGGCAGGTCGGCGAGCAGATCGGGTTTGAGACGCGCAACATTCTGGGCGTGCCGATGCGCATCCGCGATAAGCTGGTCGGTGTGCTGGAAGTGGTCAACAAGAAGGAAGGTGAGTTTGGCGAGGACGACCTGCGGCACATCGGCATCCTGTCCTCGCAGGCAGCAGTCGCCATTGAAAACGCGCGGCTGGTCGAGTTCGATTGAGCGCGCCTACGCCGACCTCAACCGGGTCAACAAGATCAAGTCAGACTTCATTGCGATTGCCTCACACGAGCTGCGCACGCCGCTGGGCGTCATCCTGGGCTACGCCAGCTTCCTCAAGGAAGATTTCACCGGCGAGGCGGGCGAGCTGGCCGACGCCGTGTTGAGCAGCGCGCTGCAAATGCGCGGCCTGATCGAGGGCATGACCAACCTGCGCTACGTCCAGATCGAGGAGTCGGAGCTGGAGATGGCGCTTGTCGACGTGGCGGAGCTGGTCGACGCGGCCTACGCCGACGCGGTCGCGCTGGCCGGGGCCAAGGACCAGGTCTTTGAGAAATCGCCAGTGGAGACAGGTATGCTGGTGCGCGTCGACCGGGCAAAGGCGCTGCTGGCGCTGTCGAACCTGCTCAACAACGCCATCAAGTTCACGCCGACAGGCGGCGCGATCCTGCTCTCAGCCGAGCGCCGCAGCCGCGAGGTGTGGCTGGCCGTGCGCGATAACGGCTTTGGCATCCCGCCGGATCAATTGGAGCGCATCTTTGAGCAGTTCTACCAGGTGGAGGACCCCATGACCCGCCACCACGGCGGGCTGGGGCTGGGGCTCGCCATCGCGCGGGCAATTGTGGAGCGGCACGGCGGGCGCGTGTGGGCCGAGAGTCCCGGCCCGGACGAAGGCAGCCGCTTCATCATCGCGCTGCCGCTCGCCACCGGGAGCACCTCGCCGCTGAAACCCGCGTAGTCGCGAGGCGTACCGCCGTCAGACCTCGGTGGTGGTGATCGACTCGAAGGCGAAGGTCAGGGTGTGGTCCATACCCTGTTCGTCGGGGCCGTGCAGGATGATTCAATTCACCACCTTGGGATCCCCGGACTGCAGGCACAGGCTGAACAGCTCATCCAGCGTCGAGAAATCCTGCTGAGACTCGACCAGCCCACCCGGCTTATCCCAGCGGCGGAAGACGATGGTTCCATGCGTCACGTGTGTCGACATGTGCGCCCCCTGACTCCGTTGCCGCGATCATGCACTTCGAGTCTACTCTTGCGCCGGGCGGCGGGCAACTTCACGGCGCGGGCAGGATGGCCAGCATGGCGCGGCTGTCGGGCGTGGGCTGTCCGTGCTGAACGGCAGGCAGCCGCTGCAGGCTGGGCCACGCATACATCCCAACGTACAGCGTCAGCGGCCCCGCAACTCCCTCCGGGCGGGTGACCGGGCTGGACGACACGACCACTTCGCCGGGGCTCCACACGCTGGTCGGATAGCGCGCATCCGGCGGGCTGTCGTGCTGCGCGACCAGGTTCCCGGCCTCATCTTCGGCGTGGACAAAAACCGTGTAGTCGGCATCGGGGCGGCGCGCGGCGCGCCACACCAGCAGCAGGTTGCCTGTCTCGCCGGGCTGCAGGCGATCCGTGGGCTGGTCGGAGGAGTCGGTCAGTTCGTAGCCAGCCAGCGCGATCTGATCGCCAAACGTCGCGTCGACCGGCTGGACGGGCTGCTCGACCGTCACCGGCGGCATGGGCACCTTGAACGCCACGGCAGCCGCCAGCGTGCCCGCCGGCTGGCCGTCCGGCCCCACCAGGGTCAGGAGGTGGTCGCGGCCATCCCGCACGCCGACGGCCATCTGGTACGCGCCCCATTCCAGGCCATCTTGCGGCATGGGCAGCAGCTCCTCGACCGGCACCACGTCGCCCGGCTGCCAGCGGTCGGGCGGGTACAGCCAGCGCAGGATGGGCCGCTCCTCGGCGGAGGTAAGCCGCTCGCCGTCGAGCGTCCATAACTGCACGATGCTGAACAGGTCATAGCGCGGCTGGCTGCCCGGCGCGAAGTACATCGTGACCTCGGCCCACTTGGTGTGCTCCGGCAGCACCAGCGGCGCATCCCAGCCGACCAGGCTCACCTGCCCGGCATAATTGGCATCGAAGGGGTGCGCGACGGGCGGATCGAGCGTAAACGTCTGGCCGTTGGCCGGGAAGTCGAAGACGCTGGCCGCCGGCATACCGTTGGCGTCCAGCAGGCGGGTCTGGCTGGCCTCGCGAGCGGCGGTGATCTGCGGCCAGCGTGTCCGCGTCGAAGCGCGGCAGGATCACGATGGTCCCGTCGGGCATGTAGGCCGCGAAGTCCGCCGCCCGCTCATCGCCGGGCGGGATCAGGAAGCGGCCCGGCGAGAGGGTCAGCGCGCCCGGCCCGAAATACGCCGAGAAGGTCACCACGCGCGGGTGGCTGCGCAGCGTGAAGAAGCGCATTGACGGGTGCTCCGCCTCGACCAGCGGTACGTACACCACCTGCGTCCGCTCGGCGATCACGTTGGCCATCGCCTGTCGCTTGGTTTCGAAGAACCACGAGAACATGTTGCCGCTGCCGCCCCAGTTCTGCTCGGTGGTGAAATACGTCTCGTAGATCTGCCAGCCGCGCAGCCCGGCACCGATCAGCGCAACGGCCAGCAGCCCGCCGGCAACGCCCAGCAGCGCGGGTCGCAGGCTGGCCCGCACGACGCCTCGCAGCCAGCCCAGCAGGTTGAGGCTGGCTGCCGCCACCAGCGGCACGGCGGCGTACTCGCCTGCCAGCCGCAGGCCGTGATGCACTTCGTCTGACACGGCGGCGGGCAGCAGCAGCGCGATCAGCAGCGCGGCGCTGTACAGGCTCGCCGCGCGGCGCGGGCGGATCAGGCAGCCGCCGACGCCCAGCGCAAACACCCCTATCAGCAGCGGCGTGTCGAGCAGCGGCGCACCGGCGACGTTGTACTGCGGGTTTAGATCGCCCTTGCGGTACAGCGACGACAGCGCGCCGAGGAAATTGCGCGCATAGGCCCTTACCTGGTCGGCCTCCGGGCTGAACTGCGCAGCGCGCGCGTAGGTGTTCGGCTGCACGGCCACGATAATCGCCTGCGGGATCACCGCCACCGCGAAGGCCCCCGCCATCCACAGCAGGCCTCGCCAGCGACCCGCCAGCGCGCGCGGCCTGGCGACCGCCAGCAGTGCGATCAGCGCGGCAGTCACCGGCGGCACCACCAGCCCGGAGGTGTACGACATAGCGACTCCGCCCAGCCACACGCCCGCCAGCACGAAATCGCGGCGGCGGTTCCCGTCCAGCGCCGCCATCAGCGCATCGAACGCCAGCAGCACGAACAGCGGCAGCAGCACCCCGCGATACGCCACCCGGCTGATCTGGATGTGTCCGACCATCACCGCCAGCACGCCTGCGGCCAGCAGCCCCGCCCAGCCCCGGTCGAAGCCCGCGCCGCGTGGGATCATGTGGCGGCCCGCCCGGTAGGCAGCGGCGACCGTCAGCAGCCCGATCACCAGCGAGGTGAAACGCAGCGCGAAGACCGACGGGCCGATCAGCCCCACGTTGATAGCGGCCAGCGCGCGGTACATTGGCTCCGGGCGGCCATCGACGACCATCACCGGCAGCACGCCGGTGGTGGCAAAGCGGTAGGCGTCGATGCCGTTGGTGCCTTCGTCGTAAGACAGGCCGGGCGGCCAATCCGTTCCGTGCGCGGTGCGCAGCAGCGCCGCCGCCAGCAGAATCAGGATGGCAAGTGCGAAGGTGGCTGTGTGTCCGCGCGAGGTTCGGCGGGGGGCAGCGGGCGCTGCGTCCGGCATGGGGCCTCCCTTCTCTATCGCCAGAAGGCCACCACGACCAGCAGCGCGAACGCGATCCCGATGCCGGTCTCGGTCAGCCCGAAGCGCTTCACATCCGCGATGGGCGGGCGGCGTGCGGCGACGATCAGCGCACGGGCCAGCAGCGCCAGCATCGGCGCGGCCAGCAGCCATGGCAGCCAGCCCGCCAGCGCCCCGACCGCCACGGTCAGCACGCTGAGGATGTGCGCCCCGACCACCGCCCACGCCTGCCTGGGGGTCGCCCGCCGGTGGCGTTCGTCGATCCGCAGCCGGACGTACAGCACGCTGATCACGCTGTGCAGCGCGCTCACCGCCCACACCAGCCCGGCGGTTGCGTCCAGCCGCCCCGTCACGGCCACGTAGGCGGCGGGCGCATCGAGCGCCAGGCCCAGCACTCCGACCAGTTCGACGATCAATTGGCGCGGCCCCTGCGCGGCCTGAAAGGCCAGCGTGAAGGCCAGCGTCAGCGCCGCCGGCAGCGCCAGCCACAGGATCGCCTCGCGGCCCAGCAGCAGCAGGCCCATCCCGGCCAGCGCCGCGATCAGCAGCAGCGCGGCAGTCCACAGCCGCGCGGCGGGCAGGTCGGCGCGCCGGCCCCGCCCGCGTGCGATGCGAACCCACAGCGTGATCGGCTGCCGGGCCAGGAACACGGCCATCACCGCCAGCAACGCCAGCAGCGCCGCCGGGATCGCGCCGGGCGACGCAGGGATGATCACCGCCCCTACCCCCGCCCCCGCGATGAACGGCACGAAAGCCAGCGCCCACGAACCGTGCTCGGAGGGCAGGATAATCGTGAAACGTTTGAGGGAATCAATCATTGCTATATCGCCGTCAATAATGCACCACGATCTTGGTCCCATCGGTGGCGTAGCGCGGGCGGGAATAGAACTCGCTCAGATCGCCCTGCGGCGTCGTCCAGCGCCACACCCAGCGTGCGGCCTCGGTCGGCAGGTTGAGGCAGCCGTGCGAGCGCGGGCGGCCAAAATCGTTGTGCCAGTAGGTGCCGTGCGTGCCGACCCAGTCGTCGGTGAAGTAGCACACGAACGGCACGCCGGGCAGGTTGTAGAAGTCGGGATCGTCGGAGGCGGTGTCGGCCACCATCCGCTCGCTGATGCGCTTGTCCCACACGTAGTGCTCACCCTCCGGCGTCTCGTGGTCCCTGATGCCGCTCGATACGTAGCGGGCGAACACCGGGCTGCCATACTCGTAGGCGATCAGCGTCTGGGTCGTCAGGTTCACGTCGATGGTCTTGTTCTGCGCGGGCACGTCGGGTGAGATGGGCGCCAGCTCCGCGTCGTCGATCAGCCGCAGGTGCGTCGCGCGGATGTACAGAATCTGGTACAGCTCGTGCACGCGGTAGTACGACTTGCCATCTGTGCCTTCGACAAGCTGGTCGACGCGAAACACCGATCCGTAGGTGGCAAGCTCCTTCTTGGCGTTCGGGTCATACGGATCGGGCGTGCGCATCAGGTCCGAGTACGGCACGATCACCTCTGCCCAGCGACCCTCGCCCAGGTCGGCGTGGGCCGGTGCGGGCAGCGGATACCACATCGGCTGCACGAACGACGCGTACAGGTAGCCCTGCGACGTGTCCAGCCACAGGTCGTTGTTCGCGAAGGCGGTTTCGCCCTGAACCACCTGCCGCACCCGGACCACGTCGTCGCGTACCAGGTCCGTCACCACGTCCGACTCGGTGTTGGGTTCGGCGCGGGCGGGCTGCGCCGCCTGGCAGATGCGCCCCAGTGGCTCCCCGTTCCAGCGCGGCGGGATGGTCACGTCGGCCTGGACGAAGGCCGCGCTGCGTCTGGCCAATGGCCCTGCAGCCGCGCTCAGCCCGATCAGCCCGATGGATTTGAGTATGGTGCGGCGAGATAGCATGCGATAAGACCCTGTTCCACCTTCCGGCTTGCGACGGGCAGAGTATACCACGTGCGGCAAGCCGCAGCCTTGATCGCGATCAAGACACCCGGCCCTGTTCGGGCGAAGCTGTCAGACAGAATGAGCGTGCGAGGGAATCTTGCGAACGCGCCGTCGCTAGTTCGACATGCGCCAGATGAGCGCTGTGCCGTTCGACGAGCCGGATGCCAGCCGCGTGATGTCCGGCGACCACGCGACGGCGTTTACCCAGCCGGTGTGGCCGTGCAGCGAGCGCAGCCGCGCGCCTGTGTCGGCGTCCCACAGCAGGACCATCCCGTACCACGAGCCGGTGACCAGCGTCTTGCCGTCCGGCGAGTAGCCGACCGACAGCATCGAGCCGGTGTAGCTGCGGTGATCGACGTAGGCCGGTTGGTCGCTGGCCACATCCCACACGATCAGGTCGCCGTTCCAGTTAGTCGAAGCAAGCTGAGTGGAGTCGGGGCGGAACGCCAGCGAGGTGACGCCGGTGCTGTTGCCCCCCTGTCGCCCTGACACGATGCCGGTGCCAAACGATGGCAGTGTGCCCAGCGAGCTCCCATCAGATGCGTTCCACAGACTGATTGTCCCATCGCTTGCGCCAGAGGCCAGCAGGCTGCCGTCCGGCGACCACGCCACCGCGCTAACCGGCCCGCCGGGGCTGGGCAGCGTCATCACTTTGTCGCCGGTCGATGGGTCCCACTCGATCACCGTGCGGTCGTTCGAGCCGGAGGCCAGCCGGCTGCCATCCGGCGACCACGCGATGCTGTTGACGATGTCGCCGTGCCCGTCGAGCAGCCGCACGTTCTGGCCGCTCGCAATGTCCCAGATGGCAATGGTGTTATCCTGCGCGCTGGCCAGCAGCGTGCCCGATGGGTCAAAGGCCACGGCGCGGATCAGCATGCGCCCGGTCGAATAAGTGAGCGTCTGCGCCACGTCGCCGCTGGCCGAGTCCCACACGATGATGCGGCCCTGATACGAGCCGGTCGCCACCTGCGACCCGTCCGGCGACCAGCCCACGCTGCGCACGCCCTCCGAGACTTCGAGCAGTCGCAGGCGGCCATCGTCCAGCGGTGCGTTGATGTCCACGCTGCGTGCCGGGTTCAGCCCGTGCGAATCGCAGCCGGCCAGCAGGAGCATCAAGCCCACGGCGAGGCCGGCTACTAGGAAGTCTGCGCATCTGTGAGCCTTCATCTCAAAACCCCCGATGATACTCTTGCCCCAGGGCCGTGCGTGATGCACCGGCTACTCGCGGCGCGGCAGCGACTCGATCTGCGCGACCAGCCCCCAGTCGCGGTCGGTGATCGCCGCTATGTCGTGCGACATCAGGCTGAGCGTGACGTGCTTGTAGCCGTGAATCAGGATATCGGGATGGTGGTCGGCGGTATCGGCCAGGTGGCCGACGGCGTTCGCGAACAACATCGCCTGCGTAAAGTTCTTGAAGGTGAATTCCCGGTGAAGCTGGCCGTCGTCGCCCAGGCTCCAGCCGGGGAAGTCGCTCAGTCTGGCGGTGATCTCATCTGCGCTGTAGATTTTGCCTGCCATGGTCGTGTGCCTCAGATAGCTCGGGTTGCGCGGCGCTCGGTGAGTCACCATGCGCATTATAGCTTACGGGTTAAAAGCCCTATAAGGGCCACATGCCCTATTTGAGAGTGTATCGAATCGCGGAGTTGTTGCACAGGGGCAGCGATTGCTGATGCTGGATCACAACTGAGACTTATCAAACGGGTTAAGTCCGGTATAATGGGGCTTTGATGATATGTAAAGGGGGAACAAAGGTGAGAAGAGCGGCAGCAATTTCGCAAGGGAAATACGCGCTGACTCGGTGGCTTGGTCCGATTGCGATCGCACTGTTGTGGCTGGGGGTGTCTGGCTGCGCACAGGCGGGCGGGTCGGCACAGCCGACAGCCTGGTTGAGGCCGATATCGCCCATGAGTGTCGCAGACGGGGCGGCATACCTTTCGATAGCCAATGATCAGGGTGTGACGCCGTGCGCGGTCTTCAACGCAAGCTGGGGTCACTGGATCAGCCAACTGCCGAACGATGTGCCCACCTGTGCCGATCAGGGCCTCGCCGTAGCGGTGATGTGCTTGAACGGCAGCGCCCAGTGGTCGGCGGAGAACGTGAAGAACCTGCAATTTGAGCAGAACGGCCCCGGTGGCAGCCCGCTCATGCAGTTCGACCTGACGCAGGACGGGATATGCGCCGTCTTCCCGGCGGGCGGCAGCCAGTAAACAGGACGGGGGCATCGCGCCCCCATTTTTGATTCAACTGCCAAGCGGCGGCAGATTGTCGATCAGGTCGGGATGCAGCGCGTAATACTCCTCGCGCAGCAGGTCCATCGACAGGTTGTCAAGCAGGCTGCCGGCCTTGAAGATCGCCTCACGCTGGCGCAGGCTGGCGCGGAAGCCGGATCGTTCGGCGAGATGGACGGCGTGCGGGTTGCCGCTGTGCGTCCGCAGCCGGACGACACGCAGCCCCAGTTCCTCGAACATGAAGCGCAGCAGCACCTCCTGCGCGTCGTAGGCCGCGCCGGTGCCCCACGCCGACTTGCCGATCATGATGCCGATCTCTGCCGACCAGCGCGGCTCCAGGTTGGTGTAGCTGATCAGCCCGATCAGCTCGCCGCTCTCGTTCCACTCGATGGCAAAGCGCCCATCGTAGCGCCGGTAGGCGAACTCGCGCGACGTGTGGCGCTGCAAGTACATCTCGTGGGTATAATCGGGCGGCAGCGTCTGCGACCACGCCTGCGTGTCGAGATCGTTACGCAGCGCAGTAAAGAACGGCACGTCCTCGGCGCGCTCCTCGCGCAGTGTCACCAGTTCACCCTTCAGCGGCATGATCCCCTCCCTGCCATTCGCGGCGCAGCAGCGTCACCACCACCCAGTCGAACGGCTGGCCATCGCGCAGCCCGACGCGGCGCAGCGCGCCATCCTCGGTGAAGCCCAGCGTTTTGGCAAAGCCGCGCGCCTGCTCATTGAAGCTGGCGAAGCCCGCCTGAACCAGGTGCGCTGGCGTGTGCTCGAACAGGTAGCGCGTTAGGATGCGCGCTGCCTCCGCCCCGCAGCCATGGCGGCGGTGCCCCGTCGCGATGACCACCGACAGCGACGGCGTGCGCGGGTCCCAGCCCCACTCAATCTCGGCGTGCCCGACCAGCGCACCGGTTCCCTTCAGCACGACCGCGAAGGCACGCCCGCGCTCGACGCCGATCCACTCTTCGTAGATGGCCTGCACTTCGGCACGCGACAATGGGAACTGCACGGCGAAGCGATCCGGCACGTAGCGCCGGTCGGCGAGGTCGGGCTGGTTGAGGTAGCCGTACAGCGCCTCGACGTCGTTGGGCTCGAACGCCCGCAGCGTGATCAGATCGCCGTGGAACAGACCCGGTTCGGACATGATGCGTGGCTCCTTGCATCGAGCAGCAGGGGAAAGACGCTTTCAGGATAACAGGAATGGCGCTTTTTGGCGAGGGGCGGGAGATAGAAGAAGTATTCAGTCCCCGCTCACCCAAACAGCGCTATCGCATCGACCGCGATCCCCGGCGCATCAACGAACCGCGCTGCGATGTCTGCCAGCGTCTCGCCGCTGACGGGGTGCACGAAGTCGGGCGCGAGGTCTCGGAGCGGCAGCGCGACGTGCGCGCGGGTCAGGATCTGCGGGTCGGGCAGTGTGAGGCCGTGTGCCGGATCGTCGATGACGCGGTCACCGTACAACGCAAGGTCGAGGTCGATGGGGCGTGCGGCGTATTTGTCGGGGCTGCGCACCCGGCCCATGCTGGCCTCGATGGCCCGCAGCACGCGATACTTGAACTCGTCAGGCGGCACGTCGTCACGCAGCTTGACCAGCACCGCAGCGTTGAGGTAGTCCGGCTGGTCGAGCGCTTCCCCGTCCGGGCCAAGCGGCGTCGAGCGGTACACGCGTGAGGCGTGCACCCCGCCCGCCTGATCGTGCAGCAGGCCCGCTGCCCACGGCAGATTGCGCTCAGGGTCGAGGTTCGATCCAAGGGTGATAAACACGGGGATCAGGCTGTGCGCTGGCACGGGAGAAGAACCGCCGCTACAGACCGAAGTCGGCGCGGCTGCGCGTGATCTCCACGCCCACCGACTCGGCAAAGCGCAGCGCGCCCGGCTTCTCGACACGCACCGTGACGCGCTCCGCGCCGCCTTCCAGGCAGATGCGCGCGATAGCCGCCGCCAGCGACTCGACGAGGTCGTGGCGGGTCGCGTCATCTTCTACGTACGCGATAATCTTCTTGGTGATCGTCTTGTAGTCGAGCGCATCGGCCACGTCGTCCGACTGCGCGGCGCGGCGTATGTCGGTATATAGCGTCAGGTTGATCAGGATGTCCTGCTTCTTCTCCCGCTCCCAGTCCTGAAAGCCGATGAAGCCGCGCAGCAGCAGGTTGCGGATCACGATGCGGTCTTCGGTCATGCCCACCTACTGTTCGATGTAGCCCAGCTCGGCCAGCCGCTCGACGACGGCCTGCATCTCCGCCGCTGACAGCTCGCTGGCGCGTGGCAGCACGTCGACGCCGTTGGGCTTGCCCCAGCGGATGCGGTTCCACAGCCGTTCGTGCACAAAGTAGATGCCGATCTGCACCACGTTGTACACCAGCGCGATCAGCCCCGTTTCCTTGATGCTGCCGGTGATGGCGTACGAGATGATGCTCAGCACGATGAAAGCCACGACGCGCCACGAGACCGCCTTGACCAGCGAGCGTGCCTTGCTGTCCTTGCCAGCAGCCGCGGTTCCGCTGCTATCTGCCATTCATGCCCCCTCGAAGTGTGATGCCGGGCAAGGATAACGCCAGTCGGCCAAATTGACCAGTACGATAATCAGTGATTGACCGGTCCCAGCAGGTGCTCGCCGCCGTCGAGATAGGTCAGCGAGCCGGTCACGAAGTCGTTGGCGGCGAAAGATAGCACCGCCTGCACCACCTCGTCCAGCGTGGCCGAGCGGCGCAATGGGACGCCCTCGATCATCTGCTGCCAGCGCTCGCCGCTTTCGTCCATCCCCGGCGGCGGCAGGATCGCGCCGGGAATGAGCGCGTTGACCCGCACGTCGGGGGCCAGCTCGCGGGCGGCGATGGCCGTCAGGTGCAGCAGCCCCGCTTTGGCGACGCCGTGCTGCACGAAGTTTTGCCACGGCTGCACGCCAGACAGGTCGGAAATGTTGACGATCAGCGCCGGGGTATCGCGCTCAACAGCGCGCATCAGCCGTGCGGCGCGCTGGCTGCACAGGAAAGGCGCGCGCAGGTTGACGGTCAGCACGGCGTCCCACGTCTCAGCCGTCACCGCGTCGAACGGCTCGTGAACAAACGTCGCGGCGCTGTTGACCAGTATGTCCAGCCGTCCGAAGTGCTCCTCAATTGCGTCGAACAATTCGTCGATCTGCGCCGGGTCGGACAGGTTTGCCGGGACGGTGATCGCCTCGACGCCCAGCGCGGCGATCTCGTCGCGAGTTTGCCCGGCGGCAGCAGCCGACCCGCCATAGTGGATCACCTGGTGCGCCCCGGCGCGGGCCAGCCCCAGCGCAATCGCCCTGCCGACGCGGTGCGCCGACCCGGTGACAAGCGCCACTTTGCCGTTGAGGTTCATCGCAACTCCTTCTATACAGCAGCAGGAGCAGATCGCTGATCTGCCCCTACACAATACCACATTGCCGCACGCCGGCTTCCTACTTGCCGATCAGCCTGTAGAACTCGTCGCGCAGATCCTTGTTGTCACGGAACGCGCCGCGCTTGGCGGTCGTCACCATGTTGACGCCGTGCTTCTTCACGCCGCGCAGCTCACCGCACATGTGGTGCCCCTCGACCACGACCATCACGCCTTCCGCGCCAATGGCCTGCTCGATGGTGTCGGCGATCTCGTTCGTCATCCGCTCCTGCACCTGCAGGCGGTGGGCGAACATGTCGACGATGCGCGGGATCTTGCTCAGCCCGACGACCTTGTCGCGCGGGATGTAGGCCACGTGCGCCTTGCCCACGAACGGCAGCATGTGATGCTCGCACATCGAGTTGTAGTCGATGTCGGCCACCACGACCATGTCGCCGTCGTCGTAGGGCACGTCGAACATCGCGCCGTTGATCACCGTCTCGACATCCTTCTCATAGCCGTCGAGAAGTTCGTGGAACATCCTGGCGACCCGCTGCGGCGTCTTGACCAGCCCGTCGCGCTCCGGGTCCTCGCCGACGCTGACCAGAATCTGCCGCACCGAGTCTTCGATGACGGCGTCGCCGTCGACCACCACGAAGTCGAGGTGCTCGGCTGTTTCGGGTGTATGTGGGTGCACGTGGGTCAGGCCGTCGCCATGTGCGTGCGGGCGGCTGGTATTGGCATGGTGGCCATTTCCGTTGTCAGATGACCGCTCCGGAATGTAGCCTCGCTTCTGAATGTTGGACATCCTCAATCCTCTTTTCCGCTGCTCTGTCCGTATTGACGCAGATTTCCACTAAGTTACAGGCTCTTCGCGTCCATGAACATAGATTGCGACCGGCATCGTTTTCTTACGAGCGCCGGAGGCTGTCGACAGGTGGCAGCTTCATGTGTGTTTGTATCTATATTGTACATGTTTTGTACATAATTTCAATAGGTATTGGCAGTACCCTGTTCCCATACCTGTGTATTTAGAACTATTCTAACTGAGCGAATGCGGGCAATCAACGCCTGTCTGAGTTTCATATGGGCTTCTAACGGACACACCGCGTCTGGCCGGGGAGCTAAAACGCGCTACAATCACCGGGCGGGGCGCTCAGCGCCAGACGGATTCAGCATGAGTGAAGGATAGGGGCCAGCCACGCACATGACGCAGCGCCGCTCGCTTGCAGCCAGCATCGCCCTTCTGATCGTGCTGGGCGGCGTCCTCGTGACGGGGACGCTGGCCGGCTGGCGCGCGCCGCAGATTGCCGCCGTAACCCCCGCACCCACCGCGACGGCGACTCAGGTCAGCCCCACCGCGACCCCCACACCGGCCCCATCGCCCACCCCCACGCCGACCGCCGCGCCTCTCTCCGGCCCTGCCGCCCGGCTGGCGGCACTGGGCCCGCCTACCGCCGACGATCGTGCGCTGTATCGGCAGCTCATCGACAATCCGCCGCCCGCCTACGACCGCTACCGCACCGCCCTGGCCTTTGGCCGCGCCGACCCCGGCGCGCAGCATGCCCCACCGGTCGCGCAGCCGCCCGACTACCACGTCGGCGATTTCGACGCTGTTCCTGATCCACGACGAGAAGCTGAACGCCTACCGGCTGATCGACGCGAAGCTGATGGCGATCTCGAAGCACGCTTACTTCTGGCTCGACACCGCCTCGCTGGCCACAACCCACAGCGGCGAAGGGGCCACCGACGCCGACTGGCAGGCCGCCGCCCGCTCGTTCGACGCGACCTACGAGGCGGTGCGGGCGGTGTTCGGCAGCGAGGACTCGCCGGGCATCGACGGCGACCCGAGGCTGTACATCGTGCACTCCAACAGTCTGGGCAATATCGGCGGCTACTTCAGCGGGCAGGACACCCTGCCGCGCGTCGTCGAGCCCAACTCCAACCAGCACGAGATGTTCTACATGTCGATCCTCAACGCGGGCGGCATCGGCAGCGATTACTACAACGCCACGCTGGCCCACGAGTTCCAGCACATGATCGAGCATCACCTTGACCCCGGCGAGGCGCTGTGGGTCAACGAGGGGATGAGTAAGCTGGCGCAGCAGATCGCGGGCTACCCCGGCGACGAGAACGTGCCCGACTACCTCGACGACCCCGACCAGTCGCTGAGCTTCTTTGGCAACCAGCTTCAGGATTACGGGCAGGCCTACCTGTTCATCGATTACCTGTATGAGCAGTTGGGGCCGGGCTTCATCACGGCGCTGGCTGCTAACCCGGCGCACGGGCTGGCGGGCGTCGACGCCACGCTCAGGGCGATGAGCATCGCGCAGACCGCAGACTCGCTGTACGGCGACATGATGGCCGCTGTCGCCATCGATAGCCCGGACGTGGGCGGCGGTCGCTATGTGTTCCGCGACGCGCAGGTCGGGACGATGTCCGCCACAGCCGTCCTGTACCAGCAGCCCGACAGTGTCCTCGGCACCGTCAACCAGTACGGCATCGACTCAGTGCGCATCAAGGGCGACGGGCCGCTTGAGATCACGTTCACCGGCGCGCAGACCGCCCAGCTTGTGCCCACCGCCCCCCCCAGCGGCAGCCACATGTGGTGGTCGGGCCGGGCCGACATGGCCGACAGCACCCTCACCCGCCGCGTCGACCTGCGCACCGCCACCGCGCCTGTGCTGACCTTCAGGGCGTGGTGGAGCCTCGAAAACGGCTGGGATTACGCCTACGTGCTGGCCTCCACCGACGGCGGCAGCACGTGGACGCCGCTCGCAAGCACGTCCAGCACCGATCAGAACCCCAACGGCGACAACCTGGGCCACGGCCTGACGGGCGGCAGCGGCGGGACGGTCGTCCCGCGCTGGCTGGATGAGTCGGTGGATCTCAGCGCCTACGCCGGGCAGGTGATCGACCTGCGCTTCGAGGTGATCACCGACGAGGGTGTTACCGGCGACGGCTTCCTGCTGGACGACATCGCCATCCCGCAGATCGGCTACGTCGACGACGCCGAGGTCAACGACGGCTGGACGGCGGCGGGCTTCACGCTGATCCACAACCGTGTGCCGCAGAACTGGCTGGTCGAGGCGGTCGTCACCCGCCCCGGCGGCGTGCAGCTTGTGCCGCTGCCGGTCACGGGTGGCGTGGGCACGCTCGACGTTAGCCTCACGCACGACGACAACGTGCTGCTGCTGATCACCGCCCGGACGCGCGTCACGCTCCAGACCGCGCCTTACCGCGTCGACGTGGTGCAGCGCTAGGGAAGGGTTCGAGGAAACGAGATGCCTCACGAAGGACAGACCGGCGTCGTGTTTGACAGCGGCGGCCACCGGCTGCTGGGCACGCTGTACATGGCGCGCGGCGACGCCCCCAAGCCGACCGCCATCGTGTTACACGGCGTGCCGGGCATCGAGCAGAACGTCGACCTGGCGCTGATGCTGCGCGACGCCGGCTGGAACGCGCTGATCTTTCATTACCGGGGCTGCTGGGGCAGCGCGGGCCGCTACGTAATTCGCACCGTCCCCGACGACGTGATCGCGGCGCTGGATTACCTGAGCAGCGGTGCGCATGAGCAGGTCGACGCCGGGCGGGTGGTGCTGATCGGCCACAGTCTGGGCGGCTGGGCGGCGGTGCTGGCTGCCGTCCGCGACCCCCGCCCGCGCGCCGTGGCGGCCATCGGCCCGGTCGCCGATCCGCGCCCGCTGCCGTTCGACGCGGCGATGGCGGCGGTCGATTTTACGCCATGGTTGCAAGGCATCACGCCACAGGAATTCGAGGCGCAGTGGCAGGCGCTGGGCCCGGACCTTGCGCCGGTCGAGGTGGTGGGGCAAATCGCGCCCAGGTCGCTGCTGGTCGTCCACGGCGGGCGTGACGCGGTCATCCCGCCGCAGCAGAGCGAGACGCTGTACGCCCGCGCCGGTGAGCCGCGCGCGCTGCGCATCCACCCTGAGGCGAACCATTCGTTCACCTGGCACCGCGCCTGGCTGCGCGATCAGATCATGGGCTGGCTGGTGGGGCTCGATCTGTAAGATGAACTGCAGAGTACGCAGAGGACGCAGAGTGTTTAGTTTTCCCTCAGCGCTCTCAGCGTTCTCTGCGGTTAGTCTTTCTCTTCCTTTGCGCACTTCGCGCCTTAGCGGTAAATCTTCTCTCTTCCCCTCTGCGGTTAGTCTTTCTTCCTAGCTCCCCGGCGACACGTACAGGCTGCCGGGCGGGACCGTCGGGCGCGGCAGCAGCGGCGGCGGATCGCACAGGCCGCCCGGCTGCTGCGCGCACGATTTCGTGACGCGGGTCAGGTTGCATTTATACGGGTCGAAGGCGTAGTCAAAGTCGGTGCAGATCGAGCCGTCGGGGAAACGGCACACCACGTACGACGTGCCGCTGTTCTCGCTGTCGAGGCGGCGCTCCGGCAGGTAACTGTGCTGCGCGCAGAACGTGTATTGCAGCCCGCAGTCGCCCTGCAAAAAGGCCGTCTCCTCGCATTCCGAGCCATCCGGGAAGATGCATACGGTGGTCTTCGAGCCGTCCGCGTTGTCGCGCGTCTGGAGCGTGTAGCCCAGCGCCTCGCAGTAGGTCTGTGGCGCGCCGCTGACGTCGGGCTTGCCGTATTCGCGGCAGCCGGTGAGTGCCAGGAGCGCAATCACGATCATCGCAGTGGGCCAGCGCAGGGTCACGGGTGGGCAGTCCTTGTCATGGGTGTCGGGTGCTGACTGAAGTATACGCCATCTTACCAGAATATGCGCCAGAAGGCCGGAAAATGACGGCTGGCCGAATACCCTGTAGAATGAGGTAATGGAACACACCCGGAAGGCATCATGACCGACCGCATCATCGCATCCGACCTGTACGAGCTGACCGAGTGCGACCGCATCGTCTTCCTGAACCACAACGGCGACGCGGCGCAGCGGGCCGCGCCCAGCGCCTACCAGGAATGGCTGAGGCAGGAAGGCCGCGCGTTCGAAGCGCAGGTCGTGCAGCCGCTGGCGGCCAGCCTGCCGCTGTACCGCTTCGGCGATCTGCCCGGCGGCTTCGCGGCCACGCTGGCGCTGATGCGCGGCGGCGCGCAGGCCATCTACCAGGGCGTGCTGCTCGACGGCGACAGGGTCGGCCTGCCCGACATTCTGGAGCGCGTCGAGGGCGCGTCCAACCTGGGTGATTTTCGCTACCGCCCCCTCGACGTGAAGCTGGCCAGTGAGTCCAGACCCGGCCACCGCTGGCAGGTGATGTTCTACGCCATGCTGCTGGAGCGCATCCAGGGTGTGCGGCCTGAGGGCAGCCTGCTGCTGCGCCTGAAACCCGACGAACGCAGCGACGCGCAGTTGTACCGCGAGGAACCTGTGGCCTTCGACGCGGAGGGGTTCGCCGGGGCGCTGACCGAAGTGCGCCGCCTGGCCGGTGGCGACGAGCCGCGCCCGTTCATCTCGTCGACGTGCAGTGGCTGCGCCTGGCGCGAGGTGTGCCTGCCCATCGCTGAGGCATCGCACGACGTGTCGCTGCTGCCGGGGCTCAAGCGCAAGGTGTGGGCCGAGCTGCACGCGCGTGGCATGGGCACGCTGGCTGAGGTCGCCGCTGCCGAACCGCAGGCGCTGCTCGACATTCACGGCGTGGGCGACAGGACCGCCCGCGACCTCGTCACCCGCGCCCGCGCGCTGAGCGCGGGGACGGTCGTTCGCATCGCGCCGCCGCCGCTGCCCCCGCCCGCCGCCGACGAGGTCTTCTTCGACGTGGAGAGCCTTCCCAGCGAGGGCCTGTACTACCTGATGGGCACGCTGGTCGTGCAGGGTCTCGTCCGCCGATTTCGTCTACGACATCGCCGAGCGCCGCGAGGACGAGCGCGCCATGTGGGAGGCGTTTCTGGCGCGCATGGCGCGCACGCCGGGCCCGGTCTATCACTACGGCGTCTACGAGCGCACGACCGTCAACGCGCTGACCGCCCGCTACGGCGACGACCCGCGCGCCGCTGCGCTGCTGGAGCGGATGGTTGATCTGGAGAGGGCGCTCAAGGGCAGCGTCGTGCTGCCGCTGCGCGGCTACTCGCTCAAGGACGTGGGGCGCTGGCTGGGCTACGAATGGTCCGGTGAGACGCAGCACGGCGACAACTCGATGCTCGAATACCTGCACTGGCTGGAAACCGGCGACCGGCACCATCTGGAGCACATTCTCCACTATAATCAGGATGATGTGCGCGCCACGAAGGTCGTGCGCGACTGGCTGGCAGCGGAGTAAACGATTAGCCGCTGGCTTAGCGGTTGGCCGAGGAGCCGCGAAGTTTATTCGCGGATCGAGGCCAACCAGGCGGTGAGGAGAGAAGGCCGACATGCCATACCGCATCGGGATCGAGAGCGGGTCCGAGGGGCGCACGGTCGCCTGGGCGCTGGGGCACCCCGGCTGCTACGCCTACGGCGCGACCGACGACGACGCGCTGGCAGCCTGCCCCGCGGCGATCCGTGCCTACGCGGACTGGATCGGCGCGCACACGAAAGACAACTGGCTGTCCGGGCCGGTCGACGTTCAGCTTGAGGAAACGTGGCAGGTCTACACCATCGGCGAGGACTTCGAGCTGGCCGACGAGGGCTACGGAGTCGACGCCTGGTTCCGCCACGACTGGAAGCCGCTGACCGAAGAGGACGTGGCGCGCGGCCTGCTGCTCCTCGACTGGACGCGCGCCGATCTGCTGGCGGCAGTCGAGGGGCTGAGCAGCGACGCCCGCGACGTTCGCGCCCCCGGCGAGCGCTGGAGCATCGACGGCATCCTGCGCCACGTCGGCGGGGCCGAGTGGTGGTACCTTGATCGGCTGGGGCTGGCCTTCCCGCGCAGCGAAGTCCCCGACGGGACACTTGATCGGCTGGAGAAAGCGCGCGCCCGGCTGCGCGAGGTGCTGCCGGGGCTGGCTGGCTCGAAGCAGGTGGTCGGCGTCGACGGCGAGTTCTGGAGCCCGCGCAAGCTGCTGCGCCGCGCCGTCTGGCACGAGCGCGATCACACCGGGCACATCGAGCGGCTGGTCCGCGAGGGCCAGCTTTCCTGAAGAGAGAGAAACCTATGCAACCCTCAAAGCTGAGAACGCTGATCGCGGCGGGTGCGCTGCTCGTAGCGCTGCTGGCCTGCGGGCCGACGACTGCCACGCTCGCGCCGCCGGTCGCGGCGACCGTCGCGGGGCAATCCGCTTCCACCGCCGTGCCCAAGGCGACGCCGCTGCCGGTGGCCACCGCCACGCCGCCGCCCGTGGCAACCGCTGCGCCGGCTCCGTCCAGCGGCTGGATGCTGTTCGCGACCGCGTCCGACGGCATAACCGTCGACGGGCTGTGGCTGGCCAGCGCCGACGGCACGAAGGTCAGTCAGATCGTCAGCGGCCAGCACATCGTCGTGCCCAACGACTGGGACCTCAGCAAGGTGATCTCACCCGACGAGCGCGACCTGGCAATCATCACCACCACCGACTACAACGCGCTGCGCAACCTGACGCTCAACCTCGTCAGCCTGCCGGATGGCGCGATGAAGGTCGTCACGCCGCTGACCTCCGCGCAGACGGAACCGACCGCCACCTATCTGTACGAAGATCCAGAGCTTTGACCTCGTCCGCGCGCTGACCGAGGTCAACAGCCTGGCGTGGTCGCCGGATGGGACGCGGCTTGGCTTTCATGGGCGCGATGCAGGGCCCAACCTCCGATCTGTATGTCTACGACCTGCGCGACGGGTCGATCAGCCAGTTGACCAACGGGGCCAGCCAGGGCATTGAGCCGACCTGGTCGCCGGACGGCAGGTACATCGTGCACGCCGGGGTCAGCACCCTGGGCACCGGCGCGGGCTACGGCATGGTCGGGGTATGGGCCGCTGCCGCCGATGGCTCGGACGTGAAGTCGCTGTTCACACCCGACAGCTCCGGCGAGCAATGGGTCATGTGGACCGGCCCGGAGACGCTGATGCTGTACTCATGGAGCCCCGCCTACGGGGCCTACAACCTGCGCACGCTGGACATCGCCAGTGGCAATGTGAACGTGCTGTTCGACCACCCGTTTGACCAGGTAGCCGCCGACGCGGCCAGTGGCACGGCGCTGCTGACGGTGCAGCATTACACCGCGGAGAGCATGCCCGGCGGCCAGACCGGGGCCTTTCTCGTCTCGACAGATGGCGGCGTGCAGCAGGTAATCACCGCCAATTCCTTCGCGCCGACGTGGTCCGCCGGAGCCGGGGACTATTACGCCTTGGTCAGCGACATCGGCACCTATCAGGTGTCGACCTCTGGCGCAGCGCAGCCGGTGCCCGCCCCGCTGCGGGATTTTCCCGACGTCTCGCCGGGTGCGGCCTATTGGGCGTGGTTCAGCAAAGACCTCACGGCGGGCGGGCTGTGGGTCGGGCCGTTCGGGCAGGCACCCACCAAGGTATATCAGTTCCCGCTGTCCGCCACGCAGTGGAGCCCGGATGGATCGCGGCTGTTCGCATTCGACACCGATACGCTGTACATGGGCACCGCGCCCGACTTCAACCTGCAGGCGCTGCAATCCGGCCTGCACGTCAGCAGCTTGCGCGCGGCATGGATCGGTGGGCAGTAATAGCCTGATATTGCCATTCAATTGAACCCCACGGAGGCAGAATGCGTAAGGAAGTGATCCTGATCACCGGCGCAGCCGGGGAGATGGGCCAGGCGCTGATCGAGACGCTGGCCGCCAGCGGCGTGAGCAACATCCTGGCGATGGACGTCAAGCCCATCCCCAAGCCGCTGCGCGCCCGCTGTCAGGCGGCGCTGATGGGCGACGTGCTTGACGACGAGTTGTTCGGGCGGCTGGTGTCAGAGTACGCCATCCCGGTGATCTACCATCTGGCCGCGCTGCTCTCGACGCGCGCCGAGTTCACGCCGGAGGCCGCGCACCGCGTCAACGTCGACGGCACGCTGCACCTGTTGAAGCTCGCCGCCGACCAGTCTGGCTGGCTGGGGCAGCCGGTCAAGTTCATGTTCCCCAGCTCGATTGCCGTCTATGGCCTGCCCGATCTCGCCACCAAAGCGGCGGAGGGGGCCGTCAAAGAGGAAGAGTGGCTCGTGCCGACCACGATGTACGGCTGCAACAAGCTGTATGGTGAGCACCTGGGCCGCTACTACGCCCGCCACTACCGGCAGCTTGCCGCGCAGTCGGACGTCGCCGGCGTCGACTTCCGCTCGATCCGCTTTCCCGGCCTGATCAGCGCCTTCACCATGCCCACCGGCGGCACCAGCGATTACGGCCCGGAGATGCTGCACGCCGCCGCCAAAGGCGAGCCTTACGCCTGCTTTGTGCGCGAGGACACCCGCATGCCGTTCATGGCCATGCCCGACGCGATCAAGGCGCTGACCGTCTTGCAGCGCGCCCCGCAGCAGAATCTGACGTCGCTGGTTTACAACGTGACCAGCTTCAGCCCCACCGCGGGCGATATCCGCGACCGGGTCAAGGCGGTCTTCCCCGACGCCGTGATCACCTTCGACGCCGACGAGAAGCGGCAGGCGATTGTCGACTCGTGGCCGGTCGATCAGGACGACAGCCGTGCCCGCCACGACTGGGGCTGGCAGCCCGACTACGACGAGGCGCGTGCCTTCGACGACTACCTTGTCCCCAACATCAGCGCGAGATACAGCAGTTAGCTGTTAGCGATCGGCTCTTAACAATCAGCCATACGCCACGTAAGCTCATCTGGACAAAGGACCGCTCATGTTCAACTCGCTGCCCGCAACCACGCACGACGTGATGGACTGGGACTGGCCGCAGTTCAGCCCCTACTACGATGACCTGCTGGCCCGCCCGCTGACTGCGGCGACGGCTGCCGGCTGGCTGGCCGACTGGACGCGCGTGGTTGACCTGCTCGACGAGCGACATGCGCGGCTGTATGTCGCCACCACGCTCGACACCACCGACCAGGACGCCGAAGACACCTTCAACGCGTTTCTGGAGCAGGTCTACCAGCCCGCGCAGACCGCCGACCAGGCGCTCAAGCAGCGACTGCTCGACAGCGGCCTCCAGCCGGACGGCTTCGACATCCCGCTGCGCAACCTGCGCGCCCAGGCGATGCTGTTCCACGAAGAGAACCTGCCGCTCAAGATCGAGGAGCGCAAGCTCGCCGCCGACTACAACCGCATCATCGGCGCGCAGACTATCGAATGGCAGGGCGACGGAGGTCACGCTGACCCAGTTCACGCCCGTCGCGCAGAACCCCGACCGCAGCGTCCGCGAGAGCGCCTGGCGGCAGGGCGCTGCCCGCGTGTTGGAGGACCGCGAGGCGATCAACGCGGTGTGGGTCAGACTGATGGACGTGCGCCGCAAGATCTACCAGAACGCCGGGCTGCCCGACTATCGCGAGTACGCCTGGCAGGAGCGGCTGCGCTTCGATTACACCCCCGCCGACTGCGAGACGTTCCACCGCGCCATCGAGGAGACGGTCGTCCCGGCAGCGGCGCGGGTCTACGAGCGGCGGCGCAGGCAGATGGGCGTCGAGACGCTGTGCCCGTGGGATATCAACACCGACCCGATGCGCATCACCGAATTGAACGTCGATCCGCTGGCCCGCGAGCCGCTGCGTCCCTTTGCCACCATCGACGAGCTGAAGGCGAAGGGCAGCGCCGTCTTTCACCATGTCGATCCGCAGCTTGGCGCGTACTTCGACACGATGCAGCGCGAGAGCCTGCTCGACCTTCAGAACTACAAGGGCAAGGCGGCGGGCGCGTACTGCACCAGCTATGCCTCGATCAAGCGCCCGTTCGTCTTTATGAACGCGGTCGGCATCGCCGATAACGTCAGCACGCTGCTGCACGAGTGCGGCCATGCTTTCCACGTTTTCGAGCGGGCCGAACTGGCCTACCACCCGCAGCGCATCTCGCCGATGGAGTTTAACGAGGTGGCCTCGATGGCGATGGAGCTGCTCGGTGCGCCCTACCTCGACGCGGACGGCGGCTTCTTCACCCCGCAGCAGGCCGCGCGGGCGCGCATCGAGCACCTGGAGGGGCTCCTCGTGTTCTGGCCTTACATGGCCGTCGTCGACGCCTTCCAGCACTGGGTCTACACCCATCACGACGACGCCAGCGATCCGGCCAACTGCGACGCGGCGTGGGCCGCGCTGTGGGCCCGCTTCATCCACGGCGTCGACTACACCGGCCTCGACGACCACGTCGTGACCGGCTGGCATCGCAAGCTGCACCTGTACCGCTACCCGTTCTACTACGTCGAGTACGGTCTGGCGCAGCTTGGCGCGACGCAGATCTGGCGCAACGCCCTGCGCGACCAGGCGGGCGCGGTTGCCAGCTACCGTAAGGCGCTGGCGCTGGGCGGGACCGTCACGCTGCCCGACCTGTACGCCGCCGCCGGGGTGCGCTTCGCCTTCGACAGCGGCACACTGGGCGAGATCGTCGCGCTGATCGAACACACCATCGCGGAGATGGAGGCGGGCGCATAATATCACAGAGCGATAAGCCATCCGAAGACTGCACAGCGAGGACCTCCCTCGCCCCACTGCCGCGCAGCGCCCCGCGTGGGAGATAATTCCTCCCCTCGCCCCAGCGCCCGCGAGCGGGCGCGCGTGGGAGAGGGGCCAGAGTGGGTCTTCGGGGCACGGCAAAGCAACCGGAGGTTGCCCCGTGCCCTTGCGCTGTAGAAACGGAGAACCCCTATGCGAGTCATGATCACCGGCGCGAACCGGGGCATCGGCCTGGAGCTTTCCCGCCAGTTGGCCGCGCGCGGCGAGCAGGTCTTCGCCACCTGTCGCGATCCCGCTGCGGCGCGTGACCTGTCCATGCTGCGCGACGAATACTCCGACCGCCTATCCATCACCGCGCTCGACGTGGCCGACCCGGTCGCCATCGACGCCGCCTGCGCGGAAATCTCTCACCATACCCCAACGCTCGATCTGTTGATCAATAACGCCGGCGTGCAGCCCCACGGCGAGCGGCCCGGCACGCTCGACGCCGCCGTCCTGATGGACACCTTCGCCACGAACGCGGTGGGGCCGATCCTCGTGGCCCAGGCCTGCCTCGGCCTGCTGCGCGGTGGCGACAGGCCGTGCATTGTGAATGTCACCTCGCAGATGGGATCGCTGGCCCGCAAGTCGAGCGGCGGCAGTTACAGCTACTGCGGCAGCAAGGCCGCGCTCAACATGATGAGCAAGGCGCTGGCCTATGACCTGCGCGCGCTCCACATCATCACCGTCATGATGCACCCCGGCTGGGTGCGGACCGACATGGGCGGCAGTGGTGCATCGCTTGCGGTACAGGAACTCAGTGCGCCAGATGCTCAGGACCATAGACACATTGACGCTGGTCGATACGGCTCGATACCTTCAATATGACGGCAGCGACCTGCCCTGGTAGGTAAGAAGTGACTGCGCTGCCGCGTCTTAGGGGAGACAGGGCTTCTTTTACTGTGACGCGACGTTCAGGAGGATGACCGTTTGATGAAGAAGCCCCATATAGTGACTGGCCTGCTGGTTGGCGGGCTGATGAGCGCGGCGCTGGCCAGCCGTGCTGTTCCTGGCCCATGAGTTGGCCGGGCTGCCGTTCACCCCATTTGACCTGTTTGAGTGGGTGACCCGCACCATGCCCGGTGGGATGGTCACCGCCGGGATCGAAGGGATGGTCAGCGTGCTGGGCCTGCTGGGCCTCAGCCTGCGCAACACCGCCAAGCTGGCCGAGCAGATCATTGCGGTGGTGCAGTTTTTAGGCGTCGGCATCGTGGCCGGGGCCGTGCTGTACGCCGTCTTGCAGCAGGTCGACCTGAAGGCGGTCCAGAGCTGGCCGGGACTGGTGTTGGGTGGGCTGCTGGGCCTCGGTGCGACAGTCCTTGGCATCACTGCCAGCACAGCGCCCGCCGCAGGCCCCACGTTGAGCGTGATCTGGGTGATGGCCCTGTTCCTGGTATGGGGCGCGCTGCTCAACTGGAGCTACGCGCAGTTGGCGCGCGCCGGCGGCAAGGCCGTCGAAGCCGCTGAAGCCGCCCCCGCCGACGCGCTGACGCAGGCCCAGATGGAGCGCCGCGCCTTCCTGATCAAGGTCGGCGGCGCGACGGCAGCCATCACGGTCGTGGGGGCCGGGCTGGGCGCGGTGCTCAGCAAGAGCGTCAGCCAGCCGGACATTGCACAGGTGCCGGCGCAGCGCGGCCCGCTGAACGACCCCGCTGTGCTGAACCCCACCCCGGAGCCGGTCACGCTGCCGGATCGTCCCGGAGCCGTCGAGCCGGCCCCCGGCACGCGCTTCGAATATACCCCGCTTCAGGACCACTATCGCATCGACATCGACCTGATCCCGCCGGAGATCGACGGCGCGGGCTGGTCGCTGCCGATCTACGGGCTGGTCGATAACCCGGTGATGCTCACGCTGGAGGACTTCCACAACAAACTGGGGGACCCGGTCGACCAGTTCGTGACGCTGGCCTGCATCTCGAACCCGCTGGGCGGCGACCTGATTGGCACGACCCGCTGGACGGGCATCCCGGCTCAGCGCGTTCTCGACATGGTCAAGCCGCAGGCCAAGGCCACGCACCTTGAAATTACCGGGCAGGATGGTTTCTGGGAGTCCGTGGCGATTTCCGACATCATGGCCGACGAGCGGATCATGTTCGCCTACCTGTGGGACGGTGTCCCGCTGCTGACCGAGCATGGCTATCCGCTGCGCATTTACATCCCCGACCGCTACGGCATGAAGCAGCCCAAGTGGATCACCGACATCAAGGTGACCGATCAGTATCGCCAGGGCTACTGGGTCGAGCGCGGCTGGGACGAGATCGCCAAGATGAAGGCCACCTCGGTCATCGACACCGTGGCCGTCAACGACGTATACGAGCAGAACGGGCAGCAGTTGGTGCCCATCGGCGGGATCGCGCACGCCGGCGCGCGCGGCATCTCGAAGGTCGAGGTGCAGGTCGATGGCGGCGACTGGGTGCGGGCCGAGTTGCGCACGCCGCTGTCGCAGACCACGTGGGTCATCTGGCGCTACGACTGGCCGTTCGCGGCGGGCGAGCACACCTTCGCGGTGCGCTGCTATGATGGCGCGGGCGTGATGCAGGATGATCGCCGCAGCGACCCGCATCCCAGCGGCGCGACGGGCATTTACCAGAAGACGGAAACCCTGTAATCTTTCGATTGAAGCAGCAGGTGTGAAATGGCAGGGAGCGGGCTGTGTGCCCGCTCCCTGTTTGTGTCTAAGGCGAAACGCTGACGATCTCACCGCGCTCGGCGGCGTGCTCAGCGCCCAGCCGCCGCCCGTACGGGTCGAAGATCGGCGGGTGGGCCAGCTTCCAACGGCTGAGGCGGTACAGTGCAGCGGCCCACAGCACGCCAAAGCCATACTTGACGCTGCGCCGGAAGTTGATCGATGACGCTTCGGGCATGTAGCGCGTGGGGCACGATATCTCGCCGATGCGAAAGCCGAACGCCACCGCCTGCACGATGATCTGGTTGTCGAACACGAAGTCGTCGGAGTTCTCCATCAGCGGCAGCGATTCGAGCAGCCCGCGGGTGTAAGCGCGGTAGCCGGTGTGGAACTCGGACAGCTTCACGTCGGCGATGAGCAGGTTCTCGGTGGCCGTCAGGAAGCGGTTGGCGATGTACTTCCAGATCGGCATGCCGCCGCTCAGCGCGCCTTTGCCCAGAATACGCGAGGCGAGCACCATGTCATACTCGCCGGAGGCGATCATCCACGCCAGCGCACCGCACAGGTTGGGCGCGTACTGGTAGTCGGGGTGGACCATTACCACAATGTCCGCGCCGTGCTCCAGCGCAGCGGTGTAGCATGTCTTCTGATTGCCGCCATAGCCCAGGTTGCGGTTGTGCCGGATGATCGTGCGGATGCCCAGTTGGCGCGCCGCCTCGACCGTCTCGTCCTGGCTGTGGTCATCGACCAGGATCACCTCGTCGACGATGTCATGCGGCAGGTCGCGGTGGGTCTGGATCAGCGTCCGGGCCGCGTTGTAGGCCGGCATCACCACCACCAGCCGCTTCCCGTTGATCATGGGCTCGTTCCTCTTATGCCATCATGTGATATGCTCCGGCGGCAGGCCCGGAGTCGCGAAGAGTGTAGCACAGCCACGCGGGATCGACACAATATGGTCACGCCTGTGGCTCGAATGGGTAGCGCAGCCCCCACTGCGCGCGCAGCGTGTCCATCGTCTCCACGATCTGCACCGACTCGTCGAGCGGCATCAGCGGGCTTTCGGCCATCCCGGCCCGCAGGCAGCGCATGACTTCCTGTGCCTCGTGCGCGTAGCCGTTGCCGAGGTACGGCAGCCGCTCCACCTGATCGGCCTCGTCGGGCCGCGACAGCGTCAGCGCCGACGTGTACCACCACGGCGTGTGCAGCCGGATCGCGCCGGTGGTGCCACACAGCAGCGCTTCCTGCGCCGTCTGAACGCGCAGCGCCGACGACAGCACCGCCATTCGACCGCCGCCGTATGCCAGCACGAACCCGGCGATCTCGTCCACGCCGCTCTCGCCCAGCGTCGCCAGCCCGGTGACGCGCTCCGGCCTGCCAAAGAACATCGACGCCAGCGACAGCGGGTACACGCCCACGTCGAGCAGCGACCCGCCGGCGAAGGCGGGCGAGAAGATGCGCTCGGCGGCGGCGTCATATTCGGCCCGGTAGCCAAAGTCCGCGCTGATTTGCAGCAGGTCGCCGATGGCCCCCTCCTCGACCAGCGTCCGCGCGCGCCTGACGGCGGGCAGCGTGCGGGTCCACATCGCCTCCATCAGGAACAGCCCTTTTTCGCGGGCGCGGGCGACCATCTCGCGCGCCCCGTCGGCGTTGACGGCGAACGGCTTTTCGCACAGCACGTGCTTGCCCGCCTCTAGGCACAGCAGCGTGTCAGGATGGTGCATCGGGTGCGGCGTGCCGATGTACACCACGTCGACGTCCGGGTCGGCGGCCAGCGCCGCGTAACTGGCGTGCCGATGCGGGACGTTGTAGCGCGCGCCGAATGCGTCGGCGCTGGCCTGTGTGCGCGATGCTACCGCGACGAGTTCGGCGTCGGGAATCTCGGCCAGTCCTTCCGCGAACTTGCGCGCGATGGTCCCGGTCGAGAGGATGCCCCAGCGGATCGGATCAGCCATGTATGGGTCCTTTCTGTACGGTTGATGCTGCCCGCATTGTAGCACGAGAGGGGAATGATCAGTCCACGGATTTCACAGTTGACGCAGGTTCCTGATTCTTAATCTGTGAAATCGGTGTAATCTGTGGACTGAAGTCTTGAGTTTAGAAGGAGGGTTACCCGCAAATGACGCGAATAGCACGAATGAGAGAGAAGGATTAGCGAATTCGCGTAATTAGCGGACTGATTTCTTCTCCCCCCACCGGCGATCTCGTACCGCACGCGGGAAGTGCAGCACGAACGGGCACGCCGTCGCGCAGCCGGGCGCAGACACCCCACAGCCCGCGCCGCACGCGGGCGCATCCGGCCCGGCGGCGATCCGCATGCGGCCCTTGCGCACCCAGAAATCGATCATCCCGGCAACCGCGCCCGGCTCGACGCCCAGCACGGCGGACAGCTCGCGCAGCGTGAGCGGGCGGTCGGCCCCTTCCAGCGTGTCGAGCACGGCGTGCAGCAGCGACGGCATTGCTTACCCCAATCCCAGCAGCAGCCCGCCCTGGTAGACGGCCACCGCCGCCACCCAGGCGACCGCCAGCATGAGCACGATAGAGAACGCCATCCAGCGCGCGCCGAACTCGTGGCGCAGCGCGCTGATCGTCGTGACGCACGGCGCGGTCAGCAGCACGAACACGCAGAACGCCACCGCCGCCAGCGGCGTGAACGCCCCGCGCAGCGCCGAGGCCAGCGCCGGGTCGGCGGGGGCAGCGGACCCGCCCGCCGGCAGGTTGACGCCGGGGATCAGCGCCGCCAGCGCCCGGACCGTCCGCCACGCCGCGTCGACGAACGACGTGCCGATCCCCGCCACGTCCGACAGGAAAGTCGGCGCGGGCGCAGTGGGCGTGGCGGCAGCGGGCTGCGACTGCCCGACGTACACCACCGACAGCGTCGAGACGATCACCTCTTTGGCGACGAAGCCCGTCACCAGCGATGAGGCCGCCCGCCACGAGCCAAAGCCCGCTGGGCGAAAGACCGGCGACATCCAGCGGCTGAGCGCCGCCAGCGCGCTGTGCTCGGCGTCGACCGCGGCGAACGGCGTGCCGGGTGGCGCGTCGACCGGCAGCGCCAGCAGCAGCCACACCGCCACCGACGCCGCCAGGATCACAGTCGAGGCCCGCGCCACGAATTCCTTGGTACGCTCCCAGCTCAGCCGCATCACGCCCTTCAGCGACGGCAGGCGGTACGGCGGCAGCTCGATCACGAACGGTATATCGTCTTTGGCCCGGAACAGCGTGTTCTTGAGCAGTAGCCCGACGGCGATGGCGACCACCACGCCGGTCATGTACATCGCGAACACCAGCGTGCCCGCCCGCGCGCCGAAGAACGCCGCGCCGACGATCACGTACACCGGCAGCCGCGCGCCGCAGCTCATGAACGGCACCAGCAGCCCGGTCAGTATCCGGTCGCGCGGGTCTTCGAGCGTCCGCGTGGCGTACACACCCGGCACCGAGCAACCAAAGCCGAGCAGCATCGGGATGAAGCTCTTGCCGTGCAGCCCGATCAGGTGCATGAAGCGGTCCATCAGGAACGCGGCGCGGGCCATGTAGCCGCTGTCTTCGAGCACGGCAATAAAGAAGTACATCGTGAACAGCACCGGCACGAAGACCAGCACGCCCCCTACCCCGGCCACCACCCCGTCGACCAGCAGCGCGCGCAGCCAGGTGCCGCCCAGCCCCAGCGCGCCCAGCAGCGCATCGACCCAGTGGGTGAACGGCCCGCTCATCAGCGAGTCGATCCAGTCGATGGCCGGCGACGACACCGAGGCCGTCATCTGGAACAACACCCACATCGCGGCGGCGAAGATCGGCAGGCCCAGCAGCGGGTGCGTTACGATGCTGTCGATCTGGTCCGACAGCGTGGGGTGCTCGGCGTCCGCTTCCGGTCGCTGTGTCACCTCGCCGATCAGCGTGTTGATCGCCCCGTAGCGCCGGTCGGCAATCGCCACGTCGGGGTCGTCGCCCAGCAAATCGGCGGCGCGCTGCGCCGCTTCATGCGGCGGCGTCCAGCAGGTCAGCCGTGCCGGGCAGCGCCGACAGCCGCTCGGCGACGTGCGTGTCGCCTTCCAGCAGCTTGACCGCCAGCCAGCGCGCGCTGCCGCGATCCGCCAGGCTCGTTGCTCGATCAGCAGGACCAGCCGCGCGATCTCCGCTTCGAGCGCCGGCCCGTAGTCGACCAGCGGCGCGGCGCAGCCTGCCGGGCTGCCCCCCGTTGTCCATCAGGCCCAGCAGCGCGGCGCTCAGCGCATCGACGCCCTGTTCGCGCCGGGCCACCGCCGGGATCACCGCCGCGCCGCCCAGCCGTGCCGACAGCCGCGCCGTGTCGAAGCGCAGCCCGCGCGCGGCGGCAGAGTCCATCATGTTGAGCACCACCAGCGTGGGCAGCCCCATCTCGACAATCTGGAACGTGAGGTACAGGTTGCGCTCCAGGTTGCCCGCGTCGACCACCACCACGACCGCGTCGGGCTGCCCGTCGATCAGGTAGTCCATCGCCACGATCTCTTCGGCGGAATAGGCCGACAGGCTGTAGCGTGCCCGGCAGGTCGACGACCGTGATCTCACGGCCTTCGACGCTGAACGTGCCCGTCTTGCGCTCGACGGTCTTGCCCGGCCAGTTGCCGACGTGCTGGTGCGCGCCGGTCAGCGCGTTGAACAGCGTGCTCTTGCCACAGTTGGGGTTGCCGGCCAGCGCAACGGTAAAACCGGCGCGGGGGCCGGTTGAGATGGTCGGGCTGATGACTTCGTGGCAGGCGGCCATCGCCGCTAACCCACCTGCTGCGCGACGATGATGCGCTGCGCCATGCCGCGCCCGATGGCCATCCGCGCGTCGCCCTTGACAGCAACGATCAGCGGGCCGCCCATGTGGCGCTGCACCACGCGCAGCTCGCAGCCGGGGTTGAGGCCCAGCTCGGTGAGCCTCCGGCGCAGCGTCCGCCCGCCCTCGACGCCGACCAGCCGCAGGCAGTGGTCGCACGGCGCGGCGCTGAGTGGGAACGACCCGGCAGGGCACTCTGCGCACGCGCGGTGCGCATGCATGGTGGCTGAACGTCCGCATGTCGATGAGAAGATCTGTTTGAAGTGACGCCGCATTCTGCTCAATAACCACGCTCCGCCAAGTCGTTCCGAGGTTTAAGGTTACCCTTATAATACATCTATTGGCTTGCCTTATGAACGACGAGTGTCATGCAGCAGCGGGATTAATGTCACACGCGGAGAGAACCTGGCAGCGGTGCTATACTCTATATCAGGGCTTCACACAGCAAAGGGGGCATCGTGGCAGAACTGACACATCCTCAAGACGACCCGCACCCGCCGCGCGGCTTCAGCGCCTTTTTGTACCGCTTGCCCATCGGCCTGTATCGCATCGGGCTGGGCTGGCTGTTTGGCGCGCGATTCGTCCTGATCAATCACGTCGGGCGCAAGAGCGGCAAGCTGCGCCGGGCGGTCGTCGAGATCGTCGACAAGGACCGCAAAGCGGATCGCTACGTGGTCGTCTCGGCCTGGGGTGAGAAGGCGCAGTGGTATCAGAATGTCGTGCAGCATCCCGACGTGGCGATCCAGGTCGGCGCGCGGCGCATCGACGCGCACGCCAGGGTCATGCCGGTCGATGAGGCTCGCCAGACGCTGATCGATTACGTCGCCAAATACCCGAAGCTTGCGCCGGAGCTCATGCGCGTGGTGGGGTATACCTATGACGGCACGCCGGAGGGGTTCGCCGACCTGGCCCGCGACAAAATGCGCCTGGTGGAATTCACGCCGCGTCCGTTGTAGGGGCAGGGCTCGTCCCCGCCCTCCGCTGTGCCCGCCCGCGCCACAGCAGGCCGCGCTTGGGCGCGAACACGAACGTCAGCAGGAAGATGCCCGTCAGCGTCAGCACGATAGCCGCGCCCGACGCGACGCTGGCGTAGTACGAGGCGTACAGCCCCACCAGCGCCGCCAGCAGTCGAGAACAGCGCGCCCAGCACCATGATGCGCGGAAGCTGCCGCGCCAGCAGCGACGCCGCCGCGGCGGGCGTCACCAGCAGCGCGATGACCATCACCACGCCCACTGCCTGTATCGCCGAGACGACCGTCAGCGCCAGCACGATCAGCAGCCCATAGCGGATCAGCTCCGGCGACAGGCCGATGGCCACCGCGTGGCCGGGGTCGAACGAGGTAACGACCAGTTCCTTGTAGAACAGTGCGACCATCACCAGCACCACCGCCGACACCGCCGCGATGATCCACAGGTCCGCCACCGACACGCCCAGGATGTCGCCGAACAGGATGTGCGTCAGGTCGCGCGTCGAGTTGACGCGGCTTAGCAGCAGGATACCCAGCGCGAAGAACCCGGAGAACATCACGCCGATGGCCGTGTCCTCGCGCATCTCGCGGTCGCGGCTGAACCAGCCGATCCCCAGCGCCGTCAGCACGCCGGCCACCAGCGCCCCGGTGAACAGGTTCATCCCGTTGAGGAAGGCGACCACCACGCCCGGCAGCACCGTGTGCGCCATCGCGTCGCCGACGAACGCCATGCCGCGCCACACCACGAACGCGCTGAGCACCGCGCACGTCACGCCGACCATCAGCCCGGCGATCAGCCCGCGCTGCATGAAGGCAAACGTAAACGGCTGGATGAGGAAGTTAAGCGCCGTTTCGAACATCTCTCAGCCCTGCGATTCGGCTTCGGCGGCGCGCTGGCCGTTCGCCGCGCGCAGCAGCGCCTCGACTGGCATGGTGTTCTCCTCGTCGGGACAGTCGGTGCACAGCCGCACGCCGTAGGCGCGGGCCAGCGTCTCAGCGGTCAGCACCTCGCGCACCGGGCCGTCGGCCACCACGCGCCGGTCCAGGAACACCGCCCGGCTGAAGTGGATCGGCAGGATGCCCAGGTCGTGTGTGCTGACGATCACCGTCTTGCCGCCAACCGCGAGTGCCTCCAGCACGTGGAAGATCAATTCCTGCGTGGGCACGTCGAGGTTGTTGAGCGGCTCGTCGAGCAGCAGCAGGTCGGCCTCCTGCGCCAGCGCGCGGGCCAGCATCACCCGCTGCTGCTGCCCGCCGGAAAGCTCGCCGATCTGCCGTTTGGCCAGGTCCGCCAGCGCCATCTGCTCCAGCGCGTGCGCCACTGCGTCGTGATCGGTAGGCCGGGGCCGTTTGAACCAGCCCAGGTGCGCGTAGCGGCCCATCATCACCACCTGCTCGACCGTCACCGGGAAGCGCCAGTCGACGTCGCCGCGCTGCGGCACGTAGCCGATGCGATGGTGGCATGCCCCGCGCGGGTGCCCGTAAACCCGGATCTCGCCCTGCTGCGTGCGTTCCAGCCCCGCGATCAGCTTGATCAGCGTCGACTTGCCCGCGCCGTTCGGCCCGACCAGCGCCAGCTTTTCGCCGGGCACGACCGTCAGCCCGACCTTTTCCAGCGCCGGGACGGGCGCGCCAGGGTAGCTGAACGTCAGACCATCGATGGCCAGCGCCGCTTCGCCGGGGACCGGCACAGCCGTGTGATGGCGTCCGTAGGTTGTCAGGTTGAGCGCCATGAAGGGCTCCTCTTCATTACTGCCCCATCATGTGAATGAGACACAGTATCACTTGAGTTTTCGGATTATAGCGTGAGCCAGGGGGACGTTCAAGCCGCACAGGGGCCGACAGCCGCGACGTTCAGTCGCGGAGGAGGCCCTTGATTGTTCGACTGCTGTCACATAAAGGGGATGAACTTCACCACTTGGTGGATCACGCGGCGCTGCCGATCAGACTCCGGGGAGGGAATGCAGCCTAGCGCACAAACGGGATGTGCCGCCACACCCGCAGCGCGAACGCCAGCAGGTTGGCGAGCCCATCGCTGAACGACAGCGCCGTCTTACCGCTGCCCACCTGCCAGTAGGTTTGATTCGTCAGGATGGTCTGCACCTCGGTGAAGCGCCGGATGCCGTCCGGGCCGTGCCGCCGCCCGATGCCGCTCTCCTTGAAGCCGCCCAGCGGCGCGCCCATCGCCGCCCACACCACGTAGCTGTCGTTGACGGCCACCGTGCCCGCGTCGAGCCGCGCGGCGACCTGCTCGCCCAGGTGCCGGTCGCGCGTGGCGACGGCGAAGTGCAGGCCGTAGCGGGTGTCGTTGGCGCGGCGCACCGCCTCGTCGAGGTTGTCCACCCTGTAGACGCACAGCACCGGCCCGAACGTTTCCTCGCCGTAGGCGGCCATGCCGGGTGTCACGTCGGCCAGGATGGTCGGCTCGTAGAAGTACGGGCCGAGGTCGGGGCGCGACCTACCGCCGGTCAGCACCCGCGCGCCCCCCGCGACGGCCTCGTCCACGTGCTGCTGCACCTTCTCGAACTGCTCCGCGCTGATCAGCGAGCCGATGTCGGTGTTGTAGGTGGTGTCGGCCCCCAGCCTCAGCGCTTCCGTTTGCCGGATCAGCTCGTCGACAAACGTGTCGTACACCCGCCTGTCGACATACACGCGCTCGAAATTGATACACACCTGCCCGCTGTTGTTGTACGTCCCCTCGGCGATGAAGTGCGCGGCGTGTTTGACGTTCGCATCGGGCAGCACCACGACTGCGTTCTTGCTGCCCAGTTCCATGTTAAAGGGGATCAGCCGGTGGGCGGCGCGCTCCGCCACCTTGCGGCCAATCTCGGTGCTGCCGGTGAACATCACGAAGTCGACGTGGTCGATCAGCGTATTGCCCAGCGCGCTGCCCGGCCCGGTGACCACCTCGAACACGCCGTACGGCAGCCCGCAGTCGGCCAGCCGGTCGCGCAGCCAGATGGCGGTCAGCGGCGTGTTGCTGGCGGGCTTCAGCACGACGCTGTTGCCGGCCAGCAGCGCCGGGATGGCGTCGGCGGCGGCCAGGATGAACGGGAAGTTCCACGGGCTGATGATGCCCACCACGCCCACCGGGCGGTAGATGATCTTTGTCCGCTCGCGCAGCGGGATGCCCGGACCGCCGCGCCGGGGCCGCAGCGCCTGCCCGCCGTGATAGGCGTAGTAGCGTGCCTCGGACGCCACGGCGAACAGCTCCACGAACGCGTCGCGGCGCGACTTGCCCGATCTCGGATTGGATCACGTCGAACAGCTCTTCGCGCCGGTCGAGGATCATGTCGTGGAAGCGCTTGATCACCCGCGCGCGCTGGCGGAACGGCAGCGCCGCCCAGCCCGGCTGCGCCTCGCGCCCGCGCTGCACGGCGGCGATCACCTCGTCGGGCGTGCAGCGTGGCACCTCGCCGACCACCTTCCCGGTGATCGGGTTGCTGATCGGGATCGTCAGCGCCTCGCGGACTTTGTCTTTGTCGATTTTGGTTGCGACCGCCATAGGCCCCTTTTCTACCTCATCTCTTTGCGCGTGTCTGGACAGGCAGAGTATAGCGCAGCTTTCGCGATGCCGCCGTGCAACCGCGAACCGGCATCGCGCGTATATTCTTGTGGAATGGGATTGACAGAGTTGTATTGGGTGCAAGGAGACTGAGACGCGATGGAACAGGCAAGACACAGGCACAACCGGACTCCGCTACTGTTATGGCCTTTCGTGGCCGTGTGGCGGCTGGTGGTGCTGATCATCGAGCTGACGGGGCGGCTGATTGGCGTGGTGCTGGGCCTAGCCCTGCTGATCGCAGGCGTGGCGCTGAGCCTCACCGTCGTCGGGGCCATCGTCGGCGTGCCGCTGGGGCTGCTGGGCATCCTGCTGATCTTACGCGGGTTGTTCTAGCGCATTGAATGAATTTCAGATAAGTGATTAAAGAGGAAAGCGAGAGAGGTCAGATGAGTGAGAATCTTCCGGTCAACGAACGTCCATACGCTGCGCGACATGGCTCGCAGAGCAACGCGTTGTGGGTCGGTATGGCGCTGGTGATTGTCGGCGGCATGCTCCTGCTGGACAATATGGGTATCCACCTGTTCTGGTTCAACCTGAACTGGTGGGCGCTGTTCATGCTGATCCCGGCGGCGATGATCCTGAACAAGGGATACCAGAGCTACCAGGCCAATGGCCAGCAGTTCGAGGGTGAGGCCCGCCGCCAGTTGATTATCGGCGGCGTGATTGCCGCAATGGCGGTCTTCTTCCTGTTCGGGCTGAACACTGTGATGCTGTGGCCGGCCATGCTGATCCTGGCTGGCGCGCTGCTGCTCATCAACACGACTACAAACCGCTGATCGAACGACCGTCACCCGGCCCGGACAGCCTCGCGCTGCCGGGCCGATGTGTTATTCTATGGGGAGGCGGTGATGAGCAGCGAAAGGCTTTCTGTGATGGGCGCACCCGACGAGCTACCGGAGAACGAGCGGCTGGACGACAGCCAGGATTACGACGAAGCGCCGCGCCGCCACGGCACGCTGTGGGGCGGGGCCGTGTTGATCCTGCTGGGTGTCATCTTTTTGCTCCGGCAGTCGGGGCAGTTCCAGGTGCGTAACTGGTGGGCGCTGTTCATCCTGATCCCGGCGATTGGCTCGTTCGGCACCGCCTACACGCTGTGGCAGCGCCGGGGACGCGTCACGGCGGCGGTGTTCGGCAGCATCTATGGCGGGCTGTACCCGCTGGTGGTGGCCCTGATTTTCCTGCTGGACCTCAGGTGGTCCATTTACTGGCCGGTGTTCGTCATTCTGCCGGGGCTGGGCGCGCTGTACAGCGGCCTGCTGATGCCTGCCTTCGGCGAGCGCCTGCGCGGGCGGCTGTACCGCCCCTGGCTGGGCTGGTTTGGCGTGTCTGCCACGCTGCTGGGGCTGGCTTTCCTGCTGCGTAACCTGGGCTGGTTCGACCCGGCGCAGGTTCTGCCCAACTGGTGGGGGCTGTTCATCCTGCTACCCGCGCTGGGCGGCCTGCTGACGACCGTGCGGCTGGCGCAGCAAGACGGCTTCGGACGGCTGGCTGTTGGCAGCCTGGTCGTGTCCCTGCTGGTAGTGGTCGTGGGCGTGGTGGCGCTGCTGGGCATCAGTTGGACGCTGCTCACGCCGATGATGCTGATCGTGATCGGCATCGGGCTGCTCGTCGGCCTGAGCGGCAGCGATCGTTAGCCCTCGTTGAAGCAGCGGCCCGGCGTCTGTCAGTCGACGCCGGGCCTTTTGATTCGCGTGGGTGATTGACAGGCGATGATAAAATAAAGTCAACTACTACCGGCTGGAAGCCGGTAGCTTGGGACGCGAGTGAAACTCGCCTAAAGCTCACCGATATTGAAGCTGTCATCTTCCACAGGAGGCTCCTGACCTTGGGACTCAATGTATTGCTTGATAACTTCGTCGGTCACGTTACCCGAACTGGCGACAAAGTAGCCCCGTGCCCACAGGTGCTGCCCCCAGAATTGACGGCTCAATTCGCCGAATTCTTCCAGCATTTTCCGGCTGCTGCGCCCTTTGATACGCTGCATCAGGTCACTAACCGACACATGAGGCGGCACCGACACCAACAGGTGGACGTGGTCCACAGCCACATGTCCGCTCAGAATGTACACCTCCAGCGTGGCACAGGTCTGTCGTACCAACTCGCGCAGTCGCCGGGCTATCTCACCTCTCAGCACAGGCTTCCGATACTTCGTGATCCACACCAGATGGTACTTCAGGTCATAAACAGCGTGGGATGTCTTTCGATAGCTCATGCTCACATTGTACGACGGACAATACGGTGTTGAAAACGGCCTGCCTGAAAGGCAGGGGTTTGTACCCTATTTACAGACAATCAAGTAAGGACATGCACCACCCACCTGATTATCCCATAGTCGCCACCGCAGGAGAAAGCCTTTGGATCTCCATTTGAAGGATCGCGTCGCAGTCGTGGCCGCCGGCAGCCTGGGGCTTGGATTTGCGACCGCTTTGCAGCTTGCGCGCGAGGGCGCATTGGTGGCGCTCTGCTCGCGCAACGAGGCGCACGTCAGCGCCGCCACCGACGCCATCCAGGCAGAGACGGGGCGAGCGGCGCTGGGCGTGGTGGCCGACGTCACCGTGCCCAAAGACATCGACCACTTCTTCGAGCGAGTGATCGAGGAGCACGGCGGGCTCGACGTGCTGGTGACCAACGCGGGCGGCCCGCCCAGCGGCGGCTTCGAGGACGTCGATGACAGCGACTGGCTGCTGACGTTTGACCTCAACCTGATGAGCACGGTGCGGCTCATCCGGGCGGCAGTTCCGCACCTGCGGGTGTCGCCGGTGCCCGCGGTGCTGACCATTAGTTCAGTCGCCGTCAAGCAGCCCATCGAAAAGCTGGTATTGAGCAACACCCTCCGGCCCGCCGTTGCCGGGCTGACCAAGGACCTGGCGCTGGAGTTGGGGCGTGACGGTATCCGCGTCAACAGCATCCTGCCGGGCTGGATCGAGACGGCGCGCGTCCACGACCTGATGGAAGCGCGGGCCAGCCGTAACGGGACCACCTTTGACGAGGAGATCGTCAGCCAGATGGCGAACGCCGCGCTGGGCCGCATGGCCACGCCGGAGGAGTTCGCGATGGTCGCCACTTTCCTGTGCTCGCCAGCGGCGTCCTACCTCACCGGCATCATGCTGACCGTCGACGGCGGGCTGTACAAAGGAACTCTGTAGCTGAGCCCGTAAGGGCTGCCGCCATGCATTCTTGTGGTTGTGACCAAAAGGCGGTATAAACGGGCGCGGGATCAGGGAAAAAGCATCAATTCCATAGCGTATAGGACTGACCAGGCCCTCCCGCCCGGAGCGCGTCGATGGCATCTGACGAGCACGGCAGCCGATCATCAGATAAGCAGGCACCGCGCGACCCCCCACGCCGTCGCGCTCGTTCCACGCGTGCCGCGCCCGGCAGCAAGAAGGCCACACCGCGCGCCCAGGCTGACGCCCTGTACAAGTCTGCCATCACCCTGAACAGCACGCTTGAGCTTGACGCAGTGCTTGACCGCGTCGTCGATCACGTGGGGCGCGTCGTCCCGCACGACGCTGCCAGTCTGCTTCTCATCGAAGGCGATTTCGCCCGCGTCGTGCGGTCGCGCGGGTACCAGAAACGCGGCCCCGACGGCTCGCATCGTGAGGTGCGCTACGCAGTTACCGATACGTATGACCTCAAGCAGATGCTGACGACCAATCAGCCGTGTATCGTCGCCGACATCGCCGAGTACCCCCACCGCTGGCACGATCCATATGGTGAGAAAGCCTGGCTGCACGCCTACGCCGGCGCGCCGCTGGCGGTCGAAGGCGAGGTGATCGGCTTCCTGACCTTGCTGAGCCGCACGCCCGATTTCTTCCAGCCGGCGCACGCCGAACAGCTTCTCGCCTATGCCACCCTGGCCGCGACTGCTATCCACAACGCCGACAGGTACGCACAGTTGGAGGACAGCATCTCCGAGATGGAGGCCTACGTCCGCCAGCTCAATGAGTTCAGCCACACGGTGGCCCACAGTCTGAAGGCCCCGCTGCAGGTGATCCTCGGCTACTCTAACCTGTTGAACACCGATTTTAACGAGATTGTCACAGACGAGATGCACGGCTACCTGTCGCACATCGAGGCCTACACGCTCAAGATGAAGACCATCGTCGACAATCTGCTGCTGCTGGCCGAGCTGCGCAAGACGGACGTGAAGATCGCCAGGGTAGACATGGCAGGCGTGATCAAATCGGCGGTGGAACGCTACGAATACGTCATCGCCGAGCGCGGGATCGTCCTGGAGATGGCAGGCAGCACCCCGCCGGTGATGGGCGTCGGGCCGTGGCTTGAGGAAGTCGTCGCCAACCTGGTCGACAACGCCATTAAGTATATGGGCACCGACACGGCTGACCCACGCATTATCGTTCGCGGTGAGGTGCGCGGCACGGTCGCCCATTACGATGTGCAGGACCATGGGCTGGGCATCGACCCGGAGAGCCAGAAGAAGATCTTCCAGATGTTCGCGCGCTTTCACACCCAGACCGCCGACGGTACCGGGCTGGGCCTGTCGATTGTGCAGAACATCATCCTCAGGCTGGATGGCCGGATAGGCGTGACCAGCACGCCCGGCAAAGGCAGCACCTTCTGGTTTGAGCTGCCCGTGCCGCCGGCCTGATCCGCTACGGCGGCGCGGCCTGCCAGTCGACCGCCAGCCTGCCCGCCGAAAGCTCCATCAGCGCCGCGTCGAAGGCGGCGCAGTCGTCCACCGCAAACACCAGTTCCAGCGTCACCTCGCCCGCGAACGTTTCGGCGGCCACCTCGCCCCCGTGTGATTCGACCAGTCGCCTCACTTGCTCATACAGATTGTAGGGCACCAGCAGGCCCCCCTGCCGCCGCTCGACGCGCTCAGCGCGGGGCAGCGCTGCCAGCGCCTCCTGCGCCGAATTCGGTGTAGGCCCGCACCAGCCCGCCCGTGCCCAGCTTCGTGCCGCCGAAGTAGCGCGTCACCACCAGTACCACGTCGCCCAGGTCGGCCCCGCGCAGCACCGCCAGCGCCGGGCGACCTGCCGTACCGGGCGGCTCGCCGTCGTCGCTCATCCCCTCGGTGACCGATGCCCCGTACCCCGCGCGAAAGGCGTACACGTTATGCGTCGCGTCGTGAAATTCGCCGCGCACGCCGTCGATGAAAGCGCGGGCCTCCTCGGCGCTGCGCGCCTCGCCAATCGTGGCGATGAACCGCGAGTTGACCACGCGTATCTCGACGCGGGCTGTTTCGGCAGGGATGGGATAGCGCGTGGCAGGCATCAGGCCGTCGAGCGCAGGCAGTGGCCCGACCGCGCCAGGCGGTCAAGCTCTCCGGCCAGATGGGTGATGTCGCACGGCTTGGGGATGTATACGACGTCCAGCGCGCGGAACTCGTACAGCATCGACGCGCACGCCGAGTGGACCAGCAGCGGTAGGTCGCATAGATCGGGGTCGGCGCGGACCAGCCGGCACATCTCCAGCCCGTCGCCATCCGGGCGCATGATGTCGGTCATCAGCACGTCGGGGCGGATGTGATGGCAGAAATCGAGTGTCTCCTGTGTGGACGTGAAGCTGACCACCTCGAACTGGCCGACGCGCTCCAGCGCGAGCCGGATCAGGTGCAGCAGCGCCGTCTCGTCGTCGACGTGGACGATCAGCGGGCGCGGCATCAGTGCGCGCAGCCCGCTCAGCTCAGGCTCGCGCCCGGTGAAGGGGCTGCGCCGCCCGCCTAGCTGTGGCGCGCAACCCTGTACCGGGTGGCAGCGCGTACAGGTTGCTCTTGTGGGAAGTGGTCATGCCCAACTCCATCGCGGCCCGCGATCACATAACCTGCACTCAGTATAGTCCATTTGTTCGCCGCCGAACAAGTGCGCCGCGTCAGGGCGTGTCGGGCGCATCGCTGCCCACCCCCCAATTATTGGGGGGAAGCCGCCCCGCGTCCGGGGCTAAAATGGCATCAGGCGCACTTGCGCGAAGACCTACCCAAATGAGCAAGAAAATGCTATAATCCTGCGCTGGGCAGGTTGAACAAACCGGCCAGCACTCTCATATGGGCCAGTAAACTGCGGCGGAGGGCTGACGAGCTTTCCGTCTTTAGTTTTGCTAATTGCTCTACTTGAAACGTAATCAGTTACAGGCGGGCGCAGCGACAGGCTGCAACTCCAAGGAATAGTCACGAATGTCATCAGATCCAAATGGCCAGCACTTTTCGCTCGGACAGTTGCTGGTCGGCAAGCCGCTCGAAACCAAGGCGCTGGCTCACCAGACGGTCAGCAAGCCGATCGGGCTGGCGGTGTTCGCCTCAGACGCGCTGTCATCCACAGCCTACGCGACCGAAGAAATCCTCGTCATCCTGGCTGCCGCCGGCAGCGGCGTGGTGACGCTTGGCATCTCGATCCCAATTGCGATTGCCATCTCGGCACTGATCCTGATCGTCACCATCTCCTACCGCCAGACGATCTACGCCTACCCCAACGGCGGCGGTGCGTACATCGTCGCGCGTGATAACCTGGGCGAGGTCCCGGCGCAGATCGCCGGCGCGGCCCTGCTCACCGACTACATCCTGACCGTCGCGGTCAGCATCTCGGCGGGCGTGGCGCAGATCACGTCGGCCTTCCCGGCACTGCTCCATGACCGCGTGTACATCGCGCTGGCCATCATCTTCCTCATGACGGTCATCAACCTGCGCGGCGTGCGCGAGAGCGGCGCGATCTTCTCGATCCCGACCTACTTCTTCCTGGCGATGACTTTCACCATGCTGATCGTCGGGGCGGTGCGCTACTTCAGCGGCACGCTGCCCACGGTGGTGAATGTGAACGCCATCCAGCACACGGTGCTGGAGCCGCTGACGCTGTTCCTGATCCTCCGGGCGTTTTCCAGCGGCTGCACCGCGCTGACCGGCATCGAGGCCATCTCGAACGGCATCCAGGCTTTCAAAGAGCCGCGCAGCAAGAACGCCGCCACCACGCTGCTGTGGATGGCTGGCATCCTGGTCACCATCTTCATTGGCTTCACGCTGCTGGCGCACCGCATTGCCGCCCTGCCCAGCGAGACCGAGACGGTCATCTCGCAGTTGGCGCGCACCATCTACGCCGACGGCAGCCTGCTGTACCTGCTGACGCTGGCCGGCACTGCGCTGATCCTGCTGATGGCGGCCAACACCAGCTACGCCGACTTCCCCCGGCTGGCGGCGCTGGCCGCCGGCGACGGCTTCCTGCCGCGCCAGTTGACCTATCGCGGCAGCCGGCTGGTCTTCTCGTGGGGAATTGTGGTGCTGGCCTCGCTGGCTTCGCTGCTGGTGATTGTCTTCCAGGCCAGCACGACGGCGCTGATCCCGCTGTACGCTATCGGCGTGTTCATGAGCTTCACCATCTCACAGTCGGGCATGGTGATCCACATGCGGCGCATCGGCAAGATCAAACCGGGCGAGGTCGTCAAGGGGCGCGAAGCGCCGATGGAGTACGACACGCGCTGGCGTCTCAAGAGCTATATCAGCGCCTTCGGCGCGCTGTGCACCGGCGTCGTGATGATCGTCTTCGCGGTGACAAAGTTCACGCATGGCGCGTGGTTCGTGCGTGCTGCTCATCCCGGCCCTGGTCCTGATCTTCTTCCGCATCCACCATCACTACCAGGACGTGCGAGAGGCGTTGAGCCTGCGCAACGTCACCGTCGAGGTGCGCCAGCGCCCGGTGCAGACCATCATCCTGGTCGACGACGTTCACGCCGAGACGGTGCGGCTGGTCAACTTCGCCAAGTCGCTGGGGCACCCCTGGCGCGCGCTACACGTCGACATCAGTCCGGAGAAGACCGCGCTGGTCAAACAGCGCTGGGCCGAGCGCATCGGCGAGGGCGAGCTGGTCATCCTCGACTCGCCTTACCGCCAGCTTGCCGGGCCAATCCGCGACTTTATTGAGCAACTGCTCGAAGCGGACCCTGACTGCTTCGTCCACGTGGTGATGGGCCACCTGGCGATGGACACCTACTGGGAGCAGGCGCTGCACCAGAACAGCGCGTTTATCTTCAACCTCGCGCTGACCGGCCTCGACCGCGTGGTCGTCTCGCAGGTGCCCTACCAGGTGCACCACCACAAGGGGCGCTACGTCGCCGAGCAGCACATCCGTCCGGATCGCGTCGCTGGCGACAAGTAGGCTGTCTGGGCCGAAATCCGCGAGATTAGCCGCGAAATTCATTCGCGGAATCGAGTGGATGGGGTCAGGAACAATCGGCTAATCGTGGAACTGCTGGTGCGAGCCGTCACAGAACGGCTCGTGGTGGGTGTGCTTGCAGCGGCACATCGCCACGCGCTGCCGCTCCGCGATGGTGAACGTCAGCGGCTCGATGCCGGTGCCTTTGTGCGAGCGGCCATCGCAGAAGGGCTGGTCAGGCGAGCGCCCGCAGCGGCACCAGTCGTAAGTGCCGGGCTTCAATTCCATTAGCATCGAGCGGGTGGCGGCGATCACGCGCACGGGTTCGTCAGTCACTTGGCACCTCGCTAACCGGCAGTATAGCATCCCTCCCCACCGGGTGAGATATGATCAACGTACTGGGCGCGCCTGCTGAACATCCTACCCGGCGGCCTCATGGTAGGGTATACTGGGTCTGCCCGCACAACTGACATTGAGTTCCTTACGGAGGGTACCCAACATGGATACTGTAGCGCCAGCCCGCACGGTTGACGAGATCATGAGCTGGTACCGGGGCCAGAACCCCGGCGTCCTGACCAACATCTACCGCCTGCTGACCCATGGCCGGCTGGGCGGGACCGGTAAGCTGGTCATCCTGCCCGTCGACCAGGGCTTTGAGCATGGCCCCACGCGCAGCTTTGCGCCCAATCCGGCGGCCTACGACCCGCTCTATCACTTCAGGCTTGCCATCCAGTCCGGCTGCAACGCCTACGCCGCGCCGCTGGGCTTCCTGGAGGCCGGCGCTGCCGAGTACGCCGGGCAGATCCCGCTGATCCTCAAGCTAAACAACCACGACATCCTTCAGGATGAGGCCGACCCGCTGGGCGGACAGACGGCCTCGGTGGCCGACGCGCTGCGGCTGGGCTGCGTGGCGATTGGCTACACCATCTACCCCGGTACAAAGGATCGCCGCCTGCAATACGAGCAGTTCCGCGCCATCTCCGAAGAGGCACGGAATAACGGGCTGGCGGTCGTGCTGTGGGCCTACGCGCGCGGCGGCGAGCTCTCAGCCGAAGACGAGACCGCGCTCGACACGATCACCTACTCGGCGCACATCGCCGCCGAGCTGGGCGCGCACATCATCAAGGTGAAGCTGCCCAGCGCGCACTTCGCCGACGCGAAGTCGAAGGCCGCCATGGACAAGGCCGGCATCCCCTACGACACGCTGACCGACCGCGTGCGCTATATCATCAAGTCGGCGTTCGATGGCCGCCGCATCGTGATCAACTCCGGCGGGGCCGCCAAGGATGATGAGTTGGTGTTCGACGAGGCCCGCGCCATCCGCGACGGCGGCGGGTTCGGCTCGATCATCGGGCGCAACTCGTTCCAGCGCACCGAGGGCGACGCGCTGAAGTTCCTCGATACGATCATGGGCATCTATGAGGGCACCGTCGCGTAGGCGATCTCCTCTAACGCTGACCCGTAGGGGCGACCGGCTGGTCGTCCCTTTTCTATTCACGCAGCAGATGGCACAGATAATCCTGCGGGTGGTTCAGGAAGCCGCGCATCAGGTCGACGTGCTCCAGGCTGTCGTAGTCGGCGTGATGCAGCGCCCCGCCGTCAAAGCTGAGGATCGCCGCGCCGGGGTAAGCCATCAGGATCGGCGAGTGCGTGGCGATGATGAACTGCGCGTTCTCGGCGGCCATCGCGTGCAGCATCGCCAGCAGGCTGAGCTGCCGCGACGGCGACAGCGGCGCTTCCGGCTCGTCCAGCAGGTACAGGCCACCCGGCACAAACCGCGACTGGAACAGCGTCAGGTAGCTCTCCCCGTGCGAGCGCGTGTCGAGGTCGCCGCCGTAGCGCCGGTTGAGTTCCGAAAGCTCGTTGGCGTGGGGCAGCCGAGCCAGGTCGCGCGCCGCCTGCGAGCGTCCCCGGTACTCCGTGTCGACGCGCCGCAGGTCGCCTTCCAGCTCCTCGCGGAGGTGTGCCAGCCGCCGCACGTAGCCGAAGAAGTCCTCCGAGCGCAGGAAGAAGCCCTTGCGCGTGCGCTTGTTCCACACCAGCTTGAGCCGCTCCGCCAGGTCGCGCACGCCCGCCAGCGTCTGATCCGCCCCGGCCTGGTCGCTGCCGACGGTGATCGAGCCGATGGCGACCGCCAGCGCCTCCAGCAGCGTCGACTTGCCGGAGCCGTTTTCGCCGACGAAGACCGTTACCTCAGACGTGAAGACGATCTCCGGCAGCGCGGCGATCACCGGCACGCTGAACGGGAACGCGGGCGGCAGCCCGCCAGAGCGGTCAAGCCGGACGGAGCGCAGATGGATCATGGCCGGTCCTTGGGGCTTAGGCGTGTGCCGAAACAGAAACGGGGGACCGGGCGCAGCCTGTCCCCCGCGAAGAGTCCGTGCGCGGGTCTACCCGGCGGCAGCCTCGCCGCCCGCCTCGGCCCCGCCGCCGGCCTGCGCCGCCGTCAGGTTGTCGACCATCATCTCGACCATCAGCAGGTTGCTGCCCGCCATGCGTACCAGGTCGAGCAGTTTGGCGGAAGTCGCCATTTCCTCACGCTGCTCGTTGATGAACCACTGCAGGAAACTCTGCGTCATGTAATCGCCATCGTCCAGCGCCATCTTGTTCATGGCGTAGAACTGGTCCGTGACGTGTTTCTCCTGGTCGACGAACACCTGCGCCAGCTCCTCCGCCGACTTGAAGGCCGCCTGCGGCGCGTCGATAGCCGGGATGGCGACGATTGCACCGGTTTCGCTGAGGTAGCGCACGATCTTCAGCCCGTGTATTTTCTCCTCTTCCGCCTGGTCGTAAAAGAACGCAGCCAGCTTGTCGAGGCTGAGCTGCTCGAAGTAGACGGCCATCGCTAGGTACTGCGCATGTGCGAAGAACTCCAACCCGACCTCGTCGTTCAAAGCATCGTTCAGGCGCTTGCTGATCATCATATTGGTTTCTCCTTGAAACGGGGAAATATGCGGCGTTTAAACGGCCCGCTGGCCTTCCATCTGATTATAGAGAGTCGGTGAGGCGCTCTCAAGAGGGGCATGCGGGGGTGTCAGGGGCGCTGGACGATGCGCACCCGCACGTTCAGCTTGCCCAGTGTGATGACATCGCTGTCCTGCAGGGCATAGGCCCAGCCCACACCCAGCGGCAGCCCGTTGACCTGCGTCCCGTTGGTGCTGCGCAGGTCCATCACGAACAGCTTGTTGTAGCCGGGCCGCAGCATGAGGTGCCGGCGGCTGACGCCCCGGCGGTAGCCCTGCCAGTCGCCTAGGCTGACGTCGGGCCCGCCGTCGGCCTTGTCGCCCACCCCCAGCACGACATCGCCGCAGATCTCAAGCCCCAGTGGCGCGGACTTCTGGCCGAGCGGGCTCAGAACGACGCGCCAGTTGGCGTGGGGAGTCGCTGTCGGGGGGGCGCTGGCGACACATTGAGCGTCGTCAGGCAACACCTGGTACACGATGTCCATGTCGCACGGCCTCAGAAGATCGGACTGGCGGCATTGGCCCCATGTGCGGACCGCCGCACGACCATTTTACCACGTATGCGGTCAGTTCACACAGGTCGAAAGCAGGGTGATAGGGTACGGCTGGTCGTTCCGGCGGCGCTATGTGTCGTCGTCGCCGTTCAGCGCGGCAGCTTCGGGCGGTGTGTGGCCTGTCGAGGCCGCGCCGGTGCTGGGCGACAGCACCGTCTGGCGCAGCATCGAGCGCACCACGCCGCTGCGCCGCTTGACGATGATCACCGTGACTTTGGAGTTCTTGGCCACCCGCGCCGGGATGCTGCCCGTGAGCAGGTTCCGGAACAGCGGCTCCTCGGTCGCGCCCATCACGATCAGGTCTTCGCCCTCAGCGGCCCGCAGGATCGCCTCGTCGACGCGCGTCCCTTCGACCAGCTCGGTCGTGACGTGCTCGGCGTAGGCGCTGCTGCTCTCCATGGCGTAGGCAATCGCCTGCTGCGCGCGCACCCGGAGGTTCTCCGGGCAGTTGTGCGGCACAATCGTGATGGCGCGCACCCGCGCCGGGCCTTCTTCGGCTTGCCGGGCCATGCTGATCGCCAGCTTGACGGCGCGGCGGCTGTTGGGGCCCGCCGAGACCGGCACGAGAATCGAGCGCACAGGCCGCTCGGCCCGGTAGCGGACGATGGCGATGTCGGTCGGCGGGTTGTCGACGACCGGGTCGATCACGCTGCCGAACAGCCGCCCGCTGGTCTCGGTGTAGCCCGGCCAGCCCAGCACGATTAGGTCAGAGGCATCTTCGATGGCCGACTTGCGGATCGCCTCGGCCACGTCGCGCCCCAGCCGGATCATGGTGTGCACCGGCACGTCACGCGTGCGGGCCTCCTCGATGATACGCTCCAGAAAGGGGCGCTTCTCTTTGAGGAAATAGCGGCCATCGGCCAGCGTGAGCTGCGGCGGCACGCGCGCCACGGCCAGCGCGAACACCTCGCCGCCCCGGTCGCGGGCGATGATTGAGCCGATGCGACCCAGGATGCGGGCTTCCTCTATGCTGGAGATCGGCACGATCACCGAGTAGTCGGCGCTGACCAGCGTCTCTTCCAGCAGAATCTCGGAGGGGCCCTCGCGCTCCTCCTTGCGGGCGAAGACGATGTAGTACAGCAGCGCGCCGCCGACGATCCAGCCCAGCGCTGTAAAGAACGAGACCGGGTCGTAGCGGAACAGGAACACCACCAGCGCCACCTGCGTGATCAGGCCGATGACCGGCATCACCGGGAAGAACGGGATGCGGAAGCCGCGGTCGAGTTCAGGGCGCTTGTTGCGCAGGATCATCGCCGAGATGTTGACCTGGAAGAACAGGAACAGGAACATCAGGTCGGCGGCGGCGGCGACGGCCTCAATCGGCAGCGCCCACGCCATCACGATGATCAGCGCGCCGGAGAACAACACCGCGACAAACGGCGTGTGCCGCCGGGGATGGATGTGGCCGAAAACGGTCGGCAGGTTGTGATCGCGCCCCATCGCGAACGACACGCGCGACGAGCTGTAGGTGGTGGCATTCAGCGCCGACATCGTGCTCGCCAGCCCGCTGATCAGCAGGATAACACCGCCGATGCCCAGCGGGAAGAACTGCTGCGCCGCGACGACGATGGCCGTCTCTTTCTCCAGGCCCAGGTACTGGTAGGCAGGCATGTTCCCGTACTGCGCCGGCACGATGATCGCGCCGATGGCGGTGAAGGCCACCAGCACGTAGATCGCCACGGCGATCAGGATGGCGTAGAAGATCGCGCGTGGGATGTTGCGCTTGGGGTTGATGACCTCCTCGCCGCTCTGTGCGATGATCTCATATCCCTCAAAGGCGATAAACGTCAGCCCCATTGCGGTGATGATCCCCGCTACGCCGTTCGGCATGAACCCGGTAGTGAAACGCTGGTGCCACAGCTCGGTGCGGAACAGCGCCAGCACGCCAAACACGACGAAGACCCCCAGGATGACGATCTTGGACACTGTGATGACGTTGCCAATGGTGCCTGTCTCCGAGGCCCCCATGACGTTGATGGCGGTGAACGCTACGGCGATGAAGGTCATGATCAGCAGGCCCATCAGCCGTTCGCCGGGCATGCCCAGCACCGTCGCCTGGAGCACCGGCAGCCCGGCCATCTTCCACAGCTCCAGCGCAAACGTGCCGAAGGCCAGCGCGTACAGGCTGCCCGCCACCGCGTGCGCGAACCAGCTCATCCAGCCCGACAGGAACCCCTGCAGGCCGCCCATCGCCTCTTTGACCCACAGGTAGCCGCCGCCCGCCTCCGGGAAGGCCGAACCCAGCTCGGCGTAGCTCATCGCCGTAAAGGACGTGACGACTCCGTTCAGCGCGAAGGCCAGCACCAGCGCCGGGCCGGCCTGCCCGGCGGCAATGCCGGTCAATACAAAGATGCCGGCGCCGATCATTGCGCCCACGCCGATCATCGTAATGTCGAACAGTTTGAGGTCGCGGCTCAGGGCGACCTCCGTGCTGCGCCCCGCCGCCTGTGGCTCTATTTCGGACACCGAATCTCCTTTAGCTTACGAACGCCCTACCCTGACCATCCCGCGCCAGGGGCACGTCCGCGGGTAGCAAATGCGCCCCAGTGGCCGGAGGCGCGCTGTGGGCGCTGATGGGTGCAAGCCGGCCTGCGACAGTCCGGCAACACGGCGGCGTTCATTATACCACCATTCATGTTGGGAACTCCAAACGGGGGCAGATTAGCCCGCCGTAATCACATCAAATCCAAAATGCAGTGAAAAACCAATTCTGAGCCCAAGCACGACTGCCTTTTTCGCGATATTTCCCACAGTTTGATCAGAATCAGCTCTCAAGGCCAGTGAATTCTCATGAGATTGTCTGTCTGGATGAGCTATCGAGACGGCAAAAGCGCCTGATTTCATTTTGATGCGATAACCCCGCGTTACGACCGCGATTTGCTGCACCCAGCCTGATTATCCAGTAAAATGGCGCATCGCTGCATCCGGCACAACACAGGTCTGTTGCAGGTGGATTCTACAGGTTTGCCTCTGTAGGATGCTGCGCATTTATCGCTGATCTTCATAGGGAGGATGGGACGATGATCAACCGCGAGTGGTTTTACCGGGGGTCAGATACGGAAGAGTCGGAAGAAGAACGCAAAATCGGCTGGCTAGAGTTGTTCTACGACCTGGTCTACGTGGCAACCTTCATCCAGCTTGGCAACGTGTTGAGCCACGATGTCTCGGTCGGGGGATTTGTGCGTTTTGTGGCGTTGTTTATCCCAATCTGGCTGGCCTGGACTGGCATCATGTTCTTCGTCAACCGCTTCCCGATCGACGACGTTGGGCACCGCCTGATGGTATTTCTACAAATGGGGGCCATTGCCGTCATGGCGATCAGCGCTGAGGAAGCCTTTGGTGAACATTTTGCCCAGTTCGTGCTGGCGTATGTCGCGGCGCGGGTCATCCTGGCGCTGCTGTATCTGCGGGCGTGGTTCGCCGTGCCAGAGGCACGTCCGCTGGCAGCGGGGTTTGGGGCGAGTTTCATGCTCGGTGCGGCGATCTGGTTCGTTTCGATCTTTTTCCCGGAGCCCATCAACTACGTGATTTGGATCATCGGCGTGGTGGTGGAACTGGTCGTGCCGCTGACGCCCGGCGTGGTGAAGTGGCAGCGCACCTTCTCGCCGGATACAAGCCACCTGGCCGAGCGTTACGGCATCTTTACGATTATCGTGCTGGGCAAATCGTTTATCAAGAGCATCAACTCGCTGGCAGGCACGGCAGTGGACCTCTCGCTCCTGCTGGTCGGGGCATTGGGATTGGGCGTGCTGTTTGGGTTGTGGTGGCTATATTTCGATGACATCGGCGGTTCGCACGTGTCGCGCACAGCGCGTTTCGGCCCATATATCTGGATTTACTCGCACCTGCCGGTTGCTGTGGGCATCACAGCTTATGGAGTCGGCGTCAAGAAGATCCTTGGCGAGCCGTTTGGCGAACCGTTTGCTGACAAGTATCGGCTGTTGATCTGCGCGGCGCTGGTGATCTTCTTGTTGTTCATTGGGTTGGTGGACCACGTCACCACGCGGGAACGTCAGCATACAATGCCCAATCCCACGCGGGCGTTATGGCGGTGGCTGGCGGTGATCTTGTTGATCGTCCTGGCGCTGCTGGGCGGTCCGCTGACATCGGGGGTGTTCATGGCAATTGTCGCCCTGATCTTTGTCGGGCAGATCGCGGTGGAACGGTGGAGCAGCACTCGTCCGTCGGCAGAGGCTGCCGGGTAATTGTCCGATCGCCGATCGAGTCGGACGCGGCATGCCTGATTCCATTTTGATGCGATAACCCTGCAGAATAGCCGGCGCTACCCGCCGGTTTGCGGCGCGCTGTCGCCGGGGGTGTCCAGCGGCAGCAATATCTTGAAGGTCGTGCCCTTGCCCTCCACGCTCGACACCGACACCGTCCCGCCGAACTGCTCGACAAGCTGGCGGACGATAGCCAGTCCCAGCCCGGTCCCGGTGATGCCCGCGTGGCGCGCGTTGCTGGCGCGGTAGAACTCGTTCCACAGGTTCGGCAGATCGGTGGCGGGAATGCCGATACCCGTATCCTGCACGGTGGTCACCGCGAACGGTGGGCGCTCGACGACCCGCACCCACACCTTGCCGCCGTCAGGCGTGTACTTGACAGCGTTGCCGACCAGGTTGTCAAAGATGCGCTGCAGGCCGTCCTCGGTGCCGGACACGGGCAGCGCCTCGAACGGCGCGTCCAGTTCCAGTTTGAGGTGCTTCTCGTCGGCGCTGGCCGTCTGCCGCTCGACCGACTGCCGCAGGATCGGCTGCAGCGGCAGCCGCGTGGCGGCCTGCTGGAAGGCCTCGGTTTTGCTGGCTGCCAGCGCCAGCAGGTCGTTGATCAGCTCCAGCAGCAGGTCGAGGCGGCGCTCCAGGCGGCCCAGGATGTCCTGCTGCTCGGCGGTCAGCGTCCCGGTCAGGCCGTGCAGCAGCACCCGCATCAGGCTCTGCGCCCCGGTGACCGGCGCGCGCAGCTCGTGGGTCACCACACGCACAAACTGTGCGCGGGACGTGTCGGCATCTTGCAGCGCCTCGTGCGCGATGGCGTTCTCCAGCGCGGCGGCGCTCTGATGTGCAATCGCCTCGACCAGCGACACGTCGGCGTCGGAGAAGCCGCCGGGGTTGAAGCTGTACACGCGCAGCACGCCCACCGGGCGGCCCCGCCCGATGATCGGCGCGACCAGCATCGACTGGATGCCCTCTTCGGCCACTTCGCGCGGGTACTGGATGCGCGGGTCGTGCGCCGCGTCGGCGATGATCACCGGCTTGCCCAGCAGCGCCTCGTCGTCCAGCGGGCTGTGGCTCACCTCGACCGGCCCCTTGTCGAGATAGTCCTGGCTCAGCCCCACCGACGCGGTGAGCGTCAGCCGCTCGCCGGTTTCGTCCAGCAGCCGCATCGACGCCGCCGGCGCGGACACGGCGTTGGCGGCGCTGCGTGACAGCCGCTCCATCACTTCTGGCAGGCTCAGCGTCGAGGACACGGCGTGCGCCGCCGCCAGCAGCGCGGCCATCTGCCGCTCGCGGTCGCGGGCGCGGCTGACGATGCTGGCCGTCAGGTACACTGCCGGAAACGCGGTCGCCGCGATGAAGAACAGCACCGCCGCCAGGTATACCCAGCTCAGGTGCAGGTTGGGAGGCAGGTCGGGGATGGCGCTGACATGTGGCAGCAGCCCGAACCGCTCGACGAGCGCGATAGCCGCCACCACGCCCATACCCAACCCGACGAAGATGTAGGGCGGCCAGTCGGGCAGCAGGATGGCGATGACCAGCATGTGGATCAGGAACAGCATCACGGCGGGGCTGGTGACGCCGCCGGTCAGGTGCACGAAGATCGCCATGCTGATCCAGTCCAGCGCGACCTGGAGCAGCAGCCCGCGCCGGATGCCGGTAGCGCCCCGGTAGCGCCGCAGCGACCAGCCCAGCACGGCGTTATATACGAGGATTGCCGCGCCGATGGCATACAGCGGCACCTCAGGCAGCGGCAGGTGCAGCAGGTGGACGCACAGCGCCGTCGCCAGCGGCACCAGCGCGGCGGCGGCCCAGCGCATACGGACAAACGTCCCACTGCTGCGGGCGAGGTCCTCTGGCGTCGGATCGACGGCGGTTGACAGCGCCGTCACCTCCGGGTCGCTCACCATACCCCGTCCTTTCAAGAACCGGGCGGGCGTCGGATCAGTGCGTGCCCGCGTGCTGCTTCAACAGCTTATCGGCCAGCGCCACCAGCGCCTCCGGGTCGATGGGTTTGTCGAGGAAGGCCTCGACCGGCAGGTAGTCCGCGTCAGGGCCCAGCCGCACCGGCGCGGTGGTGTGGATGGCGGTCAGGATGATGATCGGCACATCGCGAAACGCCGCGTACTCCGACTTCGGGTCGGCGCTGCGCAGCGCCAGCGCCACCTGAAAGCCCTCGGTGGTAGTGTCCATCATCACGTCCAGCACGATCAGATCGGGGCGCTCGGCCTTGACCTGCGCCAGTCCCTCCGACCCGCTGGCCGCCGCGACGACGGTGTGCCCGGCGCGCTCCATGCACAGCCGTGTGGCAAGGACCATGTCGGGGTCGTCGTCGACAATCAGGATTTTGGCCATGTGATGTGTTCCTTCGCTCAGGCAGCGGCCTGTGCCCTTATCATACGCCGGTATTGCGCCGCCGGGCAGTCGTCAATCCAACCGGTCAAATGGCGAGGCAGTGATTTCCTCGACAATCGCCGCGGCGATCCCTGGCACGGCGGCCTCGACCGGCGTGCTCAGCTCTTCCGACCAGTCGACGCTGTACGGTTGGATGCCGTAGATGATCACTTCGACCGGCAGGATGCCCAGCGCCTCACCCAGCACCAGCGCGTCGGCCAGCCCGGCTTGGTGCAGGTTGCTGTGCAGCGCGGGCGGCAGCACGGCATCGTGCGAGGTGAAGCGCCGCCACGCGCCGGGCGCGAGGCCCATGTCCGCCGCGTCAATGATCACCACGCGCCGGTACGCCTGCAGCAGCAGCGCCGTCTCAAGCCCCGGCGTGCCGCCGTCCAGCGTGTCGACGGTGGATGGCAGGCCCGCCGCGGGCAGGCAGCCCAGCACCGCCGACCCGACGCCGTCATCGCCGCGCAGCGGGCTGCCCAGCGCCAGGATCAGCGTATCAGAGGTGGGGGTGTGAGTCATGCCACAATCCAATCTTTATGCAGGGGCAGCCGACATCCGCCCCTGCGCGATTTCGTTACTTGAACTTTACATCAAGCATGTGCGTCGAGCACGAGATACACGGGTCGTAGGCCCGCACCAGCATCTCCAGCGCCAGCGTGATGTCCTGCTCGGAAGGCGTCTCCGGGCGCGCGATCAGCTGCGGCACCAGTGCCTTCATGTCGTCTTCGATGTTCTGCAGGTTCTGGCCGGTCGGGATGATGCAGTTGGCCGCCTTGACCAGCCCATCCTCGATGGCGTAATGATGGAACAGCAGCCCGCGCGGCACCTCGCACGCGCCGACGCCCTCGCCCGTCAGCCGGGCCGGCTCGGCAGGCGGCTCCCGCTCGACGCCGCGCTCCAGCAGCTCGTCGGTGAGCTCAATCGCGTTCTCGACGGCGTGCACGATCTCGACCACCTGGGCGACGGTGTTCATGTACGGGTTGGTGCATACCGGCTTGAGGCCCAGCGCGTCGGCGGCGGCCTTTGCCTTCGGGTGCAGGTGCGCGTGGTTGACGTTAAACCGCGCCAGCGCGCCGACCATGTACGTCTCGCGCGGTTGCGCGCCCGCTTGGCCGTCGAGTGCTCGACGAGGTACTCGTTCGTCACGCTCTGATACTCAGACAGCGGCCACGCGCCGCCGTCGGTGCTGGCGATCTCGCCGTCGATCCAGCGCGTAGGCGTCGGGCTGGCGCAGCGCGATGTACTCCGTCTCGCGCTCGAAGGCCGGGATGCTCAGCGTCTGGAACAGCGCGACCGTCGCGTCCACGTCGGCGCGCGCCGCGTCGAGCCGCTCGCGCAGCGCGTACAGCTCGTCGCGGTTGGGGAAGTGCGTGAAGCCGCCGACCGTCATCGCGATGGGGTGCGTGTGCCGCCCGGCGATGGCCTGCGCAGATGTCGCCGGCCAGCTGCTTCAGGCGCAGCGCGCGCAGCACCACGTCGGGCGCGCTCGCCGCCAGCGGGATGACGCTGCCCACGCCCAGGAAATCGGGCGCGACCAGCATGTAGGCGTGCAGGATGTGGCTGTCGAGGATCTCGCCGTAGAAGTTCAGCTTGCGCAGCAGCTTCGTCTGCTCGGTGAGCTCCACGCCCAGGGCGGTTTCGGTGGCGCGCAGCGAGGCGGTCGCGTGGCCGACGGCGCAGATGCCGCAGATGCGGCGAGGTGATGTGCGACGCTGCGTCATAGGGCCGCCCGCGCAGCATCGCCTCGAAGAAGCGCGGCGTCTCGACGATGCGCAGCTCGCACTTTCGAGCGCGCCGTTCTGCGACGTCGACGACGATGTTGCCGTGCCCTTCGACGCGCGTGACGTGATGTGCATCTGTCACATCTTGATCGGTTTCGTGCCTCGGTGGATCGTGCCATGCTCTAGTGCGCCGCTCTAGTCTCGAGACTGTCCGCCGTCTGGTAGCGTCAGTTGAACAGCGTCAAATTGTGCTGAGATGTCGTCCTCGGTCAGGCCGTGCTCGGCCAGCAGCTGCGCGCATCGAGTCCATGTTGGGGTGGAGATCAAGCCCCGGCAGCCCTCGCAGCCATCGCCGTAGGTCGGGCAGATCGCGCCGCAGCCGGCGCGGGTGATCGGGCCCAGGCAGATCCGCCCTTGTGAAGATGCACCGTTCTCCTTGCAGCTTGCACTCGACGCACACCGGATAGTCGGGCAGCGGCGGGCTTGCCCCAGCAGCAGCTGCCTTGACGCATCGCGACGAACTCCTCGCGGTCGATCGGGCAGCCGGGGATGGCCACGTCGACTGGATCACCGGCTCGATGGGCCGGGCCGGGTACGTGTCGTACCACTCGGCCTTGTCGCCGTACACGTACTCCGCGCACGTCCTCGAGCGGCTGCAGGTTCTTGAGCGCGTTGACGCCGCCAGGTGCGCGCAGGCGCCCAGCGCGACGACGATCGCCGCCTGCTCGCGGATCGCCTTGCAGCCGCGCCTCGTCGCTCTCGCGGGTGCAGGCCGCCCTCGACGAAGGCGATCTGGTAGTCCTCGCCGCGTTCGCTCATCGCTTCGCGGAACTGGACGATGTCGACCGCGTCGAGCAGGTCGAGGTGCGTTTGCAGCGAGTCGACCACCGTGAGCTGGCAGCCCTCGCAGCAGGTGAAGTCGAAGAAGGCGACTTTTGGTTTGCGCTCATCACAGCGCCTCCTCAAGATGCCTTGATCTCGGCGTAGGTGAACGACCGGGCCGTCCTGGCAGACGTACAGGTCGTTGATCTGGCAGTGGCCGCACTTGCCCACGCCGCACTTCATGCGGCGCTCCAGCGACAGCCAGATCTTGCCCTTCGGGATGCCTTTGCCCAGCGACCTCCATCAGCACGAAGCGGTACATGACCGGCGGCCCGACGATGATCGCGACGGTGTTGCGCGGCGTCGACCTGCGACCTTGGGGAACAGCGTGGTGATCACGCCCACGTGGCCCGTCCACGTGTCTCGGGCCGGTCGACGGTCATGTGCAGCTCGACGTCCGCGCGATTGGCCCCAGTCCGTCAAGCTCGTCGGTGAACAGCAGCTCGCTCGGTGTGCGCGCCCCGTACAGGATCGACCAGCTTGCCGAACTTGCCGCGCTCGTCCATGCACCTGGTTGATCAGCGAGCGCACCGGCGCCAGGCCCAGGCCGCCGGCCGCCAACAGCACGTCCTTGCCCTGGAATGCCTCGAGCGGGAACCGTCGCCGAACGGCCCGCGAATGCCGACCATCTGGCCGGGCTGCATCGCGTGCAACGCGTCGGTCACATCGCCCGCGCGCCGCACGCACAGCTCGAATGTGCCGTTGCGGCGGCTGGGCGAGGAGCTGATGCTGATCGGCGCTTCGCCCACGCCGAACACCGACAGCTCGACGAACTGGCCCGGCTCGTGGTCCAGCGACAGGCCGCCCGGCAGCGCGATCGTGTACAGCTTCTCCAGGTCGGTCAGCGTCTTGACGCTGACGATCTGCGCCGGGGTCGGCAGATAGAATCGACTGGCTTTCGAGTTTGTCCATCACAGTGTTCATGTCAGCGCCTCGTGGTGCCGCCGGGTCATCGGGATGCGCCGGCGGACCAGCTCGTTGAAGGTGGTTACGGGGTTGATGTCGACCAGGCAGGCCTGCGCGCAGCGCCCGCACCCCACGCAGCCAACCAGATCGTGCTTGTCCATTTGGTATTTGCCCTTGCGGAAGAAACGGTGGCGCTGGCGGGCGGCGTTCGTGCTGCGGAAGTTGTGGCCGCCGGCCACCACTGCGAACTGGTCCAGCGGGCAGCCGTCCCACACGCGGTAGCGGCGTCCGGCGTTGAGCGTGAAGTCGACTTCGTCGAACACGTTGAAGCAGTAGCAGGTCGGGCACACGGTCGTGCACGACCCGCAGCCCAGGCACTTCGCGCCTAGCTCATCCCATAGATCGCTGGCATAGCTCACCGACAGCAGGCTGTCCAGTTCCGTCACGTCGCATTCCAGCCGGTACGGGAAGCGCGGCCATTTCTCGGCTAGCGTCTGGTTCAGGCGCTCGTAGTCCGCGTCGACCGCGTCGCGCAGATCGGCGAGCCCCTCGACCAGCGCCGCGCCGCGCTCGGTTGCCACGTCGACCGCGTAGGTGCTGCCCATGTCGGTCAGGTGCAGGTCGAAGCCCTCGGTCGCCGTCAGCGTGCCCATGCTCTTGCAGAACGAGTACTCGGTGCACGGCGTCAGGCACTCCAGGCTGACGATAGTCAGTTGCTCGCGCCGGGCCTGGTAATGCTGGTCGGCGTAGCCACCGCTGAAGATCGAGTCGAGCAGGCGGATGGCGTGCAGGTCGCAGGTGTGGACGCCCAGCAGCACCGTCGGCTGCCCGTCGAGCACCGGCTCGATGGCGCCATCGCTCAGGTCGAAGCGCAGCAGCTCTTCGCGCTGCGGCAGCAGCACCTTCTTGGGCGGCAGGATAGTCTGCGTGTAGTCGAGCGCCAGCTCGTCCGACGACGCGATCTCGTCAAACAGGTAGCGGTCGTCGACGGCCTTTGGCCCCACCACGCGGTGATCGGCCAGCATCGCCTCGACCCACGGTGATAGGGCGGATTTCGGCAGAATCTTGAAGCTCATAAGTTGGTCGCTCCGTTGTCAACCGGCGGGCAAATTATGCGCGCCGTGGCGCGCTCCGGGTTCTATGCTAATCATCGCCCGAAGTATACAACGATGTCAAGGCCCGGCTGCATGCCATACATCACCATCGCTTGTGAAATTCGTCACCATGATTTGTGACGGTTATGATTGTGGCCTTGAAAGCTGTACGGATGGCACGCGCTGGGTGTTCCCATCGATGCGTGCGGACGCGCCAAACGCGTGTACAATGGAGGCAGCGAAGGAAGGCACGCCCATGCTGGTCGCAGAAGTAATGACGCGCAAACCGATCACCGTCCGCCCCGACAGCGACGTGCTGGCGGCGATTGCCCTCCTGCGGGCGGGCAGGCTGCGCCGGCTGCCCGTCGTCGACGCAGCGGGCCGGGTCGTCGGCATCGTGTCGATGGCTAACCTGCAATCAGCCTTGCAGGCCGAAGACAGCAACTCGAAGCAGCGGGCGATCCTGAGCGACGGCGTGCTGGTCCGCGTCCGCCAGGTGATGACCACCCCGGTGATCACCACGCCTCCCGACTATCCGCTGGAAGAGGCCGCGCAGTTGATGATCACGCACAAGGTCGGCTCGCTGCCGGTCGTCGACGGCGAGGAGCGGCTGGTCGGCATCATCACCGACACTGACATCTTCGGCACGCTGGTCCGCACGCTGGGCGGCGGCAGCAAGACCCTGCGCCTCAGCGTGCAGTTGGGCAACCAGCCGGGCCGCCTCGCCGATCTGGCCGGCAGCGTGGCGGCGGTCGGCGGTAACATCCTGTCGATTGCCTCCTACCCCGCCGACGCCCCCGACCACATGAACTTCGTCCTGCGCGTGGAAGGCGTCGACGCGGCGACTCTGCAAGCCGCCATCGAGTTCGCACCCCGGCGCGCTGATCCGCCACGTGTGGGATCAGACCGGAGAATGAGAGTCTCGCCGCAGCCCATTCGCCGACTCGCTATCAGCACACGGCTAGAAGCCGTCTCCTGCCCCTGCACACATTCCAGGGTCGGCTTTCAGCCGACGGACCATTCATAGCCTGAGGATTTGATCCTCAGGCGGCCATCGGCGACCCTTAACGCTCCTCGCCCCACGCAACTCACCCCTTGACATCCCACCCAAATCGCTGTACTATTATGGCAGACTAGTCTGCGTTACAAACCAGTTTGCATGGGTCGGGAGTAGAAACATGGACGACAACATTGATCGGATCGTGAAGCGGACCTACCGCTACTACTATGAAGATGGGCTGGTGGAGCTGTCCGTCGGCGTGATGTTTGGCGTGATCGCGCTGGCGCTGCTGCTGATGGGCAGCACGCTGGGCACGCCGCTGGCCGCGATCATCTCGCTGGGGCTGGTGGCGCTGGTCATCGGCGGCACGTTCGCGGTGCGTAGCCTGGTGATGTCCCTCAAGCAGAAGGTCACCTACCCGCGCACCGGCTATGTGGCCTACCGCCAGAAGCCCCCCACGGGCCGCACGGTGATTATCGTCGGTGCGCTGATCATCGCGCTGTCGATCTTCTTCGTGCCGTTCGGCTGGTATAACAAGATGCCGGTCGCCGAGGCCGAGCTGCTGGTGCTGGTCCTGTGCTACATGGGCTACCGCGTCAGCCTCAGGCGGCTGTACGCGGCGGCGGCCTTCGTCGTGCTGACCCTGATCGCGCTGGTGGCCTTCAGCGTGATGCGCGGCGGCGTGGACGACATCGTCGGCAGCGCCGTGATCTTCGGCGCGGCGGGTCTGGCGCTGATCGTCTCCGGCGGGCTGTCGCTGATCGGCTATCTGTCGCGCAACCAGCCACAGACGGAGGCGTGACATGGGCGAGGATCTGCAGAACGTGGTCGGCGTCGACCGGCTGATCCACGAGCCGGCGCGCCTGGTGATCGTGGCCATCCTGAGCGCGGTCGAGAGCGCCGACTTCCTGTACCTGCTGCACGAGACGGGCCTCACCAAGGGCAACCTGTCGTCGCATCTGGCGAAGCTGGAAGAGGCGGGCTACGTCGCCGTCGACAAGACCTTCGAAGGCAAGCTGCCGCGCACGCTGTGCCGCCTCACCGAGGCCGGGCAGGCCGCCTTTGACACCTACCGCCGCCAGATGAAAGCCGTCATCCACGGCGCATCTGAAAAAGGTGCAGGTTGACACGCCTCAGCCCACCCGGCGAATGATCGCCGGGTGGGCTGGTCCACTCTGCCCGGCAATCATGAACCTCACCTCTGGATTCCAACTCGCATCAGACCCTGAGTTCGCTTCCAGCGGACTTGTCTGCACCCGCGCGCAGCACGGGTGCACCTGGCCCGGCGATTGATCGCCGGGCGTGCTGCTGCGCCGGGCAGACCCCGGCGCACCGGGCGGGCTCTCGATCCCCGATCCTCCTCCCCCCAATAAGTGGGGATTGCTTTTCTCCCCTCATCGGCATACAATGAATGAAAGAATGAGTTCACTAGTTCTTTAGGGGAATGTGTGACCGACTGGGAACCCGACCTGTTTACGCTCGATAAGGCCAGCAGCGTGCCGATCTACGTGCAGCTCGCCGAGCGGGTGCGCACGCTGGTCACGGTCGGGACGCTGGCGGCAGGCGACAAGCTGCCCTCGATCCGGTCGGTCGCGGAGGCGTTACGCGTGGACTACAACACCGTTGCAAAGGCATACACCGAGTTGGACCGCGACGGCATCATCCACACCGCGCGCGGCATCGGCACGCACGTTACCGGCGAGATGGACGAGTCCGCGCTGGCGGAATCGCGCCGCGCGAACCTGCACAGCACGCTGCAAACGGTCATCGGCGAGCTGGTAGAGCTGGGCTACACACGCGAAGAGATCGAAGCGGCATTTCACGATAGTCTGAGCAGACAAGGATAAAGGCCATGATGGCAATGATGCGATCCAGACGTTCGAAAGACACACAGGACGGCGGCCAGCAGCAGCAGCCCGCTGCGTGGGGTAAGCCCAAACCGGGCGAGTTGAAGGCGGGCAGCCCGCTGGCGCTGCTGATCTTCTTTCTGCTGCTGGCGGCGGGCACGTTCGCCAGTATCGTATTGAGCAACGCCGGCGCGAGCGATGGCGTGGTCGGCGGGGTGATCGCCGCGACCATTATCATCGCCCTGCTGGAGCTCTTCGCGCTGCGCAAGGCCAACCAGTGGCAGAAGGCGGTCGTTCTGCGCAACGGGCGCTTCGTCGGCCTGAAGGGGCCGGGCCTGTTCTGGGTGATCCCGATCCTCGATGAGCTGCCCATGATCATCGACCACCGCGTGATGGTCACGCCCTTCACCGCCGAGCGCTCGCTGACCAAAGACACCGTCCCGGTCGACGTGGACGCGGTGCTGTTCTGGATGGTGTGGGACGCCGAGAAGGCCGCGCTGGAGGTCGAGGACTACCGGGCGGCGATCTCGTGGGCGGCGCAGACCGCGCTGCGCGAGATCATCGGCCAGATGGACCTGGCCTCGATCCTGGTCGGGCGGCAGGCAATGGACGAGGAGCTTCAGCGCATCATCGACGCCCGCACGACGCCGTGGGGCATCACCGTGCAGAGCGTGGAGATACGCGATATCGTCATACCTGAGGCGCTCGAAGACGCCATGTCGCGCCAGGCGCAGGCCGAGCGCGAGCGGCAGGCCCGCGTGATCCTGGGCGAGAGCGAGCAGCAGATCGCGGAGAGCTTCCGCAAGGCGTCAGAATCCTACGCCGACAACCCGACCGCGCTGCACCTGCGCGCCATGAATATGCTGTTCGAGGGTTTGAAGCAGAAGGGCGCGATGGTCATCGTCCCCAGCACCGCCGTCGATACCATGAACCTCGGCAGCCTGGGCGGCCTGGTCTCGCTGGGCATGGGCCCCGCGAACAGAAATGCCAACCCGCCGGCTGACGACTGACAGCGTGACAGAGTGAGGGTGTGCCAGCTATCCCCTCGCCCTGGGGCGGCGCAGCGGCCCGGGGTGAGGGGGTCGGGCGCTGCGCCGCCTGTCGGCGGTGCTGGCGGCAATTTGACAGGACCCACGCGAGACCTGGAGCGGATTGACAGGGGACGCTGGCTGATCGTTGGGGATGATCCTTTAAGTTCAGAAGGTTGCCAACGCCATGGAAGCAAAAGACTCGTATTCATTTCCGCTCTACCGTCGCATCGGGCAGATGGCTCGACCCATCATCGCCTCGCGATACTGGATCGTCATTGTTCTGATCGTTGCCATCCTCCTGTATGTCCCCTTCCTGTTCTCCGGCTTCTTTCAGGATGATTATGGTCTCCGTCTCAACTTCTACCCGGATATCTACGAGAAGCACAACATACCGGCGGAAGTCATGCAGAATGGCCCGCTGAACTTATATGGCTTTTCGTGGGATTCGGCAGCACGCTTTAGCATTGGGCAAGACGCGGGTTTCGCCCCGTGGTGGGCCTCAGACCAGATAAGGACCAATTTCTTCCGGCCCTTATCCTCGCTGACGCTGGCCCTTGACTTCAGTCTGTGGCCGGATACGCCCCTGCTGATGCACCTTCAAAGCCTGTTGTGGTTCTGCCTGCTGATCGTTCTGACCTACCAGTTGTATCGGAGTGTGTCCGGCAGCGCCGTCGTGGCAGGGATCAGCATCCTGTTGCTCGTCGTGGACGACGCACTTGCAGGCCCGGTGGGCTGGATCAGCAACCGGCACGCCGTGGTTGCCATGGTCTTCAGCGTGCTGTGTGTGTGGCTGTACCATCAGGGGGTGTCAAAGAAGAAATGGCCTTATGTTGCCGCCGCGTGTGGCGCATACGCGCTGGCCCTGCTTGCCTCCGAAATGGGGCTGGTCACCTTTGCCTATCTCTTCGCCTATCTGTTGGTGCTGGACCGCGACAAATGGCTGGACAGGGTCAAGCGGATCGTCCCGTTTATCCTGATTACGGTGGTCTGGCGAGTGGTTTATACAGGGTTGGGCTATGGGGCGACGGGAACGCTCCTCTACATCGATCCGATCCTGAACCCGGTCGATTTCATCACGCAGTTGCTCACCCGCTACCCGGTGCTCTTGTTCAGCGCCGTTGGGCCGCCGCTGGTAGACCTGCTCATAGCCTTCTCGCCGCAGGCCATCGTAGTTGTTGCCGCAGTCTGCTTGATCCCTCTCGGGCTGCTGGCTCTGGCCGCCTATCCCGTCTTGAAGACCCATCGAGCGTCGGCCTTCTGGCTCCTGGGGCTGCTGGCCGCGATTGTTCCGCTCGTTTCGGGCATACCCCAGAATCGCAATCTCGGTCTGGTTAGCCTCGGCATGATGGGGTTGGCCGGGCAGCTCTTTGTCGATGTTGCCACAGCCAGGAAGACAGGGCCGCTGACCACCTTCCAGCGGGTCTTGCTGAGAATTGCCACGCCCATCCTCTTGATCCTGTATCTTGTTGTTTCACCCCTTCTGGTGATCTCCAATCCGGCTTCTACGCGGACGTCGGCGGAGGCACAGACCAGCGCAGCCGACTTCGGGAGTGCGCCAGAGCTGGCGGAGCAGCATCTATACGTGATCAACCCGCCTGGTGCGATGAGCTTTACGGCTGGTTTGCTTCAGCGGTTGTTTACCGACAAGCCCTTTCCCGCATCGATCAATTACCTCTCGTCCGGGTTTGCGCCTGTGCGCATCGAGCGGGTGGATGCTCAGACGATTATCGTGACGCCGGAGGGCGGGTATACGCCGCTTCCCGGCCCTATCGTCGACGACAAAACCGGGGCGGTGACACCGGTTGGTCTGGAGAACGTGTACCGGGCGCTCGACGAGTTTCACTACAACCCCCGGAATCCAATGCACGTTGGCCAGGTGGTTGCCTTGCCTGAGGTGACGGTTGAGGTCACCGAAATGACCGGCGATGGGCGGATTGCCCGGGCTGCCTTCACATTTGACCATCCGCTGGAAGATAGCGGCTACGTGTGGCTGCTGTGGAATGAGGACACTTCGACCTACCAGAGAGTCCAGATGCCGCCGGTCGGGGAGTCGAGAGTCTATCCCTGACACGCAGCGGCGATGCGCCCGTTTAGATACTCGTAAAGGAGACCGCATTACCTGATGAATACAAAAGTCGATACGAAACGCGTCCTGACCTTCATCGCATTTGCCTTTGGCCTGGCCTGGCTGACCGGCCTGGTCATCGCGCTGACCGGCGGCCTGCAGGGCGGCCCGCTGCTGATCGACACGCCGGTCATGAAGCTCAACCTGGCCTTCCTGCTGCTGTCGACGGCCTATATGTTCGCGCCGTCCATCGCCAACGTGTTGACCCGCGTCACGACCCAGGAGGGCTGGCATGATACGATGCTCAGGCCGCGCTTCAAACAGGGCTGGCGTTTCTGGCTGGCCGCCTGGTTCCTGCCCGGCCTGCTAACCATCGTCGGTGCGGTGATCTTTTTCGTGCTGTTCCCGCGCAGCTTCGACCCCGCGCTGAGCACGCTCAGGGCCCTGATGACCAACCAGACGGCGGCAGCGGGCGCTCAGGCCCCGGCCATGTCGACGACGCTGCTGTGGACCATCGCGCTGGGGCAGGCCGTCCAGGGCATGCTGATCGCGCCGCTGATCAACGGCGTGTTCACCTTCGGCGAGGAGTTCGGCTGGCGCGGCTACCTGCTGCCGAAGCTCCTGCCGATGGGTCATCGCAAAGCCGTGATCGTCACCGGTCTGATCTGGGGTGTGTGGCACTGGCCGATCATCGCCATGGGCTACAATTACGCCCACGACATTACGCAGCAGCCGCTGCTCGGTGTGCTGTCGCTGCTGGCGATGTGCTGGTTCACGGTCCTGATGGGTGTGCTGCTGGCCTGGGTGACCCTGCGCGCGGGCAGCGTGTGGCCTGCCGTCATCGGCCACGGTGCGATCAACGGCATCGCGGCCCTGGGCGGGATCTTTGTGCTGGGCCACCCTGAGGCGCTGCTCGGCCCGACGCCTGTCGGCATAGTCGGCTCGCTGGCGTTCACCGCGCTGGCCGCCTTTATCCTTTCGCAGCCGCGCATGCTGGAGCCGGTAGAGGGTGTGCCGGGCGCTGCGCCGGTGGTCGAAGCCGTGCCCGCCGAAGCGTGAGGCTGGCACGCTATTTGCACGTCAATGATGGGGCGCGGCTGGCGCGCCCTTCTGTGGAGGCATTCAATCGACATGGATAGTAATTCGGTAACTCCTTCATCCTTCGCAGCCGACGCCGACCTGTCGCTGCCCGTGCGCCGGCCCTTCAACTGGAAGCTGTTTCTGATCCTGTGGGCGGGGACGCTGGTTGGCCTGGTGGCGGTGCTTCCCTACAGCCTGTCAACCCAGTCCGGCACGATGGCGGCGTACCTGGCGCAGTTGACCATCCCGCTGTGGGTCGTGATCGCCGCGCAAATCGCGCAGAACGCGGTGCTGTTCGGCGTGGCAGCGGCGGTCGGGCTGCTGCTGGCCTGCCGCATCGGGCTGGGCCTGCCCTTCCTCGAAGGCTGGCTGAACGGCAGGCCGATCTGGCAGCGGCTGCCGCGTGTGGCCGCGCTGGCCGTGCCGGTCGGCGCGATCGGCAGCGCGCTCGTCATCGCCGTCGACACGTGGGTCTTCAGCCCTGGGCTCAAGGCGCTGCTGGCCGCCAGTGGTGCGCCGGCCTCGGCCACTGCCGCGCCGCCGGCCTGGCAGGGTCTTCTGGCCTCGTTCTATGGCGGCATTGCTGAAGAGGTGCTGCTGCGCCTGTTCATGCTGACGCTGCTGGCCTGGCTGGGCAGCCTGATCAGCCACGACGCCCAGGGCCGCCCGACGCTGGCCGTGCTGTGGATCGCCAACGTGCTGGCGGCGGTGCTGTTCGGGCTGGGGCACCTGCCGGGTACGGCAGCCGCCGGCATCCCGCTCACCGCGCTGGTCGTCGTCCGGGCGGTGGTCTTGAACGGCCTGCTGGGCATCGCCTTTGGCTGGCTGTACTGGACGCGCGGCCTGGAGAGCGCGATGATCGGCCACTTCTCGGCGGACCTCGTGCTGCACGTGCTGCTCGCGCTGGTGTAACCGTCTGAACGTAATCGGCGGCAAATAGGGCCGCTCTATTCGTAACTCAGGGTTAGTGGGAGGGAATATCATGGAGAATCAGGAACAACCGACGCTCGAAAGTCGCATTCTGGCCGGGCTGGCCCACGCCTCGATTGTGGTGCAGGGGCTGGGGATACTGGTCGGCGTGGTGCTGTACGTCACCCAGCGTGAGAAGTCGCGCTGGGTGGCTTTCCAGGCGCTGCAGGCCGCTGTCTACCAGCTTCTGTCGATGATCCTGGTCGTGGCGCTGTGGGTGGTGTGGGGAGTCTTCTACGCAATCAGCTTCATCCCCATCATGAACCTGCCCGACAACGCCCCGCCCCCGCCGATCTTCTGGATCGGCATGGGCAGCATGGTCATCCCGCTGGCGGTCATGGTCATCATCGGCCTGATCGGCCTGTGGGGCGGCCTGCGCGCCTTCCAGGGCCACGACTTCCACTACCCGCTGATCGGCGGCTGGCTGGAACGCTACATGCAGGGCTGATCACGTAACGGGGCGCGCCGTTCGCGACGCGCCCCGCCCTATGAGTCTTCCGCAGGATCATCGCCATGCCCGATCAACATGTCGACTACAACCCCCTCGCCGCCAGCTACGACGCCCGCTACGCGGCGCAGCGTTACGAAGGTGTCGCGCAGGCCGTGCGCGACGTGGCGCGCGGTGCGGCCTCGGCGCTGGAGGCAGGCTGCGGCACGGGTCGCTGGCTCGCCGAGATGCGCCCGCTCGCCGGGCGCGTGGTCGGGTTGGACCGCTCTATCGGGATGCTGCGCCAGGCGCAGGCGCGGCCCGGCGTCGGCGCGCTGGCCTGCGGCACTGCCTGCCGGATGCCCTTCGCCGCCGCCTGCTTTGATCTGGTATTGTGCGTCAACGCGCTGCATCACTTCGAGCAGCCCCACCAGTTCGTCGTCGAGGCGCGCCGCGCCCTGCGGCCCGGCGGGCGGCTGGCCGTCGTCGGCTTCGACCCGCAGCGCGGCGCAGACAAATGGTACCTGTATCAGGTTTTCGACGGCACGTATGAAGTCGACGTTGCGCGCTACCCGGCCTGGGATACCTTGCGCGGCTGGATGGTCGAGGCGGGCTTCGGGGATGTGACCTACCGCGTGGCCGAGCGCATCACCCACATCTTTCACGGTCGTGAGGTGCTGGCGACGCGTTCCTGAAGAAGGACTCCACCTCGCAGTTGGTGCTGCTTTCCGACGACGCCTACGCGGCAGGGCTGGCGAGGATCGAGGCGGCGATCCGGCGTGAAGAGGCCGCCGGCAGGACGGCAGCCTTTCGCGTCGATATCGTGATGGGGTTGATGGTCGGGCAGGTCACGTAGCCGGCTGGCGCTTCGCCCACATTGCCACGCCCACCTGGTACGCCACCAGCGTGAACAGCCACGGCACGAGGCGGATCAGGTCATTCTCAAGGCCGTAGCTGCTCACGACCAGCATCCCGGCCCCTGCCATCACCAGCGCGACGGTGGCCCACACACGCAGGCGCGGCTGCCTGTTGCCTGCCCACAGCATGAAGGCCGCGCCCAGCCCGCCCCCCACCAGCCCGAAGGTGGCTGTGTTCACGATGGGTATGCAGATGCCCGCGTGCGTGACGTACCTGCACACCGGCGAGACGAGCATGTCGTCCACCAGCGCGGCCCCTGCCCAGCTTAGCCCCCAGCCCAGCGCGATCAGCCACTCGGTTCCCCGCCGCCGGGCGGGCATCAGCGGCAGCAGCAGGTAGCCGGTCGCCAGGCCCGGCAGGAAGGTGCTCAGCAGCGTGCCAAGCCATGTCGCAGCCGGAAACAGGGTTGCCTCCGACAATCCGCTAAAGACGCGCCTGTAGTAGAAGGTGTTGGCCCACTGAATCACCGGGTTGTACACCATCATCATCATCACGACCAGCCCGGCTGACCAGGCCAGCACGATCAGCCCGATTGTCTGCCAGCGCAGCGAGCGGTACGCGCGGCGCAGCAGCAGGCACAGGGCCAGGCTGCCCACCGCTCCCCTGAGCAGGCTCGCGATCAGCGAAGCGGTGGGCGTGATAGCCGGCAATGATGAGAGCACGGCCTGCGCGAGGCCGTTCGCCGCGCCCCAGGCCAGCGCCGTCAGCAGGCCGATCAGCCATATCGACATCGCCGGCGTGGCGGCAGCCTCACCGCTTGCCCCGGCAGGCTCCGCACGGGGCGGTGCAGTCTCACGGCGGCGCGGGGTGCTGGGAAGCGCCACTGTGGCGGCTTCTGCCTTACGCGGGGGCACTGCCGGTTCCGGCTCGGCTGCTGGCGGCGCGGGCTGCGGCTGCAAGACTGGCTCGGCTGCTGGCGGCATGGGCTGCGGCTGTGGGGTCGGCTCGACAACTGGCGGGGCAGCGTGTAGCTGCTCCAGCACCTGCGCGGCGGCGGCCCGCACGCTGAGGCTGTCGTCGCTGCTGGACAGCCGCTCAAGCTCGGCGCGGGCCAGGTCCGCCAGATCGGCCACCTGCCCGTCGAGCAGCCGCGCCAGCCCGCTGACAGCCCCCTGCCGCATCCAGGCCTGCGGGCTGGCTACCGCATCGCGCAGGTCGGCGGGCAGCGTCACGACCGGCGCTTCCTCGGCCCAGAACACGAAGTCGCCGCCGTGGCTGCCCAGCAGGTGCCCGTAGTGCGGCGTCTGGCGGCTGTGGGTGTTCGCGCCGACGTGCCGCTGGAGATACAGCCCCAGCTCGTTGCCGGTCAGCATCCCGCCGCGCTGCGTCAGCCGATCCAGCAGCAGCCCGGTGAAGATGGAATGGCCTTCAGGCCCGAACAGGTCGGCCACCTGCTGATCCGCCTGCCCGGCGGCGATGGCCTGCACCGCCCGGCGCGTCATCAGGTCGTCCAGCAGCCGCTCGCCGATTTCGGCTCCGCGCGTGAAGGCCAATCCGCTGAAGCAGGCATCCAGCACGAACAGGATGTGCTTGGCCGGGATGAACTTGCTCTGGTCCACCAGGTAGCCCATCTCGATGGCCTGCGAGTAGCGCCCCGGTTGAGCGCCATACGGCACGATCAGCCCGACCTCGTCGCCGCTGGCCGCACGGCGCGTCAGCCCATGCCCGGCGAAGTAAACCAGCACGCGGTCGTTGGGTCCAGTTTGGGCCAGGTCGTCAGAGATGTAGCTCAGGATCGAATTCGCGCGTGGCCTCGGCGTCGCGCAGCAGCATCACCTCAAAACCGAGGTCGTCGCGCAGGGCGCGGGTCACCCCTTCGGCATCGTGCACGGCCGTTTGCAGCGGCGGCAGCGCCTCGTATGCGTCGATGCCCACTACCAGCGCGTGTGACCGCTCGTAGCTCGGTTGGTAGCTCATGCGATTTGCTCCGGGCAGGATCGGCACTTGATATGCCCATTATATGCGAATTCTGCCAGAAGAAAGAAACGTCTTAATCATCGCCTGCCGGAATCAAACAGGCGGGGACGCGCCCCGCCTGCTCATCAATCTGTAGCTCAGTTAGCTCACGCGCTTGATCGGCAGCCCGGCCTCGATCCACCCGGCGATCCCGCCCGTGATGTCACTGACTCGCCCATAGCCCTGCCGCAGCAGGAAGCGGCTCACCGCCTCGCTGCGCACGCCGTGCGCGCAGTACACGATGATCTCGGCATCGCGCGGCAGCTCGTCCTCGGCGCGGTCGAGCAGATCGTCCATCGGGATCAGCGTCGCGCCCTCGATGAACCCGTCGAACAGCCATTCCTGGTGGGTGCGCACGTCGAGCAGGATCGCTTCGTTCGCAGCGTCCAGCCGGGCCTGCGCCTCGTGGGGCCCCAGGTGCCTGAGTTGTGCAGCCGCCGGCTGCGGCGCTGTGGCCGTTCGGGCAAATCGGTCATACCAATGATGAGAAGCCATGAATTCCTCTCGCTCTCTACCGGATCAACCGCGCAAGGTTATCGCTCTGTGTGCGATCCCGCAACATAACTCTCTCAAGCATACTACTAACAACAGTGAATTTCGACTAAAGTTACCTGAATAAAATGTGAAAAGGGCGGCCTGCCCGATCATCGGACAGGCCGCCCCATAACGGACGACGAAGACGCTGCTACTTCTCGATGGCGAAAGACACGTTCACGTCGACGGTGACGGTCAGCTCGCCCTGGCTGACCGGCGGTGCGGACGAGGCCGCAGCCATCGGTACTTCGAAAGCGATCCGGGGCACAGGCGGCGCACCGTACAACTCGGTCACCGTGATCGGCCCACCGAGCTTGACGCCCAGCCCGTCGGCGAGCTGCTGCGCGCGGTTCTGCGCGTCGGCGATGGCCTTGGTGCGGGCCTGCTCCTCCAGCGCCGAGGTGTCCTCGATGCCGAAGCTCAGGTTGCTGACCGTGTTCGCGCCGGCGTCGAGCCCCGCCCCGATCACGTCACCGGTCTTGGTCAGGTCGTGCACCTTGACCGACAGCGTGTTCTGCACGTGATAGATCGTCTGGCCGGTCGGGTTGCCGTTGTTGTCGGTCGGCTGCTCCACCCACACGTTGAAGTTGGTGGTCTGCATGTCCGTGTCGGCGATGCCCTGCGCCTTGACGGCGTCCATCACCTTGGTCATCGTGCTGTTCGCTGCGGCGATGACCTGCCCCAGGTTGCCGCCCTGCTGGTTGATGCCCAGTTGGACGGTCGCGATGTCGGGCGCGCCGCTCGCGTCGCCGCTGCCGTTGACCGTGATCATCGGCGTCACGGCGTTGCTGCCGGTGGCAGCCGCTGCCGGGCTGCCCGAGCAGCCGGCCACCGCGACCAGCACCAGCGCCAGCGCCGCCATCAGCGCCAGCCATTTCCCATTCTGTTTCACGAAAGCCATTCTATCCTCCTGCGGGTTTGACCGCGTCGAGATCATGTATCAGGCCGCCTGATTGCGGCCTCACTCTATTGACGATACCGCCCCCGATTTTGTTCCACACGTCGAAAAGACGTTCAGCGCGGCTTGATGCCCAACTGTGCCATCTCGTATTCCAGCGCCGACGGCAGCCCTTCCGCCAGCGACCGCGCCTGCCAGCCCAGTTCGCGCTCGGCTTTGGCGCTGCTGCCCAAGTACGTCCCCGCCGAGCTGAGCAGCGCCTCCCTGGTAAAAGTCGGCGGCAGCGGGATGACCTTCTCCACCACGCCCATGAAACCCGCCATGAAGCGCATCATGCCGGAGCCGGGTCGCAGCAGCGGCAGCGGCCTGCCGGTGATCTGCCGCGCCAGCTTGAAGGCCTCCAGCAGCGTGTGCGGCGGCCCGCCGATGATGTACGTCTCGCCGGGCTTGCCGCGTTCCATCGCCAGCATGATTCCTCGTGCGCAGTCGTCGACATACGACCAGCAGAACGCCACCTCACGCGGCACCAGCGGCAGGATCCCTCTGAGGTACTGCACGAACGCGGTCCGGATCGTGCTGTGGTCGCCGGGGCCGTATACCACCCCCGGCTGCGCGATCACCAGCGGCAGGCCGTCCGCCATCATCGGCTGTGCCACCTCGAAGTGCGCCTGCCACTTGGTCCGCTCGTAGACGCTGTTGAACGCCCCTTGCTCGTGATACGTCTCGTCCACGATGCGGCCATGCGTGTCGCTGTAGATCGCCAGTGTGCTGGTGTACACCCCCTTCGGGATCGCCAGCTCGCGCATCAGTTCCAGCACGTTGCGCGTGCCGTCGACGTTGACCGGCACGGCGGCGCGCTTGTCGCGCGTGCCGACCTCGTACCAGCCCGCTACGTGATACACGCCGTCCGCGCCGGCCATCGCCTCGCGCATCGAAGTCCTTGTCCGTCACGTCGCCCTGAGCCAGCGTCGCGCCCAGATCGGCCAGGTCCTGCGCGCGCTCCGGTGAGCGCACCAGCGCGGTCACGTCATGCCCGGCGGCGATCACCTGCTGCGTCAGCGCGCGCCCGATGAAACCGGTTGCGCCGGTGATGAAATATCGCATGGTCCCCCCTCCCCAGGTACTATGGTGCGATTATGCAAATCGACTCTGAGGAGTATAATACGAATATGTAAGGATGGGATCACGCCCTTCACCCATCGTGGCCGTGTTCCCGTGAGGAATGCTGACATCATGAACCGCTCCGAGAAGAACCAAACTCGCCCGCTCACGGACCGCAGCCGGTTCGCGCAGGCCGATCTCAGGACGCTTGTCAACCTGGCTCGCACGCCCAACCAGCAGCCGGAAGTCCTGGCCGACATTATCGCTGAGTTCTCCCGCCTCAGCGCGCCGGCGCGCAGCGAGAACCTGGCCATGATCCTGCGCACGCTGCTCAGGAACGCCAAACGCTACCACGACCTGATCACCTCGGTGATCGAGTTGCTGGCCACCGATCCGAACGCCTCCGCCACCGAGGCTATGATCGGCCTGCTGGCCGACGTGACACACGGCGACACCGCGCTGTCAGACGAGCAGCGCGAGTATTTCTACGAGGCGCTGCTCACCCGCCGCCGCGACACCGACCTGCCCGAATGGCGCGCCAGAATGCCGCACCTCGACGCTGACACGCTGGTCGCCCTGGCCGTCGACCCCCTTGCCGAATCGTTCCGCACCGCGGTGAACCCCATGAAGTACATCGAAGCCCTGCCCGACGCCGAGCGCCGCAAGGCGCTGACGGCCATCGCCATGCGCAATCCCGGCCAGGCCGTGAAGAGGCTGTTCAAGCGCAAGTGACCCGGCTGACGAAAAGGCCCACTGCTCGCGAGCAGTGGGCCTTTTGCTTTACAGTCAGGGCGGGCGGCTAGTCCGGCGACAACTCGCAGCACGGGTCGTCCGTCAGGTAGGCGATAGCCTTCTCCTCGTCGCCGTTCATCACAATCGACAGCGTGCGTCCCTGCGCCACCGCCCCGATGTCGATCACCTTGACGTACGGCGCGAAGCGCTCGTCGGCGGGCAGCAGTTGCGCCAGCGCGTTCGGCGCGGAGTGGAAGAAGTCCTCGTTGAAGGTCACCTCTGAGTCGCGCGGGTACAGCGGCAGCGGGTAGATGTTCGCCTCGACCAGGTCCTGAAAGAAGTGCGTCCCGTAGGAAACTTCGGGCGTGCTGCCGTCCTCGGCGTAGGCGATCTCGATCAGCACCCTGGTGTTGTAGATGTCGGCGTAGGTCACCTTGACGCCAAGCTGGATGTTCGACGTGCCCCAGCGGCCCGGCCCCATCAGGATGAACGGTTTGTCGACCAGCGCCTGGTTGATCCGCCCCACCACCTGCCCGATCTCAAAGCGGGTGTGCGGCTCTGGGATGTGCGCATAGGCGTGTGGGTCGACGTACACAATGTACCGCACCTCGTCGACGCAGCCGGTGGGCACCTGCCGGTTGGCGGTGAACAGCACGTCACCCTCCGGGACGTTCTCCGGCAGTTCCGCGCTGCGCATTCCCGCCCGGCGGCTCAGCGTGCGGCATTGCAGCAGCGTGATGTGCGCCTGCGGCCTGGGGTACGTGGCCACGATCTCCCCGGTGAACTCGATGTCGACCGGGCGCTGGTAGGCCTCTTCCAGAATGGCCAGCGCGCCGCGCATCAGGTTCACGAACGGCTCCTGCGCCAGCAGGTTGTCGAACGTCACGACCAGGTCCTGCGGGTCGAGGCTCACCGGGCGGCTGGTCAGCGGCTGGACGAACCCGTCGCGCTCGACCGAGAACATCGCCGGCAGCGACGGGTACTTGATGTCGACCACCTGCGACAGCGGCAGCGTCTTGAATTCGTTGTCTTCAGGTCGATCACGTCGATCAGGTGCTGCGAGTATTGCCGCACCATCCGCACACCGAACTCCGGGCGCAGGCTGGGATGGCTCAGCGCCACCATGCGCGGGTAGTCGCTCGCCACCCGGTCCACGGCCCGCGTGCCCAGCCCGACGACCACCCGCAGCAGGCCCTCTTCGCGCCGGATGCGCGGGCTCCACTGGTAGGGGTTGTGGCTGAAGCCCACCCCGGCAAAGTCGGGGAAGAAGTAATGCCCGTAGCGCCGCCCTTCCACCTTCTGGATGAGCACCGCCATGCGCTCGTCGTAGTCGGTCAGGCCCATCCGGTCGCGGTAGATCAGCGCCTCAGGCCGGATGACGCTGGCGTACACCATGATGATCGATTTGATCAGCTCGCGCAGGTTTTCTTCGTGCGTGCCCTGGTTGGGCAGGAAGAAGCTGTCGTACTTGCCGGCGAATGACGTGTCGAAGCTGTCTTCGAGCAGGCTCGACGAGCGCACGATCAGCGGTGCGTTCCCACGTCGCGCAGCAGGTCGGCCAACTGCCCGACGATGTCTTCCGGGCAGGCTGCTGCTCAGGTAGGCGTTGTACGCCATCGGGTAGTCGACCATCATCTCTTCGGGCCGTTTGTACTTCTGGTTCATAATAGCGGAACAGGTCGTTGTTGGCGTGGAAGTCGTAGAATATGTCTGCGCCGATGATACCACGACTCCGGCAGCCCGACAGCCGTTCGGTGTCGAGCCCGCGCGGCTTCGTTCGCTGCAGGACTTCCTAGGCCAGCAGCATCCCCGCCGCCTTGCCGCCGATCTTGCCCCGCCCCATCGCCGGTGACGCCGCACGTCCTTGAGGTCCTTGATGTGAAGTAGTCGCGCGCCACCCGCACGAAGGCAAGTTGGTCGCAGATCATGGCCTTGATCAGCACCACGATAATCTCGCGCAGGTGGTGCTGGACCTTACTGCCGCTCTCTCTGGCGGGTAGTTCTCGTAGCCCTCCCCCTGCACGAACAACATGTCCCAGGGGCCATCTCCGGGTTGAAGGTCAGCACCACTTCCTGATTGGGCGCGCGCTCAGACAGCACCTCTTCGACGATGTGCTTGAACTGTCGTGCGGCAGGTTGTAGGCAAAATAGAAGTCGGTCAGGTGGTCGCGGATCTGTTCGACGCGGTCCTGCCAGATGTCCGGCGGCTCCTGCTCAAACGGGTTAACCAGCCCCTCGCGCTCCTGCGAGCGGATGGCCTTGTCGCGCACCTCCTGCTCGAACACCGGCTGCGACACGACCCCCCGGCTGAAGATCTCCTCGCGCATGCGCTGGCGGATCCGCCGCGCGAGGATCGGGTACTGGCTGATCTCCAGGTAAAGCTGGAGGACTTTTGGCATGTCGTTGGCATCGAAGCTCATAGGCGCTCCCACCGCGTCGGCGGCCTCAAGCACTGCGCCGCGTTGCGGCGTCACACCATTCTACCCTATTCGGCCCGCGTGGTACACGCTCCCGCCGCGCATGACGCCCCATCAGTATTTCCCCCTCTCCATTAAGATGGAGAGGGGGATGTCGAGCGCAGCGAGACAGGGGGTGAGGCCCCCTGCTTGTCCAACGCGCCGCCGCTGGCTATACTCGCCACTGGTGACCGTCACCCGGTAAGCACAGGCAGGCTGGCATGGCAGACCAGGCAGACGAACAGCACAGCGCGGCATCGATCCCCCTGCGGGAGCGATTCCGCGCGTGGCAGCCTGCCCTGATGTGGGGGGCCGGCGTGGCGCTGGCGCACCGCTTGCTGCTCGCCCTGTGGATGGCCGGCGCGTGGCTGCTGTTCGGCGGCCTGACGGATCATCCCATCGACTTCCAGAGCCACGCGCTGGCTAACCTCCCGCCGCTGGCCGGGCGCTTGCAGCAGTTGTTGTTCGGGGTGTGGCGGCGCTGGGATGTGATCGAGTACCTCAACCTGGCGCAGAACGGCTACCGCGCCATCGACCCCCACGCCAGCGTTTACTCGCCGCTGACGCCGCTCGGTATCCGCCTGATCGACCTCGTGCTGCCGGGTGGCATCGACCTGGCCGGGATGGTCTTTGGCACGCTGTCGTTTGCGCTGGCGCTGGCGCTGCTGTACCGCGTCGTCGAGGTGTTCTACGGGGACGCCGGGCTGGCCCCCTACGCCGTCGCGACCTGCGCGCTGCTGCCGCTGGCCTACTTTTCAGCGCCCCCATGTCCGACGCGATCTACCTGGCGCTGGTGCTGGGCGTGTTCTACGCCGCCGCCACCGACCGCTGGCTGCTGGCCGGAATCAGCGGGTTGCTGGCGACGCTGGCCCGTACCCAGGGCGCGCTGATGCTGCCCGTCGCCGTGCTGGTCCTGCTCGAAGCGCAACCCTCCGGCCTGACCCTCCGCCAGCGGCTGTGGGACACGCTCAATAAGTGGGTGCCGCTGGCGCTGATCCCGCTGGGCTACATCGCCTTCGAGCTATACCGCCGCAGCGTCGGGCTGCCGCCGCTGGTCCGCACCTACGCGTCGGCCTCCTACCATTTCTTCGTGACGCCCCCGGAAAGCGTCGTGATCAACGCCCGCTACTTCATTCAGAACCTGCCCGGCACGCTGATCAACGTCGACTTTCTGTCGATGGCTATCGTCCCGGCGCTGATCGTCGCGCTGGCGCTCGCGCCCAGGCAGCGGCGGCTGTCGCTGCTGGCTTATACGGGGGGGTATTTCCTGGTGTTCGTCAGCAAGGTGAACTGGCGGCTGGGGACTGGCGAGGTGCTGTATTCGATCAGCGTGGGGCGCTATGCGCTGGCCCTGTTCCCGCTGACCGTGCTCATCGCCGACTGGGTGCGCACGCTCGCCCGCCGCCGGGCGGCGCGGGACCGGATCGTGCTGTGGACGCTGATCGCCCTGGGCTTCGGCGGGCTGTTGATATTCAGCGCGGCGATGGCGCTCGGCGCAGGCCCGAACTAGGCCGGCCCTTTCGACGCCGGCAGGCGGATGGTGAATTCGCTGCCAGCGCCCGGCTCGCTCTGCACCGTGATGTCGCCGCCGTGCAGCCGTACCACTTCGCGGGCCAGCGTCAGCCCCAGGCCAACGCCCTGCTGCTCCATCGCCTCGCGATCAAGCTGCTCGAACCGCTCGAAGATGTGCGCCTGCTGCGCCGGGTCGATGCCGATCCCATCGTCCTTGATCTGAATCATGACCGCCTCTCCGGCGGCTTTGCCGCTGATCCGCACGTGGCCGCAGCCCTCCGGGGCGAACTTGATCGCGTTGTCGACCAGGCGTAAGGTGGCATCCTCAATGTACGACGCCGCGATGCTGGCCTTCAGCCCCCGGGGCACGCTCGTCACGACCACGACGCCGCGCTCGGTGGCGCGCGGCGCAAGCTTCTTGACCACCCGCCCGACGAGCGTCGCCAGGTCGCAGTCGCTGCGATGCATCCGGATGTCCATCTCGACCACCCCGCTGTCGATCCGCACCAGCGTCATCAGGTCTTCGACCAGCGTCGTCAGCCGTTCCGCTCCCCGCTGGACGCCGTTCAGCATCGAGACGACCATCTCCCGCTCAAGATCGTCGAACCCCTCCAGCAGCAGGCTGGCATAGCCGTAGACATACGTCAGCGGCGTGCGCAGCTCGTGGCTGAAGACGGAGATCAGCTGGCCCTTCATCCGCTCGATCTCATTCTGAGCCATCAGCTGGATGTCCTGCAGGCGGCGCAGCCGCCCCTGTACGACGCCCAGCAGCGTGTCGGGCTCGAAGGGCTTGGTGAGGTAAGCGTCGACGCCAAGGCTGTTGCCGGTGCTGATGTCGGCCTGCTGGCCGCGCGCGGTCAGGAAGATGAACGGGATGGGCGTCCAGAGCGGGTTGCTGCGGATGGCGCTGAACAGCTCGTAGCCGTCCATGTCGGGCATCACGATGTCGGAGATAATCAGATCGGGGCGCTGCTGCTGCATCACACCCAGCGCCTCGCGCCCGTTGGCCGCGGTGATCACCCGGTAACCGTTCAGCGCCAGCAAGTCGGTGACGCCGTCTAGAATGGAGGGGTCGTCGTCTACCAGGAGCAGCGTCGCCTGCCGCGCCGCGCCCCCGGTAGGGCCGCCGTTCGTTGTCATAGGCAAACCTGCGTATCCTTATCGCGCTGCGAGCCCCATCGTACAGCGCTGAGAGAGCCAAGTAGGGACGTCGGAACGCATCGCCGGCAGTGGGGCCACCCCTGGGTGCAGGTGAGGCCATACCGACGTGTCATTTGATCGTTGCCCCATCCACCCCTATAATGAGTTGTCGGTAGGAACCAGCAGCTTCAGAACAGGCAGGTCAAGAGCCTATTCACGATGACAACCCTACCATATCTGGTCTTACTGGTCAACTCGAACGCCGCCCGGCGTGCCTGGATTTATGCCGCACTGGACTCAGCGCCGGACCTGCGCTTCACCATTACCGATGCCCCCGACCCTGCCACCCTTCACAACCTGCTGAGCAGAGACCTGATCTTCGACATCACCCTCAGTGAGATGCGGCTCGGTTCGCAGAGCGGCGAGCAGATCGTCGAGCAGGTGTGCGCCGCCCTGCCGGCCACGTGCCTGCTGCTGCTGGCTGAAAGCGAGCAGATGGAGCGTGCTGCCGGCATCGTCGGCAGCCTGCCGGGGACGGTCCGGGGCGCGGTGGTGCCTGCTGCTGACCTTGGCGGGCTGATTGAGAAGCTGCGCGACACGCTCGGCACGTACAGCGGGGCCGCCGATCCCTACCGTCACGTGTTCGAGCAGGCGCGGGCCGTCAAGCTGCTGCTCGACCCCGCGACTCTGACCGTGCTCGACGCGAACCACGCCGCCCGCGCGTTCTATGGGCACGACCGGCTGATAGGCCGCACGCTGGGTGAGTTGAGCGCCCGGCAGCATGAGAACCTGCAGAAGGCCGTCCGGCGGTTGCTCAAGGACGCTAACCCAATCCTGATCGACTCGCACCGGACGGTGGACGGCGAGACGCGCGACGTCGAAGTGCTGTTCAGCCCGATCACCTACGAGGGGCGGCCCGTGCTCGACGTGATCGTCAACGACGTGACCGAGCGGCAGCGCGTCGAGCGGGCGCTGCTGGAGGATGAGTTCAAGCTGCGGGCCATCGTGCAGCACGCCGAAGACATCATCTACATGAAGGACGCGCAGTTGACCTACGTGCTCGTCAACCCGGCGGGGGCGCGGCTGTTCGGCAAGCAGCCGGAAGACATGCTGGGCCGTCAGGATGAAGACCTGTTCGGCGAAGAGCGCGCTAGAAACATGCGGGCTGCCGATCAGCGGGTGATCGACACCGGTGAGGCGCACACCGTTGAGGAGCGCCTCCCGGCGCAGGGCGGCGGACGTATCTTCCTGACGAACCGCTTTCCGTACCGCTCGCCGCAGGGCGCTGTTCTGGGGCTGATCGGCATCAGCCACGACATCACCGAACGCTACCGGGCCGAGGAGGCGCTGCGCGAAAGCGAGGACCGCTTCAAGCGCATTTCCGAGAACGCGCCCGACATGATCTTCAAGTGGACCTATGCGCGCGGCTTCGAGTATGTCAGCCCGGCGGCGCTGGACATCACCGGCTACACGCCCGGCGAGTATTATGATGACCCCGGCCTCAACTATCGCAACATCGACATCGAGGACCTGCCTGCCTACGAAGAAGTTCTTGCCAACCTGGCCGACCCGGAGGGCGCGCGGCCCTACTGCGTGGTCCGCTGGCATCACCGCAACGGCAGCACCGTTCACCTGGAGATGCGCATGGCCCCGCTGTTCGACGAGCGCGGCGATCTGATCGGGCTGGAAGGCATCGCGCGTGATGTCAGCCAGCACGTGCTGGCCCGCGCCCGCCTGCAGGAGCTGTCCATGCGCGTGACGCAGGCCCACGAAGACGAGCGGCGGGTCATCGCCCACGAGTTGCACGACGAGATCGGCCAGATGCTGACCGTCGCCAAGATGCGGCTCAAGATGGTCGATACCGCCCTGCCGGAGGACGCCACCGCCGCGCAGGAGAAGCTGGGCACGCTCAGCAGGCTGCTGGACGAGACGCTGCAAAGTGTGCGGGCGCTGTCACACGAGCTGCGCCCCCCGCTCCTCGATGAGATGGGCTGGGAGCCGGCGCTCGCTTCCCTGTGCGATAGCCTCTCGCAGCGCACCGGCCTGCCCATCGACTTCGATTCGGGCGGCCCGACCGACCGCCTGCCGCCGGACACGGAGCTGATCGCCTACCGCATTGTGCAGGAGTCGCTGACCAACATCGTCAGGCACGCCGCGGCCACCCGCGCGCGGGTGGCCGCCCGCCTGACCCAGGAGGCGCTGGCGCTGTCTATCGAGGACGACGGCAGCGGGTTTGATATGGCCGCGCTGACTCGCGCCGACAAGCCCACCGCCGGGCTGGGCCTGCTGGGCATGCAGGAGCGCGCCGAGCGGGCCGGCGGGCACCTGACCATCCAGACCGTGCCGGGCGAGGGCACCCGCATTCGAGTCATGCTGCCGCGTAAGGAGCCGAAAAATGGGGCCCATCAGGATTCTGCTGGCTGAAGATCATCATCTGGTCCGGGAGGGGCTGCGCGCGCTGCTGGAGGAACAGGGCGCTTTTGAGATCGTGGCCCAGGCCGAGGACGGGGCCCAGGCGCTGACGCTCGCCGCCGAGACACATCCCGACGTGGTCGTGATGGACCTGCGCATGCCCAACCTGAACGGCCTGGAGGCCACCGGGCGGCTGCGTGCCATGGACCAGCCGCCGGAGGTTATTATTCTGTCGCAGTACAGCCGCGCCGACTATGTCGTCGAGGCCCTGCTGGCGGGCGCGCGTGGCTATCTGCTCAAGGATGCTGTCTCCGACGAGCTGGTGCACGCCATCCAGACGGTGCTTGCCGGCCAGCGCTACCTGTCGGCGCAGCTTCCGCAGGACGAGATCGACGCCTACGTGCAGCGCCGCGAGCAGATGCCATCGCCGCTGGGCCGGCTGACGGCCCGCGAGCGCGAGGTGCTGCAAATGGTCGCAGAAGGCAACACCAATCGCCAGGTCGCGCGGCGGCTGGGAATCAGCGTCAAGACGGTCGAGAAGCACCGCTTCAACCTGATGGAGAAGCTCGACATCCGCGACGTCACCGGGCTGGTGCGCTTCGCGCTGATGCACGGCATCATCAGCGACGAGCCATGAACATCCTGAGTAGGGAAGTACCCCATTTGTCGCTGCATGGCTCTACGTTACACTGATTACAGTGGGCCGTCAGCTTGTTTCGGCTTGCTGGCATCGGATATTGAATAAGGGCCGGATATGGAATGCAGCCGCGTGCTGCTCGTCGACGACAATCACGGATTTGTGTCTGTCCTCGAGGAGTTCCTCAACGAATGTGAAGGGATTGACGTGGTGGGCAAGGCCTACAGCGCCGAGGAGGCGCTGACGCTGGTCCCCCGTGTGCAGCCCTGCCTGATGATCGTCGACCTGTCGATGCCGGGCATCAACGGCTTCGAGCTGACCAGCCAGGTCAGGCAGCAGTGGCCCGACATGGCGCTGCTGGTGCTGACCCTGCTCGATACGCCGCATCACCGCCGGGCGGCGCTCGACGCCGGGGCCGACGCCTTCGTGTGTAAGGCCTATATGGACACCCAGTTGATCCCGGCAGTCCATACAGTCCTTCAGCAGCGCAGCCCCCACACAGCCCTGTGATGGGCCGATATCGCAAACACACAGGGGGAAGGCAGCGCGCCTTCCCCCTGTTCTCTCCCCCGTAATTCTCCATCGCCTTTGGCCATTAGCTATCCGTCACTCTTCAGGTAATGGTGATGTTGCTCCACATCTTCCGAGCACATCTTGAATGGCCTCAATGACCAGTTCTGGGCTTTGAAGCTGAGGATAATGTCCTACTTCATAAACTCTGATCTCGCTGTTCTCACTCAGTGAGAGTAACTCCTGCTGCAATTCGAGCCACAGATCATTTAGACTTTGCCCCTGATCTGCTGCAGAAGAGATAGGTACGACTGTTGCAATGACAATCAGTGGGAAGTCGCCAAGGTATTCATACTGTCCCGCCTGTGCCAGTGAGTTTGGCGCTTCGACCTCTTCATCAAACCAGGCCATGCTTGATTCAGGTAGGAATGCCTGTACCGGATCATAGACTTCGGGCGGCAGGTTATAGTTGTTTCCCTTATAGCGGCCTGGCATTCCCAGATGAGACAGAAGCAGGATCAATGGCCTGATATTCTTGTCTGGGATTTCTGTCACAACGCCGTACTCTGCGAACCGTGTGAACATCTCAGGATGGCTTGACTCAATCAGCACCATGCCGCATACGTCATCAGGGTTTCGCCCCGCGAATATTCTGACATAAGCGCCGCCAAATGCATGTCCTACCAGCACATAGGGGCCCACCTCTCCAGCCGCATCCAGTACAGCGCCAAGCTCGTTAGCGATCCTCTCGCCGTCTCTCGGGCGTGGTCCGGGTTCACTCCACAGAATCCCGGCCCTGTCATAGCTGCACGCGCGGGTGAGTTTCCCTATTTCGCTCTGGACAGAAACCCAGCTTAATGATCCATACTGATCAAGATCGGCCTCAAAAACGACCGTCGGGCTTCCGCTCCCCACACAGTTCAAATGGATATCGTGAGTGCCGAGGCTCACCATTTGTCCCGGTGGAGGATACTCAGCCCGGTACCTGTTCCGGGCGACAGATTCCCGAACCAGCAGAATGATAATCAGACTCAAAAATAGGCCCAGCGCAGCCAACAATATCCGTCCGCTCCAGCGCAGGATGGCGATTAGAGTTCTTTTCATCTTCGTTCGATGCCTCCGGCTTGTCTTCTTGATATTCTGATCAACGTATTGAGGACATCACAAGGGGTTTTGCTCCTTTGATACGCCGCCCCAATCGCTGATACGTCATCTAGTTGCTGAGTTGATATTGGCTAACCGCTACTCGCTAAGCGCTACCCCGTGCCCCGTGTCATCCGTCAGTATCTCGAAAGCGGCGCGCTGCTTGCAGATCAGCGTTTCGGTTGGCGGCAGGCTGCCCGCCCCTTTCCGGGTTATCGTGAGTTCGCAGGCGGCGATCTTGCTGTTGAGGCACTGCTTGCTGCCTCCCGGTGGGTTGCCATACCGCAGCCCGACAAACGCTTCGCGTGGCGCTGACAGCGCCCCCTCGATGCGAACGCTCCCCGTCTCCGACCTGAATCGCCAGTGGAAGAAGTCGATGGAAGCCTGAGCGCGGATCATCTGGCGCAGGCTGTTCAGCGCGATTTCCTCGCCTCGGTGCCGCAGCACCAGCGGCGTCATAAAAGGTGTCCACATCGGCCCCAGTTTGAGCCGGGCTGTTGCCACTTCCAGAAAGCTGTCGGGGGCGTTGTCGAACCCCGCGACCTGTCCCCAGGCGTAGTGATCGGTATGCTTCGATCCCCAGTTGTGATTCTGGCTGCCCACCCAGTCTGCAATCTCGACACGCTCGCCGCCCACACTCAGCGCGCCGTGATAGGTCGCCATCGGCAGCCCGACGAGGCTTTTCGCGCTTGGGATTCTCGTTGTGTACATCCTGGGCGGCAGAAGAAAGAGGGGTTCGGCGCTGCCGCTGTAAGAGAGGTCCCATGAAATGCTGTGCCCGCCGGAAGCGGCCTCTCCCTTGAGGCTGCCCGGCTCCAGCCGCGACTCGCCGATTTGCACCAGGAACGCGCCGCGCTCGAAAGTACAGTTCTGAAAGGGGTAAACCTGTTTGACCGCGATGTGATGGCCGCCGTCAAAATACACGGCCCACAATTCCCCGACCGCGTCTTCTGGATGGCCTTTCGGGCTGAAGATCGTATACCGGATCCAGAAGGCACGCGGGCGGCTGGGGTCATTCGCGCGTTGGAAGAAGCTTTCGTAGTGCCCGTCCGCCTGTCCCGGCACGTAACGGGTGAAGTTGACTTGCTGGCGAGGAAGTTCCATCTC
>CAWBCR010000012.1:0-42821 GCA_963787375.1 uncultured Chloroflexia bacterium | reverse complement strand
GCTATCCCAATCGTTCCCATTTGCAGCAACATCAAGCCTGGAGCCGGTATCCGACGCCGGGCTCGGTCAGGATATAACGGGGGTGGATGGGGTCCGGCTCTATCTTGTGGCGCAGGTTGCTGATGTTCACACACAGAAGGCGTTTCGTCTTCGCCTTCATAGTCCATGCCCCACACTTCGCGCAGGAGCTGGTGATCTGAGGCTCGCCGCCTTGCCGGCGTTCCGCGCCCGGACCCGCAGCGAATCGTACTCGGTCGGTGTGAGCTGCACTTTCCGCCCCGCAGGCAGTCACCAGCCGCCGCCCCCGATCAATCTGCGTCTCTGGTTGACTCGTCGACCTCGACCACCAACTCGCATCGCGTCCTCGAGACACGGCGCAGCGCGACATGTATCCGGGCCATCAGCTCGCCCGTGCCGAACGGCTCTCCATGGTCAGGTAATCGTTCGCACCACATCCTCCAGAGCATAAATCTTGCCCTGTTCCTGCTCCCGCACCGACAGCACGATGATCGGCCGTTTAGACCATTCCCGCACACGCAGTAGCTTCGATTTGGATCATATCCGGCCGTCGCAGGTCAAGGATCATGACGTCAGGCCGGTGTGTGACGATCCCCTGCATCGCCTCCGCGCCGCTGGCCGCCTCGTACACCACACACTCGTGGACACCCAGCGCGGTGCGCAGAAAGCGGCGGATAGCCCGCTCGTCGTCGACAACCAGCACACGCAGCCCGCCTATGCCTCCCACGCCGTTGCTCATGATGCACTCTCTCCGACGGAAGCTACTGTCTCAGTGCTGACGGGCAGCCGCAGCGCAATCACCACGCCGCCACCGGGCCGGTTCTCCGCGCGGATGCTCCCGCCGTGCGCTTCGACGATGCCCTTGCTGATCGATAGGCCCAGCCCGGTGCCCGATACGCTGTCGGGGCGCTGCACGCGGTAGAACTTGTCGAACACCCGCCTGAGATCCTCCTCAGGGATGCCAATCCCGCGGTCGGCAATGCTCAACTCGACTTCTATCCCATCCAGCCGAGCCGTGATGTCGATGGGCGCGCCCGGCGGCGAATACTTGACAGCGTTGTCGATGATGTTGACCAGCACCTGGTTAATCAGCACGAAGTCCGCTGACACGTAGAACAGGCAGATCGGGCGGGCATTCGACGCTGAGTGGGTGCTCACGCAGCTTGTCGGCCAGCGCATGGGTCGCCGTGCCGATCAGGTCCTCGACTTCGCACGGCTCCTGCCTGACCTTCAGCGCATCCGCTTCAATGCGTGTCATGTCGAGCAGGTTGCTGACCAGCCGGTTGAGCCGCCCCGCCTCCTCCCAGGCCGTGTCGACCAGCTCGTGGCGGGTCGGGCTGTCGAGGTCGCTGTCTTCCTCGCGCAGGCTGCTCAGCACGCCGGTGATCGAGGCCAGCGGCGTGCGCAGGTCGTGGGAGATCGAGTTAAGCAGCGCCGTTTGCAGCTTCTCGGTGGCTCGCAGAATTTCCGCCCGGTTGACTTCCCCGGCCAACTGCGCACGCGCTATCGCCAGAGCTGCCTGGCTGGCAAAGGCCGCCAGCAGCCGGGTCTGCTCCGGCGCGAGCGTGCTCTCCGGGTCTGCCGGTCTGAGGCCCAGCACGCCGACCGGGCCGTCTGCCGTCTGGAGGGGCACACAGCGCAGCTCAGCCGCCGGCAGGGTGTCGGTTCCATGCCCGGCCATCTGGCCGTGCTGAAACACCCATTCGGCCACAGCCAGATCTTCCTTACCGGCGTAAGATTGGGCTGGACGCTGCCACGGCGAGCTTATCGCCTTTCAACAGCAGAATCGCCACTGCCCGGCTGAAGGTATCCGAGGTGTGCTGGACAACGCTGCGCAGGATGCCGTCCAGGTCAATCGCGGCGGCGAGGTCGCGGCTGAGGGCATATAGCGCCGCAGTCTGCTCCTCGCGGCGTCGGGCGGCCTGGGCCTGCGCCCGCGTCTGGGAGACGAGCGTGCTGATCACGACCCCGACAATCAGCAAACCGGCGAAGGTCAGCAGGTACTGGGTATCGGACACGGCCAGCGTATAGCGTGGCGGGACAAAAAACACGTCGAAGGCCAGCACGCTCAACACAGCCGCCAGGACGGCGCTGTACAGCCCGAAGCTGACCGCAGCCAGCACGACAGCCGCCAGATACAGCATGACCAGGTTGGTCGGCGCGATCATCTCACGGAAGGGCTGGCCCAGCAGCGTCGCCAACGCCACCAGGGCCGCCCCGGCCAGCACATCACGCCAGCGCGCGGGCGGGCCGCCGGCAGCCTGTCGCCGCGCCTTCGCTGCGCTTTCACTGCTGCTGATGACGTATACGTCAATGTCGCCACTGCGGCGGATGATCTGGTCGACAATCGAGCCGGCCAGCCATTCGCGCCAGCGCGGCTTGAGCGGCTTGCCGACCACGATCTTGGTGATGTTGAGCCTGCGGGCATAGTCGACGATGCCCTCCGCCACCGCCTCGCTGACCTGGCTGGCCGTTGTCGCACCCAGCGACTCGGCGAGCTGCAGCGTGCGCCACACCCGCTCGCGGGCTTCGAGCGGGAGGCGCAGGTGCTGCGGGGTCTCGACGTACAGCGCAAACCACTCGGCGTTCAGATCGTCGGCGATCTGGCGCGCCGTGCGGACCATCCGCTCGGCGAGCGGGTTCGGGCCGACACATACCAGCAGCCGGTCGGCGGCAGGCCACGGGCCGGGGATGGCGCGCATGACCATGTAAGCTCTCATCTGCTCGTCGACGCGATCCGCGACGCGGCGCAGGGCCATCTCGCGCAGCGCAAGCAGGTTGCCGGGCCGGAAGAACTTCTGCACGGCGTGTGCTGCCTGGTCCGGCACGTAGACCTTGCCGTCCTTCAGACGCTGGCGCAGCTCTTCCGGCGGGAGGTCGATCAGCTCGATCTCGCTCGCATCGTCCAGCAGGCGGTCGGGCACGGTCTCTCGCATCCGCACGCCGGTGATCTGCGCCACGACGTCGTTCAGGCTCTCGACGTGCTGGATGTTGAGCGTAGTGTACACGTCGATGCCGGCGGCCAGCAGCTCCTCGACGTCGAGGTAGCGTTTGCGGTGGCGCGAGCCGGGCGCGTTGGTATGCGCCAGCTCGTCGACCAGCACAAGCTGCGGCGCGCGCGCCAGCACGGCGTCGAGATCCATCTCTTCGAGCGTGACGCCGCGATACGCGACACGCTGCCGGGGGACGATCTCCAGCCCGGCGAGCATCTCCTCGGTCTCGGCGCGCCCGTGCGTCTCGGCGTAGGCCACGACCACGTCGACGCCCTCGGCTTTGCGCTGCTGAGCCGCCTCGAGCATGGCGTAGGTCTTGCCCACCCCGGCAGCGTAGCCCAGGAAGACTTTCAGCCGCCCGCGATCCCTGCGCTTCTCTTCTTCCTCGACACGCGAGAGGAGCGCTTCAGGATCGGGCCGCTGTGCTTGTGCCATCATACATGGTCTTCTTTATTTCCGGTCCGCTACATCGAATCACCCTGATTGTACTCGTGCCGGGTCAGCGCTGCGCGGCCAGTTGGTCAAGCGCCAGGTTGAGCCGCAGCACGTTCACACGCGGCTCGCCCAGCACGCCCACATTGCGGCCTTCTGCCACATGTGTGACGAGGTCGCGCACAGCCTGCTCCGGCAGGCCGCGGGCGCGGGCCACACGCGGCACCTGGACCATCGCCGCCGCCAGGCCGATATCCGGGTCAAGCCCGCTGCCGGAAGCCGTCACCAGGTCGATAGGGATGGGCGCGCCGCTGCCGGGGTCGGCGGCGCGCAGCGCGTCGACCCGCGCGGTGACCTGCGCGACCAGCGCCGGGCTGCTCGCCGCCAGGTTCGACCCGCCCGACGCCTGTGCGTTGTACGGGAACGAGGCCGTAGCCGAGGGGCGGCTCCAGAAATAAGCCGGGTCGTCGAACGGCTGGCCGATCAGCGCCGAGCCAACCACCTGCCCATCAGCGACGATCAGGCTGCCGTTGGCCTTGTGCGGGAACAGCGCCTGCGCCACACCCGTCACCAGCAGCGGGTAGGCCAGTCCGGTGATCACGCTCAGGCCGGCCAGCAGCACCGCCGCCGGCCTGAGCAGCGCCCACAAACTCACCTGATTGCGTGTCTCATTCATCTCACATCCCGCCATACATCACATACGCCCACAGCGCGGCCAGGCTGAAGGCCACGACGACAATCGCCGAATCCAGCACCGTCTGCTCGAAATCCGGCGGGTTGGCCAGCATCACCAGCCCCAGCAGCGCAGCCGCCAGCACAAAGATGCCATACAGCGCCCACCAGGCCGGTTGTCTATCCGGCGACCTGTACCTGCGCATGGTCTCTATTCCTTAGAAAACCAGGGTGCTCATAACCAGCAGCGCCAGCAGAACCTGCACAGCTGCGCGCTCAGCGCTGCTCATCACGGCGAACATCTCGACCGGTGACAGCCCCACGATGACGATCAGGCGCAGCGCCATCCACCAGGGCATACGGAAGCGGCTCCCGGCAGTAGCCCGCGCAGCTTTCGAGGTCGAAGGTTTCACACTTGTGTCGCTTTCCATTGTGCGCCTCCTAGGTCAGCCTCAGCGCGACCAGCGCCAGGTCAACCAGCTTGATGCCGACAAACGGCGTGATGATGCCGCCCAGCCCATAGATCAGCAGGTTGTCACGCAGCAGGCGGGCGGCGTTGAGCGGGCGGTAGGGCACGCCACGCAGCGCCAGCGGGACCAGCAGAATGATGATCAGCGCGTTGAAGATCACCGCCGACAGGATCGCGTTGTGCAGCTGCATCACGTTCAGCGCGCCCAGCGCCGGGTAGGTCGAGGCGAAGGCCGCCGGGATGATGGCAAAGTACTTGGCCACGTCGTTGGCCAGGCTGAAAGTGGTCAGCGCGCCGCGCGTCATCAGAAGCTGCTTGCCGATCTCCACGATCTCGATCAGCTTGGTCGGGTTGCTGTCGAGGTCGATCATGTTGGCCGCCTCGCGGGCGGGCTGGGTGCCGGTGTTCATTGCGACCGCCACGTCGGCCTGCGCCAGCGCCGGGGCGTCGTTGGTCCCGTCGCCGGTCATCGCGACCAGCCGCCCGCCGGCCTGCGCCTCGCGGATCAGCTTGAGCTTGGCCTCCGGCGTGGCCTCGGCCAGGAAATCGTCCACGCCCGCCTCGGCAGCGATGGCCGCCGCGGTGAGCGGGTTGTCGCCGGTGATCATCACCGTCTTGATGCCCATCCGGCGCAGCTCGGCAAACCGCTCGCGGATGCCACCCTTCACCACGTCTTTGAGGTGGATGACGCCCACCGCTTCGCCGTTGCAGGCCACGACCAGCGGCGTCCCACCCCCGCGCGCGATACGTTCGACCGCGGCAGTCATCTCCGCCGGCACAGTGTAGCCGCTGCCGCGCACGTAGGCCGTGATAGCATCCGCCGCGCCCTTGCGGATGCGCAGCCCGTCCACGTCTACACCGCTCATGCGCGTCTGCGCCGAGAAGGGGATGAAGTGCATCTCATCCGGCCTGTCGGGCGTGGCGGAGACCGGCCTGCCGCGCAGGCCGTACTTCTCCTTGGCCAGCACCACGATGCTGCGCCCTTCGGGTGTCTCGTCGGCCAGCGATGCAAGCTGCGCCAGCTCGGCCACGCGCTCGACGCCGGTGTCATCAACCGGGATGAAGTCGACCGCCTGCCGGTTGCCGAGCGTGATGGTGCCCGTCTTGTCCAGCAGCAGCACGTCGACGTCGCCCGCCGCTTCGACTGCCCGGCCAGACAGCGCGATCACGTTGCGGCGGATCAGCCGGTCCATCCCGGCGATGCCGATGGCGCTCAGCAGCCCGCCGATGGTCGTCGGGATCAGGCACACCAGCAGCGCCACCAGCGTGGTGATCGTCACCGGCGTGCCCCGCCCGGAGGCCGCGATGCTGTACAACGACATCGGCAGCAGGCTGGCCGTCACGACCAGGAAAATGATGGTGAAGCCTGCCAGCAGGATGTTCAGCGCGATCTCGTTGGGCGTCTTCTGGCGGGCCGCGCCTTCCACCAGCTTGATCATCCGGTCGAGGAAGCCCTCGCCCGGCGCGGCGCTGACGCGCACGACCAGCCAGTCGGAGAGCAGCCGCGTGCCACCCGTCACCGCGCTGCGGTCGCCGCCCGACTCGCGGATGACCGGCGCGCTCTCGCCGGTGACGGCGCTCTCGTCCACCGACGCGATACCGGCGACCACGTCGCCATCGGCGGGGATGGTGTCGCCCGCCTCGACCAACACCAGGTCATCCTGGCGCAGCTCAACCGACGACACCACCGTCCAGCCGGTGCGCGGCTTCCTGTCCGGCTCGACCGTAGTGCCGCGCGGGAGCCGCCGCGCCTGGGTCTGCTGCCGCATGCGGCGCAGCGCGGCGGCCTGCGCCTTGCCGCGCCCTTCGGCCAGCGCCTCGGCGAAGTTGGCGAACAGCACCGTGAACCACAGCCACATCGCCACGGCCCCGATGAAGCGTGGCGAGGCCTCGCCGTGCCCCAGCAGCGCCTGAAGCCACAGGAACGACGTGAGCGCCGCGCCCACTTCCACCACGAACATCACCGGGTTGCCGGCCATGCGGCGCGGGTCGAGCTTGATAAAGGCATCGGCCATGGCCCGCAGAATCATCTCGCGCCGGAGGCCGGCCTGTTTTCTGAGCGCTGTGCGATCGTCAGCCATCATCGCAATCTCTCATCTCATCCAAACAGCAGCAGGTGCTCGACGATCGGGCCGAGCGCCAGCGCGGGCAGAAAGCTCAGCGCGCCAACCATGATCACTACAGCGGCCAGCCACGCCACAAACAGCGGCGTGTGCGTCGGCAGCGTGCCTGCGCCGGCGGGCACGGTCTTCTTGGCGGCCAGCGACCCGGCAATCGCCAGCACCGGCACGATCACCCAGTAGCGGGCCATCAGCATCACGATCCCCAGTGTGATGTTGTAGAACGGCGTGTTCGCGGCCAGCCCGGCGAACGCGCTGCCGTTGTTATTGCCCGCCGACGAGAAGGCGTACAGCACTTCGCTCAGGCCGTGCGGGCCGGCGTTGAGGATCGATGCACGGCCTGCCGGCAGGCTGAGCGCCAGCGCCGTTCCGCCCAGCACCAGCACCACCGGAATCAGCACCACCAGCACGGCCATCTTCATCTCGAACGCCTCGATCTTCTTACCCAGGTACTCCGGTGTCCGTCCGACCATCAACCCTGCGATGAACACGGCAATGATGGCAAACACGAGCATCCCGTACAGCCCCGACCCCACGCCGCCGAAGATCACCTCACCAAGCTGGATCAGCCACATGGCGGCCAGCCCGCCGAGCGGCATAAACGAGTTGTGCATCGCGTTGACCGAGCCGTTCGAGGCGGCGGTCGTGGCCGTCGCCCACAGCGCCGAGTTGACGACGCCAAAGCGCACCTCTTTGCCCTCCATGTTGCCACCCGGCTGTGTGGCGCTCGCCGTCTGGTCGACGTGCAGCGCGGCCAGTGCGGGGTCAGCCGCCTGCTCGCTGCCAACTGCCAGCGCCAGCATCGCGCCGAAGATCAGCAGCATGACGGCCAGCAGCGCCCGGCCCTGTCGCATGTCGCCTACCATGCGGCCAAAGGTGAAGCACAGCGCCGCCGGGATGAGCAGGATAGACAGCATCTCCAGGAAATCGCTGAGAGGCGTGGGGTTCTCGAACGGGTGGGCGCTGTTCGCGCCGAAGAAGCCGCCGCCGTTCGTGCCAAGCTGCTTGATCGCCACCTCTGAGGCGACCGGCCCGCGCGGTAGTGTCTGGGTGGACACGCTCTGCCCGGCGGAATCGCGTGGCGGGTCGAGGAATGGCACAGTCACCGGCCCGGCCAGCGTCTGCACGACGCCGCACGCCGCCAGCGCAATCGCCAGCACGAGCGACAGCGGCAGCAGGACGTACAGCGTCAGGCGCACCAGGTCGGCCCAGAAATTGCCGACCGTTTGCGCCGTGCGGCGGGCGAAACCGCGTATCAGCGCGCCCAGCACTGCCATCCCGCTGGCTGCCGAGACGAAGTTCTGCACCGTCAGGCCAAGCATCCCGGTCAGGTAGCTCATGCTCTGCTCGCCGCTATAGCTCTGCCAGTTGGTGTTCGACGTGAAGCTGGCTGCCGTATTGAAGGCCGTGTCCGGCGCAACCGGCCCCAGCGCGGCAGGGTTGAGCGGCAGGACCGCCTGCAAACGCTGCAGCGCGTACAGCGCGAGCATGCCCAGCAGGTTGAAGATCAGCAGCGCGGCGGCGTAAGTCCACCAGCCCATCTCGGCCTCGGGGTCGACGCCCGCCAGCCGGTACAGCCCGCGCTCGACGGGGCCCAGCAGCCGGCTCAGGAACGTCGCCTCCCCGGCGTAGACGCGCGCCATCCACGCACCGAGCGGCCAGGCCAGCGCCAGCAGCACGGCGACGTACAAAGCAATCTGAAGCCAGCCATAGAGAGTCATCCGAACCACTCCGGCTTGAGCAGCGCGACGAACAGGTAGGCGAGCAGCAGCCCGCACAACACCCCGACTACCACGTAAAGCATCAAACGCTCACTTTCTGCGCAGCCGCTCACAGCCTGTGAGCAGGCCAAAGTTTGCCGCAAAGAACAGGATGGTCAGCCCCAGATACATCAGGTCGCTCACGGCCACCTCCAATTTCAGCCTGAGTGTATGCCAGAGGCCGTCAAGCGGATGATAAGGTTGAGGGTATAGACATCAAGAAAACGTCAAGATGCATGCTAAAGAAAAGGGGAGATCATTGAACGCTGCCAGGGCTGAGGGAAGCGTGAGTTCTCGGCCCGCACGAGTCAGAGCACTGCCAGCTATCCCAACTGGGGATAGCCATTCGTTCTACCGCTCGGGGATTCTAGATTGCGATCTGGTCTGAGGGCTTCTCAAATTCGGGAAGCCTCGTCCCAGCACAGCCGGGTGGGCAGGAGTATACGAGGATTTATTCATCGCCAGAGTGAGTCATCTACCATAAGGCAAGAACTCACTCGCTAGAGTCCCCCAGACCGCCCAGCATCCGGTTGAGCCTGTCGCCGTACCTGGCTTCCATCGCTTCGTCCGTTCCTGGCTCGTCCGGCGACCCTGTCGGCGCGATGCTCCTCCCGGCCAGCGCCTTCGCCAGCTCGTCGGCCAGCACACTGCGGATCGCTGCGAGGTCCGCCACATCTCGCGGGCGCATCGCCTGCCGCAGGGCATCGCGCACCACCGCGCTGCGCTGCCCTCTGGGGAATGTCCCAAGCCAGGCGATCACGTCGGCGTCCCATTCGACGTCCAGCTTCACGGTTAGCCGGAGCTTCTCCCTGCCTCTGTCCTGCCTCATCTTTGCCTCTCTCGCATGGGTGTAAGACCGGGTCTTACACATCACAGGGCGTGTGTGATAACCCGGTCTTACACAGGGGTGTTTATGGCCTTTGGCGCGCTTGCCGCGCCATCACGCCCACTGCCGCAGCCCGTAGCGCAGGAAGCCCACCGCGTTGGCCATCGCTGCATCGGGGGCGTAGATGGCCTGAGCGAAGCGCGGCTCCAGCCAGGGCCGCAGCGCCAGCGCGCCACCGCCGGCCAGCACCAGCGCGGTCAGCGTCGACAGGTTCCACAGCGTCCGCGCCTGCGCCTCGATGGCCCGCGCCACCGGGTCCAGCCGCTCGCTGGCCAGCCCGTCGAGCGGCCGCTTCTTCCCGTCGACGACCAGCCAGCCGCGGCGCAGCGCCTGCTCGACCTCGTGCGGCTCGTAGGTCACCCGGTAGTCATCCAGCAGCACCTTGCGGATCATGTCGACCGCGGTGCTGACGCCGACCTCGATCGACCCGGAGCGGGCCTCGATGTACTCCAGCCCCTCGACCAGGATCAGGTCGGTCGTCTGCTGGCCGACGTCGAGCACCGCCACCCGCCCCTCGACCAGGTCCAGCGCGCGGGTCACCAGGTGCCCGCGCTCGTCGAGGATCAGCGACAGCAGCGCGCCGAATGGCTGCGGCACGACCAGCACGTCCTGCACGTCGACGGTCAGGCTGCGGCCTTCGAGCAGGATGGCGTGCGCGCCCAGCAGCCGCTGCGAGAGGTCGAAGGCGTCGCGGTAGTAGGCGACGGGCAGACCCGTCACCACGCGTACGCGGGCCTGCTCGACGCCCGGCAGCAGCAGGGCGAAAGCCGCATCGGCCAGGTGCGTGACGATGGGGTCGGCGACCCGGTCGCGGTCGCGCGGGCTGCGCACCGCGCCGGGGCGGCCCTGCCGCGAGGCCAGCTCGCCGACGAACAGCGGGCCTTCGGTGGGGTCGTGCAGCGTCAGGCCGTTGACCTGCGGCCGCGCGCCGAGGTCGGCCTGGAAGCGGATGAACTCGGCGGGCGCGACCCGCGAACTCGAAGCAGACCTGCCGGCCATTGTCGGCCATGGCTTTGGTCAGTCCATAGCCCACGTCGAGGCCAATGGTGATGATCTCATCGTTATTCATGGTGTTTCTCACCCTTTCGTCCATGGTTGTTGTCAGGTCGTGTATGACAGCACTGACATACTGACACCACTGACACTGGCGCGGTTTCGCGCTTATTTTGCAGGCCAGGTAGCCCCAAAAGGGCCCTTTTCGCGCGGGATCGCCCCGGTTTCAGGTGGAAAGTGTCAGCACTGTCAGTATGTCATAAGTGTCCGTACCGTCAGTGGGCCGGGCGCTGCACGGCCAGGTAGGCCTCAGCATTGCCCAGCGCCGCCGGCGCAACCAGCCCGGCCTTGAGCAGCTCCTGCACGGCCTGCCGGGCGTCGAGCGCCTTCATGTTGAGCTTGCGGTACACGTCGCGCAGCACGATCCCGCCCGCGCCCGCCTCGCGGATCGCCTCGTAGACGCGGTCCTGCTGCCGCCGCTCGTCGCGGCCTGCGCCGCTGCGGTCGAGGTGGTCGACCAGCCGGTGGGCGCTCAGCCGCCAGTGCTCGCACATTAACTCGGCGGTCTGCCAGTGGTTGAGGGTCATGGTGGGTTTCGGCCCATCCGTGCCCAGCCAGTCGAGCGCAGCGAGGATCAAGGCCAGCTTGACGGCCTGCACGTGCAGCCGGCCGTAGACGCCCTTGAGCCGGTCGTCGAGCGGCGTCTCGTCGTTGGGGTCGCACAGCTTCCTCAGCCGGCTGCTGTAGGCCTGCACCCCGTCCCAGCACCGCGCCTCGACCTCCAGCGCTGCCGGCGCCGCCCAGCCATCGCCCTCCTGCTGCGGCAGCGGCAGCCGCTGGTGAAGGGTTTTCAGGCCCTCGACGACCGAAGCCGGCGGCGGCTCGTACTGCTTGAGCGTGGGGCGCTCCGCGTAGTCGGGCTCAGGCGTCAGCAGCAGGAAGCGCGGCAGCAGGCCGTTCGACCAGTCTGCTGGCGTGATGGCCGCCGCCAGACCTGCCGGCGTCGTCACGCCCAGGATGGAGGGCGCGGCGTTCTGCACGATGGTCAGCCCGGTCTGGGTGTCCTTGTCCGAGTAGTCGGGGCAGTCGTACAGCTCCATGATCAGGTCTTTCAGGCCGAACATGTAGTCTTTTTTGTTGAAGGCCCCGAACAGCCCGGCGACCTCGTCCTTGAACAGCCCGCGCTGGGCGGCGAAGCCGCGCGCCTTCGACAGCAGCTCCTGCTGGGCGTAGGTCAGCTCGCGGTAGTTGCCGGGCAGCCTGCCCGACAGCGCCTCCTGGAAGCGCTCGGGGGAGCCGGGGGTGGGCATCAGCATGTGGGGGATGGCCTCGCGGATGACGCCCTCGGCCAGCTTGAAGGCGGTCGTCTTGCGGTAGAAGGTGGTGTCGGCCACCAGCATCATGTACAGGTTGGGCCAGATCTTTACGCCCCACGGCGCGCTGACGTACAGCCGGCGGGCGATGGCCACCGCCAGCAGCCAGATGCCCGCTGCCTGGTGGAACAGGATCGGCGTCTGGCTGCCGATGCGCGACGCCCAGGCGGTGTACTGGCTGAGCCAGTCAGGCAGCGCGATCTCGCCGATGGGCGGCAGCGCCTTCTCTGGTGGCGGTATCTCGGCGGGAGGGGTCGGGATGCCCCCAGCGCTTTCGCTGCGAGTGACCACCGGAGGTGTTGCTGGCTTCATCAGCCCGCCGTGCTGCTGTGGGTCGATATCCAGCGCGGCGCAGACATCTTTTGCCAGGATCGTCCCACAGCGATAGCAGAACGCATAGCCGCTGCGCAGGTTCAGCCCGAAGCTGGGATGCCGGTCGCCGTGGGCGTGGCGCTCCGGGTAGATGCACGAGCAGTTGATCCATTCGCCGTGCTCGTGGTGTTTGCGCTCGCGCAGCTTCGTGGCGATAGCGTCAATCACCTCTGGATTGACGTTCCCATTCGCGGGCAGCGTCCGCGGTGGCCGCCACGTGGGTGGCTTCTCCCGGCGTGGCGCTTGCAGCGATTCGATCCACTGAACTACCTCGTCGAGGTCGGGCACGCGCAGGATGTCGAGCGGCCTGTCGACGGTGTAGGGTTTCCCGGTGGCCGGGTGTATCGACGGCGGGGCAGCGACCTGGCTGCCGCTTGCGCGCAGCTCGACGTTGCCGAAGACGGTCTCCATCGCCTTGACGGTGGCCGGGAGCTTCTCGACGTACAGATAGACATGCTTGCCTTTGCCGCTGCCGGTCGCCACGGTGAAGGTCTGCGCCAGCGGCGGGAACAGCGCGGCAAAAGCGCCATAAGCGCCCAGCCCGTCGAAATCGAGCACGACCAGGCTGCCGGACACCGTACCGCATACGATGCCGACGTTCTTCAGCAGGCCGGCGCGCTGCCATGCGGCGATCTCTTCTTCCGTGGCTATGGTTGTCTGGTACTTCGACCAGGAGTCGAGCGCGGGGCGCTTGCCCTTGAGGGGCAGCACGCTCATGTTCAGTTTGCGATAGGCCAGCGCGGCCTCAAGAACCTTATTCGATTGGGCGGCCTGCGCGACGGCAGGCGTATGGATAGTCGATGACATGCCTTTCCCTCCCTGTGGGGTAAGTAACGATTCGGTTGTCGATTGGGGAGGGAATGATGTATCCTGATAGGTAGTGAGAGTGGATACATCATCCCTCGCATGATAGGCCATCGGTGTTGCAGACCGGTGGCTTATCCTTTGTAAGGAGGTTTCGCGCTCATAGGCACCGCCTCCTTCCCGGTGGTGATCTGCCCGCTCACTCCTCGGGCTCGCGCGGCCCATAGCGCCGGTCGCCGGCGTTGAGGCCGAGCGCGTGGTCCAGGTAGGCCTGCAGGGACTTCGCGTCGATCATCCAGAAGTGGCCGAACTTGATGGCCCGGATGTCGCCGCGCCGCGCCAGCCGGCGCAGGTACTGCTCGGAGTAGCCCGAGCGGCGCACGGCCCTGGCGATGCTGATGAAGTCGTCGACAGGCCGGTCCTTGCGCGTGTGGGTCTCTGTCATGAGCATTTGAAATCCTTTCTCTCCTTCGCTTGAGAATCACAAAACGCACGCCAGACGCGCCGAAAACACCCGGCGCGACTGCCGTGCCACCACACATGTATACGATTGAAATAAGCGTTGACGGTTGCTCCAGGGGTGTGCGGTCATGACTGCACCCCCTTGACGAGCATACGGATTACGAGGTGATAGATCTCATTTCTAGGCGCCCATACGAAGCACCCGGCTCGTACACCAAGCCCGTCGCTCCCGTGCTGGGCACGGAAGGTTGAGAAGCCTTCCGTGCCTTTTCTGTTGAACTCGGTGACGGCGGCCAGCACGTCGCTCGGAGCGGACTCGGGCACGTCGAGGATGATGCCGAAATCAGGGTGCAGCGCGAGCGCGATGACCCTGTCGTCGTATACAAATACCCGGTCGACTATCTTCGCCATCAGCTGCTGCCGCGCCTCTTCGGGACTGTCCATCTCCGCACACTGATCCCAGTAGCTCCTGAAGTGCGTAATGAGATCAGCCGCTTCTTCCAGCCTATCATAGTCCAAAGGCCGCATGGATGCAATCTCGCGCTCGAGCTCGCTCACGCGGGCGAGATACGCCTCCGGCAGCAGCTTGCCATGCTCCCAGCTGAACTGCACGCGGCGCTGCTGCTCCTCCAGCTCGGCCAGGTGTGCCAGCGCCTCCTCATTGGAGGGCCTGCCGCGCACCAGCTCGTCGATCCGGCGCTGGACGTCGCCGGGCAGGCTCAGGTGCGAGATCATGGCGACGACCTTCTCGATGACCACGTCCTCGTGGATGATGCTCTGCTCGCACGCGCCATAGCCGCGGTCGCGCGAGAGGCAGCGGTAGATGGCGCGCTTCTTCGCCGCCTGCCAGTGCAGGCGCATCTTGCCATAGTTGGGGTCGGCCAGGTTGCCATCGGCGCGGGCGATGCAGTGCCCGCAGAAGACGCGGTCGGGCAGGACGTAGGTGCGGGCCTGGTAGCCGGCCTTGAAGGTCACGGCCATCCGCTCGCGCACGGCCTGGCAGGCCTCGAACAGCTCGTCGCTGATGATGGCGTCGTGGCGGCCCTCAAACCAGTCCATGCGCTTGCGGCGGGACTTCTTCTTCTGGCCCAGCGACGCGCTGTTGTAGATCGTCTCGGCGTAGGACACGCGGCCGGTGTAGGTGCGGTTCTGGAGCAGGTCGCGCACCATCTCCTTGCCGACGGGCCGCTTTCCTGCGCAGTAGGCCTGAACGGCAGGCTGCTGCGTTCAGCCACTCGGCGATGGTGCGGTCGCTGTGGCCGCCGGTGGCATAGCGCTCGAAGGCCTGCGCGACGACCGGCGCGACGTCGGGGTCGACGCGCAGCCCGGCGGGGCGGTCGGCGGTGGCCTCATTCTTTTTGACCAGCGCATAGCCCAGCGGCGCGACGCTGCCGTTGAACTCGCCGCGCATGGCCCGCGCGCGCTTGGCGCGCTTGGTGTCGGTGCACAGGTTCTGCGAGTAGAACGACGAGAACACGGCGATCATCTGCTCGACGAGCGTGGTGTACGGCGAGTCGTCGTCATCAGAGCTGACGCCTTCGACGCAGAACAGCTTGAGCTCGTACTGGTGGCGCAGCAGCGCCTTGATCATGACGGTGTGGTTGTGGTCGCGGGCCAGCCGGTCGAACTTCCAGAACATGATGGCGTCGAATTTGCCGTGCTCGGCGGCGGCGCGCAGCTCCTGGAAGCCGTCGCGGTCGAGGCTCCAGCCGGAGCGGGCGCTGTCGGAGTAGATGGCGGCCACGCGCCAGCCGCGCCGGGCGATCTCCTCGCGGCAGCGGGATACCTGGTCTTCGATGCTCAGCTCGTTCTGCATCTCGGACGAGAAGCGGGCGTAGATGGCGCAGCGCAGCGCGGGTTCCTGCCCCGCATCAGCCTTGGACTCCTCAGTCGTCTTTCCGGTCGTCATGCTGCGCCTCCTGTGTCTCGTCTGGTCGCTCCTCGTCCGGGTCGGGCGCCGGCGAGAGATCCAGCAGGATGAACGCCGGCTTGAGCGCGTGCGGCTGCCAGCGGCCCGACTTGAGCGTGACGTCGCGCTCGACCCGCACCTTGCCGTTCGAAAAGGCATACTCGGCCATGGCTAGTATAGCCTTTCTGCGGCAGGCTGAAACTCGATGGCGGCGTTGCGCGCGCACGCGCGAACGCTGTACAATGAAGCCATACCCGGTGCCAACTGGGTCCTGAGGGCCGCGTGACGTTTTGACCGACTGCACGCGGCTCTTGTTTACACGATCCATGTTCTCCTCCCCGTTCAAAAACCTTTCGGCGTGCGTGATAAGATGTCCTGCGTGTTCTGCGGCCTCGTGCCGGCGTGAAGCGCGGCTGCTCCAGCAGCAGCGGCTCGGTGCGCCGCGCGCGGGCGATGGCCTGCTGCCAGTCCTGGCGCTGGAACATGAAGGTCAGCGAGGCCAGCAGCACGACCTGCGCGGCGTAGGTCGGCGTCGTGTAGCGGTGGATGACGACGCAGCTGCCGACCGGCGGCGAGATGACCTCCTCAAGCGACAGCAGGTCGCGCTGGCGGAGCTGCGGCTCGGCGGCGCGCCCGTCGGGCCGGGGGATATGCGGGCCGGATGCGCTCGGTGGCGCGGCCCAGCGACTGGCTGACGAAGCGGGCGGTGGCGGCGTCGCACGCGCCGAAGAAGACCTGGGTGGCCATGCCGGCGATGAGCGTCTCGGCGCCGGCGCGGCCGTACAGCAGGTCGAACTGCGACAGCGCCTGGGCGGCGACGACGATCGACAGGTGGCGCTTGCGGAACAGGTTGACCGACTCGACGATGCCGGCCAGGTGGCCCATCAGCGGGAACTCGTCGATGACGATCTTGACCGGGCGCGGCAGCGCGCCGCCGGGGGTCTGCTCGCCGAGCGTGTCGAGGTCGAGGACGAAGCGCTGCAGGACGGCGCCCAGGTAGGGGCCGTAGACCTTCATGTAGCGGCCGGGGCACCTCAGGATGAGCAGCGTGGGCGCGTCGAGCAGCATGTCCGCGGTGAAGTCGGTGGCGGCGGTCGCCGCCTGGACGGCGGCGTCGGCCCAGGCGCTGAGCGCCGAGGCCTGCAGGGTGGCCAGCACGCCCGGCGCGCTGCGGTCGCCGGCGCGGACGCTGGCGGCGAAGGCGCGCGCGACGTTGGCCGCGCCATCGTCCTCGCGGGTCAGCGTGGCGGCCAGCTTCGGCAGGTCGTCGAAGGCGCGCAGGATGTCGCCCAGGCTGTCGAAGCGCAGCAGGCAGCCGGCCAGCAGGTTGCGGGCGGACTTCGTCCAGAAGTCGTCGAGGCCGCCGGAATGGCCGACCAGCACGGCGGCGATGGCCTGCGCGTCGCTGACACTGCGCACGCTGTGGGCCAGGTTGAAGCGCGGCAGCGAGGGGTCGGTCGGGTCGTGGACGACGACGCGGTGGCCGGTGACGCGGGCGTAGTCGAACAGGTAGGGCGCCAGCTCGTTCTGCGGGTCGAGGACGATCAGCGACTGGCCGCTCGTCATCGCGTCGGCGGTGAGGGGCAGGATGCCGGCCTGCGACTTGCCGCTGCCGGCCGGGCCGACCAGGCACAGGCCGCGCGCCTGGTCCTCGACGCCGAGCGCGATCCACGGCCAGCGGTTGTTGCGGCCGGGGCCGCGGTCGAGGCGGTAGAAGCGGCTGGAGGGCTCGCCGCGGCTGCGCTTGCCGTAGAAGGCGCCCAGCAGGCGCAGCTCGTAGGGGCCTTTGGGCTTCTGCAGGCGGACGAACTCGCCGGGGTAGCAGAAGTGGGCCGAGCCCAGCTCCTCACGGTGGCGGGCGGGGTCGCGCAGCGTGTTGACGAGCTCGCGCAGCCTGCCGCCATCCTGGACCTGGGTGTAGGCGCCGTAGGCGGCCAGCCCGCCGCCTGCCACGAGAACCCCCGCTGCCTTGAGCAGCCGCTGCTGGTCGTAGCCCGGCGGGCCGACCAGCCAGGCGAGCGGGCCAGGGCTGGACGGACGATGGCGCCGCGCGCGACGGCCAGCCGTGCCACCGGCCACCAGCAGCAGGTGCATGGCGGCCAGCGCGACGACGACCAGCGTGACGGCCATCAGGCGGCGCTCGCGGTGGCCCAGCCGGCGCCGGGCGACCTTCTTGCCGGGCTGGCCGAGCAGATAGGCGGCGACCGGCGGCAGCAGCGCCCCGGCGACGAGCAGGGGGATGGTGGTGTAGGGCGCGAGCCTCTCGCGGTAGGTGGTGAAGATCCAGAACAGCATCGGATCAGCGCTCCCTGCGCTCAGCAGCGCCGCGCCCGCCGCCGAGCAACCTGGCCCGGCCCAGCAGTTTGCGCTGCTCGCGATCTTCTGGTATAGTCTGTCCATCGCGCCCGGATTTCCCGGGCGTTTTGATTCCTCATCGCCTTCGCGCTCTGCCAGATCCGCTTCGGGAAGCGCATCCGCTGCGCCCAGCTCCGTATCGACGCGGATGAGCAGCTCCTCCGGTGCATCAAGTTCCTCATCGCCAGTCAGGTGGGCTCTGGCGCAGGAACCTGCGCCGAGACGGCTGCGCGCCTGCTTCGGCGCGGTGGGCGATGGCATCGGCAATGGCCTGCAGGCGGCGCTTCTCGCGGATGAGGTACACGCCCCACCAGCGGTAGCGCTCGGCGGTGGCCTGCTCCTGGTCGACGATAGATTTCGGCTTGCGTGGTTCCGAGTGGTCATGGTTTCTCTCTCCTCTTAAGTTCCTGCCGAAGCGGCGCAGCTCGGCGGGGCTGGCGGCGCTGTTCAGGTAGAAGATGCCCTCGTCCGTCTCCATCAGGAAGCTGGAAGCGCGGCAGCCCGGCGATGATCCGGCGGTGCTGGCCGGTGTAGTGGGCGAAGGCCGGGTCGCCGGCGAACACGTCCTCGCCGCCGCGCTGGGCGAAGATGACGCGGATGGGGCAGTTCTCGAACAGCAGGCGGGCCTGCGGGTCGGAGACGAAGACGCGCATCTGCTGGTCGACGACGATGACCTTCTTGCGGCGGGTGCGCAGCGTCTTGACGGCGTTGATGAGGAACTTGCAGCAGCGACGGGTGGCGCATCATGCGGTACACCTCGTCGACGGCGATGATGCGCGGGCGGTCGTCCGACAGGGCGGTGCGCATCAGGGCGGCCAGCACCTGGGTGTAGGCGATGGCGACCAGCACGTCGTCCTCCTCCATCTCGTGGAAGGTGAAGATGCGCGGCTGCGCCTCGCCGGCGATGGAGAAGTCGACGGTGGTGTGGCCGTTGAGGAAGTGGCCGTAGGGGCCGGAGCCGGTGGCGAGGCCGGCTATCTCCTCGGCGAGCTCCTTCGCAATCTCGCGGATGCGGTCCGTGTCGCCCAGGCCGGACGAGTGTAGTCGACCACGTCCTCGACCAGCGGCGCGTCGGCGGGAGTCATCGTCGTCAGGTCTCTGCCCTGGTAGTGGACGTACAGCGCCTGCGACAGCAGCGAGCCCTGCAGGTTGCCGGTCGGGTCGCCGCCCAGCGGGCGCTGCAGGAAGGTCTCGTACAGCCGGATGACGTGCGCGATCTGCTCGCCGAGACGCGGGTAGACCGGGTCGTGGGGATTGAGGTGGGTGCGCCGGGCGCTCAGGCGAGTGCGCCTCGATGTTGAAGGCAGCAGCCAGCAGCCGCCCGTGGCCCATCGGCTCCAGCAGGTCGAAGGGGATGCCGTAGTGGGCCAGCGAGCGCGACAGGTAGCAGTTGAGGGCGAAGGTCTTGCCCGCGCCGGTGGTGCCGACCCAGCACTCGTGGACCGCCTTCTTGCCCTGCGACAGGTCCCAGTCGTCGTAGATGTAGGGCCAGCCGCCGCCGGCGCTGGTGCCGCGGATGATGCCGGCCCTGGGCTGCAGCTTGCGCATGCCCAGGAAGCCGATGGCCAGCGCCAGCGCGGGCGAGGTCATCGGCCACAGGCTGGGGTGCGCTTCCAGCCGCGCAGTGGGCTCGGACGAGAAGTAGCGCGCGCGCTGTGACCTGGTCGCTGCCAATCTCGACGCGCACGCCCATGAAGGGCCGCAGCCGCTTGCGCACCTCCTCGACCCGTTCTTGCAGCGTCGTCGGGATCCTCCGCCGCCAGGCGACCTTGATCTGCACGTCGTGCAGCGCCTGCCCGGCGTGGATCTCGGCCAGCGCGGCCGGTGCAGTCGGCGATCTGGCGCTGGCTGCCGGTGTCGACCGCGCGCGAGGTCGACGAGGTGCGTCTGCATGGCGGTGATGACGCCTTCCAGCCGTGACACCGCGTCGGCGTCTTCCCACGTGTTCGGAGATGTCGACGACGACCGCGAGCGGGATGTCCGAGGCTGAACAGCAACGCCAGCGGGCGGAAGAAGGTCCACTCGACGCTGCTGAAGGCTGTAGGTGCCGAGCAGAGCAGACCAGCGGCCTGCCGGCTGGGATGGCCGACCGGCTCCAGGTGCCACAGCGGCGCGGCTTTGATGCGGTACTCGCCGCGCACGAGCGGCGGCCACGTCCCTCGGCCACGCGCGTGCCGAGCGCCGAGGCTGCCGCCAGGCCAGTCGAGCGGGCGCCGATATCGTCCTCCGACCAGACCGTCGAGGCCGCACAGCGCCTGCTGGAAGTCGCCCGCCGCGCTCCATGTCCTCGTACCACTGGCGGTATTCCATCAGGATGCTGCGCCGCCAGGGGTCGGCGGTGCGGGCGGCCTCGCGACAGCGTCCAGTCGACCAGCGGGCGCAGCTGGTGGGCATGTGCCAGGTGGCGAAGCGGGCCGGGCCGTCGAGCGCGCGCAGGAAGGCGGCGAAGCGCGCTCTGCAGCGCGTGCAGCGCCTGCTCGTCGCCGTGCAGGAAGAGGTCGAACGGCTCGACGATGAAGCTCGACGGCTTGAGGCGGCGGCCGCCAACCGGCAGCGCAGCGGCTGCGCCGGGCAGGGATCCGGAAACGGGATGCCATCACTGCGACCTCTTCCTGTGTTCGGGACTTGAATGGGTTCTCCGCTGCCGACAATCCCTCGCGCCGCGCGTCGGCGAAGCCGCCCAGGTACTCCCAGTCAGCGTCGAGCAGATCTGACAGGCTCCGCGTCATCCCAGGTCCGTATCATAGACCTCGCCGGCGCGCAGCGTGCCATCCGCCGCCGAGACCTTGAGCACCTGGCCGGCGCAGCGACGGCGCGCCCGGATCGCGGCGCACGGTGGCGACGGTCGCCAGCCCGCGCAGCGCTGCGAAAGCCAAAGGCGAACAGCGGCAGGCCTTCGACCGGGTGGGTGGCGGCCAGCACGGCGGCCAGCGCGAGGCCGGCGCTGAGGCAGCCCGGGAAGAAGCCGAGGGTGCGGCCGGCGAGCATGGCCACGATGCCGCCGCTCGCGCCGGCGATGAGCAGGCGCTTGAAGCTGATCGGGCCGATGCCCTTCTCGCTGCGCTCGGTGATGTGCGATCGCTGCCAGGCTGTCATGAGCGATCCTTCCTTTCTGCGGGAGGCAGCGGTGCCGCCTCCCGCACAATCCGATCTAGTGGTGGCCGATCAGGGCGGCGACGCCGCCGCCGGTGGTGACGATCAGGATGAACAGCCCGACCGCCACGTCGTCAAAGGCCTTGGGGTGGTCCTGCTTCCAGGTCGAGAGGAACGGCACCGACGAGCCCAGGTACATGAAGGCCAGCCCCAGCAGCCCGATCAGCGCGACCGAGCCGGAGACGTCGAGCAGCGTCGCCTGGATCTCCTGAATGAAACTCCGAATAGCGTCCAATAGTCTGTCCTCCTTCTATATGATGGCGTGATGATGGCTGCGTCAGCGCAGCCGGACGATGAAACGATAGCCACCGATCTCAAGACCGACTCCGGGGTCGCCGCTCCAGGCGAAGTGGAGTGCGATGTCCTGGGCCTGGCCGGGGCCGACGGTCAGCGGCAGCAGGCCGCTCGCCTCCTGGGCCAGCGGGCCGACCGGGAACGTGTCGCCGGGCGCAGCCGGGCTGAAGACAGCGGCCACTTCCGAGGCCAGCACGGTGATGGGCTGCGCGTGCGGGTTGAACAGCCGGGCGGTGACGACCAGGTCGCCGGGATGGGCGGGCGTGCCCTCCGTCTGCGCGTCGAGAATGACGACGTCCAGGCTGGAGGCAGTCAGCGTCTCCGCCGGCGCGGCGTCGAGAGCGACGTCGGCCTGCGCGTCGCCAAGCTGCGCGTGCAGCAGCGGGGACGCCACGGCGCGCGGCACCAGGAAGGCGACGGAGGCCCGCACCTCGTCGCCCGGCGCCAGCGTGGCCGAGGGCAGCGGCTGGTCGCTCAGCAGCGTGTCGTCGACGGAGACCGGCGCGTAGCGCACGCCGCCCGCATCGATGAGCTCCAGGCTCAGGTCGCCGGTGTCTACCCGCCCGGTCGCTTCCAGCGTGAAGTCGACCAGCAGGTAGGTCCAGTCGTCCGGCAGCGGCGTGCGCGGTGATCCGGCGCTGGCTGCGCTGCGTGTGACGGTCAGCGCGAGCGTTGGACCCAGTACGACGGGTGTCCCCTCGGCGGCGGGTGTGCTGCCGCCGGCGAGGGCCGGCGTCTCCTGCTCGGGCAGGTAATCGCCGTAGACGACCAGCCGGTCGGGAGCCGCGTCCTGCAGCAGGACGACGGCGATGCCCGGCGCGGACTGGTCGAACAGCGACACGTCCTGCCGTCCGACGCGCTCCAAGCGCGAGACGCGGAAGGCGAGCATCTGGCCGGTGCTCATGCGCAGGTGGATGCCGTCGCCCGGCGCCAGCGACTTCGAGCAGCGCCGCGCTGGCAGGCGTGTAGGGGATGCCCAGCGCCGGGCGCACGACCAGCCCCAGCACGGCGCTGGCCACGTCCGGGTCGGCGTCGAATGCCCACTCGGCGACGTCGACGCTGCGCTGCTGGACCGGGAAGACGCGCGAGGGACGGCCGGCGGGCGCGATCTCGAGCAGGACCGGGTAGTAGCCGCGCAGGTCTTCGCCGGCGCGGATGGGCCGGTCGATGTTTTCGAGCGCAAGCGGGGTCGGGCTGGGCGTCGGGCCCGGCGCGGCCGCCTGCGCGGTCGCGGTCAGCATGGCCGCACTCACCCGGCTGCCGTCGAGCGCCCGGCGCAGGATGGAAGTGGACACGCACAGCACCGTCAGCGCCAGCCCAACCCCCATCACGACCGTGCGCCATGACCGTGCAGGCTGTGGCACGGCAGTGGGCGGCTCCTCAACCGGCTGGCCGGCCTGCAGCCGCTCGCGGATGCGGTCGGAGACCTTGAACCACTGCACCAGGCCATCGGCGGTGCGCCCGGTCGGGATGCGCGGCGCCGGGCTCTTGAGGTCCGGGTGCTGCCCGGTGTAGTACAGGATGCATTCGTCGATGACCGCCAGCCGGTCGAGGTCGCTGGGGATGGCATCCGGGCCGTAGGTGTCGTCGACCGCCTGCTTGAGCGCAGCTTCGTAGAAGGCGCGATCCGGGCAGGCCAGCCACAGCTCTTCGAGCGCATCGACAGGCATGACGGCCAGCTCGTCGAGCGGGTAGTAGCGGGCAGTGTCGACCGTCTCCGGCGTCAGCAGCGCCGGGTCAATCGGCTCTTGAGGCACCTGGTTCTCAGCAGTCAAAGGATCACTCACCGGGCTCTCCTTGTGTCTTGTGCGGCGGGTCGCCGGGCTCGGATGGCCAGTCGGGCGCGGGCTCGCCGCGCGTGGCGCGCATGACGCGCGTGACGATGGTTTGCTCGCGGCGGCGTGACGTAGGCCTCGGTGTGCGGGTCGCCGCCAGCCATGCCGGATGGCGCGCCGGCCAGCGGCACCGTGCGCAGCGCGTCGCGCACCGCCGCCAGCGCATCGGCCTGCGAGGCGTAGCCGCCCGACGGGGCGCTGATAATCGCCTGTTCGACGGCGGCAGATACCGCGTCGCGCAGGTTGTTCATCTCGACAGTGCCGATCTGTGTCGCCGGGCGCAGCCGGGGCCGGGCCGCTCGCAGACGGCCCGCTGCTATCGCCCGATCCCTGTGTGCCGGCATCGCGGCGGCTGAGGCCGCCATCGCGCAGCAGCAGACCGCCCAGCGGGCCCAGCATGCGATTCGACAGCGCGCCTTCGTAGAAGCCCTGGGCCGATGGCTTGAGGCGGCTCTGGTCGGGCAGGACAAAGCTGCCCAGCGCCGAGGCGGAGTACAGCGTGTCGATGCCCGACAGCGCGCTGCCCGCCACCTGCGCGGCGCTCGCGCCCGCGCCCAGCGCGACAGCCGCGCCTGCGCCGGCAGTGGCGAGCGTCAACCCAAGGCCGGCGACGCTGCCTGCCGCGGCGGCCCCGGCTTCGGCGGGCGACAGCAGGCCGCCGCCGACCGTCTGGCCCATGGCGCGGAACATGCGGTTGAGCGCGTCCCAGATGGCGCCCAGCGCCTTGAGCAGCAGGACGGCCATCACAATCGCGCCGAGGGTCGACGCGCCGAGGGTGAGCGTTGGGTTGAGCGTGCGTGCGCCGACGGTCACGATGCCGACGACGAAAGCCTGAAGCACCGAGATGACGATCGACAGGATGAACAGCTCCAGCCACATGTCGATCAGCGTGCGGGCGATCAGCTCGGTGCGCTCGAAGAAGGCGAACAGGATGGCGATGGCCATGCTGACGAACAGAATGCCCGCCGCCAGCGACAGGCACAGGTAGATAGCCTGCTCGAACAGGCCGAAGACGATGACGATCGTGCCCAGCAGCAGGCGGGAGATGCCGGTCAGGCCGTCGTTGATGGCAGCGGTGCGGGCGTCGGCGCTCATCGACAGGAAGAACAGCGGGCCGTGCGACGGGTCGAAGTAGGCGGCGCTGAAGCTGGAAGGAAGCGGGTCGCGAGCGGTGACGACCTCATCGCCGGTCGAGAGCGTATAGGCCATCGCCAGGTCGAGCCCGTCGACGTAGCGGTCGGAGGGGATGAACGCGCCGAACTGGTTGGTGAGCGCGCCCATGGCGTCGTCCGGCCCGGCGGCGATGCGGTTGAGGATGGCGATGGGTCCGGAGGCGGTCGAGGTGGCGTTGGCCTGCTCAAGCACCTGGGCATAGAACTCACTCGACACTTCGCGGCGCAGCTGCTCGCCCTGCACGTACAATCCGGGCCCGGCCTGGTAGAACAGCAGCGCGAACAGCAGCCAGCCGATGGCTTTGCCCATGCTGACGACCCGGATGCGGAAGAACGGCGCAACGAGATATCCCAGCGCCAGCAGGAACACGGCGATGGTAAAGAAAGTCGGCAGCAGGCCGCGGCTCAGCGTGGTGAAATTCGAGATGGCCGGGCCAAACAGCTCGCGCGTCATCCAGTCGGTGACGGCCTGGATCATCAAACCCGCCAGCAGCAGCGCGCGGTCGGCCAGCCAGAAGCGGATGGCGGTGTTGTGCACCATGCCGTAAGCCCACACCTGGATGGGGATGATGAACAGCGTATCGGCCATCAGTTGATGCTCTCCCAGTTGCGGCGCAGCCTGCGGCTGACGAGCATGAGAGCCAGTATCACGACGACCAGCCCCAGCAGCGCGGCGATGGCGAGCAGCAACGCGCTAGACCCGATGGCTGGATTGCCGGCAGGCACAGCAGTCGGAGCGACTGCCGGCGTCACCGTCAGGGTGGGTTCAGCGCCGGGCAGGATCTCGCTGGTTACGACCTGTGACTCTGCCGTGCTGGCGGTGGCTGGCTGCTCTGTGCTGGACGGCGCAGCGACGAGCGCGTCGAAGCTGATGCCGGCCAGCGCGTCGTCCGGGTTGGCCAGCGGACTCTGTGGCATGGCAAACGGCTGCGGGGGCGCGGACGGGTCGCGGCTCATGTCCCACAGTGGGACGAGCGCGCCATCCTGCACCCCGACCACGAAGGTCACGACTTGCGGGCCGGTGGACGGGTCAAAGGTGATGCCGAAACCACCACCGCTCGTCCCGTCCTCGAGCGCGCCGGCGTTCTGCTGCCCGGCGGGCACGAAGACATACCCCTGCCAGCCGCGCGTGAACTGCACGACATACGAGCCCGGTGGGATCATGAGCCGGCATTCACCGTTTGCGTCTGTGGCACAGTTGTCATACGGCTCGTGGGGCGGGCCTTCGACCAGAATGTCGAGCGCCACGCCCGGCAGCGGGTTGCCCTGCCCGTCGCGCACGACGAGCGTCAGCGGCTGGCTGTCCGGCTGCTGCGCGTCAGCGGGCAGTGTCAGCGCGAAAGCCAGCAGTACTGTGAACAGAACGCCTACCCATACATGCAGGTGTTTCATCCGGCCATCTCCTTCCTCACCTCGGGCTCGTCCGTTGCGTCTGGTGCGGCCTGCCCGTTCGGTGGTGAGACCAGCCTGCCATAGAACGCCTGCAGGGCCTGCTCGCGGCCCAGCGCGCCGCGTGCGACCGCGTCTAGCGCGATGGCAGTCGCGGCCAGACCCTGCGGGGAGAACAGGCCAGGACATTGAGAAAGGCACACGGACAGCACGTCTTCGCCAAGCGGCGTCGGGGCAAGCTCACCGTTTTCCAGCACGACGAAACCGGCTTCGCGGAGCGAGTCGACCGTCTCCGCCCAGCGTTCGGGTGGCTCAATACCCAGCAGCGCCAGGTCGGCGAGCAGCGCAGCGGGCGTGTAGCAGGGAAGCGGCTCGGTGCGCTGCTCTTGCGCGACGATCTGCTTGAGCACGAGCGTGTCACCTTCGTGAAGCGCAGGGAGCATCGTGGCAGCACCGCTATCCCCAGCAGCCCGGTTGAGGAGCATGTGACTGCCAAACGCTTCGCACGTGCTCGCCTCAAGGACAAACGCGCAGGGATAGTCTGGCTGCTGCTCCGCCTGCTTAACGCTGTGGGGCCAGTACGGGCGCACGGTGACCGTCACGCTTGTGCAGCGCGCGGGGCGCATTTGCGAGGCGATGAAGCGATACCAGATACGGGCGTACAGCCGCTCCGCGTCCAGGCTGAGGGTCAGGGCGGTGTACTCCTTCAGGCCCAGCAGGCCGGGATGCAGTGGCACGTTGGTGGGGCGAACCGCCTCCAGCGGATCCGGGTGAACCGGCGTGTCGGCGGGCAGATACTGCCGGCCATAGAGCGCCATGATGACCTTCTGTGCGGACGCGCTGGCCAACGCCGGGACATGGGTCGAACTCGGTAAAGGGCCACGTGATGAGCCCGGCTTCGTAGAGCTCCATCGCGGTGCGCAGGGCGCGTGTTGGCGAGAAGCCCAGTGACTCGGCTGCATCCAACACAAGCGTCCTGGCGGTGAATGGCAGCATGGAGGGCAGGCTGTGCTCATCGTGCTCGACCGACTCGATGCGCCAGCTCGCCTCGTAGCGCATGAGCAGGTCGACGAGCTGGCAGGTTTCCTCGCTGCCCACGACATCGTTAGCAGCTTTCATCGTGGCAGCGAAGCGAATGCCGCCTGCCTCAAAGTGAGCTTTGATGAACCATCTCACTCGCGGCTCGAAGGCCCGGCGCTTCCGGTTGCGGTCGACGATGAGGCTCAGCGCGCAGACCTGGCCGAGGCTTGGTTGATCGATTCTGTCGGGCTGCAGGCTGCGCAGCAGCGGGGCTATCCTGCGGCTGAACCGGCGATCCATCGCCCGCCGAACGTGCCAGGTGTCGACCAGGTGCATGTCGATCTCGTGCGGCGCATTGAAGCCTTTCGCGATGGCGCGCTCGTCCAGCGCGCGCAGCACGACGCGGCGGGTCTTACGACGATCGCGGATAGACAGGCTCTGCATGATGTGCCAGGCCAGCGCTTCGCCTTCCTCGCCGGGCGACGTGGCGATGAGGATCGCCTCCGACTTCGTGGGCGGCCCGCTTCAGCGTGCGGATCGTCGACTTCTGCGCCGGCAGGTCACGGACCGGGCCGGAAATCGTCACAACCTTGCAGTCATCTCCCAGCGTTTGCTGGAGCCGCTCGACAATCGTGGAGCTATCGACTATGACCAGTTTCATGGATGCCTCGCTTTCTTCCTCACCGAACGTGATTACGGTATGAGCGTCAGCGGGTCGACAAAGCGGCCATCGACCCGTACAGCGAAGTGCAGGTGCGGGCCGGTCGAGCAGCCGGTGCTGCCGGTGAAACCCAGCACTTCGCCGGGCACCGTTGACGCGCCGCTGCGGGTGTTGAAGCCCGACAGGTGCCCGCCCCACAGGATGACCTGATGACCGTCGACCAGCGCCGAATGCCGGATGTAATTGCCGTAGCCGGTGTGCGGCGGCTGGCTGCCCTCAGTGCTGGAGCAGTCCGGGCCGGTCACGTCGACGCCTGCGTAACTGACCGCGCCCGGCACCGGCAGCGGGTCGATGTATGACGAGCCGGGGCTGATGGCGTAGTCGACGCCGTTGTGAAACCAGGGCGCGCTCGCCGGGCAGTTGGTCCCCAGTTCGCCGGTGAACCACTCCGAGCAGCCGAAGCCGCGCGAGATGTGGACGGTATCGACCGGGTGGCGGGTCAGCAGGTAGCCGGGCACGTAAACACCCGGCATTGCGGGGCCGCCCTGGCCGGGCTGGATGGTCACCTCTCCGTTCTGGCAGCGGTCGTCATAGGCGTTGATCCATACCCCGACGTTGCTGCCCAGCGAGTGGTTCTCGGCCATCGCGGGCAGGTCCTGCGTGTCGAGCGGGTCGAAGACGTAGCCGATGCGCGACACGCCGGGGCCGGGGATGAGCGCCGCGACGCGCACCGTACGCTGCTCACCGGGCCCGAAGTGCGTCGCCCCTTTGCTCAGCTCAAGCGGCGGCAGACCGATCAGATCATCGGCTTCGCCGGAGACGCCCCACGCCCCGCGGTCCAGCATCTCGCCATTTGGCTCGACGACCTCCAGCACGTACACCTGCGCGAAGGGATAGAACTCGTAAGCGGCGCTCAGTGAGCCGTTCTCGACAGTCACGTCCCACGACGCGACCCACTGCTGGTTGCGCATGCCGGACACCGGGTCTTCGATGGTAAACGGCCCGTCGACCTGCACGCGGTCCATCCACACCCAGACGCCCAGCCCCACCCCGCCGACGTTGCCGACCCTGACGTGCTTGCCCAGTGGGAAGTCGGTCAGCAGTTCGAAGGGCGTCGGCGACGGGTAGGGCGTGTAGGTCGCAGGCGGCGGGGTGAGCTGCTCCCAACCCTCCGGCATCGTGTCGGTGGGGATTGGCGTCTCGGTCGGGCAGGTCCACACCGGCAGGTCGCGGGCGCGCATGGCGTCGGCCTGGCAGGCCAGGCCCGCCGCAAGCAGCGCTACGGCTATCACCAGCAGGGCCGGGAGCCGGAGGGCATCGGTGCGAGAGGCCTGGGAGGCGGATGGAGTCTTCAACCAGTTCTCCTTACGTCACGGAATGAGACCCGGCGCGTTGGCAGCCGGGATGAGCAGCGTCCACTGGGCGGGACTGCCGGGGCGGAATTCCTCGGCAGCGCCCAGGAACGGGATGGCCACCCGGAAGCTGGCGGCGGTGGCGAGCGTGAATCGCACGCTGCCGCTTGTGCCGGTGAAGCCGTGCGCCAGCTCGCGGTTGGTCACCGTGTCGATGACGCGCACGCTGATGCCCCGCACGCCTTCGCTGGGGTCGACCTGATGATTGGCGTTGCGGTCGTAGCCGACCAGCACGTCGACCGTCTGTGGCTGGATGGGAATGACCGTGGGCGTGGGCTGAGCATCCGGCTGTCGATCATCTGGATGCTGATCGCGGTAGCCACAGGCGTGACGTTCCAGCCGCCGGCAGACGCTGCTGCGGGCACCGGCGTGGGGGCTGCGGCTGCGCAGGCCAGCGTGTAGGTCGCCGCGCCGGGGCGGGCGAGGTCGACGGCCTGCGGGTACTTGTAGCCCACCAGCAGGTAGACGTCGCCTTCCGTGCTGGGCGTGAAGGTCAGGCGGCTGTTGATCTGCCCGGCCTGCGTGTCGATATCGTCGTTGCCGCCAATGACGTCATCGAAGCTCGCCGAGCCGTAGACGATGAGGTTCGTGTCGAGCGACGGACCGAGATCGCGCGTCTCGCAGGTGTAGGTCACACCGGCGCGCACGGCCATCACGAAGAAGTCGTTGTCAACCTGTCCGGCGAAGCCCGAGTTAAAGTTGAGGCCGGTCAGTTCGCCGCCGGGCGCGATACGGTAGGCGTGGGCGAAGTCGTAGTTCGGCTCGGCGAGATCTGGCGGGCCGCCCAGCTCCGGCGTCGGCGTGCTCGTAGGAAAGGGCGAGGTGGCGGTGGGCTGCGGCGTGGCAGTCGCGGTAGGAGTTGGCGCGAGCGTCGCGGTCGGCGTGGGTGCCGGCGTCAGGTCGACGACGCGCAGCAGGTACCAGCCTTCGGCGTCGGTTTCGCTGACCACTTCGATGGCATACCAGCCCTCAGTGCTGGTGTCGAAGGTCACGACAGCGTTGGGCCCGTCGGGATCGTTGTTGGCTTCGATGGGCGCAGCGTCCGGGCCATAGACTGTCAGCGTCAGGTCCAGCCCCGGCGTGGCGATGACCTCGACGCGGATGCTGCTTGCGTAGTTCGCCGGCGGGCTGACCAGCACGCGGAACCAGTCGGGGTCGCCCGCAGGGCTGATGCTCAGGTTGCCCAACTCCGCCCCAACCGGGATGGCCGCGGCGTCGGTCAGCGTATCGTTCTCTTCGTAGGAGTTCTGGAGATGGGGCCTGAGCGTACGCCATCTGAGGCGCAAACAGCGCTATCACGATGAGCAAAAACGCGAGCAGCATCCATCCGGCAATTGACAGGTTTCGTTTCATGCTTCTCTTCTTCTCTCACAGACGCAGAGTTGTCGCGGTCACCAGTAGGCCGAGCACGGCGACGACGATCAGGCCGATTAGCCCAAACAGAAGGTGCGCCAGTTCCGCCAGTACGACCGTCCCGGCCACCATGATGACGAGCGCCAGTAATCGCGTTGACCTGAGCATGGTTCATGCCACCCTTTCAGACGTAACCCGGCTCTCAGGCTTGAGCAGCAGCCCGACGATGCCGTGCTGAATGGCGACCAGGATCGCCTGGACGTTGGTTCCGACGCCGAGCTTGCGGCGTATCTCATATTGCGCGGCATAGATCGAGTTGATGGAGCGGCCTAGGGCAGCAGCAAGATGCTGTGTGCCAAGGCCAACAGCCATCAGCTCAAGCAGGTTGAACTGGTACCGGGTGAGCTCGAACGGATTGGTGTCACGGTTCGGCGGCGCATAGAAGATGAGCCCGGATGCGATGCCTTCCAGCGCCGGACCCAGCACGGGAGAGAACAACATCCGGCGCAGCAGCGTGCCCCTGGTGATCCGGAACTGCTGAGCGTACGCCAGACGATGGTGGTGAGCGGCAAGAGCGACCACGTGAGGAGGACGGATGAGGCCTTCCAATTCAGCGAACACGGCAGCCGGATCCGGGCCGGTGAGATGCATATCAAGCATGAGAACGTCAGGAGCATGGAGACAGATAAGCTCCAGCAGGTCCTGGCGAGCCATTGCATAGCGCGGCAGTATGCTGAAGCGTGCGTCAGCGGTGAGTTGCTGCTTCACGTCTTCACACAGGATATAGGGAGCTGCCAGTAGGATTGTCGAAGATCCTGAGTGATCGGTGCCCAAAGCTTTCCTCCGCCAGAAGGTGCACCACACGCGAAAGTTCATCCAACACACTCAATGCTAAGGAAAAAATCGTGGCAATGTCGGCTTCTCTAGCGACCAATATTGGTCGCTACGCGACCAATATTGGTCGCTCAAATTGTGTAAAATGGTCTGGTAGGTAAGATCTCGTGAGGGGGAGATATGGGTGGTGAGCGTGGCTTCGCCATGCCCATCCACCCGGTAAGTGAGGCCCATGGACGCAATCGAAACGAAAAAAATGGATGGCCGGCGGATGGCCGACCTTCAGCGTGATATGGATCGGCGAAGTCGTATCCCTGCTTGGCTCTGAGCTGACGTCGTTTGCGCTGGATGTGTGGGTTTACCAGCAGTCGAACTCGGCTACCCTGTTCGCCATCATGATCTTCTTCACGCTGACGCCGGGGATTATCCTGGCGCCATTCGCCGGGGCGCTCGTGGATCGCTGGGACCGCCGCAAGGTGCTGATCCTCACCGATGCCGGTGCCGCCCTGATCTCGCTGGCGGTGTTCTTCCTGTTTCGTTTTGGGGTTGCACAGGTCTGGCATCTTTACGTCGCAGTGGGGGTGTCTTCCGTGCTGGAAGCATTCCAGATGCCGGCTCTTCAGGCCTCTATCACGCTGCTGGTCCCACAGAAGGATCTGGCGCGGGCCAACGGCATGTACGATGCCGGGACCGGGATCATCAAGGTCGGCGCGCCGGCACTGGCTGGCATATTGCTGCCGCTGATCAACCTGAGCGGGATCATCCTGATCGACATTGCGACGTTCGGGGTCGCTGTGCTGGCTTTACTCGTGGTCAGCATCCCCAAGCCTCAAGAGAGCAAAGAGGCAAAGGAAGCTCAAGGGAATCTGCTCAAAGAAGCCTGGCATGGCTGGCAGTACATATCGCGCTACCCTGGCTTCATTGGCCTGGCCATCTTCTTCGCGATAAACAACTTCCTGCAGGGGCTGGTGCTTTCGATCTTCATGCCCATGCTGCTGTCCTTTGCCAGCGCTGAGGTGGCGGGGAGGGTGGTTTCGATCGCGCTGTCCGGCCTGTTAATCGGTGGAATTGCGATGATCGTCTGGGGAGGGCCGAAACGGCGAATGCACGGCGTAGTGCTGGGCAGCTTCGTCGTGGGCATCGCAATGATTGCCGGTGGCCTGCGCGCCGACGCGACGCTCATCACCATCGCCGGTTTCGTGTACTGGCTCATGGATCCGCTCATTTATGGCTCTGCGCATGCGATCTGGCAGTCGAGAGTGCCGGCAGATATTCAGGGGCGAGTTTTCTCGATCAACCGCGTGATTACCTGGTCAACGCTGCCGGTTGCTTTTCTGCTGGCGGGCGTGCTGGCCGACCGGATCTTCGATCCATTGCTCTCAAGGGGCGGGCCGCTTGCCGGCAGCCTGATCGGCCAGATGTTCGGCACCGGGCCAGGGCGGGGGATCGGGTTGATGTTCTCGCTGGCCGGGGTGGTGTCCGTCATCGTCGCCGTTGCCAGCCATTTCTATCCACGGCTGCGTTTGCTTGAAGACGAGATTCCTGTATCCTCTTCCGGGGAGGAAAGCGCCGAGGCTTAAGGAGATCGCAATGGGGTATGCTACCCGGGTCTTGCTGGTCGACGACCATGACGTGGTCATCTCAGGTATTGCAGGGATCCTTGCTTCTCAGAACGACATGATCGTTGTCGACAGCCTGCGCGATGGATCTAATCTGGCCCAAGTGGCCCAGAAAAAACGGGCTGATATGGTGCTGCTCGACATGAAGATGGGCGACAACTTTGACTTCTTTCAGGCGCTTGAGGAATTGAGGAAACTGAAGAACAGGCCGCGGGTGATCGTCATCTCTTCGGAGCTGGAGCCCTACACGATTCTGAACGCAGGGGAGCTCGGGATCGATGGGTACCTGTTCAAGGAAGATGCGCTGGGCAGCTACCTTCCGACGGCCATTCGGCAGGTGAGAAACGGGGAGTTTGTCGCCTCAGAGGGTGTCAAGGATTACCTGCTGAAAGCCTACTTCAGCAAAGAAGAAAACGGCCTTACGCGATATCCAGTATGAGGTGCTGGTCCTGCTGGTGAAGGGGCATGAACCCGGAGATATTGCCGCGAAGATGGGCAAGAGCTCGAGAGAGGCAGTTTACTCGATTATTCACCGCCTGCGCGAGAGGCTCGAGGTGCAATCCACGCGCGAGCTGATTGTCAAAGCTGTGAGCATGGGGATTGTCCCTGATTAGCCTCAAACTACTGCGGTCGCTATCGTGCTGCGCGGCGGGGCGTGCAGGCCATCCGGGCGGCTGCCGACGTACCAGGCGTCAAGCTCAGCAGGGGTGGGGATAGTGATGTCTGAAAAGCCCATTGTGAGAGATACTGCCCCAGGTCGTCAGGCGCGATGCGGGTCTTCCACGGCTCGCCGGCCTGCGCGGCCCGTTCGGCGACACTCGCATAGGGCCGGTCTGTCTCTTCTGCGTCTGATGGCGGCGCAAAGCTGAAGGCGATCTCGCTGCCGGGCGGCAGCGACAGGACGAAGCGGAAGACGGCGTCGACCGCCTCCTGGCTGAGGTACATCATGACGCCCAGCCACGACAGGAAGGTGGGCAGCGCCGGGTCGAAGCGGCTCGCGCGCAGCCCGTCGTCGAGCGAGGTCGTCTCGAAGTCGACGGGCACGAACGCCACATTGGCGGGAATGGCGATGCCTGCCGCCTGCAGCCGGCGCTGCTTCTCGCGCTGGGTGGCGGGCTGGTCGACTTCGAAGATGCGCAGCGGCTGCGCCCAGTCCGGCTGGCGGTAGGGGAAGGTGTCGAACCCGGCCCCCAGCAGGACATATTGCCGGATACCCCGTTCGACGGCCTTCGACAGCCGGTCCTCGGCATAGCGGCTGCGGAGGAGCAGGTGGGCGCGCAGCGCCTTTGCCGGGGCTGACCGGTGGCGGGGATCGGCGGCAATGCGGTCGAGATAAGCCGGGTCGAGGAGGCGCAGGACGACCGGGTCGTCGAGGATCCTGGGGGTCGCGTCGACGAGCTGGTGAACCGCGCGCCGGGCGGCGACTCCCAGCGCGGTCCTGCTCGACTCACCCTCTGCCATGATCGCTCCCATCATTCGCTCGACAAATCTCTCGCCCCCATTCTATCCTGCGAAAAGCGATCCGAGCGAGCTACTCAGCCGGAGGTATTCCTCTTCATCGCCTGAAAGGTGTCGAGCCATGCGCTCAGCGCGCGGCGGGTCGGCTCGCTCGAGCGGGGCCAGCGCGTCGAGCGCCCTGGTCTGCCACTGAAGGAGCAGCCCTTTCAGGAACGCCGCGTGGGCAGCGCGGCGAGGATGGCCTCGATGCGCGCGACGTCGCGCTGCGCCGGCGGGGCGCTCAACAGGGCGGCCAGCTCCTGGCGGGCTTGCGGTGCATCTTCGAGCGCCTTGAGCGCAAACAGCGCCGGCAGGGTGAGGTTGGGCTTCTTCAGATCGGAGAGGCGCTGCTTTGGCCCCGACGAACCAGACGCCCTCGATGTCGTTGGCGACCTGGATGATGACGCCGACCGCGAGGCCGAAGTCGCTCAGCGCAGCCTCTATTTCCGGCGGCGCGCTCGCGGCGATGGCCACCACCTGGAACAGGGCTTTGAAGATCGCGCCGGACTTGAGCGCCATGATGCGCTCGTAGTCGTCGAGGCTCGACGCGCCGGCGAGGTCGCGCGCCTGGCCGGCGGCGGCGTCGCGCACGGCCAGCAGCAGCGCGTGTGTGGCCCTGGCGACCTGCGGGTTCTGGTCGATGGGCGGCAGCGCCAGCGCCTCGGCGGCCAGCCGCAGCGCGAGCAGCGCGCCTCTGTGTGGCTGCCGAGCGCGTCCCAGATGCCCATGTCCTTATCGCGGTCGGCGTAGTTGTCGAGCGGGCCGGCGGTGTAGTTCAGCACGAGCCAGGCCGCGAGCAGCTCGACGAGTCCGGGCGGCGCGCTGGACGGACTCAGTTCGGCGAGGCAGGCCTCGATCGGCAGGCAGCCACACCGGGAGCTGCGCGTCGAGCCAGGCCCGCGGCGTCGGCGGCCAGCGCCGGCTCGGCGGCGAAGGTGGGCAGGCCGAGCGCCGCCGCGCGAATGTCGTCAGCCAGCGGCATGATGGTCAGCCTGCGCAACAGGCCCGGAGATGGTGACGGTGGTGCCGACGCCTATCTCCGACGAGATGGCCATCGTCGCCGCCGATGGCGCTGAGCCGGGCGCGCATCACCGACAGGCCACGATGCGCACGGTCGGGGTTGTCGAGGAGGGCCGTGTCGAAGCCCGGCCCCTGGTCGGCGACGACGACGCGGTACGAATCGGGATTCAGCGTAAAGGTGACCTCGACCGGCGCGCGGCGGTCGGCGGCCAGCGCGTTGGTGACCGCCTCGGCGGCGGCGTAGTACACCGCCCGCTTGAGGTCGCGGTCGAGCTTCCGCCAGCGGCCCCGGCTGTCTTTGTCATAGTGGACGGCGATGCGCGCGCCCTCCATGCGGCGCTCGATGCAGAACGACTCGAAGGCCTCGATCAGCCCGCCGGTCAGGTCGAAGGGGTCCATGTCGCGGCGGGACAGGCTGCGCAGGTCGTCGATGACCGCCTGCAGCGCGTCGACGGTCTGCGGCGAGACACCCTGCTGCACGAGCTGCTGCTTGACGTGGCCCAGGTTCGTAATACCGCCGTCATGGAGGCTGGCCACCAGCCGGCGGCGCAGCTGCTGCTCGTAGTCGAGCAGCAGGGCGGCGGTGCGCTTCTCCTGGTCGAGCTTCTCGGCGACGAGCAGCGCGGGTGTACAGCGCGCTGCCCGCCCAGTAGGCGATGGTGTCGAGCGCGTCGACCTCGGTGCTGCTGTAGGGGCGGTGGTTGGCCTTGGGGCCGAGCAGCAGGACGCCCAGCAGCGCCGGGCCGGAGCGGAGCTCCAGGCCGAGCGTCCAGCGCAGGCCGCCGGTGGTGTCGGGCTGGTGGAACAACAGGACGCTGCCCTGGCGTGAGCTGTCGGCGGCTGCGGCCCAGGCGAGCTTGCCGGGCAAGCGCGCTAACGCAGCAGCAGACAGGCCGTAATGGGCGCTCAAAGCCAGGTCACCCGACGGCGCGTCGAGCAGCCACAGCGCCGCCGTGGAAATCCCAAGCTGCGCCGGGAGGTGCTCGACGAGGCTGGCCTGCACGCTGGCATCGTCGGGGATGCCCTGCAGGCGGTGGGTGACGTCGTCGATGAGATGGGTGAGGATCTCGCCGAAGTCGTAGGGGTGGCCGTACAGGACGAGGTCGAGGAAGCGGCGGGCGCTGCGCTGGACGAGGGTGGTGAAGACCAGCGCAGGCGCGAGCGTGAACAGCGCCAGCAGCGGGGCGTTGAGGCGGGGGCCCACGCCGTACAGGCCCAGCGCGCCGGCGACCCAGAACGAGAAGGTGGCCAGGCCCAGCCACGCGGCGGCGACGAGCGCGGCCAGCAGGACGAAGGACAGGTATTTCTCGACCTTGATGAGCGCCTGCTGGTAGGAGACGAAGGTGTAGGAGGCGGGGATGATGGCGGTGACGACCAGCGCCAGGCCGGGCGGCAGGAGGGGCGTCCAGCCGGCGAGGTCCGGCAGCATGCTGGTCAGGATGGGGGTGCCGAGGCCAATCGAAACCGCCCACAGCAGCGTCTTGATCTGCGCCTTCTGCAGCGGGCCGGAGGCGCGGCGGCGGGCGATCAGCAGCGGGACGAGCACGTCGGCCAGCGCCAGCAGGGCGGTCGGGATAAGAGCGAAGTCACTGAGCTGCGCGAGCAGCAGCGAGGGGCACACGAACTCGTCGTTGGCGAGCTGCAGGGCGATGGCCACCGCAGCGACGACCCACGTGATGACCTTCAATACCCGAATGGCGGGCGCGTCCCGGACGTCGACCGGCCAGCGGCTGTGGGCGTAGATCGCGACCAGCGTCCAGACCGGGAGGCCGAGGAAGTACAGGAACGCGCCGGGCGCGCGGAAGCCGGCCAGCGCGCCGGTGGCCAGGATGATGAAGCCGCCCAGGACGCCGGTGGTGCCCAGCAGCACGTGGCTGGAGGGGGCAGAGCCGTAGCCGGCGACGATGGCCGAGCCGGACAGGATGAACAGCAGGCTGGTGAGCAGGATGGCGACCAGGTAGGCGTAGCCGCCCAGCGCGCGCGGCTGCAGGATGGCGGTGGTGTACTGCGACATCGCCGGCAGTGCTGGCATAGCCCACGCTGACCGGGTCGCCGGCGTGGAGGCCGGCGAGCGGTGAGGTGAACTGGTAGCGGCAGATGCCGATCGGGTGCTGGTTGATCGACAGGAGGACGTCGCCGGGCTGGAGCGCGCCCGCGCCGGGGACGACGCTCTCGACCACGACCTGGCGGTCGCTGCGGCGGGTGACGTCGAACGGGAAGAACGGCGCAAACAGCGCGACGTAGAAGAAGGCGACCGTCGCCGCGGAGATGAGCGCGATATAGCCGTAGCGGAAGACGAGCGTCTTATTCAGCGTCAACCCCACCTACCCTCCCGGATACGCAGGTGCCACCGCGTGAGGCGCAGTGGCACCTGTGATGCTGCGTACCTATCGATGAGTCTTCAGGACTATCAGCGTTTCCATCCGCCGCCGGAGTCGGCGGCCTGAAAGACGACGTTCGGATCGAGGACATCAGGACAGATGCGTTCCCAGACGGCCCGCTGCTCGGGCGTGAGGGAGCTGATGATCTCGTCGTAGCGCTGGCGGGTCAACGCGCCCGTCTGCGCGTGCGTCGGCGGCGATCACCAGCTCCGCCAGTTGGTTTGCGCTCAGCATCGCTCCTCCTTGTGAGAGATAGGTAGCAACATAAACCCTATTCTAAGGGAGGAAGCGGGGGCTGTAAATGCAAAAAACGACCAATATTGGTCGTTTTCGGTAATAATGGCTGACAGGATTGCGGTGGGGTGGGTTCGATCCTATGATGGGGAAATGAGAAATGCGGCAGATCGCGTGCTGGGGGATATGCAGTTCTTCTCAATGAATTGGGCAACTGGTAGTCAGCACAGGTGGGAGCCTTCAAGAAGAATACCTGACTGATATTCCAGAGGGCAGGCAATGGGCAATTGGGGTCCAGCGATCAGAAGCGAATCCACATCGACTGCCATCCTGAAGGCATCTGTGATTTCTGCAAGTGCCTTATTGGCAGCGATGTATCTGGTCGCATGTGTTGAAGGGGCACGGGGTACGGTATCACCCTCACTCACGGAGACCCATAGTATCGTAGCCGCAGGTCCAGAAGCTCAGTCACCTGCACCTACGGAAACCCGCAATACTGTAACAACAGCCCCAGAACCCTCTCCTACCTCTACCGAAATCCCTCGCCCGACGCCTACGCCACGTCGAGTGGAGTGTACCCAGACGCGCATTCTGGTGGCGGGGGTGCCGGTTCCGAGCGAAATGGCAACTTATGATTTCTATTATCTACTATGCATTGATGGTTCAAGTATCGAAGTGCTCACCAAAGGTGGGCCCTACTATGACCCATCGATCTCTCCAATCAATAAGCTTGTCGCCTTTGCGGTTGAGAAAGAAATCGCTGTACTGGATTTATCTGGCAATGTCGTACAGGTTATCGAAGTAAGTGATCATGTTCAGTCACCGAGCTGGTCGCCAAATGGGAAATTCATAGTGTATATCCATGATCGGCAGTATTTAGAAGTCGTGCATCTTGAGACAGGTGTCATTTCGGAGTCCCTCATCCCTGCTGAATTCAGGCATCCACAGGAGGTTGTTGCACCTAGCTTTGAGAACGTCGCTTGGTCCCCCGATGGGAAGCACCTTGCGCTGAACACGAATTATAATTCCCTGTTCCTCCTAGACGTAACCTGTAGCGCCGAGTCTCACGTCTGCTCCGCAGAGAACTTCCATCTACTTGCCAACCGTATTGACGGCAAGTTCTCGTGGTCACCAGATAGTGAGGAGATAGTCGTTGAGTATCTGGATGCTGTGAGCTACGCTCCATCATTGCGTATCATTGACCTTCAAGGACATGTAGTCAGGGAGTATCTCCCAACAGAACTGAAGCAGTTTACTTCGCTAGAGTTCAGTTTCGAATCTCGAGCTACTTCAATGTCCTATCTGGTCCCCCGATGGCAGGGAAATCGCTTTTTCAGATGGAAGGGACGTATGGATTCTATCGCTTGCGGACAACTCACTGGTCAATTTGACACATGGGCTAATAGAGTTCGATAGTTGGATGGCATGGGTACCATAGTAGCCCTTTGTTGTGCCGTGCTCAACCGGCAGCGACACGATCACCTGCCTACGCGCGGGATGCTATTGCGGAGCCGGTGGCTCGGCGGCGCGGTCCGGCTCGTTCAGGTACGCGGCTGAGGCGCGTCGAGGGGCGGAAACGCACGACCCGCCGGGCGGCGAGCGTGTAGGTCCGGGGCGCGCCCGGCAGGTTGCTCACCACGCGCTGGGGCGGGAGGTCCTCAACCCACAGGCGGCCCAGGTCGTCGAGGCGCAGCGCCTCGCCAGCCGCGAGGTGCTCGATCAGCGTGCGAACGCCCACCTGCAGCACGTCCTCGACCTGCGCCTGCGACAGCCGCTGCGGGCGGTCGGAGGCCGGACGGGCGCGGAGCGCCCGGTGGGTGGCCCTGGCCCATTCACGCAGCTTCATGACAGCTCCAGCTCCTGACCGCGGTCGGGGCCGCGCTCCAGCTCCTCACGCTCGACAAACAGCCCGTCGAAGTAGGCGCGCAGCGCCTCCAGGTTGCGGGTCTCCTCCTCCCACACGTCAAGCGTATACTGGCGCTTCGAGCGGGCGCGGTCGATGCGCTGAGCGGTCCGCTCGCGCTGCTGGTCGAGCTCGGCGGCGAGCTGCGCGCGGCGGGCGATGGCGATGCGGCGGTAGTCGGCCTGGCGGCGCTTGTGGCGCTCCTCGGTCACGTAGCGGGCGACCATGCGCAGCTCGGCCAGCCGCTGGCGGGACGTGCGCCGGCGCTGCCGGTGCCGCTTCTTCGCGTCGCGCGCGGCCTTCTCGGCCTGGAGCAGGTAGACCACGTCGCCGAAGGCCTTGAGCTGGCGCATCCGCCCGCGCTGCTCGCGGCCCGGGTCGCGCTCGCGCTCCAGGCGGGCGTCGCGCTCGGCGATGACCTCCCGCGCCCGCTCCTTGCCCAGCACGCGGCCCAGCTCCTCGTGGAAGGCCTCGGCGGCGGTGCGGTTCAGGTCGCGGAAGTGGGGCCTCGCGACGTAATGGTCGATGCGACCGAGGTCCTCCAGCGCGTCGATGGGGATGGTGCCGGGCGTGATGACGTGGGCATGCACCATCTGCTCCCCGTCCTTCGCGCGGTGCTTGTCGTGGATGACGTAGCTGTACTCGGCGGTCCCCCAGCCGTTGTCGCTGTACCAGCGCTCGACGGTCTTCTCGGTCACGTTGCGGACGACCTCGAAACGCTTGCTCTCCGGGACGTGGCGCATCAGCTCGGGGTCGGGGGAGATGACCCAGGTGCGGGCCAGCACCGAGCGGCCCTGCCACTGGCGGGCGCGGTCGAGGATCTGGCGGTAGGTCTCGCCCATGCCGCGGTCGACCCACTTCGCGTCGCGGTGGGCGGGCAGGACGTGGTCGCTGACGCCTTCGGGATAGCGCACCTCGACGCCCTGCTCGGCGCTGAGGAACGCCTCGCGGCGCACCGAGCCGTCGCGGTACTGGAGGTACTTCAGCAGATCGCGCAGCGACTTCGTCTCGCCGCGCCGCTTGAACTTGATGCTGGTGAAGATGATGGCTTTCGGCATCGACTACTCCTGCAGGTCGCGGTGGCGCTGCTCTTCCAGGTCGGCGTCGTCGATGGCGCTGCCGACCCGCAGCCGGACCTTCCAGCCGCTGTCGACCAGCCGCTCCTCGGCGATCTTCAGGATGGCGCTGGCGGAGAACTTCTCGGCGGTCTCGGCGTCGAGGTCGAGCAGGTTGACGATCAGCAGCGAGAACATCTCGGCCAGCAGGATGGTGATCAGCGACAGGTGCCAGCTCAGCTCGCGGCGCAGGGCGTGGACCTCGTCGCGGAAGCGGCCGGTGAAGTAGCGGCGGCTGCCGGTGATCTCACCCCGGTCGTCGACGTACTGGCGCAGCGCCTCGCGGATGACGTCGCCGACGCCGCGCCCGTCGCCGGCCAGGCGCTTGAGGTTGGCGTACAGCGCGGGCGTCATGCGGACGGTGACGATCTTTTTCTTGAGCGCCGATTCGGTAGTCATGCGCAGATGATAGGGGAGACGGGCGGGCGGCGTCAAGGGCCGAGATGATACCTATCGGGCGGGGAATACGCCTGGAACGCTGACGGCTCAGGCGCAGGGTGCGGGAAGTAAGCGGTCAGCGGGGGCTGCGAATACACCCCGAAGGCTGAGCGGTCAGGCGCAGCGTGCCGGGCGTCATCGGGTGGTTTATCTTGCTCCCTCTATAAGATAGAGGGAGACCGGCTGCTCAATGCAGCCGTTTGGTAGCAGCCTCACACCGGCTTACACTGGTGGAGGGAGCTGCTCGTGCCGGAGAGGACCCTTAACTTGCCGTTCCATGAGGACCTTGCCTGAGACCGTCCCCCGGCACGTTGGCATGTGAGGTGTCATAAAGATAACGCGCCACGAGCGCCCAGGGGAGCACACGCTGCACATGCTCAGCTTACCTGCCATGACTCCAATCAGAACAGGAGGTGCAGGATGCATTATCTGGGGGTGGACTGGGCGGTTGAGAAACACGACCTGTGTCTGCTGGCGGACGATGGCCGCGTTTTGACCAGTTCAGCATCGCCGACAACGGAGACGGCTTCGCACAGCTCACAGAGGTGTTGAAGGACCTTGAGGGTGTGAAGGTCAACATCGACGGCCCGATGGACTGCTGGTTGACTGGTTGGCGGCGCAGGGCTACGAGGTCCACGTTACCTCGCCCACCGTCGTTGCCCACCGGCGGCCGCGGCGCAGCAAGGATGACCGGGGGGATGCCCACCTGCTGGCTACCTTGCTGAGGAGCCGGGACCCGGACTGCCGCCCACTTGTCCGGCAGAGCTGCACGGTCATCCATCTACGGCAGTTGGTCAAGGGACTACGATGATGTGGTGGCCGGGCAGCGGCGAGAGACAAACCGTCTGGTCTGGACATTGCGGAAGTATTATCCTGCTCCGCTCATGGCCTTTCGCTGCCGCCATTCGCTGACATTCCTCGCCTTCCTGGAGGCCTTCCCCACGCCGGCAGATGCGCGTGAGTTAGGCTTGTTGGAGCTGAGGCAGTTCCTCAGGGAGCAGCATTATCCAGTCGGAGGGAGGCTCAATCACATCTACACGGCGCTCCAGGCGCTTTCTGCGACCGCCTATGCTGAAGCAGGGTATGCCGAAGCGATGCTGATGATCCTCCCTCGCTTGCGCTGTCTGACACAGCAGCGTCGATACCTGACCAGGCGCATTACAGAGGTATTCAAGACACACCCCGAAGCGGGGTGGTGGCGGAAGTTTCCTGGCGCCAGCGGGCCGCTCACCCCAGCCAGGCTGCTGGCCGCTGTGGGGGATAACCGGCAGCGCTTGCCATCCGCAGAGATCCTTCAAGCGATAGCGGGTACAGTACCCGTCACCCGGCGCAGTGGCAAGCAAACACGGATTGAGTTCCGTCAGGCCTGTAACAAACCGCTGCGCAGGGCCCTGGATGATCTGGCGCGGCAAAGCGTGAAGCATTCGGGCTGGGCACAGGCCTACTTCTTCGACCAGCTCGGGCGGGGACATGATCCTTATCGAGCTTACCGGGCCCTGGGGAACCGCTGGCTGGCGATCATCTGGAAGCTGTGGCAAACCGGGGAAGCTTACAACGAAGCCAGACATGTCGCTAATAGATCGCGGCGAGGACAGCCGCTGCCGGTGTAGGTAACACGCCGCCGGCGCTGTCATCCTCGCCGCCATCCTCGCCATCCATATTGTATATCAGAAGCTGTTGGAAGATACAGCGCCGGCTTTGGATTCCCTGGAACCGGTGACTGGAAACCTGCTGCTGGAGAAACGGAAATTGGGACTTGACTAAAGATGTCTCCCCCGCGCCTGCAACGACTGTCTGTGGCGGCAAAGTCGCCAGGCGCGTGGTCGGTAAGCCCGGCTCAAAGCCGGGCGGTAGTGGGCTGCTTCAATCAGTG
>CAWBCR010000011.1:0-235649 GCA_963787375.1 uncultured Chloroflexia bacterium | reverse complement strand
GCAGCCGCGGTGCCCACCAGCAGGTAGAAAGATTGCCATGTGTCGATGGTGTGAGAGAAGGTCATTGTATATTGAGCGCTCCATAGGTCTGAGTGTGCCAGCCCGCCTCTATTTCACGGATGCCTTTACATTGGCGAGGTAAGCCAGCATCTCGTCTCTGGAGGCATTACCCTGGAGATAGCTTTTGAGATCGTCTGCCAGCTTGTTTAACTGCTCTTCCAGGCGTTTCTGCTCGGTTATATCGATGGCGAAGACGATCACGCCGGTGATCTTTCCGGAGACATCTCGGGCCGGGATCTTACTGACCTTGAGCCACATCAGCTCGCCGGTGGCCGGGCTGGTATGCTGCTCGATGATGTCGGTCCGAGGCTGCCCGCTCTAAATCACAATGGCATCGTCGGCCTGGTAGGCGGCAGCCTGCTCCGGCGGGTATAAATCCCAGGGGGTCTTGTCCTCGATAGCCGTCACCGGCAATCCTTCCAGCATCGCAGCGGCGCGGTTGACCAGAATATGCCTGCCTTCCAGGTCTTTATACCACAGCATCATGGGGCCGGCATCAAACACAGCGCGAAATTCTGCAAGCTGCCGTTGTAGCTCCTTAACATCGTCGCTCATCGGGGTCTCTCCTGGAACCTGCCCAACTAAGAGGTCTCTGTTGCCAGTATAGATTGGCTGTGAGTCACCGTCAAGGATGCTGCTGGCAGCAGTCCCCGCACCGCAGTTTTTGCCGCGCCCTGCTGCCGCTGGTATAATCCCGTCCGCAATGTGCCACCCTAGCTCAATCGGTAGAGCAGACGCTTCGTAAGCGCCAGGTTATGGGTTCGAGTCCCATGGGTGGCTCTCGCCTCGGAAACCTCCGGGGCGTTTTTTGTAGCCAGCAGAGGGGGATCGATATGCCCGACACGACCGAGCAGCCCCGCCCGATCACAATTGGTGTTGCCGGTGGCAGCGGTGCCGGCAAGTCGACGGTTGCGCGGGGGATTCTGGAACGCATCGGAACGGACAATATCGCCTACGTCCCGCACGACTCCTACTACCGCGACCTCGCCGAGCTGCCGCGCGACCAGCGCCTGCTGATCAACTTCGACCACCCCGACTCGCTGGACACCGAGCTTTTCATCGCGCATGTCAGGGCGCTGCAGGCCTACCGGCCCATCGAGATGCCCATTTATGACTTCTCGACGCACACCCGCACCAGTGAGGTGCACATCGTCCAGCCGCAGCGCGTGATTCTGGTGGAAGGCATCCTGATTTTCACCGAAGCGCGCCTGCGTGACCTGTTCGACGTGCGCATCTTTGTCGAGACGGACGACGATGTGCGCTTCATCCGCCGCCTCCAGCGTGATATTGCTGAGCGCAGCCGCACCATCGACTCGGTCATCAACCAGTGGATGCAGACCGTGCGACCCATGCACCTGGAGTTTGTCGAGCCGAGCAAGCGCTACGCCCACGTGATCATCCCGGAGGGCGGCCTGAACGAGGTCGCGATGGAGATGGTCATTGCGCGCATCCAGGCGCTGCGAGGCCGCCAGTGACCGCGCCGGGGCAGCCGCCGCTGCCGGTGGACGACAGCGCCGCGAAGAACCAGCCGTTCACCTGGAAGCACGCGCTCGCGCTTGGCTTTGCGATTAGCATTACGCTGCTTGTCGTCGTCTTTCAGAACCAGCTTCGCAATCTCGACAAGCTGGCCTACGCCGGTGCGTTCCTGGCGATGCTCATCGGCAACGCAACGGTCATCCTGCCGGTGCCGGGCCTCATCTTTGTGTTTGCGCTGGGCGGGACGCTCAACCCGCTGCTGGTCGGGCTGGCTGCCGGGCCGGGCGCAGCCCTGGGTGAGTTGTCCGGTTACCTGGCCGGCTACGGCGGCAGCGCCGTCGTCGATAACCTCAAAATCTACGAGCGCATCCACGGCTGGATGGAGCGCTACGGGCTGCTGGTCATCGTCGTGCTGGCTGTCATCCCCAACCCGGTATTTGACATGGCGGGCATCGCCGCCGGCACGCTGCGCATGAAGTGGTGGCACTTCCTGCTCGCAGCCTTCGTCGGCAAGACCATCCAGGCCATACTGGTGGCCTATGCCGGCGCGCTGTCAGTCGGCTGGGTAGCCCAATACCTCGCACATTAGGCATGCTGTTCGCGAGTAACCGGTCCGGTAAAATGTCGACAGACCTTTGACAGGCAGCTTAAGACTGGGTAACATAATGTTGCAACCCAATTAGGCACTTGTGACGCCAGCCGTTCCGACTCCCTGGGGCGGCTCGTTTCCTGCGTCGCACTGGACTGGAATAGTCACCGTTGACGCGCCACGCTCCACCTGCCCATACACTTCTCAAGTGGCTGACGCCTGGCATCGGAGTCAAGCGTTGGTTGGGGGTCCTGTTCGTTGGCGTCACGGCCCTCGCGTTGGGTTTTGCCCTTGTGCTGCTGGCCTTCTTTCGAGCGTATCCCCAACCGCTGCTGGAAACAATTCTGACACTCGGCGGCGTGTCGTTGTGGGTGCGGGCCGGGCTGGCGTTCGTCATCGGCGCAGCGCTGGTGACGGTGGCCATGCTGCGCATCAACCGGGCCATTCTGGAGCCGCTGGATGTCGGCAACGGAACGCTCATCGACGCGATGGTCGAGCACCGGCAGCGGCAGCGCGGGCCAAAGGTCGTCGCCATTGGCGGCGGCACCGGCCTGCCGATCCTGCTGCGCGGCCTCAAATCTCATACTTCCAACATCACAGCCATCGTAACCGTGGCCGACGACGGCGGCAGTTCTGGCCGCCTGCGCCGGGACTTGGGTGTTCTGCCCCCCGGCGACTTCCGCAATAACCTGGCTGCGCTCGCCCGTGACGAAGCCCTGATGACCCAGTTGTTCCAGTATCGCTTTGGCGAAGGCGGGCTCGAAGGCCACAGCTTCGGTAACCTGTTTATCACGGCCATGAGCGGCATCACCGGCAGCTTTGAGCAGGCGCTGATCGAGAGCAGCCGGGTGCTGGCCATTCGCGGGCAGGTCCTGCCGTCGACGTTGAGCGATGTCACGTTGATGGCCGACCTGCGTGAGGATCGGGACAGCGCCGCCCGGCGCGTCTCGGGTAAGTCGGCCATCCCCGATACGCTGGGCACCATCGAACGGGTATTCCTCCAGCCGGACAACGCGCCCGCCTACCCGGAGGCCGTGAAGGCAATCCTTGCCGCCGATGTGATCGTACTGGGGCCGGGCAGCCTGTTTACCAGCATCCTGCCGAACCTGCTGGTGCACGGCGTCGCCGAGGCGGTTCGCAGGAGTGGCGCGCTCAAGATATACGTCTGCAACGTGGCCACCCAGCGGGGCGAGACGGATGGCTTCAGCGTGGTCGATCACGCTAAGGCGATTGAGCGGCACGTCGGGAAGGGCATCTTTGACGTGGTGCTGGCCAACGACATCTTCCCGCTGTTGGAGGTCGACACCAACACAACCTACGTGCGCTTCAGCCATGAGAACGGCAGCAGTGGGCTGGATGCCAGCCTGCGGACGATGCCGCTGGTCGACGAGCATCGCCCGTGGCGGCATGACTCGCAGCGGCTGGCGCAGGCTGTCGTCGACCTGCTCGCCTTGAAGCAGACTACAGCCGTGCGGTGATCTGTCCGGGTGGTGACGTCGCCGAACCGGCTGCGTTTTCAAATCGTATAATCGTTGATTCAATTACCTGCGTTACAGACAAGGAGAAACGCGACTATGGCAACCAAAATCGGCATTAACGGCCTGGGACGTATCGGTCGTCAGGTGCTCAAGATCATGAAAGAAAAGTACCCCAACGACTTTGACGTGGTGGCTTTTAACGATCTGGGCAACCTCAAGACGATGGCCCATCTGTTCAAGTATGACTCGAACTACGGCGGTTTTGACGGCACAGTCGAGGTGCTGGAAGACGGTCTCGTCATCGACGGCGACAAAGTGCTGGCCCTCTCCGAGAAGGACCCGGCGGCGCTGCCCTGGAAGAAGCTGGGCGTCGATATCGTCATCGAGTCGACGGGCGTGTTCCGCGACCGTGCCGGCGCGGGCAAGCACATTGAGGCAGGCGCGAAGAAGGTCATCATCAGCGCCCCGGCCAAGGGCGAAGACCTGACCGTTGTGCTGGGCGTGAACGAGAAGATGTACGATAACGCCAAGCACCATATCGTCTCCAACGCGAGCTGCACCACCAACTGTCTCGCGCCGGCGGCCAAGGTTGTCTTTGACAACTGGGGCATCAAGCGCGGCCTGATGACCACCATCCACTCCTACACCAACGACCAGAACATCCTCGACCTGCCGCACAAGGACCTGCGCCGCGCGCGCGCCGCAGCCCTCAATATCATCCCGACCACGACCGGCGCAGCCCGCGCGGTGGCGCTCGTCATCCCTGAGTTGAAGGGTAAATTCGACGGTTACGCGCTGCGCGTCCCGACGCCAACCGTGTCCATCGTTGACTTCGTGGCCGAGCTTGAGAAGCCCACCACCACCGAAGAGCTGCACGACGCCTTCCGTAAGGCCGCCAACGGCTCGCTGAAGGGTATCCTGGGCTTCTCTGAGGAGCCGCTGGTAAGCATGGATTTCAAGGGCGATGACCGCTCCAGCATCGTCGACGCCGAGTTCACAATGGTGATGGATGGCACCTTCGCCAAGGTCGTCACCTGGTACGACAACGAGTGGGGCTACTCCGTTCGCACCGTCGACCTGGCCAAGATGATGGCCGATCAACTCTAACCTGATCCTCCGCGAGGGCGGCCCGGGCATGTTCGGGCCGCCCTTTTACCCTCTCCCCAAATGGAGGAATCAATATGAATAAGAAAACGATCCGTGACGTCGACCTGAAAGGGAAGCGGGTACTGGTGCGTGTCGACTTCAACGTGCCGGTCAAAGAAGGCAAGGTCGCGGATGATACCCGCATCGAAGCTGCCGTCCCGACGATCAAAGCCATTCTGGCGCAGAAGCCAAAGTCGGTGATCCTGATGTCGCACCTGGGGCGACCCAAAGGAGAGCCCGACCCGCAGTATTCGCTCAAGCCGACTGTGCCCGTGCTGGCCAGCAAGCTGGGCGTCGACGTGGCGTTCTGCGACTCGACGGTGGGCGAGGCCGCGCAGCAAGCAGTTGACAGGCTGCCCGATGGCGGCGTGATCATCATGGAGAACACACGCTTCCTCACCGGCGAAACCAAGAACGATCTCGACCTGGCACAGCAGATGGCAAAGCTGGGCGACGTGTACGTGAACGACGCGTTCGGCTCGGCGCACCGCGCGCACTCCAGCACCGAGGGTGTGGCGCGCTACCTGCCGGCGGTGGCCGGTCTGCTGATGGAGAAAGAAATCGAGTTCCTGGGCACCGCACTCGAAGACCCGCAGCGGCCCTTCGTCGCCATCATGGGCGGTGCGAAGATCTCCGACAAGATCGGCGTGATCGAGAATCTGCTGACCAGGGCCGACAAGATCCTGATCGGCGGCGGCATGGCGAATACGTTCTTCGCCGCGCAGGGCATCAAAATGGGCGACTCGCTGGTCGAAGCCGAAGCGCTCGACACGGCCAAATCGCTGCTGGCGAAGGCCGGGGGAAAACTTGAGCTGCCCGTCGACGCCGTCATCGCCGATGCAATGGACGCGGGCGCGAAGACCCGAACCATCCCTGTCGCCGACAGCGTGCCCGACGGCTGGCGCATCCTCGACATCGGCCCTGACACGGTCGAACTGTTCAAGGATCAGCTCGCCACCGCGATGACAGTCGTGTGGAACGGCCCGATGGGCGTCTTTGAGATGGAGCCGTTCGCCAAAGGCACGTTCGCCGTCGCGCAGGCGGTCGCTGGGCGTACCGGCCACGGTGCAGTGACGATCATCGGCGGCGGCGACTCGGCCTCTGCCATCAACAAGGCCGGCCTCGCCGACAAAGTGACGCACGTCAGCACCGGCGGCGGCGCGAGCCTGGAAATGCTCGAAGGCAAGGCGCTGCCGGGCCTCGTGGCGCTCAATGATAAGTAGCCCTACTGACCTGACGAATCCCGGAGGGGCGAGCGCGTCGAGCGCCCATTCGCATCAACTTAAGCATTTTCGGAGCCAGCAAGCAAGCATTGATAGGTGTTAGGGTGAGCGCGGCGAGAGTTGATGCGACAGCCAGCGGCCAGGCATCTATCAATGCTGTCAATGGCTTGGGCCAAACAGCGCCAACTCTTCGAGCAGGTTGCTGCCAGATGAAGGGCGTGCTGCTGAACGGTGCGCGCAGCTTTGGTCAGGCTGCGATTGGGATAAGACCAGAAACTGACCAGAAACAACCAGTGCTGCACCACCATGGCAATGAGCTTGGCATAGAATTCACACAAGATGCGCCACGGGTTGTGGCTGCGTGAGGTGTCGAGACCCCCGCCCGTCTTCCAGAACTTGAACAACAGTTCAATCTGCCAGCGAACCCGATAGAGGGCGAGCGCGTCGTTTAGGGTCAGAAGGGCAATGGGGGCATTGGTGATCAGCAGGGTCCAGTCTGCCAGAGCCAGCCGGGAGGCACTCGGGGTTTGGCCTTTCTTCTGGGCTGTGCGCTTCAGCTTGCGTCGACGCTGGGCAGCTACCTCAGTTGGCACCCGCACCGCCAGCAGGCGGCAGGCAAGTTGGTGTTTACTCCCCAGCCGAATCGGGCAATCAAGGGTGGACCCTTGCTGGTTCAACCATTTGCCCAAATCGAGTGCCTGCCCCGCTTCATCATGAACCGTCGTGCCCGCCTGCAAGCGGGATAGCCAGAATACCCCCCGCTGGCTGTGCGCGGTCAGCGTATCCAGTTTGAAGTACCCCAGGTCAGCTATCCGCAAGGCGCCGCCGGGCAGTTCAATTGCCTGTGCTTGCCGACACTGGTCATGCTCCCGCCCGGCCTGCAGCCACAGTCGATGTAAGGCCCCATTGCTGTAGTTCAAATCAACCTGGACCTTGACGGCTGACGAGGCTCCCTTACTCCCGCCACAGCCTGACCACAGCGTTGCCAGGCTGTCCGGTAGTTCCACGGTGCTGCTGTCCAGCAAGTACACCCCGTTGAACCGTTCTAGCAGGCTGAGCGCCACCGGTTCAGCCTCAACCACCTGCCCTACGGCTGTTTCCAGCACCTGACGCAGACAGGCAGCCGCTTCTGCAGTAAATCGCTTCGTCAGCCCCTGAGGGCTGATGTTCACACCCACCGCCGCCGCCGCCTGATTGAGTTCGCTGCTGCTGGCCTGACCATTCCCTAACCAGCCAAAGACAGTCGTCTGAACGAAACTCGCCCCATCCAGCTTGCGTTTTCGTTTCACGAAGCCCGTTATCCGCGCGGCCTCATCCGCCGCTTCTCCCAGCACATATTGCATAGTCCGGGCTGTTCGTGCTACAGTGCTCATCGGGAAGTCCCTTCGGGTTGTTTGGTGTTCCAACCCTTATCTTCCCGGAGGACTTCCTTTTCGTCATTTTTCCCTTAAGTTGATGCGAATGGGCACGGCCAACCTGTGCCCCCTTTTCTTTGGGGGCCGGAAAACCTTGCACATCGCGACTCCGTCCGGTACACTGAGCGCGAGCGGCGTCAGGCCAACCACTGCTTCGATCCACAGGGCAAGAAAGCGAAAACCGCGTGCATCCTGACACTGCCTTGCCAGGCAAATACCCCCACCTGATGCGTCGGGCGCTGCCGTGGCTGTGCCTGCTGGCCATCGTCGCGATGTGGGCAGCGGCACGGCTGCATGCCGTGCCGCCCGCGCAGGCCGCCGATCGAGCCATCGCCGGGCGGCTGCTCGACGAGCAGGGGACACCGGTCACCGGGGCCGACCTGAGCCTGTACCTGAATGGCGAGACGCAGCCGGCCTCCGAGACAACCAGCCAGCCCGATGGCAGTTACCTGCTGCCGCTGCCGGGAAATACCACCGTCGTGCAGGCGCGCGTTGACATCCAGCGCCCGCACTTCGCCCCGATCTCATGGACGCCCACGCCACAGGAGCTTCAGGTCCTTCAGGAGCACAGCTCGCTGGTGCTCGACGACATCGTGCTGAAGCGGCGCTTTGCGGCGAGCTTCTGGATCACGGCGGCGACGTTCGTTTTCATGCTGGCCATCATCGCCACCGAGCGGCTGCAAAAGACGCTGGCTGCGCTGCTGGCAGTGGCGATCATCTTCAGCGTGAGCCTGGTCGGCGGGACGATCACGCCGTCGCTGTATATTTTCAACTTCGATCAGGCGCTGCAATATGTCGACTTCGACGTGATCTTCCTGCTGATGGGCATGATGATCGTCATCGGCGTGATCGAGGCGACGGGCATCTTTCAATGGCTGGCCTACCAGGCCTATAAGCTGTCACGCGGGCGCACCTGGCTGCTGGTCGTGATCCTGATGCTGATTACGTCGCTGGCCTCTGCGCTGCTGGACAATGTGACGACCATGCTGCTGATGGCTCCCATCACGCTCCAGATCGCGCTGGCGGTGGGCATCAATCCGCTGTCGCTGCTGATCCCTGAAGTGCTGGCTTCCAATGTGGGAGGGATCAGCACACTGATCGGCACGCCGACCAACATCCTGATCGGCTCCTATGCCGGGCTGGGCTTCAACGATTTCCTGGTGCATCTGACGCCCGGCGTGCTGCTGGCCGAGGCCGGGCTGATTGGCTACACGCTGCTGCGCCATCGCAAGGAGTTCGCCAAGACGGGCAAGGGGCTGTCGCCGGCGCTGCTCAAGCAGCTTCAGCAGAACGCGCAGATCCCCGACCGGGCCAAGCTACGCAAGGCGGGGATCGTGTTCGTCTCGCTGCTGGCGCTGTTCGTGTTTGGCGAATTGATCCACCTGACGCCTGCCGTGTCGGCCATCATCGGCGCGGTGGCAATGCTGATCTGGGTGCATCCCGACATCGAGCAGATGATGACAGTCGTCGACTGGACGACACTCATGTTCTTCATCGGGCTGTTCATGGTGATCGGGGCGGTGCAGGAGGTCGGGCTGATCGCGCTGATCGCCACCGGGATCGGGCAGGCGGTTGGCGGCAAGCTGGCGATCGCAGTCCTGGCGGTGGTATGGATGGGGGCGTTTCTGTCTGGTGTGGTCGACAACATCCCATTTGCAGCGGCGATGCTGCCGGTCGTTAACTACCTGACGCGCACGATCCCCGGCGCGGACAACATGGTGCTGTTCTACGGCCTGTCGGTTGGCGCGGCGATGGGCGGCAACTCTTCGCTGATCGGCTCATCGCCCAACCTGGTGACGGCGGGCATCGCCGAGCGGGCCGGCTACCCGATCAGCTTCAAGACGTTCCTGAAGGTCGGCTTGCCTTCTGTGCTGGTTACCGTCACAATCGGCTGTATCTGGCTGTTCATAAGATTTTAGGGAGTAGCCTCATGGGCAAGATCCTGTGCGCGACCCGCGGCGGCGAGGCGAGTATCCGCAACCAGAACGCTGCCATTCAGCGCGCGAAAGAAGGCGGCGACGAGCTGTTTTTCTTTTTCGTCGTTGATGTGGAGTTCCTGGCCCACGCCGACTACGCGCTGCGGTCAGACGTGGTGACGAGCGAGATGGAAAAGATGGCCCACTTCCTGATGGCAATGGCCGTCGAGCGCGCCGAGAAACAGGCGGTCAAAGCGGACTACATCATCCGCCACGGGCATTTCGGCGAAGAGCTGCGCGCCACCGTCAAAGAGCAGAATGTGTCGCTGATCATCCTGGGCATGCCAGGCGGCGAGGAGAGCGCCTTCAAGGTTGCCGAGCTGCAATCGTTCGCCGAGGAGGTTCACAAGGACACCGGCGTCGAGGTCTGGATACCCGGCATCGACGAGGCAGAGTAGATTCCACCCGGACAAACACAGATGCACCTCACCCAAGTCGACCACCACAACCGGCGCGATGTACGTGCCTTCCTCGATCTGCCCTTCGACCTCTACAAAGACACCCCGCAATGGGTGCCGCCGCTGATGCCTGGCGAGCGGGAGCGCTTCAAGCCCGGCTTTGCCTTCTACCGCCACTCGGACGCTGCCTTTTTCCTGGTTCGCGACGACGCCGGGAAGGCTGTCGGGCGGATCGCCGTGCTGGAGCATCGCCCGCACAACGACTATCGCGGTAAGAAGGACGCGCTGCTGTACCTGTACGAGGCCGACGACGACGACGAGGTGGCTCGCCTGCTATTCGAGGCGGTGGAAGGCTGGGCAAAAGCGCGCGGGCTGACGCGGCTGGTGGGCCCCAAAGGCTTCCTGACCGGTGATGGGCTGGGGCTGCTGGTCGAGGGCTTCGAACACCTTCCCGCGCTGGGCATCCCCTACACACTGCCCTATTACCCGCGCCAGTGGGAGCAGATCGGCGGTCTGGAGAAGGAGGTCGACTACCTCTCGGCGTACATCGACCGGCAGAGCTTCGAATACCCGGAACGCCTGCGGCACATCGCCGACCGAATCCGCGAGCGGCGCAATTTCCGCGTGCCGGTATTCAGGACCAAGCGGCAGATCCGCGCCTACGCCAAGAAGATCCAGACGGCCTACAACGCAGCTTTCGTGACGGTGTGGGCCTACACGCCGATTCCCGACGAGGAGCTTGAGGCGGTGGTCGACAAGCTGATCCTGATCTCCGACCCGCCGCTGATGAAGCTGATCTTCAAAGACGACGCGCTGATCGGCTTTCAGTTTGCCTTCCCCGACATTTCGGCAGCGATCCGGCGCACGCGGGGCGAGATGTGGCCCTTCGGCTGGATCGCGCTGCTGCGCGAGCAGAAGCGCACGAAGTGGCTCAACATCAACGGCAACGCCATCCTGCCCGACTACCAGGGTACCGGCGCGAACGCCATCCTGTACGACGAGATGATCAAGTCGCTGCTGGACAACAAACAGTACGATTACGCCGACCTCACGCAGGTGCAGGAGTTTAACTGGCGCATGCTGGCCGACCTGCAGGAGATCGTGCCGCTCAACGTCTACAAGCGACATCGCGTCTACCGCAAGCATATCGAGTAGCGCACACGGCGGAAATCAATACGGGGCGTGGCCTGTATGACCGCGCCCCGTATTTTTGCGGCAGAGGTTATTTGCGGGCCGCTTCGAGCGCGATGCGAATCTGATCGTAGTGAGCCTGTGGGTGGAAAGCTGTCTGGAGCAATCCCTGCCCCATGCGCACGTAGCTGCCCTTGCGCGCGACAAATTCATCCGGCAGGCCGGCCAGCATGGCAACGATCTCGGCGTGGCTGCGACGCAGCTCGGCCAGTAGCGCAGGCAGCGTGGGGAAGGTGGCAATCAGCGCGTTGATGCGCGCGTCGTTGTTGCCCGCCCCGCCGATCCACTCGTCGCCCTCAATAAGGCGTACCGATATAGGTAGCAGTGTCGCGCTCGGAATGGATGAGGTGCGACACCACCTGCTTGACGTTCCACTCGCCCGGCGCCGGATTGTGCGACGCTTCCTCATCCGTCACGCCCTGCAATACCCCGTCAAGTTCGGCGTCGAGGTCGGCGAAGATCTTCTCCATCTGCGCGGCCAGCTCCTTGCCGCTGGCAGGGACGTCGGGCATGAGGCGATGGGACAGCGCCATCTGGGCCGTGCGCTTCTCGCTGCCCCGGTAGTAAGTTACCTCGACCACATCCCCGGCCCGCCGCCCGCTGAGCGCTGTCCCAAACGACCTGAATTCCTCAACGGGCGTTTCGCCCATCTGGACGACGATGTCGCCTGTCTGCAATCCGGCGGCCTTGGCCCCCATGCCGTCGATCACGCCGGCCAGTTCTGCGCCGCCTTTGATAGGCAGGCCGCGCTTCTTCGCCTCAGCGGCATCGATGTTTGACCCGATCAGAATGCCCAGCATCGGGCGGCGCGCCTGGCGCAGGTCGATGCTGGTTTCCAGCACGGATTGCAGATTCTCAAGGCTGTTTTCCCAATCCCGCTGATACCCCTCGCGCGTGGACGCCCACTGCTCGCCCTCGCCATCTTGGGTGAGGGTCAGCTGCGTGCCGCCGTCTTTCTCGGCGAGGCTGACACATACCTGAGTCTGGCGGCTCGTCCTTTCCCTGCCAGCTAAAGGTGGCTGTCTTGTTCGCCTCAAGCTGGCTATACGCGCCGGTGGCGTAGTAGCCGTCATTCCACCACAGATGGTAGCTGCCGCCTTCGCGCGCATTGGCGATAGCCCCATCACACAGCCACTCACGCAGCACAGTGGCGTTAGTGAAGGCGCGATATACGTATTCGGGCGGCACTGCGAGAGTCCGAGAAAACGTCAACGCTTGATCGCTGGTCATTTCGCTCTCCCTCCTGAACGAACGTCCCTCCGACACGCCGGCGGATCGCGGCGACCCCCGGTAATGATTAGACACCTGTTGATTAGACGGCAGGCTAATATTAGTGTCGTGAATCGGAGCGGTTCTGTCAAGTAAATTAGGCCGGTCGGACTATCGAACAGCCGTCAGCGCGGGACACGCCCGTAGAAGTCGAGCAGCGCGCGGAACACCATCGGGTGCCGAACCAGCCCCAGGTGGTCGGCGCGCGGGATGATCAGCACTTCGGCGTGCGGCAGGGCGCGATACAGCGCAAGCTGGTCTTCGGGGTCGTTGAACTCGTCGCGGTCGCCGGAGATGATCAGCGTGGGGCACACGACTCCCGCGAAGGCGCGTGGTGGCCTGTCCCAGCCGACCACCACGCCGGTCTCTGGGTCGAATATCTGCTGCTGGATGTCGGGCCGCTCGTCAACCGGCCCCAGAACGCGCGTAAGGCGCTCCTGCGTGGGCGCGTGGAAGCTGGTGCCCAGCAGCACCAGTGAGCGGAACAGGTCGGGCTGACGCTGCGCGGCGTATAGCGCCACCGCCCCGCCGAGGCTGTAACCCATGCCGTGCACCGGGCTGCGCCCCAGCCGGTATACGAATTCCAGCACGTCGTCGACCAGCCGCGTGAGGTGCAGGTCCGGCGCGGGGTTGGTCGTGCTGCCGTGCCCACGCAGATCAGGCGTGACGGTGGCGAATCCTCGTGGACGATGGCCTGCACCAGCCAGCCCATCTCTAGGCCGCTGGACGTGGCAGCATGGAGCGCGACGACGGTCGGACCGTTGCCGCGCTCCATGTAGTGCATATCGAGATCGTTGACCTTCAACGAAGGCACGTCGGAGTATCCTGCGCGCTACGCGGCTGGAGCCGACTGCGGTTCGAAAATTAGGTCAATAGCCTTGAGCACGTCGTCGCTCAGGCCTACCTCGGCGGCTTTCAGGTTGCCCTCAAGCTGCGAGACCTTTGTCGCGCCGGTGATGACGCTGCTGATGGGCTCCTGGCGCAGCGCCCAGGCGATGGCAAGCTGTGCACGGCTGATGCCCAGGTCGTCGGCGATAGGCTTGAGCTGCTTGACCTTGTCGATCACCGCATCATCCAGCAGGTCTTCACGCAGCCAGTCGACAGTTGCCAGGCGCGAGTTCGGCGGGGACGCCGTCGTCGTACTTGCCGGTCAGTAACCCGCTGGACAGCGGGCTCCAGGTGACGAGCCCCATGCCGTATTTCTGCGCCGTGGGCATGATCTCCTGCTCGAAGCGGCTGCGGACACGCATGTTGTATTGCGGCTGCTCGACCTGTGGCGGGTACAGGTTGTATTTCTCGGCGATCTGGTTGGCCTGTGCGATCTGCTCGCCAGACCATTGACTTGTCGCCCAGTACAGGATCTTCCCCTGGTGGATCAGGTCGTCCATCGCGCGGACCGTTTCCAGCAGCGGCGTATGCTCATCCCAGCGATGGCAGAAGTAGATGTCGAGATAGTCGGTGCCGATGCGCTTGAGTGATTTGTCAATTGACTCCATGATGTGCTTGCGCGAAAGCCCCTGGTCGTTGACATCGTCGCTCATTTCCCAGAACAGCTTCGAGGAGATGACCAGCGAGGTCCGCGGGAACTGCGCCAGCACTTCGCCCATCATCTTTTCGGACTCGCCGCGCGCGTAGATGTCGGCGATGTCGAAGAAGTTGATGCCGCTGTCATAGGCCCTGGTGATGATGTCTTTGGCCGTTTGCCGCTCCTTCACGCTGGCACCAAAGGTCAGCCAGCCGCCAAGGCTCAACTCGCTCACCTGTGTGCCGGAGTTGCCCAGATGACGATACTTCATGAAACTGTTCTCCTTATATGCAGACTTGAGAGGATGCAGAGGCGAGCTATTTGTGTGTAGTGTTACAATAGCGCATTATAACATGGTCCGGCGCGCTTTCCCGGCCAGACGGGGCATTTCTTGCGAACTTCTAACAGCGCGGGAATATGCCATCTGTCTCTTGCTGGCGTTGATCATGTTTGCTACCCTTATACTGTACCTGCTTTCACGATGGCGCTCCGCAGCGGCGCTACCCGGACCATGCCCTGCAAGAAGAGAGGCCCATGACGGAACGGACCAATGACGAATGGATTGCCGACCTGGCTGCCGACCCTGCCGGGGGAGATACGCGGCGAGCAGAGGCGCTGAATGATCTGCGGCAGCGCCTTGAGCGCGGGGTCTTCTATTACCTGAGAAACGACCGCAGTGACCTGAGCGACTATACCCTCGACGTGCTTGAGCAGATGGCGCAGGACTTCGCGCAGGATGCGCTGCTCAAGATTCTGGACAACCTGGACTCGTTTCGCGGTGAGAGCCAGTTTATCACCTGGGCGACCAAGATCGCCACGCGGGTTGCCATCAGCGAACTGCGGCGCGCGCGCTACAAGGATTATTCGCTCGAACACCTGACCGCCGACGGCGAGACGATGCCGGCGATCACGTCGCTGGCGATCTCGCCGGAGGGCGCGCCACCGCCTGAGAACTACGCCGAGCGGCGTGAGGTGCTGGCGATCATCGACGACGCGCTCAGCAACGCCCTCACCGAACGGCAGCGCACGGCGCTGGTCGCCTATACTATCGACGGCGTCCCGGTCGAGGAGATCGCGCGGCAGATGCATACCAACCGCAACGCGCTGTACAAGCTGGTGCACGACGCTCGCATGAAGCTCAAACGCTATATGGAAGAGCAGGGGTTGACGCTCGACTATATCCTTGACCTTTTCGAATGAAAGTAAGTAAGATACAGGCTAGCGCCCTCGTCCTTGATGTAGAGCGCTGAACGGGCCGGAGGTGGCCGTGAGTAATCATCAGATCAGGCAGTTTGGCAGCATCATGCGGACGATCTTCGCCACGCAGGATGAAGACATCACGTGTGATGAGTGCTTCGAGCATATCGACCAGTACGTCGAGATGCTGCAAGCGGGTGAAGACCCGGCGGCTGTGCTGCCGCAGGTCAAGCATCACCTGGAGCAGTGCCGCTGCTGTGAATACGAACTCAAGGCACTGATCGCCATTCTTGAGGGGCAATCTGACAATTCGTTGGAACGAAATGAGATGTAGCGTCATCTAACAGAACGTCAAGAGGGCGATACATAGCGGAGGAAACTTTCATGCAGCAAGAGAAGGTCATTATCATTGGCTCTGGTCCGGCGGGACTAACGGCGGCGCTGTACACAGCCCGCGCCAACCTGAATCCGCTGGTTATTGCCGGTGATCAGATTGGCGGGCAGGTGTCGATCACCAGCGAGGTTGAGAATTACCCCGGTTTCCCGGAGGGGCTGGAAGGGCCGCAGCTTGTTGAGCTGTTCCAGAAGCAGGCGGAGCGCTTTGGCGCGCGGATCGAATACGACCTGGTGACAGAGGTTGATTTCACCAGCGGCCCGCCCTTCACCGTCAAGACATCCAGCAAGACCTACCAGGCATGGTCGGTGATCATCACCACCGGGGCGTCGGCCCGCAAGCTGGGCGTGCCCGGCGAGCAGGAATTCACTGGGCGCGGCGTCAGCTACTGCGGCACCTGCGACGGCTTCTTCTTCAGGGGCAAGGATATCGTGGTGGTGGGCGGCGGTGACAGCGCGCTGGAGGAAGGGCTGTTCCTGACCAAGTTCGCTACCCACGTGCGCATCATCCATCGCCGTGACTCGCTGCGTGCCGGCTACGTCCTGCAGCAGCGGGCCGATAAGAACGAGAAGCTCTCGTACATCTGGGATACGGTCGTCGACGAGATCGTCGGCGAGGGGACCGTCAAGGGCGTCAAGGCGACCAACGTGAAGACCGGCGAGAAGCAGACGCTAGACACCGACGGCGTGTTTATCTTCATCGGCCACACTCCCAACAGCGGAATGTTCGACGGCCAGCTTGAGATGGACGATCACGGCTACCTGATCACCAACGACCACCAGATGACGAACGTGCCGGGCGTGTTCGCCGCCGGCGAAATTCAGGACTTGATCTGGCGGCAGGTTGCTACCTCCGTCGGGCAGGGCAGCGCCGCCGGCATCGCCGTGACGCGCTGGCTGGAAGAGCACGAGGACGAATTCGAGGCTGCTGCCGCCACCGCAGGCGACTGACGCCATCGTATAGAAGCACAAGCCCGGCGCAGCAACGCCGGGCTTTTTGTTTGCGGTATAATGCTCCCTGCCGGGCGGGCGCTCCGCTGCGGCCAAGCATCACCGGGAAACCACATGCACGAGACCCGCAAGTCTCTCATCCCGCCGATCCTGTGGCTGTTCATGGGCACCATGATCCTGGCGAATATCGCCGGCAGTATGTACCGCCCGCTGCTGCCGCTGTATTTGCAGAACCTGGGCGCAGGCGTCGAGCAGGTCGGGCTGTACTTCACGCTGGGCGCGGTTGCGCCGCTGCTGTTCCAGATTTTCGGCGGCTGGCTGTCGGATCACATCGGGCGGCTGGAAGCGATTGCCATCGGCAGCATGGGCGGCGTGCTGGGCTACGTGGTCTTTATCGTCGCGCCGTCGTGGCAGTGGCTGCTGATCGCCACCATTGGCAACGCGATGGCGTTCTCATTTGTTGGGCCGAGCTTCCAGGCGTTCATCGCCGAGCTTTCGACGGAGGAAACGCGCGGGCGGGTGTACGGCCTGTCTGAGATGATGTTTTCGGTGGTAGGCATCATCGGGCCACCGATTGGCGCCTACCTAGCGCAGGACATCAGCTTCAAGATGATGTTCCTGGTCGCCGGGGGAATGTATGGAACGGCAGCGGTCATCCGTATTCTGATGGCCCGCCATGCCCGGCGGCAGGCGACCACCCCACGCGAAGCGCCGACGCTGGGCGCGCTCAAAACCAGCCTGCTGTCGATGGCCGGGATGTTGGCGGCGGGCGGCGTGATCACGTGGATCTTTGTTTCGGATGGCATCCGCGACACGGCCTTCGGTATGACCCAGCAGCTCGATGCCGCTGTATCTGGAAAACCTGATGGGTATCAACCTGGTGCAGATCGGCTGGCTGACGTCGATTTCCGGCGTGGCGACGATGGCAGTGCTGAGCCTGTCCGGCTGGGTGTCGGACCGGTTCGGCGAGCGGGTGGGCATCGTCGGTGGGTTCGCGGTGATCGCCGCCGGTTGGGCGCTGTTCTTAGTGTCTGGCTCGTTCATAGCGTTCGCAGTGGCATGGGCCATCATCGGTGCGGGCAGCGGGCTGATGATCCCGGCCTACGACGCGCTGATCTCGAAAGCCGTGCCGGAGAAGATGCGCGGCGTGGCGTTTGGCCTGTTCTCGACCAGCGTAGGGATCATCTCGCTGCCCGCGCCGTGGATCGGCGCGCGGCTGTGGGAGGCGTTCACACCGCTGACGCCGTTCTTCGTGCCGCTGGCTGCGATGCTGATCATGATGCCGATCATGTGGGTCAAGTTCAGGCTGCCCGCCGTGCCACTTGAAGGTGGCGGTGAGCCAGTCCCGGCGGCTGACTGAGAAGGGAGGCACGACCGTGCCCATCGTCGAGGTGGGGGAAATCCCCTCTTCTACTTCGAGTATCGCTCATCCGGCGCATCCGCACCGCCGGTGCTGCTGATCCACGGGGCGGGTGGGCAGCATGTCCACTGGCCACCGCAGGTGCGCCGCCTGCCCGGCGTGCGCACGATTGCACCGGACCTGCCCGGCCACGGCAAATCGGGCGGCGAGGGCTGCGATACGGTGATTGGCTACGCCGCCAACCTACTGGCGTTGATGGACGCGGTAGCTGTGGAGCGCTTTGTTGCGGTGGGGCACTCGATGGGCGGCGCAGTCGCGCAGATGCTGGCGCTCGACGCGCCACAGCGCGTGGCAGGGCTGGCGCTGGTCTCGACCGGCGCACGGCTGCGGGTCGCGCCGCAGATCCTCGATAACCTGCCCGGCAACCTTGACGCCGTGGCGGACTTCGTGAACACCTACGCTTACGGTCCTTCGGCAGGCGACGACCTGCGGCGTGTGGGCCGCCGGGCGCTCAAAGAGATCCGCCGCTCGTGGCGCAGCGCGACTACGCGGCCTGCAACGTGTTCGACGTGACGGACCGGCTGGGGGGGATCGCCGCGCCGGCGCTGGTAGTGTGTGGCGACCACGATCAGATGACGCCGCTCAAGTACTCGGAGTACCTGGCGGCGAACATCCCCGGCGCAGAGTTGGTGATCGTCGAAGGGGCGGGGCACATGCTGCCCTCTGAGTTCCCCGGCGCGCTGGCTGATATCCTGGGCGGCTGGCTGGGGCGGACTTTCGGCGATGCCTGACGAGCAGCGCAGCATCCCGGATGGGCAGGGCGGCGAAGTGATGGTCGTCATCCGGCGCGACCGGCGGCTGAAAAAGTCGGCGCGCTGGGTGCGCGAACCGGATGGCATCATCCTGCTGCGCGTGCCGCATCGCACGCCCGGCAAACAGGTCGACCGGCTGCTGGAGAACGTTTCGAAGCAGCTTGCGCGGCGGCGCAAGCGCGCCACAGGCCGCACCGACGACGATCTACAGCAGCGGGCCGAGGCGATCAACGACAAGCACTTCAGCGGCGCAATCCGCTGGGGCGCGATCCGTTGGGTGGGCAACATGCAGCACCGGCTGGGAAGCTGCACCAGCGGCGGCGTAACCGACGGCCATATCCGCATCAGCGAGCGCATCAAGGACTGGCCGCAGTGGGTGGTCGACTACGTGATTGCGCACGAGCTGGCGCACCGGGTTTACCCCAACCACAGCGCCGAGTTCTGGGCCTATCTGGAATCAGCCTACCCGCTGACCGAGCGGGCGCGCGGCTTCATTCAGGGGATGGGCTTCGCGCAGGGTCAATCTTTCGAAGAGGACGATTGATCGTTCGCTGACTGCCTCGAGATAAGGTCGGCCAGCACCGGCCTGATGGCTACCAGCGCCATTGCCCGGTGGCTGATGCGATTCTCTGATCTCCGGCTCGGCCTCAGCCATCGTCATGTGCAGGCCGCTGATGTAGAAGACCGGGTCGTAGCCAAAGCCGTTCGAGCCGTGTGGCTCAAAGGCGATCCGCCCCCGGCACTCTCCCTCTGCCGTATAGATGTCGCCTTCGGGCGTGCAGATCGCGACTGCGCACATAAAGCGCGCGGCACGATCCTGCACCGGGACTCCCTCCAGCGCGGCCAGCAGCTTGCGGTAGCGATCTGAATCGCTGGCCCCTGGCCCGGCATAGCGCGCCGAATAGACACCCGGCGCGCCGTCCAACGCCTCGACCTCCAGCCCGGAGTCGTCGGCCAGCGTCAGCAGACCACTGGCGGCAGCATAGGCCACCGCCTTAAGCCGCGCGTTCTCCTCGAAAGTGCTGCCCGTTTCCTCGACCTCGTCCTCGATGCCGAGGTCAGCAAGCGACACCCATTCAACGGGCTCGCCGCCGGGCGCGCCGTCGCCCAGCAGTTCGGCGTACTCTTTCATCTTGCCGGGGTTGCGCGTCGCGACCAGCACCCTCATCAGCCTGCCCCCAGTTTTTCGGCCTGCGCGCGGTAGGTGGGCATGTCGATCACCGTGCCGTCGAGGCGGGCCTGTTCGGCAGCGAAGGCCATCAGGTGGCTTTCCAGCGAAGCGCGGGCGGTCGTCGCCGGCGTCTGCTGGCCATCGCGCAGCGCGGCGACGAAAGCCTGCATCAGGCGTGCGTCGCCGCCGCCGTGCCCGCCCAGCTCGATCTCGTTGGGCAGGTCGACGCGCTCGGCGGCAAAGCTGCGGTGATCGCGGATATCGATGAAGGTGTGGTTGAAGCTGAACTTGCCCAGCAGCGTCGCCTGCGAGCCGTCGATGCGGATGGTGCGCCCCTCCTCGAACGAATGGCCGTGCATCGTGTGCGACACCGAGATACCACCCTCGAATTCCATCAGCACAATCTGGTGATCGACCACGTCGTTATCGCAGCGATAGACGCAGCGCCCGTACGGCCCTTCCTCCAGCGCGCGGTGCAGGCTGGCGGCGTTGGCGGGTGTGTCGCTGATCACCGAGCGCGGCCAGCCATCGTAATCAGTGAGATGGCGGAAGGGTGGAATGATCCGCGCGGCGGCGTTCAACAGGCCCGGCGTGCCGAGCGCCAGCCTGCCGGCGGTGCGGTGCAGCGGGCTCTGCGCGTTGCTCAGCGCGAAGTTAATGGGTTTGAGATCAAGGTACAGCGCGGGCGCGTAGAATGGGCAGGTGTCCGCCGCCGGGCAGCCGTCGGTGCAGCGATCCGGCGCGCCGTCGGGGGCGTTCTCTGGCCGGAAGTGCAGCAGCGATCCGGTCGAGCTGAGCCGGACGGGTTTGCGACCCAGCACCCAGACCAGCATGTCGAGGTCGTGGCAGCACTTGGCGAGGATCATCGGGCTGGATGCCTCTTTGCTGCGCCAGTTGCCACGCACGAAGCTGTGCGCCATGTGCCACGACGATACGTTCTCGCGATGCGAGACGGTGATGATCTGCCCCAACCGCCCCGACTGCACTACCTCATACAGCCGCTGAAAGAAGTCAACATAGCGCATAACGTGGCAGATCTGGAGCAGCCGCCCGGTGCGCTCGGCGGTGTGGACCAGCGCCACACACTCATCGAGGCGGTGAGCCATCGGCTTTTCGAGCAGTACGTCGTAGCCTGCCTCCAGCGCGGCGATGGCCGGGCGCGTGTGCATCTGGTCCTGCGTGGTGACAATTGCCGCGCGGGCCAATTGCGGGCGGGCGAGCAGGTCCTCCCAGCCGGTAAACTGCCGCTCCGGTGGGATGCTGTGCTGCGCGGCAACCCGCTTGCAGCGTACCGACAGCGGCTCGGCAACGGCGACGATCTTCAATTGGTCGGGATGGTCAAGCGCCCACCGCGCGTACACTTCCGCGCCGCGATTGCCCGCGCCGATCAGGATAGCGTCCAATGGCTGTGTCATGACTGTCTCCGGGCTAGGTGCTGCGGCGGCGCTTGATACGGTGCCGCCACGCGACGCCCAGCGTGTCGCTGATGGTCTTGCCGACCTTCATCTTGGTTTCAGTCGGCTTGTAGTCGTAGTGCAGGATAAACGGCACCTCGCCGAACGTCACGCCGCCCAGCGCGTTGAGTTGGAACAGGATCTCAACCATGCAGGCAAAGCCTTGCTCGGTGATGAAGGCCTCGCCGTAATGCTCGTGGGCCCGCCGCAGGGTTTCCTCACGGTAAGCGCGGAACCCGCACGAGTAATCGCGCACGCCGCGGATTGGGAAGAATACCTGGAACAGAAGGCCCATCACGCGGCTGTACAGCCGCCGCAGCGGTGGGACACCATACACCTTCGCGCTGGGGCGGAAGCGCGACGCGATCACCACGTCGCAGCCCTCGTTCAGGCGGCGCAGCATGGCGGGGATCGTGCCGGGCGGCTGGGTGTTGTCGGCGTCAGACGTGACGATCACATCGCCGGGCCGGGTTTCCTCCAGCGCGGCTTTGAAGCCGGTCTGGATGGCCTGGCTGAGCCCCTTGTTACGCTCGTGCTGGACCAGCCGCAGCCAGGGGTGCTGCGCGGCGAACGCGCGCACTACGTCGGCGGTGCGGTCGCCGCTGCCATCGTCGACGACGATGACACGCAGGTCGGGCAGGTCAGATCCGCAGACGGCGGCGATGGCGTCCAGCAGCGGCGGAAGCGCCGCCTCCTCGTTGTAAGCAGGAAGCGCCAGGATGATCATCAGGAGGCTGCTCCATGTGGTGTATCGAGAATGCTGGCGCAAGTATACCATAGGGCAGCACGCTGCGGTGTCAACGAACATTCACCCCAGCGTATTTGTCGGTCGAACACTTAGGAAAGGAGACCTATTGAATGTGGAGATAATCGCTCGATATAATTATCATAAGCTTGAGGAGCAGTCGAGACACTTTTCGTTGGTATGTGACGGGGATGTACTGGTTGAGGTGTGGCAGGGCTGCTTTCAAGCGCGTTCTCTGACACCATGTCCAGATGATTGGTACCAGGTGAGGGGTAAGACCGTCAGAGAGATTGAGGTCATCCAGGTTGTGTGTGTTTGCGTGATGCGATTGTTGGATGTACCTGCACGAGCTACCCACTGCGTTTCCCGCACGCGGTGGGTAGTGCGCTTTTTGACGCCGGATTGGCCCAACTTCGGCAATTGACGTACTGTGATCGCAATGCTATACTCAGAACAAGTTTGACATTCCCGTTTAGCCTGCATAAACTCAGAGATGTTCCAGGCGTCCGTGCCAAAGGCTCCGGCTCACCTGCCGTGCGGAACTTCCACTGACCGTGCGAATGCACACAATAATTCTTCGCCGATTGCCCTGCGACTTGCGCGGGAGTTCATGTCATTCATGATCGGCTTTCGCCTGGGCTCTGATTCGCAAACCTGTACCGGCATTGGCCGGATCACCCTTAATAATCGCCATGTGGCTCACACCTAAACCGGAAAACAGCGCGCTGCTGCAAAACGAAGATCGGCGCGAAGCCGGGTATTTACCCGGCCTATGCGGGCGATTTGCCTGCGCAGCGGTGAGGCGACTTCTACTGTCGCAGCATCCAGCGAGATAAATGATGCCTGATCAGCCAGCGACAAGTACTCTTCAGCTTGGACCCGCCGGACCGGCCATCAGCCCGCTCGGTATTGGAACGTGGGCGTGGGGCGACCGCATGGTCTGGGGCTACGGCAGCGGCGACTACGCCGACTCCGACCTGCATGAGGCGTTCCACATCAGCATCGAGGCCGGCATCACGTTCTTCGACACCGCCGAAATGTATGGCATGGGGCGCTCTGAGACGATCCTGGGCGAGAACGTCCGCGCGGCAGGGGCGAAGGTCGTCATTGCCACCAAGTTTTTCCCGTTCCCATGGCGGCTGGGCAGGGGGACGGTGGTCAGGGCGCTGCGCAGGAGCCTTGCGCGCCTGGGCGTCGCGCAGGTGGACCTGTACCAGATCCACTGGCCCACGCCGCTGGTTGCCACCAATACGCTGATGAATGGCCTGGCCGACGCCGTCGAAGCCGGGCTGACCCAAACGGTTGGCGTGTCCAATTACAACGTCGAGCAGACACGGCAGGCGCACGAGGCGCTGGCCCGGCGGGGCGTACCGCTGGCCTCCAACCAGGTGCAGTACAGCCTGGTCCACCGCCAGCCGGAGCGCAGCGGCCTGAGCGACGTGTGCCGCGAGCTAGGCATCACGCTGATTGCCTACAGCCCGTTGGGGATGGGTACGCTGACCGGCAAGTACACGCCGGAGAACCCGCCCCCCGGCACGCGGGGGCGGCGCTACAGCCAGGAGTTCCTGTCCAATCTCCAGCCGCTCATTGCGAAGATGCGGGACATCGGAGCCGCGCACGGCGATAAGACGCCGGCTCAGGTCGCCCTGAACTGGGTGATCGGCAAGGGCGCGGTGCCCATCCCGGGCGCGAAGAATGCGCGCCAGGCGCAGGATAACGTCGAAGCACTTAACTGGTCCCTGACCGAAGAAGAGATGGCTGCGCTCGATGAAGCCAGCCAGCATGTTGACTGACTTTCAACTATTCACGACTGTGTAGGACACCATGAAAGATACGACAAACATTGTGGAACTGGAAGAGATGACCCTCCCTGAACTGCGCGACCTGGCTCGCGATGCAGAGATCGCCGGGTTCAGCCGCCTCAAGAAACAGGACCTGATCCTGTCACTGCTGCGTCATAAAGCCGAGCAGCAGGGGTTCGAGCTACGCGGCGGTGTGCTGGAGATCATTGAGGATGGACTGGGCTTCCTGCGCAACGTGCACTATTTGCCGGGGCCGGAAGACATCTACGTCAGCCAGACGCAGATTAAGCGGTTCAACCTGCGAACAGGCGACATGGTCATCGGGCAGGTGCGGCCCCCCAAAGACAACGAGAAATACTATGGGCTGCTGCGCGTCGAGGCTGTAAACGGGCTGGACCCTGAACTTGCCAAACGCCGCCCCTATTTTGAGCAGCTAACCCCGATTTTCCCCGAGAAACGTTACAATCTGGAAACCCAATCACGAATACTCTCCACCCGCATGCTGAACCTCATCGCGCCGATTGGGCGCGGGCAGCGCGGGCTGATCGTGTCACCGCCCAAGGCGGGCAAGACGACCGTCCTCAAAGAAGCGGCCAACGCCATCAGCGAGAACTATCCCGAAGTGCATCTGATGGTCCTGCTGATTGGTGAGCGACCCGAAGAGGTCACCGACATGGACCGTTCGGTTGATGCCGAGGTGATCGCGTCGACGTTTGACGAGACGGTGGGTCAACCAGGTGCGAGTCAGCGAGATGGCGCTGGAACGCGCCAAACGGCTGGTCGAGAGCGGCAAGGACGTAGTCATCCTGATGGACAGCATCACGCGGCTGGCGCGTGCCTATAACCTGGTGGTGCCTCCCAGCGGGCGCACGTTGTCGGGCGGCCTGGACCCCAGCGCGCTGTACCCGCCCAAGCGTTTCTTTGGCGCGGCCCGTAACATCGAGGAGGGCGGCTCGCTGACGATCATCGCGACCTGTCTGATCGATACGGGGTCGCGAATGGACGACGTGATTTACGAGGAATTCAAGGGAACCGGCAATATGGAGTTGCACCTCTCGCGCAAGCTCCAGGAACGCCGCATGTTCCCGGCCTTCGACATTGAGCGCTCCAGCACGCGCCGCGAGGAGCTGCTGCTAGGCCCCGACGTTCTGCAGCGCGTGTGGCTGATGCGCCGCATGCTGTCGCAGATGATGTCGCCGCCGCCGAACGGTGCGGGTATGGACATCACCGGCGCAACCGAAGCCGTGCTCGACCAGTTCCGCAAGACAGACAGCAACGAAGAGTTTCTGGACATACTGGGATCGGGCAGTTTCTCTTAATGGTGGATGCTTGACAGAGGCTGCGGATTCGGCTACAGTTCACGCCATTCTGTGACACCAAAACGTTGTGAGATAAGGAGTTTTCATGCGCGAGATTACCGTCGCCACAGTGCAAATGAACCCCGACCTCGGCGAGGTCGAAGACAACCTGGTTAAGATGTCGGACTTCATCTCGAAGATCGCCAGCCAGCAGAAAGTCGACCTGATCATCTTCCCGGAGCTGGCTACGAGCGGGTACGAGCTGGGTGTGAAGTTCACGCAGGTTGCTCAGGTGGTCCCTGGCCCGACGGTCAATCTCATCTCGCAGCGCGCGCAGGAACTGGGCGTGTACATCGGCTTTGGCATGGTGGCGAAAGAGCGCGTGGAAAGCATCATCTACGATGCAGCGGTGCTCATCGGTCCGGATGGTGAGTTGATCGGCGAGTACTACAAGACGCATCTCAAGGGCGAGGAACGCATGGCCTTCCGCGAGGGCTATAAGATCCCCGTCTTCGAAACCGAGTTTGGCGTGGTCGGCTTTATGCTGGGCTGGGACCTCGCCTTCCCCGAGGTGGCGCGCAGCCAGGTGCTTGACGGTGCCGAGCTGCTGTGCGCGCTGGCAAACTGGGAGAAGGCCGACATCGACGAGTGGAAGACTCTGCTCAAGGCGCGCGCCTATGAGAACACGTGCTTTGTTGCCGGGGCGAACCGTGTTGGCGAAGACGTGACGATCACTTTCGGCGGCGAGAGCATGATCGTCGGGCCACGCGGCAAGATTTACGCGCACCTGCCGGGTGAAGAGAAGGTCGAAGAGAAAGAGGACAAAAAGCCTGAGGGCGAAAAGGCCGACGACAAAGATAAGGACAAGAAGCCCAAGACCAAGGCGCTGGAAGGCTACGCGGTGGCGCGGATCGATCTGGACGAGATCAAGAAGTTCCGCGAGCAGTTCCAGACGCTCCAGACGCGCCAGCCAAGCAGCTACCGGGCGCTCGTGCGCAAATACTGATCGCCCACCGCATTCTGATCATCGCGAGAGGCAGCCCACCGGACTGTCTCTCTTTTCGTTGATAACCCGCGCCTGCCGCATCGCGCGCTTGTGGGCTATAATAGCGGCGCGAATACACACGCGAACCCAATACACCGGCAGGATACACATCATGGATTTAATCGATCTGCGCAGCGACACCGTCACTTGGCCCACGCCCGAGATGCGCGAGGCAATGGCCCGCGCCGAGGTCGGTGACGACGTATGGGGCGACGACCCGACGACCATTCGGTTAGAGGCGTTGGCCGCCGAGCGGATGGGCAAGGAAGCGGCCCTGTTTGTGTCGAGCGGCACGCAGGGCAACCTGATCGCCATCCTCGTTCACTGCCAGCGCGGCGACGAGGTCATCATGGGCCAGCTGGCGCACACCTTCCGGCACGAGGCGGGTGGCATGGCGGCGCTGGGCGGGGTGATGCCCTGCACGCTGCCCGAACAGCCTGACGGAACGCTCGACCTCGACGATATCCGCCACGCCATGCGCGATCCGAACGACGTTCACGACCCGCGGTCGCGGCTGGTCGCCATCGAAAACACGCACAACAACGCGGGCGGCATCCCGCTGACGCCGGCCTATACCCGCTCGGTGCGTGGCGTATGCGACGAGTACGGGCTGCGGTTGCACCTCGACGGCGCGCGGGTGTGGAACGCTGCCGCCGCCCTGGGCTGTGACGCGAAAGAGCTGGTGGCCCCGGTCGACTCGGTGACGTTCTGCCTGTCAAAAGGGCTGTGCGCGCCGGTCGGGTCGATGCTGTGCGGATCGGCGGACTTTATCCACCAGGCGCGACGCGTCCGTAAGATGCTGGGCGGCGGCATGCGGCAGACGGGCATCCTGGCCGCCGCCGGGATTATCGCCATCGAGCAGATGACGGGGCGGCTGGGCGGGGACCACACCAACGCGAAGCGGCTGGCCGACGGCCTGCAACAGATCGACGGCGTGCGGATCGACCTGCCGGCAGCGAGCAACATGGTGTTCTTCTCGCTAGACGAGACATTCCCATATGACGCCGAACAGCTTACCGCCATCTTCGCGCGCGATTACAACATCAAGCTGGGGCCGATTGGCCCGCGCAGCATCCGGGCCGTAACCCATTACTGGATCACCGCCGAGTCCATCGACGCGGTCCTGGCCGCCTTTCACAGCGTGCTCGAAAAGGTGGCCTGATGGTCAACCCGCCTGGCGCAGCGCCCCATCCGGAAGCGCCCGCCGAGGACTTCTCGATACACCATGCGGTGCCGTTGGCGCACGGCGGGCAGGCCGTCGAGGAGCTGCCGCCGCTGATTGTGCCGCCGGTCGACTGGCTGGCGGCGCGCAAGCCGGTATCGCCGGGGTTCCCGCCGCTGGTGCACCGCCCGCTGCCGCAGCCTCGGTCATTTCAGTTGATCGTCCCCCAGCTTGGTATGGGCGCTGAGGCTATCGGCCTGCCGCCCGACCGGCCAACTGTGCAGGCTGCCGCCGCCGCAGCAGGGTCGCAATCCGCCGCCGCGCCTGCCGAGAGTGTCCTTCAGCCGGGCCTGCCGCCTGCTGCACACATCGACGAAGAGCGTGCCACGTTCGTGCAGCGCATTGACCCGCTGTACGCCTACCTGCTGTACCTCGCGCTGGGCTTCGGTACGCTGTACCTGGGTGTCCTGGACGTTATGAGCCGTTACACGGTCCTGTGGACCGCCTTGGTGGGTCTGGGGGCGTTCCTGACGCTGGTCGACGCACATGGGCACCCGCGCCGAGGCGTGGCATCGGCGAATTCTGGGCTGGGGATTTAGCTTCGGGCTGGTGTTCAGTCTGCCGCTATTCATCCTGGTCGGCTCGGGGCTGTCGGCGATGGTTAAAGAGATGTTCCCCGGTGTGGGACCGGCGGTGCTGTTCCAGTCGCTGGTATTTGTGGGCGCGCTGGGCGAGACGCTGTTCTTCCGGGGCATCCTGCAGGACCAGCGCGGCATCCTGATCAGCGTGCTGGCTGCGGGTGCCAGCAGCGTGCTGTTCTTCTGGCCGGCTGCTGCCCATGCGCCGGTGTACCTTGTGGCGGCGGCGCTGTTTACGACAGTTCTGGCCGGGGTATACAGCTTTGTGCGCACGCGGTACGGTCTGGCGGCGGCCTATGTCTGCCAGGTGACGATTAACCTGATGTTGCTGTTTGTGCCAAGCCTGCTGTGATAGAACTTCTCATATGAACACAAACTCGAAACACGTTTCGAGATTTCGGAATAGGGCTGGCGCTGCTGGTAATCCTGGCCGCCATCCCGCGCCTGCTGAGCTTCAGCTTCAGCCTGCCATACATCGACCATCCCGATGAGCCGAACCGCTACCTGGCGGCGCTTGAATGGCGTGGCCTGTATCAGTACCATAAGCCGGGCTACTACGCGGGCTATCCGCCTGCCTATCTGGCGCTGGGCTACGTCGTGCAGACGGTAGGCCAGCCGCTGGGCGTCGACACCGAGCCTGAAGTCATCCACGTGATGCGCTTCATCTCGGTGATCGCTAACCTGGCGACGGTGGTCTTCATCGCGCTAACGGCCCGCATCGCCGCCGGGGATATCGCGGGGTGGGTGGCTGGCGCAGCCTGGGGCGTCGCGCCGCTGGTCGTAGAGAACGGGGTCTATGCGATTCAGGACCCGCTGGTTTACATGATGGTCAGCCTGGCACTGTGGCTGGCCGCTGCCGCACTGGCCGACGAGAAGCGGCAGCACTGGGCAATTTGGAGCGTGGCCGCCGGCCTGCTGGCGACGCTGCTCAAGTACCCGGTTGTACCCGCCATCGGGCCGGGTGGGGTGGTGGGGCTGGTGTATTTGCTGCGCGATCGGCGGCGCAACTGGCGCACCATTGCGATCCAGATCGGGCTGGTAGCCATGATCGGGATATGGGTCTTCGTGCGCGTCAAAGCGATGGCTGGTTATTCCCGCGCGGCAAGCGCAGCCACGCATGACACGTTCAAGCACCTGCTCGCGCTGGACGTGGTCGGGAACAACCTGCTGCGCGCCCTCGAACCGCTCATGGCGACACCCTTTCTGGTCATCGTGGGACTGGGAGATCGCCGCCTTCGTGGTGGCGCGCTGGCGCAAGCTGCCGCAGGTCAACTGGCAGGTCGTACTGCTGGCGGCGCTGCTGCTGATCGCGATCCCCTGGCTGGTCGCGACGTTCAACGACGTTCAGGGCAGCCTTCGCTACGTGCTGCCCGCCACAGCCGCCGCTTGTGTGATACTCGGCGCTGCCGTAGGCCAGGTCACGCAGTTGGCAACCGGGCGGTGGTCGCTGCCGGCTTCGATTGCCGCGCCGCTGATCGTGGCGGCGGTGGTGTTCCTGCCGCAGGCGCGCGATACGTGGGCGCTCACGCAGGACCGGATGCTGCCCGACCGGCGGGTGGAGATGCGCTACTGGGCCGACGTGAACCTCGATCCGGGTCTGGTCATCGTGACCCCGGAAAACGACAAGACATTCAACCCGCTGTGGGGCGGCATGCAGGGTCAGAAGTGGTTCGATTGGTACACCACCGATGACATGATGCAGATGTCGATCCAGGATTGGCGCGACCAGCACCAGGCGGCCTACGCCGTGCTGCGGCCCGACCAGGTGCAGGCCATGCAGGCCAGCGACGAGGGCCGCGCGTACCTCGCCCAGATGCTCCACCTGCGCGACTTTGTGGGCGGCGCGCCCCATCGCGGGCCGGAGATGGTTTTCTACCGGCTGTGGCGCATGGACGTCACGACGCAGATCGTCTTCGAGGATCGCATCACGCTGTTGGGCTACGATGTGGAAAGCACACAGGTCGCGCCCGGCGGCGCGGTGACGCTGCGCTTCTACTGGAACGTCAGCGCTACGCCGCAGGATAACTACTCGCTGTTTGTGCACCTGATGCCGCTCGGCGAGGAGACGCTGCTGTCACAGGCGGACGGCAACCCGGCGGTGCCGGAGCGCCTGACGCTGACCTGGGATGACCCCAGCGAGACGCTGATCAGCCCGCCGTTCGTGGTATCCGTCCCTGCCGACCTGCCGCCGGGTGACTACCGGGTGGTGGTCGGGCTGTACAACTTCCAGAGCGGCGTGCGGCTGTCTGTGACCGCCCCATCCGATGACACCAATCTCGGCGATTCGGTTGACCTGTTGCACATCACCGTGACGCCGTAGAGTGGTTCCGCCCGCCCGTGCGGGCCGTATCGCCTGCCATGTTATAATCTGAGTGGAGCACCTGCACAGGGCCCGCATTTCAACTCCGCCCTGTGGCTCACCGTGGAGGACCTTATGACGTCAGATAACCATGGGCGCAACCCCGGTATCCCGCTCGACATGGGCTGGGTAGATGGCGTGACGGTCAACCGCAGCGCCGTCGAGCGGCGCGCGCAGACGCTCACCGCCCGGCGCTCGGTCAAAAAGGACTGGCAGGCAGCCTGGCTGCTGCGGGCCGTCTCCTGCACCGACCTGACCACACTGGCCGGCGACGACACGCCCGGCAACGTGCAGCGGCTGTGCGCCAAGGCGCGCCAGCCTGTCCGGCAGGATCTCGTCGAAGCGCTGGGCATGGCCGACGTCGGGCTGACCGTCGCGGCGGTGTGCGTGTATCACGCCCGCGTGCGCGATGCGCTGGCTGCGCTGAAAGGCACCGACATCCCCGTCGCCGCCGTCTCAGCCGGCTTCCCGGCGGGTCAGAGCCCCTACGAGCAGCGCGTGGCCGAGATCGAGCAGTCTGTTGAAGCGGGTGCGAAGGAGATCGACATCGTCATCTCGCGTGAGCATGTGCTGACCGGCAACTGGCAGCGGCTGTACGAAGAGGTTCAGCAGTTCCGCCGCACCTGCGGCGACGCCCACATGAAGACCATCCTCGCCACCGGCGAGCACGGCACGCTGCGCCATGTGTACCAGGCCAGCGCTGTATGCATGATGGCCGGCGCAGATTTCATCAAGACCTCGACCGGCAAAGAGAAGGTCAACGCCACACTGCCGGTCGGCGTGGTGATGACGCGCGCCATACGCGAGTACCGGGACCGCACCGGCTACAAAGTCGGCTTCAAGCCGGCGGGCGGCATCCGCAGCGCCAAAGACGCGCTCAACTGGCTGGCGCTAATGAAAGAGGAGCTGGACGACGAATGGCTCGACCGCTCGCTGTTCCGCTTCGGGGCCAGCGGCCTGATCGAGGACATTGAGCGGCAGCTCTCGCACCATGTCACCGGGCGCTACGCGGCGCGGCACCACATCCCGATGGGGTAGCAGCGGATGGCTTATAGCTCTCCTGTAGGAGAGCTTCAGGTAATTGAAAAGGGATACTGAATTGACGGATGTGGGTGCGCATGACGTTCAGGTTGCCGGGGCGCTGGCCGAGCGCGTTGCGGCGCGGTTTGCGCCGCTGCCGCAGGTAGCCGCGATCACGTTGAGCGGCTCGCTGAGAAGCGGCGGCGGCGACAGCGCCTCGGACGTGGATATCTATGTCTACGGCGACGGCGACGCGCTGCTTGAAGCGCGCCACGCCATCGCACGGGATCTCGCCGCGCCGGAGGCGCACATCGCCATCGATGAGCGCTTCTGGGGGCCGGGCGACGCCTGGGTCGACGCCGCAACCGGCATCAACGTCGACCTCATCTACTTCTCGCCGCAGTGGATGGAGGATCAAGTCGCGCGGGTGCTCGACCGGCACGAAGCGTCAGTCGGCTATTCGACCTGCTTTTGGCACAACGTGCTGACCTCGCGCCTGCTCCACGACCGCGATGGCTGGTATGCGGGGCTCAAGCAGCATGCCGAGCAGCCATACCCCGACGCACTGCGCCGGGCGGTGTTCGCCATGAACTACCCCATCCTGCGCAACTCACCCTCATCGTACCGCCAGCAGATCGATCTGGCCATCCGGAGGCGCGACCGGGTCAGCGTATCCCATCGCGTCGCCGCGCTGCTGGCCAGCTACTTCGACATCCTGTTCGCGCTGAACCGCGCGCCGCATCCCGGCGAAAAGCGGCTGGTGCAGAAGGCCAGCGCGCTGTCGCTGCTGCCGGCGCGCATGGCGGAGCAGGTCGAGACGCTGATTGTGGGCGTCGGCGCGCCATGGGAGGCGCAGCGCACGCTGGAACACGTCGACGCGCTGGTCGATGCGCTGGACGCCGTGATGCCGGCGGAAGTGGACCGTTCACCGGGAATTACAGGAGCTGAACGATGACCGTAGCTAAACTCTTCAAGACAATGGAATACGGCCCCGCGCCCGAATCGCCAAGTGCGGCCAACGCCTGGCTTGACGAACACGAACGCCGATTCGGGCTGTTCATCGACAATCGCTGGGAAGCGCCCAGCACCGGGAAATACTACGACAATTACAACCCTGCCACCGGCGAGAAGCTGGCGCAGACGGCGCAGGCCGGCCAGCCGGACGTCGACGCAGCGGTGGCGGCGGCGCGTGCAGCCTTCGAGAAGTGGCGCAAGACGCCGGGCCACGTCCGCGCCCGCTACCTGCACAGCATCGCGCGGCACATCCAGAAGCACCATCGCTTGCTGGCTGTGGTCGAGTTCGATGGACAACGGCAAGCCGATCCGCGAATCGCGCGACATCGACGTGCCGCTGGTGGCTCGCCACTTCACCTACCACGCCGGCTGGGCGCAGTTGATGGAAACCGAGCTGCGTGATTACCAGCCGGTGGGTGTGGTCGGGCAGATCATCCCCTGGAACTTCCCGCTGCTGATGCTGGCCTGGAAGATCGCCCCGGCGATTGCGACGGGTAACACCGTGGTCCTCAAGCCCGCGTCGTACACGCGGCTGAGCGCGCTGCTGTTCGCGCAGATCGTCGCCGAAGCCGGGCTGCCGCCGGGTGTGGTAAACGTCATCACCGGGTCGAGCAGTGCCGGCAATATGATTGTCGAGCATCCTGACGTGGACAAGGTAGCCTTCACCGGCTCAACGGACGTGGGGCGCATCCTGCGGCGGCAGACCGCCGGGTCGGGCAAGAAGCTCTCGTTGGAACTGGGCGGCAAATCGCCGTTTGTGGTGTTCGATGATGCCGACCTCGACAGTGCTATCGAAGGGCTGGTCGACGCGATCTGGTTCAATCAGGGGCAGGTGTGCTGCGCGGGTTCGCGGCTGCTGGTGCAGGAAGACATCGCCGACCGCTTCCACGAAAAGCTCAAGACGCGCATGAATCACCTGCGCGTCGGCGACCCGCTCGACAAGGGCATCGACATCGGCGCGATTGTCGACCAGACGCAGTGGAACACCATCGACGGCTGGGTGAAGCGCGGCCTGCAGGAAGGCGCAGAGATCTACCAGCCCGATACGCCGCTGCCGGAGCGCGGCTGCTTCTACAAGCCGACGCTGCTGATGGGCGTCGAACCGACGGCGGCAGTGGTGCAGGAGGAAATCTTCGGGCCGGTGCTGGTCTCGATGACATTCCGCACGCCCGCCGAGGCGGTCGCGCTGGCCAACAACACGCGTTACGGACTGGCAGCCAGCGTGTGGACCGACAACATCAACATGGCACTCGACGTGGCCCAGCAGATCAAGGCCGGGTCGCTGTGGATCAACTGCACCAACCTGTTCGATGCTGCGTCGGGCTTTGGTGGCTACCGTGAGAGCGGCTTTGGCCGCGAGGGTGGCCGCGAGGGGCTGTTTGAGTACCTGCGCCCGCGCTGGATGCCGCGCCCGCGCCCCAATATCGACCCGAAGGCGCTCGATGGTAAGGCGTCGGAGTGGGCGGCAGCGGTGCCCGGACGGCCCGCACCGCTCGATGGGGCTGGCCCTGACGGCAAGAAGGCGGGCAGCGCCACGCGCGCCCCGGCGATTGACCGCACGCCCAAGCTGTACATTGGCGGCAAGAAGGTGCGTCCCGACGGTAACTACATGCGCACCGTCACCGGGCCGGGCGGCGAGGTCGTCGGGCAGGTTGGCGACGGCAACCGCAAGGACATCCGCAACGCCGTCGAGGCAGCGCACGTCAAGGCGGGCATGTGGGCCTCCGACCGCTGGGCGGGGCGCTCACCGTACAACCGCTCGCAGATTCTGTACTACATCGCCGAGAACCTCGACGTCCGCGCCGACGAGTTCGCTGCCCGGATCATCGCCATGACCGGCTGCTCGAAGGAGGCGGCCCGCTCGGAGGTCGAGCTGTCTGTCTCGCGGCTGTTCACCTACGCCGCCTGGGCCGACAAGTTTGGCGGGACGGTGCAGGAGACGCCGCTGCGCGGCGCGACGGTTGGCGTGAACGAACCCATCGGCGTGATCGGCATCGCCTGCCCGGACGCGTTTCCGCTGCTGGCGTTCGTCTCGTTGATGGCCCCAGCCATAGCGCGAGGGAACACCGTGGTGATAATCCCCTCCGAGGCGCACCCTCTGAGCGGCGCCGACTTTTGCCAGGTGCTCGATACTTCGGACGTACCCGCCGGCGTGGTGAACATCGTCACCGGCAGCCGCGATCACCTGTTGAAAGTGCTGGCCGAGCACGAGGACGTCGACGCGATGTGGTACTTCGGCACCGCGGAGGGCAGCTATTACGTCGAGCACCTGTCGGCGGTCAATATGAAACGCACCTGGGTCAACTATGGCCAGCCGCGCGACTGGGTCAGCCCGGAGCAGGGCCAGGGTGAGGAGTTCCTGCACGAGTTGACGCAGGTCAAGAACATCTGGATTCCGAGTGGGGCGTAAACCGGCCCGCTGAAGCGATTCTTGAGCAGCCGCGAGCACCCCTCGCGGCTGCTTTTTTGATCGCGCCAGACGGTAACGCGACCAGATCGTAAGTTCGGCGTGACCCCATCGGCCTGTGTGTGTTACTATGAAGTAGGCATCCTTCGGGCCGGATGCAATGACAACCCCTCACGTAAAGAAAGGAAGTGGGCCGTGGAGCAGCTCGATAAGCGCAGCCTGTATCGCATGCCGTGGTCGATGAACGATAACCCTATCGGCTGGCTGGAGACAACCGACAATTGCAACATTCACTGCCTGGGTTGTTATCGCCAGCAGATCGCCGGGCACAAGACTCTGGCGGAGCTTAAAGAGGATGTGCTGTTTCTCAAGAAGTGGCGCAACATCTACAATGTCAGCATCGCCGGCGGTGAGCCGCTGATACACCCCGACATTGTCGAGTTGGTAGCCTTCATCCGCGAGCAGGGCATCGAGCCGCTGGTGCTGTCGAACGGGCACGCGCTGACGCACGAAATCCTCGTCGAGCTGAAGAAGGCCGGCGTGCTGGGCATTGCCTTCCACATCGATAGCCAGCAGAAGCGCGCCCCGAAGTGGAACGGCAAGACCGAGGCGGAACTGAACGACCTGCGCGAAGAGTTGATGGATCTGGTCGCCTCGGTGCCGGGGCTGTACTGCAACTTCGGGATGACCGTCTACCGCTCCAACTTCGACCAGATCACCGACGTGGTGCGCTGGGGAAACAAGCACATCGACCGGGTGAGCGGGATGGTGTTCATCACCTTCCGTGCGGCAGGGCTTGACACCGGTGTGGACTACTACACGCCCACCGGCGAGAAGATCGAGCCGAAAGAGTTGGGCTACGCCTTCAAGCACGAGGTAGCGGAGGACGCCGGGGTCACGTCGCAGGACGTGTGGCGCAAGATCCGTTCGGAGTTCCCACACTACGATGCCTCGGCTTACCTCAATGGCACCCAGCGCCACGATTCGATCAAGTGGCTGATCGGCGCGCAGGTGGGCCTGAAGGGCGGCGAGATGCTCGGCTCGGTCGGGCCGCGCACGATGGAAGCCGTGCAGGTGTGGCATCACTGGTTCAAAGGCACTTATCTGCACCTATCGCAACAGCAACCGGGTGGGGCGCAGCGTCTTCCTGACCCGCCTGTTTGACGAGAAGATGCGCCTGACGTGGCGCGAGTATCTGCGCCGGGTCGTCCGCAAACCGATCCTCCTGGCGTCGCCTGCCTACACGCAGACGATTGGCATCGTGCAGGCCCCCGATCTGATGGACGACGGTCGCACCGACATGTGCGACTCGTGCCCGGATATGTGCGTCCACGACGGCACGCTGGTCAACTCGTGCCGCTGGGATGAATGGCGGCTGTACGGCGGCTACCTGCGCCCGACGCTTCAGACCGACATCGAACTTGACGAGCCGATTGTGGAAGACGAGCCGGAGAAGGTGCTGGAAGGAGTCTAGCCCAAGGGGCACCCCCGATAGGCCAGAATCGCACAGGGTCGAGCTATAGCTCGACCCTGCTGTTTGTCGCCTTAGTGGCGTCTACTCGTCGCGCGTGTCTTTGACCCTCGCGTAGTGGCGCTGCGCCTTTGCGCGGTTGGCGCAGCCGGTGCCGCACCAGCGCCGGGTGTGATTCTTGCTGGTGTCGACGAACAGGAAGCCACAGCCCCGATCGTCGGCACACTGGCCCACCCACTGCACGTCGTCGGAGGTCAGCAGCCCGGCGGCTGAATACGCCACCGGCCACAGCATCTGGTGCAGCACATCGGGGTCCACCGCCCATTCCCACACAAAGCCGCCGCCCCTGGCCACGATCCGCAGCCGCAGCAGCGCCTCGTCCAATAACGCATTCAGCATGTCGAGGTCGCCGGCCTGCGGCGTTTCGCCGGCGGCAACTGCCGCGAAAATGCGGTAGGTCGCCTCGCGGAATGATCGTGCAAATGCCAGCGTGTCGGCGGCGCGCTCAGGCGCACAAGCTGCTTCGTCGAGCAGGCGGCGTGCCGCCTCATCCGGCAGCAGGTTCACCGACCGCGCCCACGCTACCAGATCAGCGTAGCTGTTCAAGCTCTCTTCAGGCTGCTCGCTGGCGTGCCAGTCTGCCGTGTTGGCGAAATCGAGGCATAACCGCTCCGAGTTCGAGCGTCAGCGCTTCGCCGTGCAGGCTGGTTTCTGTCATCCAAAATCCTCATCAAATCCGTCGAATCTAACCGTCAAAATCCACTTGACTCGTTAGAAGAAACGTTCTATAATATAACTATCAAAATGAGTATAGCAGGTTATAACGAGCAGGTCAATGGTTGGAGGGGGCGATGGACGAATACGCGATGTATAAGCTGGGCAGGCTGCGGCAGGCGCAGTTCCTGCGCGAGGCCGCCGAGGCGCGGGCGGTGCGGCAGGCGCGGCGGGTGGATCGGCAGCCGGTGGTTTCTGTCCGGGCGATGCGCTGGCTGGGCGCGCGCCTGATTACGGTGGGTGAGGATTTTGTGCAGCGCGCCGGTGAGGCCGCCTGCCAGCCGCTCGACGCGGCAGAAAGGACCATCTGATGGACAAGGCATCTCTGCTCGAATCGATCAAGGTTGAACGCGCCCGGCTCGACGCGCTGCTTGAGACGCTGGATGAGGAGTTGTTCACGTGGACGCCTATGCCGGGCACCTGGTCGGCAAAGGATAACATCGCGCATCTGAATCACTGGGAAGGTGCGATGATCGCCAACCTGAGGCGCATCGCACGCGGCGAAGAGGCGCAGCATGAGCCAGGCACAGTCGACGAGCAAAACGCGCGGCTGTACCGCGAGAACGCCGCGCTCCCGGCTGACGACGTGCTGGCCGCTTTCCGGCAGAACGGGCACGATCTGCTGGCAGTGCTGGAGCCTTTCCCGGAGGCGCTGCTGTTCGAGGCGGGGAAATTCGCGTGGCTGGACGACGGCAAAGTGCTGGCCGACTACGTCGACGGGGATTCGGCGGAGCACTACGCGGAGCACCGGGCGCAGATCGAGACACTGCTGGACAGCAGGCGATAACAGGACACTTCATGCAGGTGGGTTATGCCGAGCAGCTTCATGAGAAGCCTGCCCGGTTCTTTCGTCCGGGCTACCCCTGCGGGATCAGATCGCCGTATAGCACACGCGCCACGGCCTGCACCGCGCCCACCACGTACTGCGACGCCGCGTTCATAACCGCCTCGTCGACGGGCGCAATGTGGTTGTTCTGGACCGCCGTGAGGCCAGCATAGGCCGGGTTCGCCGCGAACGCGTCAGCGCCCGCGCCCGTTGAGATGATCACATAATCGGGATTTATCTGGACAATCGCTGCGTCGCCGGGCTGCGCCCAGCCGGTCAGGCCGGCTGCGGCGTTGACGCCGCCAGCTCGCGTGATGATGTCGTCGGCCAGCGTGCCCGCCCCGGCGACCCGCTGGCTGCTATCCATCATCAGCACCGATGGTTTATCGCCGCCTGCCTGCCCGGCCATATCCGCGATGATGGCAAGTTGGCCGTTCATCTGGTCGACAAGGTACGCAGCCCGCTCCGGCTCGCCGACGATCCCGCCGATGATCAAAATGTTCTGCTGGATGTCCTGTATCGACTGGGGGTCGGCTATGGCGAACATCGGCAGGCTGGCCGCGCGCAGCGCCGCGATCAGCGCCGGGTCGGTCGACGTGATGACCAGCACCAGGTCGGGCGACAGTCCGGCGATCTGCTCCGGGCCCGGATCGGGTGGGAGAGTATTCACGATTTGTGTCAGTTCAGGGCGGGTAGCGATGGCGCTGGCGGCGGGCTCAGCGGCCTGCGCACTGAGCGCCGCGATGCGCTCCGGGGTGACCAGGTCAAGCAGCATCTCGTCGGTGCCGAGTGTCGTCGAGACGATGCGCATCGGCAGACCGCTCAACGTCACGTTTGCGCCCAGCGCGTCGGTGACAGCTGCGCTGAACGGCGGCTCGGTCGGCTGGACGACCGGCGGCGGCTGGGTCGGCTGCGCGGCGGTAGGCTGGACCACCACAGGGGCCTGGGCAGGGCCGCAGGCTGCCATCAACGGCGCGAGCAGTAGAGCGATCAGCAAGATGACGATTGGGCGTTTGAAAGCCATGTGGCGGTGTTCCCCTCTGTGGGCAGGTTGACGCCCGGTATAGCACAGCGCGCAGCGGGCTGTCAAGCCGCGCTGGACATTTAGGCGCCGCGCCTGTAAAGTTGCTGTCATCGTACGCATGTCTGTCCAGCAGACGGCGATGGGGTGAGGGGGATGAATATGGCCGCGTTTCTACCATCGAAGGATGGCTTTCGTTTTATTAACCGCTTTCCGGGGCTGCCGCTGCCGATGCGTCTCCGACCGGCGGAACAGAGCAGCAGGCTGTTCTACGGGCTGTGCGGCGGGATGTGCTTCACGGCGCTCGACCTGTGGCACGCCGGGGTGGCCATCGCGCCGGTGACGGATGCCCCGCAGGCCGGGGTGCGGCTGTACGGCACGTTGTACCGCCGCCAGCTTGCCTCGTTTGGCGTGCTGGGCTTCTACATCCCGCGCTACGTGGCGTGGATGCTGCTGCCCGACGGCACGCCGCGTGGGACTCAGCGGCGCACCTTTGACGCTTTTCAGCGCATTCGCGGCCAGCTTGATGCTGGCCAGCCGGCTGTGTTGGGGCTGGTCTACCTGAGCATCCGTGATGGGCTGGCCGTGTGGTTCAACCATCAGGTGGTCGCGACCGGTTATCGCAGCCTGTCCGATTCGGCGTGGGACGTTACCCTCTACGACCCGAACCTGCCGGGGCATGACTCGGTCTTCATCCACACTGAGCGGGTGGACGTGGGGGACGGCTCGCAGCCGCCGGTCTATGGACTGTCGTGCGTGGAGATGAACGGCGTTCAGGTCGTCAAGAACGTGCGGGGTTTCTTCCCGGTAGCTTATTCGCCGCGCAGCGTGCCGCCTGACCTGTTCGCCGGGCTGGGAGGCTGAGGTCTATGTGACGTCAGCGTGCCTATCGCGTTGAAAATACGCGCCTATTTGTCGTGGCCCTTGCCGTTATTGTCTTTGTCGCCGGACTGGCCGGGTGGATTAGGTGTGCTGTGACCGTTGTTGCCATTCCCATTCCCGTTGCCCTGCCCACCATTGCCATTCCCGTTGCCCTGCCCGCCGTTGCTGTTTCCCTGTCCCTGTCCGCTGTTGCCCTGGCCCTGCCCGCGGGAATCAAGCGTCTGCTTGATGGCTCCCCAGCTCATGCCGGACTGTTCCATCGCGAAGATATCGTCGACCGAGACGCCTGTAGTCTGGCTGATGCTGTAGGCCTCGTTGATACTTCCCAGACTCTCACCCCCGCAGAAACGCGCGAGGATTGTGTCGTAGGTAGTTCCGTACAGGGCGGCCAGATCGGCGATGTGTGGCTGTTCGCGCCCCATATCGCAGGCCGCCGCGCGCACCTGCTGATCGTGCTCACCTTCCGACCCCCCAGAGGGGGATGTGGTCGTGAGGTCGCTCGACGGCTCCGTCGGGCTGATGGGTGTCACGGCAAACTCGGGCTCGGAAGCGCGCAGCGCCTCATCCAGCGCCTGCTGTGAGCCCTGCGGTGGCGCGATCCGCAGGGCTTCGATCTGCGTGCGGTATCCTGACAGTCGATGGTCGACCACCGTCACGAGGTCCGAGCCGGGCTGGGAGGCTGCCTCGTGCGCTGCATCCGAGATAAGCGAGGTGTAGATCGCCAGCGCGTCTTGCAGATGCTGCGCATCGCCGCGCGCGGAGAGGCGGTCCGCTTCTTGCAGGCGCTCTTCTGCGAAGTTCAACTCAAGCTGGACCCGTGTCGCGGCATTGGGAGACAGTTTGAGACGCGCCTTCTCGATGGCACGGTCAAGCCCAAAGAGCGGGCTGCCGGGCAGAGACTGATCGGCGGCGTAGGCCACACCCGCAGACAGCGAGACGAACGCAAGTAGCCCTGCCGCTGCGACCCTCCACGCCGGGGAATCCAGGATGCAACCCGGCGTACCGGCGCGGGACGAGAAAGACGGCGGGGCTTCAGGCGCGCTGCTAGCCGCCCTTCCACCGCAAGTCTGAGCGCGGCGGGCGCGACGACCGACTGCCGGCTTTCCTTCAAGTGTGCCGCAGCCAGCAGCAAAGGTTCCAGCTCTGTGCGAAACGCCGGGTATTTTTCCAGACAATACGTGACCGACCAACCCTGATCGACGATCCCATCAAGGCAGGTGTCAAGTATCTGGTCAAACTGTGACGGCATCTCACTCATCTGATGGCTTCCAACCACTCAAGTATCCCTGAAGCTTGCCTAAAGCGCGATGCTGGATCACGCGCGATGCGCCTTCACTCTTCCCGATGATAGCTGCCACTTCCCTGTGTGACAACCCCTCGACAAACCTGAGAATGATCACCTGCTGTTCTTCATCGTCCAGGTCCTTGACGGCGCTGGCCAGTGCTGCCGCGTCCTGCCGGAGGGCAACCAGATCCTCCGGCGCACTGTGCGGCGAGGGGGTTTTTTCAAGCCCTTCGTCCGGTAGCGACAGCGGCCTGCGCTTGCGCCGGTGGTCGACAACCAGATTGTGGGCGATCCGGTATAACCAGCTTTTGAACGGAAACGCCCCGATCTGGTAAGAAGGCAGTGCCTCCCACGCCCTGACAAAAACTTCGCCCGTCAGATCTTCCGCTTCCTCCTGGCCGGCTACCCGAAAGTAGACGTAACGATAAATCGCATCCAGGTGCAGGACATACAGGTTGCCAAAAGCATCGGCGTCACCGTTGAGCGCGCGGATGAGCATGGCTCGCTCGTCGTTAGGTTGTCCTGTACCTGATCCCGCGCTCATTAGTTACGAGTTTCACCCTATATAACGCAATCAACCGGCATTTGTTAAAAACATCACCCTGACAAAAGTTTTGCATGGCGCTTTTACAGCCAGTGTTTGTCCGTGATTTGTTCTCAGGCAATCCTGCCCTGGGTGTAAGTGGCGTGTGGTGATGCACCGACGGTCCCCTATCTGGCGCTTATTCTAGGCGCTGTTGTGATGACCGGCAACATACTGCCGGTGCGGCCGCGCGGCCCACGTGCGTTTGGATGGCAGACTCGCGCAGAGTCAGGGGTGAATCCGTCCGGTTCATCCGGGCGCATGGTTCAAGTTTGTCGAGCATATGTTGTTCACAGGAGCGAGTGTATCATGGCTTCGGTTGTCAACCCGATCCCGTTGAAGTACATGGACCTGATGCAGGATGAGACCAAGTCATTCCTTCATCTGGCGACTATCATGGCGGATGGAACCCCGCAGGTCACGCCGGTGTGGTTCGACTACGACGGCGAGCGTGTCCGCATCAATACGTCCAGGGGCCGCGTGAAGGACCGCAACATGCAGAAGCGCCCGCACGTGGCCGGCCTGATCGTCGACCCGGCGAATCACTACCGCTACATCCAGATTCGTGGCGCAATCGTCGAGAGCACCGAAGAGGGCGCAGATGACCACATCCGGGCGCTGAACTTCAAGTATCACGGCAAGCGTGAGTATCCCATTGGCGACCAGACCCGCGTGACGTACATCATCCGCATCGACCACGTCGATGGGCATGGTTAGCGGGATGTAACTCAACACGCACGGGCAGGCCGCCTCAGGGCGGCCTGCTTTTTGATCGCGCCGGAAGCGGCCCGGCGGTAAAATATCCCTTGAGCAGAGGAGGGATGCTATGTGTGGGCGCTTCACGCTGACGGTTGAATTGAACGAACTTCTCAGAACGTTCCCCTGGCTGACGGTACCTGACGTCCCTGCGCCGCCACGCTACAACGTCGCGCCGACGCAGCCGGTGGCGGTCGTCGCCAACAACCACAACATCACGCTGGACTTCTTCACCTGGGGGTTGATCCCCTCATGGGCCAAAGACCCGACCATCGGCAGCCGGATGATCAACGCACGGGCCGAGACGCTGGCCGAAAAGCCCGCCTTCCGCGCGGCCTACCGCAGGCGGCGTTGCCTGATCCTGGCTGATGGCTTCTACGAATGGCGCAAGGAGCCCAGCTCGAAAGCCAAGACGCCGATGTATGTGCAGTTGAAATCAGGGGAGCCGTTTGGCTTTGCCGGGCTGTGGGAGGCGTGGAACTCGCCGCATGGCGACCTGATCCTGTCGTGCACGATCATCACGACCACGCCCAACAAGCTGATGAAGCCCATCCACGACCGGATGCCGGTTATCCTGCCGCCTGAGGCATACACTGAGTGGCTTGACCCGGCTGAGAAGCAGCCCGATCAGGTGAACGGGCTGCTGGTCCCGTACCCCGCCGACCGCATGCAGGCCCACCCGGTCTCGACTGTGGTCAACAGCCCGGCCAACGACGTGCCGGAATGTATTGAGCCGGTGGCATGAACAGGGGCGGGCAGCACCCGCCCCTACAGATTCTCGATCATCACCGGCTCGACCGGCTCCGGCAGTTTAAAGCCAAAGACCTTTGAGTAGAAATACAGCTCGGCCTCGGCGGCGCGGATGATGGTCTCCGCCTTGCGGAAGCCGTGCTGCTCGCCCTCAAACGGGATGTAGGCAAACGGCGTGCCCGACTGGCGCAGCGCCTCGACCATCTTCTCGGCCTGGTTGGGCGTCACGACCTTGTCCTCAAGCCCCTGAAACAGGATGATCGGGCACGATATCTGATCGGCGTAGTTGAGCGGCGAGCGGGCGTCGTACACGTCTTTCATCGCCGGGTAAGGGCCGACCATGCTGTCCAGGTAGCGCGACTCGAATTTGTGCGTGTCGGTCGCCAGCAGACCCAGGTCGGCGACGCCGTAGTAGCTGGCCCCGGCGGCGAAGAAATCGTGGAAGGCCAGCCCGCACAGCGTCGTATAGCCGCCGGCGCTGCCGCCGCGCACGGCCACCCGCGCGCCGTCGGCCTCCCCCTGCGCGACGAGATACTTCGCCGCGTTGATGCAGTCGGCCACGTCGACGATGCCCCATTCCCCGTTCAGCCGCTGGCGATAGTCGCGCCCGTAGCCGGTGCTGCCCCCGTAGTTCACGTCGACCACGCCAAAGCCGCGCGTCGTCCAGGACTGGATCTCCAGGTCGAGGACGGCTTTTGTCGCACTGGTCGGCCCGCCGTGGCTGATGACCAGCAGCGGCGGCTCCTCGCCGGGCGGTGCGGCGAAATCCGGGTTATGCGGCGGGTAGAACAGCGCGTGGGCCGTCAGCCCATTGTCGGTCGGGAACTCTACCGGGCGTGGCGTCGAGAAGTAGGCCGGGTCCACGTCGACCTGCTCGCCCTGCCGCGCGATGTCCACCTTGCCGCTGGCCGGGTTCAGCCCAACGATTGACGTGCCCAGCGTCGGGCTGCCGGCGATGAACCACAGTTGATCGCCGCGAGCATGCAGCGTGCCCATCGCGGTGAAGTCGGTGGCAAGCGGCGTGAGCGTCTGCCCGTCCGTGCTGACCAGTCCCAGGTAGTCGATGCCGTCCTGGCTGTAAACGCAGGCGATCCGGCCATCGGGCAGAAAATCATAGCGCGACTGGCCGAACACCCACTGCGGCTGGCCAAATTCGGCCTCCTTCGGCGTGAGGTGTTCGATCTTCCCGTCCTTCTCGCGGTACAGATTCCACCAGTTTGAGCGATCTGATACGAAATGCAGCGCGCTGTCCGGGCTCCATGCGGGTTGGAAGATCGACTCCTCGCGCCCACCGGCCACCATCCGCTGGCCGCTCAACGCGCCGTCGTCACCCAGGTCTGCGGCCCATAGCTCGGTGCCATCCCATGGCATGTTGGGGTGATCCCAACACAGCCAGGCCAATTGCCTGCCGTCGGGGCTGATGCGCGGTGTCGAGAAGAAGTCGTGCCCTTTGGCAATGGCGTGCGGCGCAGAAGAGCCATCCGCCGCGAACGCCACCAGCTCGTTGACCGCCTCCGCACCATCGCGGTGAAACTCACGTACGCACACGATCAGTTGCCCATCGGGCGTCACGTCGCCGTCGGCGTAGCGCAGGCCGAACGGGGGCGAGGGGTCCGGCGTGATCGGGCGCGGGCCTGCGCCCGGCTCCTGCCGGTACAGGCGCTGATCGACCATGTTCGAGAAGAAGACCACGTCGCCGTGCAGGAAGTAGTGCCCGCCGCCATATTCGTGGACCAGCGTGCGCGCGCTGAAGCCCTCCGGCGTCACGTCGGCGATGGTTCCATCCGCTCCGCATCGGACGACCACATAGCGCCCCCCATCCAACGGGCGCGACTCGACCCAGTACACGCTGTTGCCGGAAACACGCAGCTCCATCAGCCGGATGCTGCTTTCGGCCCACAGCGCCGCCGACACCGGCGAGCGCCACGTGCCATACGACGCAGTCTGAGATTGTGCCATCTATTTCCCCTCCCAATTGCAGGTGCCGCGTGGGTCCATGCGATGTTGCAGCTAGTATTGCGCATGGCGCTTAACGCGTCAAGGCGGGCCTGTACCATTGGACCGGTGCGGGCTATCCCGGCGACTTGCGGATTGCCGCGCTAGCCCTGCTCACCGCGCAGGTGCGCCAGCCACTCGGCGATGCGCGCCTCGTAGCCCTGCGTGGTCGGCGTGTACCAGCGCGTGCCCATTACTTCATCGGGCAGGTACTGCTGCATGACGTAGTGCTCGGGGAAGCTGTGCGGGTACTTATAAGTGGGATCGTCGGTAGTATGATCGCGAGGGCTGGTGCGCAGGTGCAGCGGCACTTCGGTGCTGGCTCCCTCTTCAATCGCCTTGATAGCCGCGTAGACCGAGCCGACCGTGTTGCTCTTGGGCGCAGTCGCCAGGTACAGCGCCGCCGTCGCCAGGTGGTACAGTCCTTCCGGCAGGCCGACCCATTCGAAGGCCTGCGCGCAGGCTGAGGCGACGACGATGCCGTTGGGATCGGCCAGCCCGATATCCTCCCCGGCCAGGATCAGCAGGCGGCGCATGATGAAGCGCGGGTCTTCCCCGGCGAGGATCATCTTGCCCAGCCAGAACAATACTGCGTCGGGATCCGAGCCGCGCACCGACTTGATGAAGGCGCTGATCGTGTCGTAGTGCTCGTCCGCGCCTTTGTCGTAATGGACGGCGCGCCGCTGGATGCTCTCCTGCGCGACAGTCATGTCGACGCGGATTGTGCCGTCTTCGGCGGGCGGGGTGGTCAGCACGGCCAGCTCCAGCGCGTTGAGCGCGCTGCGGGCATCGCCATCGGCCATGCGGACAATGTGCTCCAGCGCGTCGTCGTCGACGGCGACCTTGCGGAAGCCAAAGCCGCGATCCCTGTCGTCGAGCGCCTGGCGCAGAATGGCGTAGATGTTCTCGCCCGACAGCGGCCTTCAGCTCGAACACGCGCGAGCGGCTGAGCAGCGGGCGGATCACCTCGAAGTACGGGTTCTCGGTCGTCGCGCCGATGAGGATCACCGTGCCCTGTTCGACGTGCGGCAGGAGCGCGTCCTGCTGAGCCTTGTTCCAGCGGTGGATCTCGTCGATAAACAGGACGGTACGTGTGCCGTGCAGGTTGCGACGCTCGTTGGCCGCGTCAATCACTTCACGCAGGTCCTTGATGCCGGCCAGCACCGCGCTGAGGGTGACGAACACGCTCTCGGTATGCTCGGCGATGATGTTGGCCAGCGTCGTCTTGCCGGAGCCGGCTGGCCCCCACAGGATGATCGACGTAAGCCGGTCGGCTTCGATGGACCGGCGCAGCAGCGTGCCCGGCCCGACGATGTGCTCCTGCCCGACAAACTCGTCAAACGTGCGCGGGCGCATCCGGTAGGCCAGCGGGGCCTCGCGCTTGATCTGCTCCTGGCGGCTGTACTCGAACATGTCCATAGGTGGTCAGCCTTCTGCCGGATGGCGAATCGAACCGATGTGCTAGGGCTTATCATGCCACGATTTACGTCGCTGCGCCACAGCCATCGAAAACGTGAAGCGCGGTCGCGGCGGCGGTACAATCAGGAGTGCAATTGTCGCCAAATGGCGAGATTTGGAAAACGGCCGCATTCAAATCAGTTCAGGGAGTTGACAGGACATGGAAGACAAGCTCACCGACAGAACACCCCAGCGCGTGTTGATCGTCGCCGCGCACGCCGACGACATCGAGTTTGGCTGTGCGGGGAGCGTCGCCAGGTGGGTTGCAGCAGGCGCGTCGGTCACTTACTGCCTGGTGACCGATGGCGCAGCCGGCAGCAACGAGCCAGGGATCGACCTCGGCGAGTTGGTGCGCCTGCGGCGTGAGGAGCAGCTTGCGGCGGCGCGAGCCGTCGGCGTGACGGATGTGCGCTTCCTGGGCTACCCGGATGGCATTCTTGAGTTCCACTCTGGATGTGCGGCGCGACATCACGCGCGTCATCCGTGACGTGAAGCCCGACCGCGTGGTGTGCCAGGACCCGACGACGGTGTTTGTGCGCGGCTCGTACATCAACCACCCCGACCACCGCGCTGCCGGCGAGGCAGCGATCTACGCCGTCTTTCCCAGCGCTGAGACGCGTCCCATCTTCCCTGAGCTGCTCGACGAGGGCTACGAGCCACACGCGGTGCGCGACCTGTACCTGATGCTGACGCTTGAGCCGGACCTGGTTGTCGACATTACCGATACGGTCGACCAGAAGGTCGCAGCGCTGCTGTGCCACAAGTCGCAGGTGGGCGATGAGGTGGCCGACTGGATCCGTGAGCGCGGCGACGAGACCGGCAAAGCCGAGGGCTACGCCTACGCGGAGGCCTTTCGGGTGATGGTACTGGCTGAGGACGAGGTCCAGAAGGCGCAGAAAGCCGACCTGGCTAAAGAGCACGCAGCCGACAAGTAGCAAAAAGCCGGGGCGGAGAACTCTCCGCCCCGGTTGATTCTCAGAAGGTGGAGGCGCGCCGTACTGCCCGGCGGTCCGACATACGCCTTATACGCCCGGATTTCACGTTTTTGCTGTGCGCCTTCGCGCTACTGACCGGGCAGCGCACGCCGTCGATTCTGTTTCGCCCCCATGCAGCCCCAGTATATCATGCGTATATTAGAGCGCCATCAGCCCCGTAGTCAAGAATCGATTGCAACCCCTTGCTCATGATGCGCCACCCGGATGAGCACTTCGCAAGCGGTGGCGTAGCCCAGGATCCTGCGTGGCCGGTTGTTGATCTCGTCCACGACGTCCTGGAGTTCTTCGTCTGGCACAGCAGCGAAGTCGGTGCCCTTTGGGAAGTAGTAGCGCAGATGCCAGTTACCATGCTCATTGGTTCCGCGCTGCCAGGAGGCATAAGGGTCAGCGAAGTAGGTCTGCATATCCAGTTGATGGAGCTGGGCATGGAGGTGGTTCTCGCGCCCGTTGTCCAGGGTGGTCGAGCGCCGGAGACCAGCGGGCATCGCGGCGAATATCTGGCGCTGAACGGCAATCGTGGCCTCACTGGTGATGGCGTTCACCTTGCGCGCCACCAGGAAGCGAGACAGGCGTTCCACTTCGGTATGCACGCCATCCCGTTGCCCTTTGCTCACCACCGTATCCCCTTCCCAGTGCCCTGCTTCCTGGCGCGCATTGACCGCCGCGGGCCGCTGGCTAATCGATACCCGGTCTGGGATGGGACTGCGCTGCACCCGCCGCCCGTTCCGTTTGCGACGTTTCTTCTGTTTCCGTCGCAGGTAGTCCCACCAGCGCTGCTCGGCCTGTTCCGGATGGTATACCCAGCGATAGATCGTCTCGGCGCAGATCCGCCAGTGCGGGTCGCCGGAGTGCTCCCGCTTCAGCCGACCGGCGATCTGGTCCGGGCTCCAGCCCTCGCGCAGATGCTGCGTCACATAGGCGTACACGTCCGGGTTCTTCAGGGGCTGCTTGCCGTGCGCGCTCTTCTCGGCCCGCTCCCACGCTTCCCCCTGCGCGTGGATCGCCACATAGCTGCCCTGCCACGTGTTCCGCTTCAGCTCACGCCCAATGCTCGACACATGCCGCCCCAACCGCCGTGCACACTCGCCGTTGGACACCCCCTGCGCTTTCCATCTCGCCAGTTCGTCTCGTTCCCTCGGCGTCAGTTTGCTGTGATGTCCTTTCGTTCCCATCCCTCCATTCTAGCGGAGGGGTTGCAATCGATTATAGAACTTGGGAGCGCAATCAATCCGCGCGGCGTGTCAGCTGCGCAGGATCGCACGCAGCGGGCTGCCGCACACCCCGGCGATCTTGAGCGGCAGCGCGATCAGTTCATACGCGCCGTCGGGCACGCCATCGAGTTGCAGGTTCTCCAGGTTGACCATACCGCGCGCAAACAAGCGGTGATGGGCGGGCAGGTCCTTGCTGCCGAAGTCGTCCACTGACGGCGCATCGACGCCCAGCAGCACCGTACCCTGATCGGCCAGCCAGCCGACCAGTTCCGGCGAGGGATACGGGAAGCCATCGGGGAAGGTGTTGTCCGGCACTGTGCTGACCCAGGTGTGGATCAGCACGCGCTGCGCCCCGGCGAGGTCCACGCCGTCCAGGTCGGCGGGCACGATGGGTCCGTGCTGCCGCGCCACGCTGACCACCCGCGCCGGGCCGATGTAGTGCTCAATTGGCAGGTCGGCGGGATGCACGTCGTCGGGCAGCACGTGCCACGGCGCGTCGGCGTGCGTGCCGGTGTGCGCGCTGAGCGTCAGCGTCGTCAGGTTGACGGCGTCGCCCCGGTTCAGGTAGAGCAGTTGCTCGAATGAGAACGGCGTGTCGCCCGGCCAGACGGCGGTCTGCGGCGTGATGGTGCGGCTGATGTCAATAATGCGGCTCATACGATCCCCTAGGTGATAAACGCGTGGCTGTCAGCATGCTGCTGCCATGCGCCACTCGCCAGAATGTCGGCGATGGCATCCATCGCAAGGTGTATCTCGTCGTCGCTGTTGTAGAAGTGCGGCGAGATGCGGATGCCCGCCCCGGCGCGGTAGTCGATGATGATATCGCGGGCCAGCAGCTCCCGCGAGACCTCGTAGGCATGCGGCGGGTTGACGGTGACCGTCCCGCCGCGCTTTGACGGATCGCGAACGGTGTTGACCGCGTAGCCTGCCGCGTCGGCCAGCCTGGCGATCAGCGCCGTCTGCCGCATCGACTTGGCACGGATGGCTTCGACGCCCACCTGCGCGATGATGTCGACGCCGGGCCGGATAGCGTACAGCGATGGCACGGCGGGCGTTCCGTTCAGGAGGCGGAAGGCGTCCTCGCGGAAATCAATCTCACCTACGTCGAAGGCGAAGGGATGCTTGTGCGCCATCCAGCCGGTGAGGCCGGGGCGCACCGTCTTGAGGTGGTCGGGGCGGGCATACAGGAACACGCCACCCGGCCCGCCGCACATCCACTTGAGCACGCCGCCCAGATAGTAGTCGGCGTCGAGCGCCTGCACGTCAAACGGGACGATGCCGCAGGCGTGGTAGCCGTCAACGATGACCTGCGCGCCGACACGGTGCGCCTTCTCGATGATGGCCTTCACGTCGATGATGTATGCGCTGCGGAAAAGCACGTGGCTGACGCACACCAGCCGCGTGCGCTCGTCGATGGCGTCGATGATCTTGTCATCGGGCACGCTGATGCCGTCGTCCTCGCTGTCGACCATCACCAGCTCGGCCTGCGGGGGCAGCATCCCGCGCAGCACGTAATACACTGATGGGAAAATGCCGCCTTCGATCACCACCCGGTTACGCGGCCCGTCGAAGTCGAAGCAGGTCAGCAGGATGCCCTGCGCGATGGAGATGTTCTGGTGCACCGATACCGTATCGGGCGGCGCGCCGATGATCGTGCCGATGCGGTTGCCCACCTCGACGTTGAGATCCCACCAGCCCTCGCCCCAGGCACGCACGCCGCGCGCTGCCCAGGTATCGGCGTAATCCTTGAGGCTGTCGTACGCCGCGCGGGGCATCGCCCCCAGCGAGTTGCTGACCAGGTAGGTCGTCTCCACGAGGATCGGAAACTCGTCGCGCCATTTCAGAAGCGGGTCGTTGGTTGTCATATGCAACCTTTCTAAAACAATGCATGATCGGGGCGTTACCCCGAACCCCACAAAGGGCCACAGGCCCTTTGATCCCCTACGAACCCTCCGGGAAAGAATCGACGAAAGGTAGTTGATCGAGAAGCGCAAGCTGTGACTCACGCGGGAGCGTGGCGCTGTCAAGCAGCCATGGCATGGGCGGCGGCGGGGCGAACGGCTGTGCGAGCGCGGCCAGGTCGTCACCCAGCAGATCGGTGTGCAGCGTGCCGACGCCGCCGGCGATGGCGAACCAGAACTGCGGGATCAGCGCGGGCGCGTAGCCCATCAGCCGCGCGCCGGCGGCATCCGTCGCGACAGGGTCCAGCCCGGCGATAAGCGCCCGCGCCGGGCGCGGCGTGCCGTCAAGCGGGCCGTTGCCCTCGACACCGACCACGCCGTCGATCAGGCACAGGTCGGGCGGGCAGGTGGCGACGATGTCGGCGATGGCGCGCGGGATGCCCGCCCAGTGCAGCGGGTTCTTCGGATAGCCGTACACCGAGCCGGGCAGCACACCGAACAGGTTCTTCATGCTGAGCGTGACACCGCCCCAGTGATGCGCCTTCAGCTTGGCCAGCGACACAAACAGGTCAACCTCGTCCAGGATAGCAGGCAGCGCCAGCGCGTCGAACGTCCAGCCGTCTTTGACTGGCCTGACGACCACGTCGCCGCAGTTGAGGTCAACGTAGCGGGCGCGCGGGTGGGCCTCCAGTATCGAGTCGAGGCCGGTGACGTGCAGCAGGTAGGCGCTGTCCGGCTCGTGTCCGGAGCCGTCCGCCACGATCATCTCGGCAGCGGGCCACAACCGCTCGAAATGCGTGAGCAGCGCGTCCAGATAGGCGGGCGTCGGCGTGACGTGGCGCTCCGGGCCGCAGGCCTGCACCAGCCCGACCTTGATCAGCACCCGGCGCGGGCTGCCGAAACGCCCCGGTAGGTCGAGTGGGCCCATCACGCGGGCGAGCGCGCTTCGCAGCGATTCGGGCTGATAATCATCGCAGCCGGCGACGCACACCGGGCGGGCTGACGGGTCGCGCGGGGTGGCGTCGAGCAGCGCTGGGATGCGCGCCGGGTCGAAGTCGAAGCCCAGCAGGTAGGCGTTGACCCGCTCCGCGTCGTGGCTCAGCGCGCGTAGCTGGTCGTAGCTGCGCCAGTGCGAGAACGGGATGCTGCCCGCATGTGCGCCGACAGCGCCATTGCGGCGTGTGCTGTCCATAAGATGCTGTCTTTCCACAGGCCAGAACCGGATTGGCCTCTCACCAGTGCTGCGGCAAGTTCAGCCTGCAAGCCGGGCGCGATGCCGCATGCCACGCAGGCGCGTAGCGCCAGCGCGGCGGTGTACGGCGCGCTGACGCCGGCAGCCTCGCGTTTCAGATACCTCAGCGCCTGGCCGACAAAGATCGTGCCGGGGTCCACACCCAGCGCGGACAGCGCCAGCAGCGCCCACGCGCTGACGCTCGGTGAAGCGTCCTGAGCCGCGCCCAGCGCCTCAGGTGCGTGACTGTTCCAGCCGCCGCTGATGCACTGCGCGCCGGCGAAATAGACGGCCATCTCAGCGGCGAAGGTGGGCATCGTGCAGCCTGCCGCGCCGAGCGCCAGCGCCGCCAGTGCGGTCGGCTCGGCGAAGTTCCACGAAGCGCCGTTCCAGCCCCAGCCGCCGCCCGTGCGGCGCGTGGAGATCAGCCAGTCCAGCGCGGCGGGCGGGATTGACTGCCCGGCGGCGCTCAACGCGATGATGGCATTGGCGGTGCGGATGTCGCTGGGAAAGCCGGTGCGGTGCGGCCAGCCGCCATCCGCGTTTTGCAGCGCCAGCAGCGCGCCCACGGCATCCAGGGCAGGGGCGCTGTCTGTGCGCTGCGCCAGCGCGGCGACCACCCAGCACGACGCCTCGACGGACACCTGTGCGCGCCGGCTCTCTGCCGGCCACAATCCGCCCGGCAGGCGGGCAGCCGCCAGCGCAGACGTACGCCGCTTCGATTGACGTGTGGATCGTTTCAGGCTTAGGCATAGTGTGCCGGTCACAGGCTGCATATCAACAGCCCTGACGGATGGTCAGGGCTGTTGGCGCGAGTCATATAGGCGCGGGCTGGCACTAGCTGCCGAAGCCACCCAGCCCGCCGATGCCCAGCCCCAGCTTGGAGATCACGCCTTCGACGTCCTTGGCCAGATCGTCCAGCTTGACGCGGTTGAAATTCTTGAGGAATTGGATTTCATCTTTGCTGAGATTGTATGGTTTGATGGCACTATCGGGGTTGGTAAACAGCTCCTCACGGAAGTTCGGGTCGAGAACGGCGCGCCCGACGATCTGCTGCAAATGCTCACTTGCCATGCTGTGCTCCTTTGGCTAAGGGTTACAACCACCTGTGGTTGGCTCAAATAGATAATACAGGAGAAACGATGAGTTGTAAACGCGAGTGGAGATGGCAGCCACCCCGGTGAGATACAATAAAAAGTGTCATATTGAAACGCCTGTCTCGCAAAGGAGAGAAACATGAGCGACGCGCCAGAAGTAGGGCAAACAGCCCCCGATTTCAAGGCCCTGACCGACAGCGGCGATACTGTCAAGCTGAGCGATTTTCGCGGCAAGCGGGTGGTGTTGTACTTCTACCCGAAAGATGATACGCCGGGCTGCACCACCCAGGCGTGCGGCTTTCGCGACAACTACGTGACAATTGAAGAAGAGAATGCGGTAGTGCTGGGCGTCAGCCCGGATGGGCAGCAGAGCCACCAGAAGTTCAAGACCAAGTTTGACCTGCCCTTCACGCTGCTGGTCGATGAAGATCACAGCATCGCCGAGAAATACGGCGTGTGGGGCGAGAAGACGAACTACGGCAAGACGTACATGGGCATCATCCGCAGCCACTTCGTGATCGACGAACAGGGCAAGATCGTTGACGCCAGGGTTAAGGTCAAGCCGGATGACAGCGTGAGCTTCGCGCTGAAGGCGCTGGAGAGCTGAGTCGCGCTGCGGATCGCAGAGAAAAGGGCAGCCACACGGGGGTTGCCCTACATATCCGATCTTGAGGTAGGGGCGATCCTTGTGGACGCCCCTACGCAGGTTTAGAGGATGCTCTGCATCATGGCCGCGACGGCCTGGTAAACCGGCGAGTCGTCGCCTAACTCGACCAGTGGGCGACCGGTGAACTCGAACTCCGACAGGCGGCTGTCGCCCGGCACCGTGCCCAGCAGCGGGATGTCCAGCGCGTCGACGGCCTCCTTGAGCGCGGCGGGCATGTCACCTGGCAGGCGGTTGACGATCAGGTAGGCGTTGCGCACGCCGATGTCCAGCTCGTTGCGCATTGCGGCGATGCGCTGCGCGGCGACCAGCCCACGCTGGGTGGGGTCGGTGACGACCAGCAGGTGGTCCACGTCGCGTGTGGTACGGCGGCTGAGGTGCTCCATGCCCGCCTCGTTGTCGATGACGACGTAGCGGTAGTTCTTGCTGATCGAGTTCGAGCACTTCGCGCAGGTTGTGGTTGACGGCGCAGTAGCAGCCCGCGCCCTCGGGACGGCCCATCGCGATCAGGTCGAAGCGCTCACCTTCCGACAGCGACGAGCGCACCTCGTAGTCGAGATAGTCGCGCTTGGTCATGCCACCGTTGAGCGTACCCATCGCCGCGCCACCCACCAGCAGCGACTCCTTCACTTCTTCCAGCAGCCCCTCGCGGATGTCCCCAACCGTCCAATCCAGGTCGAGGCCCAGCACCATGTTCAGGTTGCTGCTGGGGTCGGCATCGATGCCGAGGATGGAGCCGGACTGGCTGCGCACCAGGTACTTGATCACCATGCTGGCGATGGTCGTCTTGCCGACGCCGCCTTTCCCGGCGAGCGCAATCGTGGTTGTCATTGGGCTGCTCCTGACTTAGAAGGTTTCGTTTCTGGCTGATAGGGTTCGACGTGCACCGAGACTTCGGCGCGCGGCGCCACTTTGCGGACGGCTGCCTCGGCATTTTCGGTAAGCTGGTGTGTCTTTTCGAGCGGCAACCCGGCGTCGGCCAGGATATGCAGGTCGACAAACAGGTTGGGGCCTGAAGGCCGCACCCGCACCGCGTGGCAATCGACCACGTCCGGCACTGATTCGACGGCGCGCTCGATCTGTTCCGCCAGGCCGTCGGGAGCGGTGTCAAGCAGACCATCAATAGTCCGTTTGCCGAGCTGAAGGCTGATCACGATCACGATCCCGGCGACGGCGAGCGCCGCGACGGCGTCGGCCTGTTCCAGGAAGCCCGCACGCGGCAGGACTTCGGACAGCTTGACCAGGACCAACCCCCCGATGACGACCGACGAACTCCAGATGTCGGTGCTGAAGTGCAGCGCGTCGGCTTCGAGCGCCTGGCTGTTGTGCTTGCGCGCGGCCCGCATCAGTACGCGCGATCGCGTGTAGTCGATGCCAATCGAGACAATCATAACCAGAAACGCCCATATTGACACTTCGACGTGAACGTTCTCGAAGAACAGCCGCTGAATGGCCTCGTAGATGATCCAGATACAGGTAGCCAGCAGCAGAAACGTCTCAGCCAGCGCGGACAGATTCTCTATCTTGCCGTGGCCGTACGGATGCTGCGCGTCCGGCGGCTTGTCGGAAATGCGGATGGCGAAAAAAGTGACCAGCGCCGCGACCAGGTCCAGCCCGGAGTGGGCAGCTTCTGAGAGAATGCCCAGGCTGCCGGTCATGAGCCCGACGATGATCTTGAAGGTGGTCAGAAAAACCGCGCCGATGACGGAACTCAGCGCCGCCGAGCGCTTTTCGTGTTCAGCGCTCAGCGGAAGGGTTGCGCTCATGGAGCCGTCCTCTGAAACAGGGAATCGGATAACTCGCTGAACTTCCCGGCGATCTGTTCGGCTGCCTCGCGCAGCGCGGGCACGTGGTCGTAAACCGGAATCCCCAGTCGGTCGGCTTCCTGAACGCCCAGATCGGCGGGCAGCATGCCCAGCACCGGGATGCCAGGCGTTTGTGCCTCGACAAAGGCGGCTTCGTCGGCGTTGCGCACTTTGTTGGCCACCAGCCCCAGCCGTGTCAGGCCGATGTCGGTCGCCAGCTTCTTGATCTGCGCAGCGGTGCCCAGGCTGCGCCGCGTCGGCTCGACGACGATCAGCATCGCGTCGACAAAGTCGACCGTCGCGCGGCCCAGGTGCTCGACGCCTGCGTACATGTCGAGCAGCAGCACCTCGTCGTCGCGAAACAGCAGGTGCGTGAACAGCGTCTTGAGCATGGCACTTTCCGGGCAGATGCAGCCCGACCCGCCCAGGTCGACCGAGCCCATCTCCAGCAGGCGGACGCCCCGATGCGCGATGGCAAAGCGCTCCGGGATGTCGTCGACGCGCGGATTGAGCGTGAAGAACCCGCCGACAGTGCCCGGCTTTGCGCCGGTGCGCTCCTCGATCAGGTCATCCATCTCGGCGATGGGGTGGAGCTTCGCGCGGACGTCGTCCGGGAAGCCCAGCGCCCCGGCCAGGCATGGCGATGGGTCGGCGTCGACGGCCAGCACGTCACGGCCTGCATCGGCGTAAACCTGGGCTAACAGCGCCGACAGGGTCGTCTTGCCGACGCCGCCCTTCCCGCTGATTGCGAGTTTCATATCACAATACCCTCTTTATTATAAGGGCGACCCTTGTGGTCGCCCCTATCGATTGTCTGTTATCAGTCCTGCGTGGCGGCCTCGGCGACCGTCTCCGGCACGAAATCGGGCGGGAGCAACCCGGCCTCGGTGACGATGCGCGGCACGATCTCCTCCCAGCCAACCGCCATGAGATGGAGGCCGTTGACGCCCTGCTTGCCCTTGATCGCCTCGATCAGCTCCAGCGCGATGGCGACGCCTTCTTCTTCCGCGCCGTCGCCGGCGCTTCCATGCGCTTGAGGATCTTCTCCGGGATGAAGACGCCGGGCACCTCGTTGTGCATGTATTCGGCCATCTTGTAGCTCTTGAGCGGCGTGATGCCGATCAGGATGTAGACCTTGTCCAGGATGTTGCGCTTGGCCAGCTCGTTCAGCCAGACTTCCATGCCGTCCGGATCAAAGACCAGGTTGGTCTGGAAGAACTGCGCCCCGGCATTGACCTTCTTGTGCTCGCGGATGGCCTGGAACTCAGGCCGCGAGGCGAACGGCGAGGCTGCCGCGCCCAGGAAGATCTGCGGTGGGTTCTTGATCGTGCGGCCATCGAGGTAGTGGCCCTCGTCGCGCATGCGGCGCAGAATCCACAGCATCTGGACCGAGTCCATGTCGATGACGTCGAGGCGGCCCATCGGGGCAGGGCCCATGCGGCCTGGTCGCCCGACAGGCACAGGATATTGCGGATGCCCAGCGCGCTCGCGCCGATCACTTCGGCCTGCAGGCCGATGCGGGTGCGGTCGCGGGCGGCGATCTGCATCACCGGCTCGGCGCCATCCTGCATCGCCATCGTGCTGCACGCCAGGCTGGACATGCGGGCGGTGGCCGACGGGTTATCGGTGAAATTGATCGCGGCCACGTAGGGCTTGACCATCTCGATGTTGCGGGTCAGCTTGCCGGTGGCGGTGCTCAGCGGCGGCGCGACCTCGGCCGTGACCACGAACTCGCCCGCGCGCAGGCGTCGCTCCAGCTCAGAGATCGGCTCGGTGTAGGCCGGCGCGTGGTACTCGGAGTCGCCCTGCCACCAGTCCGGCTGGCGCACCGGGCGGAAGACCGATTCCCAGGTATTGTGGCGCTTTTCAGCGTCGCCGGAGAGCATGCCGCGCACGAACTTGCCGGTGCCGACTTCGCCGACCTGATCGACGACGTCACCCCAGGTCTCGCCGCCGACCTTGTCCCAGTCCAGCGGCGGCAGCACTTCCAGCAGTTTTTCCTCGCGGCCCATCTGGAAAGACCGCTCGTAGATCTTGTACCAGATACAGGGCCGTGTCTCGTCGACGTAACAGTGCTCTTCCGTCGAGCCGCCGCAAGGGCCGTTGCGCGCACCCTTAGGGCACTCCATCGGGCAGATGAAAGCGGTTTCTTGCAGCAGACAGTTGCCGCACATCCGGCAGCCGAACAGCGGACCTTTGACGCCAGTTCCAGTGACTCGAGGGCACGCCGTCCAAACGGCTCGCGCTTGAAGGGCCGGAAGGGTGGCTGCCAGCGGCGTGCAGGTGTGAAGACGGGCATGAGGCTTCCCCCTGATGGTGGGGTGGGCGGCTCTACCGCCCACGGCAGATATAAAAGATAAGTATTATCAGAATAGCGCGCGACGAGGGCTGCTGCTAGTGGAATTCGTCACTAAGCCGGTGTGACATTCACATGCAGGCCCACGGTCCCGACGCAACAAACGGGGCGCGGCGCTGGCACGCTGCGCCCCGTCGTATGCAATCAACAGGCCGGCTACTGCTGGAGATACGAGTCGGCGTAGATGACCTTGTTGAGCAGGATCTGCACGGTTTTCCAGATCGCGGCCTGCTCCGGGTCGGTCATATCCACGTCGTCGATGGTTGGCTCTTCCATCGCCGCGGTGCGGTCGTGGATCGCCAGATACAGCCGCCTGACGGGCGTGCTGTCGTCGCGGTTCTCGATGGTGCGGATGACCTCCTTCAGCTTCTTGTCGAGCGGATCGGCGATCATCATCTGCAAGCCCGACGCCCATCAGCATCGCCAGATAGACGCGGTTGATCAGCGGGCGGTTCTCGCTGGGCACGGCGTTGGAGACGTTCGACAGACCGACCGAGATCGCCGGCGGCGGGTCCCAGGCATACTGCAGCGTGCGCACCGCTTCGATCAGCTGCGGGCAGTATTCCTGGCAGCCGGAGACGGTCAGCACCAGCGGGTCGATGATCAGGTTCGACAATCGGATAGTCGATCTCCATGCATGCGCGGGATCAGCTTCTCGATGGCGATATTGACGCGCTCGTCGGCGCCGACCGGGATGCCGCTCTTACCCATCGTCAGCGCGATCAGCCGGGTGTTGTACTGCTTGGCGACCAGCGGCACTTTCTCCAGCCGCTCCGGCTCGGCGGAGGTCGAGTTGATGATGGGCTGCGCCTTGGTGATCTTCTTCAGCCCGGCTTCGATGCCCACCAGATTGGTGCTGTCGAAGCTCAGCGGCACGTCGACCACCGCCTCGCACCGTCTCCACCATCCAGGGGAAGACCTCCTCGCCAGTCCTTCTTGCGCGGCCCCAGGTTGATGTCGAGCGCCTGCGCGCCGGCCTCAACCTGCCTGACTGCCAGCTCCTGGAAGAACTTGGCGTCTTTCTCCGCAGGGCTCTTTACCTTCTCAGAGATAATGTGAATTTCTCGCCGATGATGTACATCTGCCTCCATTCCTTGTTGACCATGGCCGCTTCCACCGATGGGAAGCGTGACAGATCCGTGTGAGGCAGGAACAGCGCCGACGTGAACGCGTCATAGAACGTGTTGTCGGCGGATAGCTCGATATAGGTCATGCGGCTGGCGATGTCCTTGATGCGCACGCGCTGCGCGCGGTCGAGCAGGGCGAGATACGCGCCCTTGACCGAGGTGTTGCCCAGGAACTGGAACTGCTCCCAGGGCATGTCCGGCAGCAGGCCAATCTGCACCGCCTTTTCCACGTTGATGTACTTGCCGAATGAGCCGCCGATCAGCACCTGTTCGACCGTCTCCAGCGGCACGCCGACGCTGTCCGCCAGGACGGTGAATCCGGCATAGATGGCGGCCTTGGCGCGCAGCAGGTTGTCGATGTCGACGCGGGTGATGACGATGTCCTGCCCGGTGGAGGTTTCGGCTGCCCAGGCGACGACGTATTCGGCGCCATGCTCGCCCTCGCGGACGCGCGGCGTATCGAGGTGAGTGTTGATGTTGCCGCCTTGTCGATCACGCCGGTCAGGAACATCTCGGCCAGCAGCGAGATCAGGCCGCTGCCGCACATCCCCTGCGGCTTGACGCCGCCGATCACGCGGAAGGTCGGCTCGTACGTGTCGCCGTTGATCCACACTTCTTCGATGGCGCCTCTGGTGGCGCGCATGCCGTCACGCACGCCCGCGCCTTCAAAGGCCGGGCCGGCGGAACAGGCGCAGGTCACCAGCCAATCGGAGGTGCCGAGGACCGTCTCGCCGTTGGTGCCCACGTCGAGGAACAGGGTCACTTTGTCGGTGTCGTCCATGCCGGAGGACAGCACGCCGGCGGTGATGTCCGCGCCCACATAGCTGGCCACGCCCGGCAGGCAGTCGACGGTTGCCTCCGGATGGATCGACAGCCCGACCTGCCGCGCAGTGAGCGTCGGCACGTGGTTGATGGCGGTGACAAACGGCGACAGCCGGATACTTTCGGCAGGCAGGCCGAGCAGCAGGTGGATCATGGTGCTGTTGCCGGAGATGGTCGCCTTCACGATCTCGGTGGGCGCGATCTGGTTACGCTTGCAGGCCGCCTCGACCAGCGCCGCGATGGTGTCGAGCACGCGGCTGCGCATCTCGTCGCGGTTGCTGTGGCCGTTGCTGCCGCTTGCTGGCATAGATGATGCGCGAGATGACGTCTTCGCCGCGCGCGATCTGGCCGTTGTACTCGGCCACCTGCGCGCGCACCTCGCCGCTGATCAGGTCGACCAGCCACACCGAGACGGTCGTCGTGCCGATGTCGACGGCGACGCCCCACAGCGGGGCATCAGCCTCGACATGCCCGGGCCGCAGGTCGATCAGCCGGGCGGGGCAGGCGGGGCAGTCCCACGTGGCGGAGTCGAAGATCGCCGTGACCTTCCACTCGCCCTCGCGCAGCACGGCCCCGATGCGCTGCAGCGTCTCCAGCGAGACCTGCACGTCGCCGACGTCGGCCTGCTGGCGCAGCGCGGTCTGCAGGCGGCTCCAGTCGTCGGTCTGGTCTTCCATGCTGGGCGGGGTCAGGGTAAGCTGGTAGCGGCGGATGGTCTGCGCGCTGGCAGGGTCGTAGCCCGCCGGCACGACCACCTCTGCGACGACGCGGTCGGTAGTCAGGCGCCGCTCGATCTTCTCCTGCGGCGGCACGCTGACCGACACGTCGCCTTCCACGACCGACTGGCAGGCCAGCGCGTAGCCGGCGGCCACGTCTTCGGGCGAGAGGCGCAGCGTGCTGCGGCGGCGGATATCCCCTGCCGTGATCTGCACCGCGCAGCGCCCGCAGCGTCCCTGCCCACCGCACGGCTGCGCGATGTCGATCCCCGCCGTCCGCGCCGCTTCGACCAGCAGCGTGCCGGTCGAGACGTAGACGGGCTCGGGGGCGATGTCGAATGTGACGGTATGTTGAGCCATCGATGTCCTGGTATGAGTTGTCGGAAGGCAGGGGCGTAGTTCGTGCTACGCCCCTGCGACTTATGCTGTTGTCTAGTTAAACGAATCCCACAGCGCGTCCTGCGTTGGCTCGACGGCGGGATCGGCGTACAGGCTGCCGGGAACGCCCTCGATGGCCAGCGCCGCGCCAATGACGATCTCTTCCATGCCAGCGCCCTGCACGCACGCCCACGCACATACGCGGTCGGGCGGGCAGTTGTCGCACTGGTACTGGCTGGCCGTCGCTCGAAGACGAGCGGTCGCTCCCAGATGAATGACGGCGGGCAGGGGATCCTGTGGCTCGGTCATAGGGCCTCCAGGCGCGCTACAGCGCCTGTTTCATGAACGCAGGCAGATCGACTGCCTCGCGTGGGCCGACGCGGATTTCCCAACCGGGCAACTCCTCCTCCAACTCGCCGGACAGCACCGCCACGTGGCCGGGCAGGACGATGCGCTTTTTGGTGACTTTGTCGGCGACGCCGAATCGCCTTGACTGCCTTGGCGATGCGCTCGGCATCGAACTTGCCGGCGGCCCAGGCCGTCAGCACGCTCATGCCTTCGGCGTCGGCCACCAGCAGCCAGGCGGGCAGGCCCGCGCCTTCGACCTCGTTGGCGACACTGAAGTAGGTGATGCTGAAGTTGGTGGTGACCAGCACCGGGTCTTCCGGCTTCGGGTCGTTGATCTCGTACAGGCCGGGCTGCACCTGGATCGGCTTCTGCGGATCGGTGTAGATATTCTGGCGCAGCACCAGCAGCGGGTAGACCAGCTCCGGCGCGAAGTGTCGAGCACGACGAAGCCGGCATACTTGGCGATAGCCTGGGCCGCCAGCACCGACTCGCGGGCCGGGTCGTCGGCGTCGCCGGGGAAGGCGATCTGGGGTAGCCCAGCGGCCGGAAGTTCTTCTTGAGCGCCAGCCGGCGGATCTGGGTGTTGAGCGCCAGCGAGCTTGCTGAGATCGTGCGCTGGCCGGGTCGAGCACCATGTCCTCGACGCCCTTGCCCTTGATCTTCTCGGTCAGGTCGGCCAGGTCGTCGAGCGTGTCGGCCGATGACGGCCAGCGGCGCACTGTGCTGCTTGGCCAGGGCGGCCATCGCTTCCCAGTTGTCGGCATCGGCAGCGTACATCAGGGGGCTTCGCCGTCGAAGGCGTTCAGCCCGGCGGCCATCACTGCCGGGTCGTCGGCGATCAGGATCAGCGGGCGGTGGCTGGCCGCGCGCACTGCCTCGATGGCGGCGGCAAACGCGGCCGGGATCGCCGGTGGCCGCTTCACGGCGAAGCCGTCCAGCGTCAGTTCGATGCCCACGTAGTTGACGGTGTAGCCGTCCGCGGCCTTGACTTTGGCCGTGATATCGGCGGCGGGCATCGTCGTCGCTTAACGCGGATGAACATGCCCGGCTTGTTATAAAACGTCTTTTCGTGGCGGAACAGCACCACTTCGTTGCCGGCCTTGACCTCGTGGCCGTTGGCCTTGAGCGTGACCAGGCGCATCGGGCGGCGCCGCCGACTCGGCCAGCTGGGCTTTCGACTCTTCGCTGACGTGCGGGCAGGCGGACAGTTCGACCTGCTTGGCCGCCAGTTTCATGGCAAAAGGCCAGGCAGGTCGGGAAGCCGCATTCCTTGCAGTTGGTCTGCGGCAGCAGTTTGTAAATCTGAATGCCATGAGCGGCATGTTGATACTCTCCTTGCAGGGCGCTAAGTATTTGACCGCATAGTCTTCTTAAGCGGTTTCGTGGCACAGCCATGAGGTCGTCAATGGCCGCCTTGACGCGCTTGACGCTTTCAGGATGGCGCAGGACGATGATGTCCGCGCCGGATTCGAGCAGCGCCATGGCGGTGAGCGTTTCCCAGTTGATCGCGCGTTCGTGCCAGTCGCCCCAGGCTGCGGGGACGCCCTCGCCGACCTTCGCTTCTTTGGTCTTCCAGGCTTCGAAGCCGGGGGTGACGAGCATGGGCAACTGGGTCATTGACGTCGCCCTGCAGGGCGGCCAGGCGCAGCCGCTCCATCACCGAGTAGCCGTACTCGATGCCATAGCCCAGCGCGCCGGTGGTGGGGTCCATCAGGATGCGGTCAGCCGGCAGGCCCATATCGCTGATCAGGATGTTGAGCTGCTTGGCGAGGTTCACGTCCATCGGCGTGCGGGCGCTGACCAGATGGCCGTTGGCCATGGCCGTGGCGACGATGGTGCGGTAGTTCTTATCTTCGCAGATGCCCAGCACCAGCCGCTCGCCCTTGGTCGCTTCGGCCACCGCCACCAGCAATCGTTGTCCACATCCGCCTGGCCGGGTCCAAACACCAGCAGCGGCAGGCCGGTCGCCCCAGCACCGTCTTGACCGCTCGACGGCGACGTCCGGCGTGGTGGGATTGCCGTCGGCGTCGGTCAGGCTGAACAGCAGCTCGATCACGTCGGCGCCAGCATCCTCGGCCGCTTTGGCCCAGGCCGCCGGGTCATCGACGGCGCTCGCCCCAGGCCTCGAGCAGCAGCGGCGACCAGTCGTCCGGGCGGCGGTCCTTAATCTCCATCGCCACGACCGGGCGGTGGGGCGTGGGACTTTCGAAGTGCATGAAGGGCAGGGCCTTCTCGCCGCCGACGGTGACCGTGTGGGCGCGCGTGCCGCCATCGGCAGCAGTGCCGCCCAGAGTGACGGTTTGACCGAACCGGGCCATTTGTCTTTCGGGATTTCAACAGGCATGGGATTTACTCCTGGTTATGTGATTTCGATTGACGCCGGGCGGCGTCGCGCTTCTCGATAAAGACTTCCAGCGGCGGGCGGCGCTCGGCCGGATGCCCAGATCGCTCAGTTCGTCGTCGGCTTGCAGCGGCCAGATGGCGCAGGATATGCCGGTACGAGATCAATCGCGGATGGATACGCGATGCCTCCGGCGTGATGCATCGAGTACACGGCGCGCACGCCCATATCGTGCATGATCTGCGCCGCAGCGTGCAGCGGGATGTCGGGCGGCACCTCCGGGATGTCGTCGCGCATGATGTCTTCGGCCGTCAGCGTCTCGGCGGCAGGGTGCGCATAGGCCCGGACCATCTCGTCCTGGCTGACAACCCCGCTGGCGTGGCCCTCTTCATCCAGGACGATCACGCCCTCGGCATCTTTCTCAAGGAACAGGCGGGCCAGCTCCATCAGGGTCAGACGCGGCGGGCAGGTGACGACACCAACGGTCATCAGATCACGCACCAGCCTGGGGGCGCCGCGCTGTCGGTGGTCATGGGTGCATCGCTCGTCGCAGGGCGCAGGGGCACGGCATGCCGTGCCCCTGCGGAGATCTGCGTCTAGAAGATCGGGTCCATGACCAGCGCCGGGTGGTTGTGCTCTTCCAGCCAGGCCAACAGCTCGTCGACCGTGGTCGCGACGCGCTCGTCGGCGATGCGGTCGATCAGGTCCGGGTCGCCTTCGCGCTCGGCAACGGCCTTCAGCTCGTCGGCCATCGACTCCTTCAGGAAGCTGCTCATCCAAACGATGCGCTTGAAGCCGCCATCGGCGGAGATGAACTTCGGGCTGATCAGGTAGAACTTGCCGACACCCATCACGCCGGGGGTCTGCAGGCCACCGCCCGCCATGCCGGCCAGCGTGCTGAAGGTCATACCGGCCGGCGTCATGCTGGTGATCCTCGCGGCTGACGACCATCACGCCATTCGCCTCAGGGATCAGCATGACGATGCACTCGAAGCAGCCGCAGGCCGTCATCGGGTTCTCCATGATCGAGTACATGGCAACTTCTCGACCACGCCGTGCGAGCCGACCTGCGCATAGTCGTTGATGCCGGTCCAGTAGCCTTTGATCCGGCGTCGAGCAGCGAGCCGAGCTTGATCGGCTGGTTGGGGCCGGTGGGGTTGATGCTGAAGGACGCCTTGCAGTCCAGCCAGTTGTACGCGCCGCACAGGCCCAGCCGCTCCGGGCTGACGATGCAGACGTGGTTCGGCGCGAAGGACTGGCACAGCGTGCAGGAGTAGAACTCGTCCACCGAGCTCGTCGGTCAGGTCGGCCAGGCGCTTGTTGCGGTAGTCGTAGGCCTGCGCGGGCCTTCTCCAGCCACTCGGCGAAGGGCTCGGGATCGGTGTAGATCGTCACCTGCACCTTGTCGACGATGGCGCCGAAATCGGCGTGGAAGCGGGCATGCAGGATTTTGCCGAAGTGCTCCAGGTTGAAGCCCTTGTCGGCAGCATTGTTGGAGATGCGGATCCAGGCGATGTCGCGCTGGCCGATGTGCTGGATGCCCGACGCGCCGTTGACGAAGTAGTGGATCTGGCGCTCCAGCACCGGCTCGAAATCTTCTTGCATCTGGCGGCCCGCCACGCTGACGACGATGCCCATGTCCATGTAGCCGCCGGGCTCGATGTCATCAAAGGTTGGGCCGACCACCTCGACCTTGCCATCGACGACCTCGTCCAGCGCGGCCATGTGCAGGTATTCGAAGCAGCGCGAGTTCTTGCCGCCGAATTCGACGCGCATGTCGGCCTTGCGCACCACCTCGCCTTCGAAGGCCGAGCCATAGGGCACCGGCACAGGCACGTCGGCCACCTTGACCTTGACGCCGCGCACCTCGATGCACTTCTGCACCAGGCGCTCGGCCCGCTCCAGGTCATCCGCGCCCTCGATCTCGTTGAAGGGCATGCTGACGACGTGCTCGTAGGTGGTGACGCCGGTCGGCAGGATTTCGGGGATGACGGTATCGGCAATCACCGGGAAGCCAAAGTTGATCGCCCCGGCAGCCGCCGCATACTTCAGGTCGTCCACCTCGCCCAGCGCCAGCACGAAGGCAAACACGCGGTCCCTGTTGTAGAGCAGGATGTCGCGCGCCATGCCGCCCTTCATGCCGCCGAAGGTCAGCGCCGAGCGGGTGGCAAAGCCCAGGGCGTAGATCGCGCTGAGTGTATCGGTGCCGAAGGGCACGGTGTAGGTATCGTAGCCCAGTTCGACGCCTTCTTCGGTCAACTGGTGGATGATGCTGCGCCCGTTGACGTTGCCGGACAGGAAGGTCAGGATGTTGCGGCGCTGCAGCTCGCGCACGATCTTGACGGCGACCTCGTTGGACTTGGCTGCGCCGACGATGGCGGCGAAGCCGGGCATGCGCCCGTCCACCAGTTGGATGCCCCAGGAGCGCAGCTGGATGTCATCGATAGGCCCGTTGAGGTGCCCGCCGTCATCTCCGCCGCCCACCCCGGCGTCGGGGCTGGTGAAGGAGGTGCCGCCTGCCAGGTGGAAGCCCGGCATCGGCTCCGGCTGCAGGCCATAAATGAAGCGGATGGCTTCGATGATCTCGGCCGCCAGCAGGGTCGCCATGCCGCTGTCGAGCGTCTCGCCCAGGTAGGGCGTCCAGTGGTGCACGGACGGCACCGGGTGCAGAAGCTGGCGCGCATGGCCGATGACCTCAGGAAGCTGGCCGAGTGTTTCCACCGCGATGCCCGGTCATGCCGAAGATCAACGGCAGATAGTAGGCGGTATTGGGAAACGAGACGGGGGTGTCCGGCCCTTTTCTTCGAGGGCCTTGTCGAGCATGAGTTCGGCCTCGGTGACTAGTGCATTTGCCCCGCGAATGGCCCGTGTTGCGATGTATCGTGACATGGTCTACCTCCTGACTTGCCCTGGACGCCGTAGATTGCCGCCCGGCGCTCTTCGAGTGGCATCTCTTCGAGTTCGCGCATCCGGGCGTCGCCGCTGCGGCCAAAGCGCGAAGCATCGTACGCCGGCAGGCCGAGAGCAGCGCGCTTCTTGTCGATGTGGGCCAGCGTGCGCCGGACCATCTCGTCCGGCTCTGCGACGAATTCCATCTTGCCGCCGTACAGCTTTTCCCAGCCCTCGCTGAGGTATCGCAGCACGATGTCGCTGTCTTCCACGCGATCGGGCATGCCGCTCACCGGGATTCGAGCCGCCAAAGATGACGTATGCGCCCGATGCCACGCAGTAGGTGCCGATCGACAGCGCCTTTTCGCTCATCCACTCCGGGGCCAGGCCCACCGCCGGCACCTGGTCGATGTCGTCGCCCAGGCCGCCTTCTTCGACCATCTGCGTCAGCACGGTCAGGATGCGGCGTGTTGTCCACGCACGAGCCCATGTGCAGCACGGGCGGGATGCCGACCGTCTCGCAGAATCTCGCGCAGGCCCGGGCCGACCTTCCATGCCCTTGTCGCCCAGCAAGTAGCCCATCTTGGCGCTGGCGATGGCCCCGCAGCCGGTCTCGACCACCAGCACGTCCTGCTTGAGAAGTTGCTCGGTGACGTAGGTGTGCAGGTAGTCGTGCTGGCTGCGCGGGTTGTTGCAGCCGACGATAGCCGCCACGCCCCGGATGCGGCCGCTCATGATCGCGTCGTTGAGCGGGCGGAACGAGGCGCGGTAGGAGCCGCCCAGCATGTAGTTGATGTATTCGTGCGAGAAGCCGGGAACGAGGTCTTCGCGGACATCGGGAATTTGCGTCTCGCCGCGATTCTTGTAGTTGTCGATGGCCTCTCTCAGGATCTGCTTGGCGATGGTCAGCGCCTGGTGCTCGTCAAACTCGATGTGTGTCGCGCCCTTGATGTTCACCTTGGGCGAAGTGGTGATGATCTTGGTGTGGAAATTGGTGGCCAGCTCGACCAGCGCCTGCATGATGCACTGCACGTCCACGACCATCGCCTCGACGGAGCCGGTCAGGATGGCCAGCTCCTGCTGGAGGAAGTTGCCTGCCGCCGGGATGCCCTGGCGCATCAGGATTTCGTTGGCCGTGCAGCAGATACCGGACAGGTTGACGCCCTTCGGCGCCGGCGGCCTTGGCGTAGGCGATGATCTCCGGGTCCTGCGACGCGGCGACGATCATCTCGCTGAGGGTCGGCTCGTGGCCGTGGACGACGACGTTGACCATATCTTTGCGCAGGACGCCCAGGTTGGCCTGGCCGAGAACCGGCGCGGGTGTGCCAAACAGGATGTCGGAGATGTCGGTGGCGATCATGCTGCCGCCCCAGCCGTCGGCCAGCGCAGTGCGCACGGCATGCTGGAGGATATGTGCCGGGTCCTGGTCGTCGCCGATATGGGTGCGGTGCAGCGCCTCGACCACTTCGCGGTCGACGCCACGCGGCATGACGCCCTTTTCTTCCCACAGTTTCTGGCGTTTCTCGGTGCGCGGATGGCCGGGGCAATCTTGCCTTTCTGCTGGCCGAACTGCGCGATATACAGGTCGGCCAGATCGTTGGCGATCTCCTCAGGGGCGCGGCCCTCGATGGGGATGTCGTAGTAAGCGGCGACGGTGCGCAGCTTGGCGATGTCGCGGATCATGTAGCCTTCGGCTTCGCCGTTGGCGACGGCTTTCAGCGTGAAGGCCATGTCGCGCCCGTGGTCGGAGTGGGCGGCGGCCCCGGCAGCGATGGCGCGGATCAGGTTGCGGGCCTGAATGGTGTCGATGGTCGCGCCGCAGACGCCTGTCTGGCCATCCTTGGTCAGGCGGCAGGGCCCCATGCCGCACAGCTTGCAGCACATCCCCGCTGCGCCGATATTGCACGGCGCAAGCGCGTCGGCGCGGCTGAAGGCGGTGCCGATGCCCAGCTCGTCAGCGCGGATGAGCATCTGCTGGCTGGCGGGATCGATGCTGCTTTCTTCGGGAGTTCTATCTTTTGGCATGGGTTATTCCCCCTCATCCATGGCAGAGATTGGTCCGAGGCCGGGGCACGGCCACAGTGGGCGTCCGGCGTAGGTGACTTTCTGCGCGAAGCTGACAACGTGTGTGGCTTCGTATGCGGCGGTATGGCGGAAGTATGTCTTCTTACCATTTCCGTTGCCGCCGCGAGCCGTGGCGGCGATTCCGGTCTCAAACGGGACCTGGAGGTCGCCGAGATAACCGGCCTTGTCGAGTGCGGTTTTGATCCCATCTTCGTCGATCTGCTTCGGGTCGTAGCTGATTTCGACGACGTGGAAGCCGCTGCTGGCGTAGACGTCTGTGACGCCGGGCAGCTCGAACAGGATGCGCCGGACCTCGACCACGTGATGGTCCCCGTACATGGCGGGTAATTCGAGCGTTAGGGTTTCCATCGACACCTGCCTTTTCTATGTGATGTTGGTAGTTAGTACTGTTCGCACACGTTCTACGAGACGTGCGCGGCGCACACACTGGCCGGGCGACCCACAACCAATTACGATGTATCCGACCAACTCGTACTGATTTAGGTCCCCCACAAACGAGAAGGGATGAGCGTCAGGGATCGCAGCGAACAGGATGAAGCAGGCACGGCATAAGGCCTAACGTGAAGTGGAATTGGGTTCGACGTTTCTGCATCTGCTCCCATACATCAGACGACGCTCGCAAATTGTCCAAAGGGCAAGACATTTCCCTTCTCGGTTGAAGTGTAAATTATCACAATTCGGGTGGGGAGTATCGCCTGTCATTTTAAGTCTGGATGTTTGTCATAAGCGCCAATTCTGGCGAATGTGGGGAAAAGGAGGTTTCATATTCAAAAAGTCGATCTTTGCGGCATGAGAGGGGCAGGTATGCGGATCGGGATTATGTCAGATACACATGATAACGCCGGTACCACGCGCCGGGCACTGGACCACCTGCGCGCGTCCGGCGTCGAGCAGATCGTCCACTGTGGGGATATCACGTCGCCGGAGATGGTGGCGCTGTTTACCGGCTGGACGGTCGCGTTCGTGTGGGGCAACATGGATCAAAGCACGCACGCGCTGCAGTGGGCGGTGGAAGCGTTGGACGGTGCCACCATCGGCGATCAGTTTGCCGACGAGATCGATGGGGTGCGGATCGCCGCCTGTCATGGCGACGACCCGATCCAGTTAGACTCGCTTATCACCAGCGGGCTGTACGGTTACGTGTTTCATGGGCACACACACCGCCGCTACGACGAAACGGTCGGCGAGACACGGGTGATCAACCCCGGCGCGCTGGGCGGCACCCGGCGCGAGACGCGATCGCTGTGTGTGATCGACCTGCCATCCGGCGCGGTGGATTTTGTGGAGTGGGAAGAAGACTGAGCGCGCGGTCAGGATGACAGCCGCCGGCGCAGCGCCGACCAAAGCTGGTGGGGTTCTTCAAGGCCAAGCGCCAGCGTCAGGCCGACGTAGGTGCTGCCACCCAGCACGCCCGGTGCGAGCACGTCGAGCAACTTGACCAGCGTGCCGCTGCCCGGCACGATCTGCTGGACGACCATCAGGCTGCCAAAGGTGACCAGCCCCATCGCCGCCGCAGCAATGGCGACCAGCCCCGCTGTCCTGAACAGGCCGTACTGCGCCCAGCCGCCGATGCGCCTGCCCATAATCAGCGATGAGATCAGCGTGTGCAGCAGGTGCTTGAACGAGTCGGCCACCATCAGCGCGAACAGGCCCCACGTCGGCAGCAGGCCGGCGGCCAGCAGCAGGTAAGCGACGATGGTTCCCACGCCGATCAGCGCTGGCGTCAGCGTGTCCTGCCGGGCATAGAAGGAAAATACGAGCAGCAGGTCGAGCGCGGCGAAGGGCAGGCCGAGCAGGTAGTAGCGCAGCGCCCAGGTGGTCATCAGTGTGTCGATGGGATGAAAATCGCCGTGCTGGTACAGCAGCGCGACGGTCGGCTCGGACAGGATGAACAGGCCCACGCAGGCAGGGATGATCAGCATGACAACCAGCCGCAGTCCATGGATCAGCGTCTTGCTGAACGCCCCATCCGACTTGCCCGCCCGCTCGCTGGCGGCGTGCGCGGCGAGCGTCGGCAGCACGGCGAACGAGATGGCGGTCGCGACCAGGCCCTGCGGTAGCTGGATCAGGTTGGTGGCGTAGATCATCCACGAGATGCCGCCATCGCCGGTCTGCGAAGCCAGCGTGTAGCTGAACGGGCGGCTGATGAGCACGTCAACCGCCAGCGGGATCAGACTGGGTGCGTACAGCAGCGCGACGCGCCGCAGGCCGGGATGTGAGAGTCTGATTCCCAGCCGGATGCCGCGTATCGCGCAGACCGGGGACCTGCAGCAGCACCTGTCCGAGCGAGCCAACCAGCATCCCGGCGGCCATCGCTGCGATGCCGATCTGATTGTGCAGGAACAGCGTGACGAATACGATGGCGGCGTTGGCGACCGCGGCGGTGAAGGCGGGCAGCGTAAAGCGCCTGAGCGCGTACAGCAGGCCCGAGAGAACGCCCGACAGGCTCAGGAACAGCACCGCCGGAACGGTAATACGCATCAGCCGGACGGCCAGTTCCAGCGTGTCCGGGGTGTGGTTGACGAGCAGCAGCACAGCGATCTGCGGCGCGAATAGCTCGATGAACAGAATTGCCGCCGAGAGCACAATCACGGCCAGGTTCAGCAGCGCATTGACCAGCTCCCACAGCGACTCGCGATCCTCGCTGGCGTAGGCGCTGAACACCGGCACGAGCGCGCCGTTGACCATGCCGCCGATCAGCAGGTCGTTCAGCATGGTAGGGATGACGGTCGCCACGCCGTAGGCGTCGACCGCCGCGCCGGCCCCGAAGAAGTGCGATTTGACCGTCTCCCTGACGAGCCCCAGCACCCGGCTGGTGACGTTGCCCAGCGCGATCAGGCTGGCCGCCCGCGCGATCTGGCGGGTTTCGGACGTGCCGGAGGGCGCTGATGGGATGGTGGGCGCAGCGGGGATGGCATCCTCGCTCAGCGTTGGGTCAATCGTCATGAATAATCCCTGCCTGGGTGGCGAATGGGCTGGATTGTACTTTGGGCACCGGATCGCTGCAAGAGATGTGGCCTGTGCTTCATCTGGCAGTAGCCTGACAGGCAAGGTATCAGGAGGCACCATGCGCATCGACACGCTTATTGACGACCTGGCCCGGCTGCCCGCATCGGAGCGGCTGTTCAATCCCTACGCCCCGGATGGTGGCGAGAACGCGGCGATCCGGCGCAGCAACCTGCGCCGCTACCTGGTCGATATGCAGCGGCGAAGTCCGCACGCGTTGCTGCTGGCCGAAGCGCCGGGCTATCGCGGCTGCGCGCTGACGGGCATCCCTGTGACCAGCGAGCGGATCATGCTGGCCAGCGTCGACAGGTGGGGACTGTTCGGCGAAGGTTACCGAGCCACCAGCGGCCAGCCGCGGGGTGTGGCAGAGATGACGGCCACGATCCTGTGGGAAACGCTGGCCGAATACGCCGCCGTCCCGCCCGTCATCTGGAACACTCTGCCGCTGCACCCGCACCGGCCCGGCGATTCGCAGTCCAACCGCACGCCGACTGTCGCCGAGCAGCGGATGGGCATCCCCTTTGTCGAGGCAGTACTGGGCTTGTTTGACATCAGGCTGGTGTTGGCGGTGGGCCGCAAGGCGCAGCGCACGCTGGCCGAGATGGGGGTCGAGGCACTGCCGCTGCGGCATCCCTCGCAGGGTGGCAAGGCGGAGTTTGTGGCAGGTATTCGCGCGGCGCTGGGCTGACAGCGGGTTACTGGACCGCCTCTTTTTCCTTGCTGCGCTGTGACTCCTCTTCTTTGCGCAGGCGCAGGACTTCCAGCGGGATCAACAGCGTGGTGCGGGTACCGTTGCCGGGCTGGGACTGGATGTCGAGCTGGCCCTCGACCAATGCTGCCCGCTCGAAGAGGTTGAGCAAGCCCAGATGGCCCTCACGCTGGCGGGCCTCGTCCAGCGCCGTTTGCACGTCAAAGCCGCGTCCGTCGTCGCTGATTTCCATGACCATCACATTGCCGCGCGCTTCAAGCCGCATGCGAATGACCTCTGCCTGTGCGTGCTTGCGCGCGTTGTTGAGCGTCTCCAGCGCGATGGAGAACAGCGTGTGCGCCGTCTGCTCGTCGAGCAGTTGGTCGCAGCCGTCGATCACTTCGATCTCGACTGCCTGGCTGTACGTCTCCTGTGTCTTGAGCGCAAGCTGTTTGAGAGCATCGCCCAGCCCCTCCTCCAGCGACTTCGGGCGCAGCTCGAACAGCAGCGTGCGGATCTCTGCGGTGGTACGCCGCGCCAGATCCTCGACGTGGTACAGCTCGGCGATGGCGTCCTCTGGCTTCTTTTCGATCAGGCGGCGGGTGTAGTTGAGGCGCATGGCAATCGCCGCGACGCTCTGCGTAGGGCCGTCATGAAGCTGGGAGGCAAGCTGCGCACGGGCTGACTTTTCGACGCCGATGATGCGGTCGCGCTGCTCGCGCAGCGACACATACAGCTTGGCATTTTGCAGCGACGCAGCGGCCTGGTTGGCAATCGCCTGCATCAGCTCGACGTGCTGGTCCTTGAAGGCGCTTTGTTCCTGGCTGCCGATCATCAGCACGCCGTAGGCGTCGGTCCCGGTGTTGAGTGGCAGGCACAGCACCGACCGGCAAGCCCGGAAGCTTTCGAAGTGGCTGATCTCCAGGATCGCCCGCCGGGTCAGGGCACACCACTGGCTTCGCCATCCTGAGCGTGACCTCGATAAAGCCGGCGATGCCCGGAATCACCACCTGGCGGTCGCTGGGGGTGACGCTGCTGCTGATGCTGGCCACGCGCAGCACCGTCTCGACATCTTCCTCAAGGTCGTAGCCGGGCTCGGCGATGAGCAGCACCGCGCCGAACAGCGGCGGGCGCACCCCGGTGCGCACCAGGCCGCTGATGCCCAGGTCAATGGCGGCAGACAGCACGCGCTTGGGGTCCAGGCGTGACACACTGAGCACTTCGGTCAGCTCGTAAACAGCGCGCATATACTCGGTGGCGCGGCGGCTCAGCGCTTCGGCCCGCTTGCCTCTGCTGGCAAGCCACATGCGCTCCGCGTCGGCTTCTTCCGTGGTGGCGCGGTCACGGCTGAGCACTGCCGTCAGCGGGCCAACGGCAATCACGCCAACTACGGCCATCGTAAACGTGGGTACACCGGCGGGCGCAATCGGCCACCTGCTGAACAACTCCGCTACGAGCAGCGTTCCTGTCGCGCCCAGCGCCGCCAGCAGCGCCACCCACCAGTCGAAGTAAAAGCCGACCAGCGCGATGGGGGGCAGCATCAACCAGAACAGCGGCGCATTGACCAGCGCGACCGCCGCTGCTGCCAGACCAACATCCAGGATGGCGACAAGCAACGTGGCTAACCGCGACCAGTAGTCGAGGGCCAGGACAAAGGCGACGAGGAGATTAGAGACGATATACGTGACGCCAAGCACCACAACCGGGCGGATTTCATCGGGCAGTTGAGAGCCGAGCTGGGGCAGGGCCAGCAGCAGCAGGCTGATAGGGGCTATCAGTCGCAGGCCAACAAGCCCCCATTCTCGCAGGGTGATCGGGATTCTCTTATACACGTGCAGCTATCCGCTCCAAAAACCTGGCTGAACGAAATTGTGTGCCCCATAGCGAACAAAAAGACTGCGGCGCGCGCCGATGAACCTGGTCCGGGGCGCTGCCGCATGTCAGCTGTGCTGAAGTGGGCGCGGAGGGGCTCGAACCCCCGACCTCACGGATGTGAACCGTGCGCTCTAACCGGCTGAGCTACGCGCCCGTATGCGGCTGACATTATAGCATCGACCCATATGGGTGACAAGACGTTCACAGTTATTAGTGTAGCCAAAGCTGTGCGGCGCGCAAGCGGTGGAGAAGTTCCGCCGGCTGCCATCCGCGTGCCTCAGGGAGCCGGTATGCCAGCGCCAGGCTGGCTGCACACCGGGTAATCCTGAACGCTTCGTGGCCAATCGGCGGTGTAAAAATCGAGATAGTCCGCGACGTGTGAGGCCCAGTAGTCCTCGGTGTGCGCGCCGGTTGGGTAGACGATGTACTCCGGGTCGATGCCGCGCCGCTGCAGCCGTGTGACGAAGTCCACTGCGCCGTTCTCGACGTAGTCCTGCGCACCGTGGTCGATGTGCATCACCAGGCTGTTGATGCCGGGGGCGGTGTCGACCAGGTTGTCAGGATTCTCGTCCGAGGCGTAATCGGCTGTGTAGAAAAACGGGCTGTGCCCGCCGACGCGACCAAACAGTTCCGGGTGGCTGAAAGCAATCCAGTACGCCCAGAACCCCCCGCGCGACAGCCCGCCGATGGCCCGGTACGCCGGCTCATTCCAGATGCAGTACCGGCTCTCGACCAGCGGCATCAGCTCGTTGACGATGATGTCGGGCAGGGTGCTGTTGTCGTAGCCATAATCGGCGTCGTTGCCGTTTGGCATCACGATAATCAGCGGCGGCAGGTCGCCGGCCACAAAACCCTGGTCGGCAGCGCCCGTCATCCCCAGCCTGATCCATTGCGAATCGTCCATCGCGTCGGTGCCAGGCACCAGCCCATGCAGCATGATGACATAGGGATAGCTGCGCCCGCTCTGCGCATAACACGGCGGCAGGTAGATTCGATAGCGAAAATCCCTGCCCGTCATGTGGCTGATGAATGTGTCGACGACGATCTGCCCCTCCGTCTCTGTACAGGGTACCGGGCTCGGCGTGCTGCTGGGTGACGACGTTGGCGTGGGCAGAGGTGTCAGCGTGGCCGTCTCGATGGATTGCACCGTCGACGGTGGGGTCGCCGTGGGGGCGGCGGGCGTGTCCATCGCGGCGGTGGACGGGTCCGTGGGCCGTGGCGTGGGGTAGTTCTCAGGTGTGAGGTAATAACCGGCCTGGAGCTTGCCGCACGCGGCCAGACCCAGTGTCATGATAGCGGCTATCAGGATTACGGCAGAACGTCTGTGGTAGCTCACGGGGTCGAATTATAGCCGCGCCATGCCGGATGGGGCAAACAGCCCTGCCGACTTTCTCCAACCCTCTTGACAGGGACCCGCAAAAAGGTGTATTACTAGACTGACCGGTCGGTCTAGACTGATAAGTCTAGAAGATTGGCGAGACGTAAAATGCGTTCGGCAAGTGGGCAAGGAGTGGTAACCATGCTACAGGTGATCCTGTTCGTTGTGGTTGGGCTGCTGAGCCTGATCGTCGTGTGGGTGTGCGAAGGGCTGTTCAAGCGCCGCCCGCCTTTTGGGGAGCTGGCCGACTATGTGATCGGGCTGCTGGCCGGGCTGGGCTGGGCGGCCCTTGACTACTACGTGCTGGTGACCGCCATGCTGGGTCCCAACGCCGCGATGTGGCTGCGGGTGGGGGCCGCGCTGATCGAAGGGCCGGCGCTGGCCTGGCTGATCCTGTGGGCGCTGCGCCAGATCGTCCGTTCTCCGGTCAAAGACACGGCCCAAGACGGATCATGAGCCCGCGTGTAGACCCGGACCAGCGCCGGGCCGAGATCATGCAGGCAGTGCTGCGCTGCTTCGCCCGTAGTGGCTATAACGGCACGTCGATGGACGACATCGTCAAAGAGAGCGGCCTGAGCAAAGGCTCGCTGTACTGGTACTTCGACAGCAAGCGGAGTCTGTTCCTGGAGACGTTTGACCAGATGCTGAATGAGATGGTTGCACCGCTTGAAGCCATGTTGGCTTATGAAGCATCTGCCGTCGAGAAGCTGCGGATGATGGCCCAGGCGTCGGGCGAAGTGACCAGCCAGGGCTCGGAGATACTGGCCCTGCCGGTTAACTTCCTGATCGAGATCTGGCAGGACAAGGATTTCATCGCGCACTACACGGGCATGATCGGGCACTTTGCCGATGCCATCGAGCACATCATCAACGAAGGGATCGCCGCTGGCGACCTCAAGCAAGTCGACGCGCACGAAGCCGCCTGGGGCATGATGGCCCTTGTCGACGGTGTGCTGCTATACAAGATTGCCGGGATGCCGGGCGATGCGGGGCGGCAGATCACGCTGCTGTACGATTTGATCATTGACGGGATGCGCAAGCGAGGCGATGCATGATCCGCAAGACGTGGTCGGTTGCCCGCAAAGAGATGCTGCACATCGTGCGCTCACCGGGGATGCTGTTCCTGGTCACTGCCTCGCCGATCCTGATGCTGATCCTGATGGCCTACGCGCTGGCCGCCGACATCAAGAGTGTGCCTGTTGCGATCCTCGATCAGGATATGACGCCTCTCTCACAGGCGTACATCCGCGAGATCCTGGGTGGCCCCGATCTCACCCTGGCCGGGACGGCCAGCTCGCTCGACGAGGTGGACAGCCTGCTTCAGCATGACCGCATCCGTGCGGCGGTGATCGTGCAGGATGGCTTCGAGAAACAGGCGCAGTCGCTGACCGCTTTTCCGGTGCAGATCATTATCGACGGGTCGGAGCCGACGTCGGGCGGGTTCGCGCTGCAGCACATCGCCGCGCACACGCAGGAGTTCATCCTGCGTCAGGCTTCAGCGCTGGCGGCTACACAGGGCATTCCCCCCGATGAACTGGTGTCGCCCATCGACCTGCGTCTGCGCGTGTGGTACAACCCCTCGCTCAACGCCGTCCATGACGTCGTCCCGGCGCTGATCGCCGTCATCCTGGGGCTGCCGGCAGTCTCGATGTCGGCGGCCATTGCCCGTGAGAAAGAACATGGCTCGATGGAGCAGATCATCTCCACCCCGTTGAGCAAGTTCGAGTTGCTGGCGGGCAAGATCACGCCATACGTCATCACCGGCGTGGTTGACGTCTTCCTCTCGCTGCTGGTCGCGCGGACGTTGTTTGGGGTGCAGTTCAGGGGCAGCCTGGCGCTGCTGCTGCTGTTTTCCATCGACTACTTCGTGGCGAGCCTGGCCGTCGGGTTGCTGATCTCGATCTACTCGCGGACACAGCAGGCGGCGATGGCCGTCGCGCTGCTGTTCTTCCTGTTTCCCGGCTTCTTCCTCTCCGGCATCTTCTTCCCGCTGATCGCCATGCCGCCCGAAGCGCGCATGGAGGCCAACATGCTGCCCGTCACGCAGTTCGTGGCGATCATCCGGGGGCTGTTCCTCAAAGGGGTAGGGCTGGATGTGTTGTGGCCGAACGGGCTGGTCCTGCTGATCATGGGGCTGGTGTTCGGTGCGTTTGGCGTGCTGCGCTTCAAGAAGAAGCTGGCGTAAGGTCATAGCGCGCTGGCGCCATTGGTCAGGAGCAGGGAATGTTCAGGCGGCTTTACGCCCTGATAACCAAAGAGTTTATCCAGCTCAGCCGCGATCTTTTCTTCGTGATCGTCATTCTGCTGGGGCCAGCCTCTGAGTTGGTCGCGGTCGGTTACGCCACCGGCGCAGAGATCAAGCACCTGCCAATGGCCGTGTGCGATTACGACCAGTCGCCCGCCAGCCGCGCGCTGGTCGAGCAGTTGGTGAACACCGAGACGTTCGACGTGGCGGCCTACACCGCCACCGGCAGCGAGATCATCCCCATGCTCGACCGGGGAACAGTCTACGCCGGGGTCGTCATCCCGCCGGGCTTCGGCGCCGACCTGGCCAGCGGCAGCGAGCGTCCGCCGGTGCAGGTGCTGCTCAACGGCGCGGAATCGGCAGCGGCGCAGGCGGCGCTCGAACTCGGTGCAGGGCGCGGTCGATGCCTACAGCATCACCTATATCCAGCCGCAGCTTGCAGTGCTGGTCGGCTCGGAGCAGATCCAGCCCAGCGTGCGCGTGTGGTACAACGAATCGCTGCGCAAGGCCAACTACACCATCCCCTCCGAACTGGGCTTCATCCTGTATGTGATCGCGCTGTGGGTGGCGGCGCTGAGCATCTCCCGCGAGCGGGAGCTTGGCACGCTGGAGCAGTTGATGGTGACACCTATCCGCCGCCTGGAGATGGTGATCGGCAAGTCTGTGCCGGCGGTGGTGCTGTCTTATATCAACTTCCTGCTGATGCTGTCGCTGACGCTTGTTGTGTTCAAGGTCCCGCTGAGAGGGTCGTCGGCGCTGCTGCTGGGGTTGGCCTTCTTCTACATCCTGGTCGAGCTTCAGCGCGGGCTGCTGATCTCGGCGCTATCCCGAACCCAGCAGCAGGGTTTGCTGACGGTGTTCCTGATGGCCTTTCTTGACCTGACCTTCTCTGGCTACGCGGTCCCGGTCGAGAGCATGCCGCCGATCTTGCAGACCGTCGCCAACATCTTTCCCATCCGGCACTGGCTGATCATCATGCGCGGCATCATGCTCAAAGGGGTCGGGCTGGATGTGTTCTGGCCGCACGTGCTGGCTATCGCCGCGCTGGGGCTGGTGATGACGCTGGCCACGCAGCTGGTGTTCCAGCGCACGTTGAATGACTGACAGGCCCGGCTTATGACATTTGGCACTTTGACAACCGCATATGACGCGCTACAATATGAACGGTCGTTCGTTCATATTGGAGGAAGTCGTGGACGACAAAGTCCTGACGCGCGGTGAGCGCACCCGGCAGGCCATTCTGGATTCGGCCAAACGGCTGTTTCTATCGAGCGGCTACAACGGGACCAGCATGCGCCAGATCGCACAGGGGGCAGACATCGCGCTGGGTGGCATCTACAACCACTTCAGCGGCAAGGAAGATATCTTCCGCTCGCTGCTCGAAGAGCGCAGTCCCTTCGGGCTGATCATTGCCGCGCTGGACGAACTCGATGAGCAAAGCGGGCCGGCAATGATCCGCGATGCGTTTGCCCGCCTGGAAGCGATCCTGTTGCAGAACCTGGACTTCTTCGGGCTGGTGATGATCGATGCCCAGGAGTTCAACGGGCGGATGGTGCGCCGTCTGATCAACCAGGTGATGCCAACGTTCATGCGTTTCGCACAGCGGCTGCATTCGGCAGGCGGCATGCGCCAGGACCTCAGCCCGTTTGTGATGCTGCGTGCGTTCGCCATTCTGATGTTCGGCTATACCATCACGCAGGCCATTGGCTTTGGCGGTGAGCAGATCGATATCGTGACCCTGCCCGAAGTGCAGGGTATCGACTGGCAGCCCGCGCTGGTAGACGTGTTCCTGCACGGCATAGCCGCAGCGGAGGATGATCGATGATCCCACGGACGCTGGCCATCATGCGCAAGGAATTCCTGCACATCATCCGCGACCCGCGCACGCTCATGCTGATCTTCCTGATCCCGATTGTGCAGATGGTGTTGCTGGGCTACGCCGCCACGACCGACGTGGACAACATCGGGCTGGCTGTGCTGGACAGCGACGGCAGCGCCGAGAGCCGGGCGCTGGTGCGAGCCTACGCCACGACGAGCTACTTCACCGTGCGGCAGTACGTCACCAGCCAGGAACAGGCAGGCCGCCTGCTCGACTCCGGCGAGGTGCGCGCTGCGCTGATCATTCCCAGCACCTACGGACAGGACCTGCTGGCAGGTCGGCATGTCGACGTGGGCTTCATCATCGATGGCTCCGACCCGACCGTCGCCAACGGGATGCTGGCCGCCGCGCTGCAAACCGGGCAGGCCTACACGCTGACGGCGCTCAACGGGCGCGCGCTGCCCGCCGGGGTAGAAGTCCGCCCTACTGTGTGGTATAACCCCGGCCTGCGCAGCGTAAACTACATGATCCCGGCGCTGATGGGCCTGATCTTGCAGTTCCTGGCGACGCTGGTCACATCGATGGCGATTGTGCGCGAGCGCGAGTACGGCACGATGGAGCAGTTGATCGTGACGCCCATCCGGCCCGTCGAGTTGGTGCTGGGCAAGACGGTGCCCTACGTGCTGGTCTCGTTCTTTGACCTGCTCGAAGTGCTGACCATCGGCGTGCTGTGGTTCAAAGTACCGATCCACGGCGACATCTGGCTGCTGCTGGGGCTGTCGGCGCTGTTCCTGCTGGGCTCGCTGGCGCTCGGCATCCTGATTTCCAGCGCGGCGGGCACGCAGCAGGAGGCGATGATGCTCAGCTTCCTGATCCTGCTGCCGTCGATCTTCCTGTCGGGGTTCCTGTTCCCGCTGGAGGCAATGCCCTGGGCGCTGCGCATGGCCAGCTACGCAGTCCCGCTGCGTTACATGCTGATCATCGTACGCGGGATCGTGTTGAAAGGCGTGGGGCTGTCCGTGCTGCGGCCTGAGGTGCTGCTGCTGGGCCTGTTCTGCGTGGTGCTGCTGATCATGGCATCGGTGCGGTTTAACAAGAACGTAAGCTGATAGCGGATAGCTTGTGGCATGCGGTACGCCATAGGCCAGAGGTGAAACGTTGGCAAGAAACGGCAATCATACACAGGTGATCATCGAGACACACGCGCTGCGGCGCGAATTCGGCAAGACGGTCGCTGTCGACAATCTGGACATGACGATCTACGAGGGTGAGGTGTTCGGGCTGGTGGGGCCGGATGGCGCAGGCAAGACGACCTCGCTGCGGCTGTTGGCGGCCATTATGGACCCCACCCGCGGCACGGCCACCGTCGCCGGCTTCGACACGGTCCGCCAGCCGGAGTCGATCAAAGAGAAGATCGGCTACATGGCGCAGTCGTTCAGCCTGTACCGCGACCTGTCCGTCGAGGAGAATATCAACTTCTTCGCCGACGTGTACGGAGTCTCCGGACAGGTGCGCAAGGACCGCATCCAGCGCCTGCTGGAGTTCGCCCGCCTGACGGAATTCCGCAAGCGGCGCGCGGGACAGCTTTCGGGCGGAATGCAGAAAAAGCTGGGGTTGGCCTGCACGCTGATCCACGAACCGGAGATCCTGTACCTCGATGAGCCGACGACCGGCGTTGACCCGGTATCGCGCCGCGAGTTCTGGGACATCCTGACCAGCCTGCACGTGCGCGGTGTGACGATCGTCGTCAGCACGCCCTATATGGACGAGGCCGAGCGCTGCTCGCGCATCGGGCTCATGTATGACGGGCGGCTGATCGAGTGCGACACGCCCGCCGCCATCCGGCAGCGCGTGCCGGGCCGCGTGCTGCAGGTGTGGCCCGACGACCGCCTCAAGGCGCGTGCGATCCTCCAGCAAACCGCCGGTCTCAACGAGGTGCAGTCGTACGGCGAGCTGCTGCACGTGTTTGTGGACGACGTCGAGGTGGGGCGCAAGACCATCACCGAGGCCCTGAACAAAGAAGGTGTGCAGGTGAAATCGATGCGACAGGTCGAGCCACGTGTCGAAGAGGCGTTTATCTCGTTGATCCGGCACCGCGAGGCGGAGGACGAGCAGCATGGCTGATTCCGTACCCACTGGCAACGGGCAGGCCATCATCGTCGACAGCCTGACACGGGATTTCGGCAGCTTCCGGGCGGTGGACCACATCACGTTCAGCGTGCCGCGCGGCCAGATATTCGGTTTTCTGGGCCCTAACGGCTCTGGCAAGACCACGACCATTCGCATGCTGCTGGGGCTGCTGCATCCCAGCGAAGGCTCGGCTGCTGTGCTCGGTGTTGACGTGACGCGTCACCCGGAGCAGGTACGGCCCCGGCTGGGCTACATGTCGCAGCGCTTCAGCCTGTACGACGACCTGACAGTGCTGGAGAACCTGCGGTTCTATGGTCGCACCTATGGCCTCAAGGGCGACCGGCTGCGGGCGCGGATCGGGTTCGCTGTCGAGATGGCCAACCTGAAGGGCCGCGAGCGCGAGCGGACGCGGAACCTGTCTGGCGGGTGGCGGCAGCGGCTGGCGCTCGGCGCGGCGATTCTGCACGAGCCGGAGCTGATCTTTCTCGATGAGCCGACCGCCGGCGTCGACCCGGTATCACGTCGCGCGTTCTGGGATCTGCTGTACGAAATCTCGTCGGCGGGCGTGACGATCTTCGTGACGACACACTACATGGATGAGGCTGAGCAGTGCGAGGAACTGGCCTTCATCCACGACGGACACATCATCGCGCGCGGCTCGCCACAGTACATCAAAGATACGATGATGAGCGGACAGGTGCTGGAGCTTGTCCCCGACGACCCGGCCCACGCGGTAGCCGTGTTGAGCGCCGCGCAGGAATCGGGGCAGATGGCTTTCGACGAGGTGGCGCTGTACGGTGCGCAGGTGCACCTGATCGCCCAGGACGTCGCGCAGCATATGCCCGCCATCGAAAGCCTGCTGCGTGCCGAATCCATCGATCCGGGGCAGATGGTCGTCATCGCACCATCACTTGAAGACGTCTTCATCTCCTGCATCCGGCGGGAAGATGAATGAGATCGAACGACACCAATCATCGGATATCAGGTAAGGACTTTCACACGCATGGATAGACGACGCTTAATTGTGGGAGGGGCGCTGATCGGTGTGCTGCTGATCGCCGTCATCATCGGGGTGATCTATTACAGCACCAACCCGACCGCCCGCGCCCGGCTGCTCAACCAGTTGAACGCGCAGCCCAGCGCAAGCGGCAGCGGACTGCTGGCCTCCGGCTTCATCGAGGCCGACCAGGTGCAGATCGGTGCCGAGCTGGGCGGGCGCGTGGTCACGTTGCCCTTTGGGAAAGGCGACGAGGTCAAGACCGGCGATACGCTGGTGCAGCTTGACACATCGATCCTCGATGCGCAGCACCTCGCCGCCGAGGCGCAGGTTGCCATCGCGCAGGCCCAGCACGATCTCGTCGCGCGGGGCGTGCGCGACGAGCAGATCCGGCAGGCCGAGGCGCAGGTCGCCATCGCGCAGGCGGGGGTGGCTGCGGCTAAAGTGGCGCTGGGCGATGCCGCCGCGATCCGTAACAACCCGCAGGACATCCAGGTCCAGATCACCGACGCGCAGACTCAGGTTGCGATGGCACAGGATCAACTTCACGCCACCAACGTCCAGGCGGTCATTGCCAACAAGCAGTACGAGCTATACACCAGCGCGGCGAACCTCATTGCAGACTCGATCAGGCGCTATGGCTACGACGAGAACCAGACGCCGTACATGACGCTTGATCTGGCCGTCGCGCCGCAGCAGTACGATACTGCGCTGAAACAGGTCACCGACGCGCAGAACACGCTGAATACTATCCAGGCGATGCTCGAACTCGCTGCAAAAGCTGGCCAACGACCCCCAGCAGCTTCAGGCGCAGGTGATCGCGGCTCAGACGCAGTTTGAGACCAGCGAAGCGCAGCTTGCCCAGGCGCAGGCCGCGCTGGCCGATATGGAAGCCGGGCCGAAGCCGGAACAGGTGGACATTGCCCAGGCGAAGGTGCAGGAAGCGCAGGCCGCGCTGGCCGCCATCCAGACGCAGATCGACAAGATGACATTGGTCTCGCCGATTAACGGCGTCGTGCTGGAGCAGTCGATCCACGTCGGCGAGCTGGCCTCGCCCGGTGTGCCGGTCGTCACGCTGGCCAACCTGGACGTCGTCAACCTGACCGTCTACATCGCGGCGGACCAGTTCGACCGCGTCGCGCTGAACCAGACGGTATCGGTGCGCGTCGATTTGTTCCCTGATCGGCAGTTTGAGGGAACAGTCATCTATATCTCCAACCAGGCGGAGTTCACGCCGCGCAGCGTCCAGACGCGTGAGGAGCGGGTCAACCTGGTGTACGCCGTCAAGATCCGAATCGAGAACCCCGACCACGCATTGAAGCCCGGCATGCCCGCCGATGCGTTCTTCAACTCGTAAGGGATGTGACATGCTAACAAGACGCATCAAACATGCTATCGGATATACGCTGGTGCTGGCCGCTGCGCTGGGCGGCGTGGCCTGCTCGTCGTCTGCGACGAGCAGCGGGACGCCAGCCGCTAACGGGCCGCTGACCGCGTCGGGCTTCATCGAGGCGGTCGAAGTGAGCGTTGTGGCCGAAACGAGTGGCCGCGCCGAGCAGGTGCTGGCCGATCAGGGTGACACCGTCACCGCCGGGCAGGTGATCGTCGTGCTGGACGACGCGCTGCTCCAATCGGCCCGGGCGCAGGCGGTGGCGTCGCTGCACTCCGCGCAGGCCAATCTGGCCGATCTGCAATCCGGCCCACGCGAGCAGGAGGTCGCCGCCGCGCAGGCTGCGCTCGACCAGGCGAACGCCAGCCTGGCAGGGGCCAAGCAGTCCGCCGGGCAGGCGTGGAGCAGCGTTGCGAACCCGCGCGACATCAACGTGCAGATCGCGTCGGCGCAGATTATCATCGCGCAGGCCCAGCAGCAGATCACCGGCTACCAGGGGCAAGTCGATTCCGACCAGTACATGCTCGACCAGCTTCGCCAGCAGGACAAACCTGACAAGACGCGGATGGACTTTCTCCAATACGATATTGAGCTGCAGCGGACTCAGATAGCCACCGCGCAGGCGCAGATCGACGGCGCGCAGGCCAAAATCAACCAGCTTAGCCAGCAGCGTGCGCGCCCGTTGACGCTCATCGCGGCGGCTGACCATGCCCAGTCGCAGATTCCTATTGCTCAGGGGCAGGTCGACCTCACTCAGGCGCAGTACGACCAGTTGATCAATGGCCCGCTGCCGGAAGAGATTGCAATCGCTGAGGGGCAGGTCAGGCTGGCGAAGGCACAGGTGGCACTCATCGACGCGCGGATCGCGCAGCTCAAACTGATCGCGCCGATAGACGGCGTGGTCACCACCCGATCCATTTCGGTCGGCGAGACGGCGTCACCCGGCGTGCCACTGCTCAATATCGCTGACCTGAGCACGCTCAAGCTGGTGGTTTACATCCCCGAGACGCAGATCGGGCAGGTGATGCTTGGCTCTCAGGTGGATATCACCGTTGACTCGTACACCGGCCAGACGTTTGTCGGCGAGGTGGTCAACATCGGCCAGCAGGCGGAATTCACGCCGCGCAACGTCCAGACGGAAGAGGAGCGCGTGAACCTGGTTTTTGCCGTCGAGATCCACATTGACAACACGGATGGCCGGCTGAAGCCCGGCATGCCAGCCGACGTGACAATCCACGGGCTGCCCTGATCTGGCTTGGTTCTGACATACGCAGGCGGGCGTGATGTTCTCCATCCGCCCGCCTTTTGCGTCTTACAGGAACAGGATCGCTGTGCCGGAAATCGCCAGAAACGTACCGAGGATCGCCTTTGGGCCGATGTGCTCCTGGAACAGGAAATGCCCGATTGGCAGCAGCAGGATCGGCGACAGGCTGGTAAGCGTGGCGGTGATGCCCAGCGGCGCGTTCTGTACCGCGATCAACGACAGCCACACGCCGATGAACGGGCCGAACAGCGCGCCCCCGGCGATAAGCCCCAGCGCGCGTGGGTGTGCGTGCAGCGCCTCGAAATTGGAGCGTGCCTGCCGCTGCACAAGCGTCAGCAGCCAGATGACCAGCGCCGCCGCCGTCAGGCGGATCATGTTGCCGGACAGCGCCGGGAAATTACCCACCAGCCCCAGCTTGGAGGCCAGCAGCCCGGTGGCCTGCCCCAGCGCCGCCCCCAGCCCGAACAGGATACCCACCGCGAACTTGCGCGGCTCGACGAGCACTTCGTCGCCATTGCGCAAGCGCTGCCGCTCGGTGACCACCAGCGCCGTGCCAGTGATAGCCAGCACAATGCCGATCAGCTCTGGCACGCTGAGCTGCTCGCGCAGCAGCAGCCAGCCGTATAGCGTGCTGAACACCGGAGCCATCGCCATCAGCAGCATCGTCAGGCGCGGGCCGATCATGATGAAGGCCTGGAACAGGAAGCCATCGCCGATCACGTAGCCAATCACGCCCGACAGCGACAGCCAGCCAAAGCGGAACGGCTCAGCGTGAACCGGGAACAGCGCCCCCTGCGTCGCCCAGTGCATCAGCGCGACGAAGATCAGGGCTAGCAGCAGCCGGGTGCGGTTGACGACCGTCGAGCCGACCTCGCGGCCTGAGAACGTGAACAGCACCGACGTGAAGCTCCAGGCGATGGACGTGCCTATTGCGGCGATCTGTCCGATAAACGGCGACATACCCTCTCCTTGGCCCAACAACAGGAAGCCCAGAGCGCGTGCAGCCGAGCGGCCACGCGCTCTGGGCTTCCGATAGTCCGTGATTGTACTCGATACTGTGCGCTTACAGCGCCCCCTCAAAGTGAAGCAGCCAGCGCTTGGTGGGGATGCCACCCCCGCCGCCGTAGCCCGTCAGCGAGCCGTCGCTGCCGACCACGCGGTGGCAGGGGATGACGATCGGCACCGGGTTCGAGGCCATCGCCTGCCCGACAGCGCGGCTGGCCTTCGGCTTGCCCAGCGCCTCGGCAACCTGCTTATAGGTCCACACCTCGCCCGCCGGGATGCGCCGGATGAACTGCAGCGCACTCCGCCGGAAAGGCGGCACCTCGCTCAGGTCGATGGGCACGTCGAAGGGCACGGGGCCGCGCTCGAAGTAAGCGCGCAGCGGCGCGAGGTAGGGCGCAGCCGCCTTTGGATCGTGTGCGATGTGCGCCAGCGGATCGAGCCGGCTCAGGAATGTCTCGACGCTCTCGCCAAAGGCGACGTGCGCCAGCCCGAGGTCTGTCGCCGCGACGTACAGCGGGCCGATTGGCGAGTTCGAACGAATCCCAGAAGATTCGTGGGGCCGTCTGCTCGAACCAGCCCTGCACCCGCTGCCGGGACCGTTCCAGCGCGGCCTGCGGCGGCTCGCCCACCACTGCGTGCAGGGTGCGCTGCATCTGCTTATCCAGATCGTCATGTGCCATGTCAGTTCACTCCTTGCAGGGCCAGTTCGTGGCGCAGCCGTTGGATGGCCTGGTAGACGTTCGCGCGGGCGCTCGCTTCGGAGCACTCCAGCGCAGCGGCAATGTTGGCATAGTCCACGTCCTGTAGATAGCGCATCACCAGCGCGGCCTGCTGCTTGGGCGGCAGGTCGCCGATGGCACGGCGCAGCACGTCGAGCGTCTCGCCGCCGGCTACCTGGTCGTGTGGCAGCGGCAGCGGATCGGGCAGGAGGGTGTCGTCCGCGTCGGGCAGCTCCGCCCGGCGATGGTCCTCGCGCTGGCCGCGCTTCAGCGCGGTGTAGGCGCAATTGGTCGCGATACGGTACAGCCAGGCCCGTATGTTGCTGTCCGGCTGGAGCCGCGCATAGGCACTGTATGCTCGCAGGAATACCTCCTGTGTCAGGTCCTCAGCCGTCACCATCCCGCCCGTTGAGCCTGCCATCAGCCGCCACAGGTAGCGGAAGATCTCGTCGTGGTGCCGCTCGATCACGTCCTCGAAAGTCATAAGTGTCTGTCCATTCCACCGCCTGTGCTGCGCAGTCTGTCTGATGTGGTGTTCTCGCTAACTATAACTACCATGGGGCGATTCTGTGAAAAGACTGCCCACGCCGGGCGACGTAGAGCGAACGGGTAGCTTTTGGCAGGCCCGCGACAGGTTCTGGAAGGGGTTCCCGGCCACAATAGAGCATATCCCGGGCTGGAAAGGTGTGTATCATGGATGTTTCGCGCTTAAAATTCCCGCTATTAGTGCTGGGCTGCGGGCTGCTGCTGGGTTTGGCCGGCGACCTGATGCTGTACAAACAGCCACTTGGTATCTCGGTGCCGATCCTGGCTGTGCTGATCGTCGGCGTGCTGCTGGGGCTGTCCAGGGTAGAGGATGCCCATGTGGTGCGCGCCAACCTGTGGTTGATCATCCCGCTGCTGTTTTTTGCGGCGATGTCGGCGGTGAGGGCTGCGCCGCTCCTGCGCTTTATGAACGTCGTTGCCGCGCTGGGGCTGTTGAGCCTGCTGGCCTACGGCCTCGCCACGCGCCCGCTGACCGATCTCAACCTGGGCAACACGTCGCTGGCGGTGGCCGAGAGCGGCATCCTCAGCCTGCTGATGCCGCTTCCGCTGGCCGGGCGGGCGATCCAGGAAGCGCGCCGTCAGAACGCGGGCAGCCAGCAGACGCTACGCCGGGTGACCGTCGGGCTGTTCATTGCGCTGCCGTTCCTGTGTGTGTTTACCATTCTGTTCTCATCCGCCGACCTGATCTTTGGTGGCTACGTGCAGGATGTGCTCAATAACTTCCGCTTCGGCAATCTCTTTGGCCACGCGGTCCTGACGCTGACGCTGGGCTGGATCATCGCCGGCGGGCTGACCTACGCGCTCACCCGGCGCGAACTGTGGCCGTGGGTCTTTGAAGCCGACAGGCAGCCGAACGGCGAGCCGCTGGACCACGCAAGCGCCACCACGGCCCGCTCAGAGACAGGAGGCGCACTCGACAGCATGGCGAGCCGCCTGCGCGGCTGGCTGGGCATGGTCGAGTCGTCGATTGTGCTGTTCAGCATCGACGGGCTGTTTGCCATCTTCGTTGCCATCCAGTTCACGGCGCTGTTCGGCGGCGAGCGTTTCCTGCGCAGCCAGGGCTTTACCTATTCAGACTACGCGCGGCGCGGTTTCTTCGAGTTGTTGGCCGTGTCGCTGATCACGCTGGCGCTGGTCGTCACGCTCGATTTCGTCACTGCGCGTCGCAGCCGCGGCGAGCATACGCTGTTTGTCGTCGGCAGCGGCCTGATGATCGGCCTGACGGTGGTGATCCTGGCCTCGGCCTACGAGCGAATGCAGCTTTATGAAGAGGCCTACGGCTTCACCGAGCTGCGGGTGTATCCGCACATCTTCATGATCTGGCTGGCCGTGCTGCTGGTATACTTCCTCGTCTTCCTGGCGCTGGACCGTCAGCGGCTGTTTGCTATCGGAACGCTGGTCGCGTGCATCGGTTTTGTGGCGACGATGGATGTGCTGAACCCCGACGCCTTCATCGTGCGGCAGAACGTCGCTCGCTACCAGCAGGGCGAATCGCTCGATGTGGCCTACCTCGGCACGCTGTCAGAGGATGCTGTGCCGTATCTGGTGCCGCTGTTGGTGACAGCCGGGCCGGAGATTGGGGCGCAGGTAGGCCCCTGGCTGCGTACCCACCTCGACCGGCTCGACGCGCGGCAGGCCACTGCGACGTGGGCCTCGTACAACTTCAGCATCAACCGTGCCTACTACTCGCTCGACCTCAACCGCGCGCTGATCGAGCAGTTCGACCCCGCGTATAACGGCGACTGACCTCCATTCAAACGAAAAGGGGCGCACGCCGGTGCGCCCCTCACGCTGACGCCCAACGCCTCTCACCAGCCGCCCATGAAGTGCGTCATGCGCTGCTCTCTCCAGGGGTCGGCCTCGTTGTGATAACCGGCCTGTTCCCAGAAACCGAGCCGGTCCGTATCCGTGAATTCCAGGGCGCGCAGCCATTTGGCGCTCTTCCAGAAATAGCGCCGGGGCACCAGCGAGCGCACCGGGAAGCCGTGATCGGGCTCCAGAAACTGCCCATCGAATTTGTAGGCCAGCAGCACGTCGTCTTCGAGCATCACTTCCAGCGGCAGGCTGGTAGTGAAGCCGTACTCGGAGTGAGCGATGACGAACTTCGCCTCCGGCTTTACGCCGACCAGCTTCGCCACGTCGCGGAAGGGGACGCCTTCCCATACGGTATCGAACTTGCTCCAGCGAGTCACGCAGTGGATGTCGCAGGTGATCTTTGTTGTCGGTAGCTTCTGAAATTCAGGCCACGACCACGATTTCTCTTCGGTTACCAGCCCGAAAGCGCGCAGCGTCCACGCCGCCGGGTCGAACTTCGGCACCGGGCCATAGTGCAGCACCGGGAACTTGAGCGTCAGCGACTGTCCCGGGGGTAGCCGGCCTTCTGCTTCCAGCTTCTTCTCAAGCTCGCGTCGATCTCGGTTGAACATTGGCATGCCTCCGGCAGTCGTCAGGGTTCCGCTAGTGAGGGAATCAGATAGTTTCGGTCAGCTATATGCTTGATAAGTCTATCATTCTGCTGCGTGCCTGACAATCATCGTGATATTTGTGAAACCCTCACTCGCTGGGGTACCCTCGCGTGGCAGCCGGGTATAGACTATAGGCAGCCGGATGCAAGCCCGCCTGGCTATCGGTGGTTCTGCACAAGGATGGAGACGACATGCCTACCCTCGGTGGCCATGGGCTGCTGGAAACAGGTTACGACTTTCAACAGAGCGGATTGGCGGGGTGCCTGCAAGTCTTCCTTTACGATACGCCAACCCTTGCCCACTTCGATCCTGAAATGATGCGCATCCCCGTCCGTATCGCGGATCAGGGTGTCGAGTCGCTATCGGTGTACCACCCCTGGACAGGTCCACGGCGCTTCGAGGCCGCGCCAGGGCGCATCATCCTCGTTGATCGTAAGAACAAAGAAGTTGAGGGCTTCACCTTTGGCGGCGGCCTGGAGATCCTCGTAGCCGACGAGCTGACGACCTGCACGCTGCAATCCCCGGTGCGCATCATCGAGCTGGTTCGGGGCGATTCTGAACTGATGATGCTGGCGACAGAGGTCGAGGTTCTGCTGGCGGAGCGCTGCGCGTTCTGGGGGCGGGACGAGGAATCCTACGAAGCGCGGTTGGCGAAGGTCGATCCGGTGCTGCTGTATGCCATGTGCCTGAGCGCGCTCACTGTCCGGACGGACAGCCTGGACGTCGCGTTGAATGATCCGGCGGTGCGCGCGTTTCGCACCTTCTTACGCCGGGAAACCGTGTCTATGCAGGCTGAAGGTACGTGGCCGGCCAGCATGCCGGCCCTGTCCGACGTGCTGTAGCGCATGTCCCCGGTCTGCCTGCGTATCTCCAACCGGCGAAGTGTGATATCATAGCACCCAGCGACAAAGCACACAGGAGCAGCAGGCGAATGAAATCCCTCTGGCACGCCGGACACGGCGCTCTGGCTGGAACTGATCGAGCGGCTCGACGAGGGCGTACTCGTGTTCAATCGGCGCGGCACTGTGGTATATGCCAATAGCGAGACCGCCCGGCTGCTGTCGTATCAGCCGCAGGACGTACTGGAACTAGACATCGAGGATTTCACGGCGTTATGCCAGGAAGATCGCCTTGACGCGCATGCGCTGAGTGTGGCGCTGCTGCGGGGCCACCTGACCGACCGTCCCCGGGCCGTGTACACTGTCGCGACTTCCGACCACCACCTGCAAGTTCGCCCGTTTGTCGTCATCCACGAAGCAGATCGGTTCAGCGTGCTGCTGCTGCGCGAGGTCACCAGTTGGCGCAACCTGCTCATCGCCGAGACGGTGATGGAGACGCTGCACCGCCCGCTGGTATTTGCGTCCAGCACATGTGACATGCTCCTTGAGCGGCTGGAGCAGGGTTGGATATCGACCTTCGAGCTTTCAGATCTGGCCCGCATTATCCATGACAGCGTCGAGCGGGCGATGCGCACCTGGGAATCATTCTATCGTTTGCAGGATGCCGATCTGGATCGCGAGCAGCAGATCATACCTGAGCCGGTTGACCTTCTGGATACATTCCGCGAGGCCAGAGCGGATCTGAGAAGTCAGGCTGTTCAAGGGCTATCGAATGTGCATCTCCGCCTGCCCGACAATCTCCCGCCGGTCAGCGGGTCGCCTAAGCTTCTATATGCGGGACTGTACGCGCTTCTGGAAGGGGCAGCCGCACGGCTGGCCGGCAGTGGGCGCGATAGAATAAATATCTCGGCAGCCGACCGGGGGGCGTATGTCCAGGTTGACCTGACGGGTAAGGGGCAGGGGAGCGCGCTGCAAAGCTATCATTTCGACGCGCTGCCATTTGCCATCGTCGAGCAGACCGTCATCCAGCACCGGGGGCGGCTGTGGTTTGGCACGACAGAGGACAAGCAGCCGGTTTGCAGCTTCTCGCTGCCGGTATGGCGTGCCCCTGATAGTGAGTGAGCCTGCCTGTCGCGAAGCAGGGGTTATGGTTATCATAGCGCTATGAGGGGCTGGCTTGAGCCATCCCAGCCGCAAATGAAGGACTGAGTTTCATGTACGACGATCAGCCTGAAGATTTTATGCCCGAATTTGATCCGGAAGAGGGCGGTGAGGAAGCGGGAGCGCCCGACTCCTCCAAGGGCGCTTACCCGGCCCCGGATGAGCCGTCGAGTGCAGACGAAATGGAACGGATCGTTCGCGTTTATTTCCCGCGTGAACCGGAAGGCGAGCTGTCCTCGCAGGAAGGGTCGCCTTCTTCTGACGACATGCCGGATATCACCCGCAAGCTGGACGTGGTCCTCCAGCCGCTGCCGCAGACACCTCCACATGGCACGCCGGCAGCCGGCGGGACTTCGACCCCTTCGCAGGAGCCTGAACCCGCCGAAGAAGACGACACCTTTGTGTTTGAGCCGGGGACGCTCGGCCCATCCTACACGACGCAGGTCGGCGATTCATCTGTCTTGCCGTCGCCTGCCGTTCAGGATGGCATCATGCGGTCGAGCGAGCCGCCGGGGCCTCGCTCGCGCAGCGGGCGTGCTCCCCAGGAAGGCCCACGGGTCGGGCTGATCCTCGGCGTGGGTGCGCTGATCGCGGTGATCCTGTGCGTGGCTTTAGCCGGGGTGGCGATTGCAACCGACAACGTGCCGCCCATGATCGCCGAGCTACTTACGCCGCTGCCGGCCATTGCGCCGGTAACGCCAACCGGCCTCGTCCTTGACCTGCCAACGGTGGTCAACGGCGCGGGCGGCCTGGTGATCGAGCCCACCAACACGCCGCTTCCAACGCCGACAGAAACCCCCGCGGCGTATGTCACGTTGCTGCCCACGCTGACGCCGACGCCGGCAGCCACCGATACCCCTGTGCCGCCTACGCCAATGCCCATCCCGCCGACGCGCACCGCTACACCTGTCGTGCCGACGCTCTCGCCCAGCGTGGCTGTGCAAGGGGGTGGGATCGCGCTGAACGGCGTGCAAATGGTCAGGATGCCGGGCGGCAGCTACCCGATGGGCAGCACCATCAGCCCCGACGAAAGCCCGGTGCACACGGTGACGATCAGCGGCTTCTACATCGACCGCTACGAGGTCAGCAATGCGCAGTGGGCGGCATGCGTGGCCGCCGGCGCGTGCGCACCCCCGACCTCGACCACGCTGGATGGCCATGCGTATTTTGGCAGCTCGGCCTACAACAACTATCCGGTGGTGTACATCAACTGGACCATGGCCAGCGATTACTGCACCTGGCGCGGCGCTCGCCTGCCAACCGAGGCCGAATGGGAGATGGCTGCCCGCTGGGACTCGGACGGCAGCGCGGCACGCGTCTACCCGTGGGGCGATGGCTGGGAGCCCACCAACCTGAACTACTGCGACCGTTCCTGTAAATCGACCGGGCATGATGCGAGCGCCGACGACACGTATGCGACCACCGCGCCGGTTAACGCCTTCCCGGGGGGCGTCAGCCCGATCGGCGCATTTAACATGGCCGGCAACGTGGCAGAATGGGTATCGGATTGGTACAGTGCGGGCTACTATGCCGTCTCGCCTGCCACGAACCCGTTAGGCCCGGCAGCGGGCACCGAGCGCGTGGCGCGTGGCGGCGCTTGGGGAATCTCGTCGCAGGTGCTGATGCGCAGCGCGCGGCGGGCGCACTTCGCGCCAGCGGCCAGCGGCTCGGGTGTGGGCGTGCGTTGTGCAATCTCTGAAAGCGTTGTGAGCAGCCCCTAGAAGCATCATGAGCCGTAAGCAAAAAGAAACCCGGACGCTGGCCATGCGTGTGCTGGATGGGCAGCATGTGCCTTATGAGGTGATCGCCTTCCCCGATACCATCCACGACGCGCAGGGCGTGGCCGAAACTGCCGGCGTGCCCGCCGACCACGTTTACAAGACGCTGGTCGTTGAGGCGGACGACCCCGACTTCAAGCCGATGCTGATTATGACAGCCGCCGACCGGACGCTCAACCTGAAGAAGGTCGCGCAGGCGGTCGGCGCGAAAAGGGTCCACATGGCCCGCCACGACGACGCCGAGCGTATGACTGGCCTCAAAGTGGGGGGCATCTCCGCGCTGGCGCTGCTCAATCGGGGATTCGCAGTCTACATCGATGAGCCGGCCATCGTGCTGGATTTCATCCTCGTCAGCGCGGGGCAGCGCGGTGTGAACCTGCGCCTCAACGTCGACGACCTGGTGCAGGTGACCGGCGCGGAGTACATCGACGCCAGCGACGAGTGAGCATGGGCGACCGCAGTGGGCAAGGAGACAACGTGCGGCGGATAGTGATCGTTCTGGGCGGGGTTGTGGTGGCCGGTCTGATCGTCGCAGCCGTCGGGCTGTTCTACCTGGCTTACCGCCGCGTCGAGGTGCCCATCAGGCTGTCGGGCGCGTCGATCACCGTGGCAGGGGTGGTCACCGAGACGCTCATTGAGGAGCGGCCCGACCGCTTGGTGCCATTTCCGGTCAAGACCTACCTCGTGCGCTACGCCTTCCCTACCACTAAGGGCCAGATGCATACCGGCGAGCAGGTCGTCACCCGCGCATTCTACAGCCGCATCGACGCGCCGGGCGCGCCCATCTGGGTGACGTTCGGCGCAACCGACCCCGGCCTGAATGCCGTCGATCCCTCGCTGTCCTTCCCGGCGGCTGCCGGCTGGCGGCTGGGTATGGGGCTGGCGGCGCTGCTCTCGGCGGCGGCGGTGGTCAACGTGGGGCTTTATCTGCTGAAGCGAAACACGCCTGCAACATGAAGTAAACGGGGGCAGAGTCCCCCCTACCTGCCAAATGAGATGCAGGGGTGTGTGACCCCGGCAGGGATTTCAGGGGGCAGCGCCCCCTGATATTCTGTCTTCTACCGTTCCCCCTTAAACGCGCGTGCCTGCCACGCTGCGTACAGCGCGACAGTGCCGGCGGTCGCGGCGTTGAGGCTGGCGACCTGCCCGCGCATCGGCAGGTAGACGATGAAATCGCACGTCTCGCGCACCAGCCGCCGCAGCCCTTTGCCCTCGCTGCCGACGACCAACCCCAGTCCGCCGCTCAGGTTGGCCAGGTCGTAGCGCACAGCGTCGTCGCCGAGGTCCAGCCCGGCGATCCATACATCCGACTGTTTCAGGTCCTCCATCGCGCGCGCCAGGTTGGTAACCTGCGCGATGTGCAGGTGCTCGACCGCGCCGGACGAGGCGTTGACCACTGCCGGGGTGATGCCTGCCGCGCGCCGCTCCTGGATTACCACGCCGTGCACGCCGACAGCCTCCGCCGCGCGCAGCAGCGTGCCGACGTTCTGCACGTCCTGTATCAGGTCGAGCAGCAGCAGAAAGGGCGGCTCGCCCCGTTCAGCGGCCACGTCCAGTACGTCAGGCAGCGTGGTATAAGGATACTCCCCGGCTTCGAGGATGACGCCCTGATGGTGCGCATCGTGCACCTTCGCGTCGAGCTGGTCGCGCCGGGCCCGCTCGACGCGCACGCCTGCCGCTTGCGCCACACTGCGAATATCCCGCAGAATCTCGGAGTCCTCGGAGCCTTCGGCAATCAGCACGCGGCGGAAAGCGCGCCGCCCGGCGCGGAGCGATTCATACACCGGGCGGCGGCCATAGATGATCTCGGTAGCCATCTACTGTATCTTGTAGACCGTGCCGTCAGACCGGTCTTCGAGGATAACGCCCAGCCCGGCCAGCTCGTCACGGATGTGGTCCGCGCGCGCAAAGTCCTTGCTCTGGCGGGCCTCGTTGCGCAGCGTGATCAGCAGCCCGATCAACCCCTGCTGACGCCCTGCGTCGGCGCTACCACCGGCGGCGAATTCGTCGGGAACCAGTCCCAGCACGTCGCCACCCAGCTCGCGGTAGAGCCCGTCGATAGCGTCGAGCGCCTTTCGACCGACCTCCTCGCCGCTGTTCAGCAGGCTGTTCACCTCGCGTGTCAGGCTTTGCAGCGCACCCAGTGCCTGCGGCGCGTTAAAGTCGTCGTCCATCGCCTCGATGAACTTCTGGCGGTGCTCGTCGAGCACGTTCTGGAAACCAATGGCGGCGTCGGTATCCGGCGCGTCGATCTTGCTGTGCCGCACAAGCTGCACTGCGCCCATCAGCCGCTCCCAGCCCTTCTGCGCCAACTCAAGCGCGGCCTCGGAATAGTCGACCGGGTTGGCATAGTGACTGGACAGGATGAAGCTGCGGATCGCTTCCGGGTGGTAGGTTTTTAGCGCGTCTTTGACCGTCACGAAGTTGCCCAGCGACTTGCTCATCTTCACGCCATCGACGGTCAGCGAGCCGGTCAGCAGCCAGTAGTTGGCGAACGGTTTGCCGGTCAGCGCCTCGGCCTGCGCGATCTCGCACTCGTTGTGTGGGAAGCGGTTTTCGAGGCCGCCACCGTGAATGTCGAACGTCTGGCCCAGGTATTTCATCGACATGGCCGAGCACTCGATGTGCCAGCCGGGGAAACCCTCACCCCACGGGCTGTCCCACTTCATCAGGTGCTCCGGATCGGCGTGACGCCACAGCGCGAAGTCGGCGGGATTGCGCTTGCCCTCGGCTACCTCGACGCGCGCGCCGCCCTCCAGCTCTTCGACGCGCTGCCCGGACAGCTTGCCGTAGTCAGGCCAGCTTGCCACGTCGAAATACACGTCGCCTTCGGCGGTGACGTAAGCGTGTCCCCTGGCAATCAGCTCCTCAACCATCTTCATCTGCTCAGGGATGTGGCCGCTGGCGCGCGGGGAGATGTCAGGCCGGATGACGCCCAGCGAGTCCATGTCCTCGAAGTACGAGCGCGTGTACGTCTCGACGACTTCCATTGGCTCCAGTGCCAGCGATCCGGCCTTTTTCAGGATGCGGTCCTCGCCGGTGTCGAGCAGGTGGCCAACGTCGGTGATATTCTGCACGTAGCGCACCCGGTAGCCTTTGAAACGCAGGTAGCGGTTGACGACGTCGAAGGAGACATAGGTCTTGGCGTGGCCAATGTGCGCGTGGTCGTAGACGGTGGGGCCGCACACGTACATCCGCACCTGTCCCTCGACCAGTGGCTTGAATTCTTCCTTCTGGCGCGTCAAACGATTGAAAACTTGTAAGGCCATTCTCTATCCTTAACTGCGTGTGAGCGGATCTGAAGCACGATGGGGCAGGCGTCCGGCGCTGCGCCGAACGCACGACTAAGCGGTGTGACCCTAACAGCGACCTTTTGCGCTGCGGTGGCCTCGTAGAAAACCGTCGAGAGTGAACATCTGGTTACCCTGATACCCGTCTGCGCATATTATAACAGCATAGCCCGCCGCAGATCGATGCGCCACAGGCGACATTTTGCCCGGCGCGGGCTCGACCCTATACTATAGCGGCCTGATGTCTTCACCATGTAAGGGGCCACTGAAAAGGTTTGTATGAACGAGCCACCTGCCCGCAAACCTCTCCGCCCGGTTGACTGGCTGATCCTTGCCGTGTTAGCTGTCGCATTGCTGCTGGCCATCAACCAGCTTGGCACCTACGTGCACGTGGAAACCGGTGGATTCGGCTTTGACTGGAAGCTGATCTGGGGTGCTATTCGCGGCGGGCATGTTAGCTGGGGCCAGGGCAGGCTGTTCAACCCGCCGTGGGTGGTGCTGCTGCTGCTGCCGCTGGGGTTCATGTCATTCCGGCTGTCATGGGCGCTTGTGCTGGCTTCGACGATGGTGGTGGTGTTGCTGTGTGTGCCACGTGCGATGCCGCGCGGGCGCTGGGTGCTGGCTACATTGCTGCTCATGACGTCTTACCTGACTCTGCGCAATCTTGCGGACGCTCAACGTGGAAGTCCTGACGATGGCCGGACTGCTGCTTATACTGTACGCGTATCAGAAACAGCAGCCCTACGTGCTGGCCGCGGGTGCGCTGCTGGCAACCGCCAAGCCCCAGGGCGTGTACCTGCTGCTGATCGTGCTGGCTGTCTATATGCTGCAGACGTTTCAGTTGCGCGTGACTCTAACAGCAGGCGCGGCCACGCTGGCGATTGTCATCCCGTCGATAGTATGGGGCGGGGCAGGCTGGCTGGCGGCACTGGGCACGAAACTCATCACCAGCATTTCGATGATGTCGATGCTGAATTTATGCACATGCCGGGGGCTGTGACCGTAACGTTGATGGCAGCCATCGCCGTTGTATCGTTGTACGCCGCCCTGCGCAGCGACCGGACCTTCTCGCGCGAGAAGGCCGGCATGCTGCTGGCCGCTTCGATGCTGACAGTGCCCTATCTTCAGGGCCTGACGATCCTCAACGTCGTGGCTATCGGCGTCATCCCGATGATAAAGGACCGCCCGCTGCTGGGCGTGCTGCTGGTGTTAGTCTACGACGTGCCGGCACTTGGCGCGTTCGGTGTGGGGTCATACCTGGTGTGGCTGATCTACTGGACGGCTGCGCTCCTTGTGACGTGGGTGCTGCTGCTGGCGATTGTTCTCAGGGAGCGCCGTGTCGTGCCGGTGGCACCCGCAGCCGCGCTGTGACTGCTGCTGACCGGCCTGTCAGTCCCGGTTGGGCCGCGCGAAGATCATGCGCCCGGCAGAGGTTTGCAGCACCTTGGTGACCATCACGTTGAGCGTCTGGCCGATGTAGCGCCGCCCGCCCTCAATGATGACCATCGTCCCGTCCTCAAGATAGCCCACGCCCTGGCCCAGCTCGCGTCCTTCCTGGATAATATCGATATCCATGTCTTCGCCGGGCAGGAAAACAGCCTTGACGGCGTTCGCCAGCTCGTTGATGTTGAGCACCACCACGCCTTGTAGCTCGGCGATCCGGTTCAGATTGAAGTCATTGGTCACAATCGCGCAGCGTAGCTGTTTGGCCAGCAGGATCAGCTTCTCGTCGACCTCGTCGACATCCTCGATGTCCATGTCGGTGATGCGCACCGGGACGGGCGAACTCTTTCTGAAGCCGGTTGAGGATCTCGATCCCGCGCCGCCCACGGTTGCGGCGCAGTGTGTCAGCCGAGTCGGCGATGTGCTGCAGCTCGTTCAGGACGAAGTGCGGGACGACCATCGGCCCCATGATAAACCCCGCATGACTGATATCGGCGATGCGCCCGTCGATGATCACGCTGGTGTCTAGCAGGACCTGGCGGCTGGGTGTCAGTCCGCCCTCCTCACTCTTGCCAAAGTTGAAGCTCGGAAGCTGGCCGCCGAACAGTTCAAAGATATCGCGGCGGCGCATGGAGAAAATCGACGTGCCGAAGTACCCAAAGACGATCGCTGCGATGCCCGGCAGGATGGCGCTGTATGGTTTGGGCAGTAGCGAGAGCGGGAGCGATACCAGCGCCGCGACGATCAGGCCGATGATCAGGCCCAGCACACCGGCGACAAGCTGTTGTGCGGGCAGGCCGCTCAGGTATTTGCGCAGGGCGCGGGCCGGTCGGGTAGTGACATAGGGCGTCAGGATCAGCCCGAACAGCGCACCGACCAGGGCGATGATCAGGCCCCATATTTCAGGCGGGTCGTTGGCAAGCTGTGCCAGACGAAGCCCCAATTGCAGCCCACCGAACGCCAGAATGATCATGCCGACGAAACGCAGAAAGAACTCGAAGCTCATGGAATCCTCAGATCATCACCCCGATCGTCATCCCGCGCGGATGAGTCATTGACAACTGCGGCTATCTGCCCGGTGCGGGAGATACGCAGTGCAAACGTGATTCACTCAAGAGCAGGCTGGCGGGCTATGCATACAGGAAAGCGCGGGGGATGACAGATCAAAAAGATCGGATAATTGCGGTTAATTGGTACTCTGAACACCCAGCATGCAGAAGCCCCACCCAAGATGATTTTAGCGCAAAAGGAGGGGGACAGCAATGACAGTGACCGAACAGGGCTGTATGCGCCGCCCGAACGCGGTATGATATCCCCACGCTGGACCACAGAAGACAGGAGTTCATTATCAATGCCCGACGACACGTCCCACACTGTTCGCTTTGATACGCTGGTTGTAACCGCCGGCGGCCAGATTCCCGATGGGGCCGCGCAGCCCGCCGTGCCGCCGATTGTGCCCTCGGTGGGCTACGTGCACCCCACTATGAGCCAGACCGACGCGGCGCTGGGCTATCAGGGTGGCACGCCGGTCGACCCCGATCAGTTCGTGTATTCGCGCTACGGGGCCCCCAACCAGTCCGCGCTGGAGGAGGCCGTCGTCCGTCTCGAAGGGGCCGAGGGTGCGGTTAGCTTTTCGAGCGGGATGGCGGCACTGCACGCCGCGCTGATTACGCTGGTGCCGCCCGGCGGGCGCGTGGTGGCCGCCGAACAGCTTTACGGCGTGACGCGCACGCTGCTGACGTGGATGGCCGCCAGCATGGGCGTATCGGTGCACTACGCCAACTTCCTCGACATGGACGTGGTCAGCAGGCTGGTAGGCGAGATGCGCCCGGCGTGCGTGGTGTGTGAGGTCATGACCAACCCGCTGGTGCGCGTCATCCGCATGGACCGCATCGCAGAGATTGCGCACGCCGCCGGGGCGCGCCTGCTGGTCGACAACACCTTCGCGACCCCATTCCTGCTGCGCCCGCTTGACTTCGGCGCGGATGTGGTGGCGCACAGCACCACCAAGTTCCTCAACGGACATGGCGACGTGTTGGGCGGGGTGGTCGCCGGCCCGGCGAACGTGATGCAGACAGTCTACACCCACCGGCGGGTGCTGGGCGGCATGCCGAGCGCGTTCGACGCGTGGCTCACGCTGCGCGGGCTCCGTACGCTGGCGCTGCGCATGCGCCAGTCCTGCGCCGGCGCGGGGCAGATCGCGGCCTGGCTGGCTGCCCATCCACGCATCAGCCAGGTCTACTATCCCGGCTTGCCTGCGGACGCTGGGCACGAGGCGGCGCGGGCGCTGCTACGCGAGGGCTATTTCGGCAGCATGATCGCCTTTGAGATCGCCGGGCTGGATCGGGCAGGTGCGTTCGCCTTTGTCGAGCGGCTGCGGCTCATCAGGCCGGTGACCAGTCTGGGCGATGTGTACAGCCTGATCCTGCACCCGGCCAGCGCGTCCCACCGGGCGCTGACGCCCGAACAGCGCGAAGCGCAGGGCATCACCGAGGGCGTGCTGCGGCTCTCGGTTGGCATCGAAGACCCTGAGGACCTGATCGATGACCTGGGCCAGGCGCTCGACGCCGCTGCGCCGGCATGAGCCGTCAGGTTTTGCCGTGACCACGCTCATCACCGGTGCGTCCGGGTTCCTGGGTGGCTGGATCGCGCGCGAGCACTTGAACCGCCTCGATCCCGGCGGCGGTGCGACGCGCGTGCTGGTGCGCCCAACGAGCGACCTGTCCATGCTGGATGGCCTCGGCGTGGAAATAGTCTTTGGCGATCTGCTCGACCCTGAGTCGCTGCGGCGCGCGCTGGCGGGCGTCGACCGCGTATACCATGCTGCCGGCTGGATCAGCTTCAAACAGCGCGACGCCGAGTGGGTGCGTCGTGTGAACTACGACGGAACGCTCAATCTGTTCGACGCGGCGCTGGAGGCTGGCGTCCAGCGGGTGGTCTACACGGCCAGCATCTTCGCCTTTGGCTGCGCGGACGATCCGGCGCGCCCTGCCGGGGAAGGGTCGACGTTCAATGCCGGGCACCTGCTCGACATCCCCTACCTGCGCGCCAAGCGCGACGCCGAGTTGGCTGCCGAACAGGCTATTGCGCGCGGCCTACCGCTGATCCGGCTGTACCCCGGCCTGTGCCTGGGCGCGGGCGACCGCAACCGCTCGTCCAGCGGCGCGATAGATGCCTGGCTGCGCGGTCGTCTGCCGGCGATCATCACCGGCGGCGGCATCTGCCTGATGGACGTGCGCGACGCGGCTGCGGCGCACGTCGCCGCGATGCAGCGCGGTCAGCCGGGCCAGCAGTACCTCGCCACCGGGCACAACGTCACGCTGACCGAGCTGTTTCATACGTTACAGCAGATCGTCGCGCGTCCGCTGCCGCTGAGGCTGCCGCCGTCGCTGGGCGTGCCGCTGGCAATGCTGGCTGAGCGACTGGGGCTGTTCCCGGCGCTCGACGCGGCGCAGGCCCGGTTGATGGCCCATTACTGGTGGTATAATGCCAGCCGCGCCCGCCGCGAGCTGGGGGTGACGTTCCGCCCCCTGCGTGAGACGCTCATCGACACGGTAGGCTGGCTGAATGCGCACGCATCCGACCGCCCCAACATCAACAGCCAAGAGGTTTGATCTATGCAGCTCACGTTCATCAGCTGGGTCCTTGCCTTCTCCCCCGTTCTGGCCGTCCTGATCCTGATGCTGGGCTTTCGTTGGGGCGGCAGCAAAGCTGGCGCTGCCGGCTGGCTGGTCGCGCTGGTCGTGGCGGTGGTGTTTTTCGGCGCAGGGCCGCGACTGCTGGCCTTCGCGCAGGTGAAGGGCATCCTGCTCACGCTCGACGTGCTGTACATCATCTGGATGGCGCTGCTGCTGTTCCACGTGGCCGACGAGGCGGGCGCGGTGCGGCTGATAGGCCGCCGCCTGCCCGCGCTGACAGGCGACCGCATGATGCAGGCGCTGCTGTTGGGCTGGGTGTTTGTGTCGTTTTTGCAGGGGTTCGGCGGGTTCGGCGTGCCGGTGGCGGTCGTCGCGCCGCTGCTGGTCGGCATTGGCTTCGGTCCGGTGCAGGCGGTGGTGATGGCCTCGCTGGGACACGGCTGGTCGGTGACGTTTGGCTCGCTGGCCACGTCGTTCACTGCGCTGATGGCTGCCACCAACCTGCCGGGTGAGTTGCTCGCCCCCGACGCGGCCTGGCTGCACGGCATCGCGGCGCTGTTCAGCGGGGCGCTGGTGGCTTACGTCGGCAGCGGCTGGAAGGGAATGTTGCGCGGCCTGCCGGCCATCGTGGTGCTGGCTCTGGTCATGGGCACAGTGCAGTATGCATTGGCGACCAACGGACTGTGGACGCTGGGCGCAACCGGTGCGTCGCTGGTGGGGCTGGTGGTGGCTATCGGCCTGACGCGGCTGCCGATGTACCGCGAGGCGCGCCCCGGGGAGGAACCGACTGTCATGGACGAGGCGACCCTTGACCAGGTAATCGGCGTGGGCGACGACGGCAAGAAGCGTTCGCTGCCGGTCGCACTGTCGGCCTACGTGGTGCTGATCGTGCTGGCTTTTGCCATCAATCTGATTCCCACGCTCAAGAGCCTGTTCAGCCGGGTCAAGCTGACGCTCCAGTTCCCGGAGTTGACCACATCTCTGGGCTGGACGACCCCTGCCGAGGCCGGGCGGACCATCAGCCTGTTTGGGCACCCCGGCGCGATCCTCCTGTACTCATCGGTGATCGCCTTCGCTATCTACGCAGCGGTAGGCTACTACAAACCCGGCGCGGCGGGCCGCATCGTCAAGAAGGTGACCAAAGGCGCGGTGACCTCCAGCCTGGGCATTGTGGCGATGGTTGGCATGGCGGTCATCATGACCCACGCCGGGATGACCAATCTGCTGGCGCGCGGCCTGAGCGAGAGCGTCGGCAAGGTAGCCTACCCGTTCGTCGCGTCGTTTATCGGTGCGCTGGGCGCGTTTATGACCGGCAGCAACACCAACTCGAACGTGGTATTCGGCGCGCTCCAGCAGCAGACGGCGCAGCTACTTGGCCTGAGCGTGACGTTGATCCTCGCCGCGCAGACGACCGGCGGCGCGCTGGCCAGCATCCTCGCGCCGGCCAAGGTGATCGTCGGCTGCAGCACCGTCGGGCTGGGCGGCGAAGAGGGCAGTGTGATCCGCAAGATGCTGCTGCTGGGCATGATCCCGGTGACCGTTATCGCCGTGATCGTGTGGCTGGTCGCGACGCTGTAGGAGGCCCGCATGTCGAATCAAACCGAAGGCGGCTTTGCCGCCTGGCGCAAGAAGAACAAGTTCCGCCTGCATTCGATCCTGCTGACGGGCATCATGGGTGGTTCGTTGGCGCTGTACTGGGCGCTTGAGGCGGGCCGCAACGCGCTGGCTGCCGTGCTGGCCGGCATCGTGGCGCTGTGCATGCTGACGACGATTGTGGTGAGCTAAACGCTGGGGCGGGGTTGCGCCGCCCGCCGTGACCGCCACAGGCCGAGGGCGGCGTGCAGCCCGTAGACCGCCAGTACGCTGATCGGCGCGCTGATCGGCGTGCGCATGCGGGTGTCCATCGCCGAGATTTGCGACGCGAAGGTCAGGCCCGTCACGTACAGGATTGGGATGCCGCACACCAGCAGAACGGCCAGCGACCTGTCTTTGAAGGCGCGCCACGCGCCGAACAGCATCAGCGCGTAGAGAAGGATGTTGTACGCCACCTCGATCGGGATGAACCACGCAGGGAACGAATTGGTGTAGGCGAACATCCGGAAGGCGGCTATCCCCGTGCCCACCAGCACGTAGGGCCAGAAGGCCAGCAGCTTCTGGCGGGCCATACGCCCCATCTCGGCGTACAGTTGGGGGGAGGGCGCGACCAGAAAGTCCCAGAAGCTGTCAGGCGTGACGGTCTGGGCGGAAGCCGTGTCTCCCACGCCGTCGTAAAGCTGCTGCACGTACTGGACGTACAGATCGTCGATAGGCGCGCCGGTCGCCAGGTGCTCCGCCGACAGGCCGCGCAGAAACAGCAGCGAGAAGTTGGTCTGGGTGGAATAGGTGAAAACCCCCGTGTAGCGCAGGTTGCGGGCGCTCCAGCCGGCGTAGACCACCAGCCCGGTCAGCGCCAGCGCCAGCGCCGGACGCCACCAGCGGCGCATCAGCGGGATAACGATCAGCGCCGCCGCAATCCAGAAGTAGATGGCTGTGGGCCGGGCCAGCATTGCCGCCGCCAGCGAGATGGCGCTCAGCGCCAGGTGCGGCCACTTCTCGCTGTGGATGTAGATGGCCAAAAACGTGATGCAGCCGGTGAATGCCAGGTTGAACAGCGGTTCGGTCATCAGCGCGGCGGAGGCTGACACCGAGGCGGGGTCCAGCGCCATGACGATCCCGGCCAGAAACGCGAAACGCTCCGGCGAAGAGAATCCGCTCACCTGCGCCAGCAGGCTGCGGGCCAGTAGGTAGCAGGCCGCCGCCGTAAGCGCGCCGAACACCACTTGCAGCGCCGCCGCGTCGAACAGCGACCCGCCGGCATCCCGGACCAGCGCGACGGTCAGCGGGAACAGCGGCGGGCGCGCGCCCATCAGCCAGTAACCGAGGTCGTGGTCCCTGCGCAGATAGTTCGCCATGCCGAGATAGCCCGGCACATCGCTGCCGCCCAGCGCCGTGGCGGCGACCCCGCCCTGCGCGTCGATGCGCTGGTAGTCCTGAATCCGCGCCGCCAGCAGCAGCCCGCGCACCAGCAGCGCGACCAGAAAGACGATCAGCGCCAGCATCAGCGGCGACGCCCACAGCCGGGCAGCGGCTGGTTGCTCCGAGGGGTCTGATTCTGCGCTCATCGGCAGGTCAGCCCTTTTTGTTGTAGACGTCGGGATTGGCGCAGTGCGGCAGGCGCTCGCCGCGTAGCCCGGCGATCAGGTTGCCGGCAGCCATCTGCGCCATGCGCGTCCGAGTGGCGATGCTGGCCGACCCGATGTGTGGCAGCACCACCACGTTGGGCATGGACAGCAGCGGGTTATCGGTGCGCATTGGCTCGGGGTCGGTCACGTCGAGCCCCGCCCCAGCGATGACACCCTCGCGCAGCGCCTTGAGCAGCGCCGCTTGGTCGACCACCGGCCCGCGTGACGTGTTAATCAGGATCGCGTCCGGGCGCATCTTTTCCAGCTCTGCCTTGCCGATCAGGTGGCGGGTTTCGGCGTTGAGCGGGCAGTGCAGCGTGACGAAGTCGCTGGATGCGAGCAGCGCATCCAGCTTGACGAAAGCTGCGCCCAGTGCTGCTGCGTCTGGGTCGGGATGCTCCTGCGTGTACAGCAGGTGGCAATCGAAGCCGTGCAGCCGCCGCGCGACGGCCTTGCCGATCCGTCCCAGCCCCACAATTCCGACCGTGCTGCCGTGCACATCGACGCCCGTCAGTTCCATGGGCCGCCACGTCTCCCACTTGCCCGCTTTCAGAAATTCTGCTGCCTCGATCAGCCGCCGCGCGGTAGCCAGCATCAGCGCCACGGCCAGGTCGGCGGTCGTCTCGGTGACGACGCCGGGCGTGTGCCCAACCGGGATGCCGCGCGCCGTGCACGCGGCGATGTCGATGTTGTCGACGCCGACCGCCATCTGGCTGACCACTTTCAGCGACGGGCCGGCGGCCTCAAGCACCTCTGCGTCGATTTTGTCGGTCAGCAGGCAGTACAGGCCCGCGCAGCCGCGCACCCAGTCGAGCAGAGTTTCACGCGGGATCGGGTGGTCGCCTTCCCAAACGCGCAGCAGCGCGTCGCTCTCCAGTTGGTCGAGCACCGGCTGCGGCACGCGCCGTGTCACGACGGCCTGCGGCAGCTTGCGCGGGAGGGGATGTTCGTCGCTCATCACGTGTGTGATCCCTTCTCTGGTTCGGGCTCCGAGCGTCTTCCCACACTCTACGTGAGCCGGCGCGATCGTGCAAGGCGCAGCCGTTACGCGCCTTGGCTGCTGAGATGCACGACGAAGATCCCGACCAGCGTGATCAGCCCGCCGGCGATGTGCCACCCGTCGGGTATCTCTTTCAGGATGAACAGCGCTGCAATCGTGGCGATGATCGGCTGCCCCAGCAGCGAGACGGCCAGCAGCGAGGCCGGCAGGTGCCCGAAGGCGTAGGTCAGCAGCAACCAGCCAGTGACGTGGCTGATCAGCGCCAGCGCGATCAGCGCCGCGTAGCTGCTGGCTGGCAGGCCTAGCAGCGGGTGGCCGAACACGCGATTGGCGGCAAAGGCCACCACCATTGCGACGACCGTGAAGGCCCACACGTAGCTCAGGCTGTCGGCCTGTTCGCGGGCGCGGTGGGTCACAAGCTGGTAGACGGCGAACGACAGCCCCGATCCAATCGACAGCAGTGCGCCTCTGTCGAGCGCCAGGTTGCTCTGCCAATCAACACCCATGATCAGCACCATGCCGCTCATGGCGATGGCCAGCCCCACCCAGTAGCTTGGCTTGAGCCGGTCCTTGAGCAGCAGCCACGCGCCCAGCGCAACCCACAACGGCGCGGTGTTGCCCAGCAGCGCCGCGGTCGAGGCGCTGGTGATTGTCAACGCCGTATTCCACAGCAGCATGTCGCTGGCGAAGGCTATCCCTGCGACCAGCACCGTCCACAGGATGGCGCGCGGCAGGTGCGCCCGCCCTCGCCGCCAGTTGATCGCCGCCAGGATTGTCAGCGTCAGCGTGGCGACGATCAGCCGCCACGTGCTGATCACATCGCCGGTGGTGTGGGCCAGCTTGGGGAAGATCGGCGCAAAGCCGATGCACAGCACGCCGCCGGCCAGTGCAGCGTACGCGCGGCGTGTTGCCGTGATGGATGCGGAGTTGGGGTGCGAAGCTGCCATAGGTTCGTGTTGCCGCCGGGTCAGTCAGTTGGGTGCAGAGCGCGAGTATAACCCGGCGGGGCGCAAGCGCAAACAGGGCGGCTCCTCGACGAGCCGCCCTGTGATCGAGCCGATATGTGAGGCTAGGCCGTCGCCACCTCCGCCGCCTGCCCCTTGCGTGACATCCGCAGGAACACCTTGGTGATCTCCGCCGCTACTGAGGGCAGCAGCACCAGCGGGATGATCTCCGACCAGTCGGTCAGCGTCAGCGCCTTGGTCTGGAAGATCGGGTTGAAGAACGGAATGTACATCACCATCAGCAGCAGCGCGATGGAGGCCAGAACGGCGTACTGCATGAACTTGTTGCTAAACACGCCGATGCGGAAGATCGAGAACAGCTCCGATCGTGAGGTGTAGGCGCGCAGCAGTTCCGAGAACGACAGCACCGTGAACGCCACGCTGCGCGCCTCGTTAATGCCGCCCTGCCTCAGCCCGACGAAGAAGCCGGCCAGCGTCGCACCGGTGATGAAGATCGTCTGTACCACCATCCCCACCCGCATGGTGCGGTCGATGATTGGCTCGTCCGGGGCGCGCGGCAGGCGGTCCATCACGTCGGGGTCGCCCTTCTCGACGCCCAGCGCCAGAGCCGGCGCGCCGTCGGTCAGCAGGTTGAGCCACAGCAGTTGGATCGGCGTCAGCGCCTCCGGGTAGCCCAGCAGCGCAGCAATCAGGATCACGCAGATCTCGGCCAGGTTGCAGCTTAACAGGTAGTAGACGAACTTGCGAATGTTGTCGTAGATGATGCGCCCCTGCTCGACAGCGTTGACGATGCTCACATAGTTGTCGTCGGTCAGGACCATGTCGGCGGTTTCTTTGGTCACGTCGGTGCCGGTGATACCCATTGCCACGCCGATGCTGGCCCGCTTCAGGGCCGGAGCATCGTTGACGCCGTCGCCGGTCATGGCGACCACGTAGTTGCGCTTGCGGAAGGCGTTGACGATGCGGACTTTGTGCTCCGGTGAGACCCGCGCGAACACGTCCACCTCGTCGATGATGTCCGCGAGATTATCATCGGGCATCTCTTGCAGCTCTTTGCCGGTGACGACCCGCCCGCCCTCGTGCAGCAGGCCGATCTCCTTGGCGATGGCCCGCGCGGTCTCGGCATAGTCGCCGGTGACCATCACCGTCTTGATCCCGGCGTGGCGAGCGCGCGCGATGGCCGGCTTGACCTCCGGGCGGGCGGGGTCAATCATGCCCACCAGCCCGATGAACGTCAGATCGTCTTCGTGCTCCTCGGCATTGAGGTCGGTGGGGTGATGCTCGAAGTGCCGCTGGGCGACGGCCAACACACGCAGCGCGTCGCGTGCCATGTCGCGGTTCACGTCCTCGATGCGCTGCTTCATAGCAGGCGTCATCGGCTTGGACCCGCCCGCGTCGTAGATGGCCGTGCAGTGGTCGAGGACGATATCCGGCGCGCCCTTCACGAACAGCACATGGCCCTGGCTGCCGTCGGGCGTGCGGTGCAGCGTGCTCATCCGCTTGCGCACCGAATCGAACGGGATCTCGTCGACACGCGGGTAGCTCGCTTCAAGACGCTCACGCGTCAGGTTGGCTTTGGCCGCCGCGACGATCAGCGCGCCCTCGGTCGGGTCGCCGACGATGCGGTAGCGCTGATCCTCCTCGGCCACGTCCCGCTCAAGGATGGCATCGCTGGACAGCAGCGCGCCCGTCAGCAGGTGGACGATGTCGGGCATCTCTTCGGGCGCGACGCCTTCGCCCTCCTGGTAGAAATCGCCGTCGGGCGTGTAACCCTTGCCGGAAACGTCGACCATCGCGCCGGGCACAAACAGCTTGATGGCAGTCATCTCGTTCTGGGTAAGCGTGCCGGTTTTATCCGAGCAGATGGCCGAGGCGCTGCCCAGCGTTTCGACGGCGGGCAGGCGGCGGATCAGCGCGTTGCGCTTGATCATCTCACGCATGCCCAGCGCCAGGTTGATGGTCACGATGGCGGGCAGCCCTTCCGGCACGGCGGCCACGGCCAGTGCAACCGCCGTCAGGAAGGCCAGCACGGCGGCCTCGCTGATCGAGCGGGAGAAGACCGGGTTGCTGAACGATGCAAAAAACTGGCTCAGGCTGGTGACGTTCAGCTCGGCGGCGACCTGCTGCGCGGCGCGGATGAACGTCACCACGAACACCAGGCCGCAGATGGCTAGCGTGCCATAGACCAGCCACTTGCCAAGCTGGTTAAGCCGCTGCTGAAGCGGCGTCTCCTCCTCCTGCACCGACTGGATCATCTCGGCGATCTTGCCGATCTCGGTTTGCATGCCGGTCGCAGTGACGACGCCCTTGCCGCGCCCGTAGGTGGCGATGGTGCTCTTGTAGGCCATCGTTCGGCGGTCGCCGATCCCGGCGTCGTCCGCGACAGACCGGCCCGCGTCCTTTTGCACCGGCACCGACTCGCCCGTCAGCGAGGCCTCGTCCACCTTCAGGTTGGCCGTCTCCAGCAGGCGCAGGTCGGCGGGGATATAGTTGCCCGCTTCAAGCAGCACGATGTCGCCCGGTACGACCTCTGCCTCCGCTATCTTGACGACGCTGCCATTGCGCATTACATGCGCTTCGGGCGCGGACATCTTTTTCAGCGCGGCCAGCGCCTCCTCAGCCCGACCTTCCTGCACCACACCCAGCACAGCGTTCAGGACGACGATCAGGATGATAGCGCCTGCTTCGTACCAGTCGCCAAACACGGCGGAGACAATCGCCGCGCCGATGAGCAGCAGCACCACCAGGTCCTTGAACTGGTTGAGCAGCCGTTGCAGAAATCCGGGCCGGGGCTGCTCTTGCAGCTCGTTGCGCCCGTACTGCTCGATGCGCCTGCTTGCTTCCTCTGCGCCCAAACCGCGATCCGGCTGGACGTCAAGCTTTTTGAGGGCATGTTCGGGGGACAGGCTGTGCCAGTTTGTGGCTGTCATGAATTTATCCTTCGAGTCTTCGGGAGTTGATCTGGCTTGCTATTGTACACTAAGCGCCGCGATTACACCCTTTATCTGAAAAGGCGCGGCAGGAAGGTCCCTGGCTCGGCGTGCAGCCCGGTAGATATGGCATCGAACAGGAGGAACACGCCCAGCGCCGCGAGCAGCCCCGGCACGGTCGTGTTGATCGCCAGCCACAGGTAGCGGCTGTCGCGGATAAACGAGGCAGCCGCGATCAGTTCCTGGTGCTGGGCCAGCAGGCCGCCCAGCGTCACCGCTGGCTCCGGGAGCCCCAGGCCAAGCGTGCCAACTGCCAGGCTGTACGTGAGCGCCACAAATACGATCCCCGGCAGCGCGGCCAGCGCAGTCCTGCTCCACTGCCGTGGGCCGACATCGAACAGCCGCAGGTCGTCAAGGCTGAGCGCGATGCGCGGCGTCAGCGCCAGCCCGACTGCTACGCCGGCTCCCATCAGCGCCTGCCCACTGGCGCTGAAGCGGGCGATGCTGAAGGCAAGGACCACCAGCGCCGGGTGCAGCAGCACGGCGGCTTCCGCCGGCAGGCGGACTACCCCGGCAGCCAACACGGCTCCCAAATCGCTGCGCTGGGCGAACAGCGCACCGGCTCCCTGCGCGGCAGCGGCCCACGCGCTTCCGAACGCCAGCGCGATCACCCCTGCCGACAGGGCGATGGCCCATGTGTTGCGCTGTGCGACCATCACCCGGCTCTGCACGTCGCGCCCCAGGTGGTCGGTGCCCAGCGGGTGCTCGGCGGAGCGGGCGCTGTAGATGGCCATGATGTCTGTCTGATAGGGGTTGTAGGGCAGGGCGACGATCCCGCGCACGATGGCGATCAGCGGCAGCAGCAGCACCAGCCCGGCGAGAGCTAGCTTAATCGCCATCGTGCGGCGCGGCAGTGCGCTGCCGGCGGCCTCCACGTCTACCGGCGGCGCAGCCAGCGCGGCGGCCTCATACGCCGCCTCGTCGATAGTCGCCCGCAGGCGGGCCACCAGCAGCATGATGGCCATCACGCCGATCACGCCCGCCACCACGGCCAGGTCACCGCGACTGATTGCCATCAGCAGCAGGCCGCCGATCCCCTTCAGTCCGAAGACGCCTTCTACGACCACCAAGCCGCTCAGCAGCCAGCCTGCCTGATCCATGTAGGCGCGGGCAGCGGCGGTCCCGGCCAGCGCCCAGCGAACTGGATCGCCGGCGGGCCTTTCGCGCATCGCCCCGATTGCGGCGCGCGCGGCCAGCAGCCCCGGCAGCAGCGCCAGGATCGCGCCCGGCAGCACCAACCCCCACGCCTGGCGCAGCATCGACGCGTCGGCCAGCGCGCTGCCGACCGGGAACAGCTTGAAGCGGATCCCAAACAGAATGGTCCCAACGACTGCTGCGCTGCCTGCCGGGATCACCAGCACGCCTGGCAGCGAGTCGGCCAGCGCGTGCAGCACCGGTGTGAAGCGCGGCTGCCGGTCGGCCAGCCGCCACAGGCCGATCAGGGCGATGGCCAGCAGCCCGGCGAGGATCGAGGCAGTCGCCAGCAAAGCCAAAGTGGTGGGCAGGCGGGCCGCGATCAGCGCGCCTATCGGCTGTGTGAGTGGTGCTGCAGGGGCAGGGGGTGACAGGTGGCTGAGGCCGGTCGCGACGAACCCGAAGGGCCCCGGCTGGCCGATGACCCGCGCCAGCCCGCCAATGCCGCTTATCGCCAGCGCGAAAGCTGCCGCCAGCACCACGATGCGGCCCAGCAATCTGGACAATATCCGGTTCCCAGCAGCGGCGCGTGCCTGCCGGATCGTCACGAAAAGGGCATACAGGTCCCACAATGGGATGAACAGAAAAGTGCCAACAAAGGCAGCCCATCCTGTAAGGAGCCGGCTGGCCGGACTGGCGTCGGGGGGCTGGTCATGCGGCGCATCAACTGGCATAAGACGCTTCTGTCTCCGGGCAAAAGATCAGCCTGGATTGTGTCCCATCCAGGCTTGACGTGCAACTCAATACAGAGCTGCTGAAGATATTCAATTGGGGCGGGGTGCCATGCGCTCAGGCGACTCGACGCGAGGCCTTTTCCTGCTCCTGTTCCTGCTCCTCGATAAACCGCTGCACGTCGGCGAGGGCTTTGTCGTAGGCTTTGAGCAGTTCCCTGTCCGACGCTTTGAGGCGGCGCAGGGTCTGTGTGGCGCACAGCGCGCAGCCGCGCATGGCGCGGTAGCTGTCAGTCTCACATTCCATGCAGCCGTTCAGCCGGACCATCATCAGCACGAAGGCCACCACTTCGGGATGGTCGTCAGGCAGCGTCGTGACGTGGTCGATCAGGTCGCGCCATTCTGGCCCGCGCATATCGCGCAGGACGGGAATGACGTAGTTCGGGAACATGAGTTCGTTGTTGGTATACATAATTGACGGCTCCCCCCCTCTACCGGGTACCGGCTGCTGCCCGCTACCCTCTTACCAGCACCAATAAGACAGGCCAGAACCATGAAGCACACTTGTTCGAAGTTTAAGGGGAGGTTCAAACTTCAGTCAATATGCGCGCAGTACTATATATGTTGGATTATGGTTAGAATAGTCTAATTGCACGGCAGAACGTTGTGGTTAAGTTTGTTTTATGTATGATTACTGTATCATTATCGCCGGGGACTCTATCTAAATTCTTACCGCGATGTGCGGGCCGGGCAGTTGGGGGTATTCAGCGTGCCGGTACGATGCTATACTCCTCTCGCTGGGATGTACCCCCTGCGGAGGTCTCATGATCACACTTGACCGGGCCGCGGCACTGTATGACGGCGCTGACCCCATCCACGACTTCTCACACGTGCTGCGAGTTCCTGAACGTCGCGCTGAACCTCGCTGGGCAGGAAGGGGCCGATGTCGAGGTAGTGCGGACCGCCGCCCTGCTCCACGATATCGCCCGCCCTGCCGATGATGCCACCGTGCTCCACGCCGACGCCGAAACCGACCACGCCCTGCTGGCCGCGCAGGAAGCGCGACGTCTGCTGGCCGGTGAGCCGCCTGAGTTCGTCGAGGCGGTGGCGCATGCCATCGCCGCCCACCGCTTCCGCAACGCTGTCGAGCCGCAGACCATTGAGGCCAAAGTTCTGTTCGACGCCGACAAGCTGGACGCCATCGGGGCGATTGGCGTGGCGCGCGCCTTTGCCTATGGCGGTGTGCTGGGCCAGCCGCTGTGGGGCGAGGTCTCTGAGGGCTATGAGCCCGGCCAGCGTGGCGAGGCGCATACCGCCCACCACGAGTTTCACGTCAAGCTGGCCCACGTCAAGGATCGCCTGTACACCGATAGTGGCCGGCGCATGGCCGAGCAGCGGCACCGCTTCATGACCACCTTCTTCGAACAGATGGCGGCAGAAGTACGGGGCACGCGGTGACAGCCAGCGCGCTGTCTGCGTTGCTCAAGCGCATCAACTGGCAAAAGATCGCGCTGTTCGTCGTCAGCGTGATGTTGTTCACGTTTGCCCTGGAGTTGATGAAGACCGGCGCACGCGGGCTGGCCCCGCTGATCCAGGGCTGGCTGAAGGTCGACAGCCCGCTGAACGGGCTGGGCTTTGGCTGGCTGTTTGCCTATGCCATCATGAGCGGATCGCCGGTGGCGGCGGTTTCGCTGACGTTCTTCGACGCGGGAGTGCTCGACCGCGCCAGTGCCTTCGCGATGATCACCGGGTCGCGGCTGGGCGCCTCGCTGATCGTGCTGTTCATCGGGATGCTGTACGTGCTGCGCGGGCACGAGCGCATCGCCAGCCTGACGAGCGGTCTGCTGGCACTGATCGTGACGGCCTCGATCTACATCCCGGCGCTGCCGCTGGGCTATCTGCTGCTGTCGTCCGGCATTCTGGACCACGTCTTTACCGTTAGCCCCAGCGGGCCTCTGGTTTCGATCATCGATACCGTATTTGGCCCGCCGGTGGGCCTGATCACCGGGTTGCTGCCCGGCTGGGGATCGTTCCTGGTCGGGCTGGGGGTGATCCTCCTCAGCTTCAACCTGTTCGATAGGGCGCTGCCCTCGCTCAACCTGAAGGAAAGCGCCTTTGGCCAGACGGCCCGCCTGCTGTACCGCCCCATCGTCACGTTTTCGCTCGGTCTCGTGCTGACGCTGGTCACCATGAGCGTGTCGGTGTCGCTGGGGCTGCTGGTGCCGCTCTCGGTGCGTGGCTACATTCGCCGCGAAAACCTGGTGCCATACATCATGGGCTGCAACATCTCAACGTTCATCGATACGCTGGTGGCAGGGCTGCTGCTGCGCAACCCGCAGGCGGCGGGCATCGTGCTGGCGCAGATGCTCAGCGTCCTGATCGTATCGGCGGTTGTATTGCTGTTGTTTTTCAGGCCGTTTGAGCGCGGTGTCCTGAAAATCGTGATGACGTTGAGCGAGCGAAAAGCCTATCTGGTAGTGTTTCTGGTATCGATCTTTGTGCTCCCACTGGCGCTGCTGTTCATAAGGTGAGGGGACCATGCAAATTCTGCTAGCAAGTGACGGGTCGTCCGCGGCCCACCAGGCAGCGCTGTATGTGAGACAGGTGGCGCTGGCCACCCAGGCCGAAGTTGTCCTGCTGGGGGTCGCCGAAAAGCCGCAGGCGGAGCCTGCGCTTCGTGAGCGGCTGGCCGGCCTGCGCCAGGAGCTTGAGAGCTGGGAGGGTTGTGTTGTCACCGTCAGGGTGCGGCACGGGAAGCCCGATCAGGAGATTCTGGCCGAGGCCGAGGAACACTTCTACCATTTGATCGTCATCGGGTCGCAGGGGGTAAAACCTCTCCAGCGAATGCTTCAGCGCACAGCCCGCCGCCTGATTCGCGTGGCCAGCGGCCCGCTGCTGATCGTCGCCGGGCAGCGTGAGTCGATCAGCCGGGTGCTGATCTGTACCAGCGGCGAGAAGCCCGGCGAGGTGGATACGCTGGTGGGCGGGGCGCTCGCGGGGCTGCTGGGGGCCAGCGTGACGGTGCTGCATGTCATGTCGCAGGTGGCGCTGATTCGGCAAGCGCAAATCGACGACCTGGAGCGCGGCGCGCGCGCGCTTGTCGAAAGCGGCTCGCGCGAGGGCCAGCACCTTCAGCGCCTGCGCAGCATCCTGGCAGCGCAGAACGTCCCGTCCGAACAGACTCGCCTGAAGATCCGCCATGGGCTCGTCATCGATGAGATACTGAACGAGCTGCGAGAGGGAGACTACGACCTGATCGTCATCGGCGCGCATCAGGTACCGGGCGATCAGTCATGGCCGCAGTTTCGTGAGCTGCTTCAGGAGGATATCGTCGCGGAGATCGCTTACCGGACACCCTGTCCGGTGCTGATCGTGCGGGCGCGCGATTATTCGGGCTGGCCTAACCGGCCTGCTCAGCCGCCCCCGGTGGACGCAGACGAGGGCTGATCGCCAGCAGCCGGATCGCGCCGGAGGCCAGCAGCAGCCCGGCAGCCTCGACGATCCACAGCAGCGGCAGGTTGGGCACGTTCACGAACACCGAATTGAACAGGTGTGCCCAGCCCTGCGGGCTGGCGCCCAGCGGCATAAACTGCCCCTTTTCGAGGAGGACCATCTGCCCGGGGTCAAAATGATAGTTGAACGACAGCCCGATCTGCCACAGCGCGTTGCGGATCGAGACAAAGATCAGCCCGTAGGCGGCAAATAGCAGCGTCGATTGCATGATAGGCCGCTCCAGCCGGTGCAGCCCGTCGAGCGCGAAGCCCGCCGGTACCAGCCACAGTGCCAGGAACGGTACCAGGTAGCGCCCATCCGCCGTGCCGGTGCTGAAGGTATGATGCTTTGAGAACAGCAGCAGGAAAACGGCAAACGTGCCCAGGATCAGCGCGGCCTCTCGCCAGTTCTTCTTCACGAACGGCCACAGTCCGGCCAGCCCGATCAGCGTGGCGGGCATCAGCAGAAACATCCCCTGGTTGATCAGGTCGTAGGCGTCGCGCCCGTACCACAGCATGCCGGGCAGCCCCTGGCTGAGTGGCACGTCGAACGTGGTCGCGAAGCTGGTGGCCCAGGCGAAGCCCACCGAGAAGTGGTACGACGGCGTGAACGGCCCGCCAAAGTTGGCGGTGTTGTAGGCCATCAGGAATGCCAGTGGTAGCGCGCCACCCAGCCCCAGCGCCACGATTGAATGCCACGCGTGAGATCCTCGGAACAGAGCCCGGTTCAGCCGCAGGGCGACGTACAACCCTACGATGACGGCAAACAGCGCATTTGAGTACTCGACTACCACGCTGAACCCCAGCACGAAACCCAGCAGCAGCGCGTCAGGCCAGTGCAGGCGTTTGGCGCGGGTGACGCGTATCGCGACGCTGATCGCCGCCAGCACCAGCAGCGCCGACAGGCTGTGCGAGAACAGCACGCTGCTATACTTCCACAGGGTCGTGCCGAGCGCCAGCGTCAGGCTGGCCGTCAGCGCCGCGAAGATCGAGAGGTCGTAGCCGCGCAGAAGCTGGTACAGCAGGACCGCCGTCGCGGCCCCGGCCAGCGCGGGCAGCATCAGCAGCGAGGCCAGGTGCGGGTTGCCGGCGTCATGCAGGCTGGGCAGTTGCGAGATAGGCCCCGGCAGCGCGTCCTGCAGCGCGTAGAAAGGGATGGCGGCCAGCGCCGTTCCGGGTGGCCGGTCACTGTACAGCTTCCCGTCCCGCTCGACGTAGTCGACCTGTTCTGTAAACGGGAGGTATGAGTCGATCTGGAAGGTGTGCTGGTCGAGCATGGCCCGCAGCAGCGCGTAGTGGCTGCCGTCGTTGCTGGACGTGATCCCCGACGCTGTCGCGTAGTAGATCGACGACACCACGATGAACAGGGCGATCTTCAGGATGCGTTCTTTCACGGGTGCTCCACCTGACTGTGGGGCCGGGCAGAAAAATGGGGCGTCCTTATGGACGCCCCACCTGATCTACACTCAAAGCCGGTCAGGCCTGCGCCGCTCCCACGCCGTGATGGACAAATCCAAGCTTCGAAAGGGCCCGCACCTGCTCGGCGGCGCGGTACGAGCTGCGCACCAGCGGGCCGCTTTCCACCCACTTGAAGCCCAGCTCTTCCAGCCCGATGCGCTTTAGCTCGGCGAACTCGTCGGGGTGGTAGTAGCGTTCGATGGGCAGGTGCTGCTTGCTGGGCTGGAGATACTGGCCCAGCGTCAGGATGTTCACGCCGACGGCAGCCAGGTCGCGCATCACGTCGACCACCTCGTCGAACGTCTCGCCCAGCCCGAGCATGATGCCGCTCTTGGTCAGTACCAGCGGGTCGAGGTTCTTGGCGTTGCCCAGCGTGGTCAGCGCCCATTCGTAGTTGTCCTGCGGCTGAACGTGCTTGAACAGGCGCGGCACGGTTTCGACGTTGTGGTTCAGGATTTCCGGCTGGGCGTCCATGACGATCTTGAGCGCGTCACGGCTGGCCTTAAAGTCGGGGATCAGCACCTCGATAGAACAGCCGGGGTGAATCTGCCGGATGCGGCGGATCACCATCGCGAAGATCGGCGCGCCGCCGTCCTTGCGCTCGTCGCGGTTGACCGAGGTGATCACCACGTGGTCGAGGTTCATGGCGCGCACCGACTCGGCCACGCGCAGTGGCTCGTGCCAGTCCATTGGCTCCGGGCGTCCGGTCTTGATGTCGCAGAAGCCGCATGAGCGGGTGCAGGTGTCGCCCAGCATGAGAAACGTCGCGGTGCCCTTGCCCCAGCATTCGCCGATGTTCGGGCACATGGCTTCTTCGCACACGGTGTGCAGCTCTTTGCTGCGCATCAGGTGGCGGACCTGTTCGTAGGACTCGCCGCTCGGCGCGCGCACCCGGATCCACTCCGGGCGGCGGCGCGGCTTCTGTTCGGTTTCTTGAATGTCTTTCACGTCGATGACGGTCATCAATCAGCCTATCACAAATGACCGGTATGGTCACGGTTGCGTTGCGAGCAGATTATACCGGTGCGCGGGGAGCCTATCAAGATGCAGGGACGGAGCGCACATCTGTGCGCCCCGTCGGCATCGATTACCACGCGCCACCTTGCTCGGTCGACTGGGCATAGGCCAGCCCTGAGGTCGAGGCGGGCACCACCACCGGCGCGCTGTTGATCACTACGTCCCAGTAGGGCACCCAGCCGATGCCGAACAGCATCACGTTGATGTCCTTCTTAAGCGGCGAGATGCGCACCTCGTCGATCTGCTGGACGACGTTTACCCACTTGTCCTGAACAGCTTGTAGCGCCTGCTGCATCTCCTGCTGGGTGGCGTCGAAGTCCTCGGTGATCTGCCCCAGATCCCGCTCGATGCTGCCCACGCGGTCCTGATTCGAGTTGGTGTAGCGCCGCATGCGGCTGGTGCGCGACAGCGTGTAGTACGCCCGACCCTTCATCAGCTGCATCATCGACTCACCCGCCGTCAGCATCTCCTCGCGCTTTCGCGCTTCAAGCATATCCTGCTGGGATTCCAGCATCTGCGTCTTCTTTCGGTATTTATCTTCCAGCGCAGCCAGCCGGGCATCGTAGCGCTGGGCGACCTTGTCGACTTCCTGATCGCGCTGCTCGCGGGCCACGGCCTGCACCCGCGCGACGAAGTCGCGGCGATCTTCATTGAGGTTGCTGTAGACCTTGACGACCGGGTTGTAGTAGGTGAACAGCGCCGCGTTGTAGTAGATCCAGTCTATCAGGTTGCCCTGCAAATCCTTGAGGCCCGATCCGCTGCTCATCGCCTGGGCGATGTCAGCGTAGTAGGCGCGCGAGAATGGCTCCAGATCCAGCGCGGACGGGTCGAACGGGTCTGAGACATACTGGCCCCAGTCGAGCACCGGTACCTGGGGGATCGTCGGCACGACAAATGCGTAAGTATATGTTTCGCTGGTGTTCGTCTTGGTGTGCGTGAAGCGAACCATCGTCTGCGCCAGCATCGAAGGCCGGTACAGCAGCCGTTTCTTCGTCTCAACATGCGCGGCGGGCTGCCGTGTGAAGCTCTCCCAGTTGCGGATCGCCTGCTCGACGGTGTACTCGGTCGGTAGGTAGTACTGGTAGATCGATGACGGCAGCGAGGGCGGCGCTGCCGAGAAGCCCGGCGGCGGCGCGTCCTCTGCCTGGGGTGATGGCGTTCCAGGGCGCGCGACAGGCGCAGCGGGCGCGGGCTGCTGCGGCGGCTGTGATGGCATCTGAGATGGAGCCTGTGCCTGCGGCTGCTGCGGCGGCAGTTGCGATAGGCCCGGCTTGCGGCCCGTATCGGTCTCTGAGTAGGCCGGAGCCGACGGCGGGGCGCTGGCTGCCGGGAAGCCTACCTGCTGCGGCGCGCTGTAACTGGCAGGCTGCTGGGGCATCGCCCCCTGGGCGGCCTGCTTCTGGCTGGGCTGGTTCTGTGGGGCCTGCTCCTGCGCCTGCTGGTAGTTGTCACGCTGATTAGCCATCAACTGGCTGATTTGCTGGCGGTTCAGCGGGCCGCGCAGGTAAGACATTGTCCAGCGGGTGTGCATCAGGATCGGCGTGTTCGGCTCGTGGACGTTGTGCAGGATGAACTCACGCGGGGCCAGGCGGCCCAGCAGTTGATCAACCGTTTGCAGGTCCAGCGCCGAAGTGGCATCGCGGGCGCTGTCCAGCCCTTCGAGCACGCGCTCCTTGTCGTTGTCGGTTTGCAGCTTGCCGATAATCCATGTGCCGGCGTTCGACAGGCCCTTATAGTCGATGTCTTTGGGGTTCTGCGTGCCGACCAGCACACCCAGGCCAAACGCGCGGGCCTGCTTCAGCAGCCGCATCAGCGGCTCCTTGGTCGGCGGGTTGTAGGGGTGCGGCGGGAACATGCCGAGCACCTCGTCGATATACAGCAGCGCGCGCAGGCTCGTTGAGCCGGACAGCGAGCGCATCCACGAAAGGACGGCCTCCAGCAGCAGCGTGGTGATGAACTGCCGCTCGGCGTCGTTGAGGTGCGCGGTGTACACGATGGTCGTGCGCGGGTAGCCTTCCGGCGTGAATAGCAGCGAGGGGATGTGGATTGGCTCGCCCTTCAGCCACGTCTGGAAGTTTGGCGCGGCGATGATGTTATTGAGAAGCTGCGCCAGCTTGAAGCGGTCTTTCTCGGCGAAGATGCTGTTGACGTCCATCACGCCCAGTTTGCCAAAAGGCGGCTGCTGCACCTGGAGGATCAGCTGTTCCATCGAGAGGTCGGTGTTGTGCCGCCAGTTATATTCGAAGATGTTGGACAGCAGTACGTGCTCTTTGTCCTCAACCGGCTTGGCATTGACGCCGATCAGCGCCAGAATGGCCGTCACCATGCCGGAGATCCGCTCACGCAGGATTTCCTCGTTGCCAGACCAGCCCTCTGTGGGCGCGGCAAACGACTGGAGGATGTTGAGCGGCAGCCCGGCATCCGAGCCCGGAGTGTAGATGCTGAAGCGTGAGGCGCGGCGGTATTCCTGGATACGGTCGTTCGTAATGCCCCACTCGGTGAGGCCCGCGCTCCATTTCTCCGCGACGGTCGTCGCGTGTTCTTCGAGCGTGTGGTCATTGCGCAGCGCGTCTTCCGGGTCGACCCAGGGCAGAAAGTACTCCGGCTTCAGGTCGGGGAAGGCCAGCAGCATGTTGGTCATGTCGCCTTTGGGGTCGATGATCAGGCACGGAATGCCGTCGACCACGGCCTCCTCCAGGAAGGTGATCCCCAGCCCGGTCTTGCCGCTGCCCGTCATGCCGAGGATCACGCCGTGTGTGGTCAGGTCGCGCGCATCATAGTAGACGGCGGCATCCTCGATGATCTCGTGTGTATCCGGGTTGACCTGCGCCCCCAGGTAGAAGTTGTTGGGCGCTTCGATGAAACGCATCTGCATCCTGCACCTCCTCCTTGCACGCTTTTACTATGACATCTCGCCGCTCAACCGTTCTTGCTGTTAATGGCCCGCTGCCAGGCATTCACCGCCCGCGGGCAGGTTGGCCTGTGCGTACCACTTGTTGAACTCGTTCTCATAGAGCGCCGCGATGGCCGGGTTATGGATGATCAGCAGGTTCTCGTCGTTAGAGGTCGTGGCATTCTGGCTGAAGTTGAACGACCCCGTCACGACAATTTGCCCGTCGATGATGATCACCTTGTGGTGGAAAGTCGCCGGGTTGTTGTCGAGCCGCACGTCGTAACCCGCGTTGAGCAGCGGTGGGCACTCTGAATACTGGGTGTTGGCCCCCGTCGACTCGAAGATGCCGCGCAGGTCGACCCCTGCCGCCGCGCGATCTATCATCGCCTGGCCCAGCGGGTCTACGGTGAAGGAGAAGCTCATGAAATGGATCGACTGCTGCGCCTCCGATACCACGCTGATGACCTGCGTTATCACGTCGTCTTCCGGCGCAAAGTAATTCTCGACCCACATGTCGCCGACCTGCACGCCGGGGTGCGGCGTATCAGAGGTCTTCGATGGGCCGAATGTGCCGTTGAACATTTTCTCGAACTCGTTAGTGTAGTTGTCGGCCAGCTCCGGCGAGATGATGGCGATGGCGTTGTTGTTGTTGCGGTACACGCCGCCCACCGTGAAGTTCAGCGAGCCGGTCCACACGATGTTGTGGTCGAACACGATGAACTTGTTGTGCATGAAGGCGCTGCGCTCGTCGGGTGTGGCCGGGATGCCGGCGTCGATCAACTCCTGCATCTGCGGGTCGTCGGCGGTGTGCTCGTTGTCGTACACCATGCGCACCTGCACGCCCCGGTTGTGCGCCGCGATCAGTGCCTGCGCCACGTCCTCCAGGTTGAACTCGAACATGGCCGCGTCGATGGTGTTCTGAGTGTGGTCGATTAGCCACACGATGGAGTCATCGACACCCCCGGTGGTCACTTCGTCAAACGGGATCTTCGGATCGGTGAAGTAAACGGCCCACAGGTCGCCGGATTGGTCGACCTGTCCCTGAGCGGGGGTAGCCGGCTGGGCGGTCGCGACACCGCCAGGCACAGCCGTCGCCGCCGACGGGATAGTGGCTGGAACCTGGGCAGTCATCGTAGCGACAGCCTGTGTCGACGCGGCGTTGATCGTTGCCACGACGTTGTTGATCAGATCGCCGCCCTGGCTGGGCCCAACGCAGCCAGCCAGCGCAAGGGTCAGCGCAAGTAGTCCGGCCAGTGCGAGCAAACGTTTATTGCGTATCATCGGTTGCACTCTCCAGTGACAGATAAGCCAGTAGCTCTGTTAGCACAGCATCGGGCGGCAGCGATTGCAGGGTCTGCGCCGCCGCCTGGAAGTCGTCGGGCGGCTGCGGTGTGATGACTGGGACTTGCTGTGCCGCTTCCAGTAGTGCCTGCAGCCGCGTGGCGATCTCCTCGACCGTCGCAGCAGATGCCGCTGCGACCAGCTTGTTGGTCCGCCGGATCACGCGCCGCAGGTTGGGTATCTGAGCTTCGAGATACTCTTCTGCTGCGTAGTCGTCCATCTCGAACGTGTACATGACCAGCCGGCGGGCATGCGCCGTTCCCCAGTTGAGGAGGCGTATCCCTTCGCTGTCGTTGACGTCGTCTGTCAGGCTGCTGTCGCCGGTGATCTGCTCAACAACCTGCCGGGTTCGGGTGTCCACTGTTGCATCACCTTTCCATTGTCCCCGTTCAATAAGAAACATTACTTTTCTACATCGATGGGCCGGTAGATGTCAAGGCGGGCTAACGCCCGCCGGGTCGTTGCAGCCACATATCGCCGCCAGACAGGCGAGTAGCACAAGTGTACTACCACGCCCCGGCGTCCACAAGTCACACAGGGCGCGCCGAGGATCAGGCTTGCCTCAGGAGGTCCACCGCTGAGTTGAGCAGCGCGCTGTGCCCGGCGATGACGCCCGGCTCGCCAAGATGCCACGCGGTGCCGTCGACGTGGCTCAGCGAAGCACCGCACTCGCCCAGCAGCACCGCTGCCGCTGCCACGTCCCACGGCTGCAGGCCGAGGTTCAGATAAAGCTGCAGGCGTCCGGCGGCGACGTAAGCCAGCGCCAGCGCCGCCGAGCCCAGCGCGCGCAGGCTGAGGCAGTTTGTGGCCAGCACCGTAACGTAGCCGACCACCGTCTGCCGCGTCCGTGGTTCGTGCATCCAGTCGAGGCCGACGACGGCGTGCGCCAGGTCCTTCTGCACGATGGGTGGCAGCGGACGCCCGTTGAGCGTCGCGCCCTGGCCACGCACGCCCAGAAACAGCTCGTCGCGGTAGGGGTCGTAGATCGCGCCGGCGAGCGGCTGGCCGTCGCGCGCCACACCGACCGACACGCACGACAGTGGCAGCCCGGTCGTGTAGTTGGTCGTGCCGTCCAGCGGGTCGACCATCCACAACATGCCCGCCGGGATGGGCCACACGCCCTGCGCGTCGGGCTGAGCGCCGGGCAATTCCTCGGCCAGGATGGCGTGGTCGGGGTGCCGCTCGCGGATCACGCTCAACGCAGCGTCCTGCGCCGCCTGGTCTGTCTCGGTGACGAGGTCGCGCGGGTCTTTCTTTTCGCGGACGTTGTGCGGCTGCCCGTAATCGCGCCGGATGACCTGCCCGGCTTTGAGCGCAGCGGCGTGGGCCGTCTGCAGCAGGGTATCGAGGGGAGGTGTGGTCGCTATGATGTTTTCTCCAGAACCAGCAGGTGAGACAGCCCGAACAGCCGCAGCGGCGTGCGCTCGGCGGCATGCAGCGCGCCGCGCAGCGCCCGTCCCAGGCGCGGACGCCGGGCGATGATGTTGTCGTATGCGCCGAAGATGCGTGTGTGCATCACCACCCGCAGCGGCAGCCCGTCGATCAGTTGCAGCAGGTCGCGCTTGCGGTAGGCGCGCACGTGCGGCGCGAGCCGGTTGCGCAGCGCGTCGGGCAGATAGTTGATAAACGGCGTGTTGCCAAAGTGATAGCGCCCCCGCCAGTAATGCCCGTGTGTCTCGAAGGGATACCAGCGGTTTGGGCAGAAGATCACCGCCCGCCCGCCGGGACGCAGCACGCGCGCCATCTCCGCGACGGCAGCGCGGTCGCCCTGCACGTGCTCCAGCACTTCGTGCGACAGGATCACGTCGAAGCTGTCAGCGGGGTAGGGCTTGTGTTCCGACGCGCCGACATGGATGTTAGGAACCTTCTGGTGCGCGATGGCGGCGCGGTCGTGCTCAATGTCGAAGCCGACCACGTGCGGGCTGTCCTCCAGCAGGTGGACGGCGTACGCGCCCAGCCCGCAGCCATCGACCAGGATGGCGGTTCCATGGGTGTGCGCCCAGTGGCGGATCATCTCCAGGCGGCGATCCTGCCCGGCCCGCCACACGTAGCTTGGCGCGCCGCGCTCGGCGTGTTTCTGCTCGATGCTGTCCATCACGCGGCTACCCGGCCTGCGCAAGCTGCTCTTTGAGCTGCCGGATGTTGTCGACCGGCGTGGGGTCGACCCGGTTAGCCATCGCGACGTAGTAGCTCATATAGTCACCAAACTGGATCATCGACATCTGCTGCGCCAGGCGGCTTTCGCCCTTCTCGCTGACCTTGTCGGCCATGATGCCCGCCTGCAGCAGCAGCTTGTAGCTGGCCTTGTGCCGGACCCCCACGCGTGGGTGGTCGTATTTCTTCGAGATCAGCTCGATGACACATATCTTGGTCATCAGCGCTTCGGGGAAATCCAGCCCGACCACCGCGTTGTGGTTCAACTCAGGCAGCTCCTCGTAATAAGCGGCGGTCTTGGCGTTCTCGTTGAACTGTGTCTTCCAGCGCCGCGCGACCGGGGCCAGCAGCCCTGCGCCCCAGAAGATCGGGATGCGCCCGACGGTCTGCCCGGCGGTGCGCTTGGCCGGGTTGTGCGCCGCCAGAACATCCGCGCCCAGCGCCGCGCGGCCTTCGCGCAGCACGGCGACTGCTTCCTGCACGTCGCCATCCAGGTTTTCAGCGAGCCCCAGCCGCGAGAACAGGCCCAGCAGCATGCCGTACAGCCAGCCAAGCGCTGCGCGCGGCTGTGACGTGTAGTCGAAGGTCCAGGCGCTGCCGCTGCTTTCGCTGACCAGCGCGCCCAGCGCGCCGCCGGTCGTGATTGCCAGCACCTTCGCGCCGCGCTCAAATGCCTGCCGCGTGGTGAACAGCGTCTCCTCAGTGCCGCCTGAAAAGCTGATCGGCACGATCAGCGTGTCGGGCCCCTGCAACCACGCCGGGAGCATATAGCCCCGGTTGACCGTTACCGGCAGCGGGCAGGTGCCCTCCACCAGTGCAGCGACGAGGTCGCCGCTGATGGCCGACCCGCCCATGCCGCAGATCACGACCTGTCGCACGTCGGCAAGGTTCGCTGGCAGGTCGAGCGTATGGGCGTGGGCCCACGCGTCTTCAAGCTGCATCGGCAGCGCGTCGATGTGGCTCAGCATGTCGCCAGGGTCGATCTGCCGGAAGGACTCCAGGTTGTCGAGGTTCATGATCGCTTCTCCACGCTGTTGGGCTTATAGACAATCAGGCTGAAATGACGCGCATGTGCTTGGCCAGCTCCTGGCCAAAAGTCTTGAGTTGCGCGCGGTAAGCATCGTCCAGCGGCGTGACCGTCATCATGTAGGCGTCCTCGCCGTTGTCGCGGTAGTAGCCTTTGCGCCGCCCGCTGATCACGAAGCCGTACTTGCGATACAGATTCTGCGCGATGGTGTTGGTGACCCGCACTTCCAGCGTCACCATCGTCGCGTTGCGGCGGATCGCTTCATGTGCCATTGTCCAGATCAACAGCTCACCCATCCTGTGCCCGCGCCAGTCGGGGTGGACGGCGATCGTGCTGACGTGCGCTTCGTCGGCGATGTGCCAGAAGCCGGAGTAGGCATACAGCGACATCTCCGGCGTGGGCGAGGCCTGTGGCTGGCCCACCACCCGCCTGACCCAGCCGGCGAGGCTACCGTCATTGCGTGCTCCCGCGCCGTTGGGCTTCTCCAGCACCAGCATCGTTGAGTTGTCGTTGTTCAGGATTTCGTAGCGGTAGGTGCGCGCCGGCCACGGCGTCGGGAAGGCGAGCCGGTCCAGAACCGTCACTTCGTCGATGTCGTCGAGCGTCATCCGCCGGACAATCACAGGCAGCCGGTCATCGGGCATGATGAGACGATCCTCCGCTTAATCGTTTAGCTCAGGTAGATGGGCGCTGTGCTCGCCGCGTCGGCTGCTGCACCGGCTTGCAGACGCCTGAGCGCCAGCTCGGCCATGAAACTCGCCCGCCGCAGCCCGAGGGCCGCGCTGGCAATTATGACTCGATCTGACCTGCTGGCAAGCATCGCATGCCCCTCGGCGTCGACCTCACCGGCGACCTGCGCCGGCCCGTCGATGCGCGCGCTGAGCTCCTCCCAGGTCGTGATGAACGGGTCCCCGGCGGCCTGCCAGCCGCCGGCCTGCCACCCATAGAACCCGGTGTTGATTTGCCTGCGCCCGGCCTGCGTGACGGCGATCAGCGTGTCGGCGGCGTGCGGCTGCGCCGCGGCAACCACATCCAGCGTGGGAATGCCGATCAGCGGCAGCGGCGGGCTCGCCGCCAGCGCCAGCCCTTTAGCCAGGCTCATGCCGATCCTCAGCCCGGTGTACGAGCCCGGCCCCAACGCGGCGGCCAGCGCCGTCAAATCAGCAGGCTCGATGCCCACCCGCGTCAGCAGCCCCTGCAGTGCGGGCGTCAGCTCGACGGTGTGATGGTCGGCAGTGCGCCACGTCTCTTCGGCAAGGATCGCCGTGCCGTCGTGAAGGGCTAGGCTGACGGTTCGCGTTGCGGTATCGATGGCAAGCAGCATAAGCTGGCGGCTCTCTGTCCATCTAGGCTGGTCCGACGCCCCGGATTGTACCGCATTGTAACGTCATTCTGCCCGGCTTACGAGAGGCCACGCGCCGTCTGATCGCAGCCGGCTGCGCGCTGATATACAATGAGGGTGCTCAACGTGGCCGTGCGATAAGGGATCGTGTGATGGAAATCGACGTCTATCATTTTCAACCGGGCTGCAGACTATTATGACGAGACACGTGGCTTCCCGCCCGGCGAGGCGCAGGCGGTGGTCGATCTTGTTTGCCGGGCAGGGGGCCTGACCCGCAGCCAGCGCGTGATCGAGATCGGCGTGGGGACCGGTCGCATCGCCCTGCCGCTGTCTGAGCGGGTACGCTCGGTGGTGGGAGTCGACCTCGCCCGCCGGATGATGGAGCGGCTCCGCGCCAAGCAGTCCGGTCAGCCGGTGATGCTGGCGCAGGCTGACGCCACGCACCTGCCGGTTGCCTCAGGCGTGTTTGACGCTGCCGTGACGGTTCACGTCTTTCACCTGATCTCCAATTACCTCGACGCCCTGGCCGAGCTGGCCCGCGCGCTGCGGCCCGGTGGCGTGCTGCTCAACGGCTGGAGCGCCAACGGCTACAGTGAGCTGCGCCAGGCGTTCAATGATGCCGTCTCTGCGCCGGAATGGCGCAACGTCGGCGTTCAGCGCGGCGAATACAACACGTTCCTTCCTCAACACGGCTGGCAGCAAGTCGGTGACATCGCCAGCTACGAATATGTAATCCATCGAGCGCCACAAACGTATATAGAGTCGCTGGAGAAACGCAGGTGGTCGGGGACGTGGCGGCTGCCGGAGGCTGCGCTGCAAAAAGGCATCGCCGCCGTGCGTGAGGCCGCGCTGCGCCTGTACGGTGACCTGGAAACGCCGGTGCCGGTCGTCGGGCAGTTTTCGCTCCAGGTCTGCCGCCCGCCCGCCGCATGACGCGCCCTTGCTCTGCCGGCTGTGATTGAACAGGAGAAGACTCTATGATCCGAACCAAGATCGTATGCACGATTGGGCCGGCCTCGCGCGGGCCGGAGATGCTGCGCAGCCTGATGCTGGCCGGCATGGACGTGGCCCGCCTGAACCTGTCACACGGCGATCACGCGTTCCACGCGGAGAACATCGCGCGGATTCGGGCCATTTCGGAAGAGCTCGGCAAGCCGGTCGCCATCCTCACCGACCTGCAGGGGCCCAAGCTGCGCGTCGGCGAGATGGAGCCCGGCGGTGTTGCGATTGCTGAAGGCGAGCGCATCACCCTGACCACCCGCCACGTCACCGGCCAGCGCACGCTGTCGGGGCCGGTCAGCGCGCTGATCCCCGTCCAGTATGAGGGCCTGCCCAAAGATGTCACGGTCGGCGAGCGTATCCTGATCGATGACGGGCTGATGGGCATCGTCGTCGACGAGGTGACGGATACCGAGCTGCACTGCACGGTCGTGACCGGTGGCGTGATCCAGGATCACAAGGGGCTGAACGTTCCCGACAGCCCGCTGTCGATGCCGGCCATCACCGAGAAGGACTGGGAGGACCTTGACTTTCTTCTCTCGCAGGGCGTCGACTGGATCGCGCTGTCGTTCGTGCGGGCTGCCGACGATGTGATCCATCTGAAGGAACACATCGCCGACAATTGCGCCGAGGAGCAGGCCGCGCAGGTCATCGCCAAGATCGAGAAGCCGCAGGCGCTGGACTGCATCGATGAGATCATCGCTGCTGCCGACGGGGTGATGATCGCGCGCGGCGACCTGGGCATTGAGATCCCGCCGGAGAAAGTGCCGATGGTCCAGAAGCGCCTGATCCGGCTGTGCAGCGCAGCGGGGAAGCCGGTGATCACAGCCACCCAGATGCTCAACTCGATGATCCGCAATCCGCGCCCCACCCGCGCCGAGGCCAGTGACGTGGCCAACGCCATCCTCGACGGTACCGACGCGATCATGCTGTCCGGCGAGACGGCCACCGGGAAATACCCGCTTGAGTTGGTGCGCACGATGGTTCGTATCGCCGAGGAAACCGAGTTCGGCGTCGCTGCAGGGACCATGGCGCATGCCTGTGCACCTGTCGCGCAGCGCCGGCGACGTGACCGACGCAGTCAGCCACGCAACCTGTGAGACGGCATGCGACCTGAACGTGGCGGCTATCATCGCCTCGACGGCCAGCGGCAAGACGGCGCGCAACATCGCCAAGTATCGCCCGCACACCCGGCTCATCGCCGTGACGCCCAACCGCATCGTGCAGCGCCAGTTGATGCTCTCGTGGGGAGTCTGCCCGCTGCTGGGCACGCGCACCACCAGCGCCGATGCTGTCCTGCAGGGCGGGATCAGCGCGGCCTTTAAGGCGGGCTGGGTCAAGGAAGGGGCACGGGTCGTGCTGACGGCAGGCATCACGCCCAATATGCCGGGCGCGACCAACCTGATGACCGTCGAGATGGTCCAGCCCGACGGCGGGCAGGCGTCCATCAAAGGCAAGAAATCACACAGTAAGAAGTGAGCGGGGCGTGCGGGGGCAGTCATCGCAATGGCTGCCCCCGTCTGATTATGGCTGGGGGGTGGGGGCCTGCGGCGTCTGCTGCGCAGCCAGCGCGCGCTCGGTCTTCAGCTTGAAGTAGGCATCCATGACCTCCGCGGCCACCGGCATGGCGATGATCGAGCCCTCGCCGCCGTTGTAGATGAACGCCACCACCGATATCTCCGGGTTGCCGTAGGGCGCGTAGCCCATGAACCACGCGTGTGAGGGCCAGTTGCCGGGGATGCACTGGTCGAGCGCGGCGGCGATGTTGTCGCAGAACTCGGCGGTGCCGGTCTTACCGGCGATGGGCACGTAGGGCAGGTAATCCGTCTGCGCAGCCAGGGCGGTGCCGCCCTCGAAGGTCACCGCGCCGCGCATGCCCTGCTGTACCAGGCTCAGCGTGTGGTCGAGCGTAGCGGGGTAGTCGACGCCGTAGGTCGTTTTCCAGTAGTCGGCCACGGCCTGGTGCATGTCGGTGTACATTGGCTGGAAGCCCTTCACCACCCGGCCATCCGCGTCGATGATCTCGCGTACCAGCGTCGGTGTGGGGCGCATCCCATTGTTGGCGACGGCGTTCACCACCCCCAGCATCTGGAGCGGGGTCGCCAGCACGTAGCCCTGTCCGAACGCCGAGTTGTAAGTGTCGCCGGTTGACCAGTTCTCACCCCAGGTCTGCCGCTTCCACGCCGGGGTGGGGATAAAGCCCGCCGCCTCTCCGGCCAGCTCGATGCCTGTCGGCTGGCCCAGCCCGAAGATCTTCATCCAGGCCCCCAGCCGGGTGATGCCCAGCCCGAAGCCGGGCACTTCGTCCTGAAATCCGCCGCCGACTTTGTAGAAGTACACATCGCATGACCACGCAATGGCGTGGATGAAGTCGACCTCGCCGTGGCCGTCCTTCTTCCAGCACACGAACGTCTGCGCCTGGCCGGGGTCGTTGGGATAGTAGCGGTTCTCAAGCTGGATTTTGCCGGGGTCGTTGATCTTCTGGTCGGGCGTGACGACGCCTTCCTCGATCACGGCGGTGCCGGTCATCAGCTTGAAGATCGAGCCGGGCGGGTACAGTGAGTTCACCGCCTGGTTGAACAGCGGGTGCAGCGGGTCCTGCCACACCTGCAGGTAGTACGGGTAGTCAATGCTGCGCGCGAAGCGGCTGTTGTCGTAAGTCGGCCAGCTTACCATCGCCAGGATTTCACCCGTCCTGGGGTTCGACGCGATGACCACACCCCGGTCGTAGCCGATCGGGTTGTCGGGATGCAGCTTCTTGAGAGCGTTGATCTGGTCGACCAGCGCCTTCTGCGCTGCGCGCTGTAGGTCCGCGTCGATAGTCAGACGGATGCTGTAGCCGGGCTGGGCCGGTCGCGACTCGCCGATGGTGCGGATGATCTGTCCCGCGACGTCGCGCTCGACGATCTGCAGCCCCGGCGTCCCGGCCAGTAGATCCTGGAAGGCGAATTCAGCGCCGTCATAGCCGATGCGGTCGCGGTCGAGCACGTAACCCTGAGCCTCAAAATCCTGGGCGCGCTCGCCGGGAATCGGGCCCATGTAGCCGATGATCTGCGAGGTCAGCGCGCCGGTCGGGTAGTCGCGCACCGACACCCACTCGACGTCTACGCCGGGGAAATTCAGGTGCTCCGCGATGATCTGCCGTGCGATGCCTTCGTCCACGTCAGACTTGACGACGATGGGCTTGTACGGGGCGATGCCCTGCCCTTCCTGGATCATCGTCATCAGGCTGCGCTGCGGGATGCCGCGCTCGTCGACGGTGTTCAGCTCACCGCTGAGCGGGATGTTCAGCAGGCCGGCCAGCCGTTCCATCTCGGCGTTGGTCTGCGCCTCGTCGTCGGGCAGCAGTGCCGGGGTGACTGTCACGTTGGCGCTGGCGACGTTGACCGCCAACTGCACGCCGTTGCGATCCTCGATGATGCCGCGCGTTGCGGCGATGCTGACCGTGTCGTAGCGGTTGGTGTCGGCCTCCCCTGCGTATTGACGGTGCTGGAGGATCTGTATCTGGTAAATGCGCACCGCCAGTACGACAAATGCCAGCAGCACCACCACTTCGAATATCAGATGTCGGGCCCGGCGTTGATCCGGGCGGTTCTGATTGGGTCTCATAGCAGCCATCGCTCTCTATCCGCATCAGATCGTGACCTGGCGCGGGTGTAACCGTGCGTACCAGCGAGCGAGTACCCTGAGAATCGGCAGGATAAAGATCATGTCGAACAGGATTGAGGGGACTGTAACGTACCAGATGATGCCTGTCCAGTCGACCGGAAAGCCGGCCAGAAAGCGCAGCAGCAGCAGGTACAGGACGTGATAACCCAGCGTGCCGGCGAACCCCAGCAGCAGCGGGAGCGCCACATTATTACGGTAAACCTGCGCCTCGGTCAGCCCGACCAAGTATGCAATTGGCACCAGCGCCAGCGACGAGATTCCCAGTGGCGCGCCGGATAGCAGGTCCAGGAACAGGCCACCGGTGAATGCCCATGCCATACCCTCCTGGCCGTCGTCCAGGGTGGACCACGCCAGCACCAGCAGCACGATCAGGTCGGGCTGCCCGCCGAACACGCGCAGGTGCGGCAGGATGCTGGCCTGTACGATCATGGCGACAAGAAACAGCGGGATGCCAAGCTGGAGGCTCATGGCGCGGTCGGCGTGGTCTGTTGAAACGACGAAATATCGACCGGCTTGAAGCTGGTAATCACCGACACGATCTTCAGCGAGTTGAAGTCGACGGTAGGGCGGATCTCCGCTTCCTGGAACAGATCGGCTTGCTGCCGCCTGACGCTGGTCACCTGCCCGATCACGATGTCTGCCGGGAAGTCGCCGCCCAGGCCCGATGTCAGCACCAGGTCATCCGCCTCGATCTGCGCCTGCTGTGGGATGTACTCCATCCGCAGGCCGCCCTGAAGCTGGCCGACGACGGTCCCCTCTGCGCGGGAGGTTTGCAGGATGGCGTTGATGGCGCTGGCCTGGTCGATTTCGAGGCGAATCCAGGCGGCGTTGGCCGCCACCTTCTCGACGCGCCCCACCAGCCCCAGGTCGCTGATGACCGGGTTGCCAACCTGGATGCCGTCGCGGGCTCCCCGGTTGATGATGATCCAGCGCAAGTAGCCGCTGGTGTCCTGTGCGATCACGTCGCCGGTGACGAGGTTCTGGTCGGGGTGCTGGGCTGAATAATCGACCAGCGCGGACAGGCGGTAGTAATCCTGCTCGATCTCACGCAGCCGCACAATCTCGACCTGAAGTTGCGCGATGGATTTCTCCAGCTCAAGCGAGTGCTGCTGGAGGGCGGCATAATCCTCCTGCGGCCTTGACAGGTCGACTGCGGCGTTGGTCCCGCCGGTCACCAGCCGCGTGATGGGTGACAGGGGGGCCATCACGATGCTCACCAGCGGGCGCAGCACGCCGGAGCGCGTGCCCACTGTAAGCAGCAGAATGGCCGCAATCAGCAGTGCTCCTAAAGTCAACAGACGGCTGTTTTCACGCCGAAACATCGCAAACTCACCTACCATTAAAACCACCGGGTGTGGTCCCTGTTATAGAGTACAGAGGCCACACCCGGATTGCAACAAGTTCTTTTGTGGCCTGCGCGCCTGTCGTCGGGCGGCGCGACGGCCTTAATGCTGCGTGCTGCCGCGCTGAAGCCCCACCAGCACCCGGCGCAGGTTGTCGTAGTCTTCGAGCACCCGGCCTGCACCGCGCGCCACACAGGTCATCGGATCTTCGGCCAGCCACACGCGCATGTTGATCTCTTCCGAGATGCGCTCGGTCAGCCCGGAAAGCTGCGAGCCGCCGCCGGCCATGCACACGCCGCTTTCCATCAGGTCGGAGATTAGCTCCGGTGGCGTCTCTTCGAGTGTGTCTTTGATCGTGTCGACCACCACCTGAACCGACGTCGACAGCGCCTCGCGCAGCTCAATCGACGACACGTCGACTGCTTCGGGCAGCCCGGTGACGAGGTTACGCCCGCGCATGGTGATCGTGTGCTCTTCAGGCAGCGGGTAAGCCGAGCCGCACTCGATCTTGGCGCGTTCGGCCATGCGCTCGCCGATCAGCAGGTTGTACTTGGTGCGCAGGTAGCGGATGACGTCCTCGTCCATCTCGTCGCCCGCCACACGGATCGAGCGGCTGATGACAATGCCGCCCAGCGCGAAGATGGCGACTTCGGTCGTGCCACCGCCGATGTCGACGATCATACTGCCCCGGCTCTCGGTGATGGGCAGCCCCGCGCCAATCGCTGCCGCCATCGGCTCTTCGATCAGGAACGCTTCACGCGCGCCGGCGGACATTGTCGCGTCGTACACGGCACGCTTCTCAACTTCCGTGACGCCGCTGGGGACGCCGACCACCACGCGTGGGCGCGGCAGTGGTACCAGCGACTGCTCGTGCGCCTTGCCGATAAAGTATTCCAGCATGGCCTGCGTGATTTCAAACTCCGAGATGACGCCGTCGCGCAGAGGGCGGATGGCGATGATGTTCGCCGGCGTCCGCCCGACCATCTGGCGCGCTTCTGCGCCAATGGCCAGCGGGGTGCGCCTTTTCTTGTCGATGGCCACCCACGAAGGCTCGTTAATCACGATACCGCGGCCCCGGACGGCGACGAGCGTGTTTGCTGTGCCCAGATCGATGCCAATATCCAATGAAAACAGGCCAAGAAGCCAGTTTAGGGGGGTAAACACGCAGTGTGCTCCAGAGTGGGCGCTGCCCGGATGATAGGTGGTACAAAACTGAAATATGGGCCAGACTAAAGAGGCCCGGCCCGCAGGATTATACCATTGCGATCTACCACCTGCAATCGCCGCGAGTGCCCGGCCCGGCCTGCGCTGTGGGCGCGTTGGCGGATCGTATATCAGCCGCCGGGCGTTCGCGTTATAGTTGATCTATCACCTGATAGGGAGGGATGGATGCTGCCAATGCTCAAACTTGTGGCGCTGAGGCCGCCGCTCAAGGCGGCGCTGGCCCTTGTGGCCCTGACTGCTGCGCTGGCGGCGTGTGGCCCGGCTGCCCTGCCGCCGGCTACTGCCACAATTGTCCCACCGTCGCCCACACCGACCGCCGCACTGGCAGCAACCCCGACCGTCACAGCGCCGCCGGCCTCGTCGATGCCTGCGCCCACCTCCACCCCGCTGCCGGTCAGCGATACGCCATCTGACGTGGCCTTCGCGCTGCCGCTGACCGTCCAGCACGTCACCACAGATGCAGCCACGCTCCTGTTCGAGCTGGCCCAGCCCGAGCTGGGGTTAGTGCGTTATTACCCCATCGATCAGCCCGCGCAGGTGGCGCAGATGCCCATCGACTCCGGCCAGGCCTACCAGCAGGTCGCGCTTGGTGGGCTCGCGCCCGGCGTGAGCTATCAGGCGGAGGTGCTGCTTGGCCCGGATGCAGACGGCGCGTACCATCCGGTGCCATATGGAGGGCAGGCATGGGGTGCGGTGACCTTCCACACGCCTTCTGGAACGTTTCCGCTGCGCATCGGCGTCATCGGCGACGCGGGCTTTGGCGACACCGCGACGCAGCAGCTTGTCCGTGAGATGGCAAACCAGCCGCTTGACTTCGTCATCCACACCGGCGACGTGGTCTACAGCATGGGTGAGGATGCCAGTGCCTTCGACGCCTACCGCCGCAAGTGGTTCGACGTGTTCTCGCCGCTGCTGCACAGCACCGTGATTTACCCGGTCGTCGGCAACCACGACATCGAGTCGGCGACGCTGTGGAACGCGGTCCCGTTTTACTACCACGTCTTCCCGCCATTTGCCGATCCGCAGTTCGGCCCCTCGGACGATGCTGGTAAGCGGCGCTGGTACGCCTTCGCCTATGGCGATCTCCAGTTCGTGATGCTCGATACGCAGGCCTTCTTTGGCGAAGGTGGCTCAGCCGCGCAGGACGCGTGGCTCGCCGGGCGGCTGGCCGACAGCCGTTTCAGGCACACCATCGTCGTGTTCCACGTGTCGCCATATGACGCCGGGCGGCACGTCACGGACAGCCCACCCGTGCAGGCGGACTGGTCGCCGCAGTTTGAGGCGGCGGGGGTGCCGCTGGTTCTCTCCGGCCACGACCACAACTACCAGCGGTTCGTTGAGAATGGGACGACCTATGTCATCTCCGGCGGCGGCTCCGCGACGCTGTACGCGCAAACCCAGACCCCCGACGGCCTCCAGGCTTTCGCCCGGCAGACCCACTACGTGCTGTTGGAGGTCTTCGCCGACCACATCGACCTGACGGCCATCGCGCTCGGCGGCGAGGTCATTGATCAGGCGACGATCCCGCTGCCATAGGCGGTGAATGCAAAGCGCCCGGCCACATCAGCCGGGCGCTTTTTATGTATGAGAGTTGAGCTTGCGGCCCGTTACACCTCTCGGCGGTAGATGTGGTGCGTCTTGTACCACTTCGCGCCGAATTTGGGCATCTCGTTAAGGCTCTTGGCGTTGAACTCGGAGATCTGCACTGCCTCGCCGTGCGTGAAGCGCGGAAAGTTCATGGTGGCGTGGTACAGCTCGGCGTACATCACGGCGGTGCCGCCCATGCCCTGGTATTCGGGCACGATGCCCATGCCGTTTAGATCGAGCATGGTGGTGCGCCGCAGGTCAAGCAGAATGTGGAAGATGCCGAACGGGAACAGCCGCCCTCTTGCTTTCTGGATGCCCTTCGAGATGTTGAGGAAGCAGAACAGGAAGCCGACGATCTCGTCGTCCTTCATCACGAACTTGAGAAGCTGTGGGTCGGTGATCATCAGCAGGTTGTCGGCGACGGTGTCGACCTCTTCCTGCGACAGCGGCGGGTCGCCGGCGATGTGCGTCAGCGTGCGGTTGTAGACTTCGGCCAGGCGTGGCGCGACCCATGTGCGCAGCTCGCGCTTGTTCTTGAACGTCTTGACCGTGAACCCGTAGCGCTTCTTGACCTTCTCTGCCACGTCCAGCACGCGCTGCGGAAAGTCCTCGCGCAGCCGGGGCAGGTCGATAGAGCCGGAATAGACCCGCTCCTCCAGCTTGAAGCCCCACGTTTCGGCCAGCCGTGGATAGTACTCGTAGTTGTAGGGGATGCTCACCGCCGGCAGGTACTCGAAGCCTTTGGCCAGCATCCCGATCCCGTCGGCGGCCATAAAGCCTAGCGGCCCGCGAAAGACCTTCAGCCCGCGTTGGCGCGCCCAGTCTAGGCCGGCATCGAACAGCGCATTGGCGGCATCCTGGTCGTCGATGCTGTCAAACAGCCAGAAGTGAGCGTTTTGCAGCCCTTTGAACTCGTTATAGAACTTGGGATGCAGCGCCGCCATCCGCCCCACGTCTTGCCCGTCCTGCTCGACGATGAAGAACGTCGCATCGTTGTGCTTATAGAAGGGGAATTTCTTGCGGTTAAGCTGAAGCCGCGCATCCGGGAGGATGGGGGGCACCCACTGCGGGCAGTCCTTATAAAGTTTGAAGGGGATATTGATGAAGCGGTTGACGTCGCGGCGGCTGGTCGTGTCGACTTCGTGAATGCGCATCCTTACCCTCCCGGCGAGAGACGATGTGATCCGCCACGCCTGAGCAGCCGCAGCGGCCCGGTCATTATAGAGCCTCTTTGCCGTTGGGGGGTAGGCGAAGGGGCGTCCCGGCCTTATCCCTGGGTGAACATCAACCCGAACCCGCGCCGCGTGACGATGAAATCGTCGGGGCTGTACTCGGACAGCCGGCTGCGCAGGCGGGAGACGAGCGTATCGATCATCTGGTCGCTGACGCCGACCTGGTCGGGCCATACCACTTCGGCGATCTCGTCACGGGTGACGATCTGTCCCTCGTGGTGGACCAGCACTTCGAGCAGTGCGTACTGCTGCGGAGAGAGCGACGGGTCGACCAGGTGCCCATCTACGAACACTTCCTTGCGCGTCTCGTCGATGCGCAGCCCGCCCAGGCTCAGTTGGCCCACGTCGATCTGCGCGGTGGCGGAGGGGTCCTCAAACAGCGTCTCGATGGCCGACGCGAAGCGGACGCGGTCACCGTGATGCAGCGGCACCGCGCCCTCGACGCGCTGGTCGTTGACGAATGTGCCGTTCGTGCTGCTCATGTCGGTGATCGTGTACTGGCCATAGGCCGAGTCGATGCGCGCGTGCAGCCGCGAGACGCCGATGGCCGTCAGTGTCATGCTGCATTCCGGCGCGCGCCCGATGGTAAAGGGGGTTTCTTCCAGGATGAATCGCTGGTCTTTGCCCTCACCCTCGATGATGGTCAGCATTGCAGGTATTGAGACCATGGGTGCGATCTACTCCATGCCAGATCACAGACGGTATTATCCCGGCGGGTCCGGGCGTTGATGGGTGCGCGCAATCTATCTGCGTTGGCCGCAGCGCGTGGCGATAAACGATCCGCGCCGGTCAATCCGGCGGAGGTTCGTCCAAGTCATCTTCCTGCTCGCTGAAGCCTGCTGCGTCTATCGACAACCCGAGCCGCTGCTCCAGGTCGATCAGAGCTAGCCGCAGGCGCTCCTGCCGCAGGCTGTTGGTCAGGTCGCCGCGCGTGCGCTCCAGCACCCCGCGCAGGCTGTCGACACGGCGGCGCAGCCCGCCGGTGATCGCGTCGGGAAAGTCGAACGTCATCAACAGGTTGTAGATCGTGTCCATCTGATCGAGCAGGCGTTCGGCCTCCTCGCTGTGCCCCTGCCGGATGATGTCGAGCACCGTGCGGCGCAGCTCGCTGGCCGCTTCGCACAGGCCGTTGAGATATGTCGCCCCCGGCACGTCGAGCTCCTGCGGTGTGGGGAGGTCCTCGCCGCGCACCAGCGCAAACGTCGCGAATGCCTCGACGTACTCTTTCAGCCCATCCTGCGTATAGCCCGAGTGGAACAGGTCCGGGTAGGGCGCTACCCCTTTGATCAGTTCTTGCGCAGCCGCCCGCACGGTTTCGAGGCCCGACCGGGCATCGTCCCAGTTCTGGCGATGGACGGCCTTGATCGTCGCGGCGCAGCGGCGTACAAGCTCCCGCGATCGGGCCAGGGCCTGATCGCGGGCGCTGTTCCGTGACTTCGAACTCGGTGCGAATGTCATCGCCAATGGTGTCAAGGGGTTCCATAAGGTTTAGAATGGGATGTCTTCCTCGTCCTGCGCCGGCCCGCTGGCGCTTCCGCCCATCATATCGCCGCCTGCCGATTCGTCGCGGCCACCCAGGAACCTGACATCACGCGCGGTCAGCTCCAGCGAAGCGCGCGCCTGGCCGTCCTGCCCCGTGAATGCTGAAGCGTCGACCTCGCCGATGACCATCACCTGGCGGCCCTTCTTGAGGTACTGGTTGGTTGTCTCGGCCAGGCGGCCCCAGCAGGCCACGCGGAACCACCACGTCTTTTCGCTCTGTGTGCCATCCTGCGACGTCCAGCGGCGGTTGACGGCCACCGTGAAGTTCGTGACCGGCTTTCCGTCGGGCATGTAGCGCATCTCAGGATCGCGCCCCAGATTGCCAACAATAATGCATTGCTGAAACACGTCAAACTCCTTTGTCTGATGCCGCCTGCCGTCTGGCAGCAGGCGCATATCGTCCCAGTAATCCGGTGTTGAATTCAGTATACTGCGCAGGTGTGACACCTTGCGTCACAGGATGTCGATCAAGGGATTAACTGTGTCAAGGTTACAGCAAAGCCAGGCAGGACGCAACAGCGGCGGATGCGCTCGATATTTGCCCTCGATGCCAGCGGCGTGCTATAGTGAAACAACATCCAGACAGGACTGGTAGCCATCACAGTCTGGCGCCTGTTGAAGGGCAGCGAGCATGAGCAACTTCGACTTTGATCCCGGCGATACGCCAACCATTGGCGCGCCGGCGCCCCGGAAAGATGACGAAGGATTCCAGCGTGAGGGTCTTCCGCCCGGAACCGGACGTCTGAACCCGGCGGCGTTGGCTTCCCATGCGCATATCTCGGCGCAGGATCGCCAGCGCCTGCTGCGTGACCTGAGCGGCACCGGGTCGCTGCGCCGCAGCATCAAGATCGACCAGGCCCCCCTGACCATCAAGCAGTTCCTGCGCGGTGAAATCGACCTCGACACCGAGCTGGCTCGCCGCTTTGCTAAGGCGCCGCTGCTGACCTCGATTGCGCGCTCACCGCAGGACACGCGCGCCGCCAGCCGGGCCACGGCCATGCTCACCAGCCAGGACTCCAGCGCGATGCTGTCGTTTGACCTGTACGGTGACCAGGACGCCACCGAGGCGACCTTCACGCTGAACCACATGCTGGCCCTGCGCTTCCACATCGGCAACCTGAGCAGCTACGACAAGCGTCGCTGGCTGGACCTCATGCAGCGCGATGCCGGTGTGGCCTTTCTATGGAGCAGCCGCCGCTGGGAAGACGATTACTGTATCTTCGTGCTGCGTCCGCATTACGTGCGCATGTACTCGTTTTCGCCGCAGCGCTTTGAGGCCTCTGTTCGGCTGACGCACCCGGTGGCGCGGCAGCTCATCGCTTGGCTGGATATCCGCTGGTTCCAGTCGGAGCGTGTGCGCCCATAGCCATCGCCGCGACGCACGAGATGTTCCCTGCCCGGCCTTCGCCGGTGACTTATCGAAGGATACTGCGTGTTTGAGATTGTCTTCCTGGGCACGTCGGCCAGCGCGCCATCGATTCAGCGCGGGCTGAGCGCCCAGATCGTGATGCACAAAGAGTATCGCTTTCTCGTCGACTGCGGCGAAGGCACCCAGCGCCAGATTCTGCGCAGCCGGCTGGGCTTTCGCCGGCTTGACAAAATTCTGCTGACTCACAGCCATCTCGATCATATTCTGGGGCTGGCCGGTCTGATCTCGACCTTCGCCCGCTGGGAGGCCGCCGAGCGCATCGAGATATGGGGTGGTAAGTCCACGCTGGACCGCGTCCACGACCTGATCTTCGGCGTCGTGCTGCGCGGCGCGCGAACGCCGGTTGGCATCGATCTGTACGAGGTGAAGCCCGGCTTGCTGATAGAGGACGACGAGTTCGCGGTAACTGCCTTCCCGGTGGAGCATCGCGGGCCGGACTGCTTTGGCTATACGTTCGAGCGCAAGCCGCGCCGCCCTTTTCTGGCCGACCGTGCCGAGGCGCTGGGCGTGCCGCGTGGGCCGGAGCGCCGCGATCTGGTCGATGGCAGGCCCGTCACGCTGCCGGATGGGCGCGTGGTCGCGCCGGACGAGGTGCTGGGGCCATCGCAGCCGGGTGAGAAGCTGTGCATTACTGGCGATGTGGGCCGCGCAGAGGCGTTGGCGGCCTATGTTCGGGGCGCGGATGCGCTGGTCGTCGAGGGGACTTACCTGAACTACGAAACAGACCTGGCGCAGCGGTTCGGACACCTCACCGTGCGGCAGGCAGCGGAGCTGGCCGTGTCATGCGGCGTCAGGAATTTAATCATCACGCACGTGTCACGGCGCTACCGGGAGCGGGATATTCAGGCAGAAGCAGAAGAGTACTTCCCAGGGGCTGTGGTCGCCCGCGACTTTGACCACTTCAGTGTCAAGAGCGAGCAGCCCCTGGAACGGGTTGAGAAGTAGGTGCTGGCGCGCGGATCAGGCCGCAGCGCCTTCCAGCTCTTCAGATCGCGCGACGAGCTGGGCCAGCGTGGTGTTATGGAGCTTGTCGACGAGTGCCCGCTGCGCCTCGGTGAAGATCTCGCAGAATGGGCAGGCCGGCGACATGTCACAGGCAGAGGCATCGCGTGTGCAGCGGTTGATGGTGATCGGACCGTCAATCGCCTCGATGATCTCCAGCATGGTCACGTTGTCAGCCGGGCGGGCTAGGCTGACGCCGCCGCTGGCGCCGCGTGTCGCTTCCAGAACTCCGCGGACGACAAGCTGGGATACAATCTTGGCCAGGAACGGCAGCGGTATCTGCTGGCGCTCGGCGATGGCAGCCGTCGGTGCGCGTTCGCCCTCGGGCAGCCGTGCGACCTCAACGCTGGCACGCAGGGCATAATCCGCCTGGCGGGTTATCTCTAGCATGGTTACCTCACTTTAGTTAGGTGCCACATGTCTGATTGGCAGCCAATAAGCGCAATTCGGGCACTGGACATCTGAATAGTCAAGTTAAGCGTAATTCAGGCCGTTATTGTCCACAAGTGACGGATATCACCCCCTGAATATGACACACGACAGAATGGATATGACAGCCGGGGTGGGCTCTTTGGTAAACCTGCCGGGGCTGGTATAATCGCCGCGCGGCCTGATCCATCGCCCGCTTCAGCCGGGCCGTAAGAGTGTTCACAAACATGCCCATTACGCATTGCTACATCTGCGAACAGGATCCGGATGAGGGACGTCACTGGGGGAGCGCCGGCTTATCGGGCGGCCAGGAGTGCCCGATCTGCCATCGGCCAACCTGCCGCTATCATCTGGTGAATGTTCGCTGGCGCTGGCGTACGCCGGGGCACGAGATCGCCACTGCGCAGATTTGCCGCGAGTGCCATCGCTCGTATGCCCACCGGAACTGGGATCCCATTCATCGCGACTGGATAAGCTGAGCATCGCGGCGTATACTATCGGGGGAGTGGTCCCTTTCCGGGTTCGGCCAGTGGATCGGCCCGTTCTTCCAGCACAATCCGTCAGGAGGTTTCGTTGAGCAAGAAAGTGCGTGTTGCCATTATCGGCGTTGGCAATTGTGCCTCGTCCCTGGTGCAGGGGATTCAATTCTATCGTAACGCCAAAGACGACGAGCGCGTCCCCGGCCTGATGCACGTTAACCTGGGCGGCTATCACGTCAGCGACATCGAATTCAGCGCTGCGTTTGACATTGACATCGAGAAGGTCGGCAAAGACCTGTCTGACGCGATCTGGTCCGGGCAGAACAACACCATCAAGTTTGCCGATGTGCCTAAGATGAACGTGCCTGTCCACCGTGGAATGACCCACGACGGGCTGGGCAAATACCTGAGCATGAAGATCACCAAAGCGCCCGGCAAGACAGCCAACATCGAGCAGATCCTCAAAGACACCGGCACTGACGTGGTAGTCAATTACCTGCCGGTCGGCAGCGAGCAGGCCACCAAGTGGTACATCGAGCACATCCTGAACGCTGGCTGCGCACTGGTCAACTGCATCCCGGTCTTTATCGCGCGCGAGGAATACTGGCAGCAGCGCTTTATCGATCGCGGCCTGCCGGTTATCGGCGACGACATCAAGAGCCAGGTCGGCGCGACAATCGTTCACCGCGTGCTGGCCCGCCTGTTTGAAGATCGTGGCGTCCGGCTGGAGCGCACCAGCCAGCTCAACGTCGGCGGCAACATGGACTTCTACAACATGCTGGAGCGCGAGCGGCTGGAGAGCAAGAAGATCAGCAAGACCGGGGCGGTCACCTCGCAGCTCAGCGAGAAGATGGACCCCGACAACGTCTACATTGGCCCCAGCGACTACGTCCCGTGGCTCACCGACCGCAAGTGGGCGTATATCCGGCTGGAAGGCCGCACCTTCGGCGACGTGCCGCTGAACGTCGAGTTGAAGCTGGAAGTGTGGGACAGTCCCAATTCAGCCGGCGTCGTGATCGACGCGGTGCGCTGCGCCAAGCTGGGCCTCGACCGCGGCCTGAGCGGCCCGCTGTACGCGCCCGCCAGCTATTTTATGAAGTCGCCGCCTGAGCAGTATCCTGACGACATTGCCCGCAACAAGACGGAAGCCTTCATCCGGGGCGATAGCGCCACCGCCGATAAGCCTAAAGCGGCTGCCAAGTCGAAATCCAGGGCCAAGAAAGCGTAACGCGCTGCCTGTTGGCGCATCGATGTGTTGGGCCCGGCGGTTTATGCCTCCGGGCCCCTTTTCTTCATGCACCGGTTAGATCCAGATGTTATACTACGCCTGCACGTCTCCGCTTGATGAGGTAAAGGTTCATGGCGTTCGACGAAGACAACATGCTCGCCCGGCAGGAAGCCCATCGCAACTGGGAACGCGCGCGCCACAGCGCCGGTATTGAGGACGTGCTGTCTGTGTTCAGCCGGAAATCGACGGACCTGCTGTCGTTTGACCAGGTTAAGGAGCAGCTTCGCCTCAGCCAGAAGAACTACCGCGGCCTGCAGGAGATACCACTGTCGGCCATCCGGGGCAGTGTGGGGCGCTATCGTGATTTTACGAGCACGTACCTGCCCCGCAAAGACGACATGCGCGACCGCTGGATGCGCGTCAACACGGTGACCTTCACGCGGGGCGCGCCGCCGATTGAGGTCTACCAGGTTGGTGACGCGTATTTCGTGCTGGACGGCAATCACCGCGTGTCGGTTGCGCGCCAATCGGGGATGGGCAGCATCCTGGCGCACGTCTGGGAGTTCGTGACACCGGTTGGCCTCAGCGAGGACGCCGACCTCGACGAGGTGCTGATCAGGGCCGAGTATGCTGACTTTCTGGATCGCACCCACCTCGACCGTCTGCGGCCTGAGCAGAGCGTTGTCTTCACCACGCCGGGCCACTATCGCGAGCTGGAATACCAGATCGCACTGTTCCGGCAGGTGCTGGAGCAGATCGATGGGGAGCCGTTTTCCTACGAGGATGCCGTCCCGGCCTGGTATGACATGATCTATACGCCCGCCGTGCAGATCATCAAGGAGCGGGGCTTGCTCGAACGCTTCCCGAACCGCACCGAGGCCGACCTGTTCGTATGGGTGTGGCGGCACAATCAGGAGCTTCAGGGGCGCGGCATTGCCAGCCTGGCGCAGGCTGCCGACGAAGTGGGCGAGGCGTCGCGGCCATTTCTTGCCCGCCTGTGGCGCTCGGTGGTTAGCCGGCTGAGACGGCTCTGATCCTTCTCTGCGCGCAAAGGAAAAGGCGCACACCCCGCCGGGGTGTGCGCCTTTTGTCATACAGGTCTAGATGATGTTCAGTTGGTGCCCGACCTCGTCGAGGATGCTCAACGCGCGGTCGAGCTGTTCGGTGGTGTGGGTAGCCATGTAGCTGGTGCGCAGCAGCGCCATGTTCGGCGGGACCGCAGGCGGAATGACCGGGTTCGTAAACAGGCCCGCTTCGAACAGCGCCTTCCAGAACAGGAGGGCCCGCATGTCGTCGTTGACGATGATGGGAATGATCGGCGTCTGGCTGTTGCCGATGTTGAAGCCTAGTTCGCTCAGGCCCTTCTTCATGTAATCGGCGTTGTCCCATACGCGCTGGACGTAGCTGGGGTCCGTCTCGATCACGTCGAGCGCGGCCAGCACCGCTGCCACGTTCGATGCCGGCAGGCTGGCGCTGAAGATCAGCGCGCGGGCGTGGTGCTGGATAAAGTGCAGCACGTCGTCGTCGCCCGCGACAAACCCGCCGATGGACGCGAACGACTTGCTGAAGGTGCCGGTGATCAGGTCCACGTCGTCTGTGACGCCGAAATGGGCCGACGTGCCGCGCCCCCCGGCCAGAACGCCCATGCTGTGCGCGTCGTCGACCATCAGGCGAGCGCCGTACTTCTTGCACAGCTTGATAATCTCGGGCAGCGGCGCGATGTCGCCGCCCATGCTGTACACCCCGTCGACGATGACGATCTTGCCGGCCTCAGTCGGCAGCTTGCTCAGCACGCGGTCGAGGTCGTCCATGTCGCTGTGCTTGAAGCGTTTGAGCTCGCCGAGAGACAGCATACAGCCGTCGACGATGCTCGCATGGTCTTCCTTGTCGGTGATGATGAAGTCGCCGCGCCCGACGATGGCCGAGATCGTGCCCAGGTTGGTCTGGTAGCCGGTGCTGAACACCAGCGCTCGTTCCTTGCCGACGAACTTCGCCAGGCGATGTTCAAGCTCCTCATGTATAGCAAGGGTGCCGTTCATGAAGCGCGAGCCGGTGCAGCTGGTGCCGTAGCGCCGGACGGCTGCCTCTGCCGCCTCGCGCACTTTGGGGTGGGTGGTCAGCCCGAGGTAGTTATTCGAGCCGATCATGATGATCTCGCGCCCCTGGTAGCGGACGATGGTGCCCTCTGAATCGTCAAATGGGATAAAGAAGGGGTAAACGCCCGCCGCTTGAGCTTCCCTGGCACGTGTGAAGCCCTTTATCTTGTCGAAAATATCCACCCGTTCTTGCTTAGCTGTGTCCATCGCATCCCCCTGATGCTAAGGCCCGACAGTGGCCCGGCCCATCGCCAGAATCGCAGGTGAGGGCCTCCCTATCCCCATTGCGCTTCGTGAAAGGAAACCCCCGTATAGTTGCAAAGTTACCCGCTTTTGAACAGATTGACAAGCAGGGAGGCTTCACATATACTGTTGACCAACATTCAGTTGCCTGTGGAAAACGTCACGAGTGACCAACCGCTGCGGTACGCCCCGCGAGCGCGGTGACGTTGTACCTCCGTCAGGACAACTGGTGTTGTCTATCACCAAAACGAGTTCTAAAGGAGAGGAAGGAAATGATGCGGAAGTACTCAGTTGTGGTGCTGCTGGTCGCCCTGAGCCTTACCCTGGCTGCTTGTGGTGGCGCGGCTGCTACGACACAGGCACCCTCAAGCGGCGGTGGTGACACCGGTAGCCAGCCTACCAGCGGTGGGCAGAGCTACATGCCATCGTACGGCTGCCTGGGCACCGCCGACCAGGCTCTCACCGACCTGAACTGCCAGCAGGTCACCATCGCCGTCGAAAACGCCTATCTGCCCTTCAACTATGTAGAGTTGGACACGGGCAAGGCCGGCGGCTGGGACTACGATGCGTGGGCCGAGATCTGCAAGCGGCTGCACTGCGAGCCCGTCTTCAAGGAAGCTGGCTGGGAAGGCATGATCCAGGCAGTGTCTGATGGGCAGTTTGACGCGGCTGCGGATGGTATCACCATCACACCCGATCGCGCCGAGGTCGTCGACTTCTCGGAAGGCTACATCAATATCGATCAGCGTCTGCTGGTCCGCAAGGGCGAGGATCGCTTCACCAGCATCGAGGACTTCGCTGCGAACGATGCCCTGATCCTCGGCACGCAGACCGGCACCACCAACTACGAGACTGCTACCAAGTTCTTGGACGAGTCGCGTATCAAGGCCTTTGAGCAGTTCCCGTTTGCCGTGCAGGCTCTGATCGCCGGCGACGTGGACGCGGTGATCATCGACGAGACAGCCGGCCAGGGCTACAAGGGCGAGAACTCCGACCAGCTTGACCTGATCGGCCCCTCGATTTCCAGCGACCAGCTTGGCTTCATCTTCCCCAAGGGCAGCGCGCTGGTTGCCTCGGTGAACCAGGCACTGGAAGCGATGAAGGCTGATGGCACGCTTAACACCCTGAACGTCAAGTACTTCGGCCCCAGCTTCAACCTGACCTACGACCAGGTTGGCCCCGGTGTGTATGCCACCGAAGAGCCTACGGCAACCCCGTAAGCGTCGTCTCTACCATGATCTCCAAGGGTCGGTGTGCAGGACAAGCCCGTTCTGCGCACCGACCTTTCTGACCCCCCGCCGCAAGTGATTGGAGAGGCATGTGGCCGATAACCCATCTCTGTCGATCATGCAAGAAACGCCCGATGTAATTGTCGACGAGCTGTCCATGAGTGATAAGCTGCGCCGCTTCCCATGGTGGTTCGTCGCGCTGATCTTTATCGCTATTGGCGCTAGCCTGGTCATCTTTTTCAACACAGATTACCGCCAGGCGTTCCTGTTCATCAGGATGGGCCTGCTCGTCACCATCACGACATCGTTGGCGGCTTACGCGGTTGCCGTCGTTCTGGGGCTGCTGGCCGGGCTGGGCCGCATTTCGCGCAATGTCTTCTTCAACAACCTGGCCACGTTGTATATTGAGCTGGTGCGTGGCATTCCCATGCTGGTGCTGATCTTCTTCATCGCGCTGGTGGGCGTCCCGATGGCCGTAGACTTGATGAACAACCTGGGTCGCCTGCTCAACGGTATGGGCGTTACCTCGATCGGCGGCTTGCTGACGGCCATCAAGAACGACCAGGTCGACATGAATATTCGCGCGATTGTCGCGCTGGCGGTGACCTACGGCGCGTTTCTGGCCGAGATTTTCCGCGCCGGCATCCAGTCCATCGGGCGCGGGCAGATGGAAGCCGCCCGCTCGCTAGGGATGAGCTACGGCCAGGCCATGCGCTTCATTATTTTGCCGCAAGCCGTCAAGAACGTGCTGCCCGCGCTGGGCAACGACTTCGTGGCGATGGTCAAAGACTCGTCGCTGGTCTCGGTGCTGGCCGTGCGCGATATCACCCAGGTCGCGCGGTTGTACGCAGGCCGCACCTTCCGCTTTCGCGAGGCTTATATCACCCTCTCGGTGCTGTATCTGACCATGACGGTGGCCCTGTCGCTGCTGGTGCGGGTGCTGGAAAGGCGGTTGCGCCAAGATGGCTGAGACTGACCACATCATCGTAGCTCAGGATATCTACAAGTACTTCGGGCACGTCCATGCGCTGCGCGGCGTCAGCCTGACCGTCGACCGGGGCAAGGTGATCGTCATCATCGGACCCAGCGGCTCCGGCAAGTCGACGCTGCTGCGCTGCACCAACTATCTTGAAGTGCCCACCAGCGGCCGAGATATGGGTCGAGGGGAAGCTGCTCACCAGCGACCAGAAGCAGATCAACGCCATCCGGGCCGAGATCGGGATGGTCTTTCAGCTCTTCAACCTGTTCCCGCACCTGACCGTGCGCCAGAACGTGACGCTGGCGCAGAAGGTGGTGCGCAATCGGAGCAACGAAGAGGCCGAGAAGATCGCGATGGAGCAGCTTGATCCGGGTGGGCATTCCCGACAAGGCCGATGTGTTCCCGGCGCAGCTTTCCGGCGGACAGCAGCAGCGCGTCGCCATCGCCCGCTCGCTGGCGATGAACCCCAAGATCATGCTGTTCGACGAGCCGACCAGCGCCCTGGACCCGGAGATGATCAAAGAAGTGCTGGACGTCATGCTCGACCTGGCCAAAGGCGGCATGACGATGCTGGTTGTGACGCACGAGATGGGCTTTGCCCGCGCTGCCGCCGACGAGGTGATCTTCATGGACGATGGTCTGATCGTCGAGCGAGCAACGCCCGAAGTTCTGTTCAGCAGCCCGTCCGAGGATCGGACCAAGCTGTTCCTTTCACAGATCCTCCATCATTGATGTGCCATACGTCCGGGCGGGAGGCCCCGTGCTTGCGGCTCAGGACGGCGTAGTTAGGAAAGGAGTGCTCATGATTCACAAGGACTATCCCGGCAGAATAGCGGTATCTGCCGCGTGACCTTTGTCCTGCCGTCGTCGATGCAGGCGAAATCCGCGTCGGTCGTGGGTGATTTCAACAGTTGGGACAGAGATGCGACGCCCATGACTCAGGGCGCAGATGGCGCGTGGCAGGCCGTCGTCGATCTGGAAACGGGCCAGGAATACCAGTACCGCTTCTTTGTCAACGGCAACACGTGGGCCAACGACGAGCAGGCCGACAGGTTTGCAGCCCATCCCTACGGGGGCGAAAACTCGGTCGTCGTGACGTAATGTGGTCTGTACGTCTCTCACTGTGACGATCCATGGCCCGCAGTTCGTGCGAACAGCGGGCTTTTTTGCACACCCGCATTCAGCATTCTGCGCCGGGCTGTGGTATGATCGGGGCATCGCACGAGTGTTCTGTTTGGCCGCAGCGTAAGGTGGGGACGAATGCCAGAATCGGCCGGCAAGCGACTGGTCATCATCGACGGGCACGGGCTTGCCTATCGCATGTTCTTTGCTCTCCAGGTCGACATGACAACCCGCAGCGGCGAGCCAACCAACGCAACCTACGGCTTCACCCGCACGCTGATCAACCTGATCACGGGCGAGGACCCGCCCGATTACCTGGCAGTCAGCTTCGACGTGGGCGCGACCTTCCGCGACGACCTGTTCGAGGCGTACAAGGGCACCCGCGAGAAAATGCCCGACAGCCTGCACGTGCAGATCGGCAGGATGCATGACGTACTGCGCGCCTTCAACGTCCCGGTGCTGGAGGTCGACGGCTTCGAGGCGGACGACGTGCTGCGGCACCATCTCGCGGCTGGCCGAGCAGCAGGGCGTCGAGACGCTGATCGTTACTGGCGACAAAGACTTGCTCCAGTTGGTCAGCGAGCACACGCTCGTGCAGCTTCCGGGTCGCCGCAGCGGCGAGGTCGAACTGTACGACATCCAGGCCGTGCGCGACCGCTTCGGCTTCGACCCGCTGCGCATCGTCGACTTCAAGGCGCTCGTCGGCGACAAGTCCGACAATATCCCTGGCGTGGCCGGGGTGGGTGAGAAGTCGGCCACCGATCTGATCCAGAAATATGGCACGCTCGACAACATCTATGCCCACCTTGCAGAGATTACCAGCAAACGCACGCGCATGGCGCTTGAAGCGAATCGCGACGCGGCCTATTTGAGCTATAAGCTGGCGCAGATCGTCACCGACGTGCCGCTTGCGTTCGATCTGGAGGCGTGCCGCACCCATGACTTCAACCGCGACGAAGTGGTGGAGATATTTCGCGAGCTTGAGTTTCGCACATTCCTCCGGGAGCTTTCCGCCGGTGATGGCGAGCCGGATGCGCCGCCGTCCGACGGCCAGCAGCTTTCGCTGTTTGGCGAGGCCCCGGCCACCTCGGCGCTGACCGGCGCACCGCTGCCGGAGCCGGTGACCGCGACGGTCATCGTGCGCGACGCACAGGCGCTCGACGCGCTGGCGAGGCGGCTGGAGCAGGCACAGGGCATCGCCTTTGACACCGAGACCACCAGCACCGATCAGATGCAGGCGGAGCTCGTCGGTATCTCGCTGGCCGTCGAGCCGGGCGAGGGCTATTACATCCCGGTCGGGCACCAAGGGGGCGACGCGTCGCCGCAGCTTCCGATTGAGACCGTCGTCGAGCGGCTGCGTCCTGCGCTGACCAACCCCGATATTCCCAAGTACGGGCACAACATCAAATATGACGCTGTGATGCTCACCCGCCATGGACTTGATGTGCAGCCGTTGAGCTTCGACACGATGATCGGCGAGTGGCTGGTGCGTCCCGATTCGGCGCAGCGCAAGCTGGGCCTGAAGGCGGTTGCCTTCTTCCGGCTGGGCGTCCAGATGACTGAGATTGCCGACCTGCTGGGCACTGGCAAAAAGCAGATCACGATGGACCTGGTGCCCGTCGACAAGGCCGCGCCCTATGCTGCCGCCGACGCCGACATGACGCTTCAGCTTGTCGCGCCGATCCGCAAAGACCTCGCCGACCAGCAGCTTGAGAAGCTGTTCTACGAGGTCGAGATGCCGCTGGTGCCTGTGCTGGCCGACATGGAGATGGCTGGCGTGCTGGTCGACGTGAAGCTGCTGGAGAAGATGTCCGCGGAGATCGCCGGATCGCTGGACGAGATCGTTCGCAGCATCACCAACACCGTTGGCAATGAGTTCAATCTCAACTCGACGCAGCAGCTTAGTGAAGTGCTGTTCGAAAAGCTCCAGTTGCCCACGCAGGGGCTGCGCAAGACCAAGAGCGGCTACTACTCGACCGCCGCCGACGTGCTCGACTCGACTGCTGGAGCAGGACACGTCGGGCGTGGTGCAGGCCATCCTCGACTACCGCGAGTTGGAGAAGCTGCGCTCGACCTACGTCGACGCGCTGCCGCAGATGGTTAACCCGCGCACCGGGCGGATCCATTCCTCCTTTAACCAGACCGGGGCCATCACCGGGCGCATTAGCTCCAGCGACCCCAATCTGCAAAACATCCCCATCCGCAGGGACTTTGGCCGCCGCGTGCGCGATGCCTTCATCTCCGCGCCGGGCCACAAACTGGTCGGCGCCGACTACTCGCAGGTAGAGCTGCGCGTCATGGCCCACATCTCCGGTGATGAGGCGCTGCGCCAGGCCTTCCGCGAGGGGCAGGACATCCACGCCACCACCGCCGCGACCGTATTCAACATCCCGCTGGCTGAGGTGACGCCCGCCATGCGCAGCTTTGCCAAAGCGGTGAACTTCGGGCTGCTGTACGGCATGGGGGCCTTCCGGCTGGCGCGCGATTCAGAGTTGACGCTGCCCGAAGCGGAGGATTTCATCAAGACATACTTCGAGCGCTTCCCGAAGGTGCGCGACTATCTCGAAACGACCAAACAGCAGGCCATCGAACGGGGCTATGTCGAGACGCTGCTGGGCCGCCGCCGCTACTTCTCCATCTTCCAATCGGGCGATACCAGCCAGCAGGCGATGATCGCTCGGCGCGCCGCCGAGCGTGAAGCGGTCAACATGCCGATCCAGGGCACTGCCGCCGACATCATCAAGATCGCGATGGTCAGGCTGCACGACGCGCTCACGGAGCGCGAGCTGCGCAGCCGCATGATCCTCCAGGTGCACGACGAGCTGCTGCTAGAAGCGCCCGACTCCGAGACGGACGAAGTCATCGGGCTGGTGCGTGATGTGATGGAGAACGCCTACCCCATGGATGTGCCGCTCAAGGTCGATGCCCGCGCCGGTCAAAGCTGGGGTGACCTGAAATAACGTTTCTACCTGGAGCATCCCATGAATGTCGATTGGGCTGCATGGTTTGCGGCGCTCAAGGCTCGCACGTGGCTGCTGGCAGGCCTGGTTTTCTTGCTGGTGGCGGCAGGCTCGTTGGGCCCAGGCTCCTCTTCTTGCACCAGGACACCGTCACACAGGATGTGGCCGCCATCGACCTGATCCACGGCTGCTGGGGCTACACGGCTGCCACCCTCGCGCCGATGGTTATATTGAGTGTGCCCTTCGCGCTGTTTGGCCCCAACCCCGTGTGGGAGATGCTGATCCTGACTCTGCTGGGCGCGCTGATGGCTGTGGCGCTGTTCCGTCTGACGGCCCGCTTGAGCGGGTCGCGGCGCTGGGCGCTGGTCGGGACACTGTGGTTTATCAGCCTACCCGCGATTCTGTACTACACCCGCATGCATATCGGCTATCCGCTGGCCTTCTTTGCCCTGGGCCTGATGCTGCACGCTGACCGCCGCTATCTGTGGGCGGGCATTGGGCTGGGGCTGGCATTCACCTCACACTTCAACTTCATGGTGCCGGTCGCTGCCTGGCTGGGTTTCTCGGCGCTGTTCGACCCGGATACCCGCCAGCTCCGCCATCTGGCGGCATTGGTCGCCGGTGTGCTGCTGCCGCTTGTGGTCCTGGAGACCGCTCACTTCCTGTACACCGGTATTCCCTTTGAGTGGGTGCGCAGCGAGATCGCGGATGCGCTGCGTCTCTCGAATTCCGGCGTGAAGGCGGGTGGATGGCCGGTCACGCATCTCATTCACATGATGAGTGTGGCTAACGGCTGGCTGAATGCTGCTCTGATCGTGCTCGGCGTGAGCTATCCGCTGATGCGCAGGCAGGGCGAACCGTTGCTGGATGCGATTTACGCCAGCGGCTGGTCGATCGTTATCTTCTACAGCCTGCGCGTCAGCCTGATGCACAATACATTCCTGACGCCGCGTATGTTCGCCGGGGCCTACCCGCTGCTCGCAGTAGCCTCGACCGTAACGGCGATGCGCGCGGTTGCCTGGGTGAAGTTGCGCACCCCGGTGCGCTGGCAGTCGCTTCAGCGGGCTGCCGGTGTTTTGATCATCGTGCTGGGGCTGCCGCTGAACATGTTCAGCCACGCGCTTGACGCGTTTGCAGGCTCGCAGACAGCTTATCCGGCTGTCGATCAGGTGATGGCGCAGGCTGCACAGGCTGGCCTGCCGGTGCGCTATTTTGGCACGTTCCAGGTCGCCCAGTATTATGGGCAGCGCTATGGCGTTGAAGTGAGTATCAACGAGGATTCGGTCGACATCGTCACCGGTGATCAGCAGGCCGTGCTGATCTTTGAGAGTGCCAGTTCGTCGATGCTCAACGCACTGGAAGCTGATCCACAGGTCGACTCGGCTGATTACATCGTCACCACCTATCCCAGCCGGACGCTGTTTGCCCCGGCGCGCATCGAGGCCTACAACGTCGGACCGGCCAAGCTGAACAGGCTGGCGCAGCGCCTGGCTGAACAGGCCCAAGGTGCAACCGACACACTTGTGGTATGGTGGCCGCGCTCGCCCAGCGGTGTTTTCCATATTAGGTCGGACCCGGAGAATATGGTTGGCGTGTATCAGGGGGGCTGTGTATCACCCAAGACTTTCGCGCATGGCACGCAGAACTTCTACGATCTGCTGATACAGAAGGGTGTTGTGCTATGGGATCACGTGCGTTCTGGCGACCTTGGCGGCGCGGCGGGCATGGTGTGGCGCTGGCTACGGCGCTGAGCGCGCTTGACTTAGAACGCACGTTCGTGCTATAATGGCGCTGAACTCGAACCCATGTGCTATCGAACAGGTGTTGTATGGTATTCTTTCAGAATAGCGCAGGGGCCTGAAGGAGGCAGTCCATGTCGGACGTGAAGCTGTCCAAGCGGCAGGAAGCCATCGTCAATTTCATCGAGTTGTTCCTTGATGATAATGGCTACCCGCCGACCATCCGTGAAATCGGTAAGGCGTGTGGAATCTCTTCGACATCCGTCGTCAACTACAACCTGAACAAGCTTGAGCGCGAAGGGCTATTAATGCGCGACCGCGAGGTTTCGCGCGGGCTTCGCCTGGTTGGCGTGGAATTCGACACGAACCTGATCCGCGTCCCGCTCGTCGGGCGGATCGTCGCCAGCGAGCCGGCCCCGGTGCCGGGCAGCGACTTCGCCATCCTGGGCGCTGACGAAGCCATCGAGCTGACACGCGACATTGTTGACCCACACGACGACCTGTTCGCGCTGGAGGTCAAGGGCGAACTCGATGGTCGATGCCATGATCAATGACGGCGACATCGTCATCATGCGCCCGCACGAGGACGTTGGCAACGGCGATTTGGTGGCCGTGTGGCTGACCGACCGCGAGGAGACGACCCTCAAGCGCATTTACAAAGAGGGTACGCGGATTCGTCTCCAGCCGGCCAACCCGACCATGGGCCCGATCTACGTCGACGACCCGTCGACGGTGCAGGTGCAGGGCCGCGTGGTAGCCGTGGTGCGCCACACCGCCTGACGCTTTCGGCGGTGCTTTCTGAATAGACTCCGGCGGCGCGCATAGCACCGCGCGCCGGATGGCTTGTCATCCCGAGCGTGCAGACTCTGTCTGCACGCTCTTTGTACGGCCTCTGGTGTCCTGCCGATTCTGCGATAGACTCGTCCGGTGAGCATCTGAACATCCTGTAGAAAGCGAGCCTGATCGCAGCGATGACGACATCCCCCCCGGTTGCTTCTCCCCTCCCTATGCGGCGCGTGATCCGGACCTGGTGGCCGCTGGCCGCGAGCTGGCTGCTGATGTCGCTTGAGCTGCCGGCGCTGAGCGCGGTGGTCGCACGCCTGCCCAACGCCGAGATCAACCTGGCGGCCTATGGCGGCATCGTCTTCCCGCTTGCGCTGATCGTCGAATTGCCGATCATCATGCTGCTGGCCGCTTCGACGGCTCTCAGCAAGGACTGGGCGTCGTATGTCAGGATCCGCCGCTTCATGGTTCGCCTCAGCGCGCTGCTGACCGGTCTGCATCTGCTTATCGCGCTGACGCCGCTGTACTATGTCGTCGTGCGCGGCATCATCGGCGCGCCGCCGGAGATCATCGAGCCAGCCCGCATCGGCCTGATCATCATGACGCCCTGGACGGGCTCGATTGCCTACCGGCGTTTCAACCAGGGTGTGCTGATCCGATTCGACCACTCACAGGCGGTGGGCGTCGGCACAGCCGTGCGGCTGGGCTCAAACGGGCTGGTGCTGACCATCCTCTACCTGATCCACACTATCCCCGGCGTGGTCGTCGCGACCTGCGCGGTCGCAACCGGTGTGATCTGCGAGGCGGCTTACATTGGGCTGAGAGTCAGACCCGTGCTGCGTGGTGAGCTGCGCGCCGCGCAGCCGGTCGACCCGCCGCTCACCTTCGCCGAGTTCGTGGCGTTCTACGTGCCGCTGGTCATGACCCAGCTTCTGACGATGCTCGCCCAGCCCATTGGCAGCGCGGCGATGAGCCGCATGCCCTTCGCGCTGGGGTCGCTGGCGGCATGGCCGGTCGTCTCCGGCTTGAGCTTCATGTTCCGCAGCCCGGCTGTCGCCTATAACGAGGTGGTTGTTGCGCTGCTCGAATGGCCGGACGCGATCCGCACGCTGCGCCGCTTTGCGCTGCTGCTGGGATCGGTCCTCACGGTCTTGCTGCTGGCCGTGGTGACGACGCCGCTGGCACATTTCTGGCTGCGTGACGTATCCGCCCTGCCGACTGCCCTGGCTGATATGTCACGTGCCGGCCTGTGGATGCTGCTGCCGCTGCCGATCCTGATCGCCCTGCAAAGCTGGTATCAGGGCACGATCCTCCACAGCCGCCGTACGCGCGGCATCACCGAGGCGATTGTTGTCTTTCTGCTGGTCAGCGCGGTCGTGCTGGGAGTCGGCATCGTGTGGCAGCAATCAGAGGGGCTGTACTTCGCGCTGGCTGCCTACACGATTGCCACGCTGGCGCAGACGGCCTGGCTGTGGCTGCGCAGCCGCCCGGCTATGCGCGCCGTCGCATCGCGTGACGCGGGTGAGGTGGCCGTGATCCCGGTCGACGCCGCCGGGCAGGCTGTGGGTTAGTCGTCCGCTAGTCGTCGGCAGGCGGCTTGCCCCAGCCGCCGCCGCCCGGCGTGGCGATGCGCAGCACGTCGCCGGGTGCGACGTCAAAACTCGCCTTGCCTGGAAGCTGCTCGGAGCCATCTGCGTGGATCAGGGTGTTCTCGCCGGGCTGGCCGGGCTGGCCGCCGTTCAGGCCGTATGGCCCGCGCCGCCGCCGATCTGTCAGCAGTGTGGCGCGCGCCGGGGCTAGGAAGACGATCTCGCGGATCAGCCCATCCCCGCCGTGATGCTGCCCCGCCCCGCCTGATCCATGTCGCAGCGCGTAGCGCCGCACCCGCACCGGCAGCGCGTATTCCAGCGCCTCGACAGGTGTGTTGAGCGTGTTGCTCATGTGGCAGTGGATGCCGCTCGCGCCGTCCGCCTGCGGACCAGCGCCCGCGCCACCGCCCATCGTCTCATAGTAGGCAAAGGACTTCTCGCTGCGCGGGTCGATGCCGCCGAAGGTCAGGTTGTTCATCGTGCCCTGGCTGGCCGCCGGGATCTGTTCCGGCAGCGCCTGCGCCAGCGCGCCATACAGCACGTCGACGATTCGCATCGACGTCTCGACGTTGCCACCCGCGACAGCGTGCGGCGGGCCGGGGTCGAGCACGCTGTGTGGCGGGATAGTCACCGTGATCGGCGCAAACACGCCGTGGTTCATCGGCAGCGCTTCCCCTGCGATGCAGCGCACGACGTAGCTTACCGCCGAGTCGACAATCGCGCGCACCGCGTTGACCGAGCCGCGTACCGCCGGAGCCGAGCCGCTGAAATCAACGGTCATCTCACCGCCCTTCAGGCGGATCGTCACCCGGATCGGCACCGGTTCGGCGCTGATGCCGTCGTCGTCGAGCGCGTCTTCGAAGCTATAGACGCCGTCGGGCAGGCCGGCCAGCATGGCGCGCGTCAGCCGCTCGGCGTAGGCGATCAGCGCCTCCGCCTGCCGGTTGGCTTCCTCAAGCCCATAGCGTCCGACGATCTCCAGCAGCCGCCGCGCGCCGACCTCATGTGAGGCACGCTGCGCAGCCAGGTCGCCGCGCCGCTCGTCGGGCGTGCGGGAGTTGCGCACGATCAGGTCGAGCGCGGCCTGGTTGACTCGCTCCGCCTCGACCAGCTTGATTGGCGGGATGATGATCCCTTCCTGGTACAGTTCGGTCGACAGCGGCATCGAGCCCGGCGACATGCCGCCCACGTCGGCATGGTGGGCGCGCGACCCGACGAAAAAGGTCGGGGTCTGCCCAGCGTCGACGAACACCGGCGAGACAAGCGTGATATCGGGCAGGTGAGTGCCGCCCAGATACGGGTCGTTCAGCGCGACCACGTCCCCTGGCGCAAAAGGCGCAGTGTGCTCGATGGCCGCCCGCACCGAGGCCGGCATTGCCCCCAGGTGCACCGGGATGTGCGCTGCCTGCGCCAGCATGCGCCCATCGCCCAGGAACACCGCGCACGAATAATCGCGCCGCTCCTTGATGTTGGGCGAATAACCGGTGCGCCCCAGCGTGAGGCCCATCTCTTCCGAGACAGACGCGAACAGGTGCTTGAAGATTTCGAGCGTAACCGGGTCTGGATCGAGAGGGGCCGTCATCCGTTGTGGCCTATTGTGGTCCTGTCTTCGTTGGGCACGTCGAAGGCGTCGTCAGGCAGGCTGGCTTCCAGGTCGAAACCGTCCCGCACGCGCATCCGCTCGGCCATCACAATGCTGTTCACGGCTTCGATAGTTCCGGCCAGGCGGTCTTTGCGGTTGAAGACGACGTAGTCGAATTCCTTGGCGGCGCGGACCTGCTCATGCGCGGTCTTCATGCGCTGCGCCAGCTTCTGCGAGTTCATCTCGCCGTCGGGCCGCTCGCGGATGCGATGGATGAGGTCCAACGGCGGGGCGGTGACGAAGATCGTCACGCAGCCGGGGTAGCGTCTGCGCAGCAGTTCTGCGCCGTTCACGTCCACCTCGGCGATGACCAGGTGCTTTTCCGGCGGGATTTCTTCGTAGAGGTCTTCCGGCATGCTGTATACGTCGCCCAGCCCGTACACGTCAATCCCGATAGAGCCGGCCAGCCCGTCAAGGTCGGCATGAGCCAGGATTTCGGTGGCTTTCTGGGCGTCGGCTTCCATCAGCCTCCCGGTGCTGGCCAGCTCAAGGAAGCGTTGCGGCGAGATGAAGTGATACTGCGCGCCGTCGACTTCATCCTCGCGTTTCTTGCGCGTGGTATAGGTGCGCACCCGCTCCATTTCAGGATATGTTGCCAGCAGCTCGCGGATAATGGTATTCTTACCCACACCGGACGGCCCGACCAGCACAAACAACAACCGTTCAAGGTGGTGAGCGTTTTGCTGGATCACACGCTCGACATCGCTCAGAGTATCGGTCATGATCGGATGCGGCCCTCAATCGAAAAACGGCACGTGGATTTGTGGGTGCGATTATACCACACGTTCGCGCTGTTGATGGCACATTATCAGCAGGAGAGATAACCCTACATGAAAGTCGTCATTCCGATGGCGGGGCTGGGCACGCGGATGCGGCCACACACGTTCAGCCGCCCCAAGCCGCTGATCAACGTCGCCGGGCAGCCGATGCTCAAGTACCTGATCGACGCCTTCGAAGGGCTCGACGTTGACGAATACATCTTTATCGTCGGCTACCTGGGCGAGCAGATCGAAGCGTTCATCCGCAAGAACTACGACTTCAAAGCGCGCTTCGTGGTGCAGGAAGAACTGATCGGCCAGGCGCACGCCATCTACCTGGCGCGTGATTATCTGGAAGGCCCGTCGATGGTGCTGTTTGCCGATACGCTGTTCGAGACCGACCTGAGCGTGATCAAAACCACCGGTGCCGACGCCATCGCCTTCGTGAAAGAGGTCGAGGACCCGCGCCGCTTTGGCGTCGTCTCGCTCGATGGGGACGGCTGCGTCACGCGCTTCGTCGAGAAGCCCGACAGCATGGACAACAAGAACGTCGTCATCGGCCTGTATTACATCCGCGACAGCGAGGCGATGATCCGCGCCATCGAAATCCAGATGCAGCGCAACCAGATGACCAAAGGCGAGTTCTTCCTGGCCGACGCCTTCCAGGTGATGATCGAGCAGGGGGCGGTCTTCCGCACGCAGAATGTCGACGTGTGGCTGGATTGCGGCAAGCCGGAGACGGTGCTCGAGAACGAACCGCTACCTGCTGGAACACGGCAGCGACAATAGCAGCCAGGTTGAGCGGACCGGCGTCAAGATCATCCCGCCGGTGCATATCCATCCCTCGGCCACGCTCGAAAACGTGGTCGTCGGGCCCTATGCAACCATCGCCGCGGGCTGCGACATCCGCGACAGCATCATCAAGAACTCAATTGTCGACGATGGCGCACAGGTGCACAAGATCATCCTCGACGATTCGCTGATCGGGCGCGACGCGCGGGTGACGGGCCGCTACTTCACGCTCAACGTCGGCGATGCGTCGTCGGTCGACTTCAGTTAGTGTTTGACCGAAAGGACTTTCGGTCAAACACCTAAGGGAGCAGCATCATGCGTGACTTTGTCGCCCGGCGGGTGGAAGGCATCCCGCCGTCAGGCATCCGCAAATTCTTTGACATCGCTGCGACGATGGATGACGTGATCTCGCTGGGTATCGGCGAGCCGGATTTCACGACGCCTGCGCCGTTCCTCAAGGCCGGTGTCCATTCGCTTGAGGGCGGCGAGACGCACTACACCTCGAACTCCGGCCTGCTGGAGCTTCGCCAGGCGCTGTCCGCGCACCTCAAGGCGCTGTATGGCGTCAGCTACGACCCGGAAAGCGAGTTGCTGATCACGGTTGGCGTGTCGGAGGCACTGTACCTAGCGCTGAACGCTATCCTCGACCCCGGCGACGAGGTGATCGTGCCAGAGCCGTCGTTTTGTATCTTACGTGCCGGAAGTGGTGCTGGCAGGCGGCAAGGCGGTGACCATCGCCACGCACGTCGAGCATAACTTCCAGGTGACCGGCGTGGCGATCCGCGAGGCGCTCACCGAGCGGACCAAGGCGATCCTGCTCAGCTACCCCAACAACCCTACCGGCGCGGTGATGTCGCGCGAGCGGCTGGAAGAGATCGCGAAGCTGGCCGAGGAGCGCGACCTGCTGGTGATCTCCGACGAGATCTACGACCAGTTGGTGTACGGCGTCGAGCACGTCTGTTTTGCGGGCCTGCCCAACATGCACAGCCGGACGATCACGCTGGGCGGCTTCTCGAAAGACTATGCCATGACCGGCTGGCGCATCGGCTATGCTGCCGCTCCCGCCGATATCCTGGCTGCGATGCGCAAGATCCACCAGTACACCATCATGTCGGCCCCGACGACGGCCCAGGTCGCGGCGATTGTGGCGCTGGAGGAAGGCCGGCCCTATGTCGAGGAGATGCGCGCCGAATACGACCGGCGGCGTAAGCTGATCGTGGGTGGCTTCAACCAGCTTGGCCTACCGACCTTCGAGCCGCACGGCGCGTTCTACGCCTTCCCGTCGATTGTCGCGTCGGGCATGGACGAGAACGTCTTCGCTGAGAAGCTGCTGCACGAGGAGCGTGTCGCGATGGTCCCCGGCACGGCCTTCGGCGCGAGCGGCGCGGGCTTCATGCGCGCCTCGTATGCGACCGCCTACGAGAAGATCGAGCAGGCGCTGGAGCGCATCGAGCGTTTCATGCGCCGCCACGGCTGAGCCTCAGGTTGACCCAGGCACAAATACCGGGCATGGTTCGCATGCCCGGTGTTGTTTCTGAAACTGGAAAGAGAACACCATGATACCCGATAACATTATCCTCGCTGCGCTGCTGATCTTCCTGGTGCGGGTGTTTAGCATCACGCTGTCGACCATGCGACTGCTGATCATGGGGCGCGCCAACCGGCTGCTCGTGTCGGGTATCGCCTTCGTTGAGGCGCTGACCTTCGCGCTGACGTTCGGCGTGGTGGCCAGCGACCTGACCAACCTGTGGTATCTGGGCGCGTACTGCGGCGGGTTCGCCGCCGGGACGTGGGTCGGAATGATGATTGAGCAACGCATGGGCCAGGGCTTCGCGACGGTCAACATCGTCTCGATGGGCATGTCGCTGTCGGTCGCCAAGGCCATCCGCGAGGCGGGCTTTGGCGCGACGCGCACCTCTGGTGAGGGGTCGACCGGGACGGTGGGGCTGGTCTTCGTCGTTGCGCGGCGCAAGAACGTGCCTCAGATCGTACAGATTGCCACCGAGGCCGATCCCAAGGCGTTTGTGACCGTTGAGGAGACGCGCAGCGTATCGCGCGGGTTCCTGGGCTACGGGCGCAGCTAATTGCCCATGGCTGATAGCTTGTGGTCCGGCTATCGCTGTAGGCCATCAGCAACAGGCTTTCAGAGGCGCGGGCCGGGCTCACTTGACCGCCCCTCATTGTTAGCAGCACGCACCAATGACCATCAGTACGCATCCCGCAGACCAGAGGAAGGCAGCACGATCTGCCCTTCTGCCGGGTCGCCGACGGCGGTGGTGCGCTGCGGCTCCCGGTCCAGCACGTAGGCCGTAAAGGCGGCAGCTAGCGCGTTCCAGCCCGTCATGCTCGTAGATGCCTTCCATGTTGAGCCGCCCCGCCCGCAGGTGGTGGCGGGTCCATTCTTCGAGCACGCGCATCGGGTCGAACAGGTCGACGCCTTCCTCATACAGGATCAGCTGCCGCTGAAGCCGCCCCTCGATGCTGTTCTTCGGGTACGGGCGGGTGCCAGCCAGCACCGTGAAGATCGCATACGGATACGTCTCGAACAGGCTGCGCGGGCCGCGCTGTGGCGCGTCGACGTAGCCCGCCGCCGCGCAGCCGGTCATACAGTGCCACGACGTTTGCATCCACGAGGCGACGCGCAACTCCTCGCTGGGCGTGTTGTACACGTAAATGCCGCGCCGCCGCAGCTCGAACTCGCACACGCGGTAGTTACTGTAGCGGACTCGGTGCGGGTTCAGGTTACGCCGCGTCCGGTAATCCGGGTCGGCCAGCAGCCCGCTGTTGCGCCCGATGGGCGCGTCAATCCCGCACACAGCGGCAGGATAAGCCAGCACCGCCTCGACAACGGCGTCGAACGGCAGTGCTTCGATCTGCCTCACGCGCAGGGCGCTGTCCAGCACGGCCAGAGTGATCGGCCTGTTGCCGGCAGTGGTATCAATCCCGATGTAAACGGGGGCGTCGCTCATGGCTGAACTCTCCCTCTTGTTGACAAGGTCGCTTCAGGAATGGGCTGTCTGTGCGGCGGCGAGACGTTTGACCATCCGGGTGACGACGGCCTCGCCTTCGCTGAAGCCTCTCTGCTCGAATGCCGTGCGCGCCGCGTCGTGATGGCCGCTGCTGCCCAGCCGCACCACGACCTCGCCCGGTGTGCCGGGCATCGGCGACGCCGCCAGCGCCAGCGTCACCGCCCGCAGCAGGGGTTCCTGCCCCCACCATTTAGGCTCGCCGGCCACGTACACGACCAGCCCGCCGGGCGCAGTGTGGCGGTTCAGGTAGGCGATGGGTTGTCCCTCATACAGGGCCACCCAATGCCGGCCCGGCTGATGATACGGGTCCCGCGTGAGGAAGCGTGTCAGCGTGACCTTGTCCGACGTATCCCCGGCGGTCAGGTCGCGCGCCGCGAAGTGGCGGTAAGCGTACCGGGCGGCCTGCCCGATCACCGGCTGAAGGCGCACGCCATCTGTGGAAGGTGTTCCCGGCGGCCCGCTGCGCTGCAAAATGTGCCAGTGGCCGCGCTCGCAGCCGTGCGCTTCGACCAGCCGCATGGCCGCCGTGCTGGCCAGTGATATGGTCAGCCCCAACCATTCGCGGTGCTGCTCGCGCGCCTGCGCCTCGGCGAAATCCATCAGCATCGTGCCGATCCCGTGCCGCCGCCACTCAGGCCGCACGGCCAGCGCCTCGACGTACAGCACCTGGTACCAGCCGCGCACGTACAGCCAGCCGGCCAGCTCTTCGCCCACGAATGCGCCATACCCGGAAGTCATGTAGTGATAAAAGAACGGCATCGCCGTCATCCGCGCGGCCAGGCGCGCCCGGCGTGACGTGCCAAACCAGCACTGGACTCGTGCGTCGCTGTCGAGCAGCATCTCTGCCACGCTCCCCGCTGACCGGAACGTCTGGAGGAAGGTCAGGGGGCGGATGGTCAGGTTAGGTTCGGTGGCATGGCTGCCCGCAAACAAGACAGGTTCCCTCAAATGTGGCTCCGGGTTGTCGAACAGTATACACCACAGCCGTCGGCGAAGGCCAGCGCGCCCCGCGTGGTGACGATTGTTACAGACGCCGCCGCTGCGGTATGATCAGCGCCGTTATGACCGACATCGATGCCCTGCACAACGCCCTCATCTCCTGGTTTGAGGCCGAAAAAGAGGACCTGCCCTGGCGGCGCTCCGCCGATCCGTATGCGATCTGGCTGTCTGAGATCATGCTCCAGCAGACGCAGGTCGCTACCGTGATCCCGTACTACGAGCGCTTTCTCGCGCGCTTCCCGACCGTTAGCGCGCTGGCTGCCGCCCCGCTGGACGATGTGCTCAAGCTGTGGGAAGGGCTGGGCTACTACAGCCGCGCCCGCAACCTGCACCGCGCCGCTCGGGTGGTCGTCGACGAGTTCGGCGGGCAGTTCCCGCCTGATGTCGACGATCTGCGGCGGCTGCCCGGCGTCGGACCCTACACGGCGGGCGCGGTCGGCAGTCTGGCCTTCGGGCTTGATGTGCCGCTGCTCGACGGCAACGTGATCCGCATCCTCACTCGGCTGTTCGACCTCGATGGTGACGTGACCCGGCCCGCCGTTAGGCGCGATCTGTGGGCGCTGGTCGCTGATATTCTCCCGGCTGGGCGTGCGGCAGCCTGGAATGAGGGCCTGATGGAACTGGGCCGGCGCATCTGCACCCCACGCGTGCCGCGCTGCGACGCCTGCCCGGTCGCCGAAGGCTGTAAGTCGCTGGCACACGGCACGCAGGAGGATCGTCCCGTCAAAACGCGCAAGGCGCGCACCCCGCACTACGATGTGGCGGCGGGCGTTATCCGCCACCCCGACGGGCGGGTGCTGATCGCCCAGCGCCTGCCCGACCGGCTGCTGGGTGGGCTGTGGGAGTTCCCCGGCGGCAAGGTCGAGCCGGGCGAAACGCTGGCCGACTGCCTGCGCCGCGAGATACGCGAGGAGCTGGGCATTGAGATTGCGGTCGGTGGGCAGTTGCTGGCCTTTAAGCACGCCTACACCCATTTCCGCATTACGCTGTACGTCTTCGACTGCGATTATCTCAGCGGCGAGCCGCGGGCCATTGAGTGCGCCAACTGGGCGTGGGTGACGCTCGACGAGATGGATGCCTACGCGTTCCCATCCACCGACCAGAAGATCATCGCCGCCCTGCGCGGTGAGAGTGGCCAGCTTGCGATGGAATTTCCCGGCCAGGCAGGGTAGACCAGTGCCAGATGCACCGACGATCACCGTCATCATGACGGTCCACAACCACGCCGAGACCCTCGCGCGGGCCTTCGACAGCCTGGCGCAGCAGACGCTCCAGGACTTCGAGCTGATCGTCATCGACGATGGCTCGACCGACCGCAGTTGGGACGTGATCTCAGCGGCGCAGCGCGCCCGTATGCGGGTGCATCGCAATCTCAAGCCACAGGGCCGGGCCGCCTCGCTGAACCTCGCGCTGCAATGGGCTTCGGGCGAAATCATCGCCGGGCAGGGAGCGGGCGACGTGTCTGCGCCGCAGCGGCTGGAGAAGCAGGCCGCGCTGCTGGCGCGCCGCAAGGACGCGGCAGCGGTCGTCTGTGGCGTGGAGTGGGTCGACAGGGGCGGGCGCGCGCTGCGCAGCGAGTTGCATCCCACCCGCCACGCGGCGCTGGTCAGCGCGCTGCGGCAGTCGGACTGTGCCCTGCCCGGCATGATGATGCTGCGTCGCGAGGCCGTGATGGCGCTGGGCGGCTGTCGGCAGTCGCTGCGCCACGCCGCCGACCTTGACCTGTGGCTGCGGCTGGCCGATTCGCACAAACTGGCTGCTGTGACCAGCCCGCTGGTCACCACCACTTTTCGCGCATCCCGTCCCTGTGTCGAGCAGGCGGATGCGTACCGCGATTTCGTGGCGCTGGCCTGCCGCCTCGCCGACGAGCGCGCGGCACACGGCGCGGAGACAACCGACGCCGACGAGGCCGGCGACGCTATCGCGCTGCGCTATGGGCAGATGGGGCTTGCTGCTCGCCAGCGGCACCGCGCGGCGAACCTGGTTGAATGGGCGCATCGTCTGGAAAGCTGGGGCGGCTCCGCCGCCGAGCTGTCTCAGGCGCTGGGCTGGGAGGCGGTGCGCACCTGGCCGTTCGACCGTGACGCGTGGCGACTGGCGCTGGATCGCGGCGGCCCACCGCCTGCTGCGGATTCGACTTCGTAGCGCCGCCTGCTGGCATGGCGCGCCATGTGGAGTACCATAAAGGCGATTGTGTGGCTTTCTCGCAAGGTGGTGACGTACGAACAGCCTGACTGCACCCGGCCCGTCCCCTGTTTCCCTCACACCCGCCGATCACCAGAAGGCCCTGATGCTCTTCCGGCGCGCCGTCCGGCAGCACAAGCACCTCGACTGGCGCAGCCTCGAAGACTGGCTGTCAGACCCCAACCTGTGCTGCCGCGTGCTGCACAAGAACGGTGCGATCCACGCGCTGGCCGGTGCGACGGTTCACCAGCCGCTGAACGCGCCCGGCGCGTGTATCGCTTGGCTGCGCTTCCTGGTGCCGCCGTCGATCCTCGGCTCTGATCGCGCACTGGACGAGCTGTGGCAGGCGCTGCGCGATGATCTGCGCGCGCGCAGCGTCCGGCAGGTGGCTTTGTTGTTCATTGAGCCGTGGGTTGGCGCGCTGGCGGCACGGTGGGGGTTTGTCGAGGCGACGGCGGTCATAACGCTGCGCCGCGTGCGCGGCGAGGTCCCACCCGATCCGGCTTCACCGTATGCCATCCGCGAGGTATCTGCCGCCGACCTCGACGTCGTGGAGCGCATCGATGCGGCGTCGTTTGAGCCGCTGTGGCAGTACAGCAAGGCAACGCTCGAAGTGGCAGCGTCGCAGTCCGCCACCTTCACCCTGCTTGAACAGGATGGGCAGCCCATTGGCTACCAGCTCAGCACCCGCCACGATGGGACCGGCCACCTGGCGCGGCTGGCCGTGCTGCCTGAACTACAGGGGCGCGGGCTGGGTGCGCTGCTTGTCGGCGGGATGCTGCGCTTTTTCCAGCAGCGCAGCATCAGCCTGATTACCGTCAATACCCAGGCGGACAACCTTCGCTCGCAGCGGCTCTACCATCGCCTGGGCTTCGAGGTTCTAGGGCCTAGCGCCCCTGTGTGGACCCTCGATCTGTAGCGTACCATCATCCGATGGGTTCTGTAGGGGCAGGGCTTGTCCCTGCCCTTTGCACCTGCCCTCTTGTATTGTCCCTGCCCCTGCTGTCAGTACGTCGGCAGCTCCGGGTCCACCTGCGTGGCCCACGCGTTGATCCCGCCCGCCATGTTCTTGAGATGCGTGTAGCCGTGCTCTTTCAGCGTGGCGACCACGTCTGCCGAGCGCCCGCCCGTCTTGCAGTACACCACGATCTCATGGGCGGTGTCCAGCTTGCCGAGCTGCTCAAGGATCTGCCCCTTGGGGATGTGCACCGTCAGCGGTGTGTCGATGTTTGAGATCTGCCACTCGTGCGGCTCGCGCACGTCGAGCAGCACGAAGTCTTCGCCGGAGTTGAGCTTGCGCTTGACTTCCTTAACGCTGATGGTCGGCACTATCGCCTCGTTGTCGCTGTGGAAGGCGCTGTGGTCGTGGCCCGGCATCCCGCAGAACTGCTCGTAGTCGATCAGCTCGGTCAGCGTCGGGTGCTCGCCGCACACCGGGCAGTCCGGGTTCTTGCGCAGTTTCACAAACTCGAAGCTCATCTTCAGCGCGTCGTATAGCAGTAGCCGTCCCATCAGCGTCTCGCCCGTGCCCAGGATCAGCTTGATCGTCTCTGTCGCCTGGATGGCCCCGATTGTGCCGGGCAGCACGCCCAGCACGCCGCCTTCGGCGCAGCTTGGCACCAGGCCGGGCGGCGGCGGCGCGGGGAACAGGCAGCGGTAGCATGGTCCCTGCGTCGCGTCGAACACGCTGGCCTGCCCCTCGAAGCGGAAGATGCTGCCATACACGTTTGGCTTGCCCAGCATCACGCACGCGTCGTTGACCAGGTAGCGCGTCGGGAAATTGTCGGTGCCGTCGACGATCACGTCGTACGGTGCCAGCACCTCCAGCGCGTTGTCGGAGGTCAGCGGTGCGGCGTAGGTGTCGACCTGCACGTAGGGGTTGATGTCCGTGATGCGTGCCTTGGCGCTTTCCAGCTTGGACCGCCCGATGTCCTTCGTGCCGTGGATCACCTGCCGCTGGAGGTTTGACGCATCGACCGTGTCGTAGTCGACCAGCCCGATGCGCCCCACGCCTGCCGCGGCCAGGTACATCGCCAGCGGCGAGCCCAGCCCGCCCGCGCCGATCAGCAGCACGCTGGCCGCCTTTAGCTTGCGCTGCCCGGCCATGCCCACTTCGGGCATGATCAGGTGCCGGCTGTAGCGCTTGATTTCGTCATGTGAGAGGTTGATTGCCTCCGGGGCGATGTGTTGAGAGACTGTCATGCTGATTTATCCTCTATGTATCACGCTAAGCACGGGAATTGTGCGCGCATTTGAGTCGGTTTCTAACCGACTTATCCGCAGGTGAGCGCAGCGAGCCCGCGCTATAGGCCGGCAATTGATTGCCGGTCGTAGCTGCTGGCAAATCTATTTCTGTGGCTGTCATGCCGATGGCTCCCCGCCACCCACGCTCACGTCGCCGCAATTCGCTACGGCGGCGATCTGCCGCTTGAGCTGTTCGGCGCGCGCCACGCCGTGATTCACCCGGCGCGGCGTCCGGCCTGCGTCGACGATGAACGTCGTCGGCAGGCTCAACACGCCCCAGCCGTCGGCTAGGTCGGGCCGTTCGACCGCGTTGATGGCGTACACCTGCACGCCATCGGGGCCCATCTCGGCCTGGAGCTGTTCCAGCGCTGGCTTCTGGACCGTCTTGCATGGCGCGCACGTCTCGGACCAGAAATAGACCACCGCTGGAACGCCAGGACGCAGCGCGTCGAGAATCGCATCGCCGCGCCGGGTGCGGCCCGTACGGCGGGCCTGCCAGCGCGAGCCCAGCACCACCGCCCCGAAGCCCAGCCCAATCAGCAGCGCGGCGATCAGCGCGCGTTCGATCACAGACGCTCACCTCGCTCAATACGGCTCACGCCAAAGCCGGGTACGCCCAGCCGGTTAAGCTGGTAGTAGACGAAGCATCCCGCGCAGAACCCGGCGAACAGGTTGAGCGCCGCCAGCCCGATCACGACCCACACCAGTGCCCAGCCTGCTACCGGCACGCCGGCCAGCAGCGCCGCCAGCCCCGCCACCAGGAACGTCCCGCCCAGCCCCTGTGCGAAGCGGTGCGGCTCCGGATTGTCGCGGATCACGTCGGGCCGCACGATCCCCAACGGCCTCAGCACGTGGCGGTAGATGCGCTTGAACAGCCCCAGCGCGGGCCAAAGTGTCCCGACCAGCATCACGGCGGCGACGAACGCGACCAGCGCCGCGCTGTTCACCACGAAGGCCGCCAGCAGAAAGCCGATGATGAATGCCTGGTTGGTGCGCAGCGCCGAATGGTCCACCTGGCGCAGCCCCTCCTGCGAGCCGCCCGCCACCGATGGTACCAGCAACAGCCGCGTTTCCGGCGTGATGGCCGTATCGACGCCGTCTAGGTAGCGGATGTCGTCCTCGCCCACGTAGATGTTGACGAAGCTGCGCAATGTGCTGTCCTTGAACAGGTGCTGCCTGAGGTCGGGGTGCTGCCGTACCAGGTCGTCGAGCGCCTGCCCGACCGTGTCGCCCCTGACGTCTATCGTGTCGCTGCCGCCGGTGTAGGCCCGCAGCGGGGTAGGTATCCGGATACTTGCCATTGCTTACGCTTCTCCTGTGTGCTCGGTCATTTCCAGTGTGTCTTCGTCGAATGCAGAACGGTCCGGATTGAGCCGCCAGGCGCGGGTGACCTGCGCCTGCCCTTTCTGCACCGACGTGATCAGATAGCTGAAGTTGGGCAGTGCGTGGTCGCGGTCAAACGCGCTCGGCTCTGCTGGGTGATCGGGATGCGAGTGAAACACGCCGATCAGGTCCAGCCCGCGCCGGTCCGCCTCGGCCTCGGCCTGCATGAAGTCCCTTGGGCTTAGCTCGAAGCGGTTGTGCTGTGCTTCGAGCTCGCGCCGGTTGTCGATGGGCAGCAGCGCCGCGATGAGCCACGTGTCGCCGTCGACACGCCCCAGCATGAAGCCTGCCCCTTCATTGGGATAGGTCGCCATGCCGTGCGCCTCGATGGCTTGCAGGTGCTCAGGTGCGATCAGGACAATGCTCATCGGCGTTCAGTCTCCCTCGGTCCAGAATGGTTCGCTCAGGTACTTCGACGCGCCATCCGGCAGCAGCGTGACGACCACGCCCTCGTCGAGCGATTTGGCCAGCGCCAGCGCGGCGACCATCGCCGCCCCCGCCGAGACGCCTACCAGCACGCCTTCTTCGCGGGCCAGCCGGCGGCACATGGCGTAGGCGTCCTCGGTTTGCACCGGCACGATCTCGTCGGGCAGCGAGGCGTCGTAGATGCCGGGCACGATGGCCGTTGGCATGTATTTCAGCCCTTCCAGGCCGTTGAACGCCGCGTCAGGCTGTACGGCCAGCAGTCGAACCGACGGATCATAGGCCTTCAGACGCCGCCCGACCCCCATCAGCGTCCCGCTGGTGCCGATCCCGGCCACGAAATGCGTCACCTGCCCGCCGGTCTGTTCCCAGATCTCGACGCCGGTGCTGAAATAGTGTGCCTGCCAGTTGTCCGGGTTATTGTACTGATCGGCGAAGAAATAGCGACCCGGCTCGGCTGCGTAAAGATCGTGCACCAGCCGGATCGCGCCGTCAGTGCCCTCGGCGGGGTCGCTCAGCGTCAGGTCGACGCCATACGCACGCAGCGTTGCCAGCCGCTCCGGGCTGGCGTTGGCCGGCACGACCAGCTTCACGGCGTAGCCCAGCGCCCGGCACAACATCGCGTAGGCGATGCCCATGTTGCCCGACGTGCTGTCGAGCAGCGTCATGCCGGGCCGCAGGTCGCCGCGCCGCTCGGCCTGCCGGATGATGTTCAGCGCGGGGCGATCTTTCACCGAGCCGCCAGGGTTGGCCCATTCGGCTTTAGCCAGCAGCCTGACACGCGGCGACAGGCCTGCTGTCACGCGGCGGAACGCCAGCAGCGGCGTGTTGCCGACCAGCGTGTCGACGGCGCTGCCCGGTCGGTAGGTGATGCCCGGCGCGGAGTTGGCAAGGGCCGGGTGCGCGCGGGTGAGAGAGTTGGTCAGGTTGGTCATCAGGTTCCCTTGCTATCCCGTGAGCATGTCCGGCAGCGCGCTTGTGGCGTGTGGGTTGGCCGGGTGCTTTATCACGGGCCTGTTTTGCAGATTGGCGTGCTTAAGGCTCACGTGCGGCACAGCAAAGGGGCAGCAAAAAGGGCACACTCACTTCGCCGGGCCGCAGAACAGGGTTCTGCAATGGCGGAGACGGTGTTGCCCTCGGAGGTCAACTAGCGACGGGTGTGGTTCGGTCAGCACCTCGTGCGAGGGTAACAGCGCCCCCGCTCAAGACATGTGCAGGTGTAAGGTATCATCACAAATATCATCCAACAGATAAACTATATCACTTTCGTCAAAATGATTATAGCACGTTGCCTCGATACGTCAATGGTCTTTCAGGCGCTTTTTGTCACACACCAAATGTCCTGAAATGGTCCCAGAACTGCGTTACGAAATGCGATCCGCGCCCCCCGCTGGACAAGCCCACCGTGCGCGGCTAGACTAGGCGTAGAACCAACTGCCGGCGTCGAGACCGGCGGGCGTCGCCAGGAGGCGGGTGCCGATATGACAGCAGACCAGCGTGAGCAGCAGGCCAACGCCGCGTGTGATTACGTGGTGATCGGCTCCGGGTTTGGCGGCAGCGTCACGGCGATGCGCCTCGCCGAAAAGGGCTACCGCGTCACCGTGCTGGAGCGCGGCAAGCGCCTGCACGACGACGACTTCGCCAAAACCAACTGGAACATCTTCAAATACCTGTGGCTGCCCGTGCTGCGCTGCTTTGGCATCCAGCAGCTTACGCTGCTCAACGGGGTGCTGGTGCTGCACGGCAGCGGGGTCGGCGGCGGCAGCCTGGTGTACGCCAACGTTCTCATGGAGCCTGAGGACGCGCTGTTCGACGCGCCGGGCTGGAGCGCGCTGGCCGACTGGAGGGCCGTCCTGCGGCCTCACTACGAGACCGCCCGCCGCATGCTGGGCGTGGTGACCAACCCGCGCCTGTGGCCCGCCGACGGCACGCTGCGCGAGGTCGCGGGCGAGATGGGCATGGGCAGCACGTTTCGTGCCGCCGACGTGTCGGTCTTCTTCGGCGAGCCGGGCCACGAGGGTGAGACGATCCCCGACCCCTTCTTTGGCGGCGCAGGCCCCGACCGCGCGGGCTGCACGCAGTGCGGTGGCTGTATGGTCGGCTGCCGCTATAACGCCAAGAACACGCTCGTCAAGAACTACCTGTACTTCGCTGAAAAATGGGGTGCGGAAATTCGTGCCGAGGCCGATGTGCAGGATATCCGCCCCCTGCCCGAAGGCCAGCCCGATGGCGCGCGTTACGAAGTCGTCTACCGCAGCGCGACGGCGCTGTTGTCCAACCCCATGCGCACGCTCCGCACCCGCAGCGTGGTAGTGTCGGCAGGAGTGCTGGGCACGCTGCGCCTGCTGTTCCACTGCCGCGACGAGACCCGTTCGCTGCCCAATATTTCCCCGCGCCTGGGCGACGAGGTGCGCACCAATAACGAGGCGCTGATCGGCGCGACGTCGCGCAGCCGTGACATCGACTATTCACAGGGAATCGCCATCACGTCGGTGTTTCAGGCCGACGATGTGACGGCCATCGAGCCGGTGCGCTACCCTGCCGGGTCGTCGTTCATGCGCACGCTGGCCGCGCCGATGATCGACGCCGGTAGCAGCGGCGCGCTGGTCCGTGTGCTCAAGGTGCTGGGAGCCGCGCTGCGCCATCCCGCCGATTTCCTGCACGCCAAGTTCTTCGCGCGCTGGGCGGAGCGCACCACCATTCTGCTGGTAATGCAGACTGAGGACACGCTGATGCACTTGCGCCCGGGCCGCAGCCTGCTGACCTTGTTACGGCGCGGGCTGGTCTCGACGCGCGACGACAAGAAGCCCATCCAGGCTGAGATCCCCATTGGCCACCGGGTGACCCGCGCCTTTGCCGCCCGGGCCAATGGCGTACCGCAGGGGGCCTTCAACGAGAGCCTGCTCAACATCCCGACGACGGCGCACATCCTGGGTGGTGTGACGTTTGGCCGCACGGCGGACGAGGGCGTCGTCGACCTGAATTGCGAGGTGCACAACTATCCCGGCCTGTATGTGGTCGACGGCTCGATTGTGCCGGCCAATCCCGGCATCAACCCCAGCCTGACGATCACCGCGCTGGCCGAGTACGCGATGAGCCGCGTGCCGCCTGCGCCAGACGCGCCGGTTCGCCTGCCGCTGTTGGCCCACGCCGCCGGGCAGCCTGCGGCGGCCCATGCGACTAAGCATTGACACATACCGCGATCCTCACCCCCGCTGACCTGGTCGACCTGTGCCGGCGGCCTTCCCGGATCGCCCCGACCAGGCGGTGGTAGAGGTGCGCCCGCTGCCCAGCCGCCAGCACGAGATGGTCGCGTTTGCGCTGAATTGGATGGCCCCCGGCGGCGATCTCCAGCGCGAGGGGCTGGTCGTGCGGCGCTACGTCAGCACGATAAGCTGGTGGCGGACCGAAGATCGGGGCAAGGCGCAGCGCGAAGTGACCGTCTGCCGCTGGCTGCTCGAACAAGGTTTCCCGGTGCCTGTCGTCTATGCCCGCGAGTTTGGGCCGTCCGGTGACATGGTGCTGTTCTCGCGGCTGCCCAGCCAGGAAATGTCCATCAGTGGGCGACATCTGCGTGATATCGTTGAACCGTACATCGCACCGTTTGCTGTGCTGCTGGCCCGCCTGCACAGCCTGACTCCGCCTGATGCCGTGCGGCGTGTTGCACCGCAGGTGACGCTGCCCTCCGCGCTCGCCAACCTGATGGCGCTCGCCTTCCAGATCAAACAGGATGACCTGCGCCAGGCCGTCGAGCGGACGATGATGCGCGCCTATGACGTTCAGGAAAGCAGCCCCGTGCTGGTTCACGGCGACTATCACTTCCTGAACGCGCTGCTGGTCGACCGTGAGATCAGCGGGATTGTCGACTGGGAGTACTGCGCGCTGGGCGATCCGCGCTGGGATGTCGCCAACACCTACATGCAGCTCGTCGATTTCGGGGCAGCGGAGGCAGCAGATCGTTTTCTGGCGATCTACCTGCGCGAGAGCGGTCGCGAATTCGCCGGGCCGCCGGTGTACAATGCCGCCGTGCCCCTCCAGCAGTGGGCGATTGCGGAATGGCTGGTGCAGCGCAGCCAGGAGGAGGCCACGCCTGGCTTTGCGCTGGCCAGGGACCTCATTACCCTGCGCGACGTTCACCGCCACCGCGCCCAGCTTGCCATGCAGTGGCTGGAATAGCGATTGGCTCGGATGTGCCAACGAAAAGAGGGACCCCCCAACCGGGAAGTCCCTCTTCTATGCAACTTAGCTACCAGCTAATCGCTAACCGCTACTTCCCCTTGTCCTGGTTTGCGGCCAGCTTGGCGATGTCTTGTGCCATACCGGTGAAGGCGGAGATGATGTCAATAGGCACGGGGAAGATAATCGTGCTGTTCTTCTCCGCCGAGATCTCCACCAGCGTTTGCAGGAAGCGTAGTTGAAGCGCCATTGGCTCGGAAGACATCGTCGTGGCGGCCTCGCGGAGCTGCTGAGCAGCCTGGAACTCGCCCTCGGCGTTGATGATCTTGGCGCGCTTCTCGCGCTCAGCTTCTGCCTGGCGGGCCATCGCGCGCTGCATCGTAGGCGGCATCTCGACGTCTTTCACTTCGACCAGGCTGACCTTGACGCCCCATGGCTCAGTGGCCTCGTCGATGATCTTGGCCAGCTTGTCGTTGATCCGCTCGCGGTGTGCCAGCAGCTCGTCCAGCTCGGCCTCGCCGATGACGCTGCGCAGGCTGGTCTGCGCGATCTGGTATGTGGCGCGGCGGTAGTCCTCAACCTGGACCACGGCGAATTGCGGGTCGATCACGCGGAAATAGGCTACAGCGGTCACTTTGACCGTCACGTTGTCGTTGGTGATCGCTTCCTGCGTTGGCACCTCGAGCGTGATCGTGCGCAGGTCGATCTTGACCATGCGGTCGATGATGGGGATCAGGAAGAACAGGCCGGGCCCTTTCGCGCCGACGAGACGCCCCAGCCTGAAGATGACGCCCCGCTCATATTCCTGCACAATCCGCACTGCCGAGCCGATCAACGCCACTGCGACGACGATCAGACCAACCACCAGACAGAGTATTGTACCTACTGCTTGTGTCATTCGGTCTCACTTCCTTTCAGGTTTAACCAGACGAAGACAACTTCCAGTTATTGGAGGGCTGCCATCTTATTTGATGCTGATGTCATCAACATTATATAACTGAACGCCGCAGCGCGTCCAGCCCAGAAAATAGGGGGACGCCAATCCTGGCTGTTGACAGGCGCTCCCAATGCCCCTACAGTTACAGTCGCCCGCCGATAACCGCGTGTTCTGGATTGGATACAGAATCGATGAGTCTGCTCACTACCCTCAAGATCGAAGCGCTGTTCACGCTGGCCCTGTTCTTCCCACTGCTGATCCAGTTGCTGATCCTGTATGCCGTCAGCAGGGCGCTGTGGACCTTCACCGGGCGCACGTTTGGGCGCGGGTTATGGACGGCGCTGGCGCTGGTAGGCGTGCCGATCCATGAGCTGAGCCACGCTATCGCCTTCATCGTGACCGGCGCAGGCGTGCACCGCATCGTACTGTTCGCGCCGCGCGGGCTGCCGGAGTACGGCGGCGCGACGGGCGTGGTCGTCCCGGCGCGCAACCCGTCGGCTTTCTCGCGGCTGGTGTCGTCTGTCGCGCCGTTCTTCGGCTGTTCGCTGGCGGCGTGGCTGGCGCTGGCGCTGCTGCTGCCCGGCTTCGTGCTGCGCCCTGCCGCCCTGACGCTGAGCCTGGCCGACATCGAAGCTGGCGGTCTGGGGCGCGCCGCGCTTGGCATGCTGGGCGCATATACGAACACCCTGTGGGTGGGCTTAACGCAGCTTCAGTGGGCCGACTGGCGCACGTACCTCGCAGTGTATGTGGGGGCGTCGCTGGGCATGGGCGCAGCGCCCAGCGCGGAGGATTTCAAGCTGTTCTTCCCAGTGCTGGTTGGCCTGCTGGTGATCCTGCTCCCGGTTTTTGCGCTGCTGCAGGTGTTTGGCGATTCCCAGGTGGTCCTGGCGTCTGCTCAGAGCGGCGCCGGGCGGATCATGCTGCCGATCGGCATTGCGCTGGGCTACGCGACGGTCTTCGCGCTGATTGTCCTGCTGGCGCTGGTGGCGCTGTCGCCACTGCGACGGATGCGCCGCTGAGTACAGGGATGGCCCGTCCCCTACTCGACGAAGATTTCGACTCGCTCGTTCTCCTCGGTGTCTTCCACGTCGATGACCTTGCCGCGCATGCCGCTGTTGATGGCGTCCATCACCTCTTCAAAATCGACCCCTTCGAGGTCGGGCGCGAAGCGCGCCCCCATGCGCAGCCCGACGTTTAGCAGGCTCATCGGGATGTTAATGTTGGCCCGCACGCGGCCCGAATCGATGCTGGTGACGCGCACGCGCAGAAAGTGCGGCTCTCCACCGACGCTGGCCGCCGACGACGACTGCGGCTTGCTTGCGGCGTTTTGCAGCGCCTTGAGCAGTTGTGCGCCCTCTTCCGCGCTGATCTTTCCTTCAGACACCATATTGAGGATTTTGAGCCGTTCTTCGGCAGTAGACATATAGCATAACCTCCTGCGAGTGGTGAACCGGCTTTGCGACGCGAAACCCCTACGCCGCGCCGGCCAGTATTCTCATCTGCACCAGACTGCGCACATGGCGGAACCCGGCTGCCTGCAGCACCTCTTCGACCGCCGGATCGCCGGCATCCATCTCGACCCGCAGCGTGCGGCCTTCATAACCGGGCCGCCGCAGCGCGTCCAGCAGCAGCGCCTGCCGCGCTGCCGGGGCGTGCAACGATGGGTCCAGGAACAGCGTCAGGCGGGTCTGCCGCCAGCCGTTGACCTCGATCCACAGCGCGCCGTCGAGACGCCCATGCTGTACAAGGCTGGGCTGTACCAGGTGCTCTTTGTAGCCGCCGCCCGCCAGCACGTTTAACATGCTCAGCGTGGTTTCGCCGAGGTCGGCACGCTCGATGGTGCGCGTCCAGGCCATGGCCCCCAGCCGGGCGCGTTTGTAGATCAGATCGGCTTCGGCGTTGATCTCGCCCGTCTGTCGCGGGCGCACCTGCCACGGGCCATCCGCTACGGGCAGGGCGCTGGCATAGTAACCGTTGGTCTGCCAGTGGTTGAGCGTTTCGTAACGCATGAACCCCAGGTCGTCGTACAATCCCAGCGCGGTGCTGTTGTCCGCTTCAACCTGCAGGTCTACCCAGTGAGCGCCCTGCCGGAAGGCCAGGGCGAGCGCCGACTCCATCAGGTGGTGCGCGATCCCCTGCCGCCGGTAATCGGGATGAACCGCCACGTTGGCGATCAGCGCCCCACGACCCAGCCAGGGATGCTTCCCGGCCCGGTACACGCTGACGTTGCCCACTACCTGCTGGCCGACGCGCCACACAAACCCTCTGCCCAGCCCCAGGTCGGTCGAGCCGAACAACGACAGCAACCACAGCAACGGCCCCAACTGGGCAACGGCCTTCATCTCGCGGATGGCCGAGCGCCCGCTGTCGTCAAGGCGGCTGCTGAAGCACAGCTCGATTAGCTCTGCGATCTGGTACAGGTCACGCGGGAGGCTGGTCGGCTGGAGGCCGCTGCCATCCGAAGATGCGCGTGGACGATACAGTGCGGCTGCCATCGCAGGTTACTCGCCGGAGCCCTCTAAGGCAGCCAGCAGTCTCTGCGCGTCTTCGACGCTTATCTTGCCCTCTTCGAGCATCTTGAGGATGGCAACCCGCTCTTCTTCGGAGATCGGCTCTCTGGGTGCCGCCTTTGGCCTGCCAAAATTCACGTCTATCGACAGCCGCCCGCTGCCGGGCCCGCGCGTGCCGCGCTCGACCTCCCGCTCGACCCGGCGCTGGGCCGCCTCGACCTGCCGCCGGGCGACGCTCAGGCGCTGCTCGACCTGCCGCCGCACGCGCTCTGAAATATCGGCGGCTTTGGCCTGAATCACCGCCGTCTGTGCATCAAGCTCCTCGCTCAGGTCGGCCAGGTTCTCGCTGAGATCGGTGGCGGCGGCAAACGTGTAGGCGAACGCTGCGTCGTCGTCTAAGTCATAATCGCCGCTCTGCTTGATCGACAGGCTGCCGCCGGCGTCGATCTGGACGCTAGCCTCACCGCTACCGAATGTGATGACCTGGTAATCGCCCTCGGCGATGCTCTCCATGTATCGGGGGATGGATAGGCTACCCCCTGCAGATACGATGAGCCGGACGCTCGCATTGGCCCCAACCCGCACCGAGGCTGATCCGTCTACCTGGAAGCGCGATGTGGTCCCCAGGTTGAAATCGGTGCGCAGCGCCAGGTTGCCATTGACTGTGCCAACGGTCAGGCCGTGGGGCACGTCACGCGCCAGCAGATCGCCTCGCACCTCGTCGATGGTGACCGGCCCCCCAATCTCCCGCAGGGTAACGCAGCCCTGCACACTGCCCAGCGTGACAGCCCCGCTCAATTCGTGCACGCGCGCCTCGCTGAGGACGTTGCCGACTGCCAGCGTGCTGAACTCGCGTACGTACAGCGAGCCTCCGACCTCGTTCGCGGCGATCTGCCCGCTGACCTCTTTGACGCGCAGGTCGCCCCTGACTTCGGTCGCTTCAACGCTGCCATTGTGCGGCATCTTGATCGCGCAATCGCTGCGGCAGTCAATCTCGGCACGGTTCTCGGTGGCGCGGATCTCCGTTTCACCCGAATCGGATTGGACGCGTGTGTCGTCACGGTCCACACCACGAATGTCAAGGTCGCCACGGCAGATGATCACGAGGTAGGGGGATATCCCCAGGTTCAGTTTCTCAGTTGCCATGCCGGCCTCCTTACTCGCCGCGCAGTTGCGCCAGCGCCTCTTCTGACGTAATCTCACCGCTGTAGAGTTGATCGAGGATGGCGCTGCGTGCATCTTCGGATAGCTCGCTGGCGGGCTCCTCGGCGTAATCGCTGATGACCTCGAAGCCCATCGCGCGGATAACCTCTTTGAGGCGGGCGCGGACCGTGGGATAGGAGATGCCGAGCTCCTTCTCGACGCGCTTGATCGTCCCCTCGCAGCGAAGGAAGGTCTCGACAAACCGGAGCTGTTCTGTGTTGAGATTCGAGAGGCTGCCCATCTCAAAATGCCCCTCGATGGTCGTGTCGCACTGTCGGCAGTGGAGCTTGACGACATCCAGGTTGCTGCCGCAAACTGGGCAATGGCCGGGCATCGAATACATAGGCCAATCCTTTGACAATGGCATAACGCCACTGATCTGCATCTTCATGGCATGTTGATTGATATTATAGGTTTTGATATTTATTTTGTCAATGTATGGATTAAGTAATTTGAGGAGTACCGATACCCTATGCGCTTTTTGCGCGACTTGGTATATAAAATAGGGAGATGTCGGGGTAACAAAAATGATAGAAATTCTCACTTGGAGAAGAAAGTGATATAAAATAGGGTATTCGTAATCTGGAAGGGAGTTATCATCATGTTATTCAAACCCCATCCAGAGAATGGGCAGGGCTTGGTAGAGTATGCACTCATACTCGTCCTTGTCGCAGTTGTATCCATTCTCGCAGTGTTGTGGCTTGGCCCAGCAATCGGTAACGTCTTCTCAAGCATTATCAACGGCATATAATCCAAACCCCGACCTCATTTTCTTCGAAAGACCCCGGCACTCGCCGGGGTCTTTCTATGTGTGGCTGCTGGCCGGCTTGATGGTCTCGCCGCCGCGCTGGATGAGCTTAACGCGCCGCTCCAGCTTGCTGCGCGGCAGCATGACCATCCGCCCGCAGGCGTCGCACTTCAGGCCAATATCAGCGCCGATGCGGTACACGCGCCAGGCGTTCGCGCCGCAGGCATGTGGCTTCTTCAGCGTCAGCAGATCGCCGGGTTGCAGGTCGAGCGGCATGGGTGCCTCACAGCCTAAAGATGCAGCGGGTTGTAGTCGACTGCGTTGTCGTCGAGGTCGAGCGTTTCACCGATGTAGTTGCTGGTCGTCTGCGGGCTGGCGTGGCCCAGCATCAGCTGCACCTGCTCGATGCTCGCCCCACCCCGCCGCGACAGCAGCGCCGCCGTGCGGCGCAGGTCGTGCGGCTTGACCGGCGGCAAGCCAGTCAGCCGGGTGTAATAGTTGACGAGCTTGTAGATGGCGTGGGGCGTCAGGCCGTGCCGGTAGCGCAGAACCTTGCCATCTTTGGTGATGGGCACGAAAACCCGCTGCTCCGGGTTGGCGATGTCGAGGCCGGAAGCCTGGCCCCAGGCCATCACTGCCCGCCACAGCCAGACGGGCATTTTGAGCGTTCGGATGCGCCCATGCTTGCCCTTGAGGTTGGCGATAACCTTGTGCCCGTCGAGGTCGGTGATATGCCCCCATGTCAGGTTGCAGACTTCGGAGCGGCGCAGGCCGAGGATCAGCAGCAGGCCCAGGATAGCCGAATCACGCAGCCCCTTGACGCTTTCCATGCCGGGCGTGAGCAGCAGCGTGCGGGCCTGGGCCGCGGTGAGCCGCCTGCCCTGCACCTCGCCGCGCACGCGGGGCGGCTTGACCAGTTCAAGCTGTGGCAGCCCGGCGGACAGCTCGGGCTGGATCGCGGCGGCGGTGCGCAGCATGCCTTTGATGGTGTTGACGTGGGCCTGCACCGAGCGTGGTGCGAGGTCCTGTTCGTCCTGGAGATAGGCGACGTACTGCTTGAGGTGTGTCACCAGCGCGCCCGGTGGCTGCCCGTTGCGCCAGTCGAGAAAGGCGTTGAGGCGGCTCTCGTAGGCGCGGCGGGTGTTGGGCGCGAGGCCCGCCAGGTAGGTGTCGACGGCCTGGTCGAGCAGGTCACCGCTGCGTGAGCCGGGGATGATGGCGTTGGGCGAGTTGGCCATGAGCATTCTCCGATGGCTTGAGGCGCATGCCTCCGTTGCTCAGGCTGATAGTATCATAGCTCCCGCCAATGGATCAAGGTACGCCTCGCCGCGAGAGGGCCGCGTGTGCTACACTCTTGCGCGAGCACCGTAGTGAAATGGCAGGAGCGCCCGTGAGTGACGACACATTTGAGATAGATATCACCGACATGGCGCACGGCGGGCTGGGGCTGGGTCGGCATGAGGGGCGGGTCGTATTTGTGCCCTACACGCTGCCCGGCGAGCGCGTCCGCGCGCGGATCGTCGATGACCGCAAGAAGTACGCCCGCGCCGAGATGGTCGAAGTGTTGAGCGTCTCGCCCGATCGCGTCGAAGCGCCATGCCGGCACTTCGGGCCCGGCCTGTGCGGCGGCTGCCACTGGCAGCACATTGCCTACCAGCGCCAGCTTGTGTTGAAGCAGGCCGTCGTGCGCGACCAGCTTGAGCGGATCGGCCACTTTGATGCGCCGCTGGTGCATCCCACCCTCCCCAGCCCTGAGCCGCTGGGCTACCGCACGCGCGCGACGTTCACGCTGGACGGCGATGGGCAGATGGCCTTCTACAGCGACGACAACCGCCGCCTGGTGCCGATTGAGCGCTGCGAGATCCTCCACCCGGCGCTGGCCGAACTGTTCGATGTGCTCGACCTTGACGCACCGGAGATCGAGCGGGTGCGCCTGCAGGTTGGGTCCGACCCTGCCGACCGGATGCTGGTCATCCAGACGGCGGGCGACGCAGCGCCGGAGATCGAAGTCGACATCCCGGTATCGGTGAACCTGCTGCTTCAGGACAACGAGCCGGTCAACCTGATAGGCAGCCCGCAGGTGACGTACCGCGTCCTCGACCACCCATTCCGCGTGACGGCGGGCGGCTTCTTCCAGGTCAACCTGCCGATGGCGGCAGTGCTGGTTGAGCAGGTCATGCAGCGCCTGAGCCTGCGCGGCGGCGAGACGATCCTCGACCTGTACAGCGGAGTAGGGCTGTTCACGGCGTTCATCGCGCAGCATGCCGGGCTGGTGGTCAGCGTCGAAAGCTATCCGCCGGCTGTCACTGACGCCGACGTGAACCTGGCCGACTTGGACAACATCGAGCTCGTAGAAGGGTCAGTTGAGGAAGTGCTGCTCGATCTGGTCGGGCCGTTCGACGCTGTCGTGGTCGACCCGCCGCGCACCGGCCTGGAGCCTGAGGTGATCGACGAATTGGCCCGGCTGGACGCGCCGCTCATCGTGTATGTGAGCTGTGACCCCGCCACGCTGGCGCGTGACGCGCACCGCCTGGCGCAGCACGGCTATGCGTTGGAAGACGTGCAGCCGGTGGACATGTTCCCGCAGACCTACCACGTCGAGGCAGTTGCCTCGATCCGGCAACGATGATACGCTAACAGGCAATATCCCCACGCAGTTAAAGTGATTTGAAACCGACCTAAAGGAGCAAACCAGCCATGAAATACCGAATATCGGGAACGTGATGCAGGCGCTCGATGTGCTGCTCATGCAGGGTGATTCCGTCTTTACTGAAATCGGCGGGATGTCGTGGTACCGGGGCAGCGTCGACATGAAGACCAATATGCCGGGCGGGCTGCTGGGTGGCCTGGGCCGTGCTGTGGCAGGCGAGTCGCTGTTCCTGACGACCTACACCGCCAGCTCCGACCAGGCGACCGTCACCTTCACGCCTGAAGCGCCCGGCTCCATCGTGGCGCGCGACCTGGCTGCCGGCAGTCGATCATTGCCCAGCGCGATGCCTTCATGTGCGCCCAGCAGGGCGTTCAACTGGCCGTACACTTCAAGAAGCGGCTGGGCGTAGGCCTGTTCGGTGGCGAGGGCTTCATCCTTCAGAAAGTCACCGGGCCGGGCGTGGCGTTCTTTGAGGTCGACGGCGAAACCATCGAGATGGATCTGGCCGCCGGCGAGAAAATTCGCATCAACCCTGGCCACATCGCGATGTTTGAGGCGAGCGTGTCGTATGACATCGAGCCAGTCAAAGGCGTCAGCAACGTCCTGTTCGGCGGCGAGGGCATCTTCCTGGCGACGCTGAGCGGGCCGGGCAAGATCTGGCTCCAGTCGATGCCGCTCAATAACCTGGTTGCCAAGATCATCTCACGGCTGCCCAAGAGCAGCTAGATACGGCTGAGAGAAGGACGCCGGGTGCTGCCCGGCGTCTTTTTGATTCAGGTGGCGGCGTCAGCCTCAAAATCGGTGCTGCGCCTCTACGAAATGTCGCATATACTGTTAACATACCTTTGTGGCCGATCTCCCATTTATGAAAGCACCCCCAACCGAATCAAGGAGAGCCTGTCGTGAAACTCGACTGGAAGAAGACCTTTCTCATTGGCCTGGGCTTCTTCGGGATCAGCGTGATCTGGCAGCTTTACAACTCCTTCGTGCCGATCTTCCTGCAATCGGGGCGGGCTGGGTTCGAAAGCACCCGGCACGTGCTGGGCTTCGGGCTCAACGCCCGCACGACGGGCATCATCATGGGTTTGGACAACCTGGCGGCGATCTTCATCCTGCCGCTGATTGGCGTGTGGAGCGACCGCGTCCGCACGCCCATCGGGCGACGCTACCCGTTCATCGTGGCGGCTGCGCCGCTGGGGGCGCTCGGCTTCGTGCTGCTGCCCATTGCTGCCGGGATGATCAACCCGGCCTTCAATGGCAGTGTGGCCGGCAATACCGCCGCCTTTACTTTCTTCCTGGGCGGCGCGATGCTGATGCTGCTGGCGATGGCTGTGCTGCGCACGCCGGTGATCTCGCTGATGCCAGACCTTATTCCCTCACCGCTGCGCAGCAAGGCCAACGGCGTGATCAACTTCATGGGCGGCATTGGCTTTATCGTGGCATCGTTCGGACTGGCGCTGCTGTTCAACATCACGCCGCTGCTGCCGTTCATTGGCGGCGCGGCGATCCTGATCCTGGCGGTAGCGCTGCTGTTTTTCCTGGTCAGGGAGCCCGACCCCGACAGCCTGGAGCATCCGGCCACGCACGAGGAGAGCGAAGAAGAGCAGGCTGTCGGCGCATTGAAAGGCGTCACTGTGATCCCCAGGGAATCGCGGCGCAGCCTGATCTTCCTGCTGCTGGCTATCTTCGCATGGTTCATCGCCTACGATGGGGTGGGGACGTTCTTCACGTCATACGCCGTCAACGTGCTGCACGTCAGCGAGGGCTTCGCGCCGACCCTGTTCGGCATTGCCGGGCTGGCCTTCATCATCTTCGCCATCCCGGCGGGCTACATCGGCGAGCGGTTTGGCCGCCGCAAGACGATCATGCTGGGCCTGGTGGTGTTCGCCGTGATGTTGGTGGTGGGCTTTTTCGCCAACAGCGCGACGATCATCGGCGTGATCCTGGCGGTTGGCGGCACCGGTTGGGCGCTGGTGAACATCAACTCGCTGCCCATGGTGGTCGACACGACGACCGATGCGCGGCTGCTGGGCACCTACACCGGCCTCTACTACCTGGCCTCGCAGACCGGTTCAGCGCTGGCTCCATTCATTGCCGGCAATGTCATCGACCTGTTCGGCAGCAATTATCGCACCATCTTCCTGACCGGCCCGCTGTTCTTCGTCGTGGCGGTGCTGTGCATGAGCATGGTGACGCGCGGCGAGGCGCACCACGCCGCAGGCGAGCAGGTCGAGCCGGCTGCCGGCTGATTATCCGCCGGTCGATCCGGTGATTTGCCGCGCCTGTTCGAGCGACGGCGCGCGGCTGCCGCGCCATAGCTCATGCCCGGCCCCGTCAAAGATGATGAAGGTCGGCGAAAGCTGGAAATTGTAGCGCTCGGTGAGCACCTGGCCGGTTGGCTCGTGGATGCTGACCAGCAGCAGGTCGATCCCGTCACGGTTGAGTTTAGGCTGAAGCCCGCGCACGGCAGGCAGCTCGGCTTTGCAGGCCGCTCAATAATTGGAATACAGCATCAGCAGCGTGGGCTTGCCGTCGGTCAGGATAGCGTCCGCCGAGGCGAGGCTGCCATCAAAGGTGTCGGCGTAGCGGGAGACGAAATGCAGCCCCACCATCCCAACGATGTACAACACCATCAGCCCGGCGCGCAGTGCAACGGGCGGCTTGCGCCAGCGCCACAGCCCGACGGCCAGAATCAGCCCGGCGAAGATCGATAGAAAGACAAATGAGTATTGATTGAAGACAGCCATCGTTTACTCTCGCAGGCAGACAGACTATTCGGCAAATGGGACCCACTAATTGTAGCGCGCTTTGACTGCGTGCCGTTGAGTTAAGCGGCGCAGGGTGTTATGATTGGCATAGCGGCTCGCACTCCCAGAAAGGAACGGAGATGGCCTACGAGTTTATCCTGACGGAAATCCACGACCGGGTGGGCCTCATCCGGCTGAACCGGCCCCGTGCGCTGAACGCCCTCAGCAGCGCGCTTATGCGTGAACTGGCCGACGCGCTGGCGGCGTTCGACGCCGACCCGGCTGTCGGCGCAATGGTCATCACCGGCAGCGACCGCGTCTTTGCTGCCGGGGCTGACATCAAAGAGATGTCCGGCGCAACGTCGGTCATGATGCTGACCAGCGATCGCATCGGCGAATGGGAACGCATCGCCGGGATGAAGAAGCCGGTCATTGCGGCAGTGTCGGGTATCGCGCTAGGCGGCGGCTGCGAGCTGGCCATGATGTGCGATATGATCGTCGCCAGCGAGTTGGCGGTGTTCGGGCAGCCAGAGATCAACCTGGGCGTGATCCCCGGCGCAGGCGGCACGCAGCGCCTGATCCGCGCGGTGGGCAAGGCGCTGGCGATGGAGATAATCCTCAACGACCGCCGCCTGGCCGCCCCGGAAGCCTACCAGTTCGGGCTGGCGAACCGCGTCTACCCGGTCGAGAGCTATCTCGACGAGGCGCTGAACCTGGCCAACGAGATCGCCGCACGCGCGCCGCTGGCGATCCGGCTTGCCAAAGAGTTGGTCAATAAGGCATACGAAATGACGCTCAAAGAAGGGCTGGCTTACGAACGGCGCAACTTCTACTTCCTGTTCAGCAGCGAGGACCAGAAAGAGGGCATGGACGCCTTCGTCAACAAGCGGCCTGCCGAATGGAAAGGGAAGTAGCAGCGCAGCCTATGGCCGACAAGCTGACCGATATTATCATCCGCGAGAAGCTGATCCACGATCTGGGAATTGGTGAGCACCTGGACCTCATCGCGCACGTCAACATGACCGCGCTGGGAGAGGTCGCGGGCGGACCGCCAGCCGTCGCCGGGGCGATCCTGTCCGCCGCTGGGACAGTCGTCATGCCGGCCTTTACCTACCAGACGCAGGTCATCCCACAGGACGGGCCGCCGCGCAACGCCATTGTCTATGGTTCAGGCGATGAGGCCAACGCCCGCGCCGAGATCTTCCGGCCCGACCTGCCGGTGCATCCCGACTGCGGCGCGGTCGCCGAGGCGCTGCGCGCCAGCCCGCACACGCTGCGCAGCATTCACCCAATCCTATCATTTGTGGCACAGGGGCCGCACGCGCGTGAGGTACTGGCCAGTCAGACCCGCCAGAACCCGCTCTCGCCAATTGCGTGGCTGGAGGCACGTGACGGCGCAGTGCTGCTGATCGGTGTCGATCAGCGTGAGAACTACGCGCTGCACCTGGCCGAACAGCGTGCCGGGCGAAAGGCGTTCATCCGCTGGGCGCTGACCCTCAACGATATCGAAGAATTGCCCAATATCCCCGGCTGTATGCAGGGCTTCAACGCCATCTGGAACGACCTGACCGACCTCACCACCGTGACGCAGATCGGGCTCGCGCGGTGCGAGCTCATCCCGCTCAAACCGCTGCTGGTCTATGCCGAGCAGCGCATCCATCAGGACCCCAACTTCATGCTGTGCGAAAGGCCAACCTGCCTGAGCTGCCGCGCACGCCAAGTGTACCCGGCAGCGGGGCGGCAGGCATATCAGTGAGAGAGGATAAACCATGACCGACAAGGGAAAGCGCGTCATCCACGCGCCGCGCGGCACCGACCTGACATGCAAGGGCTGGCTTCAGGAAGCTGCCTACCGCATGATCCAGAACAACCTCGACCCGGATGTGGCCGGGGACCCCGACAACCTGATCGTCTACGGCGGGCGCGGCAAGGCGGCCCGGAACTGGGAAGCGTTCGACGCGATCCTCGAGTCGCTACGCAACCTCGAAGATGACGAGACGCTGCTGGTACAGTCGGGCAAGCCGGTGGGCGTGCTGCGCACGCACCGGGACGCGCCGCGCGTCATCATCGCCAACTCCAACATCGTCCCGGCCTGGGCCACACAGGAGAACTTCGACAAATGGGAGCGCGAAGGGCTGATCATGTACGGTCAGATGACCGCCGGCTCCTGGATATACATCGGCACGCAGGGCATTTTGCAGGGCACCTATGAGACGCTCGCCGCTGCCGCCCGCAAGCACTACGGGCCCGACAAATCGCTCAAAGGTAAGTTCGTGCTGACGGCGGGCCTGGGCGAGATGGGCGGCGCGCAGCCGCTGGCGATCAAGATGAACGAGGGTGTAGGGCTGATCGTGGAGGTCGACCCGCACCGCGCCCAGCGCCGCCTCGACACCGGCTACGTCGACGTGGTGGTCGAGGACCTGGACACCGCGCTGAAGATGGTCGACGAATACAAGGCGCGCGGCGAGGGCGTCTCGATTGGCCTGATCGGCAACGCCGCCGACGTGTTCGCCGAACTGCTGGAGCGCAACGTGCTGCCCGACATGGTTACCGACCAGACCAACGCGCACGACCCGCTGATGTATGTGCCCAACCACATGACGCTTGACGAGGCCGTTGCCCTGCGCGCGCGTGACCCGCAGGCCTACCAGCGTGAGTCGATGCGCACCATGGCCGCCCACTGCGCCGCGATGGTCGAGATGCACAACCGGGGCGCGGTTGTGTTTGACTACGGCAACAACCTGCGCCAGCGCGCCTTCGACGCCGGCGTGAAGGATGCCTTCACCTATCAGGGCTTTGTGCCGGCCTACATCCGCCCGCTGTTCTGCGAGGGCAAGGGGCCGTTCCGCTGGGTGGCGCTCTCCGGCGACCCGGAGGATATCTACGCTACAGACGCCAAGATCATGGAGCTGTTCCCAGAGCAGGAGCACCTGACGCGCTGGATCAAGATGGCGCAGGACCAGGTGCACTTCCAGGGGCTGCCGTCGCGCATCTGCTGGCTGGGCTACGGCGAGCGCATCAAGGCCGGGCTGGCCTTCAACGATATGGTCGCCAGCGGCGAGGTTAGCGCGCCGATTGTCATTGGCCGCGACCACCTCGACGCGGGCTCGGTCGCCTCGCCTAACCGCGAGACAGAAGGCATGAAGGATGGCTCCGACGCCATCTCTGACTGGCCGCTGCTCAACTTCGCGCTGAACGCCGTCGGCGGCGCGACGTGGGTATCGTTCCATCACGGCGGCGGCGTCGGCATCGGCTACAGCCAACACGCCGGGCAGGTCATCGTCGCCGATGGCACGCCGGAAGCCGCCGCCCGCCTGGCGCGCGTCCTCACCGCCGACCCGTGGATGGGCGTCATTCGCCATGCCGACGCGGGCTACGAGGAGGCGATTGAGTTTGCCACAGAGAACGATCTGAAGATCCCGATGATGAAGAAGGATTAACGGCTCAGGGGCTCTGCCCCTGAAGCCCTGGCAGGGGCCAGCGGCCCCTGCACCCCCAATGAACGAGAGAACGCCGACCGCCGGTCGGCGTTCTCTCGTTGGAGCCTGTCATTAGTAGAGCGTATCGATGGAACGGGGTCAAGGGGACTGTGTCCCCTGTGGGGGCGCGGGGGGCAAGTCCTCGCATCCTCCTGTCGCGCTAGAACCCTTCCAACCGCGAGAAGTCGGCGACGCCGCCCGCCAGCGCGACAAGGTGCTGGAGCAGGGCGAGGCGGTTCGCACGGATTTTTGCGTCTTTGTGCATTACGAGCACGCCGCCCTCCTCGGCAGGGGCGAAGAAGGTGGAGATGGCCGGGACGAGCGGCTCGAACGTCGTAAGGAAGGTATCGACGTCAGGCGTGTCGCCCAGCGAGTTGGCGGCCTGCTGGTAGGCGTCGTACAGGTCCTGCTCGGCGGGCTCGGCGAAAAGCTTGGGGGCCAGCTTGTACTGCTGATCCTGGCCGCGGGTGATGCGCACGCAGCGCGCGTAGGCGTCGAGCAGGGGCGGCCAGTCGGGGCGGGCGACCCACGCGGAAAGCTGCTCGGCGTAGACGCGGGCGCGGGTGGGATTGTGGCCCTGCTCGGCCAGCACTGCCTCGACCACGTCGTAGCGGAATGTGTCGAGCAGCAGGCCGCGCAGACGCCCGACGACGAAGTCGAGCACGGCGGCCTTTGACTTCGTCGGAGATGAAGTTCTCGCCCAGCGCGCGGGTGTAGCCCCACGCCGCCCACTCGATCACCTCGCGCAGGTCGAGGTCGATGCCGTGGCCGACGAGAATCTGCACGACGCCCAGCGCGGCGCGGCGCAGCCCATAGGGGTCGGCGGAGCCAGTGGGCTGCAAGCCGACCGAGAACAGCCCTACCAGGCTGTCGAAGCGGTCGGCCAGCGCGACGGCGATCCCCGCCGGCGTCTGCGGCAGCGAATCGCCGGCAGTGCGCGGCTGGTAATGCTCGCCGATGGCGTCGGCGACGATCTGCTGCTCGCCGGAGCGCAGCGCGTAGATGCGGCCCATCGTGCCCTGCAAGGACGTCATCTCGACAACCAGGCTGGTGACGAGATCGGCTTTGGCCAGCCGCGCGGCGCGGATCGCCAGATCCATGTCACCGCTCTCGTCCTCGATGCCCAGCAGCCCGCCCAGCCGCGCGGTCAACCCTTCGAGCCGCGCCGCTTTGTCGTAGTAGGAACCTATGTCCTCCTGGAAGGTCAGCAGTTGCAGGCCGGGCAGGTAGGCTTCCAGCGGCTTCTGGATGTCCTCGTTATAGAAGAAGCGCGCATCGGCAAAGCGGGCGCGGATGACGTGCTCGTTGCCGGTGATGACGCTGTCGAGGTGCTGGTCGTCGCCGTTGCGCACGGCGATGAAGTGCGGCAGCAGACTGCCCTTCTTGTTGACCACCGCAAAATAGCGTTGGTGCTTCTTCATCACGCTGATCAGCACCACGTCCGGCAGCTCAAGGTCCTCTTCGGCGAACGAGCCCAGCAGCGCGGTCGGCTGCTCAACGAGGTTGGTCACCTCGTCCAGCAGGCCGGGATCGTCTGTGACGCTGCCACCTGCCTGCTTCGCCAGCGCGTCGACCTGCTTCTTGATCGCTGCTCGCCGCTCCGCACGGTCGATGAGGATGCCTTCCCCGCGCAGCAAATCGGCGTAAGCAGCAGCATCCTCGATCTCAATATCCGGCGAGCCGAGCAGGCGCGTGCCGCGCGTCGTACGGCCCGAGTGGACGCCGGCGTAGACGAACGGCACAACTTCGCTGCCCAGCAGCGCGACCAGCCAGCGGATCGGGCGCGAGAAGGCCACGCCTGTCTCGTTCCAACGCATTGACTTGTCGAAGTGGATGCCGGCGATCAGGTCCGGCAGCAGCCCAGCCAGCACCTCGGCAGCCGGCAGGCCCGCGTCCCGCACCACCGCGACCACGTACTCACCGCCGTCGATCTCGCGCCGCTCCAGGTCGGCCACGTCGACGCCCTGGCTGCGGGCGAAGCCCTCCGCCGCTTTGGTCGGCTTGCCGCCGACGTCGAATGCAGCCCGCACCGGCGGCCCGCGCCGCACGCTCTCCTCGGCGCGCTGGCTGGGCGACAGCCCTTCCACCCTGATGACGAGGCGGCGCGGCGTGCCATTGACGGTCACTGAATCGTATTCCAGCCGCAGATCATCGAGCGCCGCCGGGACGGCCTGCTCAAGCTGCGCCAGCGCCGAGTCGAGGTCGGCGACGGGCAGCTCTTCCACGCCGATCTCCAGCAGGAACAGCGCGGGCTTTACAGGGTACTTGCCGCGCGGCGGCTCCGGCGGCGCGACCGCCGGGACGGCCAGCACGCCGGTTTCGGCGTGGACCTGCCAGCCGGCGGGCAGCATCGGGTAGCCCATCGCGGCGCGCTGCCGGGCGTATGCGTCGGCGACCCGGGCGGCCAGCCGCTGCATTCGCTTGAAGTAGTCGGCGCGCTCTACCACACCGATCGCACCGCGTGTGTCGAGGATGTTGAACAGGTGCGAGCACTTCAGCACGTAGTCGTGCGCCGGCATGACCAGCGGCGGCTCATAGTCCAGCGCGCGTTTCGCTTCCTGCTCGTAGGTGATGAACACCGCCCGCAGCGCGTCGACGTCGGCCACGTTGAAGTAGTAGGTGCAGTGCTCGATCTCCTGCTGGAGCAGTACGTCCCCGTAGGTCAGCCCGCCCACCCAGTCGATATCCCACACGGCGTTGACGCCTTGCAGCGCCAGCACGATGCGCTCAATGCCGTAGGTGATCTCGACAGACGGCAACGGCAGGTCCTGCCCGCCAGCCTGCTGGAAGTAGGTGAACTGCGTGATCTCCTGCCCGTCGAGCCACACCTCCCAGCCCAGCCCCCACGCGCCCAGCACCGGCGACTCCCAGTTGTCTTCTACGAAGCGAATGTCGTGCTGGCGGCGGTCGATGCCCAGCGCTTCGAGGCTCTGAAGGTAGATCTCCTGTGGGTTGCCGGGGTCCGGCTTGAGGATCACCTGGTACTGATAGAAGTACGACATGCGGTTGGGGTTATCGCCAAAGCGGCCATCGTCGGGGCGAATGGATGGCTCGACATAGGCCACATTCCACGGCTCAGGGCCCAGCACGCGCAGGAAGGTGGCAGGGTTATACGTCCCCGCGCCGACTTGCACGTAGTACGGCTGCCAGATGACGCAGCCCTGCGCGGCCCAGAATTCTTGCAGGCGAATGATAACGTCCTGTAACGATAGCGGTTGGCTCACTGCCAGGATCCTCCAGACCGTGATTCGGATCAGCGTATATGCCAGCATAACGCCGGAATTGTAACACGGCAGGCCGAGATTGCGAGGGCTGCCCCGCGATATAGCTGCGGACAGGCCACTCACCGGCGGCCTGTCCGTTTTCTGTCCGAAGCGTGTCCGATCCACTATAGGGGCGCACCTGCTCCTGGCTGAGACTGTATGTGAACGTTCACCCCCGCCCAGGCGGGGCATACAGCTCAGAAGGAGCGTGCCATGAATACCCGTGTCTCCGGTGGACCGACCGGCGGCGGTGGCGGCCCCGGGCCCGTCTAGCCGCAACCCGAGCGAGGAGCGACCGAAAGGTCGCTCTCTCTTTTGCCTTGTGTCAGGGCTGGCCAAAGACGCTGAACGGTGCCCAGAAGTAGGGTTCGAGGCCGCTCGCGATGGCGCTGCGCTGCATGCATGCCAGCGTAGCGACCGGCCCTTCGTCGTCAAGACGGGCATACAGTATGGGCATGAGGTCGGCCGTGTGGCGATCTGCCGTCAGCCACAGGCTGGCGATCACCGACTGTGCACCGGCCCCGATGAATGCCTGTGCCAGCCCGACGATCTCGTCGCCGTAGAACCAGCGCCCCATGCCACCCTGGCAGGCGGACAGCGTCACCAGCCGGGCGCCCAGCCGCCAGCGTTTGATATCCTCGACGTTAATCGCCCCGGAGCCCAGCAGCAGCCCGGTAAAGGCGCCGGTCTCGGCGTCATAACGGGTATGAGTGGCGAAGTGCAGCCACCTGTAGCGGGCCATCTCCCCCGACCGCCCCATGCCGTTCAGTCGGTCGCGCGTGATCTCACTGGACTCAAGCCGCCGGCTGCGGGCACTCTGCTGTCGGATGGCCTGCGCTTCGGCCTCGACGTGTGGCAGGTCGTCGTAGCCGGGCTGGGTGAAAGTCGACTGGGCGACGATCAGCCCGTCGTGCTGCGCCCCATTCGGCTGGCCGCGCTCCAGCATCCCCAGCAGCACCCCCAGCGACGGCGCATAGTCGATTTGTGTCTGCTCGATCAGGTGAGTGTCGCCGTCGAGCAGCGCCTGGAAGGCCAGCCCGTGAAGTTGATAAGACGGCACGACGATCAGCGTGTGGTCGGGCGCAAGCCGGCGGCGAACCTCCGCCGGGATGAGCGCCTCATACAGGCGGCGACGGTGGTCGGCGCTGCGGGCGGTCGAATCGTCACCGGTCGGCGAGATCTCCCAGGTAGATCAGCCGCCTCCACGAATCATCCGGCGAGGCGCAGGTCATGAGCGCTCGCAGCACCGGCCCCTCAAGCGGGATGAAATGGCTGGACAAGCCGGAAGGCGTCAACACAAACAGCCACAGGTTGTCCCGGTGCCACATGGTGCGCAGCACCGTCCAGTTGTCGCCAAGCTGCGCCGAGAGCGCTGCTGCCAACCGTTCGGGCAAGTCCGGGAGGGCGGCATTATCTTCAGCGTGAGGGCGACCCAGGCGCGTGTTGAGTAGCTGCGCGCCGTACAGCTCGGCGATGCGCAGCGCGCTGCGGGGCTCGTCGTGCGCTGCGGCCAACTCAAAGGCGTCTTCGAACACTGGCTGGAGGGCCAGCACGAAGTGGCCGATCTCTTCTTCGTTGCCCAGGCTGCGCCGTGCGGCGCGGATGCGGTTCAGCGATTCGAGGTACAACTCAATCGCCTGTGTCGGGTGATCCTGTTGGGCCTCGATCTGCGCGGCCAAGGCGTGATAGCGCCAGCTCAGGATAGGCGGCAGTTCGGCAGTGTTGAGCTGCGTCAGTGCGGCGGCGGCCTGATCCGGCTGGCTCAGCGCGAGGTGCGCGGCGGCAGCGCCGATCTGCGCTTCCCAGGCGGCTTCTGTGCGGCCAAGCCCGGCCAGGGCTTCGGCGCTGTGTTGGTAGGCGTGCAGCGCCGCCGCGCCGTTTCCCTCGCGCAGCAGCACGCCGGCCCGTATGCGCTCGCACAGGGCCACGTCGTACAGTTGCCCGGCAGCCGTGGCCCATTTGCGGCCCTGCTCAAGCCGTGCGTACGCCTCCGCGAACTCCCCGCGCTCGGCCAGAATCTGGGCGAGGTACATCGCCGACTGCGCCGCGACCGCCGGCGTGTTCGCCCGCTCTGCGATCTCGATGCTGGTTTGGAGATGCTCGATGGCCGGCTCCAGGTAGGCGAACGCGGCGTAGGTCTTGCCGATGTCGTATTCGGCAATGGCCGTAAACGGGTGTCTCGAGTAAGGGGACAGTTTCTCTCGGGCGATGTGCAGTAGCCGCAGCGATTCGGAGAACTGGCCCCTCCGCCGCGCGACGACCCCCAGGTTGATCTGCATCAGGGCAGAGTTTGGTTCGTAGCCATCCCGCGCGAAAAGGCGCCGGGCCAGTCGAAAATGATGTTCCGCCTGCGCATAATTGCTGCGCTGGAAGGCAATCAGGCCGGCGTTGCCCTCGCTGCTGGCCCGCACGTAGCTGATCCCGACCTGCTCGGCCAGCGGGCGAGCCTGTTCGTACAGCCGCTGGCTGATCATCATGTTGCCCTGGTTGTAGTACAGGCTGATCAGGTCGAGCAGGGCGCGGACCTCATAATAAGCATGGGCTAGCCGCTGCGCCTGCCGGATGGCGGTGTTTAGCCAGTGAACTCCCTGCTCAATCTCACGTGTGTGGTTGTGATAGATGCCCCGATACATCCAGGTGAACGCCAGCAGGGCTTGTGCATCGGCCTCTTTGAAAAGCGCCTCTGCCGCGTCGAGCAGCGGCGGGATATTCTTCAGGGTCGACGCGCTGAAGTGGTCGAAGATCTGCATGACGCGCCCAATACCGGCGTGGACGCGCATCTCGTGCGCCTCAAAAAAGGCGAGCGTCTCGGCGGAGAGGCGGATCCGTTCATCGGTGTGCGCGCCGGACTGCAAATCTGACAGGGCGGTCTGGCGGCACATCATGGCGGGGGCATCCTGCCCTCCTGCTTCAAGATTGCCAGCGATGGCGAGTAGCGACCGGGCCGAGTCTGGCGTATGGCGCATCGCGCGCTGGCACAGCACCCGGTGCCAGTGCACATACAGCGGCTCGATCGCCAGCCCATGGGACTCCAGCATCGGGACCGCATCGCCAAGCCAGCGATCCGCCTCAGGGTAGTAGCCCCACCAGCACAACGCAAAGCCCAACGCCGTCGATGCGCGCGCGCGCGCGAGGGATGGCTCACCATCCGGCAGCGCATCGACCGCGCCCAGTGCGCGCGCTGCGGTGAGTATCGGATTGGCGGCTGCATCGGCGCTCAGTTGGGCGAGGTACTCGGCGGGGTCAGAGGCCAGCAGAGAGGAGAGGTCATCGCGGCCTGCCTCGCAAGCGACTTGAACGTGCGCAATAGGTACCAGGATCGTGTCGACGGATGCCAGCCGCGAATGGAGGGCAGCGGTGTCAGGGCTCATACAGGGTCAACGCATATCAGGCCGGTCAATCTGGCGTTTCAAGCGTAATGGAGATTTGCTTCTGGTCGTCGTCAATCGCCACGTTCTCGAAGATTACCTGGCCGCCGCGCACCTCGGCGAAATACAGATCATCGCCAACGTACAGCCGCGCATAGATAAGCGCTGGGAGCGAATCGTTGTCCAGCACACCGGTAATCGCGTAGCAGCAAGGCATCTCGGCGTTGTTTAGCATCAACATCACGTCGACTTCCTGGTCGCCGAGGGGGACCACATCATAATACAGCAGCCGCCCGCCGGGCTGTATAGGCCGGAATCCCCTGGTGGGCAGCGGACCCTCCGAGCGTGTGGGCAGCGACTCGGTGACTAGCGGGATGGTCAGCTTGATCTCGAATGCCCCGGTGGTGCTGCCTGGCCGGACAAAGCACATTTGTATGGCTTCAGTCTGCAAGAAGGGCAGATCGTCGACGGTGATAGCCGGCGGCACTTCCTCGTTTATCTCATGCGCCACAATGCCGAACAACAGGTCGCGGCAGTCGGCACAGGTGACCAGATGCTCGGCGACTTGTGGATACTGGCCTTCGGCATCCTCGCCTGTTTCGAGCAGATCGGCGTACCGATCCAGCAGATCGCGGATAGCCCAATGCTCGCGGTTGCCAATCAAACGGTGCAATTTTGCCATCAGTTCTTGTCCCTGTCCCCTGCGAAAAAGGCACGCAAAAATTGAATGGCCTCCCGGTGCAATCTGTAGGCCAGCCGGATCTCGATGCCCATCTCCTCCGCAGCCTTTTTGGTGGTCATCCCCTGGCGCAGGTGTTCCATGAGCTGCTGGTGCTGCTCGCCGAGATGCGCGATACCTGCTTCGAGGAACATACTGCGCTCCGCCTGCTCAAAGGAGTGCGCAGACCTCCCGTCGGGAATGATGTCGCCCAGGGTGGGCAAGTCCGGTGAGTCAAACAGGGGCTCGTCGAGCGACTGGGCCAGGTCGTTGCGAAAATCGGCGTACCTGCAAACACTGCTGACTTCAAACTGCACGAACTTATATACCCAGCTATCAAATGTCGTGTCAAAAGGATAACGGTCCAGATTCTGCCAGAGCTCCATCGTGCAATGGCTGGTCACGTCTTGCAGCAGCAGAGGATAGCGGGCAGAGCCGATCCGATCCCGGTAGCTGCTCAGTTTTTTCTGGGTATGGTTGGAAACCAGCGAGATCACCCTGGCCCATGCGTCATGTTGATTGTTCATCAGTGCCTGGATGCGCGGCCACTCCACGATCAGGCAGTCGATGATTCGGTAGATATAGGCATCCGGGATGCCGGTCTGTGGGTCGGCGCCGCCGGCTGGGCTAGGGATGCGGTGCTGGTTGACGTACAGCAGCCGCTCAATCTGGTCTACGATACGGGGTGTATCACCTGACAGGGACCGGCGTGTTTCGACAGGGAGGCTGCCAACACAGCGTGCGACCTGGTACTGGACAGAATTGTCAGCAGGCCAATCACTCATCTGTTTATGTAGCTCCCGACCAGCCACAAAATCTAGGAGAAAGTGAGCGCACATTGACACCGGTAAAGCGAGTTTATTGTACCATAATATGTAGGAACCGCTACCAGGGGAATCGCTTCGCAACGCCTGCCGGAAACACACGCGACGAGTCCCCGCTGGCGGACCGGATCACCGATGGTATACTCAGGGTCATGACAGACGACGAGACATTGGAGTCACCTGCCGAATCGCAGGCCGGGAATACCAGTTCCGACCCGGAATGGCTGCCCCGGTGGGAGCTGATCGTGCTGGCTGTCGGCGACCTGATCGCGCTGGTGATCTTTGCCATCATAGGCCGTGCCAGCCACCAAGAGCTGACCACCCAGGGGCCGCTGCTGGCTGTGCTGAACACTGCCGCCCCTTTCATGCTGTCGTGGCTGCTGGTAGGTATGGTGCTCGGCATGTATCGTGGCAAGGCGTTATTTCCATTGACCCGCGTGATCTGGCGGACGCTGCTGGCAGGATTTGTGGCCGCGCCGCTGGGCGTGGCTTTCCGCGCGCTGTGGCTGGGCACGCACATCGTGTGGGTATTCATGGCCGTCGCGGCGGTCTTCAGCACGCTGGCGTTGCTGGTGTGGCGGGTGATCTGGTCGCGCATCCGGCGCTGGTGGTGGCCCGAGCTGCCATGAGCGCGCGCCCGACCTGCGCGCCGGTTTGTATCGCTGAATGTTTCTGGCCACAAATGAGGAACGATGCCTGATCCCATTCGACTGCTGCACTTTGCCGATGTCCATATTGGCATAGAGAACTACGGGAAAACCGACCCGGCCACTGGCATCAGCAGCCGGGTGATGGACTTTCTGCGGCGGCTGACCGACATCGTCGAGTATGCCGAGGCAAACGATGCCGACCTCGCCATTTTCGCCGGCGACGCGTTTAAGAACCGGCAGCCCAGCCCCACCTTTCAGCGCGAGTTCGCCCGGCGCATCAAGCGGCTGGCCGAGCAGTGCCCGGTGGTCCTGCTGGTCGGCAATCATGACATCCCGATGATGGCGCAGAAGGCGTCGTCGGTCGAGATCTTCCACACGCTGGCCGTTGACAATGTGATCGTCGGTCGCCAGGACAAACTGCATCGCATTGAGACGAAGCGCGGGCCGGTTCAGGTGGCGACGGTGCCGTACCCGGTGCGGAATCGCCTGCTGGCCGATCTCGACACACGCGGATTGGGACTTGGCGATCTTGACGGGATGCTGCGCGAGCAGGTCGACATGCTGATCCGCAACCTTTCCGCGGAGGTAGACCCGGAAATCCCGGCGGTGCTGACCGGCCACTTCAGCGTATCAGGCGCAAAGCTGGGGTCGGAGCAGGGCGTGATGCTGGGCCGCGACGTGTCGGTGCTCAAGAGCACGCTCGCCGACCCGGTGTGGGATTACGTCGCACTGGGGCACATCCACTTCCATCAGGACCTCAATCTGGGCAGCTACCCGCCAGTAGTATACAGCGGCAGCACCGAGCGCATCGACTTTGGCGAGGAGGGGGATCCTAAGGGGTTCTGCTGGGTGAGCCTGATGCGGGGCGAAACGACCTACGAATACGTCGAGCTGCCGGCGCGGCCTTTTCTGACCATCCGCGCCGACGTGCGCGGCAGCAGCCAGCCCACCGAGGCTGTCCTGAAGGAGATCGCCAAGCATGACGTGTCCGACGCAGTGGTGCGCGTGATTATCACCGCAACGCCTGAAAATGAGCCGCTCATACGCGACCGCGATATCGAGGCGGGGCTTGGTGACGCGGCGTTTGTGGCGGCCATCCAGCGCGACATCGACTACCCGGTGCGGGCGCGGTTAGGTGTCGAGCGCCCGGAGGGCCTGGCCCCCGGCGAGTTGCTGGAGCGCTATTTGCTGCAAAAGAAACTCGACCCGGATCGGATCGAGGTGCTCAAGGAGTATGCTGACGATCTGTTTGCCGACGAAGAAGATTTCTGACTGCGGCGAGGATGCTCAAATGCCCCAGGAGGGAGTCGAACCTTCAACCTACCGCTTAGGAGGCGGTCGCTCTGTCCATTGAGCTACTGGGGCTGGCAGGACGAATTATAGCAGGGGGACAACAGGGTCGCCAGCAGTTTACCGGCGGCTCAGGTCGCATGGATCACGAGCGGTTAGTATCGAATGCGCGGCTAAATAGCCGCTATACGATTGTCGGTACCCGGCATATCAGCGGTGTGAGCGTCTTGTACGAGGCGCACGACGGCGCTGCCGGTCCGGTGGATGGCCGCTGCGCGGTCAAGGCGATGATCCTCGACGGCGGAGAAGTCGACGGGGCCGAGGACTTTCTGTCGCGGGGCCGGCTGATCCGCGGGCTGGTGCATCGTGGCATTCCGGCCACGCGCGATTACTTTGTCGACGGGCGCTACGGCTACCTGATTATGGATTTTGTCGACGGGGAGAATCTGGACGACATCCTCGCCGACAACCGCCGCGCTCTGCCAGTCAAGACGGTTGTGCGCTGGGGGATCGCGCTGTGCGACATCCTGCACTATCTGCACGCTAGCAGGCCTGACCCGATGATCTTCAGAGACCTGAAACCGGCGAATGTGATGATCGACCGGCAGCAGGATGTGTGGCTGGTCGATTTTGGGATCGTTGAGCCGCTGTCACGCATGGGAGCGTGCGCACCGCTCGGCACGGATGGCTACGCCGCCCCGGAGCAGTACGAGGGTGTGCTCTCCCCATCGATAGACATTTATGCGCTGGGTGCGACGCTGCATCACATGCTCTCGCGGCGCGACCCCCGACTTTACCCGCCCTTTACGTTCCACGGCTGCCCGCTTCACCCGGTTAACCCTGACGTGCCGCCGGTGCTTGAGGAAATCGTGATGGCCGCTATCAGTTCCGCGCCGTCGAACCGTTTCGCCAGCGCCAGCGCTATGGCCGACGCGCTGCGTGGGGTCGCGCGCAACCTGCCCGCATGACAGACGCAGATCGCGAACGCTGGAACCAGCGCTATCGCGAGGACTCGCGGCGTGATGAGCGCCGCCCTTTCCCGCTGCTCAAAACGTACGCACAGGCGGGCGCGGGCGCATCGCTGGCGCTGGACCTGGCGTGCGGCCCCGGCCACAATGCGCTGTGGCTGGCGCAGCGCGACTATCGTGTTGTAGCGGTGGATATCAGCCGGGTGGCGCTGCGTAGCGGCGTGCAGCAGGCCCGACAGTTTGGGGTGCTGGGAAGCGTGTTGTTCGTCGAAGCTGACCTGGATGACTTCGCGATCCCTGCCGGGCGGTTTGACCTGGTGTGTGTGTTCCGTTTTCTGGAGCGCCGCCTGTTTCCGGCTCTTGAGCGCGCGCTCAAACCCGATGGGCTGCTGCTGTACGCGACGTTGAACTGGCGCTGGGCGGAGCAGCACCCGGAAGTATCGCGCCGGTATCTGCTGGAGCCGGGCGAGCTTGGCAGCGCGTTTGGCACGCTTGAAACGGTCCATCACACTGAGCCAGATTGGATGTCTTTTTATGCAGGGCGCCGTCCCCGCGCCTGAATTATATGAATATGACCGTGTTTGTCATATGGGTAATATTACCTACTTGCGCGCCCCCCCTAAGTCATGTATGATGGAGTTGTTCTTTATATCGTACAACGATTGCGAAGGAGTTAAGACTATGTTGTTCATGCCTCGTGAAGAGGGTCAAGGCCTTGTAGAGTACGCTCTGATCCTGGTCCTGGTCGCTGTTGTCGTTATCGTGATCCTGGCCCTGCTTGGCCCGGCCATCGGCAACGTCTTCAGCAATATCGTCAACGCGATCTAGTTCGCGTCGGACTTATACTTAGCAAGAAGCGGGGCAGCATCGTCTGCCCCGCTTCGCTTTTTCCCCACATCCACGCCAAACTTGGTCTGCCCGCCCGAATTGTGTAAAATCTCCTCGTGAGCATAACGGAGACTTCCCTGCCAGAATGGTGATGTCATGAGAATGCAAGGTGCCCAGACACACCAGCGTCTCGTCGTCAAGCTGGGCACCAGCGTGCTGACGGCGGGCACATCGCACCTGAATCCGCGCCGGCTGCTTGAGACTGCGCAGCAGGTGGCCACTCTGCACGAACAGGGCCGCGAAATGGTGATCGTCTCGTCAGGGGCAATGGCCGCCGGGCGCGAGCAGCTTGGCAACCCCGACCTGGGTCGCAACATCCCGGCCAAGCAGATGCTGGCCGCCATCGGGCAGCCCCTGCTGATGCACACTTACGCCGACCTGTTCGCCATCTTTGGCATCGACGTGGCGCAGGTGCTGCTGACACGCAGCGACTTCAGCAATCGCCAGCGCTACCTCAATGCGCGTGATACGCTCGATGCGCTGCTGCTGCACCGCGTCGTGCCGATCATCAACGAGAACGACACCACCGCCACCGACGAGATCAAGCTGGGCGATAACGACAACCTCTCAGCGCTGGTGGCGAACCTGGTCGACGCCGACCTGCTGATCCTGCTGACCGACCAGCCCGGCCTGTTCACCACCGACCCGCGCAGTGACCCCGACGCGAAGCTCATCAACCAGGTGGAGCATATCGACGAAGCATTGTGGAACCTCGCGGGCGGAGCGGGAACATCGCTGGGCACCGGTGGGATGTTCACCAAGGTGCAGGCGGCGCAGCTTGCCACGCGCAGCGGTACGGAGGTCGTCATCGCGCAGGGGTCGCGCCCTAGCGTGCTGCTTGACCTCGTCGGCGCGGATGGGCGCAGTATCGGCACGTGGTTTCAGGCGACCAGCACTCGTGTCGAGAGCCGCAAGCGCTGGATGCTCTCCGAGCAGCCGCAGGGCCGTGTGCTGGTCGACGCGGGCGCGGCGGGCACGCTGCGGCTGGGTGGGGCCAGCCTGCTGCCGGTCGGCGTAGTGGGCGTCGAAGGAGCATTTGAGCGCGGCGTGATGATCGGCGTGGCCGGCCCGGATGGCGCAGAGATCGCGCGCGGGCTTGCCAACTACAGCGCCGCCGACCTGGAGCACATCGCCGGCCTGCATTCTGACGCTATCGCCGAGCGGCTGGGCTACACCTACGGCGATGAGGTCATCCACCGCGATCATCTGGTGCTGGTCTAAGCGTTTGACCGAAAATCCTTTCGGTCAAACGCTTAGACGCTGCAGCGGTACATGAGCCTGTCCTGAACGCAAACAGAGAGGAGCCACCCATGAAGTATCGCACCTTTGGACGCACCGGCTGGCGGGTCAGCGAAGTCGGCTATGGCATGTGGGGCATGGGCGGCTGGTCCGGCTCCAACGACGAGGAGTCCATGCGCTCGCTGGAGCGGTCAGTAGAGCTGGGCTGCAACTTCTTTGACACGGCCTGGGCTTATGGCGACGGTCACAGCGAGCGACTGCTGGGCAAGCTGGTCAAGGCACACCCCGGCCAGAAGCTGTACGTGGCGACGAAGATTCCCCCGCTGAACGAAAAATGGCCGGCCCGGCCTGGTGATGCGCTGAATGACGTGTTCCCGCGCGACCACATCTTTGAGTACACCGAAAAGAGCCTGGAGAACCTCGGCGTGGACTGTATCGACCTGACGCAGTTCCACGTGTGGGACGATTCCTGGGCAGAGGACGAAAGCTGGCAGCAGGCCATCGCGGACCTTAAGAGCCAGGGGATGATCGCGGCGATGGGCATCAGCATCAACCGCTGGGAACCGGCCAACGCCATCCGGGCACTGCGCACCGGGCACGTCGATGCGGTTCAGGTGATCTACAACATCTTCGACCAGAACCCCGAAGACGAGCTGTTCCCGGTGTGCGACGAGCTGAACATCGGCGTGATCGCCCGCGTGCCGTTCGACGAGGGATCGCTGACCGGCAACCTGACACTCGACAGCACGTGGCCCGCCGACGACTGGCGCAACACCTACTTCGGGCCGGAAAACCTGGGCGAGTCGGTGAGGCGCGCCGAGGCCCTCAGGCCGTTGCTGCCCGCAGGCATGACGCTGCCCGAGATGGCGCTGCGCTTCATTCTGGAAAATCCCACCGTCAGCACCATCATCCCCGGCATGCGCAAACCCAAACACGTCGAGGCTAATATTGCCACCAGCGATGGCCGCGGCCTGCCTGGCGGCCTGCTGGATAAGCTGCGCGCGCATCGCTGGGTGCGCACCCCGGCCCCCTGGTCGGACTAGCAGATGGGACACGGGATGATCAGCCTGGACGACATGGGCCGCCGCGCGAAGGCTGCGACGCGTGTTCTGGCGACTGCCCCCACGCAGCAAAAGGACCGCGCGCTCGAGACCATCGCGCAGGTGCTGGGCGAGGCGCAGGCCGCGATTCTCGACGCCAACCGCGAGGACGTGGCGGCAGGTCAGGCTGCCGGCCTGACTGACGCGTTGATCGACCGGCTGGCGCTGACGCCCGTACGCCTGGAGACCATCGCCGCCGACGTGCACAAAGTGGCTGAACTGCCCGACCCGGTCGGTGAGGAGTTCGAGGCGCGCATGCTGCCCAACGGGCTGCGCGTCCGCAAGCGACGCACGCCCATCGGCGTGCTGGGCGTCATCTACGAGTCGCGCCCCAACGTCACGGTCGACGTGGCGGCGCTGGCGCTCAAGAGCGGCAATGCCGCGATCCTGCGCGGCGGCAAAGAGGCCGTATTCTCGAACCGTGTGCTGGCCGACTGCGTCCGGCGCGGGCTGGAGCAGGCGGGCCTGCCCGCCGATCTGGTGCAGAGCATCGACGATCCCGACCGCGCACGGGTCACCGAGCTGCTGCGCCTCGACCGCTACGTGGACATGATCATCCCGCGGGGCGGGGCGGGGCTGCACCGCTTCTGCCGCGAGAATGCCACCATCCCGGTCATAACCGGCGGGATCGGCATCTGCCATCTGTTTGTCGATTCGAGCGCCGATCTTGACTGCGCGCTCGACGTGATCCACAACGCCAAGACTCAGCGCCCGACAGTGTGCAACGCGCTCGATACAGTGCTGGTGCACCGCGAGGTAGCTGCCGCTTTCCTGCCGCGCCTTGTCGAGCGGCTGTCTGCGGATGGCGTGACGTTCCGTGCGGACGCAGAAGCGATGGGGCTGCTGACCGGAGTCGACGGGGTGCAACCTGCCGGCCCCAATGACTGGGACACGGAATGGCTGTCGCTTGTGCTGGGGTTGAAGGTCGTCGGTGAGATGAGCGAGGCCATCGCCCATATTCAGGCGCACAGCACCGGCCATTCGGATGGTATCCTCACGCGCGATCAGGCTCACGCCGACCGCTTCGTCGACATGGTCGACTCGGCGGTGGTGTACGTCAACGCCTCGACGCGCTTCACTGACGGCGCGCAGTTGGGGCTGGGGGCCGAGGTGGCCGTCAGCACGCAGAAACTGCACGCACGGGGTCCAATGGCCCTGCGTGAGCTGACGACGTATAAATGGATCGTGGTCGGCAACGGTCACATACGCTCGTAGGGCCGTTGGCGAAAAGAGGGGCAAATATGGTACCTTCCGGCAGCGATCAGGTGACCCACTATAGCCAGCACGTTGGCACCCGAGAGGGAAAGCACTACAAGGCAACGTTATTCGAAGGCGCGCAGATGATGGTCGGGCTGAACTGCCTTGAGCCGGGTCAGACGCAGCCGTACCACGATCACGCCGACGCAGACAAGGTGTATGTGGTCATGGAAGGCAGGGGGTGGTTTGTCGTCGACGACGAACCGTATGAGGCCGGGCCCGGCGACGTGGTCTGGGCACCCGCGGGTATCGGGCACGGCGTCGAGAATCGGGGTATGGAGCGGCTGGTGCTGCTGGTGGGCATCGCGCCGCCGCCGGGAGCACATCCATGACGGACACTATCCTGAGCGGAAAGCGCATTATCCTGGGTGTGACGGGCTCTATCGCCGCCTACAAAGCGGCGATACTGGCAAGCCAATTGACGCAGCTCGGCGTGCAGGTCGACACCATCCTGACTGAGTTGGCGCAGCGCTTCGTGACGCCGCTGACGTTTTCCGCGCTGACCGGGCGGCCCGCTTACACGACCATGTGGGCTACCGACTCGCGCAATGGACCCAGCACGCACATCTCACACGTGCGGCTGGCGCACGAGGCCGACCTGCTGATGATCGCCCCGGCGACGGCCAACACCATTGCGCGCATCGCGCACGGGCTGGGCGACGACCTGCTGAGTGTAACGGTGCTGGCCGCGCGCTGCCCGATCCTCGTCGCCCCGGCGATGGACGTCGGAATGTACGCCGCGCCGGCCACGCAGGCCAATGTTGAGACGCTCAGAGGGCGCGGCGTGCATATCGCGGGGCCGGCGATGGGGCGCATGGCTTCCGGGCTGGAGGGGCTGGGGCGCTTCATCGAGCCGGAAGAAGTGATCGGGCATGCGCGGCGTGTGCTGGGCCTGAACGGGCCGCTGCGCGGACGGCGCGTGGTCGTGACCGCCGGGCCCACGCAGGAGGCGGTCGACCCGGTGCGCTTCATCTCGAACCACTCGTCGGGCAGGCAGGGCTTCGCCATCGCGCAGGCGGCGGTCGATGAAGGGGCCGACGTCACGCTGATTGCCGGGCCGGTCGCACTGGCTGCGCCGGTCGGCGTGCAGCGCGTCGACGTGGTCGATGCGCGCAGCATGCGCGACGCCGTGTTGACGGCGGCCACCGGCGAGCAGCGGGCCGACGCCCTGATCATGTGTGCGGCGGTAGCCGATTTCCGCCCGGCGCGGGCCGCAGGCCAGAAGATCAAGAAGACGGCGGAGGATCTACCAACCCTCGATCTGGCCCACAATCCTGACATTCTGCTTGACGTCTCACAGCAGCCGCTGCGACCGCGCGTCACGGTGGGTTTTGCCGCCGAATCACAGGATCTCATTGTCAACGCGCAGGACAAGCTGGACCGCAAGAAGCTCGACCTGATTGTCGCCAACGACATAACCGCGCCGGATGGGGGCTTTGCCGTGGAGACCAACCGTGTCTCGTTCGTGACAGCAGAGGCCGTCGAGGCGCTGCCGCTAATCGCCAAGGAGGCAGTCGCGGCGCGGCTCGTGGGCTGGGTCGCCGAGCGGTTGGCTGCGCAGGATTAGCCTCATTCAGCCGCTTTTCCTGTTGAGCAGCCCGTGCCTGGCCGGTAATGGGCGGTTTCTGTATTTTGACATTTCAGTTTGTTCCGCATATCATTGTATTAGTCCTCACATGCACCCCAAATCTTCTCAATGGTGAGGAGGCCTCTTTGGGGGGAGAACGTAGAACCCACTAACTTCAGGAAGGAGATGCTACTGACACAAGTGCCAGGTAGGAATCCTCAACGTTTCTCTAGCGCGTTCGCGCACTGTTTTCAGGGAAGGAAGAAGAAGGAGAAAGATGTATATGCTTAGGAAGAAATGGCTAGTACTGGCAGTACTGGTCCTGGCCGGGCTCGCGGTAGTTGCTTGCGCTCCTACCGCGCCCGAGCAGGTCGTGGTGACTGTTCAGGTCCAGGGACCCGCCGGTGAGACAACTGTTGTCACCGCCACGCCCAGTGGCCCGGCGATGGCCGAAGGCCCAATCCCGGCTGAAGGCATGGTGGCCTGCAACCCGCTGCCCAGCATGGCGATCAGCCATGACGTGGGTGTGGCTGCGCCGGCTGCGCCTGCCGTGCGTCCGCTGAGCATCGATGGGACACACATTGCCAGCCCTGCTGCTCAGGCCGGCAAGGTGTATAAAGTTGGCGTGTTCGAAGACGTGACCACGATCAACTTCTGGGGCGCGAACGGCCCCGACAACACCGTGTGGAACAGCTACATGCTGCCGCCGCGCCTCGGGCTGTATGGCCTTGCCCCGCGCACTTTCCAGTTTGTCCCCGGCCTCGCGACTGACGCGGTTCCGGCTCCCCTCGTGCAGGAAGGTGACATGTGGACGTCCACCATCCCGATGCGTCAGGGCATCATGTGGAGCGATGGCACGCCTGTGACGGCTGCCGACGTGGCCTTCACCGGCAATACGTCGCTGCGCATCAACCTGATCTCCGGTGGCTGGGGCTCGACCTGGTTCGACCCCGCCTACCTGGATCACATCGAGGCCGTTGACGCCAACACGGTCAAGTTCGTCTACCACACCAAGCCAGGCCTGGCCCGCCACGAGTATGGCAATCTCCAGGCCCCGATCCTGCAAGAAGCGTTCTGGAAGCCGCTGGTCGACACGGCTGCGGCCCCCATCGACGCGCTTGGTGCGAATCCCAACGCCGACGACCTGACCGCCGCCCAGACCGAGGCATCGAACAACCTGTACGCCATCGACCCGACAGGCGAGCCGCTGGCCGGTTCGTTCCTGTTCAAGACCTGGGAGGCCGGCGCGTACCTTGAGAACGACACCAACACCAACTTCTACGACACGGGCACGACGGTCATCCAGTACGCCAATGGCGCGTACCAGGAAACGCCCGCCAACGCCGAGGGCTTCACGCTGTACGGTGATGCTTCGGGTGATATCGACACGCAGTGGACCGTTGGGCCAGACGTCGGCGCCGTGGTCTACACCATCTACGGCTCGCAGGACGCCGCGCTGCTGGCGCTGCGCAACGGCGACGTCGACTTCGTGCTCAACTCGCTGGGTCTGCAGAAGGGTCTGGCCGACCAGGTCCGCAATGACCCGAACGTGACCGTCATTCAGAACAACACCAACGGTTTCCGCTACCTGTCCTTCAACAACCGCCGCCGCCCGATGAACGACTGCTCGTTCCGCCAGGCCGTGGCTGTGCTGATCGACAAGGAATTCGTGACTCAGACGATCCTCCAGGGTGTCGCTTTCCCGCTGTACACCTACGTGCCCGAAGGCAACGCCGCCTGGTACTTCACCGACGTGCCCAAGCTGGGGCAGGGCCTGAGCCGCGAAGAGCGCCTCAACCTGGCTATCGCCATCCTCGATCAGGCCGGCTACACCTGGGAAGGCGGCACCAAGCCGACCTGGGACCCCGACAACCTGCAGGTTGTTCCGGGCGGCAATCTGATCATGCCCGATGGCACGCCAGTCCCGGCGCTCGACCTGTGGGCGCCCAGCGCAGGCTATGACCCGCTGCGCTCGACGTTCGCCATCTGGATCGAGACCTGGCTGAAAGAGGCCGGCATCCCGGTGACCGCGAATCTGGCCGGCTTCAACGTGCTGGTTCCGCGCATCTTCACTGACCAGAACTTCGACATGTACATCCTGGGCTGGAGCCTGACCATCTTCCCCGACTACCTGAACGACTTCTTCTCAACCGCCCAGGCCGCGCAGGACGGCAACAACGCCGGTGGTTACGTCAACCCCGAGTTCGATGCGTTGGGCCAGCAGATCCTGAGCTGCGACAGCATCGACGCGTGCAAGCAGATCTCGGATCAGATCCAGACCAAGCTTGCGACGGAAACGCCATACGTGATCCTGTTCGATACAGGCATCATCGAGGCCTACCGCAGCGCATCGGTTGACTATCCGTTCACCGAATCTCTGGCTGGCCTCCAGTACCAGCACCAGGGTGGTGGTACCATGCAGTCGATGGTTCTTGTCAAGTAACCTGAGATGCAGGTAAACTGAGAGTGGGTTCTAAATGGGAGGGTGGGGGCTTTCCCCGCCCTCCCAGGTTCGGTAACGCTGGCTCTGTTCTGATGAACAAGAGGAGGTTTTTCAAACTATGAGACGCTATCTCGTCACGCGCCTGGCACAGAATGTGCTAACTTTTTTCTTGTTTCTCACGATGGTCTACTTTTTGCTCGACGCGCAGCCGGGGGACTTTGGTAGTGCGTTCATCAATAACCCCAAGCTGACCGCCGACCAGCGGCAGGCGCTGCGCCACCAGTTCGGGCTCGACCAATCTCCGGTCAAGCGCTACGTGATCTGGATAACCAACTTCCTGCAGGGAGACTTCGGGATTTCATTCTCGAACTATCCGCGGCCAGTCCTGGACGTGATCGTAGAGCGCGCGCCACGCACTGTGGTCCTGTTCCTGACAGCTTCGGTTGTCTCCTTCTACTTTGGCTTCCTGGCAGGAAAGTTGCTCGCATGGAATCGAGGAGGGTGGCTCGAATATGTTGCCACAGTAGGAGGTGTGGGCCTGTATACGGTCTTCACCCCCTGGTTCGGGTTGATGATGATCTTGATATTTGCCTTTTGGTTAAAGTTGTTTCCAATAGGCAAATTCATCGACCCGGTCTTGTGGCGAGCTTCTCCGGTCTCCGCAAACTATGTCTTCCTGCGAATGCTGGCAACCGCGCTGGTTGCCACCATCGTCCTGTTCGTCTGGATGCTGTCTGTACGTAAGCAGGATCCTATCCGTCGCAAGCGGATGCAGTGGCTGGGTTTGCTGGTGGTCCTGGCAGGGATCGCGGTCTACTGGTTGTTCTTCACCAGTGGGACGGCCATCTACGCGCTCGACATTCTGCACCACCTGGTGCTGCCCGTCCTGACGCTGACCCTGATCTCGTTTGCCGGCCTGATGCTCCTGACGCGCAACAGTATGCTTGAGACGCTGCGAGAGGACTACATCCTTACGGCGCGCGCCAAGGGCCTGCCAGAGTCAGTTATCCGCGATAAGCACGCGGCCCGCAACGCCATGCTGCCGGTTGTCACCAGTCTGGTGTTCAGCCTGGCGGCAGCGCTGGACGGCGGTGTGATCACCGAGACGATCTTCTCCTGGCCGGGCATGGGCCTTACCCTGCTGACCGCGGCACAGGTCGAAGATATCCCGATGGCCATCGGCGCGCTGGTTTTTACCGGCATTCTGGCCCTGACGGCCCACCTGGTTGCGGACATCCTGTACGCATACCTGGACCCACGCATTCGCTACGCATAGCTCGCTATGCGTTGAACTGGAGGACAAACCATGGCTGAGAAAATGGACCTGGCTCAGAGTCGGGTGGCTGCGGGTGCGCGGTCAACGGTCAAGAAAACGCGAGGACAAATCCTGCGAATCCGCCTTGCGCTGGCCTGGAGGGGCTTTAAGTCAAACGCGGCGCTGTTTGCCGAGAACAAGATCGGGCTCGTCGGTTTGGCGATCATCGTCATGTTCGCGCTGATGGCCCTGGCTTACCCCATCCTGATGAAAACCGTATGGGACCACAATACGTACGATCCTATCCTCGGTTACGACTACACACAGGTTGAACAACCTGCGCCTCCATCGGCGGCGCACCTGCTGGGCACCGACCCGCTTGGCCGTGACGTGCTGAGCCAGTTGATGTACAGCGCAGCTTCTGAGTTCGCGCTGGGCGTCACAGCGGCGCTGGTGACGGTCATTCTGGCGACGAGCGTCGGGGCGATCTCCGCTTACTTCGGCGGCGTCATCGACACGATCTTCATGCGCGTCGCGGATATTGTCATCATGACGCCCTTCATCACGATCCTGATCGTGCTGTCGGCGATGTTCAGTGTGAAGATGATCCACCTGGCCTTGATGATAGGTTTGATATCCGGGTTTGGCGGCGCTGCGATTATCATCAAATCGCAGGCGTTGACCATCAAGGTGCGGACCTATATCGAGGCAGCGCGGGTTGCGGGCGGCGGCCATGCTCACATCATCGTCAGGCACATCATTCCCAACCTGCTGCCGCTGTCTTTCCTGTACATGATGTTCACCGTGACCAACGCGATCTTCTCCGAGGCTGTGCTCTCGTTCTTTGGTCTGCTGAACATCCGTATGTCGTGGGGGTTGATGATCCACACGACCAATACGGCGGGCTACCTGCTCAACATCGAGAAGTGGTGGCTGATCTTCCCGGCCAGCCTGGCGATCACACTGCTGTGTGCAGCGTTCTATCTGGTTGGCCGTGCGCTTGACGAGGTCGTCAACCCGCGTCTGCGCGCACGTTAACGGAATGATACAGGTGGCCCATTGGTGAAACCGGTTGGGTGGGCTACAATTGCTGTGAAGAAGTACAAGCCAGACGCATGCTATTAGGGAGTCCTGGACGTGGCAAAACCTCTCTTACGAGTTCGAAAACCTCACCATGCACTACACCACACGCGCAGGTGATGTCAAAGCTGTGGACGACGTCTCCTTCACGTTAACCGAAGGTGACTCGCTGGGGCTGGTAGGCGAGTCAGGTTGTGGCAAGACCTCTATCGCGCTGACCCTTCTGCGTCTCCTGCCAGACAATGCGAAGATCATCGAAGGTCATATCTGGATGGACGAGACCGATCTGCTCGCGCTGTCTGAAGAGGAGATGCGCAAATTCCGGTGGAAACGGATCTCGATGGTCTTCCAGGCCGCGATGAATTCGTTGAACCCGGTATACAGGGTCGGCGACCAGATCATCGAAGCGCTCGAGCTGCACATTGGCGTAATGACCAATGAACAGGCCCGTGGACGTGTTGCCGAATTGTTCGACCTGGTCGGTCTTGACCCCACCCTGATGGACCGCTATCCCCATGAATTCAGCGGTGGCATGCGCCAGCGCGCGGTAATCGCCATGGCGCTCTCGTGTAACCCGGATCTGATCATCGCCGACGAGCCCACCACGGCGCTCGACGTGATCGTTCAGGACCGCGTGCTGCGCAAGCTGGAGGAAGTCCAGGCCAAGCTGGGCATGAGCATGATCTACATCTCGCATGACATCGCTGTCATCGCCGAGGTGAGCAACCGGATCGGCGTCATGTATGCCGGCCAGATGGCGGAAATGTCCGACGCCGTTCGGATATTCGAAGAGCCTCTGCATCCCTATACCTATGCGCTGATGAGCTCCTTCCCAAGCATCAAGGGTAAGCGGCGCAATCTGGAGCCTCTCCCGGGAGAGCCGCCGAACCTGATCAGCCCACCCACCGGCTGTCGTTTCCATCCTCGCTGCGGGCGTGCAACGGACGTTTGCAGCCAGGAGTATCCAGAGTTTAAGGATTACGGCAACAACCACTGGGCCGCCTGTTGGCATCCTCTTGAACACCCGATGGAAGAAGCCTAACTATGGACACTACGCAACCGCTCGTTAAGGTTGAAGATCTGACGAAGTTCTTCCCGATCTCCGGGAGCCTGTTTTCGACGGCCAAAGGTGAGATTCACGCAGTAGACGGGCTGAGCTTCGAGATTCTGCGCGGCAAAAGCCTGGGTCTCGTCGGCGAATTGGGCTGCGGAAAGACGACCACCGGCAAGCTGCTGGTCCGGCTGTATGAGCCTACCAGTGGCCACATCTTCATCCGCACAGAAGAAGGCAGTCTCGACGACATCGCCTATCGTAAAGGCAAATCGCTTAAGACATTCCGCCACCGCGTGCAGATGATCTTTCAGGACCCGTACGAGTCGCTCAACCCGCGTCGCACGATCTTCGATACGATCGCCGAGCCGCTGGCCGTGCAGAACATCGGCACGCTGTCCGAGCGGCAGGAGAAAGTCGCTGACCTGCTGAATGTAGTCGGCCTGACGCCGGCTGAGACGTTCATGTTCCGCTTCCCGCACGAGCTTTCAGGTGGGCAGCGGCAGCGCGTGGCTATCGCGCGTGCGCTAATCGTCGACCCGCAGTTCATCGTCGCCGACGAGCCGACCTCGATGCTGGATGTGTCGATCCGCATCGGCGTGATGCAGTTGATGGCCGACCTGGGAGAGCGTTTCGGCGTGAGCTACCTGTACATCACGCACGACCTCGCCGTTGCACGCTATATGTGCGACGACATCGCCGTGATGTATCTCGGCAAGATGGTCGAGATGACACAGACCGAAGAGCTGCTGTCGAACCCGCTGCATCCCTACACTAAAGCGCTGCTGGCAGCCACCCCGGTACCCGACCCGCGATTGGGCCGCGACCCGATCAACATCAAGGGCGGTATCAGCAAGCCGGTGGACCCGCCGCCGCGCTGCCGCTTCTACCCGCGCTGCCCGATCTCGGACGAATACTGCCACGATAACCCGCATCCTCCGCTGGAGGACAAGGGTGGTGGGCATCTGGTAGCCTGCTACAAGGTGTAGACTGACGAATCTCACAGGAGCCCGACTTCGTGTCGGGCTCTCTTGTTGTTGATGGGAGAGCGCGCTCCCGTAATAAGAGTTGCGAGTCGACTATGGAGCAACCTATCGAGCTGCTTTTTGCTACTGGCAACCTCGCCAAGCTCGAACAGTTGGCATTTGTCATCGAGGCCGTCCACGCCAACGTGCGGCTGGTGGCTGCGCGCGATCGCTTCGGTGAGCAGGCGATCTATGGGGAGGTCGGCAGCACTGCCAGCGCTGTCGCTCTGCGCGGGGCGACCGATCTGGCTGAGCGGCTGCATATACCGGTGGCCGTGGAGGATACGGCGTTCCATGTTGACGCGCTGAATGGTGAGCCGGGCGTCCACGCTGGGACGTACCTGCGCCAGGTGGGCCGTGAGTGGCTGCTGCACCGGCTGGCGGACAGCGACCTCCGCCGCGCAACGATTGTCTCGGCGGTGGCATGGGCAGCGCCGGATGGCCGTTCGCAGGTGTGGACGACGGCGGTCGACGGTACAATAACCCGCTCGCCGGTATGGACGGCGGGCCAGCCGTCCTGGGTTGGCCCCTCGCCAGGTGACCCGCTGGGCGGCGGCTACAACGCGATCTTTGTCCCCTATGGTGAGAGCCACACGCTGGCCGAAATAGGACCGGTAGCCGGGCTTCAGTGGGGCTACCGTGAGCCGAACTTTTGCGCCCTGCTGCGCTTTCTGGAAGAGCATCGCCACACAATTTGACGTGGATGATGCCGGCTGGCCCCGGACCGTCTATAATACTCCCCATGAGCTCTCGACATCCTATAGCGACTATCGTCTCGCTGTGCGTGGCGCTGCTGGCAGCCGGCACACTGGCCGCTGGCTGCGCTGAGGCGTTCCCGACTGAGGCTGCCAACCCGGTGCTGGTCACGCTGCCTGCGGTGACCGCACCGCCACCCACGCCGAGCGAGGAGCCGCCCACGCTCACCCCCACGCCGACTGTGCAGCCCACCGAACCGGTGCTGATCGCGCCCACGCTGCCCGTGCAGGGAGCCGCCGGCACGCGGCTGCTGTGGGACTGGTCGCAGGTGGCGCGGCCCACCGCGCTGGCGGCGACCGGCAGCCGGGTGGCTGTGATCGCCTCCGATGGCCGTTTTGAGTGGCTGAACGCCGACACAGGAATTGTCGAGGCCAGCGCCTTCTTGTGGTCAGGCATCCTCGAAGGCGACTCGCTGGGCGAGGTGTATACCGACGGCCAGATCGCCGTGATCAGCGGTCGCGAGATGAGTGTGAGAGCCGAAACCGGCAGGGCCGAGTTGCGGGCGCGGCTGGTCGTTTATGGACCCGACGCGCGCGAGCTTTGGTCGCTGCCGCTGCTGACCGCGCAGCGGTTCTACAGCGCGGCGCTGACAAACGGTGGCGTGATCGTCGGCACGTGGCCGTACACGCCGGGCCCCAACACGCTGACTGCCTACGAGCAGTCGACCGGCAAGCAGTTGTGGCAGGTGAAAGGTGATGCTGTTGGCTTCGATCGGATTGTCGACGATGGCTCGCGGCTGTACGTGCTGCTCGACGGTGCGGCGGGCGGCGGGGTGGCCTGCTACGATCTGCTGTCGGGCGTGGCGCTGTGGCAATGGGCTGATCCGTCGGGCGACCAGGCCGACCGCATCACCATTGATGCGGGCAGCGTTTACGTGTTGAGTGCCCAGCATATGGCGGCGCTCGACGCGCTGAACGGGACGGTGCGCTGGACGGCGGATGTCAGCGCCGATCCGCAGGCCGGGCTGGCGGCGGAGTTGGGCGTGCTGGCGCTGGCCCCGGTCCCCACCGTCGATCAGGACTACCGGCCCGGGATTATCGCTGTACAGGAAGATACCGGTCAGCTTGCCTGGCATTCGTTGAGCGGGCTGCTGGCCAACCCGCTGGCCTCCGGCGGTGAGCTTATCTGGACGGTCATCAAGGACTTTGACGAGGGTGTGGTGTCTTTGAGCGGGTTGGACCCGTCAACCGGCCTGGAACGCGTCCGTTTGATAGAGGGAGACAGCCCCGACGCGTTGTATAGCCTGGTCGTTCATGGACGGCGGATCTACGTGCTTGGCGACAGCCTGCGTGCGTTTGGCTATTGATTACTGGTGCCGGGACCACATAGGAAGGGACCTGCTGACCCTATGATCAGCCGGCTGGCAGAATACGTCCAGAGCATGGTCAACCTGCAACTGAGCGCGGCGCAGCTAAAGGCGTTTCAGGTTTACGCCGACGAGCTGATGGCGTGGAACGAGCACACCAACCTGACCGCCATCACCGATCCCGACGCTGTCGCCACCCGGCACTTTGTCGATTTGCTGACGTGCCTGCTGGTCATGCGTCCGCGCGGGCCGCTGCGGGTGATCGACGTGGGCAGCGGGGCAGGCTTCCCCGGCCTGCCGCTCAAGATCGCCTACCCGGCGCTGGACATGGTGCTCGTCGAGGCGACGGGGAAGAAAGTGGACTTCCTGCGACATATCTCCACCCGGCTCAAGCTGGAAGGCGTGACGACGATCCACGAGCGCGCCGAGACGCTTGGCCACCTGCCGGAGCATCGCGAGCGCTACGACTGGGTGCTGGCCCGTGCCGTGGCGGCGATGTCGACGCTGGCCGAGTACCTGCTGCCGCTGTGCCGCGTTGGCGGGCACTGCCTGCCGCAGAAAGGTGAAAGCGCCCCGCAGGAGGTGGCCGAGGCGCAGGCCGCGATTGGCCTGCTGGGCGGTCGGGTGGCGCGCCTCAAACCCGTCGAGCTGCCCACCGTCGCCGAGACGCATTACCTGATCGACATCGAGAAGATCGCCGCCACGCCGCCCAGATACCCACGCCGCCCCGGCATGCCCGCCAAACGACCACTGAGCTGACCATCATCATGCAGGGGAGCACGCAAATGACCAGCCGTCTGGACGACTTCCGCACCTACCGCGACAAAATGAACGCACGTATTTTCGAGATCGATCACCTGGGCATCAAGCGCTTCTTCAACCTCGACACCGCCGCATATCACGACGAAGGGCTCGACCCGCGCACCAAGGAACTGCTGGGGCTAGTCGCCTCGACGGTGTTGCGCTGCAACGACTGCATCGACTATCACCTCATCCAGTGTGTCGAAGCGGGCTTCGGCAACGGGGAGTTGTACGATGCGCTGAACGTGGCGCTGGTGGTCGGCGGAAGCATCGTTATCCCGCACCTGCGCCACGCAGTGGAGACCATCGACCTGCTGCGCGAAGAAGGCAAATAGGGCTTGTTGCTCTGCGCCCTTTGCGGTTAATCCTGTTCCTGCTCTTCGACGTGAATCGTCCCCGCGCTGACGTTCCAGCGGGCAGCGCCCGCCAGGAAGGTGTCAGCCAGCAGCTCTGGCTCGGCGCTGGTGACCATCACCTGCTCGACCGCGCCGATGCGCTCCAGCAGGTAGCGGCGGCGCTGCGGGTCCAGCTCCGCGGCGACTTCATCCAGCAGCAGGATCGGCGACTCGCCGGTCTGCTCCTCCATCCATGCCAGCTCGGCCAGCTTCAGTGCCAGCACGGCGGTGCGATCCTGCCCGCGCGAGCCATACAGCCCCAGGTCGTGCCCGTCGACCAGGAAGCGCATCTCGTCGCGCTGCGGCCCGATGGTCGTCATGCCGCGTGTGATGTCGTCGCGCCTCCGCGCCTGCAGTTCCTCCATAAAGCGCACGGTGATGTCTTTGATGGGAAGCTGTGGCAGCGCCGACGCGCCCAGGTCGCCCGCCGCGAAAGACATTTGCCCTTCCGGTGCTGATGATGCGTCAAAGCCTGGCTCGTAGCGCAGCCGCAGATGCTCGCCCGCGCCGCTCAGCTCGCTGTGAATGCGCTGCGCGCGGCGCTCCAGCTCGCGCACCAGATGGTAGCGACCGGCCATCACCGTCGCGCCGTGCGCTGATAGCTTGTCATCCCAGAAGGCCAGTTGGGCCACATCGGGGTGCTGGCCGCGCTGCTGCTGTTCCTGGAACTGCTTGAGCAGCGCGTTGCGCTGGCTGAGCACTTTGTCGTATTGGCTGAGCGCGCGGCAGTAGTCGGAGTCGGTCTGGCACAGCGTGATATTCAGGTAGCGCCGCCGCCCGCTGGGCGGGCCTTCGACCAGCGTCAGGTCCTGCGGTAGGAACATCACCACCCGCACCTGGCCCAGCAGATCCATCACCCGGCGCGGCAGCCCGTTGATACGGATCTCTTTCTTGAAGCGCGCTGCGCGCCCGTTGCTCTCAGTGACGAGCGTCACCTCAACCCGCTTGAGGCCGGTGCGCGTCTCTACCTCCGCGACCAGCCGCGCGAACGGCAGCGGCTCGTCCTGCACCAGCCAGTTGATCAACTGGCGATCCGTTGTGGTGTAGGGCGAGCGCGAAGTCGCGAGGTAGTAGATCGCTTCGAGCAGGCTGGTTTTGCCCTGCGCGTTGTCGCCGTACAACACGATCGCGCCGGGCGGGAAAGGCATTTCCAGCCGGGCGTAATTGCGGAAATTGGTCAGTGAGAGATGTGTGATGCGCATAGTGTCTTCATGGTGATGGGTCAGGCTCAGACCCATTCTAACACGACCCGGATTGGATGTCCGTAAACTGTCCAGAATTGCCCCGGAAGTCCATTCCCCACTTTGGCGTAACTACGATGTATAATGGGACTATATTAATGTTTGGCAGGGCCTAAGTGTCAGATTGCCTGCTGTTGGGGCGCAGCCGGTATTTGAAATCATTCAGAAGGATTATCCGATGTGCACAGCCAACCAGCTCCAATCACCGGAACAAGGGACCGGCGATGACGCGTCGCGTACTGCTATTGAAGCGGAAGAAGACCGGCTGCGGCAGGCAGCCGAACGGCGTTTGGAGGAAACCTACCAGTCGACCTCACAGTTGGGGGACGAGTCACTGGAATCTGTCCCCGAAATCGCTCAGTTGCCATTCGGAGCCAGGTCGGGAGCAGCCAAGTCATACATCCTGGTGCCTGCTTCGGCGGCCCGCCAGGAGATTCCTGCCGACGCGCCCTACTGGCGGATCGAGCTTCACGGCGTCGCGCCGGGCGTCGGCCCGCTGGGCTTCGACATCGTCGACGACGCCGTGATTGGCCGCAACCATATGTCGGAGCACACTGCCGACATCGACCTTGCGCCATACCGGGCGATTGAACTGGGCGTCTCGCGGCGGCATGCGATGTTACGCCCCACGCCCAGCGAGCTCTTCCTGCTGGACCTGGAGAGCACCAACGGCACGCAGCACAATGCGCTGCCGATAGGCCCGGGTCTGACACGCGCCCTGGCCCACAACGATACCCTCACCTTTGGCAAGCTGAGCTGCACGGTCCACATCATCGACAGCCCGCTCATCCGCCAGCAGGAAGGCCGGTAGCCGAGGATCAGTAGCTGGTCTCCATGTCGATCAGCCCCTTCTCTTTAGCCGTGTGCAGCGCCCAGCGGTAGTAAAACAGCGAGCCGACAAACAGCACCACCGAGAACGCCGCCAGGATGCCGAGCAACTGCGCGTTCGAGAAGCCGGCCAGCGTCGGGAAGCCGGTGACGTCTACGCCCAGCAGCGCGCGCCGCGCGACCTCCAGCCAGTAGGTGACGGGCAGGCAGAAGCCAAACCAGCGGATCCACGCCGGCAGCGTCTCCAGTGGGAAGATCGCGCCAGTGAACAGGTACAACGCCCCCGCGACTGCTTCGCCTATCGACCAGAAGTGTCGGGCCAGCATCATCGTCGTGCTGCCCATAATCATCCCGATGCCTGCCAGCGACACGATGCCCAGCGCGGTGCTGGCCAGCAGCAGCGGCCAGTTGACCGTCAGCAGGTTGATCGGCAGCCCGAAGGCGATCACCCCGAACGTGATGGTGATGATCACCGAGATCGTGCCGACCAGCAGCCGGGCCACGCCGCGTCCCATCAGGTAGGCGTAGTGGCTCATCGGCATGGTGTGAAGCTGCTTGTCGGTGCGATAGTGCTCGCGGTCATCGATCACCGTCCAACTGACGCCGGTGATCACCTGCCCGACCAGGATGTACAGCGCGTTGCCCAGGTAGATGTAAGCGAAGATCGGCTGGTGGATGGCCCCGTCGGTGATCACGCTGTACATCACCACCAGGATCATTACGCTGGCTACCGGACGGGCAATTGAATAGATGGCGAACAGGAACGGATCGGCCCAGTTCGACTCGATCTGCCAGCCCAGCCAGGTCGCCGTGACGAAGCTGCGCAGCGCATTGCTGCGGCGCACAAACGGTATCTCCAGGATGCGACTCGCAATCGCCATATGCGGTCTCCCTCCGTCTCTAGCGACGGCGCTCGATCAGGCGGCCTTCACGCCGCCCGACCTCTTCCAGCTTGTTGAGCGTGAAGTAGGCCCCGCCCAGGAACAGGACGCTCAACAATACCAGGATGCCGATCTCAACCGTCACCGGCAGGAAGCCCTGCGTCGTCATGCTGCTGAACAGCAGTTGCCGCATCGCATCCAGCCCCAGCGTGAGCGGGATCACCGAGGCGAATGTCGCCACCCAGAAACCCATCGCCCGCACCGGGAAGTAGAAGCCCGACGCCAGGTAGATCGGCTCCTGCATCAGGTTCGAGAGGTGCCACGCCTCGCGCCCGGCGGCCAGGAAGACCGAGGCGAACACCATACCCATGCCGTACAGCGCAGTCATCGTCACCAGAAAGACCAGCGCCAGCAGCAACAGGCTGCCCGTCTCGTAGTGCACGCCAAAGATCAATGAACCGATGATCAGGATGACGCCGGCGCGCGCGCTGGCGAACACCAGCCCGCCGACCGCCATGCCCAGCAGGATGGCCATCATCGGGCCGGGGCTGACGATGTACTGTTCGAGGTTGCCGGCATCTTTGTCCCAGTAAAGCTGGCTGGCCATGCTCCACAGCACGTTCAGCCAGAAGGCCGTCATCGCACCGCCGACTACCACGAAGCCGATGTAGTCCGGCGGTGCCTGGATGGCACGGTACACGAACACGTAGGCTGCTACGCTCATCAGTGGCAGCACCGTCTCGAAGAACATCCAGCTTTTCTCGCGCATCGAGCCGACGATGCGCGGGTAGGCGCGCGCCCAGACGGTCCCCCAGAAAAGCTGGAAGCCACGCGCCTTTTGAACGCGTCCCATGCTACTCATTCTCGTCCTCCGCGTCGTGCGAGGTGTCCACATCCAGCGCGCGGCCCACCAGCGAGACGAACACGTCCTCCAGCGACGGCTCCTGCTTCTCCAGCGAGATCAGGCTGGAGCCGCGCCCGCCGAGGTGCTGGAGCACGTCGGACAGCACGTCTTCCGCCTCCAGCATCAACTGAAGCTCGGTGTGCGTGTTGTGCTCAGAGACCATCACTTGCTTGACGCCCCTGACCGCCTCGATCATCTCGTCGCGGCTGGGACGCCGCCCCAGTGGCTCGACCTTGAGCTTGAAGATCGCCTCGCGCTGGAGGCTGCGCTTCAAGGCTTCCGGCGTATCGACCGCCAACAGGCTGCCGCGGTCGATGATCGCCAGCCGGTCGCAGAGCTCGTCGGCCTCGGCCATGTAGTGCGTCGTCAGCAGCACGGTGCACTCCGGATTGTCGTGCATCCACTGCTTGATGAAGCTGCGCACGTCGCGGGCGGCGTTCACGTCGAGACCCAGCGTCGGCTCGTCGAGGAACACCACGTTCGGGTCGCTGATGAAGCCGCGGATAAAGTTCATCTTCTGCCGCAGGCCGGTCGAGAGGTCGGAGATTTTGGTCCGCTTGCGGTCGGCGATGCCCACCACTTCGAGCATACTGTTGATGCGCTCGCGGGCAGTCTTGTTGTCCAGCCCGCAAAAACGGGCGAACATCCACAGGTTTTCCTCGACGGTGAGCAGGCCGTAGCCGCTCGTTTCGCCGCCGCTGACCATCGCGATCTGGCGACGGACCTCGCCCATCTCGGTGACCACGTCCAGCCCATCGACGTACGCTTCGCCGCTGGTGGGTAGCAGCAGCGTTGCCAGAATCTTGATCAGCGTCGTCTTGCCAGCGCCGTTCGGGCCCAGCAGCCCGAACAGCTCACCAGGCCGCACGCCGAGGCTGACGTCCTGCAGCGCGACGACTTCCTTCGGGTCGTCCTTGCGCTTGGGGCCGCGCAGCTTATAGATACGCCCCAGATCGCGCGTCTGGATCGAGTACGATTCGTCCATGTGTCTCCTGCCATCATGTCTGTCGTCTGCGGTGGAAATCAGGCGGTCTGCCGTTTTGATCTTCGGTTCGGTGACGGTGGTAGCCATGCTCATTCTCTCCTGCGATTCCATCCAATAGCCAGCGCGCTCGACATGCTTTACTGTGCGCGACACAAAAGCCGTGGGCGGCGACCTTTTGCCCACGGCAGGAGATATACAGTCTCTCCAAATAAAAACCGTGGGCGGCGGTGAAGCGGCCCACGGCTGGTGATCTCGCGCAGCAGCGCGGCGTCAACAGTCAGCAGGCGCATCACACCCCAGGCTACCGCCATAAACGGCTGCCTCAGAACGCCGGATAGGTGTGTTCATGAAGAAGAACTGATCCATGTTCGCCTGCCTCCTTTCGTCAAGATGAGGCAAGTGTAGCCCAACGCAAGTTAGATGTCAAGATCGTGGGGCAGGGCCTGGATCATCTATCAGATTAGCACGAACGTTCTATACTGTCAAGGGTTTCCGGATGGAATCGGTCTAAATTGCAAAGGGGCAGCGCCCGCTGCCGGACGCTGCCCCTGGCTGTGCTGTCGCAAAGCGTTTTACCCTGGATTCAGGCCCGCTCGCCGATGGTCACAGTGACCTCCTGGACCTGCCCGCCGCGCACGATGCGCACCGGCACCGCCTTACCCACGCGGTCGCCGGACAGCAGCGCCAGCAGGTCGTCGAGCGTGTGCACCGGCTCACCGTCCAGCGCGACGATGGTGTCGCCCAGCATCAACCCCGCCGCGGCAGCCGGGCTGTCCGGCTCCACGCCGACCAGCAGTACACCCGTGCTCTGGCCGATCTCCGCTGCCAGTGTGTCTGGCAGCCGTACTGGCTGGCTGCTTACCCCCAAGTAGCCCTGGCGCATGTGGCCGTTCTCAAGCAACGCGCTGACGACCCGCTGCAGAACGTTCACTGGGAGCGTCAGCGGCGTGCCGCGCATTAGCGCCGAGGTGTTCATGCCGATGGTCTGCCCGCTGGCGTCCACCAGCGCGCCGCCGGAGAAGCCGGGGTACATCGTGATCCCGGTCCGGATGTACACGTCAAGCCCCCGGCTGCCCAGCGGCCAACTGCCCTCGAACCATGCCCGGCGGCGGTGATGCCCGCCGCGCCGCCCGGCTGGCGCTGCCTCTTCCTCGTCGCGGGGCGCTGCGCCGATGCTCAGCAGCCCGCCGATCATGCCCATGTCGGCCTGGATGCTCGTCCCTGGACGGCCCAGCGCCAGCACCACCTGCCCGACCTTCAGCGTGCTGTCGATCCATGCGGCGGGGGTCAGCCCGCCCGCGTCGACGCGCAGCACAGCGATGTCGGAGGCCGGGTCGCGGCCTGCCAGCGTTGCGGCGATCATCTCGCCGCCGGGCAGGCCGATTTGGATGTCCTCGTCGCGCTGTACCACGTGGTTCGCGGTGACGATCACGCCATCCGCCGACCACACGATGCCGCTGGCCGGTAGGCGGTTGCGCCCGTCGACTGTGACGACGCTCGCGCCGGCCTTCTCGACCACAGCTACTACCGAATCCGAAAAGCTCTGCAATGTGTCTGCCATGCTATTCCCCCATGGGTCTTCCCGTGGCAAAGCGTGTTTATGTACTTCTATTATCCCAATGGGGGAGGGCGTGCGGATCAGCCAATGGGTGGGGTAGGGCCTGGTAAAAAGGGTAGGGGGTGGGCTACAGCGCGATCAGACCCAGCCGGGCGGCACGTACCACGGCCTCGGTGCGGCTTTGCGCGTTGAGCTTGCTCATAATGGCGTTGACATGGTACTTGACGGTGTGCTCGCTGATGTCCAGCCGGCTGGCGATAGCCCGGTTCGACAGGCCCTCAACCAGCAGCTGCAGCACTTCGATCTCACGGGGGGTCAGATCCTCGTCAGGGAGTGATTCGGTGGCAGATTGGGTTGGCAGCAGGGTATCAACCAGATCGGGTGTCATGACAATCAGGCCCTGCGTGGCGGCGGTCAGCGCGGCTACAAGCTGCTCCGGGGAGGCGTCGCGCAGCAGCAGCCCAACTGCACCCGCCGACCACGCTCCGGCGGCGGCGTCAGAATCAGGCAGCAGCGCGACGACCGGCGGCGCATCTTCGGACAGGCTGGCAAGCTGCTCCAGCCTGTCGGCGAGATCGGGCGGCCAGCCGAGGTCCCATACGATGATGTCCGGCGCAAACACGGCGAGGTCGTCAGCTAAGCTGGCTGCGCCCCCGATGCGCGCCACCACGTCCAGGCCAGGCTGCTGCTCGACCAGCATGGCCAGCCCGGCTCGCGCCAGCGGGTCGTCTGCGATCACCAGCACCCGCAGGTCCCCGGCCATGGCGCTGCTGCTAATGGGCGACCGCCGTCGTCATCGCCCGCAGGCTGATGCCGAACAGGAACACGCTCAACAGCAGCCAGTACAGCGTCTCACGCCGCGTGGTGCCGCCTTTGGTGAAGGCAAACACGGCTGGCCAGGTGATCATGGCGACGATACCATACAGGATGTGGATCAGGCGGGCCGGTGCCAGCCCTTCGATCAGCAAGACGACGCCCAGGATGCCCTGCGCGACGATCAGTCCCTCGCCAAGGATCACCGCGCCCCAGAAGTCGCCACCGATCTCCCGCTTGCGCAGCAGGTGCAGTCCGGCGAACCCGGCAATGATCAGCGTATAGAGCATAATGGCGCGGCTTAACAGGCCGTGGATCTGTGTAAGTGACATCAGCTTGCGAGACGTCCTTTCGTGTCGGGTCAGGCGTCGGCTGGCTGTTCGGGCGTGTCCTGCGGCTCTGTGCGCGAGTTCTGCTTGGGCAGGATAAAGCCGAAGTGACTGCCGTTGCCCGGCTCGCTGCGCACCCACACGCGCCCGCCGTGTTTCTCGATCACCTGTTTGACGACAGCCAACCCCAGCCCGGTTCCGCCAAACTGGCGGGTCATGCTGCCGTCGATCTGGTAGAAGCGCCGCCAGATTTTATCCTGCTCCTCGACAGGGATTCCGATCCCGTGGTCGATGATCTCGGCCTGCACCGCGGGTCCGATATCCTCAACCTGGATCAGTACCTCGCTGCCCTTCGGCGAGAATTTGATGGCGTTGCTCAACAGGTGCTCGACGGCCTGAGACAGCAGCCGTGCGTCGGCATAGATCGTCTCAGGGTCCCCCCGGTAGCGGGTGACGATCTTGATGCCTGTCTGCTGCGCCATCGGCTCGAGCGCCTGCACCGCCCCATCGATAAGCTCCTGGATCGGGACCTGCGCGCGGTCGAGCTGCCCGCGCTCGATCTTCTGGATGGTCAGCATGTCGTTGACCAGCGCCGCAAGCTGGCGGCCCTTGCCAATGATGATCTCAATCGCCTCGCGCTGGTCGTCTGTCAGCGGGCCCAGGTCGCCTTCCAGCAGCAGGTCGACGTAGCCCATGATCGACGTGAGCGGTGTGCGCAGCTCGTGCGAGACGTTCTGAATCCACTCAGCTTTGAGGCGGTCGGCCTCCTGCAGGTCATTGTAGGCTGCTTCGAGCTGCGCCGCGCGCCACAACAGCGTCCCATACAGCCGCGCGTTCTGGAGGGCATTGCCCACCACGTTTCCGATGGCCTGGGCCAGCGAGAGATCGTCGTCGGTAAAGCGCCTTCCAGGGTTGATATCCAGCAACTCGACCAGCCCGATAGCCTCGCCGCGTCCCATGAGCGGCGTGATCAGCATCGCTCCTTCAGTACGCGGCAGGGCCTGCCGGTCTGAGTTGGAAAGCTCCGCCCGGGCCAGGTCAACCGTCACCGGGGTGCGCTCGATCAGCGCCACGCGCCGCAGGCTGATGTTGTCCAGCGGGTAAGAGGGCCCTTTCTCCAGCGGCCACACCACCTTGCTGATCTGGTGCAGTGGTAGCAGGGATTGCATATCCGCGTCGTAAGCGAACACCGAGACGGTCGACGCGCCCGTTACCCGCAGCAGGCGCGATGCCAGTTGCCTGGCATTATCGGCCTCGCTCCACAATTCCGGCAGCTCCAATGATTGCTGCCAGGCAATCAGCGTGGTCAAGCAGCGCTCGACATCCTCGTCGGAAAACAACTCCTGCTCCACATAGTGGCACATCTCGGCCAGCCCGAAGACGCTCTCCTCGATGGTGATCGGCAGCAGCAGTCGGGCGGTCAGCCCACTGTTCGGTACTGCGCCCAGGATATCCCAGGGCTCTTCGGGATCGCTATGTGTCTGATTAGCCGGCTTGCAGGTCTGGATGGCTTCCATCACGTCGGCCTGCTGGCTGACGTCGACAGTGTGCGGTTGATCGGCCGGCCACTCGATGTCTGAGATGTCTGCCAGCCGCCTGACTGTATCGGTTGGCCGATCCCATGATGAGATCGCGCACCACTGAGCCGACAGCGCCTCGCCAAGCTGCCGGGCGACCGATTCCAGAATCTGCTCAATGGCTAGCGTTGACGAAGCCGCTTCGCTGGTCGTCAGCAGCACGGTTAACTCGCGGACCCGCTGCTGCGCTTCGCCGTACAGCTTGGTGTTGCCCAGCGCCACCGCTGCCGAGCGCGCCAGGCTTTCCAGTATCTCCAGGTCGGTCTGGTCGAATGCCGCGTTCTGCTTGTTCAGCACCTCGATCACGCCAATGGTCGTGCCGTCAAGCACCAGCGGAACAGCGGCAATCGATTCGGTCTTGTTGCCGGTGATCTTGTCTATCTCGCGGTAGAAACGCCTGTCGTTGTAAGCGTCAGGCACAAGCTGCGGTTCTCCCTCGCGGACCACGTATCCACCGACGCCCTGCTCGATGGGCACTGTGACGCCAGTCAGCTTATCCGCATTGGGACCGACGGCGGTGTGAAACTCCAGCTCGTCGCCTGCCGGTGTAAGTAGCTGCACCGATGCAGACGTGGCGTCGAGCACGCTGGTTGCTTCTGAAAGAATGGCGTGGATGGCCTCGTTCAGCGACAGCGTCGAGGTGATGGCCTGAGTGGCATGGATCAGGGCGCTCAACTGCTGGGATTGCCGGGTAATTGCCTGCTCGCGCTGCTTGAGATCGGTCAGGTCGGTCATGACGATAACTCGTTCCTGATCGTCTCCATTCTGTGTGATCGGCTGCCGGGCCTGGACAGTTAGCACGGGCATCGTGTCCCCGTTTGCGCACAGCAAGTTCATCTCGAAGGAGGCTGTCTGCGGCGGATCGGGGTGGGTGACGACCTTGAGCAGTTCCTCGCGGTCCTCCGGCGCAAACAGCTCCGCGATGGCCATGTCTTGCAGCGCTTCAACATCGTAGCCGGTCATCATAGACAGGCGGTGGTTGGCGAAGCGTACCTGGCCGTGCGTGCTGCATACCAGCAGCCCATCAGCCATCGTGTCGAGCAGGGTCTTACGGAAGATGCGGTCGTGGTTAGCCTCAAGCTCTCGCCTGGCGAGTGCCTCCATCAGGCTCGTGTTATGGACGACGGTCGCTGCCTGGCTGGCTACCGTTGCCATCAGTTGCTGGCCACGAGTCGTCTCCACGTCGTTTGGCTCGCGAGAGCCGATCAGCAGCATGCCAAGCGGCGTGCCGGAAACCTGGACCGGCAGCAGCGTCACAAAATACAGGTCGAGATTCGCGCAGGCTACATACAGCGGCCGGCTGATGTGATCTCGGAACGCGGAAAGCGGCATGTTGAACTCAGGGATGCTGGTCAGCGCGACATGCACCAGCGGGTTCTTTTTGTCTTCAAGCGCGATGGAGATTTCACCGCCGTCTTCCGCCGCCGTCGCAGCAAATTCGGCAGCGGCGCTTTTCCCCTTGCTGGTGGCCACCGATTTGCCCACCAGCCGCCGGTGGCGGGAAATCCAGCGCGAACAGCGCGACCAGGCTGCACGGGACGATGGTCAGCGTCGCGTGGGTCATCTCGTCGAGCAGGCGCTGGCCCTGGTCGACAAAACCTTCCTGGTGCGCCAGCAGTGTTTGCAGCCGCACGCGCAGGTCGGCGAAGTTGATCGGTTTGGTGATGTAGTCGGTCGCGCCGGCGATCAGCGCTTCGACACGGCCTACTGATGGATCGAAAGCCGTGATCAGGATGACCGGGATGCGGTCGGTGGCTTCCTGCCCACGCAGGCGCTTGCACACCTCGATGCCGGTGATGTCTGGCATCATCACGTCTAGCAGGATCAGGTCGGGGAGATGCGCTGATGCCTGCTTGATGGCGGCCTCGCCGCTGGTCGCACTCAGGACCTTGAAACCCTGCTGCCGAAGCCAGGAAACCATCATGTCAACAGTTTCCGGCTCGTCATCGACAATGAGAACAGTAGGCATCACATCCCGCTTTCGCTTGTGCAGTGGCAACCGCGTATATGGTAGCAGGCCGTAGGGTTGGTGGCAATGCGGCAGTCCTTACAAAAACCTTCCGTTATCGTGTTATACTACCGGGAGTGCGCGTTGCAACTCCTGATTTCTGGAAGGGTCCCGCGATGCTGGCCGTTCTGATCTACGGTGCGCCCTACCTGTTTGGTCTGGTCATCCTGATCGCCATCATCAACGTTATCGCCAATATCCAGCGCGCGCGCAAAGCGCCCTATTACCGCATTCGCCGCAAAGCGTCAACTGCCGCATGGCGCTGGGTGATAGTGGCGGTGCTGGCTGGCGGCGCAATTCTGGCATCGTTCTCGCTGCGCCGCTTTGTAAATCCCATCCGGCTTTCGGACGTGCTGCCGGCGCGTGCCAGCGCGACACCGGTGCTGCTGGCCGCGCCGCCGACGGCTGCTGCCGCCACAGCCCTGGCCGGGACCCCTGCCGCGTCGCCGCCTACCATCACCCCGACCCAACCTGCCACGCCCACCGCCACACCCACACTCTACATCGCCACAATCGAGTCGCAGGTGACACCGCCGGCCAACGCCACGCTGACCATCACCGGCATCTCAAGTGGCATCACCGCTGACCTGAAGCCCGTCAGTATGGGGACGGAATTCCCGGCCGGCATTCCACGTATCTACTTCTGGTTTGACTTTTCGAACATGCAGAATGGCGTGTCCTGGTCGCCGGTGCTGCTGTTGAACGATGTGGTCATTCGCAACGACAGCGCAGCCTGGGAATGGGGCAGCGACGGAACAGGCTTCTATTACGCTTTCGAGGCGCAGGGCGGTTGGCCGCCGGGTAAATATGAGGTCCAGGTCTTCATCGGTGACCACAAGATCTCATCGCAGATCTTCGACCTGATCAGCTGATTACCGCGACCGCCCCAGCACAAATCCGACAGCCAGTAAAATGGCTGTGAGGCTGGCAACCCCGATCCATTGTAAAGTCGAAAGCTGCAGGCCGGGGTCGGGTGGCGCAATCGCTGCCAGTTCCCGCCCGCGCGTTTCAACATCAGGCTGGGCGATGGCGATGTAGGCTGTGTTGGTTGTGTCAGTCAGCTCCTGGCTGCCACTATGCGCGAGGACCGTCTTGATCTCGTGCACGCCGGGTTTCAGGCCGATGATATCGTATGTCAGCGTGTGCAGCCGCCTGGTCAGCGTGCCGTCGATATACAGCAGGATGCGGTTGCCGGGCGCGTCGAGTGGGAAGTACTGGACCTGCATTTCAAGTGGAATGAGGCCTTCTTCGAACGCCTGCCCGTTGACCGGTGCCACCATCGAGAGCGTCGGGACGGGTAGCTGGATGTTGAACTGGTAGCCATTCGACAGGATCACCGAACTTCCCAGGCCTGTCACGCTGTACGCGACCGTGTAGTGGCCTTCCGGCAGCGGCGGGAGCGAGACGATCAGGTTGAAGCGGTTGGCCGGATCGACGTGGGCATCGTCCAGATCGACGCGTTTGCCGGTCTCGTCATTCACCTGAGCCGTCGAACCCTCATCGCTGAGCACGAAATTGAACGTCAGTGTCACGCTGTCGGGTGAGCTGGCAAGCGTCGAGTCGGGTGTGGGGCTGGCCTTGACCAGCGTCATCTGCGCGTAGGCCGGTGTGGCCAGCAGCAGGGCCGCTGCCAAAGCTGCTAGCGCCGCCAACCCCTGACGGGAGCAAGCGCGGGAATAGCGTTTCATCATGACCCCTATTATACCATGACAGGAGGGCTACCCATGAAGCTGTTGGAAACTTGGCCGGGAAATCGCGTGCTGGTCGCAGTGACGCTGCTGGCGCTGGTCGCCACGCTGGTTGTACGGGCGCAATTTGCCGCACCCGAGCAGGCCATGCAGGCACACGGCTACGGGATCGTACCTTACGAGCTTGCCTATTCGCCGCAGCAGGCCGATATCATCCTGCAGGCATGGGGACCCGAGGTCACGCCACTGGCGCGGCGCAGCCTGCTGGTCGACTTCGCCTTCATGCCATCGTATGCGCTGCTATTTGCCGGTATCACGCTGCTCATCGCCCGCCGCCTGCCGTCTGGCGCATGGCGCACCGCCGGGCTGGCGCTGGCGCTCGCGCCTTTTGTTTCCGCCATAGCTGATGCGCTGGAGAACCTGATGCTGCTGCGCCTGCTGGGCACCGCCGGGCATGTGCCGTCCGCGCCGCCGCTCGTGGCCGGCCTTGCTGCGACGGTTAAGTTCGGCCTGCTGGTCGTTGTGATCGTATTCTGGTTGGTGGCAGCGGTCGGCTGGCTGGTGCGCCGTCTGGGCAGGTGTGGTCGTGACGTCGTAGTGCAGCCTTGATCTGACGCGAGGCGCGTAGCTCTGCCGCCCGATCGTTGTTTTAGTACATACAGCGCAGATATTTCCGGCGGGTCTCACGGCCTGCCGGCATACACACATCAGGGGGAGACCGGATGCCACGTCTGAAGTTCATCGTAAACCCGCAGGCCGATCATGGCCACGCCGCCGAGCACGAGAAGCCCCTGCAAAGCCTCGTCGAGGCGCAAGCGGCTGCTGCCGGTTCGTATGAGTTGGTCTGGGTTGAGACCGAGCGTCCGCGCCACGCGATTGAGTTGGCGCAAACTGCCGCCGAAGAAGGGTTCGACGTGGTGGTGGCAATCGGGGGTGATGGGACGGTTCATGAGGTGGTCAATGGGTTGATGCAGGTCGATGCCGCAAAGCGCCCGCGCCTGGGCGTGATCCCCATCGGCTCCGGCAACGATTTTGCGCACAACCTGGGCCTGCCTGATACATCCCTTGAAGCGGTGGTCTGCTTGCTGGGCGATACCACACGCACTATCGACGCCGGGCTGATCGTCGATGGCAGCGGGCGGCGCGAGTACTGGGATAACACCATCGGGATTGGCTTCAGCGGCGCGGTGAACATCGCCACGCGCAGCAAGACGATGTGGCGCGGGTTTCTGCTGTATCTTGTCTCGGTTCTGGAGACAATCCTCCTCAAACCACCTGCGCTGGAGGCCGCGCTGGAGATCGACCAGCGGGGGGAGTTCAAGCGGTCGATCAGTATGGTCTCGGTGTGCAATGGCCCACGTGAGGGCGGCGGATTCCCTGTCAGTCCGTCGGCGGTGATGGACGATGGGCTACTGTCGTACACCATCATGCGCGGGATGAGCCGTCTTAACCTGCTGCGCTTCCTGCCGGTGGTGATGAACGCCCAGCACATGAAGTACGTCAAGTTCTTTGAGGGCGGCACAGCGCAGCGGGTCCGCGTCGATACCGCCGCGACGATGGCCATCCACGCGGACGGCGAGGTATTCGGCCCGTGGGAGGCCGGCCTGCACCACGTCGAAGTCAGCATTATCCCAGGTGCGCTTGAGGTGCTGTGCAACTGCTGAGAAGAGCCAGACCGCGTTGCACAGGGGCTGGCCTATGAGTCGGCCCTGTGCATTCCATGTACGAAACCCCCCCTCGCAGGTCGGTTGTTGGCATTCGAAAAGCACTATACACTAAAAAGATGACCGCAATGCTCGTCGTTGCGACGGGGGGTGCTTTTGAGTCCGGCCTGCTAGCGAGATGTGCTGTATGCCTACACTGGCCCGCGCGCTGGTAGATTACGAATCAGACCTGCTGCAGGCGATTGCCGCGCAGTGGGATATCGACCTGCTGGCCTCCGATCGCACGCTGGCCTCGCAGGAACTAGCCGAGGCGATGGCGCAGCCTGACGCCGCGCTGGCGACCTGGGAGCGATTGGACGACGAGGCGCGCCGGGCGCTGGGCGAGCTGCTGGCACACGAGGGTCAGATGCCGCTCTCGCACTTCGTACGGCGCTATGGTGACCTGCGCCCGATGGGCCCCGCCCGCCGCGAGCGAGAGAAGCCCTGGCTGGAGCCCGTCAGCGTGACTGAGGCGCTGTACTATCGCGGGTTGATCGTGCGCACCTTCGAGCAGACACCTGCCGGTGCGCAGGAGTACATCGCCATCCCCTCCGACCTGCGTGACCTGCTGCCCCGCCCTGCCGTCGACGTAGTGCCCCAGTCGCCGGGATACGCTGTCGCGCCGCCGCGCAAGCTCAAGGATGGCCACTCTACCGCACCGGACGACATGGCGACGATTATCGCCTACCTGATGATCCGCGAGGCCAACGCGCGTGACTGGCTGACCGATGCACCCGTCGAATCCATCGACCGCCACCTGCGTCGCGCGGCGGAGCCATCCTACCGTGCCATGCTCGTGCAGCTTGCGTATGACCTTGCCCTCATCGCTGATGAAGAAACGCTGACGCATGTCGTTACCCGCGTCGACAGGGATCGGGCGCGTCCCTGGCTCGAAGCGCCTCGGATGCACCAGTCACGCTCGCTGGCCGAGGCATGGCTGGAGTCGATGGGCTGGAATGAACTGGCGTTTACGTCGGGCATCGACGCTGACACGTGGCCAAACAATCCTGTGCTGGCCCGGCACGCCGTCCTGGACATACTGCGCGACGTGCCCGCTGAAATCTGGTGGAGCCTCGACGGGTTTGTAGAGCATGTTAAACGTGTCAACCCCGACTTCCAGCGTCCCGGTGGAGACTATGGTGCGTGGTACCTGAGTGACGCCTACACCGGCGAAATTCTGCATGGCTTTGAATACTGGGATTATATTGAAGGGGCGCTGCTGCGTTTCCTCGTCGAGGGGCCGATGCACTGGCTGGGGTTGGTGCGCTCCGGGCGCGGCAGCTTCCTGCTGGCGCCACCGGGGCTGGCCCTTCAGGGCCGCATCGAATGGCCGGACACGACCGACCGGGATTCGCGGATTCGCGTTGACCAGCAAGGGGTGATCAGCGTGCCGGTAGACTTCAGCCGCTACGAGCGGCTGCAGATCGCAAGGTTCTCATCGTGGATCACCGCACCCCAGCCGGCTCCCTACGTTCCTGGCGCAGACACTCGCGACGACGGCGTATACGTCTACCGTCTGACGCCGCAGGCCATCGCGCGTGTAGCCGACGAGGGTGTCCTGCTTGCCAATCATATCGTGCCGTTCTTGCAGCGGCTGTCGGGCCACAGCCTGTCGGCCAACGTGCTGACGATGTTGCAAGGCTGGAACGATAGCCCCAAAGAGGTCATCGTGCATGACGTGGTGATCGTCGCAGCCAAAGACCTGGGCGTCTACGAGCGGCTGCGCGACAATAAGCGGGTCGGCAAGTGGCTGGGCAAGGCAGTCGGACCACACGCGCACATCGTGCAGCGCGAGCACCTCCCGGCGCTGCTGAACGCGCTGCGTGAGATGGGCGTCCTGCCGCTGTTCGAAGGCCACGAGAAGGATGACTGGCCGATCTGAGCGGATGCTTGCCGCGCCGGCGCCGCGTGCGGTATACTATCGCCGCATCCGGGGGCGTAGCTCAGTGGCAGAGCAGGAGCCTTTTAAGCTCTTGGCCGGAGGTTCGAAATCCTCCCGCCCTCATCAGGGAAGAAACCGTTCGAACCTGCATCATTAGCCACAGAGCAGTTTCTTGAGCTGCTGAGGTTCCCTCAGCGGGGCAAACTCCAGAGGCTGCTCGCCGCAGAAGATGTTTCAGACATCCTGCAAGGCTGATGGTGGAGGATAATCGAATGGTTTCTTTTGATCTGCAGCAGGGTGTCCCCGGCGTGGTGACCGACAGGTATGTCACCGCGCAGGCCGCCTCCGATCTCACCGGATATAACATCCAGCATATACGACGTCTGTGTTATGCAGGCAAGCTCAAGGCGATCCGGGTCGGGCGCTCGTGGCTGATCCGTGTGGAGTCGCTGGAGCGGTATCTCAACGTCGTCGTCCCCGCCGGTGACGCGCGGTTTGGCCCGCGTGGCACCGCGTCAATCGAAGAACACGACAAAGCCAGTGCTGCCCGTTAAGTCGGGCCACTGGCTTTTGCGCTTTGTTGAGGAGGTGCAGGATGACCTGACAAAAAAGGCAAGCCGCTGATTGGGAAGATCAGCGGCTCAGTTCCGGGATGGTGTATCCCCGAAGTACGTCACTTCTGAGGATACATCATCCCCCGCATTTCGACAAGAAGCATATATACAGAGAAAGGAAGATCATCTTGGGGATGAAACCGTCCTCGACGGCTGCACCTGCCATCGTGCAGGCCGCCCAATCGAACAAGGTTCTTGAGGCCGCGCTGGCCTATCGCAGGCTGGGCATGAGCGTGCTGCCCCTCAAGGGCAAGCGCCCCGCGCTCGAACTCCTGGTCGAGATACCAGACAACCATAGCCACGGAAAAGGAAATCGCCGCATGGCACCGCGCCGGCCTGCTGGAGAACGTCGGCATCGTGTGCGGCGCGGTTTCCGGCAATCTGGTCGTGCTCGACTTCGACGGGCTGGGCGCGTATGGCGCTTTTGCCGCGCTGTTCCCGCCGCTGGCGCAGACCTTCACCGTGGCGACGGGCAGCGGCAAAGGCAAGCACGTCTACCTGTACGTCGAGAAGCTCCCGGCCACCGTCAAGGCGATGGAGACCGTCTTCGGCAACGTCGAGCTGCGCGCAAGCGGCAGCCAGGTCGCCGCCCCGCCGTCGATCCATCCCGCCACCGGCAAGCCCTACACCGTCGAGAAGCCGCTCGACATCCTGCGCGTGCCCGACCTCGACGACGTGGTCGCAGTGGATCGAGTCGCTGCAAGCGCCGCGCCGGGAGAAGCCGCCCGCGTGGCGGCCACCGCGCACGCTGCCCACCGATGGCAGCGTCAACCCGGCGGTCATCGACGCCATCGCCGCGAAGCTGCGCCAGCGCAAACACCGCGAGCGCGGCGAGTGGATCAACTGCGCGTGCATCTACCCGGAGCGCCACGCGCACGGCGACCGCCATCCCAGCTTCGGGCTGAACCTGCGCAGCGGCTATGCGTTCTGCTACCGCTGCGGGACGATCCTGGCGAAGGACGTCTGCGCCGCGCTGGACATCGACCCGCAGCAGCACGGCGGGCTGATGAAGCCGACACCGCCCCTGGTGGTCACTCGCAGCGAGAGCGCCGGGGGCATCCCGGCCCCTCCCGCCGAGATACCGCCGCCGGAGAAGCCGCTGCCACCCATCGGCGAGATCGCGCTGCCCGACTGGCTCAGCGCATACACCGCCTGGGCCTCGCGCATCGGCAGCCAGACGCCGATCCTGTTCCACCAGGCGGCAGGCATCTGGCTGCTGGCGGTCGCCATCGCCCGCCGGCTGTACGTCAGCGCGCCGTGGGGCGTGAAGATCTGGCCCAACCTGTACATGATGCTGGTGGCCGACACGACCTTCTACCGCAAGACGACCGCCTTCAAGCTGGCCGAAGGGCGTGATCCGCGAGGCCATCCCCCACATGCTGATGCCCACCCCCGGCTCGCCCGAGCGCTTCCAGGAGGCGCTGTCGGGCAAGCTGCCCGGCAACTACCGCGAGCTGACCTACGCCCAGCAGGAGCTGCTGTCGAAGGCGCGCGGCTTCGCCGCCCAGCGCGGGCTGTTCAAGGACGAGGTGGCCGGGCTGTTCGGGGCCTTCAATCGCAAGGATTACATGTACGGGCTGAAGGACCTGATCATGGAGCTGTACGACTGCCCCGACTACTCGGACAAGGACACCCAGACCGGGCTGACCATCGTCCAGAACGCCGCGCCGTCCATCCTGGGCGTGACCACCCCGGCAGGTCTGGCGGCAGCCATCACGCCCGCCGACTGGGCGAACGGGCTGCTGCCGCGCTTCCTGCTGCTCACGCCCGAGCCCGACTACGCGGAGCGCCCCACGCTCAAGCAGTACGAGCCGCCGCCTGGCGCAGTGGTCAACGGGCTGAAGGCGCTGCACCAGCGGCTGCCGCTGCCGCAGCAGGAAGGCGATGGCTGGGCGGCGCCGGCGGCGCTGGAGGTCGAGGCGCAGTGCTGGGACGCGGTGCAGGCCTACAGCAGTCGGCTGAGCAAGCTGTGCGACCCCAACGACGAGACGCCGCTCGACGACCGGCTGAAGGGCGTCTACGGCCGGCTGCACGTGCAGGCCGTCAAGCTGGCGCTGATCCTCGCCGCGCTCGACTGGATGGGCACAGATAGACCCGAAGCCAGCCATGACCCTCGATCACTGGCAGACCGCCGAGTTAATGTGCGAGCACTGGCGGCTGAGCGCCCACCGGCTGGTCGACCACCTCGACCGCAGCGGCGCGGGCGCGCGACGAGCTGCGCGCGCAGGACCGCCTACTGGCGCTGTTCAGGGAAGCCGGGCAGCGCGGGCTCGGCTGCGCGACGTCTACCGCAGCCTCAAGCATGGGCGCTCGACGCCCGCCAGCCAGATGGCGCTGGAGCTGGTGCGCGCCGGGCTGCTGGTGCGAGTACCCGCATCGGGGACGCCGTACGGACGCTTATGACATACTGACAGTGCGACTTCCCCCGAAAAGGGGCCATCGCGAAGGGACAGTTTGACAGGCCTCCCTGAACACTGTGCGAACGTGTCAACCTGTCACCACTGTCAGTCCTGTCATACACGACCTGACAACAACAGGATGAAAGAGAAACACCATGAACACAACTGATATCATCACCATTGGCCTCGACGTGGGCTACGGATTGACCAAAGCCGTGGCCGACAATGGCCGGCAGGCCTGCTTCGAGTCGCGGGTCGCGCCCGCCGAGTTCATCCGCTTCCAGGCCGACCTCGGCGCGCGGGCGCAGGTCAACGGCCTGACGCTGCACGACCCGACCGAAGGCCCGCTGTTCGTCGGCGAGCTGGCGAGCAGCAGGGCCGCCCCGGCGCGGTGCGCAGCCCGCGCGACCGCGACCGGGTCGCCGACCCCATCGTCACGCACCTGGCCGATGCCGCCTTCGCCATGCTGCTGCCGGGCGTCGAGCAGGCGCGGGTGCGGGTCGTCACCGGCCTGCCGGTCGCCTACTACCGCGACGCCTTTGACCTCTCGCAGCGGCTGCTGGGCGACGCACCCCATCCTGCTCGAAGGCCGCAGCCTGACCGTCGACGTGCAGGACGTGCTGGTCGTGCCGCAGCCGTTCGGCGCGCTGCTGTCGCTGATCCTCGACGAGCGGGGGCACCTTGTGACCCGCGCGCTGGACCTGGTCGAGGGCCGGGTGGCGGTGCTCGACGTCGGCCAGCAGACGACCGACCTGATCCTGGTCGAGGGGCTGGAGTACATCGAGGCCCGCTCCGGCTCGATAGAGGTCGGCGTCAGCACCGCGGTCGACATGATCCGCAAGGTGCTGCTCGACGACTACCGCGTGACCTACGAGCCGCACGAGGTCGAGCAGGCGCTGCGCCGCGGCTGGCTGGTCGTCGACGGGAAGAAGCGGCCGCTCGACGGGCTGGCCAGCGAGCGGCTCGACCCTATCGCGCGGGCCATCGAGGCGCAGGCGCGGACGCTGTGGAACCTGTCGACGCTGACCGCGCTGGTGCTGGCCGGGGGTGGGGCGCTGGCGCTGCGGCCCTGGCTGGAGCCGCGCTTCGCCCAGGCCATCTATGCCCCCGATGCGGCGATGGCCAACGCGGTGGGCTTCCTGCGCTACGGGCTGCGGCAGTGGGAGCGCGGCGGGTAGCCGACATTGCCACGCAAGCGCGCGAAGGGCTATCACATGGGCTGGTGTGACCGGGTCACACACAAATGTCACACCCGGTCACACCGGCCTGCAGGAGGGCGGCGGTGAGCAGAAGACAGCATCATCCCAGCGTATGGCTCAACGTTCGGCTGGACCCTGAGCTCGATTCCGACCTGATTGCGTGGCTTGAAGGGCAGCCGCGCGGCAGGCGCAGCCAGGCGGTGCGCGA
>CAWBCR010000010.1:0-16728 GCA_963787375.1 uncultured Chloroflexia bacterium | reverse complement strand
GGCGACAAACATTGGCTGCGACAGGAAGCGCTGAATCTTGCGCGCGCGTGCCACGACCTGCTTATCCTCTTCTGAAAGCTCATCAATACCCAGGATAGCGATGATGTCCTGCAGGTCACGATAGCGCTGCAGAAGGCGTTGCACCTCGCGGGCGGTATTGTAGTGCTCATCGCCGACCACGTCGGGCTGCAGGATGCGGCTGGTCGAGGCCAGCGGATCGACCGCGGGATACAGGCCCTGCTCGGCAATCGACCGTTCCAGCGCGATCGTTGCGTCAAGGTGTGTGAAGGTCGCCACCGGAGCCGGGTCCGAGTAGTCGTCGGCAGGTACGTACACGGCCTGCATCGACGTGATCGACCCGGTGCGCGTCGACGTGATACGCTCCTGAAGATCACCCATCTCGGCGGCCAGCGTCGGCTGGTAGCCGACGGCTGAGGGCATGCGGCCCAGCAGCGCCGACACTTCCGAGCCGGACAGCGAAAAACGGAAGATGTTGTCGATGAACAGCAGCACATCGCGGCCTTCGTCGCGGAAGTACTCGGCGTTGGCCAGACCGGCCAACGCCACGCGCAGACGCACGCCCGGCGGCTCGTTCATCTGGCCGAAGACCATCACGGTCTTGTCGATCACGCCGACTCTCGATCATCTCGCCTAGCAGCTGCGTTCCCTCGCGGGTGCGCTCCCCTACCCCGGCAAACACCGAGTACCCGCCGTGCTCGGTGGCTACGGAGCGGATTAGCTCCTGGATGATGACGGTCTTGCCGACACCCGCGCCGCCAAAGATGCCCGTCTTACCACCGCGTGTGAACGGCGCAATCAGGTCGATGACCTTGACGCCTGTCTCGAAGATCTCGGTCGAGGTCGCCTGCTCGACAAGCGGTGGCGCGGGTCGGTGGATCGGGTAGTAGGCTTCGACGGTGCTCTCGTCAAGCGGTTTGCCGTCGATGGGCTGGCCAAGCACATTGAACACGCGGCCCAACGAGGATTTGCCAACCGGCACCAGGATCGGCGCCCCGGTGGCGTACGCATCGAGGCCTCGCGGCAGGCCGTCGGTCGTGTCCATTGCCACCGTCCGCACGCGGTTGTCACCGAGGTCGTTCTCAACTTCGAGGATCAGAGTCTCCTGGCCCTCACGTGGGACCTCAATTGCATCGAAGATATGCGGCATGCCATCCGGCGGGAACTCGCAGTCGACGACCGCGCCCAGTACCTGAACAACCTTACCCTTGCTCTTATACTCCGCCATGTTTTTCCTCAGAATGACTTGTCGTTGTTTGATTCGGACTGCGCCAGCGCCTCAGCGCCACCGACGATGTCGAGAATCTCGCTCGTAATCGCCAGTTGTCGGGCCTTGTTGTAGCTGAGGGTCAGATCCTCCACGAGTGCATTGGCGTTCTCGGTCGCGCTGCGCATGGCAACCATGCGGGCCGAATGCTCGCTGGCCAGCAATTCAAGCAGCGTCTGGAACAGGATCAACTCGGTGAAGCGTGGCAGGATCTCGCTCAGGATGGACTGGGGGTCAGGCTCAAAGGTGTAGACCGCTTCCGGCCCGCGTCGGCCCTCGCCTTCGTCTGCCACACGATCGGTGTGCGACGCTTCGGGTTTCAGCGGCAGCAGCCGCAGCACATCTGGGTCCTGCCGCAGCGTGTTGACGAAGTTGGTATATGCGATGTACACCACGTCGACCGCACCGGTGACAAACTCGTCGACCGCCGCCCGTGTGATGGCTGTGATGTCGAGGATCGACGGCGTGCCAGGAATGTCGGTGAACTCGGCGACGATGTGTCTACCACGCCGCAGCAGCAGGTCACGCCCCTTCTTGCCGATCGTGATATAACGCACAGGGGCGGTCTGTTCAACCTCGAATTCCAGCGCGGTACGCACGATGTTGGTATTATACGGCCCTGCAAGGCCGCGGTCGCTGGTGATCAGAATCAGCAGGATGTTGCGGATCTCGTCGCGCTCGTCAAGCAGCGGGTGCGTGAAGCTGCCATCGTGGTGCTTGGCGAGATCGTTCAGGATATCGTTAGCGGCAGCCGCGTAAGCGCGGCTTGCCGAGGCCTGCGACTGCGCTTTGCGAACCTTGGAGGCCGACACGGCTTCGAGCGCGCCTGTTACCTTGGCGATGTTCTTGACGCTCTTGATGCGTCGCCGGATTTCTCTTGCGACAGACATAGGTGTCCTCTGCCCTGCCGACTAAGCCCAGCCGGCCTTGAATTCCTCGATGGCTTGCTTGAGTTCTGCCTCGATCTCGTCGGTTAACTTCCAGCCCTCGCGGATCTGCTTTGGCAGGTCGGGGTGCGCGCTCTCCATGTAGGAAAGGAAGTCTCTCTCCCATGCAGTGACGCGCTCCACCGGGATGTCATCCAGCATACCGCGCGTGCCGGCGTAAATGACCATGACCTGCTCGGCAGCCGGGACAGGCGAGTACTGCGGCTGCTTCAACAGCTCGGTCAGGCGGCGGCCCCGATCCAACTGCTCCTGGGTGGTCTTGTCCAGGTCGGAGCCAAACTGCGCGAACGCAGCCAGGTCGCGGAACTGCGCCATGTCGAGGCGCAGGCGTCCGGCAACAGTCTTCATCGCCTTGCGCTGCGCGTCGCCGCCCACGCGGCTGACAGAGATGCCGGTGTTGATGGCGGGGCGGATACCTGAGTTGAACAGGTCCGACTCAAGGTAGATCTGGCCGTCAGTAATGGAGATGACATTGGTGGGAACGTACGCCGAAACGTCGCCAAGCAACGTCTCGATGATGGGCAGCGCGGTCAGGCTGCCGCCGCCGCGCTCGTCCGAAAGCTGCGCGGCGCGTTCAAGCAGGCGCGAGTGCAGGTAGAACACGTCGCCGGGATAGGCCTCACGCCCGGGCGGACGGCGCAGCAGCAGCGACACCTGGCGGTATGCCCAGGCGTGCTTTGAGAGGTCGTCGTAGACGACCAGCGCGTCCTTGCCCTGCTCCATGAAATACTCGCCGATGGCGCAGCCCGAATAGGGCGCGATGTACTGGAGGGCGGCAGCATCAGAGGCGCTGGCAACGACCACCACCGTGAAATCCATCGCACCGTACTTCTCAAACGTCGCGATGACGCGGGCGACTTGGGCGCGTCTCTGGCCGATGGCGACATAGATGCAGATCGCATCTTCGCCGTGCTGGTTGATGATCGTGTCGAGCGCGATAGCCGTCTTACCCGTCTGGCGGTCGCCGATGATCAACTCACGCTGGCCGCGCCCGATCGGGATCATGCTGTCGATAGGCTTGATGCCGGTCTGGATGGGCCGTTCGACGTTCTTGCGCTCGATCACCCCGGGCGCGATGCGCTCAACCTCCATCAGCTTGTCGTAGGCAATCGGGCCCTTGCCGTCAAGTGGGCGGCCAAACGGATCGACGACGCGCCCGACGATTTCGGGGCCGACCGGCACCGACGCCAGGCGGCCAAGTGTCCTGACAGGACTGCCTTCCTGGATGTCCTGGTAGTCCCCCACGATAATGACACCCACCTCATGCTCTTCGAGGTTGAAGGCGATCCCAAGCGTCCCGTTGGAGAACTCGACAAGCTCCTGGCTGCGCACGCCGGCTAACCCGGAGACGCGGGCGATGCCGTCGCCGACGACCAGCACCTGACCGATGTTGTCCACCGATACGGACGGCTTGAAACTCTCGATCTGGGTTCTGATCTGCTCGGTCAGGTCCTTGGAGATGTTAGTTGCCATCTTGGCTCCCATATGTGCTGACTTAATGCGCTGTTTTGCTGGCCATTACCGGGGGGCGCTTCACAGCGTCACACGAGGCGCGCAGGTGGCTCCGGCACAACTCTTGCCCAATTCTACCTAAACACGTCCGATTTGCCCACCATTTCACAAAGTAATAGGCGAACCGGCCGGCAAGCGGGCGCGCATCACGGCTCCTCGAGCGAGCGCCCGGACAGCCGCTCGGTCCTATTCCCGCTCCCCAGCGCCACCGACCGCTGGTAGGCAGCCCAGATGGCGCGCGAGACGACTGTTCGCAGCCCGCCCTTCTCCAACTGATACAGAGCTTCGGCGCTGGTGCCGCCCGGTGAAGTCACCTCGTTGCGCAGCGTAGCCGGGTGTCGCGGCGACTGCCGCGCGTATTCGATAGTGCCGCGCATGGTTTGCAGCACAAGCTGCTGCGCCACCCGCCGCGAAAAGCCCAGGTGCACGCCGGCGTCGATCATGGCTTCCATGAACAGCAGCACATAGGCCGGCCCGGTGCCGCTGAGCGCGGTCGCCATGTCGAGGTAGTCCTCGTTGTCGACGTGGACTGTCTCGCCCAGCGCGCCGAGGATTGCCTCCGTCTGGCCAAGCTGCTCGTCGGTAACCTCCGCCGTGGCGGTCCACACCGTGATTCCCTCGCCGATCTGGGCCGGGGTGTTGGGCATGGCACGGGCGACGGCGGCATGGGCCAGCCCGTCGGCAATCGTTCTGATGGGCACGCCTGCGGCGATGCTCAGCACCAGCGCGTGCGAGCGGATCGCGCCGCGAAGCTCAGGCAGCACATGCACCATCACTTGCGGCTTGACGGCCAGAATGACGACGTCACGCTCGTTGGCCGCCTCGCGATTGTCGGTGGTCCACGCCACGCTGTAGGTCTTGGCCAGCGTCTGGCCCCGTTCCGGGCGCGGCCCAGCGGCGATCATCTCTTCGGCGGCGATCAGTTTCTGGCGAAGCAGCCCTTTGATCATGGCTTCGGCCATGGTGCCGCTTCCGATAATGGCGAGTTTCTTGTCAGTGAGCATCGCTATCCCCAGCAGGTTTAAGGCGCCCTCAGCAGTATAGCATGCTGGCGCGGAATCAAGAAACCGGATGGCCCGCGGCGCTGCCGCGCACCTACCAGCGCGTGGTGAAGATGTAACCCAGCATCTTCAGCAGGTAGCGCTGCCCAGCCATGTAATGGTCGATCAAGCCGATATCAAACGCCGCGGGACGGAAGCCGAAATGGCGCTCGATAGCGCCCAATTCCGCAGTCTGCGTGGTAGACAGCAACTCGATCCAGTGCTCGGAAAAGGGCCACCGCGCGAACAGGCCGTCGAGATACCACGCCGCCAGCCGGTGGGTGAGCAGCGGGAGCCCCAGGATTGGGCGCTGACTGTGGCTGGCATACATCACGCGCATGACCATGCGGCGGTAAGTGAGCAGCTCAGGGCCGCCAATGGCAATGCTGTTGTCGATCAGGTCGAGGTCTTCCAGCGCCATCGTCAGGCAGGTCACCAGGTCGTCGACCCACAGCGGCTGAAACACCTGCTCGCCGTCGTTGGGCACGAAGTACACCGGGAACGCGCGGGCCAGCATGGCGATGTGCTCGCTGAAGCGGTCGCCTTCGCCAAACAGGCTCGATGAGCGAAAGATGGTGTACGACAGTCCGCTGGAACGGATCATGTCCTCGATCTGGCCTTTGGCGCGCAGGGAGGGAAACGCCGATGACGTGCTCGCACCCACCCGGCTAACGTAGATCAGACGTCCAACACGCGCCGCCAGCGCCGCGTCGAGAATGGTTCGGGTGCCGGCTACGTCGATTCGATCAAGGCGGGCATGGCGACCGCGTGTCTCGGTACCGATCAGGTGGAAGACGGTGTGCACGCCTTCCATCGCCGCCACGAGCGAGGCAGGATCGTTCAGGTCGCCGGTCATGGCGTGCACGGGCACACCGCGAGGCAGGCGGTCGGCAGATGTGCCGGGCCGGAGCAGCACGCGCACTTTCAGGCCCGCATCACCTGCCAGGCGGCTGACCAGCCGCCGCCCGACAAAACCTGTCGCGCCAGTCACCAGAATCATCGCGTCAGGCGCAACCCACGCGCCGTCGAACCACGCAGCGAGCACCTGACGGTGGCCCTGCCACGCATCGGACCGGGCAATTTCGCGAGACACACCATTCGATTTCAGCCTCAGGAGAGCGCCCATCAGGGACAACGCGCCGATTATAACGTTTGGCACAGGATCGCCAAAACCCGGTACAATACAAAACCGATGCGCTTCATGGGGGTTTATACCCTCGAAAGACCGGAATACTCTATCAAGACTGGGGAAGGCTATGGATCGCAAACGTGTGGTCATTACCGGGCTGGGCACAATCACGCCGCTTGGTAATGACGTCGAGACCACCTGGCATGCGCTGCTCGGCGGACGATCTGGCATCGGGCCAATCACACTATTTGACACCTCTGACATCAAGTACCGGATCGCCGGAGAGGTCAAGGACTTTGACCCGCTGGCTCTGTTCGGCGCACGCGAAGCGCGCCGCATGGACCGCTTCACACATTTCGCGCTGGCCGCGGCCAAGCAGGCACTCGACGACAGCCGGCTGGTCATCACGAAGGAGAACGCCAGCCGCGTCGGGGCGGTGATGGGCAGCGGCATTGGTGGGGTTGGCACCCTATTGGAGGAGGCCGCCAAAGCCGCCGAGAAAGGCGAAGCGTGGGTCAGCCCGCATATGGTGCCCATGATGCTGCCCGACACCGCGCCCGGCAAGATCGCGATAGAATTCGGGCTTCGGGGGCCCAACATGTCGATCGCCACCGCATGCGCCTCAGGCACCAACGCGATTGGGGAGGCAGCGGCGATGATCCGGCGCGGCGCAGCCGATGCAATGCTTACCGGCGGGGCAGAGGCGGGCATCGTCAAGCTGGCGGTGGCCGGCTTTGGCAACATGGGCGCGCTGTCGATGCGTGTCGACGATCCACAGCGGGCTTCACGCCCATTTGACAAGGAGCGTGACGGGTTTGTGCCGGGCGAAGGCGCAGGCGTGCTGGTCCTCGAAAGCGAGGAACACGCGCTGGCGCGTGGCGCGCATATTTATGGACAGGTGCTGGGCTACGGGGCTTCAGCCGATGCCTACCACATCACCGCCCCACTGGAAACCGGCGAAGGCGCAATCCTAGCGATGCGAACCGCGCTCGCGGAGGCCGAGCTCGCGCCCGGTGACATCGACTATGTGAACGCGCACGGCACCAGCACGCCGCTCAACGACAAGGCCGAGACGCTGGCGATCAAAGCTGTGATGGGCGAGGCCGCCTACCAAGTTGCTATCAGCTCGACCAAGAGCATGACCGGCCACCTGCTGGGCGCTGCCGGCGCGATTGAAGCCGTGTTCTGCATCAAGGCCATTCAGACGGGTCAGATCCCGCCAACAATCAATTACGAGAACCCCGACCCCGAATGCGATCTTGATTACACACCCAATACGGCGCGCCAGATGCAGGTCGACGTGACCATGTCCAACTCGTTTGGGTTTGGCGGGCACAATGCCTGCATAATCATAGGGAAATATGCCAATGGCCGCGCCAACTCGAATTAGAGGCAGGAAACGGGCCAACAACAACGGGCGCTACGCGCACATCGTTGGCTGGGGCATTGAAGTCCCAGAGCGGGTCCTGACCAACCACGATATCGAGGCGATGGTTGACACCTCCGACGAATGGATTCGCGACCGGACGGGCATCGCTGAGCGGCGCATCGCAGATGACCGCGACACGGCCGTGTCGCTGGCGCTGCGGGCTTCGCGCAAGGCGCTGCATCACGCCAATGTATATCCGCAGGACCTCGACCTGATCATTGTGGCCACATCCTCACCGGAATACTTGTTCCCGGCGACGGCCAACCTGCTGCAGGACCAGATCGGCGCGACACACGCCGGCGCATTCGACCTGCTGGCGGCCTGCACGGGATTCATCTATGGGCTGGGGCTGGCAGCGGCGCAGATCGAGGCCGGAATGATCGAAACGGCGCTGGTCGTCGGGACAGAGACGCTGAGCCGGATCGTCAACTGGGAGGATCGCGGGACGTGTATCCTCTTCGGTGATGGCGCAGGCGCTTTCGTGCTGAAGGTGAGCGATATTCCCGGCGGCGTGCGCGAGGTGGTGCTGCACTCGGATGGCTCCGGCGGCGACTATCTGTATGCGAAGTCGGGGGTTCGCTCGTCATGGCAAGGTTCCACGCCCGACCAGTCGCTGGTAATGAACGGGAGTGAAGTGTACCGCTTCGCCTCGCGCGTGATGGCCCAGGCAACCGAGGAAGTCCTGGAGAAAGCCGGGCTGGGGCTCGACGATGTGGACATTATCATCCCTCATCAGGCCAATCTAAGAATTATTAAGGCCGCCGCGCGTGGGCTGAACCTGCCGATGGATCGCTTCTTCGTGAACATCGAACGCTACGGCAACACGTCGACTGCGTCGATCCCGCTGGCGATTGACGAGGCGGTCAGTGCGGACCGCATCAAACCCAACGACAGGGTGGTGCTGGTTGCGTTTGGAGCCGGACTGACATGGGGCGCGGCGCTGATTGAATGGGCACCGCAGCCAACGCCGCGCTCGGCTCTGGGCGAGGTCTTCCGCGAGGGCTGGTACATTCTGGCGCGCGTGCGGTCGCTGTTGCGCCGCGTGCGGCGTTTCATCGAGGCGGTGTTGTGGCGCGCGCCGACAGAGGATCGCCACAGCGAGCGGCCACCCGGCGACGCGCCCAAACTGCCACCGCCGGATCAGCCACCCGGCAAGCCGCCTGCGCCGCCGGCTGGCTGAGTTTGCATCCTCCTCCCCCGGCTGTCTGGCCGGGGATTTTGTTTCAGTCGATTCGTTGGCTCTAAGTGGACGAGACGCCAGTGGCGATGTCTCTTCATTTCCACGCCATTCATTACGCAGGGATCGCACGTGATCGCATACCTCATCCAGGGGCTCACGCTCGGCACGGTAGGGATTGCGCCGGGGCCGTTCCAGGCCTACCTGATCTCACAGACGCTCAAGAACGGCTGGCGGCACACGCTGCCGGCTGCTGCTGCCCCTCTCCTCAGCGACGGGCCGATCATTGCCCTGATGGTGCTGGCACTGACCCAGGCCCCCGGCTGGCTGCTCAAGGCGCTCCAGGTGATAGGCGGTCTTTTCATCCTCAAGCTGGCCTACGACGCGTTCAAGGCGTTCCGGCATATGGACCCTGACCGGCAGCCCGACGCCGATGCCGGGCCGGCCAGTCTGCTCAACGCGGTGGTCGTCAACTTCCTCAATCCGAACCCGTGGATCTTCTGGGGCTCGGTGGGGGCGCGTGAGCTGGTCGAGGGCTGGCGGCTGGCGCCTTTGGCGGGGCTGGGCTTCATGATCGGTTTCTACATCATGCTGATCGGCACGTTTGTGGGCTTCGTTCTCCTGTTCGGGACGGCGCGGCGGCTGGGGCCGCGCATCACCTACTGGCTGACGGCGGTTTCGGCGCTGGCGCTCGGCGGCTTCGGCGTATACGAGCTGGTTGTGGGCATCGGCGCGCTGCTGAGCGCGTAGCGCCAGCCCCCTACCCCGGCGTTGTCAGCCACCCGGCGATTGCGTATAATCTCACCACTGCCGGAACGACATCTTACGAAAGAAGAATGACGGATCGATGATGAAGCGAATGAGCAGCGCAGAAGTGCGCCAGGCGTTTCTGGACTATTTTGCCGGGCACGGGCACGAAGTCGTCGCGGCCTCGTCGCTGGTGCCGGGCAGTGACCCCACGCTGCTGTTCACCAACGCCGGGATGGTTCAGTTCAAAGACGTTTTCCTGGGGCTGGACCGGCGGCCTTACACCCGCGCCACGACCTCGCAGAAGGTCATGCGCATCAGCGGCAAGCACAACGACCTGGAGGCTGTCGGGCCGTCGCCGCGCCATCACACTTTCTTCGAGATGCTGGGTAATTTCAGCTTCGGCGATTATTTCAAGCGTGATGCGATCCGCTTTGCCTACGAGTTGCTGACGCAGGTTTACGGGCTGCCGACCGAGCGTCTGGCCTTCACCGTGTACCGGACCGACGACGAAGCATACGACATCTGGACGAAGAGACTTGGGTGTCGACCCGAAGCGTGTGGCGCGCATGGGCCCCAAGACGAACTTCTGGCAGATGGCCGAAATCGGACCGTGCGGGCCGACCTCCGAGATTCACTGGGATCTTCACCCGGAGCTTGGCGAGGACACGATCCTCGACGCCCTTGAGCGCGAGGACGACCGCTTCCTTGAGCTGTGGAACCTCGTGTTCATGCAGTTCAATCGCACCGAGGCCGATCCAACGCACACCGGTAAGTTCGACCAACCGCTCCCTGCGCCGGGCGTCGATACGGGCATGGGGCTGGAGCGCCTGTGCTCCGTCCTGCAGGACGCACCGTCGGACTACGAGACGGACCTGTTCACCGACATCATGGACGCCACGCAGGAGATCCTGGGCCACGACGACGCGTTCCGCGAGCAGAACAATGTCGCCTATCGCGTCATCGCCGACCATATCCGCGCAGCAACCTTTCTCATCGCCGACGGCGTGAACCCCGGCCAGTCGGGGCGTGAATACGTGCCGCGCATGGTGATCCGCCGCGCGCTGCGCTTCGCGCACAGCATGGGCGTCGACCGGCCTTTCTTGGTCGACGTGGCCGACGCGGTGATCGACAAGATGGGCGGCCCGTACCCGGAGCTGGTGCAGTTTCGCGACGCGGTGCGCTACCAGATATCCACAGAGGAAAGCCGCTTCCTGCGCACGCTTGATGCCTCGCTGAGCGTGCTGGACGAGATGATCGCTTCGATGCAGGCTGAAGGTCAGACGGTGATGGACGGCCATGATGCCTTCATGTTGTACGCGACGCACGGCCTGCCGATGGAGATCACCCGCGACCTGCTGAAAGAGCACGGCATGACCGTCGACGAGGCCGCGTTCGAGGTCGAGATGGCCCGCCACCGTGAGGAGTCGAAACACGATCTCGACACCTTCGAGCAGGTGACTGACTATCAGAACGTCCTGGCCGACCTGCAAAGCAGCGGCGCGCTCGGCCCTGAGGGTGTCGACTACGAACCTTACGAATACGCCGCGCTGACTTTCGACAGCATGGTGCTGGCGCTGATCGTTGACGGCAAGCGTGCCCGTGAGGCGAATGAGAGGTCAGGATATCGAGGTCGTGCTGGCGCGTACGCACATTCTACGTCGAGTCGGGCGGCCAGGTCAGCGATACCGGCATCATCCGTGGCAAAGGCTGGGAGGTGCGCGTCGACGACATGCGCAAGCCGGTCGGCGGGCTGATCGTCCACGTAGGCACCGTCGTGACCGGCACGCCGCAGGAGGGCGACGCCGTGACCGCCTCCGTCGACGCGGCGCGGCGCTGGGACATCATGCGCAACCACACCGCCACTCACCTGCTGCACGCCGCGCTGCGCAACACGCTGGGCGAGCACGTCCGGCAGAAAGGCTCGCTGGTCGCGCCGGACCGCCTGCGCTTCGACTTCACGCACAACGCGAAACTGTCACCGCAGGAGATCGACACCGTCACCCAGCAGGTCAACGAGATGATCCTCGCCAACGAGCCGGTGCATGTGGTGTTCAAGGCATTGGACGAGGCCAAGCGCGAAGGGGCGATGGCGCTGTTCGGCGAGAAATACGGTGCGACGGTGCGCACGATCACCATCCCTGAGCCAGCCGACGTTAGCGACCGTTTCAGCTACGAGTTGTGCGGCGGCACCCACGTCCGGCTGACGGCAGAGATCGGCCCGTTTCTGGTGACCAGTGAGGAAAGCAGCAGCGCCGGGGTGCGAAGGATCGAGGCCGTCACCGGCCACGCAGCGCAGGCGCTGATCCGTGCGCGGATCGCCGCGCTGGAAGAAGCCGCCGACAGAGTCGGGGCCGACCCCAACACCCTCGATGAACGGCTGGACGCGCTGCTGGACGAGATGAAGGCTGCGCAGGCGCGCATCCGCCAGCTTGAGCGCAAGTCGGCGCTTGGCGCGCTGGATGGCGTGCTGAAACACGCGACAGACGTGAACGGCGCGAAAGTCGTCGCGGCGCAGGTCGATGCGCCGGACGGCGAGCTGCTGGGCCAGATGGTCGATTGGTGCCGCGACCGGCTGGACAGCGGTGTCGTGGTGCTGGCCAGCCTCATCGACGGCAGCCCGCGGCTGGTCGCCAAGGTGACGCCCGACCTGGTCAAGCGCGGCATGCACGCCGGCAAGCTGGTCGGCGCGCTGGCCGAGCTGGTCGGCGGCAAGGGTGGTGGTCGGCCTGACTTCGCGTCGGCGGGCGGCGGGGATCCCGCCGCGCTGTCGGCGGCGCTGGCTGCCGCTCCCGACAAGGTAGCCAAAGCGCTCAAGTAGCGGCGATCAGCAGGGCAGCATAAAATCAGGCTGGCGGCGGACATGTTTACCCCGTCGGCCTGTTGTTCTGATGCGCAGGAATGAACCCAGCCGGTGAAAGAACAGATCATCCCGCTCGAACCCCATGACGACGTGACATCGGTGCGCGACAAGCTCGGCTGGACGCGCGCCCCGCGCGTGCTGCTGGTGTTCCCTGACGACAGCGGCGCGCACATCCTGCACAACCGCCTTGACCTCGTGCTGCTTCAGCGCGAGGCTACCCGGCGGCGGGCGCAGCTCGCGCTGATCACGCGCGATCCGGTGGTGGCCGAACACGCCAGAGACATGGGCATCGCCTGCTTCCGGTCCATCGCAGACAGCCACAAGCGCTACTGGCACACCGCGCGGGCCCGGATCAGAGTGGAGCGCGCTGACAAGGCGGCGCTTGACCCCTCGCTGGCCGAAGCAGCCACGCGCCTGCGCGGGCCCGACAGCATGCTTTCCGACCGCACCCGGCGGACCGTTGCGCTGATCGTGTTTGGCGTGACGCTCGCGATGCTGCTGCTGGGCCTGTATATGGTCGCACCGGGCGCGACGATCCACCTGACGCCTGCCGCAAACCAGGTCAACGTGACGACGACCGTGACGGCTGACCCGACGGTGAGTCTGGTTGACACTTCAGACAGTGTCATCCCGGCACGGACAATCGGCATCGAAGCCGAAGGCTCGACGACTATTGAGACCAGCGGCACAACGCTGGTGCCGTCGACCAAAGCGCGCGGGATCGCGCTGTTCACCAACTTGCTGCCAGAACAGGTGACGATCCCGGCGGGGACGGTCGTGCGGACAAGCGCCGCGCAGCCGGTGCGCTTCGCGACGCTGGAAGACGTGACGCTGGCGGGCAAGATCGGCGACACGATTGAGGTGACCATCGAGGCGCTGGAGCCGGGTTTCACGGGCAACCTGCCCGGCAACCGCATCAATGAGATCGAAGGGCCGCTGTCCACACGGCTGGCGGTCACCAACGCGGACCCTACCCGTGGCGGTGACGCCAGCGAAGTCCGCGCCGTGTCCCAGGACGATATGGACCGGGTGCGGGCGCTTCTCCTGCAGCAGCTCCAGCAGCGGGCTTACGCCGATATGCAGACGCGGCTTCTTGAACAGACAGAGTTCCTGCCGCTTGAATCCTTGCAGGTCGTGCTGGTCCAATCCGAGACGTACAGCGGCTACGTCGGCGAGGTGCAGCAGCAGTTGAGCCTGTCGATGCACGTGACGGTACAGGGCGAAGCCATCGACGAGCGGCAGGCGCGGCAGATTGTTTATGCACGACTGGCCGACAAGGTCGGGACGGGCTACCAGATCGGGTCCGGCTCGCTCGTCTTTCGGCGCGGCGAGGTCACACAGATCGATGACCAGCGGCGTATCACGTTCGTCATGCAAGGTGCGGGCGATGTCTCGACGGCCATCGACCCGGCGCACGTTCAGGCGCTGGTGCGCGGCAAGAAGGTGCACGACGCGCTGACGCTTCTGGACCGCGAGTACCCGCTGGCTGAGCTGCCGCGCATCGACACGTGGCCCGGCTTCTGGCCATGGATGCCAGCACTGCCGCTGCGCATTACCGTCGACATAGCGGGGCAATTATGACCGAGATGGGCCGCCTGATGGGCATCGACCACGGCGAGGCGCGGATCGGCGTCGCGCTCAGCGACCCCTTCCGCCTGTTCGCACAGCCACATAGCATCATCGCCACGACGACTCGCCAGGCCGACGTCGACGCGCTGCGCGTGCTGGTGGAGTCGGAGCAGGTGATCAAGATCGTCGTCGGGCTGCCGACAGCGTCAGATGGCGGTGTTGGGCAGCAGGCGTTGATCGTCATTCGCTGGGCGCGCGAGCTTGCGGCGGCGGTGCAGGTGCCAGTCGTGTTCTGGGATGAGAGCTATTCGTCTGTAGAGGCGGAATCGCTGCGAAATGGAAGGCGCAGACAAAAGAGGGGCCGGGCGCAGCCCATCGACGACCTTGCGGCGGCGGCGATTCTGCAGGAGTACCTGGACGTGGGAGGGGCTGATCATGAGCCAGGACAACCATTTGCGACCTACGCGGATATCGAATAAGAAACCCCGGCGAGGCGGTGCGCAGGTCGCCCTGCGCCTGCTGATGCTGCTGCTCGTGTGCGGTCTGCTTGGCGTCGCGGGCTTGCTGCTGCTGCGGGTCACCGGTCAGCGTGGGGCCAGTAGCGACCTGCAGGTCAACCTTGTGGCGAATTCCAGTTTGAACCCCGTCGAGGCTGCGGCGCTGGCGACATACCTTACTGTTAACCGCGACAGTCTCAACACACCCGCCGGCAGCGACAGCACGAGCGTGCCGTTCACCATCGAGCCGGGGCAGCACGCCAGCCAGATCGCCACGAACCTGCAGTCACTTGGCCTGATCACCGATCCGACGCTGTTCCGCAACTATCTGCGCTACTACGGGCTCGACGTGCAACTTGAGGCTGGCACTTACAGCCTCTCGTCGTCGATGACCATCCCTGAGATCGCTGGCACGCTGACTGCCGGGCAGACCAGCGAGGTCGTCGCGCGGATCACCGAGGGCTGGCGGCGCGAGCAGACAGCGGACTGGCTCGACCAGCAAGGGACGTTTGCTTTCACCGGTGTCGAGTACCTGGCGGCGTCGGCAGGCGGGGGCGGCGCGTCGGTGCCCGCTACACTGGCCGCCGACATCCCGGTTGGGGCAACGCTGGAGGGCTTTCTCTTCCCCGACACTTACCGGCTGGAGATCGACGCGACGGCTATCGACCTCGTCAACCGGATGCTGGAGAACTTCGATAGCAAGGTGACAGCCCAGATGCGCGCCGATGCCGCTGCGCGCGGCATGACGCTGTACCAGGTCGTCACGCTGGCGTCGATTGTCGAGCGGGAAGCAGCCGTCGCCGACGAGCGGCCCACGATAGCCAGCGTGTACCTGAACCGGCTGGCTGTCGGCATGAAACTGGAAGCCGACCCAACGGTCCAGTACGCGATGGGCTACCAGCAGGCGACCGGGCAGTGGTGGAATCTCAACCTGACGCAGGACGACTACCACGCGGTAGAGTCGCCCTACAACACCTATCTGTACGAGGGCCTACCACCGGGCCCCATCGACAGCCCCGGCGTCGACTCGATCAGCGCGGTTATCTATCCGGCAGACACGCCCTACCTGTACTTCCGCGCCGCGTGTGACGGCAGCGGGCGGCACAACTTCGCCGTGACCTTCGAAGCGCACGTCGCGAATGCCTGCCCGTAAAGGCCCCTGCCCCGCGCGCTGGATCGCCATGCTGGCGGCTGCGATGCTGCTTGCTGGCTGTGTGCGCACCACGCCCCACGTCGTCAAGATCGGGTTGGTCGGGCCGTTTGACGGGCGGTATCGCGAGATCGGCTACGACGTGATCCCGGCGGTGCGGCTGGCTGTGCGCGAGTGGGCTACCGAGGCCTCCTTACAGCGCGGCACAACGGCGACCCTCTTCGAAGTGGTCGCTTACGACGACGGCGGCGACCCTGCACAGGCCGTCGAGCAGGCGCAGGCGCTGGCTGCCGACCCCGACGTGGCGATTGTGATCGGGCACTGGCGCGACGAAACTACCCGTGCGGCGCTGCCGGTCTATGAACAGGCTGGCCTGCCGCTGATCGTCTTCAGCCCATCAACCTTCGACAGTCCGGTGGTCGCAGCCAACCTGTCGCCGTCCGAGGCGGCGCTGCACGACGCAGCGGCAGCCTGGGCGCAGGCCCACGGCGGCGCTCAACTGCTCGTGGACGGCTCGGAAGATGTGGAGGCAGCAGCAGAACGCGGCTCGGCTGCCACGCGGCGTTGAGGCTGTGATCGGCGGGCCGCTGTGGGGGCTCGCCCAGTTTGAGTCGCTGGCAGGCCCGCACGCGGATGGCCTGTTGTACGTCGGTGGGGCAGCGCTGCCCACTGGCGCAGCCGACACCGGCTTGACGCCTGAACAGGTGTCGGCCTTCATGCGTGATTACACCGCCGCCAACCTCGGTGCGCCGCCGGGTCCGCTTGCAATGGCTGGCTATCAGGCTGCATGGCTCGCGATTTGGCTGGCCCTGGAGGCATACGGCGCTACCCTTGACGGCACGCCTGCTGCCGCGATCAAGCATGGTGCAGATGGCCGCCGCGTCGATGCGCCGATCTATTTATATCGGTGGCAGGACGGCCAGCGTGCGCTGGTCGAGCAGCTTCATTAAAGGGCTTCGCAGCGGTTTGATGGAAGACGCAGGCGGGTCTACAATTAAGCGGCCTGAAGGAAGATAGTTGCAATAAATGGTCAGGCATCAGACAGCCCGCAGATCAGTGGCGGCGATGGGAAACGGATTATGAGCGACCTCACCAGTCTGAGCATGCTGCTGTACGAAGCGCTCGGCGCGGGCAAGTACCTGCAGCGGGACGACATCTGGCAACCACATTACGGCGGCGTGGCGCTGCGCTACACCGATCGCGCCATTGGCGAGCAGCGGCCAGGTGTTTTGGTGCTGGCTGACTTGATCGGCGAGGAGATCGTGCAGGAATCAGTGGCGAGCAGCCTGTCAAGTTATGTCATGGTGGGCCGCAGGCTGGACCCTGCAGTCGACCTGGGCACAGCGCGCACCAGCCGGATCGCGGCCATACACGAAACCGAGC
>CAWBCR010000009.1:0-36807 GCA_963787375.1 uncultured Chloroflexia bacterium | reverse complement strand
CATTAATTGCTCGGAAGGTTTTCCGGCGAAACGCGTAGAACTTATGTTCTGTAGGTATTGTAGGGCAGGGGAGGGGGAGAGTTAAGGGGTGGCGTTCGAGATTCGTATAACGGGAGGTTAGAGTTTGCGAACGAATAACGAAAATTGCGCCCTCATTTCTTCAGGCCAGTGTGGGGTAGTCGTACTCAGGTAATTGCGTCTCTATCCCCAGACACAGGCCCGGTATTCAGGATGACTTGGTGTTTTTGTCAGCGCAGAACAGGTCGTACGACCTGTTGTCGGTCACACTGACGAAAGCGGTCTTGCTTCCGAATAGCACAACCCATGAATGCACGAACCCGCCTGTTTTCACAAAGCCGACTACTTCCAGTGATTGGCCTCGCTGCCCCATTGCGAGTAGGTGCTCCTGACTATACTGGCCTGGAGCGTCAACTATGTCTACTCGATTGTCCTCTGTAATAACTAATAGTAGTAAGGACCATGAATTGAGGGGAAAACGAACCGGTACTATTGAAGGTGGCCCACTTGTACGTGAGCCAGACGACGAGAATTACCAGCAGTGGGAACCAGAAGAATAATGAACAAGCTGGCGTGCCCAAATACTCCCATATGCTCGGTCGTGATGCTTTCACTTTGGACATCGAAGGACTCCGCGTATGTCCGATCAGCATTTTCAGTTGTCAATGTGGCGGTTGGTCCAAGGATTCTGTAAGCTGCCCGCCAAGGCGTTTTCGCCCAAGCCTTACAAGTTCCTGATGTGCTTAACAATCTGGTCTGCCAAGCTGTGGAGTTGGTCTATAACCATCCTGTATGTTTCGGGCTTCGTATCCGCCCATTCAGGAGGAACGCGACACCGCCCATCGGGTTCTGGAAAAGACATTCTTGGCGATGCAAACTAGATATTCCCTGGCAAGCTCTAACAGCCTTTCCCGTTTACGATTTAGTCTCTTGTTTTGGAATTCATGTTCAGCGTCGCGCCACCCATGCTGAAATCTCCTGAGGTCGTCAAGCTGCTCTGGCAGATAGCAGCCTCCTGACGTCATGAGATCGGATGAAGCTAATTGATTTGTCGGAGGCCATTGTCTCGAGAAAGGACCCGAAAAGCACTGCATCAACTGCCGTCTTGTTGTCATCTCTGTCGCGAAACTCCATCACTATTAGGGATGATAACAATCCAAGAACAGCAGCGACCGACTTCCCAACTTGGCGATGTGGCAAGCCACGCAACGCTCGCAAGCAATGCGAGGAGAGCAAGAAGTTTCTCTACCTTAGAAATTCGATGGCGGGATATCTTTCTCTACAGCATAACGTACAAGCAGAGTGGCCTACGCCTTGCGGGGTGACTGCGACTAACATTCGCTGGAAAGCTGCTCAACAAACACCTTTGGTAGGTGACTACCCTGTTTCAGGACGCCAACTCCTTCTTGATGTTTTCCAGTTCACGGGCAATCTCATGCAAGTACCCCGTTACCGTCTCCTGCTTTGGCAGTGGCTTCAGCCCATACCGAAGATTCTGGGGGGAAAGTTTGCTCGTATTTCCTGCCTCTCAGGTCGCTATACTTGACTGTTGTTGCAAGCTGCTTGGGTCTGTCACTTTGTAGATAGGCAAAAGAACTATCGATTATCTGTGAATGTCGGCGACCCGCTGGAAGAAGCGCAATCTTGGAAGCGAATAGAGAAATCTCGCTAAGTCTCCTGTGGTCTCTCGCTACTTCAATGACAGGCTCAAAGGTCATCTTCAACATCTATAGCTGGCCCATTGCCTTCGTTGGCTAGGACAAACACGAAAGCACCCGCCTCTGTGAAATCGTAATAACCCAGAACTGAAGGTTTCTGACTTTCCAAGCGCTCTTTTCTTGCCTGTATTACAGAAATCAAAGCCGCCACTCCTGAAACAGCCGCAAAGAAAGTGCTAATTGCTGTAAGCAGCAATGCCGTATTTAGGCTAAGCCCCTGCATGATTGAAGCCTCCGATTTCTTTGGCTGATCCAGTAGTTTCCTCATGTTTGCAGTGAATTCGGCGTTCTCTTCTTGGGTCACGACAAGCGGTTCACCAAGAAGATCAGCAATGTGCCGAACCTGCTCTGCAAGCTCAATACATTGTTCGTCTGAAAGGCCATGTAAACCTTCACTGAGGGCGTCATGGAGAACTGATAAAGCTATTCATATTATCAGGTCTCAAGATGGGTGGGAGCATATCCTTGACCAGAGTGATTCTCTCGCTCGCATTCTTGGCCTGTTTGGTTGCCTTGAGAGCCTCAAAGATATTTGGCCTTCTCCTCGCCCTGCCATAAGCTTGGGAATTTGTCCAACAGCCCGTCAATAATCACTTCAACAATCCGCCGATAGTACGCAAATGCCCCGATGCCATAGCTTCGGTACCCAACATATGAGACCCTTTCTACATATTCCTAGATCGATTTTCCAGACGCCTTCAAGTTTCGGATCCATGCTGATGTCCCAAGGAGGGTCCTGACCGACTTTCATTACATACTCTCCTTGAGGCATCGAATTTGAGGAAGAAGTACCGGCGAAACGTCTTGCAAGAAGTACATTGATAGACGTATCGCAACACCGCACCAGGTACCGGGGCGGGAATCCAAGTCATGCTGGCCCCCAGCGCAAACAATGACATTGAATGTCTGTTCGGATTGGCAGGTATGACAGAACATGTGTATTGCCGGTGCTTTCAGGGAATGTACCGTGGCAGGGGGGCTATACTTCAACTTCCGGTACAGGGGATAGTTCTCGATAAGATCCCCTATGTCATTGACAATTTCCTTGGTGGTGCATCCTGCCGCGATTACCGTTATGGGCGCAAAATCAAGAGGATCGTCACATTCTATTCTTCACCGCTCGCCAAATGTCCAAACCTCCGACAATGACTGCAAATGCCACAGCTACTGCAACTTACCCAGAACAGGCAACGCCGCGTCAACATTGTAGACCGCGATTGCAAGGGCCAAAAAATCGCAGCACCTATGCCAGCTTTCTTCATTGGTGTACTCCTCGGCACGCACTAGCTCAACCTGAATGACAGAACTGTACAGTGAAGATTCCGACACATACATATTATATACGAAAAGTCACGTGTGTGCGGGCGGGGGCCGCCTGAGGATCAAATCCTCAGGCTATGAATAGTATGTCGGCTGAAGGCCGACCCAGGAGACCTCACCCCTAACCCCTCTCCAAATTTGGAGAGGGGAACCAGATCGCGCGGGCGGGGCAGTGAGGGATCTCTACCTATCCATTTATGCAGGTCGACCACCCGCCAAGACTATCTCATTTGCCAGTCGACGCGCAGACCATCTCCGCCCATAATGGCACTGGCTAAACAGAGGAAAAGTGTCATATTCACAGATGCCATCCGGCACTGTCGCCGATCCCCGGCACGACATACAATGAAAAGTTGAATGGCTTGCATCCGCCGGTGCTCATATCGAGCGCAACCCGACCCGGCGCTGTAGAGAACGGAACCGACATGGACGACACCCCCCTGCCCACCCTGTTCGCCCCTGCCGAGCGTGCGAGCGATGAGACCATCGCCGCGCAGGCCGCCGCCTTCGCGTCGCTGGTGGACCTGGTCACCATCCTGGATACCGTGCCCGATTTCGTCATGGTGCTGAACGAGCAGCGCCAGGCGGTGATGGCCAACCGCGCGCTGCGCCGCGCGGTCGAGTCTGACGACGCGCTCACCGGGCTGCGCCCCGGCGAGATCGTGGAATGCATCCACGCCATGTCGCTGCCCGGCGGCTGCGGCACCGGCGAGGCGTGCGCCCAGTGCGGCGCGGCGCGAGCGATCCTCAACAGCCTACGCGGCGAGGAGGCGGTCTACGAGTGCCGCATCACCACCCGCAGCGGGCGGGCGCTCGACTTCCAGGCGTGGGCGTCGCCGCTGGAGGCCAACGGCGGCCAGTACGTCGCGCTGACGCTGCGCGATATCAGCCACGAGAAGCGCCGCTCGGCGCTTGAGCGCACCTTCTTCCACGACATCCTCAACGTGGCCGGCACGCTGTCCGGGTTTGCCGAAATGATGGAGAGCGGCACGCCTGTCGAGCTGGAAGCCGCCAAAGACACGGTGCGGCGGCTCTCGGCGCGGCTGGTCGACGAGATACAGGCGCAGCAGGACCTGATCCTGGCGGAGAACGACGAGCTGGCCGTCAGGCTGGCTGCGGTCAACACGCTGGAGGCGCTGCGCAGCGCGCAGGCCCTGTACACCGGCCACAAGGTCGCGGTGGGGCGCGACATTGCCATCGACCCGCAGGCGGTGGACCTGACGTTCGTCAGCGATGCGCGGCTGCTCAACCGGGTGATCGGCAACATGCTCAAGAACGCGCTCGAAGCGTCCGAGCGGGGCGGGACGGTCACACTGGGCTGCCGCGAGAAATCAGACGGGGTCGTGTTCAGCGTTCACAACGACGGCTTCATGCCGCGCGCTGTGCAGTTACAGGTCTTTCAGCGATCCTTCTCGACGCGGGGTGAGGGGCGCGGGCTGGGGACGTACGGCATGCGGCTGCTCAGCGAGCGCTATCTGCAGGGCAAGGTGTGGTTTACTACCTCGAAGAAGCAGGGGACGACGTTCTTCGCCCGCTACCCGCTGGTGCTGCACTAACGACCTCACCCCCGAGCCAAGCACAGCGAGCGGATGGGGGTGAGATCGTTCAGGTTCCTTTGCCACCCGCCGCGCTCTCGACGAACGCCTGAGGATCAAATCCTCAGGCTAATGATGGTGCGTCGGCTCAAGCCGACCCCGGAAGCGCATAGGGGCAAAAGTCGGCTTCAGCCGATATACCATTCATAGCCTGATGTTGAAACATCAGGCGAGGCTACTCCCCGCCGCCTACCGCGCTCTCGAAGATGCGGCGGTCTTCGTCGTCGAGCAGGTCCAGCAGGCGCGGGCCGAGCCTGGCGTAGACCCGCTGTGTGAACAGCTCCATCCACACAAACTGCCGCGCGATCAACACCAGGTTGCGGTTGGTGGTGATGCTGCCCGTCATCTCGTGGTTGCTGCTGGCAATCAGCGCCTCGCGGTTGTCGGCGACGACCAGCAGCGTGCCGGTCAGGCCCTGCATCTCGCTTTCCAGCGGTGGGTGATGGGCCTCACGCCCGCAGCCGAGCGGCTCCTCGCCGGTCAGCAGCGCGCTGACGGCGATCCCACGGGCGCACGCCCCTTCAACTTCCGGGCGCAGCGCCTTCACGTCTTCGTCACTCAGCACCAACGACAGATCGGACTCCGCCTGCCGGATCAACTGCGCGGCGTAGGAGATCACCGCCGGCTGCCCACTGATCGACCACACGCCTTCCTCTTCGGTGCCGGTGTACATCTCGTCCAGCCCATCGCGCAGCGAACCGAGCAGGCGCGTGTGCTCCTCTTCGTGGCGCGTGATGAGCAGGTCGGGCGGCAGCGGGCGATACTGTGTTGCCCGCCCCTCGACCGTCTCCAGCACCGCGCCGCGCGCGTGCAGGCGGCTCAGGGCGTCGTAAACCATCGAGCGCGGCACGCCTGACTTCTTGCTGACCTGGTAGCCCGTCGCCGGGCTTTCGCGCAGCAGCGCCAGGTACACTTTGGCCTCGTACTCTGTGAAACCGATCTCCACCAGACTGGACAGCAAATCCATATGTCCCTCTAGTTGTTTTATCAAGAACTAATAGTTATAATGAGAACTACTAACATATTGTACCGCGCGTCCGCAAACATCGGAAGGCCTATTTAGGCAGCACCTGGCGCTGCCGGAGGAGTCGCCGCCCTTGACCGAAGTAACGACTGAATCGCCGGGAGTCGCGAAGCTCCCCGTTTCTGCCCAGACAATACCCAATATCATGCGCGAAGGCCACCGCCTCGGCTCGAAGCTCAGTCAGATTATTCTAGGCGGCCAGGACGGTCTCGTCAACACCGCGGGTGTCATCCTGGGGCTGGCCGCCGCCACGCCCGATACGCGCATCGTCATCGCGGGCGGCCTGGCGGCGACCTTCGCCGAGTCGATCTCGATGGCGGCAGTGGCCTACACCTCCTCGCTGGCCGACCTCGACTTCTACCGCGCCGAGATGGCGCGCGAGCGGGCCGAGATCAAGACCGTGCCGCACCTGGAGCGTCAGGAGATCGTGCAGATCTTCTCCGACTGGGGCTTCGAGGGCGAGCTGCTCGAAGACGCCGTCGAGCACATCACCCATCACGAAGACCACTGGGTCGAGATCATGATGGCCCACGAGCTGGAGCTTCAGCCGGTTGAAGAGAAAGGTCTGGTGCCCGACTCGCTGCTGGTCGGCTTCTCGGCGATTGTCGGGTCGCTGGTGCCGCTGCTGCCGTTCTTCTTCATCCCGCGCATCCCGGCGATGGTCGCCGGGCTAGTGCTGTCCGCGCTGGTGCTGTTCGTCGTGGGTGTGGTCAAAGCCCGCATGACAGTCGGTAAGCCGCTGCGCAGCGGCCTGCAGATGATGCTGATCGGCACCCTCTCGGCGCTGGCTGGCTACGGCGTCGGGACGCTGTTCGGCGCCAAGTAGCGGGCGACCTGGCCACCTGGCCGGTAGCGTATCCCACCATTGGCCAGTCCGCAGATCGGCCTTTTGTCATATTGAAGGGCCGCTCTGTTTGCGATATAGTCCTGTTGCATCTGACCTGAACTTCTATCACCATACCAGGCGGGGGAGTTTTCTCCCCCAACCCGATCCCGAACCCCGTTCTCCCGCCTGATTTCCTCATCAACAAAAAGACCCCCGGCTGCCGGGGGTCTTTTGTTTGCCGCTCCGCGCGCCAGCACCATCAAGTCACGTTCGTCACTTGACATCGATCCCGAACCGGGGCGACGATAGGGGCAGTTACGCCGACCCCGTGTCGCTGGGAGGGTTCCTGCCATGAACGTGGAGACGATCTTTCGCTTTGCGCTGGCCGCCCTGCTGGTCGTGTATCTGCTGCCGCGCGCGCTGTTCCCGCGCCTGATGCGCCGCATCAGCGCCTTTGACCCGTCGCAGGATGCGCTGCTGCTGGTCCTCACCGCCGTGCCGGTGCTGCTGGCGGCCTTTGCGCCACAGTCGATGGCGTGGGCCGGGCTGCCCTTCCCGGCGTGGATGCGCTGGCTGGGCGCGGGCATCGCGCTGATCAACGGCGCGATCTTCGTGTGGGCCACCGCCGCGTTCAGCCGGGCGCTGCCCGCCGATGAGCAGGCGCAGCGAGTGCTCGTCACCAGTGGGCCGTATCGCTGGGTGCGCCACCCGATGTACGGCGCGGCGGTGTTGTTCGGGCTGGGCGTGCTGCTGCTGTCGGCGAACTGGCTGGTCGGGCTGATGTGGCTGGCGGTGGGCGTCGGCGTGGCGGTGGCGCGCGTGGGCCGCGAGGAGGGCGACCTGCGCACGCGGTTCGGCACCGCGCACCGCGCCTATCGGCTGCGGACCGGGCTGTTCTTCCCGGACGTGTTCGGGCAGGCCAGCCATCGCGGGGAGAGGTCGACGCGGAAACGGCCCGCGTGACTCCACCGCACATCATCCCGCGATATTTGCATTCTCATCCACATCTCTGTAGAATTAGTTCGATAGACATCGAATTAGTTTTATGGAGGCTCGTATGGATAGCGCTGTGCAGTCAGATGAACTGCTGGAATTCTTCAAGGCGCTGGCCGACGCCAACCGGCTGAAGATCGTCGGGCTGCTGGCCGGGCAGGAATACAGCGTCGAGCAGTTGGCCGAGATGCTGGCCCTCAGCCCGTCGACCGTGTCGCACCACCTGTCGCGGCTGGGGGACGTGGGGCTGGTCAGCGCGCGGGCCGAGAGCTACTACAACCTGTACAGCCTGCAAACCGACGCGCTCGAAGCGAAGGCGCGGCGGCTGCTGTCACGCGAGGGGCTGGAGCAGGCCGCCGCCAGCGTCGACCTGGACGCCTACGACCAGAAGGTGCTGAAGAACACTCTCGACGCCGAGGGGCGTATCAAGCAGCTTCCGTCGCAGTTCAAGAAGTTCAAAGTGGTCGTGCGCTACGTGCTGGACGCGTTCGAAGTGGATCGGCGATACAGCGAGAAAGAGGTCAACGCGATCATCGCCCGCTACCACGCGGACACCGCCGCGATCCGCCGCGAGATGGTCGAGCAGGGCTGGATGGCCCGCGCCGCCGACGGCGGCACGTACTGGCGCGTCGCGGAGTGAGCGGAGGGTGTTACCTCACCCCCGTCTCCGGCGGCTCACGCCGCCTCCGACTCCCCCCTCTCCAGATTTGGAGAGGGGGATAGGACACCCGCCAAGGGGTCACAGGGGGTGAGCTCAACGCCACAGCATGAAAGATACAACCACTAACACGGCGGGCTTTCTCAACTCCTGGCGGCAGCGCGCCCGACACCTCAAAACCGAGGCGTACGCGCTGTATCTTGCCTATCGCGACCCGCGCACACCGTGGGCCGCGCGGGTGGTCGCGGCGCTGGTGGTGGGCTACGCCTTCAGCCCCATCGACCTGATCCCCGATTTCATCCCGGTGCTGGGCTACCTGGACGATCTGGTGCTGGTGCCGCTGGGCGTGGCGCTGGCGCTGCGGCTGATCCCGCCCGAAGTCATGGCCGACGCCCGCGCGCAGGCGCAGGACGCGTTCGCCAGCGGCAGGCCGGTCAGCCGGGCGGCAGCGGTCGTCATCGTGTTGATCTGGCTGGGGCTGGCGGCGCTGGGGATCGCGCTGGGACTGCGGGTGTGGCAGAGAATCAGATAGGGGCGGAGCAGCCCGTCTCCGCCCTCAGTTATTGACGCTTCACACTTCGTAGCTTTCGCCGGGGTTGAGCAGCACGGCCTTGAAATTGGTCTCGTCGTTGACGCGCTTGACCCACGCCGCGCCGTCCTGCTTGATCACGCCGAAGGTGTTGTAATGGACCGGGATCACCACTTTGGGCTCCAGCAGCCTGACCGCGCGGAAGGCGTCGTCGGGGCCCATGGTGAAGTTGTCGCCGATGGGCAGGAAGGCCAGGTCGAGCCCCTCCTCGCCGATCAGCTTCATGCTGTAGAACAGGCCCGTATCGCACGCGAAGTAGACCCGCGTGCCGCTCTTGCTGGTGATCAGGAAGCCGACCGGGTTGCCGCCGTCGCTGCCGTCGGGCAGCATCGAGCCGTGCTCGGCGATGGTCATCTTGACGTAGCCAAACGGGTAGTTGAACCCGCCGCCGATGTGCTGCGCATGGGTGTTGGTGATGCCCTGATTGTGCAGCCAGTACACGATCTCATGGTTGCTGACGCACGTCGCGCCGGTGCGCCGGGCGATTGTCAGCACGTCGCCGACGTGGTCGCCGTGCCCGTGCGAGATCAGGATAAAGTCGGCGTCGAGCTTGCCGGGGTCGGCGTTGGCCGCCGGGTTATCCTTGAGGTACGGGTCAAGCAGCACCTTGTGCCCGTCGATGTCCATCGCAAAGCTTGCGTGGCCCAGCCACGTGACCTTAAACGACATGCCAGCCTCCTTGTCTGTGATAGGGTGCATGGTGGGGTGATCTGAGTATAAGGCGCGGGATCGGGGCTGGCAAGCCCTGCGCCGTTCCAACTCGCAGAGGGGTAATCCGTAAGCCGGGGCGCGGTCACCGCGTCGATCAGGTGGCAGCGGCGCACGCCGCCGCCGTTTCAGCACGCCATTCGCTTTGACGAGGGGCACATAAACCATGTCGATGTATGACACTGTCATCGATCCCCACATCACCATCGGGGACACGTTCCAGCACTTCCCGGCGGCGGCCTTCCCGACCATCCACCCGGTGTACTGGCTGCATTCACATTTCGCCGTGGGCGGCTGGAGCCCGCTCCAGCGGCTGAGCGGGATGATCACCGCGCACATGACGTGCATCGCGCCGCAGGCGGGCTTCACCTGGCACCCGCATCGCGGGCTGGAGATCTACACCTGGGTGCTGGAAGGTCAGGTTTACCACGAGGACAGCACCGGCGGCAGCGGCGTGATCCACGCCGGCGAGCTTCAGCGCATGTTCTCCGGCGACTACATCGAGCACCAGGAGCTGAATCGCTGGGACGCGCCCACGCGGGTGATCCAGATCTGGTTCGCCGCCGGGCTGGAGCATCGCGGGCTTGCGCCGCACTATCAGCAGCTTGCCCGCGTCGCATTGCCCACCCGCCGCGCGGGCGATGCGACGGTCACCACGCTGCTGGGCGAGGGGTCGCCGGTGGAGCAGCACATGACGGGCCGCCTGACGGCGACGACGGTCGATGTGGGCGGCGTGACGGCGCTCGACGCGCCGCGCCCCGGCGAAGACCTGTTCGTATACGTGACCGACGGCGCAGGCAGCGCCCGCAACGGGCACGAGTCGGCGCTGGGGCAGTACGACGTGATCCTCGCCCGGCCTGAGGTCGAGGCGGTGGAGATCGCCGCCGACGGCGATACACCGCTGCACTACCTGAGCTTCTATCTGCCGTCGTTCCTGGGCTAGCAGGGCTGATGCAAAGTCGTGACCCTGCGCCCATGCTCAAACCTCACCCCGTCTCGGACGGTCACAACCGTCCTCGACTCGCCCCTCTCCGGCAACGCGCCATCGGCGCTTATGCTTGGTGGAGAGGGGCAGACTGAGCGAAGCGAAGTCAGGGTGAGGTCATGTGTGCATCGCGCATGGTGCGCGCTATACTGCGAAGGGTGCTGTGATCTCACATTCAGGAGAAGCCGCCATGCCGCCCACGCCACTCGACGATATTCCCGAAGAGGTGCCGGAAGAAGAACGGGGCCGGATGATCATCCCGCCGCGCCAGCGCCCCGCCGACGACCGGGGCTACTTCGAGATGCTGACGCAGGCCGTGTTTCAGGCCGGCTTTAGCTGGGACGTGGTCCGCAACAAGTGGGCCAACTTCCGGCGCGCGTTCGACGGTTTCGACATCGAGAAGGTGGCCGGCTACGATGCGCCCGATATCGAGCGCTTGCTCGACGACGCGGGCATCATCCGCAACGGGGCGAAAATCGAGGCGACGATTGGCAACGCGCGCGTCATGCGCGACCTGATCGACGAGTATGGGTCGTTCTACGAGTACCTGCGGTCGCTGGACCACCTGACATATGGCAAGCGGCGCAAAGAGCTGTCAAAGCAGTTCAAGTGGCTGGGGCGCACGGGGGTGTTCGTGTTCCTGTGGTGCGTCGACGAGGACGTGCCATCATGGGAGGAGCGGTAGGGGCCTCACCCCTCCCCGAAGTCGCGCACGATGGTGCAGCCGTAGGCGGGCGTCTCGGCGGGGTCGGGGTCGCGGCCCGCGTCGAGCGCCTCCAGCGCGGCGTCGAGGTAGTTGACGGTCGCCTCGCGCTGGCGGAAGGAGCGGTCGTCAATCGCGCCCTGGTAGGCCACCCGCCCGGTCGGGTCGATGACGAACACGTGCGGGGTGGTCTGCGCGCCGAAGGCGTCGGCGACCACGTTGCCCGGATCGTCCAGAATGGGCTGCTCGACGCCCAACTCCTCGACGGCTTCCTCGGTGTCGGTGGGCTCCTCGTTAGCGTTGCTGCTGATGTGCAGCATCCAGATGCCGGCCTGCGCCCACAGCGGAGCACGCTCGTTGAAATACGCGTCGAAGTGGCGCGACCACGGGCACTCGCCCGACCAGAAATTCAGCACGACGATCTCGCCGCGCAGATCGCGCAGCGTGTACGGCTCGCCGGACAGGATGTCGACCAGCTTGAAGTCGGGGGCGAGGCTGCCTACGGGCAGCGGGGTGATGTCGGTGTCGTCGTGCATGGTGGCTCCGAGGAAGCGGCTAGCGGTTAGCTGTTAGCTCAGGACGAACACCCGGATCATAGCGAAAGCGGGGCCGATGTGCGACTCGAAGGACGGAGCACAGCGCCGTCAGCCACTTCGCTAATGAGCACACGCAATACTATGCTCAATCGGGCATCTGGACGAGGACAGCCGTGATGTTGTCTTCGCCGCCGACGGCGTTGGCTGCGGCAACCAGCCGGTCACATACTTGCTGAGGGTCCGCGCTTTCCCGCAGGATTGTCTCAATGCTGGCGTCCCCGACCACGCCCCACAGGCCGTCGCTGCACAGCAACAGCCGCGTCGATGGTGCCAGTCTGTGGGTTCCGACGTCAGGCTCCAGGCGGTCGCCCGCCCCGACGGCCATGTAAAGCACGTTGTTCTGTAGACTCTTCCCGGCCTCTTCTGGCGTTAACTGGCCGACCTCCACCAGCCGATCCACGATCCGGTGGCCGCGGGTGATCTGTTCCAGATTATCATCCGCATATAGATACGCCCGACTATCGCCCACATGGATAATATAGGCGAGATCGCCCTGAATCATGGCACAGGTGGCTGTTGTCCCAGCGCCGGGTGACAACTGTTCGCGCACCGCTGTGTTGGCAGCAGCCATCGCCTCAGACAGGATTTCCGGGATAGTCTTCTGGTCGCTGGAGTGCTCGCGCTCTTCGAGCTGGGGAGTGAAGATCTCATTCAGCACATGCTGCGCCAACGTGCGCGCGGCGATGGAACTGGCTCGCTCGCCGTCCTCATGGCCCCCCATGCCGTCGGCGACAAGGAACAGCCCGCTGAACGATGGCGTACCGCTCAGCTCCGGGCAGAGGAGCGTCGCCAGCGCGGAATCTTCATTGTTGCCCCTTCCGCCCACATCGCTGTTTATCCCAAACTTCAGCCGGGTGGTTGGCGTCGCATATGCTTTGGGAGACGGCAGCTCGCGCGTCCCCAGCACCGGAGACGGCCTGGGACGTTTGATCACCTGCGTGATTTCGACCGGGGTCTCATCTGGGACCGCGGACGTCTCCGATGGCTTGCGACCAAACAGCCTTCGTAACAGATCCATGAGATAGCCTCCATCGAATCGGGGTCAGGCATGCAAACGGAACATCTGACGGCTGACGCCATTCATTCAGCGGCCAGGCTGAAACGCGTCACATTGCAAATCTCATTATACGTGTATTCCCACCACTCGGCAGGTGGCATCCAGCGATCCGCTAACCGCTTCTTGTGGCCTTCCGGCGCGGATTCTGCTACACTGGCAGCCGCCATGAGCACTCACATTCGACACATCTTCCACACGGCGCTGGCGCTGGCCGCACTCGGATCGGCGCTGGCGCTGGCGGCCTGCGCGCCGCAGTCGCCGGACACGAAGCCGTTCGTCGTGGCCGACCTGTTCGCCACGCCGGGCAAGGCGCTGGCCACGCTCGCGTTGTCCCCGACACCGGAGCCCAGCGCCACAGTGCCCAACCTGCCCAGCCCGACCTATGCGCCGACCTTACCGCTGCCGACGGTGGTCGTGCTGAGCCAGCCGACGCTGCCCATCGGCACGTTTGGCCCCACGCCCACGCTCAGGGGGGCAGTCGTCGCCACGCCACCCCCGCCGCCTTCCCAGAACTGCGCCGACCCGCCGATGCCGTTCACACCCGTGTGGCAGGTCAACGCGGCAGTACGCGATGCGCTGCGCTGCCCCACCGGCGGCGCGCAGCAGGTCGCAGGCGTATTCCAGTTCTACGAGCACGGCGTGATGTTCTGGCGGCAGAGCGACAAGAGCATCTTCGTGCTGTCGGACCTGGCCATCCAGCAGGGCAATGCGACCGATCACTGGTGGCGCTTCGACGACACGTGGCAGGACGGCGACCCCGAAAGCGACCCCGGCCTGGTGCCGCCCGGCGACCTCAAACAGCCGGTGCGCGGCTTCGGCAAGGTGTGGCGCAGCAACGGCTTCATCCGCGACGCGCTGGGCTGGGCCACCACCGACGAAATGCCGATCACCAGCACCTGGCAGCAGTTCGAGAAGGGCTGGATGATGACCGGCCCCACCGACAACCTGATCTACGCCCTCATCCCGCTCGACGCGCCGCCCTACTCCACCGGGCTGCACTATGGCGCGCTGCCCTGAGACTCAGTTGACGCCATAATGGAATGACGTGATCTGCGCGACGAGGTCGTGCTGGCAAGGCTCGCAGTACACCGTCCCGATCTCCATCTGATCGCGCGCATAATCCAGCGCCTGCTCAGGCGAGCCGACGCGGCGCATGGCGCAGACGTTAGTGCAGAACGTCTCCCCGGCGACCTGCTCCACGTCGCCGGTGCGGGTCACCAGGGGGATATCGAGCAGGCGGCCAAAGTAGTGCGCAAAGACGAAGCCCATCGCCAACTGGCGCAGGTCGGGGTCCACGATGTCGACAAAAGGCTCGGTGGAGATCAGCGAGACCAGCCCGCCCCGGCTGAAGCCCAGCACCGCCGGGCCGCTTGGCAGGTCCAGGTCGTCGACGATAGGCCGGTCGGTCAGGCACAGGTCGAAGTGGGGGTTGGTCATCTGCCACGGCTCAAGCTGGACGGTATCGACAAAGCGCGAAGCGAGGACGTGCTGCTGCGTATCGTCGAGGCAGCGCTCAAGATACCATTCCATGCTGCTGTAGGCCGCGTCGCGTGGGGCGTCGGCGATGCTCCACGCCCCGAACACCCGCACCGTTGGCAATGGATCGAACTGGCCGGGCCGCCCCAGGTGACGCCGCAGCAGGCTGTAGATAATCTCCAACGTGCGCATCAGCGTGCGGGCATCCTCCGGGTCGACATCCGGCGTCCATGTCGTGGAGATGAATGTGCGGCGCATGGTGTAAACTCCCCGTCTCCAATCCCACATCCAGTCTAGCACGGGCATGAGGGGCTCACAACAGGGAATAGGTCCGGACCAATCCACGGATAACAGAACTGCGCCGCAGGGCGGCGCAGCGGTCGAGGCGACGCGCGGCTGTCACATCTCCATGAAGCGCCGGAAAGCCTGGTTGAATTCGTCCGGCGTGTCCCACATCGCAAAGTGGCCAGCCTTCTGGATGGGCACCGCCGCCCCCTGCGGCAGCAGCTTGCGGAACAGCTTGATCTGGTTCGGGTTGACGATCACGTCACGCATGCCGTAGATGCCCATCGCCGGGACTTTGATCTTCGGCAGATCGGCAGTCAGGTTGGTGCGCCGCAGCGAGGCGATGCTGGTGAAAAACGAGTTGATGGTGAAACCCGACGAATTGTGGATGGTCATATCATAGAACAGGTCGGGGTGCGGGCGCGACACAAACGGCGACCACAACCGGATAAACGCGCGCAGCAGCGGGGTATTGTCGCCGGCCAGCATCATGCTGGCGACCAGCCGCGTGCCCGCCAGGTGCAGGAAGAAGCTCAGCGAGCGCCCATCAATCGGCGAGCCGACGACTGCCACCTTTTTGACGCGCTCCGGGTACTTCAGCGCCACGCCGAAGGCCGCCGTGCCGCCCATTGAGTGCCCCATGATGGGCACCTTGGCCATCCCCAGAGCATCCATGAACGGCGGGATCAGCTCGATGAAATCGCTGACCTCGTAGGACCCGCGCTGCTCCTTGTCCGATTCGCCAAAGCCCCACAGATCAGGCGCGTACATGCGATACTGATTGTGGAACGTCTCGATAGTCGAGCGCCACGTGTTCCACGCCTGGGTCCAGCCGTGGATCAGAATCACCGGCGGCCCTGAGCCCACCACCTCATAATGCACAGTACCCTGTGGGGTCACAATCGAAGGCACACGATGCTCCCGTTATGATGGGGGAATTCGGGCGCTGGCCCGGCTAATCGCCAACCGGCTGTCGGCCACTAACCACCGGCCACAGACTGCCAACTGCACACCCGCGGATCAGTCGGCCTCGGTGTCCATCTCTTCGAGGATGCCGTATAACAGCTCCAGCAGCACGTTCTTGACGCTTTCGCGGTCGCTGGCTACGCAGGGCAGCATCTTGACGTTGTCGTCGAGGCGCAGCGCCACGCGCAGGTCGTCGATAGCCCAGGCGTCAGCCAGGTCCTGCTTGTTGGCCGCCACGACGTAGGGCGTGGGGGCATACGCGCGGAAGGTCTCCAGAATCGATTTCGCCTCACGGAACGTTTCCGGGCGCGCCGAGTCGACCAGCACAACAAAGCCGAGCATTCCCTGTGAAAGAATTTCCCACATGAAATCGAAACGACGCTGGCCGGGCGTGCCAAACAAGTACAGGATCAGGTCGTCGTCAACGGTGATACGGCCAAAGTCCATCGCAACCGTGGTCTGGTCCTTTACACGCTCTTCATCAGATGAGATCACACGCTCGGTTGAGACGACGTCAATCTCGCTGATGGAGCGCACAAACTGGGTCTTGCCAGAGTTGAATGGACCGGTGACCACCATCTTGACCGTTTGTGTCTGCATCGTTCCTCACTCTCCAAACGTTCTCCGCGATTGACCGTCGCGAGTTAATGATAAGGCTGCTGGTGCTTGAGCAGATCGCCCGCCGACGCGGGTCACTCAGCCCCCATGCTCTGGAGGTGGTTGATTAAGCGCCCGACAATAGCCCGCTTCTTTTCTTTCTCGTCCTGAGACATCGCCTGCTGGCGGCGCGCGTGCGCCAATTCGATCAGGCCCGCCTCGCGCAGGCTGCCCACCACCCGGCGGATCTGCTTGTCGCTCATGTTCAGCTTATTGGCGATCATGCGGATGGTGTTGTCCTGCCTGATGAAGTTCAGCACGCGCCACTCTTCTTTGCTCAACTGGAGGTCGGACAGCTTGATGTTGGGCCGGTTGGTGAACTTGAGCGAAACGTCGAGGCTGGGGATTTCCTCGTCGAGCTGCTCGTCGAGCTTCTGCTGGCGTGCGATCTGGATGATGACGTTCTCAAGGTCGATGGGGACGGTGATGCGGCCTTCGTCCGGCTGGCGTTCGGTGAAAAACTCGAAGCCACCTTCGCGCCATGTGGCAAACTGGGTGACGGCGGCCAGCGCATGCCGCTTGATACTCTGGACGATATCGGCCTGGCTGAAGTACTTCTTCTGGATCAGCATCAGGCCAAGCTGCTTGTCGCCGCTCTTCTCGGCGTAGCGGGCCATGTTGACCGCCAGGTCTTTGTTGATCCGCCCGGTTCGCACCAGGATTGCCACCAGCGAGCCATCGGAGTCGCCCATCGCGGTGAAGACCAGCTTGCCGTCTTTGAAAGCCAGATTAGCTGTGCCATCCTTGCGGTTGACTTCCAGCGTGCCCGACTTCTTGGCCAGGCTGACGAGGCTCAGTATTTGTGTTGGACTGAAATCCTTGAGGTTGCCCTTCATCTTCCGAGTCCTGACCAATTGAGATAGATATCTCGTACCTAAACCACGCCAAAATGTATTGTTTATGCCTGATTTGTGACTAGCGGCTAGTATACACGCGAGGGATAGGCGAGTCAAACCCCCTCACAGGCAGCGATTGGCCGTCAGCGACTAGCTGTAAGCTTTTTGTAGCAGGCTGTGGTGAAGCGGTCGCGTGCCGCGCCCCCGCGATATGCCATCTGCCGGCAGTCTGCTATACTCAAAAGAGCGCGGCAGCGGATAGCCGCGCCCTGCGCCAGCGCATTATAGGAGGTCCCATGAGCAAGAAGTCCCTTGACGATACCCAGCCGCTCGAACGCACCCAGCCTATGCAGGCCGTCGAGAAGCAGGAGGCGGCCCCACGTGCCCGGCGACAGTGGCCGTTTGGCTATATGGCATTGTGGGTGCTGATGGTCCTCTCGCTGCTGCTCAACGTGGTGATGGTGCGCCAGATGCTGCTGGCGCGGCAGGCGGCGCAGGCCGCCGTCGACGGGGCCATCGCGCTGATCGACAGCCTGCAGGGCAGCACGTTCAGCACGTCGTTCCACGCGGCGCAGTCGCTGCACATCGTCACCGACCTGCCCATCGACGAGACGATCCCGGTGGTCATCCGGCAGGATATGCCCATCGACACCACTGTCAGCGTGCCCATCGATGCCGGCGCGCTGGGCACCTACAACGTCGACGTGCCGATCAAGGCCAGCATCCCGATCAACATCACGCAGGACGTGCGTATCAACCAGCCGTTCCACGTCGACACGCAGGTGCCGATCACCTTCGATCTGCCGATCAACCTGTCGGTGGCCGACACACCGCTGGCCGACACGCTGGACCAGGCCCGAACCCAGCTTGAGAGCCTGTCGGCGCAGTTCAACCAGCCGATCGTGCCCATTCCAGGCCGGAAGCAGCCATGAGCGAGGATGACGCCCCGGCGACCATCCGCCGCGCCACCGCCGCCGATCAGGACACGATCCGGGCGATGGTGCGCGCGGCGGGTCTCGACCCCACTGCCCTGCACTGGTCGCACTTCTATATGGCGGAGCGCGGTGGTGAGGTGGTCGGCATCGGGCAGGTGCGGCCCGCGCCGCGCTGCCGCGAGCTTGGCAGCCTGGTGGTGCGCAAGGACCTGCGCGGGCAGGGGATCGGCGGGCAGATCATTGAGGCGATCCTGGCCAGCGAGCCCGGCGACGTGTACCTGGAATGCCGGGCGCGGTTGGCATCCTATTACGCGCGCTTTGGCTTTGAGGAGATCCCATGGCAGCAGGCCCCGATGCCGCTCAAGCTGAAGGCGGGGACGGGCCACCTGATCGGGGGGCTGTTCGGGTTCAAGGGGGCGGTGATGGTGCGGCGGGGCGGCGGGTGAATTCATGAATGCATACGAGGGGATTTTATTTGTGACAGAGGTCGCGACGCTGTTCCCGCCACAGGGCGAATGGACAGAACAAGCTTACTTCGCCCTGCCGGAGACCAACCGCTTTGTCGAGCTTTCGGACGGTGTTCTCACGGTGCGCTCACCACACTCGCCGGAACACCAGGGCGTGCTGGGCAACCTTCTGATGGCGGTGCGCGAATACGTCGACGAGCACGATCTTGGCACCGCCGTGCTGGGACCGTTCTGTGTGCGTCTACGGCAGGGATGCATTCGCCAGCCGGAGATTGCGTACTATAAGCCAGGGCATGAAGCCGCCATCGGGCAGCCGATTAGCGGCCCGCCCGACTGGGTCGCAGAGACTATCTCGCCGGGCACACGCAGCGCCGACGAGGTCGACAAGCTGGCCGAGTATGCAGAGGCGGGCATCGCCGAGTACTGGATGGTCGACCCGGAGGCAAAGACCATCCGCGTGTACGCGCTGCGCGGTGGCAGCGCCTACACCCTCGCGGCGACTTATGCCGCCGGGCAGGTCGCGCGCTCCGAGACGCTCCCCGGCTTTGAGGCAGCGGTGGATCGGATTGTGTGACGGGCCCGCCCGATGATAAATCATCGGGCTATAAATGGTCTGTCGGCTGAAGCCGACCCCGGAATGGGCGCGTATCTGAGGCTGGCTTCTGGCGACGTATCGCGGGTGGGCGGCGGGTTCAGTCTCCAGCCAGCCCCGCCCGAACCGCCGCGACGATGTCCGCCACCGGCTGGTCGATGCTGACGGTGAGCGCCTCGTCGGGGCCGGGCTCCTCCAGCGTGTCGAACTGGCTGCGCAGCATCTCCGGGCTGAAGAAGTGCGCGCGGCCCTCCATCCGGCGGTGGATGAGATCATAGCTGCCCTTCAGATAGACAAAGCGCACCACGTCGCCGTGATCGCCGCGCAGGTGGGTGCGGTAGGCGCGCTTCAGCGCCGAGCAGGTCATCACCGCGCTCTGATCGGCGGCGATCAGGTGGTCGATCTCCGCGCGCAGCCGGGCGAGCCACGGCCCGCGCTGGGCGTCGGTGAGCGGCACGCCGCGCGCCATCTGCGCGACCTCCGCCTCGCTGTGATAGCTGTCGCCTTCGACGAACGGCCAGCCCAGCGCATCGGCCAGCGTCCGACCCACAGTCGACTTCCCGCAGCCGGAGACGCCCATCACGATGGCGATCATTGATGGCTTTCAGGATGGATCGTGCGAACGGTGGGCAGATGGTCGGGGCGCAGCGGCTCGATGGCCGAGACCGGCACGACGACGACGGCTACCGTCTCGCCCAGCGCATTGAAGACTTCGAGGAATGCACCCTCTTCGCCTCCCTGCGGGTGGCGAGCATAGTCGACAACGGTTGCCACGTCGCCACGCCTGAGATTCTCTTCGGGAACATCGCGATTGAGCACTACTCGCGTGTAGAGTTCTGGTTTCATGGCTGTGTCCCCTTCCAGGGTTTGAGGGTTATGAAGCGATAGCGGTCTTCACCGGCTTCTTTGAACAGCCAGATACTAACGGCAGGCAGCACCTGCTCGTTGACGCCAATCAAGTCACCCTCGACCCGATAGAATTCACCATACACGGTGATGCGATCCAGTACCGCCTCGTACACTTCAAGCATGAGGCGGATGGCAGCATCAAGATCGTCTGGATTCTCGCTCGTGAAGCCCGCCTGCGCCAGCCAGCGCGACTTGTCATCCCGGGTTCGTCGAAGAAGCAAATAACGGGTCAGCTTGTCTCGCGGGATTACGGCCCGCTGTGGCGCGATCTTCAAAGGTTCTGTCCAGCCTCGCGGGTTCCTTCACGCACCAACCCCGCCACGTCCAGCGACTGCATCGCGCCGACCGCCACCTCCCACGCGCCTTCGGCGCACAGCCCATTGGTCAGCGCCCCTTCGTAGGCGTCGAGCGCCGCCCGCAGGCAGGCGTCACGCACGGCTTCGGCAAGCTGCTGCTGCACCGCGCTGGTTGCTGACTCGTCGCTCATCGTCACGCCCCCTCTAGTCAAACGTCACCTCGTCCAGCCCGAAGGCAATCTCGCCCGGCACTTCGAGCGCCGCTTCTCCACAGTTCGGGCAGATCCCGTCGTCGCTCTCAAAGCGCAGGCCGCAGCAGTTCCAGCAGATGTAGCGCGATCCGGTCTGTCGCAGGTGGAGCGCCGCCCGTTCGGCGGGCGTGCCAAGCGCCGCCTGCGTGAACAGCATCCGCGCCGCCTCAGCGCCAAAACCGCCATACAGCACCAGATGCACCCCGGCGATAGACGCGCCACCCTCGTAGACCGCCTCGGCCAGCGCCTGCGCCACCAGCGCCCGCATCCGTTCCAGATGCTCGTCCACGCGGCCAACCTCTTCCACGCCTGCTTACCATCCCACTCAGGATAGCACACTTTCAGCGCGCCAGGAGAGGGAATCAAACAGCCGCCGCCCAACGGCTGGCGCGGGCGGCGGCTGGCGTCGATCCGGTCACGGGGCCGGGCGGCTACTCATCGTCGTCCGCGTTTTCGAGCCGCTCGATCACGTCGAGGTCGCGCTTGAGGTTGCGCTGCCGGACAAGCAGCGTGATGACATACAGCAACCCCACCCCGCCGATGATCACGTAGCCCAGGATCAGGTACGAGGTGGTATCAGGCGGTGAGGCCAACAGAAGCAGTGCCAGGTTCACAGATTGTCTCCTACTCCTGCGCGATCAGCCGCGCCTTGAGCATGTTCACCCGGTCTGACAGGTTCTCAAGCCGGATGCGATGCCACAGCAGCGTGGCGTACACAAAGGTAAAGGTGATGAAGCTGAAGACCATCGCCGCCACCATCTTACCCGTCAGCCCGATCTCGGTCTGGGGCGTGCTGGCGCTGGGGCCGATCACCACCGGGTGGATGGTCGCCTGCGCGAAGCGCACGCCGAAGAAAACCATGATCACGCTGGCAAAGGCGATGATGCCGTACACCGCGCCGAAGCGCCCCCGGCGTGACGGGTCCTCGATACCCTGCCGCAGCATCAGGTAGGCGGCGTAAGACAGCCACATCACCGCGGAGGCGGTCAGCTTGGGGTCCCACGTCCACGGCTTGCCCCACGCGAACTGGCCCCACACCGGGCCGCTGGCCAGCGTGATGGTGATCAGCGCCAGCCCAACCTCGACCGAGCACGCGCCGACGATGTCCCATTTGCGCTGGCCGTTGACGAGGTAGACGATGCCCGCTACCACCGTCACGAAGAAGGCCAGCGCGCCCGCCCACGCCGCGCCGACGTGGAAGTAGAAGATGCGCTGCACCGCGCCCATCGTCGCCTCGGTGGGCGCGTAGATGAAAGCCATGTAGCTGGCGGCCACCAGCATCAAGCCGGTGAACACCGTCAGGACGATCAGCCCGATGGGCCGGCCTGCGGCGGGCCGCTGCGATGTTGTCGTCGTCATAAGCTGTGTGCCCCCTCTGATCTCTCGTTCGGTGCACAGATTTTAGCGAGAGTCACCGACTTTGCACAGCAGCGCACAACGCCCCGCTCACTGCCCGATAGGTATCCTGTCAATCGCACCCAACTCAGCGACGTACAGCCACTGCCCATCGGGGCTGGCGACCATCCCCCACGGGTCGCCGAAGATGCCATACGCGAACTCGACCGGCGTTCCGTCGGGCATGATCTGGTACAGGACATACGGCCCATGCGGGATGTAGAAGACACGCCCATCGGGCGCGACAGCCAGCATCGCCGGCCCGCCGCCGGACAGCGCCGACAGGTCGGCCACCACACGGTACTCGCCGTCGAAGCCGGTGAAGTACAGCGTGCGGCTGCGTTCCTCGTAGACGTACAGCCCGCCCTCCGGTGCGGCGGCGAGGTGCACGCCCCAGCCGGCCAGCGCCACCTGGCCCATCGCCCCGCCAAGCGGCTGGACAGCATCTGCGCCGGTGATGCGCACGATCTGGGTAGCGTCGCCACGCTGGGCGGCGGCGTACAGCGTGCCGTCCGCGCCAAACACCATTCGCTGAGTGCTGACCGACGCGTAGTGGGTCGTGCTGCCGTCTTCCTCCAGCCGGACGATCTCACCCTGCGGCGTACCCAGGAACAGCGTCCCAGCCGAGTTCAACGGCCACGGCCACGCGCCCGCCGCCCTCGCGCTGGAGCAGAACCTCGACGTCACCTGCCGGGCTGATACGCAGCATCTGCCGCGTGTTCTCGTTGTAGGCGTAGACCGTGCCGTCCGGCCCCACGCCCATGTCGGACATTTCGGCGGCAGGCTCGACGACGCTCAGCGTCATGCCGTTCGCCTCCTGGCCCGGCTCAGGCGGGTTCAGCCGCTGGAGCATCGAGTTGTAGTTGGCGATCCACAGCCCGCCCTGGCTGTCAAAGGCGATGCCGCCCGCCGTGCGCAGGCCGAAATACTCCCCGCCGTTGTAGGTCTGGCCGTCGATCACGTAGGGTTTAAGCGCGCCATCCGGCGACACCCGGTACAGGCGCGTAATCCCGCGCACCCAGATGTCCCCCGCGCTGTCGACCGCGAGGTAGATGGGGTCGTTGCCCAGATCGACGGCGAGGAAATCGCTGACCTGGCCGCTGGCCACGTCGACCTTGACAACGGTGTTCATAGCCATCTCGCTGACGTACAGCGTGCCGTCCAGCCCGAAGGCCATCACTTCCGCGTTGGGTATCCCGCTCGCCACGACCTCGGAGCGGCCCTCCGGCAGCCAGCGCCGCACCAGCCCCTGCCCACGGTCGGTGTAGTACAGCGTGCCATCCGGCCCGAACAGCAAGCCGCCCACAGGGCTGCCTTCAACGCCGTTCAACTGGGTGAAGGTGCCATCAGCGGCAACCTGCCAGATGGTGCCGTGGTTGCCGACAACCATCGTGCCATCCGGGGCAAACGCGACGTAACGCGGCCCGTCGTGGCTCCATGCGCCGCCCACCTGCGGATCGCGCCAGTACTCCGGGTCGTCCGCCGTTCCGTCGAGCGCGTAGCGCACCACGCGGCGGCCCGTCCAGTCGGCGATGTACAGGTAGCCATCCGGCCCCCAGGCAATCTCAGTCGGGGTCTGGAGCGCCGCCCGGTACAGGTAGCCCGCCAGGCCGCTGCCATCGGCCAGAAACACGTGCCCAGGACGCTCACTGAGCGGCGGGATGGGAGTCATGGCCTGTGCGGTCATCTCACTGGCGTTGGCGATTGCCGTCATCATCTCGCCGCTGCCTGAACTGTGCTGGGTGGGGGTCAGCGTGGGCGCACGGGTTGGGGTTGGGATCGCCGCCGGCGGCGCGGCGCTGCATCCCACCGCCATGAGCGCGAAGATCGCGCCGCCGAGGGCAAATCGTAGCTTCATTTTCCGGCCCTTTCGTTGGGATCGTTCGGTGCGTTCCTAAACTGATAGCACGGATTTCCCGGCGAGGGAATAGCGCCTCGGTCAGGGGCGTGGCGAAGCTACAGGTTATTCCTCGACGATGAAGTCGAACAGCATATAGGCCAGCGTGATGTAAATCACGTTGGTCGCGATCAGCAGGTTGAACCACGCGGTCAGCTCGTTGACCGGCACGGCTTCCAGCAGCCCGCGCGTGGCGCGCACCGCCGGGATCAGGATCGACAGCGCGATAGGCAGCAGCAGGATCGGCAGCAGCACCTCGCGCCCGCGCGTGTAGATCGACATCGACGAGATCAGCGTGCCGACCCCGCGTAGCCCAGGATGCCGAGCAGCAGCACCACGACGATCATCGGCTTGAAGAACGAGACGTCAAACAGCACGCTCATCAACGGCAGCAGCACCAGCGCCACGACGCTCATGAACACGAAGTTGCCGATCAGCTTGCCGAAGTACAGCGCCGAGCGGTCGATGGGCGTCAGCAACAGGCCGTCGAGACAGCCCTGGTCCTTCTCGCGGCCCAGCGAGCGCCCCAAGCCCAGCGTCCCGGCGAAGATCAGCGTGGCCCACAGCACGCCGGACGCCGCCGCCTCGCGCCCGGTGCGGTTGAACTCCAGCGCGAAGCTGAAGATCATGATGGCCAGCATCGCGAACACCAGCATCGCGATGACGATCTCTTTGCTGCGCAGCTCGGTGCGCAGGTCTTTCCACGCGACCGCCCATGTCGCCTTCAGCAGCGGCGTGGGGCGGGTGCCTGGCCGCAGGGCCAGCCGGTTATCTTTAGCGGTCATCGCCTGCCTGTCCTATCGCCTCGACGGTCTGGGCCGGCCCGGCTTGCGCTGCACCGAATCGGTGACGGTGCGCCACGTGACCCACGCGGCCAGCAGCGACAGCGCCCCGCCGATGTAGAACGGCAACTGGATAGAGTTCACCGCCAGCACGCCGGCCAGCAGCGGCCCCAGCGCCGTACCGAGCATAAAGCCCATCGTCACGTAGCTCATCTGGCGGCCCTCAGCGCCCGGCGCAGCCGTGTCGCCGGCCAGCGCGAAGGCCGGGGCTGCGACGCCCGCCGTGCCGACACCCTGCACCACGCGCAGCACGATCAGCTCGCCGAGGCTGCCCACCAGCCCCAGCAGCGCGGTGGCGGGGGCCAGCGCGATCAGCCCGAGGATGATGATCGGCTTGCGCCCCACCCGGTCCGACAGACGGCCCAGCGGGATCTGGAAGATCAGACGGCTGACCAGCAGCGCGCTGAACGCGACGCCGAACGCCATCGCACTCATGTTCAGCATCGCGTTGAACTGCGGCTCCAGCGTCACGATCATCGCCATGGCGGTCGCCATCGCGAACGACGCGAAGCTCACGCCGAAGAGCGTGGGCGTCAGGACCGAGGTGTCGAGAAGCTTGAAGCGCGGGCGCTGCTGGGCCGCCGGGCGCGGGATCGGCGTGTCTTTGACCCACACCTGCACGAGCACAAACCCTATCAGAATAGCAACCGCCCCCGCGATAAAAGCCGATTGAAGCTGAACGTTGTCGACCAGATAACCGCCCAAGCAGCGGCCCAGCGCCAAAGCCGATGATGCGCATGGTGCTGAAAATGCCCATCGAGCCGCCGCGTGTCTCTTTCTCGCTGGCGGTGGTCATGATCGCCATCGAGGCGGGGATGGTCAGCGCGACGCCGATGGCCTGCACAATACGCAAGATCAGCAGGTCGGTGAAGGTGCCGGCCGCCGCAAAGGCCAGCGTGGCAGCGCCCATCACCACCAGCCCGACCTGGATCGACAGCTTGCGCTGCCCTATCGCGTCGACGAGGCTGCCCATCACCGGCTGGATGATGGCCGTCACAATCCCGAACACGCCGATCAGCAGCCCGACCCGCACCGTCGCAGGGAATGGGAGGAGCGGCGCGGCCAGTTTGTCGACGTACAGCGGCAGCGCGATGAACAGGATGCTGTTGCCGACCGCATCGCCCAGCCGGGCGACGGACAGCGCGACGACGACCCGGTTGGCCCCAATTTTCTTCGCGAAATTCACAAAACAGCCTTTCAAAGCGCAGTACGCGGGGGCGGCCATGGTCGCATCCCCCGCGCGGACGTGAATGCTCTTCTGTTGAGTATAAACGGATCAGGCCCGATATTCACCTGGTGCTGGCCATGCCCGTCACCTCAGCGTAGGTGCGAGCGAAGGCCACCACGTCGACCGCGCCGCCATCGGCCTCATAGGCGATCTTCCCCTTCGACAGGATCGCCACCCGGTCGGCGAGGGCCAGCCCGCGCGCGATGTCGTGGGTGGTCATCAGGATCGTGCGCCCGCGCAGCGCGACCTCGCGCAGCACGCCGTCGAGCGTCGTCGCCGCATCCTGATCGAGGCCGGTGTATGGCTCGTCGAGCAGCAGGATGGGCGGGTCGTGCAGGACGGCGCGGGCGATAGCCAGGCGCTGCTGCATCCCCCGGCTGAAGGTGCGCACCAGATCAGCGGCGCGCTTGTGCAGCCCGACCGCGTGCAGCACCTCGTCGATGCGCGCGCCGCTGCGGGCCGGGTCGAGCCCGTACATCTGCGCGTAGAAGCGCAGGTTCTCCTCGGCGGAAAGGTCACCGTACAGCAGCGGCTGGTGGCTGACGACGCCCAGCGCCGCGCGGACGGCGGCGGCCTCCTGCGGCAGCGTGAAGCCCGCCATGCGCACCAGCCCGGTGGTGGGGCGGCTGAGCGTGGACAGGATGCGCAGCAGGGTCGTCTTGCCCGCGCCATTCGGCCCGAACAGCGTCAGGAACTGGCCCTCGTCCACGCGCAACGTCACGTTGCGCAGCACGGGCCGCAGGCCGAACACCTTGCTGACCTTGGTGGCTTCGATCATCCACGATCCATTCAGATGTAGGAAGGGCACGGCATGCCGTGCCCCTACACCGCATATCAGTCAGATTACGAGTCGCCGCCGCCCAGCCGCTCGGCGATGGCGGCCTTGAGGTCGGAGCGGCGCGCCTCGTACTCGAAGCGGTCGATGCGGCCTTCCTCGAAGGCACGGTCCAACTCGGCGATCTCGCGGATCAGCGCCTCTTCGTCCGGCGGGAGGCCCGCCGACGCCGCCGGCAGCGGTGCCTGCCGCCGCACGACGATCAGCCAGTAAGCCAGCCCGCCGACGACCAGCACGCCGGCCAGGATGCCCAGCGCCAGCGGCAGCGCCTGAGTGACGGGGCTCGGCCCCTGCACGGTGAAGATCAGCGTGTCGCCGGGGTTGAAGTTCTGGCCGCTGAACTGGTCGTAGGACTCGCCGCTGATGGTCTGCGTGCCCGCGGCGGTCAACTGGCCGGAGCGCAGCTTAGTGCCGCTCTGCATCAGCACGGTGGCCTGCGTCGTCGTGTAGTCCAGCGGCAGGCTGACCTCGCGCGAGTTGCCGCTGAGCGGCAGGAAGTAGGTCACGACTACCGACTCGGACTGGCTGCCGGGCGGGAACTCCTGCGTGTCGTAGATCCGGTCGCCCAGCTCGATGTAGCGCCCGCCAAGCTGCCCCTGGTCGAAGGAGATGTTGTAGGCGTCGGGCGGCAGGGCAATCGCCACGCTGCCGCGCTGGCCGCCGGTGACGGGCTGATCGGTGGCGAAGACCTTGTCGCCGGTGTTGCTGAACACGTAGACCTGCACGATCAGCAGCGCGCCGGGGTGCTCGCGCACGACGACGTGCAGCGCGTCGAGCGTGACGACCGACGGGTCGCTGGTGGTCTCGTACAGCGTGATCGGCAGGTCCAGCGACGGATTGGCCGGGTCGACCAGATTGCCGTTGTTGAACGTGATGCCGTTGTAGATGATCTCGACCACGTAGGCCGACTGCGCATTGTCGAACGGCAGGTCGGTAAACTCATAGTGGCCGTCAAGCCCGACCGGAGCCGAGCGCACCATGAACTCGGTGATGTTGCTGTTGGCGTCCATCGCCACGCCGTGCAGGTTGACGGTGAGCCCGTCGGGCAGCGTGCCGCCGGGCGTCCCGTTGCTGACCAGCCCGCTGACGGTGCCTACCTGCGCGTTGGCGACCTCGGTGGGCTGGCCCGGCTCCGGCGTTGCACCCGGCGTCGATTCGGCTGCCGGGGCCTGTGTCGCAGCGGCAGTCGGCGGCTCCAGCGAGGCCGATTGCAGCGACGCGTCGTAGCCAAAGGTCTGCATGTAGGCGACCACTGCCCAGCGCTGATCTTCGCTGAGGCTGGCCCCGCCGGTCGCGACGAACTGGTCGTAGAGCTGCTGCGGGCTGGTGGTGGCGACGGTCGCCGGGTCGTTCAGGCCGACGTTCTGGCCCCGGTCGCCGTACTGCCCAGCGAAGCTGGCGTCGTACAGCGTCTGGCCGTCGGCGATGACGCTCGGCGCGGTGCTGAGCGTGTACAGGTAGTAGGCCACGTCCCAGCGCTGCTGGTCGGTCAGCGCGCTGGACCAGGGCGGCATCAGCTTCTGGATGTTGCCCACCGTGATGATGCGGTACCAATCCTGCGGGCTGAACTGGCGCGCCAGCGCCGGGTCGGTGAAGTCGGGAAGCTGCCCGCCCTGCTGCGCGATCTGCTGGGCGGCGTCGCCGTTGCCCGCGCCCGCCGGCCCGTGGCACTGCACGCAGTTCTGCTGATAGACCGCCTGGCCCGCCGAGGCGGAAGGCAACTGCGCCGGCACGTCGGAGGGGGCCTGACCGGGCTGCGGCCCGGTCTGGATCGGCCCGGCAGGCTGCGGCTCGCCGGCCAGCGAGCAGGCTGCCAGCATCAGCGCCGCTGCGCCAATCAGCAGCGCGCGCAGGATCGTTCGGTGAAGTCGTTGGTTGCGTGTCATACCCTATCCAGTGTGAAACATCGACAGTCTGTCGTCCCGGCGCCAGGTGGATACCCACTTCGGCCCGTCCGCGACTAAACGTCGCAGCTCAGGGCCGAATCCGCCCGGCGCGTTTGATTCTCTACAACTGCGCGCCGCACGCCCCGCAGAACTTGTCGCCGGGGACGGCGGGCGCGCCGCAGTTCGGGCAGAAGCCCGCCGCCGGCTGCGCATCACCGGCGATGATCGGCGCACCAGCCGGCTCGACGCCGCCACGCAGCGCGCGCACCGCGGCCTCGATGGCGTCGTCTTCGGGCGTGCCACCCGCCGCCGGCAGCGCGTCGATCTGCTGGAGCACGCCGACGCCCTCTGCGACCAGCCGCATGCGCTGCTCCTGATAATCTTCGTCGGAGACCTTGTTGGTGCGGTAGTCAAAGTCAAGCTCGGTGATGGCCGAATAGATGCGGTTGCGCTGCGTCAGCAGCTCGGCGCGGCGGCGCAGAAGCTGCACCGAGCCCTGGCTGCCGTGCGCCGTCTCACCGCTGCCGCGCGCCGTGAAAAACGGCTGCGCGACAAACGTCACGACGACGATCATGATGACCACCGCCAGCATGGAGGGAAGGATGCCCATAGTCACAACACTCTCTTACACAGAATAAAGGGGAAGGCGATAATCTGCACGCTCCCCGTATGCTCAGGTCTGACCCGCCGGGATATCACACATTCAGACGATCCGGCTGCCAGTCGTATTCCATATAGCGGGCGGTCGCGGCGGCCTCGTCCGCGCCCAGCAGCCGCGCCACGACGTGCAGCGCCATGTCGATGCCCGCGCTGATGCCCGCCGAGGTGATCAGCGCGCCATTGTCGACCACGCGCAGGTCCTCGCGCACCGTGGCGGTCGGCGCGGCGGCGCGAAGCTCGTCAAACGCGCTGTGATGGGTGGTCGCGGGCAGCCCGTCGAGCAGGCCCGCGCGGCCCAGCAGCAGCGCGCCGGTGCACACCGATGCCGTCAGCTCGGCGCGGCCCGCCACGTCTCTGATCCACGCCAGCATCGCCGGGTTGTCCATCGCGGTACGGGTACCGCGCCCGCCGGGCACCACCAGAATGTCGGGCGGCGGGCAGTCGGACAGCGTGTGACGCGGGTTGACGCTCAGGCCGCCGCGCGCCCGCACCGGCCCGGCCTTCTCGGCGACCGTCACAACGGCGAACGGCCTCGGCTCCCGGCTGCGGCCCGCCACCGAGAATACCTCGAATGGGCCGCAAAAGTCGAGAACCTCGACCTCGTCAAAGATCAGGATGGCGACATTACGCGGGTCTGCCATGATGGCCTACTGCGCCATCGCGTTTTCGATCTGTGCGGTCAGCTCAGCGTAGGTCAGCGGCTGCATGGCGAAATACGTGATGTTGCCGTTGCGGTCGACGACGAACGTCTCCGGCACGCCGCGGATATGGTACATGTCGGATATCTGCGAGCGCAGGTCGGGGCCGTTGAGGTACGTGATCCCGTAGCGGCTCAGGTAGTCAAGCGACTTGGCCTCGCTGTCGACGTAGGCGATGCCCAGAAAGGTCACGCCCTGGTCTTTATAGTCCTGGTACGCCTGCTCCAGGTCGGGCGCTTCTTCAGCGCACGGCCCGCACCAGCTCGCCCAGAAGTTGATCACGACCACCTGCCCGCGCAGGTCGGCCAGCTTGATCGACTGGCCGTCGTAGGTTTGCAGGGTGAACTCCGGCGCTTTGCCGCTCTGCGGCTGCGACATAAAGCTGTTGACCAGCCCCAGCGCCAGGAAGATCAGCACCGCGCCGACCGCGACCCAGATCAGCAGGCGGCCCCACTTGAAGCCCGGCTTCTCCGGTGCGACAGCGGGGGTCTGTACGGCATCCTGCGAGAATGATTGTTGGCTCATAGCGTCAACTCTCCGCTGCGCGATGCGCAGCCTGGCTTGTGTTTATGACGGTCGCTTACCTCACCCCCCCCGACGCTCTGTCGGGCGACGCGGGGGACGGGTTCACGCTCCGCGGCGCACGTAGTCCTGCAACTCGCGTTCCAGCCGCGCGACGTATTCAGGATCGAGGTCGTCGTAGGTCAGCCGCGCGCCCTGCGCCTCGGCGGACAGCGCACCCGGTGCCATGCGGCGCAGCGCGACAACCAGCACGACCACGGCGGCCAGCACGCCTACCACCGGCAGCACCCACACCAGCAGGTTGATGCCGCGCTCGTTCGGGCGTGGCCAGCACGCGCTGCCCGTACTGCTCGGCGAAGGTCGTCTGGATCTGGTCGGCGGTCTTGCCCTGCTCCAGCATGGTGCGGATCTGCTCACGCCAGTCGGCGCAGGCCTGCGTGCCGCACACGTCGAGCGGCACATTCTCGCACACCGGGCAGTACAGCTCGCCGGCGACCGCGTTCACCTGGTCGTCGGTGACGGCTGCCCCGCCGGTGGCGGGGGTCGGCGCGGGGGTCTGCGCGCGCGCGGTCTGCGCCTCGCTGAGCGCGACAACCGCCAGCGCGATCAGCAGCGCCGCAATTATCAGACTGGAGCATGACGATCTGCGGGGTCCGTTCAATATGGTCGCTCCCTACGCGGTGCGTAACGAGAGTTTGCCGCCACGCTGGGCCGGGTGATGCATCGTCCGGCCTTTATGCGCACGCCTGCCAGCGCCATTAAACTGATGATGGGCGAATCGTCGGTACTGGTGCTGGGAGGACAGCATGTGCTGCCAAAACGGCTGGAAGCCTCAGGCTTTGGCTTCCGCTGGTACGATTTGCAGGAAGCGCTGCAGGATGTCGCAGGATAAACATACGGCGGCCCTGGGCCGCCGTATGTTTCGTTAGTTACGCTGCTCTGCTACACGCGACTTCACTACCTTCTCTTCACGCGTATGCCCCGGTTGTGGCACACGAATAATAAAGGTCAGCACGCCAGCGAACACGTATAGCCCGGTATAGGTCCAGACCACACCGACGATATCAAAGAAGGGTAACACGAGCGAGGCGATCGCCGGAGCCACAAAGTTACTCAACCCGGCGGAGAGGTTATAAATCGAAATGGCCGCCCCTTTATGTTTCGGTTCCAGCGCCGGGAATACAGCGGTCATCGGTACAAACGCGGCGACAGTAATCCCTAACATTACCGCAGGGATCAATGCCACCCAGTAAGTTATGGCCAAAGGTACACGGCAGATAGTAAAACGCCAGGCTGGAGAGGGCCAGCCCCAGGCAACCGAACCAGCGGACCTGACGGATCCAGCCGAGTTTTCTCCCGTCACGCCCCACATAGATATTGGTGAAGATAGTGACAAAGAAGAACACCGCCCAAATCTGCAGCCACTCCGACATGCTAAAGCCCAGACCGGCCGACAAACAGCATGGCATGATCACCGCGAAACCGAACAGCGACAGGGTATTGATGATGCGGATCAGGCAGGCGAGGAAGATATTCGATTGGTGAACAGAATCGTCACCGCGCGGGAGAGCTCTGTCACTTGTCACGGGTCGGTCAGATTGACACTTTTACTTTCGCCACCCTACCTTGCGCAGCAGAACCATGCCATGACCCCGCCGACCACCACCCAGGCAATTGCGAACCACAGCGTGCCGGTTTCGCCCATCCACGGAATGGTGAAGCTCGGCAGATAGCTGCCAATACAGCCGATGCCCACCGAGTACATCGCCCAGAACCAGCCCATCGCCGATGAAAGCTTATGTTCGGAAGTCTTGCACCACCAGCATCACGAAAGAGTAGATAAACAGCGGATACGCCAGCCCACGGATGCCATAGAACAGCAACATCAGCGGATAGTTACGCATGCCAAGCCCCAGCGTCATAAACAGGTATGCATCACCACCCAAACATGAAGCCAATCGCATTGCGCGCTGCGGGGTGATCAATTTCTGCCACCACGCCGAGCTCCAGGCCGCCAGGGCCGCCGCTAAGCCATAGAATCGTGAATACCGAGCGGACTCGCCGGGCTGAATCCGAGATCGGTGATATGTCTTGACAGAAAGCCATTTCGAAGCCGTCACCACTCATAAACACCGCGATGGCGAGGATAACCCCAGAATCAAATTTAAGGGGAAGCCAAACCAGTATTTTCTGATTGCATGATGATTACCTTCTGTCTGCGCCCAGTCGTCATGGCGCGGGATGATTTAACCGAGTGCGCGAGCCTCGCTGTTGCTGATTAGAGTTCGCGGAAATAAGCCATAGCCGCTTTTGCAGCACTGATGGCGGGCAGCCTCGTCCGGCAGATAGCGGGCCTTCATTCGGCCGGCTTCAGCAGACCACATGCTTCATCACCGCCATCAGCCAGCCAGCCTAAACGTGCGGCACCCAGCGCCGCCAGCTTCGCCGGCCTGATGGGTAACAATCGGGCATATTCAGCACGTCGGCCATCAGTTGCGCCCACCACGTGACTACGGGCGCCACCGCCGGTCAGGCTGCACTGTTGAATGCGGGTGCCCGCCATCCTCCAGCACCTCAAGCCGTCAGCCATGCCCAAATGCCACGCCTTCCACACCGCATAGCCCAGTAAGGATCGCTGGGTGGCATGGCGTCAGATTGAAGAAAGATCCTGTTGCCTCAGGGTCATTGTGTGGCGTACGTTCACCCGATAAATAAGGCAGGAAAACCGGCGCGCTACGCACTTGTTCAGCGCACTTAAGGTGGCCACTTCCGCTATCAGCTGGTTCACTGACGCTACAGCAGATCGCACAGCCAGCGCAGGCAACTGGCGGCCTCAGCATCACACTCATCTGGTGCCAGCGGCCCGGTAACGCATGGCAAAATGCATGGACCCCGCATTGACGCGGATTAGGGCGGAAGCGATCGTTTACCGACGAAAAGCACACCGGAGGTACCCAGAGAAATAAACGCATCGCCCGCATTGACCGCCCCCACGCCGACCGCGCTGGCCGCATTGTCACCGCCGCCTCCCGCGACAGTAACCGCAGTAGATAATCCCCACTCGCTCGCCAGTGTCGGCTGCAGGCGTCCACTTAGGCACTGCCTTCTACCAGTTCAGGCATTTGGGCACGCTTCAGTCCGGAGATGGCCAGCAGTCTTCCGACCAGTCACGCCGGGAGACATCGAGCCACAGCGTTCCGGCAGCATCCGAAGGCTCACTGACAAAGCGCCCGGTAAGTCGCCAGCGCAGGTAATCTTTTGGCAGCAGGACCTTATCGATGCGGCGAAAATTTCTGGCTCATTTTCCGCGACCCAGTGCAGTTTCGGCAAAGTAAAGCCGGGCATCACCATATTGCCGCAAATTGCCACTATCCGGGGATTGCCTTCCGAAGCCTTTCACACTGCGGTGCACTGCGCGTGTCGTTCCAGAGGATACACTGACGCAGCACCTTCCCCCCGGCATCCAGCAACACGGCCCCGTGCATCTGTCCCGATAATCCTATAGCGCGAACGCGGCCCATGCCAGAGGAAACTGATGACGTAATCCCGCCAGAACCTCGCTGCAGGCTTGCCACCAGCATTCAGGATCCTGTTCAGCCCAGTGGGGATGGGGACGCTGCACGCTAAGTGTGGCGTGCTGAGCCGCCACAATCTCACCGTGCGTATTAATGATCAGCGCTTTGATCTCTGAGGTACCAGTATCAATGCCGAGATACATAATTACACCGCCGCCATTCAGGCTGTTTCAGCCACTGCTGCAAACTTGCAACACGGCGGGCGACTAATCCAGAAACGCCTTATCAGCGCCAGTTCCGCAAACAGCGCGCTATCACTCAGGTATGCATGGAGCGGATCGGCGCTGGCGAACTGCTTACGAGCGTATCGACCTGTAGCGCACCGTCCTGATAGCCATAGGGCAAATTGTCATGGCCCATCGCTGCATAAACAGGAAGAACAGTGCCGGAATCACCGCCGTTGCGGTGGGCTTCGCACCGCGCTGGTAGCACTGTTGCAGGGTTGGCGTCACAATACCGGGAATCTTGGATAAACCATCGGCACCGACGCGCTGATTGGTATCTCTAATGTAAGGATTACTGAAGCGGGCCAGCACCACGTCACGATAATCCGCTAAATCAAGCGGGCTGGGAGACAGAGAAGGAATGACATCCTGGGTCACATAGTCGTGAGCCAGTTGATAAATCGCCGGATGGCTGGTGCTCTGATCGATATAGTTCAGACCAATCAGTGTGCCCGCCCAGGCAATCGCAGCATGTGTCGCATTGAGGATGCGAATTTTTGCCTCTTCCCATGGCAGTACCGATTCCACCAGTTCAACACCGACCTTTTCCAGCGCCGGGCGCCCGGCAATAAAATCATCCTCAATGACCCACTGGATAAAAGATTCGGCCATTACTGCTGCGCCATCCTGTTTGCCGGTCGCCGCCTGCACGCGTTCTGCCACCTCCGGAGTAGGACGGGGTGTAATGCGATCAACCATGGTATTCGGTGAACGGGTTTGCGTGCGCACCCAGTCGGCCAGCGCGGTATCGCCTTTGGCCGTAAGAAACGCCAGGAAGGCGTCACGGAAACGCTCACCATTGTGCCGCAGATTGTCGCAGTTCAACAGCGTAACAGGCGGACCGCCTTGCGCAACACGCTGTGTCAGAATATGGCTGAGTGCGCCGTAGAGGGTGCGGATATCTCCACCCAGATCGGCTTTCACATCTGCCTGATTGAGATCCAGGGTAAACGCGGGCGTCAGGTAGTAACCCGCTTCGGTCACGGTAAAGCTAATCACACGTGTTTCCGCGCTGGCCCCCTGCTCGATCAACGCACTGATATCACTGTCCCAGGGCAAAATTTTGCGCAGCGAAGTGATGGTTTCGTAGTCGCGCTTACCTGCAGGCGTCACGGTTTCCAGCACATATTCTCCCTGCTGCGCCGCGAGCTGATTGAGCAGCGGCACTGCGTCATTACGTATATTGCCGAGCGCGATGCTCCAGCTTTCATCACCCTGCTCACGCAGTTTATGCAGATACCACGCCTGATGTGCCCGATGAAAAGATCCCGCGCCGATGTGCATCCACACTGATTGGTTGTTCATAATCGCCTCAATTTAAACATTTGCCACACCTAAGGGCATTTGCCCGATGAACTGTAGCATAGTGCCTATTACTAAGATCCTTCTGCGAGCTGAGTCACAAATAATATTTTTGCTCCCATCCTGGGCTTTTGCTCAGTTAGTGCTTTTCGACCCGCACGGCGTTAAGATGTCCCCTCAAATTCGACGGAACATCGTGATGAGCAGAGAAGAAAAAAAGCAGGAGCTGGCCGCACGTGCCGCATGGATGTATTACGTCGCAGGCGTGACACAGCAGGAGATTGCGCAGGCATTGGGATTGTCACGACAGGTAGCGCAGCGGCTGGTATCCAGTGCACGTGAAATGGGCATGGTGAACGTAAAAATTGATCATCCCGTCACACACTGTCTGCAGCTGGCGCGTGAGGTACAGGCGAAGTTTGGTCTGGATTTGTGCCGCGTTGTGCCATCGGCCAGTCTGAATGATGAGGCTATTCAACAAATGCTGGCAGTAGAAGGCGCGGCGGTGATGACACAATTCATCAATGAGGAAACGCCTCAGGTGTTCGGTATTGGTTCCGGTAAAACCCTGCGCTCAATGATCGATGCGCTACCCTGGGTTGATCGCCCGCAGCATCATTGCGTTTCCATGATTGGTGCCATCGCGCGGGATGATTCCGGTACACGCTATGACGTACCGTTGAAGATGGCCGAAAAGATGCAAGGTAAGTATTTCTTTATCCCTGCGCCCTTATACGCCGACACCCCAGAGGATAAAGCGATGTGGGTGCAGCATAAGGTTTACCAGCGCGTCATTGATCGCGCATTACAGGCGGACGTGGCTTTTGTGGGTATTGGCGAAGTGATGCCGGGCTGTCCTTTGAATGCCGAGGGATTCATCACAGATGCGCAGGTCGAGGCGCTAAATGGGCGCGGCGTGGTGGGCGAAATGCTCGGTCACTTTTTCAATCAGCAGGGTGAGCGGGTATGGGGCGAAACGGATGAGCTACTGACCAGCGTGCGACTGGAAAGCCGGACTCAGCGTAAAATTATTGGCTTTGCGGGTAGCGAGCGCAAGTATCCAGCAATCCGTGCCGCATTACAGGGCGGCTGGGTATCGGGACTGGTGACCGATGAGGATACGGCGCTGAAGCTACTGCAAAAGTGATATCTCAGCATGGATGCAGAGTGCGAGGGCAGAACGCAGAGATGACGCAAAATCTCAAACGCGGCTCGCACTTATTCTGCGCAGGGCACGTTACGCCGGTGCCCTGATTCCCTCGCCTTAACTAACATCTAACCGT
>CAWBCR010000008.1:0-100933 GCA_963787375.1 uncultured Chloroflexia bacterium | reverse complement strand
TCCTGTCTCTTATTTTCAGGCATGCTTCTGCCTTCTTCAACAGGCATGCGACAAGACGGCCGATTTGGGGGGTGAAGTGGATTTACGGAGGGCGGGGAAGGGAGCGAAAGCCGGTGAGACGCCACGCTGGTTGCGAACTCGCAATTAAGTTGATAAGGTGTTCTCTGTTCTTTTTGCCAAATACTTTGCGGCATTTCATACTTCAATGCCAGTTTTCCACTGCATACATCACCCTCAACAATTCGAACCTTGTGTTGTAGTGGCTTCTCACGTGGGCGTGAGAAGCCACAAGGATTGTTGTATCCACTATTGCATCTTTGAAGACCTGGACGGTTTTAGATTTACCATTGTTCTGACAAGGTAATTGTCAAGCAACAGTTCACGCAACTGGCGACCATAGTAGTTCGTTAACCACGCATTAGGGATTATTAACCCCTGTCATACCGCTGGGGCGCAAGAGGCTGAGAGCAAGTTCGGTAAAGAATATATAGCTTTCAGGTTTGCCTTTCTGATAGGAGAGAGTAACGGGCCTTAAGATAGCTCTTTTCGGCCTCGGTGAGTTTAGCACCATACGGCGGATTCCCGATCACCACGTCGAACCCGCCCTTTCCTATGATCTGCGGGAATCGCTCATGCCAGTTCAGCGCGTGCGCGTCCGGCGGCAGGGGCATTTCTCCCCTCTCCAAATTTGGAGAGGGGTCGGGGGTGAGGTCTCCTACCAGCGAATTCCCCCGCACGATGTTCCCGTCCATCTCTGGCAGCAGCTTCGGCTCTTTCAGCGCCCGCAGCAGCAGGTTCAGCCGCGTGATCTCCACCGCCTGTGGGTCGAGGTCCACCCCGTAAATGTGCCGCAGCAGGATTTCTACCCGTTCATCCTGGCTCAACTGCTCTGGCCCTTGAAGTTGGCGGACGGCGGCGTAATGCTTTAGCAGCCGCTCATACGCCGCGATCAAAAACGATCCGCTCCCGCACGCCGGGTCAACACCGCGATCTGCTCCACGAACTCCCGGTCGCCGCCCCGCTCTTCCAGCAGCCGCCCTAGCGTCTGCTCGACGATGTAGTCCACGATATACTTGGGCGTGTAGTAAATCCCCTGCTGTTTGCGCTTGGCCTGCTTGGCGACCACGTCCACCATTTCCGCGCTGGCGGGCTGCATCCCCGGCAGGTACACCTTCCCGCCCACCGTCACCGGGTTCTTGGTCGTCTCGATCACGTACCCCAGATATTGCTCGTACACCCGCCCCAGCACGTCGGCCTCAATCGCGCTGAAGTCGAACCGGAACGCCGACCCGTCCGGCGAGTAAAGCTGCGCCAGCATCGGCACGAACGCGCTTTCGTCGCCGCGCAGGCTGTCGGCCAGATGCTCCGCGAACAGGTTGCTGTTATAGATGTCGTCCAGCCGCCGGAATACCTCCCGCAGCGATTCCCATGCGTCCGCACCGCTCACTTTCGTCCCTGTCCGGCGGCTGTGGATCGGCCACAGGATCGACTTTTCGTATTCTTCGATCCTCAAGCGTCCTGATGAAGATCAGCCGGTCGAGGATGCGCTGCACCGCTTCGTCAATCTCGCCCAGTTTCAGTGGCGTGTCTGGCGGCTGGTATTGCACAAATAGCTGGATCAGCTTCAGCCGCCACTCTTTCAGCAGCGCGAAAAGGTGTTCGTCAACTTTCTGCCGCTTCTTCACTGCCCCGCCGTGGGTCTCGAATCGCTTCCGCAGCCCGTCCTCTCTCACGCTTTCCCGCGCCAGTGCCCATAGCTCGTCAAAATGGTCTGCGTACTGGTCATGCCGCAGGTCAAGTACCCGCAGCTGCTGCACGTCCTTCACGTCCCATTCCGCGCTGAATAGTTTCAGCCCCGCGAAGTTCGTCAGTACCGCCCACGACACGCCCTTGTTGTAGGCGTAGCTCACTGCCTGTACGGCCCATTCCGGCTTTTCGAGGTCGATTCCCGCCGCTTTCGCTTCGAGGTAGAACCGCGTGATCCCTCTGATCTTGAACGCGTAGTCTGCCCAGCCTTGCCCTGCCCGCACTTCTTCGGCCACTTCGCTGTAGTCGTCGGTCTTCCATCCTAGCGCCGCGAACAATGGCAGGATGAAATCCTTGCGCGTGTTGGCCTCGTTCAGCCCCTGTCTTTGGGCGTCGCTCAACCCGTCATATCTGGCGACCAGTTCTGTAACGGCTTCGCGCGCTTCTTCTTTTGTGGTCATCGTGGGTGTTTCCCCTGCAATGGCGGCCTGTGGTGACTCTCTGCAACTGTAAGTATTATCGCCCGTCTCTGTCAAGTTCAGCGGCTCTTGTCCCCCCTCTCCAAACTTGGAGAGGGGGTTAGGGGGTGAGGTCGGTTAGCAAACTCTAACCTCCTATTATACGGATGATCAACGCCAACCCCTTAGACTCTTCCCCCCCTTCCACCCTACAATACCTACAGAACATAAGTTCTACACGTTTCGCCGGGAAATCTTCCGGCGAAACGCACATCTCACGGCGCTCGCGCGCTCGCCGCGCCCGCAGCGGGACCCACGGCAGAGGGATAATGATGGTCCCCCCGCCGCCCGCCAACGTCGCAGCCCGCGCGCCGCGCCCGCCCCGTCCGTCGCCTGTCGCAGATTATGGATTGTCGCGCAGGGGGCCTCGGCGGCGAGAAGGAAGGACATCGGTCACACGGGATTCCGCATCAGAGCGCCTGCGGCGCGCCCGCCGCAAGATCGTCAACCCGCCCAACAGGGCGGAGGCGGCGGCGGGAGAGTCAGGCGCTCGGAAGGTCGATGGCAGCTTGCCGCGCTTCGGCGGCTATCGTGTGCAGGAGGCCGCGCCCACAATTTCGGCTTCCCACCCCGTCGTGTTCCACCCGGCCACAAGCCGTCCGTGGGCACCCACAAACTGAATACAGCGTGGTCTTTCGCATCTATCCGGCGGCTGTCAGAACACGTGGAAGTGCAGGAGCAGCCAGACCGACGCCACGGCGACCGAGATGGCCGTCGCCGGCAGGCCCACCTTGAGGAAGCGCATGTAGGTGATCCTGTAGCCCGCCCGCTCCGCGATGCCCGCCGTCACCATGTTGGCCGACGCGCCGATCAGCGACGAGTTGCCGCCCATCGCCGCGCCGATTGACAGGCAGTAGAACAGCACGTGGCTGGTCGCGCCGGGCACCGTCCGGCTCAGCAAGCCGACCACCGGCAGCATCGCGGCGGTGAACGGGATGTTGGCAATCGCCCCCGAGAGAATCGCCGAGGCCCACGTCAGCACCAGCATCGTCAGGATCAGGTTCTCGCCAACCGCCTTCTGCATCGCCGCAGCGATGATGCTCAGCAGCCCAACCTCCTGGATGGCCCCCACCACGATGAACAGCGCGATGAAGAACATCAGCGTCGTCCAGTCGACAAGCTGCATCATCGTCTCGATGTCGGGCGCGACCCACAACAGCATCGCCACCGCGCCGACAATCGCCACGACTGCCGGGGCCATGTGGATGCTCTCGCCCAGCACGAAGCCGACCAGCATCGCGCCGAACACGCTGCCCGCCTTGCCCAGCTTGACCGGCTCCTTGATCCGCCCCGCCTCGGCCAGCCGTTCCAGCAGCGCCGGCGACAGCCCGCCGCCGGTGGCGCTGACCCAGCCCTTGCGGTAGCGGGCGATGACGAACGCGATCAGCGCCGCCTGCGCGACCAGCACGCCCGGCGTCAGGTTGAACAGGAAGTCGTTGAAGCTCAGCCCGGCATAGGAGCCAATCAGGATGTTGGTCGGCGTGCCGATCAGCGTGGTGATGCCGCCGATGTTCGAGGCCAGCACCTCCGGCAGCAGCAGCGACAGCGGGTCGACGCCCAGCGCGATGCCGATCTGGATCGTCAGCGGGGCCATCAGCAGCATCGTCGTCACGTTGTCGAGCAGTGCCGAGGCGATTGCCGTGGTCATCATCAGGATGACAACCAGCAGCCACACCCGCCCGCCCGACAGCCGGTAGGCCTGGTACGTCACCCACTGAAAGACGCCCGTCTCCTCGACGGCGGCGATGACGATCATCATGCCCATGACGAGGAAGATGACCTCGAAGTTGACGTACGACAGCGCGCGGGCGAAGTCGAACACGAACAGGCCCGGCACGAAGTGGCCGATGGCGCTCACCACGAAGACAATTGCCACGCCCAGCAGCGCCGCCAGCGTGTTGTGCAGCACCTCGAAGGCGATCAGCAGCAGGATGCCCACGAACGTGATCGTCGCGATCCAGAACGCGGCGTCGATGCGCCGGTCGAGCGTGAAGCCGGGAAGCTGCACCGCTTCGCCCGCGTTGATCCGCGCCACGTCGCCCGCGCTCAGCGTGTAGTCGAGCGGCTGAAAGTGCGGCTGGGTGATCTGCACCTTCAGCGCGTCGAGTGGCTGTGTGGGCGACACGCTCAGCACGAACGTCCCATCCTCGCAGTGCGACTGCGTCTGCGCCAGCGGCGCGCTGCCATCCGCGCCATACAGCGCGACCTCGGCCTCGCACACCGGGTTGTCCTGCGTGTCGAACACTGCGCCGGTCAGCGTGGCGTGGTCGGACTGGGCGCGCGTTGCGCGCGGGGGGCCGCCGCCAAACAGCAGCAGCCCGCCCAGCGACAGCGCCAGCCCGGCGGCCAGCGCCGCCCGCTTGACGGCGGGAGTGTTCCAGCGTGCCAGGATGGGGAAAATCACGTGAGCCTCATTTCTGCTGCGTCGGCGTGTCCTATTGTAAGGGAAGGACGCGGTCTCGATCAAATGGTCGACGGGCAGACCCCCTGAAATTGGGGGCGTTGACCTCACCAACCCTCATTTGATCCATACGCCGGGGTAGGGCGAAGAATTGCCGGTTTGCCGCCGCCTGCCCCCGGATCGTACAATCAGGGCAGCATTCCGACCGATCGGGTCGGCTTACCAGGAGAGCGGGGGAGCGATGAGCACACAGATCCGGCGATACCGCCGGCGGCCAGCCGCCCGCGCGAGGGGGTCTACGACACCATCCTCGACGCGCTGGGCAGTACGCCGCTGGTCCGGCTGAACAGCGTCACGCGCGGCGTCGATGCGACGCTGCTGGCGAAGGTCGAGTTTTTCAACCCCGGTGGCTCGGTCAAAGACCGCATCGGGCTGGCGATCATCGAGGACGCCGAGCGCGAGGGGCGGCTGAAACCGGGTGGAACGGTCGTCGAGGCGACCAGCGGCAACACCGGGGTAGGGCTGGCGATTGCCTCGGCCATCAAGGGTTACAAGACGGTCTTCGTGCTGCCCGACAAGATGTCTGACGAGAAGATCCGGCTGCTGCGCGCCTTCGGCGCACGTGTGGTGATCACCCCCACTGCCGTCGAGCCGGACGACCCGCGCAGCTACTACAGCGTCGCCAAGGGCATCGTCGCCGAGACGCCCAACAGCATCCTCGCCAACCAGTATCACAACCCGATTAACCCACAGGTGCACTATCGCACCACCGGCCCCGAAATCTGGCAGCAGACCGGCGGCAAGATCGACGTGTTCGTGGCGACGATGGGCACCGGCGGGACCGTCAGCGGCGTGTCGCGCTACCTCAAGGAGCAGAACCCCGCGCTGACGACGGTTGGCGTGGATGCGGTCGGCTCGATCCTGTATCACTATTTCAAGACGGGCGAAATGGCCGAGGCGCAGAGCTACCGTGTCGAGGGCTTTGGCGAGGACTTCATCCCCTCCACGCTCGACTTCTCAGTGCTGGACGACGTGATCCAGGTTGACGACCGCGAGTTGTTCCTGATGGCGCGGCGGCTGGTTCGCGAGGAAGGGTTGTTCGTGGGCGGCTCGTCGGGCTCGGCGGTGGCGGCGGCGCTCAAGTATATCCGCCGCGAGCGGCTGGGGGCCGACAAGACGGTGGTCGTGCTGCTGCCCGATTCGGGCTCGCGCTATTTGAGCAAGGTCTTCAACGACGACTGGATGCGTGAGAACGGCTTCTTCATCCAGGCCTGGTGCGAGGCGTCGGTCGAGGATGTGCTCAAGGCCAAGCCGCAGCAGCAGGTGATCAGCGTTGGCGCGGATGCGCTGATGCGCGACGTCATCGGGTTGATGCGCGAGTACGGCATCTCGCAGGCCCCGGTGATGGACAGCGAGCGGGTGGTCGGGCTGGTGCGCGAGGTTGATCTGCTGAGCCACCTGCTGACCTCCGAGCACGCGCACACGCACGACGAAACCATCGCCGACGTGCTCCAGAGCGATGTGGCGACCGTCGCCGTGGACGACTCGCTCGACGAGCTGATGGACCTGCTGATGGCCGGTCAGGACGTGGCGCTGGTGACATCCGCAACGGGTGGCGGCGTGTTGGGCATCCTGACCAAGATCGACGTGCTGGACTACATCGCCAATCACTGCATGTGAGGCGGGCGACCGCCGATTGATATAAACCCGGCCCGCTGGGCCGTCGACCCTGAAAACGTGAAGGACGTGTCATGAGTGGTACGCAATCCAACGTGAACATGAGATTACGCGCGTGGTTATCGCTGCCTGTGCTGGCGCTGGCCATTCTGCTGCTGTCCGGCTGTGCGCCGATCAGGAAGGCGCTGCCCGCTGCGCCGCCGCAGACTGCCCCGGCCTCGTCGGCCGGATCGTCGAACGCGCCGGTCACACTGCCGCCCGCGCCCACCGCCTCGCCTTCGCCAACTCCGACCGCCACACCGACGGCGACCGTCACCCCCACCCCCGCGCCCACCGACACGCCTACGGCCACGCCCACCCCGACGCCCTCCGCGCCATATGACATGGCCCGGCTGGAGCTGCTGGCCAAGCTCAACGACTGGCGCACGTCGCAGGGACTGTGGCCCCTCCAGCCCAACAGGCTGCTCGACCAGATGGCGCTGGAGCAGGCCCAGTACATCCTGTCGCTGCCGGATATCCCCGGCGGTGCGGACATCCATCATGGTCCGAACGGCGATGACCCGCACACGCGGGCGCTGGCGCTCGGCTGGCCGTATTACAATACGCAGTCCCAGGTCGCCGCCGACGAAATCGCCGCGCTGCAGCGCAACGCCGACGGCGCGATTGGTTTCTGGTGGGGCTCGCCCATCCACCACCAGACCGTCGTCAGCCCCGGCTATCGCGAGATCGGCATCGCCATTCTGCCGGCCCCCGGTGGCGGCTTCCTCTACTTCGCCGACCTGGCCTCACGCCCGAGCGTGCTGACCGCCTTCTACGAGCCGGTCGGGCAGAAACTGTACCTGTCCAGCGAGAACTACCGCTGGGCCGGCGGCGGCGACCGCATCCACGGCGTGACGCAGGTGCAGGTCGTCGCCGTCGGCGCAGATATCGACCCCTCGGCGTGGATCCCGTGGCACTTTGTCATCCCTGCTCCGCAGAACCTGGGCAGCGTCTACGACGTGGTCTACACCGACGGCGTCAAGGAGACGCGGGTGACGGTCAACACAGCGGTGGATATCGCCTGGCTGCCGGAGAACCTGTCGCAGGCCACGCCGGCCGCGCCCACCTCGGCGGCCCCCGCGCCGACCGCTACCCAGCCGCCTGCTTCTCCCACCGTCGTGCCTGCGGCTACCTTCGCGCCGACCGCGCTGCCAGCAGCCACCGCCGCGCCGACCGCGGCCAGCGCGCCCAACGTCGCGATTGTCTACGACCCAACCACGCTCGGCATCCAGAACATCGGGTCGCAGCCGGTCGACCTGACCGGGCTGGAGCTCGACGGCGCGGGTTACACGCTGAAGGTGCGCCAGTGGGACCTGCCCTCGCTAAGCGTGCCGCTCGACCAGTTCCCCGCGGGCGACTGTTTGCAGGCCAGCCCGGTCTACGGGCCTTCGGCGCCGCCCCTGCCCGCGCTGTGCCGTATCATCCGTGCGGTGATCCAGATACCGTCTAATAGCATGTTCTGGACGGAGGCTGGCTTCGTGGTGACCCTGAACGGCACGACGCTGGCCTCCTGCCCGCAGGGTTCGGGGACCTGCACGTTCAGCGTGCCGTGATGGCCCACCGCTCCCAACCGATGAATCCACAGGGGAACACATGACCGATCCCGAAACGCCTCAGCACCTCGACACGCTCGCCATTCACGCCGGGCAGCAGCCCGATCCCGCGACCGGCGCGATCATGACGCCCATCTACCAGACCAGCACCTACGTGCAGGCGGCTCCTGCCGAGCATAAGGGCTACGAGTATTCCCGCACCGACAACCCGACCCGCACGGCGCTGCAGGACCTGATCGCCGCGCTGGAGGGCGGCGCGCATGGGCTGGCCTTCTCGTCGGGCATGGCGGCCATCGACACCGTGCTGCGGCTGTTCGACCCCGGCGACCACATTGTCGTCGGCAACGACGTGTACGGCGGCACCTTCCGCCTGTTCGAGCAGGTGTTCAGCCGCTACGGGCTGGCCTTCTCCTACGTCGACGCCGCCGACCCCGCCGCGGTCGAAGTCGCCATCCGGCCAGAGACGCGGCTGGTGTGGCTGGAGACGCCGACCAACCCGCTGCTGGCGCTGGCCGATATCGCCGACATCGCGCGGCGGGTGCGCCACGCCGGGCAGTCGATCCGCGTGGCGGTCGACAATACCTTCGCGTCGCCCTATCTCCAGCAGCCGCTCAGGCTGGGCGCGGACATCGCGGTGCATAGCACCACCAAGTATCTCGGCGGCCACTCCGACGTGGTCGGCGGCGCGCTGGTCGTCGACGACGACGCGACCTACGAGCAGCTCAAGTTCCTGCAAAACGCGGTCGGCGCGGTGCCCGGCCCGCAGGACTGCTGGTTGACGCTACGCGGCATCAAGACGCTGCATCTGCGCATGGAGCGTCACAGCGAAAACGCGCTGAAGGTGGCGCAGTTCCTGGAGGACCACGCCGCGTTCGAGCGCGTTATTTACCCCGGCCTCGAGTCACACCCACAGCACGCGCTGGCCCAGCGTCAGATGCGCCTGCCGGGCGGTATGATCTCGGCCGTCATGCTGGGCGGCGAGCGGGCCGCCCGCGCGTTCGTCAGCCGGACGCGGCTGTTCGCGCTGGCCGAGTCACTGGGCGGCGTCGAGTCGCTGATCGAGCACCCCTACAGCATGACCCACGCCTCGACCGCCGCCAGCGAGATCGCCGTGCCGCCGGGGCTGGTGCGCTTCTCGGTCGGCGTCGAGCACATCGACGACCTGATCGCCGATCTCCGGCAGGCGCTGGCCGGGCTGTAGGTCGCCCTACTGTCCCGCTGTTATCGCCAGTTTCGTGACGTGGTCGCGGGCGGCCACGTACAGGTTGTTGTGCTGGTCGAACACCATACCGAACGCCACCCCGTCGAACGGGATCAGGTCAATGAAGCGGCCATCCGGCGCAAACACGTTGATACCATTGAAGTCTGACACGTACACCCGGCTCTGCCCGTCGATGGCGATGGCGTCAGGGGCCCGGAACTGGCCCGGCTGGTCGCCGCTGCTGCCGAAGCGCGCCTGGTAGCGGCCATCCGGCGAGTACACGAACACCGCGTCGGTGAACGTGCCCAGTGCGTAGATCGTCCCCAGCCCGTCGACCGCGACGTGCATGTCCAGCTCCGAATCGTTGGTCACGCTGCTGAACGCGCCGGTGATGGTCAGGTCCACGCTGCCGTCCGGTGCAAACCGTACGATGTCGTCGCTGCCCTTGTACCAGGCTGCCGTCAGGCTGTTGTCTGCGCCGATGGCCACGCTGTCGAAGCCCCACCCGCCGCTGTACTGCATCTGGTCGATCAGCGAGCCGTCGCTGCCGTTGTAGCGGTAGATGTCCCCGCCCCACGTCACGTATACCGTCCCGTCGAGGCCCACGGCCAGGCTGGTGACCGGCGTGTCGGGCTGGACGTTCCACAATCGCACGAAGTTGCCGTTCGAGTTCGAATACCTGTATGCGCCCGTCGGAGTAATCTGCCACGTAGATGTTGCCGGCGCCGTCGACGCCGATGCTGCGTGCGTCGTCAAACAGGCCCTGCCCGGTGCCCTCGCTGCCAAACGTCATGATCTCCGAGGCGAAGCCGGGGGTGGGCGTGAGCATGGGCTGCGCCAGGGTGGGTACAGCCACAATCGCGGGCTGGAGCGGGGGCAGGATGTCGCCTTCCTGCTTGGTTCCCATGAACATGGCCGCCCCGGCCCCCATCAGGCCGAGCAGCGGGCCGAGCGTTGCGAACAGGATGATCCCGACGAAGAAGATGACAGCAGCCGCGATGATGCAGCCCACTGTCCGCCCGCCCCCGCCGGACGTCGTTACCACCGGTGTCGTGTCGATATGGACCTCGACCGGACGGCTTGCCTGCGGCGAGACGACCGTCGGCCACTGCTGTGACGGGGCCGCCTTTTCGCGTAGCTCCTCGGGGATGATCACCGTCGTACCGCAGAACTTGCAGTCGATCGTGCCCTTGCGGGGGTCGTAATAGTCGATGGACGCCCCGCACGATGGGCATTTGAATGATTTTGCAGCGCTCACACCATCTACTCCTCGGAATCGAATCTACCCGATAAAGAGCAACAGGACTTTGGCTATCCAGTATAGGCATTTCTCAAACAAATGGAAATGTGCACCTGCACGGCCCGGCTGCGCCATTTGTCACCCGGAATCGGGAGTTTCGCCTGTTCACGCGGCGCGTGCGCTCGCCTATAATGATCTTCAGTGACGCCTGTCATACCCTGTGAGAGAACCCATGAAACACCGCGTCTACCTGCTTGCCATGCTGCTGATGGTGCTCCCAGCCTCGCTCAGCGCCTGCCAGATGCTCCCGTTTGGCCACAAGGCCCCGCTGCCCACTGCCACGCCGCACATCGTCGAAGTGACGCCGCGCCCCACCTACACCCCCCTGCCGACATACACCCCCACCATCACGCCGACGCCCGCCAATACGCCCACGCCGACCATCACGCCCACTCCGGTCGATCCCACCACGTTGTTCCACACCGCCCACTGCCCGTTCGACCTGCCGCGCAGCGTCGAGGAAGGCGTTGATATTCTATGCGGCTACGTGCAGGTGCCGGAGGATCACGCCAACCCCACCGGCAAGCAGATTCAACTGGCGGTGGCCGTCATCCCCAGCCTGTCGCCCATCCCCCTGCCCGATCCGCTCGTGGTGGAGCAGGGCGGCCCCGGCGGCTCCACGCTGCTGACGTTCGGGCCGCTGATGCTGCGTGGCTTCATGGATGGCTTCCGCGCCGAGCGCGACGTGGTGCTGGTTGAGCAGCGCGGCACGCTGTACTCAAAGCCATTCCTGCATTGTAAGTACGAGGAGCAGTTGTCTATCGACACCGTCGGCGAGGCGCTGACACCCGACGAGATGATGCAGCGAGAGATCGACACCGCAGCCCGCTGCGCCGACCGCACCCGCTTCGATAACGTCGACCTGTCCAACTACGACAGCGTCCAGAACGCCGCCGACATCGCGCTCGTGGTCAGCGCGCTGGGCTACGACCAATTCAACCTGTACGGCGTTTCGTATGGGACGCTGCTTGCGCAGCACGTCATGCGTGATTACCCCGACCGCCTGCGCAGCGTCATCCTCGACGCGGTGGTGCCGATCCAGCTCAACTGGATCGACGGTATCCCGGCCAACGTCGATCACTCGCTGCGGCTGCTGTTCGAAAGCTGCGCCGACGACCCGGCCTGCAGCGCGCGCTACCCGGACCTCGAAAAGACGTTCTTCGACACGGTTGACGCGCTCAACGCCAACCCGGTCATGCTGCCGGTGGCCGACCCCGACATCGGCGTCGAGTACGAGATGCGCTTCACCGGCGACCGGCTGATCGACATGACCTTCGGCATGCTGTACATCACCGACCTGCTGCCGCTGATGCCCACCATCATCGACGCCATCTCGCGCGGGGACTACACCTTCGTCAAGCTGGCCGCGCCCGGCACCATCGTCGACCGCGAGTTCGCCGACAACATGTACTACGCGGTCGTGTGCTCGGAGCAGAATGGCTTCGCGCCGTCGCAGCAGACCACCGCCGACATCTACCCCGACCTCGCCCAGCACTTCTCGCAGGAGGACTGGCCGAGTCTGTGCGCCGCGTGGAAGGTCGAGCCGCTGCCGGCCTCCGCGCACCAGCCGGTCATCGCCAGCATCCCGACGCTGATCTTCTCTGGCCAGTACGACCCGATCACCCCGCCGGCCTACGGCCAAACAGTCGCTGCCGGACTGACGCCCGTCTACCGCTACACGCTGCCCGGCTTCGGCCACGGCGCGATCGGCTATAGCTGCCCCGACAGCATGATGGTGGCCTTCCTCGACGACCCGACCACGGCTCCCGACTCAAGCTGCATCGACCGGCTGGGCATGACCTTCTCGGTGCCGGGCCGGGTGGGGCTGGAGCTGGCCCCGGTGCGCCTCGACAATCCCGGCATCGACACCGTCGCCCCGGCGGAATGGATTCAGATGCAGCCGGGCGTCTGGGCGCGCCTTGAGAGCGCCATCGACCCGACCGCGCTGATCATCGATGGCTACCCCAGCGGCCAGGAGAGCGTCGACCTGTTCCTGCGACACTTCGCCGCCGCGGTCCACGCCGACGCCGACCCGGAGTTCGTCATGGACCGCGAGTTGCCCGGCCTGAGCTGGAAGGTGTACCGCTTCCACATCGACGCTTACCCGGTGCTGGCTGCGCTGGCCACCGACTCGCGCGGCGTGGTGGCCTCCGTGATGCTGATTACCGGCTCTGACGGCGAGGCCCTGGCGCTCACCCAGTCGGTGCTTATCCCGGCCATCGACGCGTTCTCCATCGACTACTGATCCGGCGGACGGCCCGCTGGCTCTATCGCCGGCACCGCGATCAAACAGGACCGCAGCATATGCTGCGGTCCTGTGTTTTGGCAGGATTGTCTGTGCTGCGCCCGCGGAGTGTATTATACTGCTCACGATTTGCGCGGATCAGCCCGCGCCGACCGGAGGGGAGGCCGATACCGATTATGTACGATCTGCTGTTCGTTGGGGTGCCGCTGCTGGGCAGCCTGCTGCTGCTGGGCGGCTCGGTGTTCCAGGCTGTGCAGACGCGCCGCGCGGCGTTTGCTGCTCCGGCGCTGATCGCCGTCATGGCCAGCGCTGCGTTTGTGAGCAGTGCGCTGCTCATCGGGCAGGTGCTGTCGGCATGGGTGGGCGGCGTGCTGCTGCTCCTCATCGGCTTGCTGGCGTTCCGAGCGGTGCGGCGGCGTGTTGAGCAGGACGAGATCGCCGAGGCGGAGGCCCGGCGCAAGCAGGAGGAGAGTCAGCCGTGAGCATCAAAGCGTTCCAGTTTCCCAGACCCTACAACCACGAGCACCCACCCGTCAAGAATGTCGAAGACATCATGGCAGAGCGGCTTGGCTTCGGCCAGCGCTCCGCCGACTGGGTGGCGAAGGCAGTCGGCTCGTGGCGATTCATCATCGGGCAGTCGTGCCTGCTGGTGCTGTGGGCCGTGTTGAACGTCACCGCGTTTATCAAACACTGGGACCCCTACCCGTTCATCCTGATGAACCTGGTGCTGTCGACACAGGCGGCGTTCACCGCGCCGATTATCATGATGAGCCAGAACCGGCAGGCGGAGCACGACCGTATCGAGGCGCACAACGATTACCAGATCAACCTGAAGACCGAGGAAGAAGTCCGCGCCATCCTCGATCACCTGGTGGCGCAGGACGTGGCGCTTTCGGAAATCTACAAGCGGCTGGCTGCGACGCAGGATCAGGGCGTGGAGCGGCCTGAGTGACAGTTCGTAGAAAACTGAGGGCGAGGCGCCGCCTCGCCCTCAGGACCTTGTCCACTCGCGCCGATCAGTTTGCGCCGGCGGGTTGGTCGGGACTGCCGCGCAGCATCGCCACGATCCGGCTGACCAGCACCCCGCCGTATACGCCGACCAGCGCCGGGATGATCGAGATGAGGCCGCCGAACGGGTTGGAGGCGGGCACGGGCCGGTCGGGGAACTCGGCCTGGTAAGCGGGTATCCACGCCGGCGTGTAGCCGCTCCACTTCGAGACGAAGGCGGCCAGCACCAGCCCCAGCGGCACGAACAGCGCCCACACCCAGGCACGCTTCGGGTTGGGATCGAGCAGGCCCATGGCGAAGCACAGTGGCAGCGTGAAGATCACCACCCACTGCACCTCGTAGACGTGCTCGTCGACGTAGCCGAGCAGCGCGCCCGTCATCACCGCCAGCCCGGCGACCAGCGCCAGTCGTTTGACATTCATGCCAAGTCTCCTTTCCAGCGCGTCGGCGTGCTCACGCGCGGCCCCTGCTAACGTGTCGACCAGCGTGCGCACCCACAGCCGCCGGACTTCTGCGCGCCCGCGCGTCACGCGAAGCTGATCGCGGAAAAGCTGCGCCATCGCGCTGCTGTACTCGCGGCGAAAGGCGCGCGGGTACAGCCGCAGCAGCGCCCGGTAGATGCCTATGGCCTGCGGTCGGTGTCGGCTCGTCATCAGAGCGCCGCCGGGGCGGGTTCGACAGGGGCTGCCACTGCCTGGTGCGGCCCATCCGCGACGCGCGCATACAGCACCAGCGCCAGCAGCACCATGAACAGCAGGTTGAGCATTTGCAGCGCGGACCGCAGCCATAGCGCCCAATCGGCGTAAGGCAGCACCAGCCCGGGGATCACCACCTCGACCACCAGCGCCGCCGCCAGCGGGATCAGCAGGCCGCGCGCCTGCCAGCGCTGCGACCGCGCGCGCAGCATCCACAGCGGCCCCGCGACCAGCAGCATCGCCGGCGCGGACAGCTTGACAAGGGCGGTGAGCGCCGCGCTGTCGGTCCACAGGCCCAGCGCGTAGCCGGGATCGTAGATACCGTTCAGCAAGGGATAGATGCAGCCCACGACGAACAGCGCCGCCGCCAGCCCGTAGCGCCGGGCGAGGGGCAGCCCCAGCGCCACCGGGACCAGCAGCGCCAGCGCCAGTCCCAGATAATATACGCCGCTCAGCAGCGCCGCTGGCAGCATCGCGGCGCTGAACGGGCCGCCGCCCTCGAAGCCGGCCAGCACGCCGGCCCCGCCCGCGCTGACCCCCAGCGCAGCCAGCAGCGCGGGCACGCTCCCCGGCAGGCTGACACCGCGCAGGTGCCGCGCCGCGACGGCCCCTGCTGCCACAAAGGCGGTCGCCAGCGCCAGTCCCAGCAAGATGGCGCTCAACAGCGTGCCGCCCGGTACAAGGCTGCCTGCGCCGGCACCCAGCAGGCCAATCCCGATGAGGGTCATCAGGCCCAGCATCAGCAGCCCCCACGCCGGGAACGAGCCGGTCCGCCACCACTCGCCGGCCATCACCACCAATACGACGACGATGCCCCCGGCGACCCACCCGGTGCCGTCGCCGGTCATCAGGGTAGGCAGCGTCAGCAAGCCCGGCGCGACCACCAGCAGCACCTGCCACCACGGCAGCGGCCTGACTTCTCGTGATCGGCCCATCAGTGACCCCCTTATCGTGTCGATGTGTTCGGCGGGCGCGGTCAGCGCTGTGTCGATCAGCGTGCGCGCCCACAGCCGCACAACATCTGTGCGACCGCGCGCCTCGCGAAGCCGGTCGCGGAAAAGCTGCGCCATCGAGCCGCCGTAGTCGCGGCGAAAGGCGCGCGGATACAGCCGCAGCAGCGCGGCGTACAGCCGCTCCGACGTAGGGTTCGTCCGGCCATCTTTACGCCGCTCCGGTAGTAGGCGAGGCCGCCCCACCCAGCAGGTGTTTGGTCTGCGCCACCCGGACCGCCTGCGCCAGCCGTGCGGCCTCGGCCTCAGCCACCTGCCGCCCGAAGCCGGTCAGCGCGTAGTAGCGCCGCCGCTCGTCGTCGAGCGCGGGGTCGGGCCGCTCGTCCGTCTCTTCGATCAGCCCGGCGGCCAGCATACGCTTGATCGAGCCGTACAGCGTGCCCGGCCCCATCGACACCTGCCCGCCGGTCAACCCCTCGACCTCCTTCATGATGGCGTAGCCGTGCTTCTCGCCGTCGGCCAGCGCCAGCAGGATGTGAAACACTGCCGGGGTCAGCGGCAGCAGGTCTTCAGGGCGGGATGTGGAGTCCGTCATGGATTTCCCTCTATGATACGAAACGGCGCAGTCGCCTGACTGTATCCGTCACCGATATATATCTACTGCGGATATAGTAGCAGGGATGAGAAGGCCTGTCAAGGGGGAGAATCAAGCCGGCCCACCGCGACGCGCCGGTGGGCCGTGGCCTGCCGCCAATACACCCCTACTGCGACGCGGCGAAGACCAGCACGACAAAGAGGGCCAGCACCACCAACAGCACCGCGCCGCAGCCAATCGCCACCGGCACGATGGGGTACTTCCACGGCGTGTCGTCGCTCAGGTTGGGCATCTCGCCGCGATAGCCACGCTCCAGCAGAAACTGCTCGACGTTGTTCGCCATCTCGCGCGTCTTCGCCCGCGGCTGGAACCCCACCCCGCGGATCATCACCCAGCGCTGGCCGGGTTCGGCGTTGTCCTGCGTCAGCTTGAGGGCCGGCATCTTGGCCCAGCGGGCCATGATCGCCGCGATCGCGAAGCCCACCAGCCCGCCGCCGTACATCGCCGCCAGCGAGTTGACGTCGGTGATCATCTCGATGGTAAAGGTGGTCACCATCGACGGCGTGAGCGTGATGCTCCACTTCTTGCCAATCTTGATCGACGAGTTAATGTTGATCACGCCGACCATGCTGTCCATGGCCATCTGGGCGTTTGTCCAGGTCGTTGTCTTGCCCTTGTCGTTTTCGCGCTGGACCCAGATACGTTTCCTGCCTTCGGGCATGGTTGTCCCCCTCAATTTGATTGTGATGTGCGCTGCCCATTATAGCCCTCTCGTTTGCCGGGGAAAGTTGGCCACGGCGTGGTAGAATGGGGCGGTTCGTACTCATCCTCATCACACGGGAACAGGCGCACATGAACATCCTCTGGCAGCTCCTTGCAGGCATCGTCCTCAGCGCGGCAGTGGCCTTCGCCGCCTACAAACGCGAATTGCTGTCGCGCAGCGGCGTGCTGGGCGCGATGATCGTCGGCACGGCGATCTTTGGCTTCGGCGGCTGGGTATGGGGCCTGCTGCTGGTTGCGTTCTTCGTGCTGTCGAGCCTGCTGTCGCATTTCCGCGAGCAGGACAAGGCGCGCGTGGCGGCGGAGAAGTTCGACAAGGGCGGCCAGCGCGATCTGGGCCAGGCGCTGGCCAACGGCGGCGCTGGTGCGCTGATCGCGGCGCTGGCGCTGGCAGCTCCCATGCTGGGCGTGCCCGGCCCGCTGATGTTCGCTGCCTTCGTCGGCGCGCTGGCGACCGTCAACGCCGACACCTGGGCGACGGAGATCGGCGTGCTGAGCCGCCGCCCGCCGCGCCTGGTCACCACGCTGCGCGCCGTCGAGCCGGGCACGTCCGGCGGGGCCTCGGTGCTGGGCACCGTGGCGACCGCTGCCGGTGGGCTGGCGATAGGTCTGGTGGCGCTGCTGCTGCTGGCGCTTGATGGGCTGGTTGGGGGCAGGGGGCTTGGCGCGCTGGGCGGCGGATTGGTGTGGGCGCTGCTCGGTGCGGCGCTGCTGGGCGGGCTGTTCGGCAGCGCCTTCGACAGCCTGCTCGGCGCGACCGTACAGGCGACCTATTTCTGCCCATCCTGCAACAAGGAGACAGAGAAGCGTCTCCACTCGTGCGGCACGCCGACGCAGTTGGTGCGCGGCTGGCGCTGGCTGAACAATGACTTCGTCAACTTCATCAGTTCGTTGGTGGGGGCCGGCATCGCTGCCGGGCTGTGGGCGCTGCTGCGCTGAGCCAACACACGACGACCGGCCGATCGCCCCTACTGGATCGGAAAGGCGGCCCGGAGGCCGCCTCTGCATCGATCTGTCTGCTATCGATTTCGGCGCTGCTGCGCCTACGGGACCATGGGGCAGTCGCCACCGTAGCCGCCGAAACCACCGGTCGTGCCGCCGCGCCCACCGCGCGCGCCCGCCGCACCCTGACCGTTGTTCAGGCCAGTGCCCGTACCGTCACCGGGCCCGTAGCCATTGCCCGTGCCGTCACTCTGCCCGTAGCCATTGCCCTGCATCATGCCGAAGCCAAAGCCGAACTGCTTGTTGGCCTCAAAGCGGGACTTGACCGCGTTAAGCATGGCGTCGGCCTGGTCCTGTGTCAGGACGCCGTCGGCGGCCATCTGCGTGATAGCGGCCTCACGCGCGTCGAGCATCACCTGCTGCAGCGTCTCGTCGCTGACACCCTTCTGGTCGGCGAGCTGCCACACGGTCGTGCCCTGCGCCAGCGCCGCCTCGAAGTCGGCCTCGGTCATGCCCAGCGCGTCGGCCAGCGCCGCGTGGATCTCGTCGTGGTAGGCGTACATCCAGCCTGGCGTGCCGTTCGTCATGCCGTAGCCGTGCGGGCCCGGCACCGGGTCGGGCGATTGTGCGTGGCTCACCGACGCGGCAAACAGTGCCGCACCGACCACAGCCACTGCGACGACGCCCATTGAGATCATCTTAACTGCTTTAGACATTGTACGCTCCCAGCCTTGTAAACGAATAAGGTTAAACTTACTATGTATAGGATAACGAGAAGTTATGTAGGAATTGTGAGGGCGCCGTGAGCATCGCGTGAGAATGGCCAATGGGTACAGACCCCCATTTCCCTCGGGTAATGCGGTCGGTTATACTGGAGATGTCAGAGTGTACCGCTGTGAGAAGTTGTGTGGGGGATAAGATGCCTGAGGACGACTCGGTACCCGACAGCCGGATTTTGGTCATGGAAGACGACAACAGCCTGCGGGCGCTGTTCGTGGAAGTGATGGAGCTGGAAGGCCACGCAGCAGACGGGGCGCGGTCGCTGGATGAGGCGCGCCAACTGCTCGACGCCAATCAGTATGCAGTCTTTCTGTGCGATATGCAGATCGGCCACGAGCGCAGTCTCGACCTGGTCCGCGAGGTGCAGGCCCGCCCGGATGGCCCCGAGGTGGTGATGATCTCCGGCACCGCCCAGTACGAGATGTACCTCGAAGAAATGGGCGTCGAGTTCTTCCTGGTGAAGCCGGTGGAGATCGACGTGCTCATCCATCTGATCAGCCGGCTGACGGCGTCCGACGTTCAGCCGGCATCCGGAGAAGAAGAGACCCCACCCGTTGAGTGAGGTCTCTGTGATAGGCTCGAACAGACTCCGCTAGCCCGCCGCTTCTTCCGGCAGCGCCTGCGACCGCTCCGCGCCGACGGTCCGCCAACGCGCCACCCATCGCGTGACCGCCGCGAAATACACCGCCGCCACCATGCTCGAAAGCACCCGCACCACGTATTCGGCGTGCCACCAGTACTGCTGGGCTGTCAGGTGAGCGATGATCAGCTTGTGCCGCTCCAGCACGTAGGCCCCGTCGACGATGCGCGGGTAGGCCCCCTGGTTGATGACCAGCATCGCGAAGTAGAAGTTGAACACGGCGTAGACCAGCAGGAAGATTTGCAGTGTCTGCATCCACGGCGGCGCGTTGTGGCTGACGAATTTCCAGAAGTCACCGCGCGGCAGCCAGGCGTAGTCCTGGTGGCGCTGCGCGATGATGTGCATGTTGGCCAGCACCGCGCCGACCATCGCCGGAAAGAACACGCCAAACGCAATCGAAAGCGGGATCGTCGCCACGCCGGCGATCACCAGCAGGTGAATTGTCAGCCCGGCCACAAACCCCAGGCATGATAAGACCAGCACCAGCGTCATAAAGGCCCCTTGCAGGACTGCCCGTTCGTGTGGCCTGAGTATACCATGAGTTGGGTATAGTCTGGCAAATCGGACCGTTATTATCGCTGATGCTGCACGGGCGGCCAGTCCAGCGTCACGACCTCGCCATTGGCGGGCCGCAGGTGCCAGAACTGCGACACCGGCAGCCCCGACGCCAGCCAGCCCAGCGCCGAGATCAGCCCGCCGTGGCTGACGATCAGCACGCGCCCGCCGGGGTGCCGCGCGGCGATCTCGTCTAACGCGGCAGCGGCCCGGTCGAGCACCTGCTGGCCGGTCTCGCCGCCCGGTGGGCCGCTGCTCAGCGGATCGGCCCCCGGCGTGTCCGGGTCGGCGTACAGATCGTAATCCCCGGCGAAGACCTGCCCGGTCCACGCGCCCTGATCGCGCTCACGCAGGCGCGTGTCGGTTGTCACCGGCAGGCCCAGCGCCTTGCCGATGATGGCCGCCGTCTCCGCCGCGCGCGGCAGGTCGCTGCTGACCAGCGCGTCGAACCGCCCGCCCAGCGCCACCAGCCGCCGCGCTGCCGCGTGCGCCTCCTCACGACCGGCGGCGTTGAGCCCCGGCCCGGCGTGGCCCTGCCGCCGCCGCGCGACGTTCCAGTCGGTCTGCCCGTGCCGGATCAACAGAAACTGCGTTGCCATACGCCCCCTGCACAGCAAAAAGGGGCACAGCCCGCGCCCCATGATCAGAACTGATCCGCGCGCGATCCGTTACGGCACGTCCGCCGACTTCCCGGCACGGACCCGCTCCAGGTTGTCGCGTGCCCAGTCCTGACCCTGCCGGTAGGCCGCCAGCGATACGCCGTACCAGCCGGCCATCGCTTCTACGTCGTCCGGGCCGATATTGTGCAGGCGCGCGGCTTCGAGGTCGGAGGGCAGGCCGAAGCGCCCATCGTAGCGCGTGCCGTGTGGCATCATCGCCCGCCGCAGCGCACCGGCTTCGGCAGCCTGTGCCACACTGAGACCCGCGCCGCGCAGGTCGGCGCCGATCAGAGAGGCCCCCGCCAGCGACGCACCCTCCAGACTGGCCCCGCGCAGCAGCGCCTCGCTCAGGTCGGCCCACTGCAAATCCGCGCCGTCAAGCTCCGCCTCGCCCAGATGAGCGATGTGCAGCGTCGCGCCGACGAGCTTTGCCGCGCGCAGGTCCGCGCCGAACAACTGCGCCCCGCGCAGCCGCGCCTTGCTCAGGTCGGCCCCGCGCAGCGAGCAGCCATCCAGCGCCGCCTCCTGAAGCAGCGTGCCGGTCAGGTTCGCGCCGTCGAGTGAGGCGCTGCGCAGGATCGCCCGCCGCAGGTCGGCCCCCGACAGGTCCAGCCCGGCCAGGTTGACACCGGCCCAGCGCACGCCGCGCAGCGACCCGTCTTCCAGCCAGCCGCCGCGCCGCAGCGCGTCGACGGCCTCGCGCGCGCCCGCGCCGTTAGCGGTCCTTGCCTGCCTGACGAGCTGCCTGTGCTCTCGTGACATTACGCGCCCATCGCCTCCGGCAGCGGCACGCCGAACTGCTGCATCTCGTGGCGCAGGCGGTCGTTGGCGCTGCGCACCGCGCCGACCAGCTCCACGTCGCAGGGGACCTCCTCGGCGAGCGCCGGGTTGCTCCACAGCATCACGCCCAGCTCGCGGCGCTGGCCGCTGGCGCGCATCCAGGCCAGCCGGTCAATCGCGTCGACCGTGCCCTGCTGGATGCCGCTCAACCGCTCCTCGGCGAGGTGGACAGTCTCTTCCAGCAGGATCAGCTTCTCGTCGGGCCAGGCCAGCCGCCACGGCATCGCGTAGCGGCGCAGCCGGCGGCGCATGTCGCCCAGGTGGTCGAGGTACTCGCTCTCCTGCTCGCGGAACACGCCGGTGACCTTCGCGAAGTTGGCGTCATCTTCCAGGTAGGTCGCGCCCAGCCGCTCCAGCGAGGCGTTCAGGTCGCTGCCGGCGCGCTCGACGTGGCGCTTCTTGATCGTCTCGCCCAGCACCGCGCCGCCCAGCGCCCCGGCCACTGCCCCGGCGACCGCGCCGACGGCGGTCCCGACACCGGGCACTATCGCCGTGCCGATGACGCCACCGACCTGCCCGCCGACCAGCCCGCCGGTCGCGCGGGTGGCGACCTCTATCGTGGCGAACTCGACGTTGCGGCGCAGCCCCGCGCCCTTCTGCGAGCGCCGCCAGGCGCGGTAGGCGGCAAAGCCGACCGTGACGACCGGGATGTGCAGGCCCAGCGCAGCCACATCGGTGCCGGCTGTGGTGGCTGCGTCGGGGGTGATGGCCGTCTTGATCAGCGTGTCGACCACCGACGCGCCCTTGGCCTCCAGCACCACCTGGGTCGAGGCGCCGACGACCGGCAGCTTATCGATCAGGTCGCCGAAGACGTGCAACGCCTCCAGGTGACGCAGGTACTCGAACACATTGTCGACCACCGGCAGGGCATGATCGCCCAGCGTACCCTTGAGCACGTCGAGGTTCTGGATGGCGTCGGTGATGTGGGTGGCGGCAGGCCCGTGGAAGTGATCCCAGATGGTCGGGTCGGCCATGCTGTACTGCCAGGCCAGGTCGACGAAGGTGACCGCACCGATGGCACCTATCTCGGCGGCGTCGGCGTTGAGCGCCTTGGCCAGCGTGTCTTTGATGCCACGCGGCACCGGCACGTGCGCGCCCAGCCGCCGCCGGATGCGGTCGACGTGGCGCTTGCGCGCCCGGACGTACAGCCAGCCCCCCGCCACTGCCCCGGCGACGAGCGCCGCGGTCAGCACGAAGGCCAGGTTGCTGGCTAACGCTCTGGAGAATGAGTTAAGCATGGCGATATACCCCGGCAATCTCACGGCTCACGTTGGTGACAGTATAGCACCGCTGGCGGGTTATGGCATGGGGCTGCGTGGGGGGAGGGGGAGGGAAAGGGAGAGATTCACCGCAAAGGCGCAAAGGGCGCAAAGAGGAAATGAAGAGCGGAAAGGAAGACTAACCGCAGAGGCCGCAGAGGAAGGAGGAAGAAAGGAAGAGAAGAAGAGAAAACTCACCGCAGAGAGAGCGCAGAGGGCCCTGTATTCAGTTTGTGGGTGCCCACGGGCGGCCTGGGGGCCGGGTGGAACACGACGGGGTGGGGGGCCGGAATTGTGGGCGCGGCCTCCTGCACACGATGGCCGCCGAAGCGCGGCAAGCTGCCATCGACCTTCCGAGCGCCTGACTATCCCGCCGCCGCCCCAAGCCCTGTCGGGCGAGTAGCGATCTTGCGGTGGGCGCGCTGAAGGCGCTGTGATGCGGAATCCCGTGTGACCGATGTCCTTCCTTCTCGCCACCGAGGCCCCCTGCGCGACAATCCATAGTCTGCGTCAGGCGGCGGACGGGGCGGGCGCGGCGCGCGGGTCGTGACGTTGGCGGGCGGCGGGGGGACCATCATTATCCCTCTGCCGTGGGTCCCGCTGCGGGCGCGGCGAGCGCGCGAGCGCCGAGAGATGGTGCGCTCCGCCGGAAGGATTTCCGGCGAAACGCGTAGAACCTATGTTCTGTAGGTATTGTAGGGTGGAAGGGGGAGAAGAGTCAAGGGGTTGGCGTTGATCATCCGTATAACGGGGGGTTAGAGTTTTCAAACCCCCACCCCCGGCCCCTCCCCCACATGGCGGCTGCGCCGCCTGGAGGGAGGGGAGCAGGGCGCGGTGGGGTGTTCCGTCCGGGGAACAGAATTCCCTGGCCAGTATGGCGCGCGGCGGAAGCCGCATGAGGCTAAAAGCCTCATGCTATCATCGATGCGCTGGCTAAAGCCAGCCTAGCGTGGCTCGACGCCGAGCGGCGCTGGCGAACATAGAGGATGGGGCAGGGACAAGCCCTGCCCCCACGGGTGGCTCTCCGTCAAATCGGTGGCGGAGAGGGCACGGCATGCCGTGCCCCTACCGGCGGGGTTTCGTGGCGAGGGGGGCAGATCGCGGCGGGGAGTTCCGTCCCCGGTTACTCGATCTTGTCTCGTTTTTCCAGATTGTGACGTGCACAGAGCAGTTGGATATTCTCGGCTGTGAGCGACGATCCACCTTTTGAATACGGGATAATGTGATCAAAATGCAGATTGTCTGCGCTTCCACAGATCCTGCATCTACCATTATCTCGCTTCCAGACTTCCAGCTTGACTGAAGACGGAATGAACCGTGAGTGTTCGAGTTCTCCGTCATCTGTTTGGTCAAACTCAGCGGCTGCATCGATCATCTCGAGTCGGAACTTGCATACCTTACGGTTACTCCGATCTTCCATCCACGCGTCGACGAGTGCAAAACGCCCATTGTAGACCCATATCCCAGAGCGGATCTTCTCGTAGACCTTCACAATTTCAGGGCGCAGCTTCCCGCTCTTGTATCTCTCCGCTGCTGCAAAGAAAAGACCATTCTGGGTCAGCGTACCGTTGGGCGTCTGGAGCGGCTGGTCAACACTCTTTGGATCGGGGCTGTCTCTGTACTGCGCAATATCATGGCCTTCATAAACGAGCACTCGTCCGTCTGAAGTGACTTGATCATCATAGGGAGCACCGGCCCGCGTGCTCATCAGGATGACGCTCTCGCTGCCCCGGAGATGGAAATTCATGCCGCGCTGAAGGCTCACACCTTCTTCGGCGCACATTTCGAGGTATGAGATGACTTCGCCGGGTTCGAACACAAGAAGGAACTCCCGCAATCGCTGTGTGCTCACGAAGCCCAGTATACACCCCTGACCGGTATAACATATGTCCCGCCAAAGGGCGGGTCTCAGACCCGCCCCTACCGGTGCCAACGGATAATCCGCACGTCACCACTCCCCGACCAGTTCGATCTCCAATTCGAGGTCGACGCCGAACTGCCGCCGAACGGCCTCGCGGGCCACGTCGACCAGGGCCATCACGTCGCCCGCCGTGGCATCGGACACGTTGAGGAAGAAGTTGCCGTGCTTCGCGCTGATCTGCGCGCCGCCGCGCCGCGTGCCCTTCAGCCTGGCGGCGTCGATCAGCCGCCCGGCGTAGTCGCTTGGCGGGTTCTTGAACATGCTGCCGATGGTCGCGCCGGGGGGCTGGGTGCGCTTGCGATATTCGGTGAATTCGGCCATGCGGGCGTGGATCGCCGCCGGGTCGCCGGGGTGGAGGGCCAGCACCGCGCCGAGGATCACACAGCGCCGCTGCTCGCGCTTGAGGATCGAGGAGCGGTACTCGTAGGCGAGGTCGTCGCAGGTGTAGGTGACCGGGCCATCGGGCGTGACCGCGTCGACCGTCCACACACAGCCGCGCATGTCGCCGCCGTGCGCGCCGGCGTTGCCGTACAGCGCCCCGCCGATGGTCCCCGGAATGCCGATGGCCCATTCGAGGCCGGCCAGCCCCCGCGCGGCACAGCGCCGGGCCAACTGCTGGGTGCTGACGCCCGACTCGACCGTCACGGTCTCCCCGGCGAAGCGGATGGCGGCGGTGCGATTATAGACGACCAGCCCGCGCACGCCCGCGTCGGCGATGAGGATGTTCGAGCCGCCGCCCAGCAGGAACAGTGGCGCACCGTGCGCCCACGCAATCTGCACGGCGCGGGCCAGATCGTCGTGGGTGCGGGCCGCGAGGAAGCCATCGGCGGGGCCGCCGATGCGGGCGGAGGAGTGGCGCGACAGCGGCTCATCGACCAGCAACTGCGCGCCGAAGGCGTCACGCAGGTCGGAGAGGAGATCGGCAGGCAGGGGCATCGACACCCTCACATTTTATCGGGCGGCTTAACGACCCAGTCGGCGGCGAAGGCCAACACGACCGCGCCGAGGCCCATCGGGATGGCCAGCAGATAGTTCTGCCGGACGAAGAAGAACAGGGCGGTGATCAGCAGCCCCCAGCCGGCGACCTTGAGCGACAGGCGGGTCGCCTTGATGCGGCGGATCCTGTCGGCAAGCTCGGGGTCATGGCGCGGCGGGCGGGGTGGGTTGCTCATGGCGAGTCCTCGGGCGGGCGCTGGCGGGCCGAGACGAGCGCGGCCAGGGTGACCGTCGCGGCCTGGAAGAGCGCCGCCACGGTGGAGGTCAGCGCGGCGAGGGCCATGACGGCCAGAATGATCGCGACCGGCAGGAGCGCGCGCAGCTTCCACGCGCCCCACGCCAGCAGCGCGGTCAGCAGCAGCAGGCCCAGCCCGCGCAGCCAGAAGCGCAGCGTCCAGCCCGGCACGCTGCCCGCGGCGTCGTCCAATTCGGGCTGCGGCGCGTCGAAGGCGGGGCGCTCGTGCGGCTCGCGGACAGTGTGCCATTTGGGTTTGTCGGGCATGGCGGCTCCTGGGATATCAATCCACAGATTGCACGGATTACACCGATTCGGCCTATTTGCGGCGGCGTCCGGCCTGCTGAGCGGCGAGCAGCAGGAGCGGCACGGCGCGGATGGCCATCAGCAGGCCGGCCAGCCCGAAGACGCCCGCGCAGCACAGCGCCAGCACACCGGTCCGGTCGCTGGTGTTGCTCAGGACGTAGGCCCCGACCGCGCCGAGCACGCCAGCCAGGCCGCAGCTTACGACCGTCCCGGCGGCCAGCGCCCACACCCAGCCGGGGATCGTGTCGACGTTGTCGGGCGCTTCGACGGGATAGGGGCGGCTCTGCACCTCGCGGCCCGCCTCGTGCCACTCCGGCGGCTCGTCGTGCGGATTGCCGCCGCCCGCGTCATGCCAGTCGCTCCATGCGTCACCTCACCCGATCAGGCAGCGGCCCCGCCGAACGCCAGGCGGAGGGCCGTCAGCGAGTAGATCAGCGCCGAGAGCGCGCCGAGCGCCCACAGCGCGACCAGCGGCAGCATGACAAACGGGCTGTGAGTTCGGCGTCGAGGACGGCCAGGAACACGGTCAGGCCGACGCCCAGCACGACCGCGCCGACGGTCAGGCTGAGCGACGTTTGCAGATCGCCGGGGACCGACCCCGGCGGCGGCGGCAGGCCATCGCTGCTGGCCTGCGCGGCATTCCGCGAGCGGATCTGCCGGACGACGATGCCCATAACCGGCGGGTCGATCAGCGCCACGGAGGCCAGCACCCCGGAGAGCAGCGCCCCACCCTCTGGCTGGAAATAGAACCACGCGCTCAAGACCAGGAACAGCCAGGCGGACAGCGCCTCGGCGAGCACGAGCACGCGCAGGCCGGTGCCCGGCGCGGGCGGGCGGTCCTCCGGTGGCAGGTCGTTGCCGTTGGTCATGCCCCCGCATCTCCTTCTGCGCCGTTCAGCGCGTCGAGCAGGCCGGAGGCCACGCGGGTGGCGTCGCCGGCGCTCATCACGATCACCACGTCGTCGGGCTTCACGTTCAGCACCAGATAGTCAATCACCTCGTCCAGGTCGGGGATGTGCCGCGCGTCGCGGTGATAGCTCATGCGGGCCAGCACGTCGTCGGGGCTCACGCCGAACGTCTCCGTATCGCGCGAGCGGAACACGTCGGTGATGATCACGTGGTCGGCGTCCATGAAGCTGGCGGCGAAGTCATCGAGCAGGGCGCGCGTACGGCTGTAGGTGTGCGGCTGCCACACCGCCCAGATGGTGCGGTCGACGTAGCGGGTGCGGGCGGCGGCCAGCGTGGCGCGGATAGCCGTCGGGTGGTGGGCGTAATCGTCGACGATGGTCACGCCCTGCGACGTGCCTACCTCCTCGAAACGGCGGCCCACGCCACTGAAGCCGCTCAACGCGGCGGCGGCATCCGCCGGGGGGATGTCGAGGACGGCAGCGAGCGCGATGACGGCCAGCGCGTTCTGGACGTTGTGCATCCCCGGCAGCTTCAGCGAGACGGGTATCCGCGTCTCAGCGCCGCGCACGGCGACGAAATCCATCCCGCCAGCGGGGCTGGCCGACACCTCTTCGGCGCGCCACTCGCCGCCGGTGAGGCCGTAGGTGAGCGTCGGGCCGGCGTGCATGGCCTGACGCCCCTCGGCGATTCTGGCGCACCTGCATGTCGTCGAAGCCCGCGATCAGCGTGCCGTCCGGCGGCAGCAGCCCGGAGAATTCGACAAACAGGCTCTGCACCTCGGCCAGACTGGCGAACATGTCGGGGTGATCCAGTTCCAGCGTGGTCAGGATGATGACCTGCGGGCAGAGGCCCATGAACATGCGGTCGTACTCGTCGGCCTCGATGACAAACGCGCGGCCCTGCCCGGCGCGGGCGTTGGTGCCGAAATCCTGAAGCACCCCGCCGACGATGAAGGTCGGGTCGAGGCCGAGGCGGTCGAGGGCGAAGGCGGTCATGGCGGTGGTGGTGGTCTTGCCGTGCGTGCCCGATACGGCGATGCCCATGCGGTCGCCCATCAACTCGCACAGGATATCTGAGCGCTTATAGACGGGGATGCCGCGCTCGGTGGCGGCCCATACTTCGCGGTTGCTGGCCGGGATGGCCGACGAGATGATCAGCGCGTCGGGCTCGAACTTGTCCAGGTGGGCGATGTCGTGGCCCAGCTCGACCGGGATGTCGAGCCCGCGCAGCGAGTTGATCAGCGGCGATTCGGCCATGTCGCAGCCGGAGACGGTGTAGCCGAACTCGCGCAGGATGCGGGCAATCGGATTGATGCCGTAGCCGCCGATCCCCAGGCAGTGCACCCGCGCGCCGGGTGTGAGGTGGTCCGCCATGCGCTTCCCCTTTGTGATGTTGAAGGCATTCCTATTGTATGCGCGGGCGGGAAGGTTGCCAATTGGAGGGCGAACGCATCAGACAGAACGGGGTGACTGAAGCGGCCCGGTCGTGACCTCACCCCGAACCTCGCTGCGCTCGGTTCTTCCCCCTCTCCAAATTTGGAGAGGGGGAGTCCGAGGCGGTGCCTGCCGCCGAGGTGGGGGTGAGGTCAAAATGATGCGATGGCCTATTTCACGAGCGCGGCCTCGGCGGGATTGGCCGGGTTGTAGTAGACGACGACCTGCGTGCCTGCCGGGTACTGGTCGACGATCTCCATCACCTTGATCTGCGGCATGCCTTTGGTCATGAAGCGGTCGCTGGCGCGCAAGTCCTTGCCCTGATAGCGCTGCCCGTCGACCTCATATTCGTAGATTATCCTGGGATAGTAGCTGATGATGCCGTCGCCGGAACTGCTGGTCTCGGCAAAGGCGCGGATCACCGTGCCGGTCGTCGACGGCCACGACTGGCTGGCGACGACCGCCTGCTGCCCCTGGTTGAGACGCCGGATGACGAAGTAGCCGACTGCGCCGAGCGGCACGACCACGCACAGGAGCGACCCGCAGACCGTCGCGACGACCGTTATCACGATGCTGCCCCCAAACAAGGCGGTCAACTGGGTAGGGTCCATAAGACTCTGCTCCTTCCAGATAGAGATTGACGACAGGAATACACCGATAATGTGCACCAGTATAGTCAGATTTGTGGCGAGGGAAAGGGGGGCATCATCGGCAGCATGACCAAGCAGGGGGAGTCCGAGGCGACCGGGGCGTCGCGGATTGGGTCGCGTCTCGCGCCGCCGGGCCCGCTGGACGATCAATCGTCCAGCTATGAATAGTCTGTCGGCTGGAAGCCGACCCCGGAAACCACGCGATGCTCAGGTGGGGCTTCGCCGCCATCGTAAGCCAACTGCAAGCCGCGTGACATCCGCGCCGGGCCGTCTCATGATACAATGCGGGTAGTGTGCCGGGTAAGCATCCCCGACCGATGCGCAAGGAGAATCCGGTATGGCCCGCCGATCCGCTGCCCTGATTGGTTTGCTGGTCGTGCTGCTGGCGCTGGCGGCGTGCGCGCCCGCGCCGGGCGGTCCGACGGCGGTCTGGCGACGCGTCCACGGCGATCCGCACGCCGACTACTGAGCCAGCGCCCACGGCCAGCCCAATCGTCGCAGGTACGATCATCACTATACTCACTCGGACACCAACTCCAGTGGCCACTTTGACCCCCATTCAGGACAGCAGTTGGCGGTGATGAAGGCCATCTTCACAGACTATGATGGACCAGAAAATGTCTGCGCAGAGAATGATCAAATCAGATGCGACGGACAAGGACATATCATCAGACTAGAGTTCCCCTATCAGGGACTTACAAACCTGTCACCGAGGATCAGTGAACTCCCCTATTTGACAGACCTCTGGATAGATAACAATGAGTTAACGACCTTGCCACCAGAGATCGGCATGTTAACCAGTTTGGCAGACTTGAATCTCGCTGGTAACCCGTTGACGAGCTTGCCGCCTGAATTCAGCCAGCTTGAGAACCTTTCAATCTTATACATATCTGCCGATCAGATGGGGTTGCTGGAACAGATCAGCCATCTTCCTAAGCTGAGATTCCTGAGCGTAAGCAATGGGTTTTCGAATGAACCGGCGGTTATTCCACCGCAGATTGGCTTGCTCACACAGCTGACAGAATTGGACTTGCCCTATCTCGGACTGACGAGTTCTGCTGCCGGAGATAGGGTCGCTGTCCAATCTGCGATTTTGTATTTGCGCGGCAATGAACTGGACACTCTCCCGCCGGAGGTTGGCAACCTCTCGAACCTGTCAACACTCGATGTGTCGATTAATCCACTGACGAGTTTGCCATCTGAGATTGGCCAGCTTTCCGATCTGAAAACGCTGAATTTGATAGGTGCTCGACTGACAAGTTTGCCACCTGAACTCTGCGCTCAGATCGGGCACGCAATTACTCCATCCGAGTTGTGCGGGCGATGACGGCCCGTCAAGGAGCGTTGCGGTGAAGCAATATGGCTTGCTGCTGCCCTGGATGATCGCACTGCTGGCGCTGGCGGCGTGCGCGCCCGCGCCGGGCGGTACGACGGCGGTCGTGGCGACGGCGTCCACGGCGACCGCCACGCCAACTGCTGAAGCATCGCCGACGCCGACCCTCATCACGACACCCATTCCGACGCTCACGCCGATGCCAACCCCCGGTGAACTGATACCTGATTCCTCCACGCTTTCGCTGCCGAAGGAAGCAGCGGCCTGGCGGCTGTCGGGCGCTCGTTTCGGTCAGGTTGCCTATTCACCCGACGGCGAGTATCTGGCTGTCGAAAGCTCAGTAGGGGTCCTGATCTACCGGATAGATACACTAGAATTGCATACGATAATCGCTGGGGAAGACTTCATACAGAGCGTAGCTTGGTCGCCCAGCGGGAAATGGCTGGCCGGCGGCTCTGCGAGAGGCGCAGTGCAGGTTTGGGATGTACCAGATGGGAAGGAAGCATTCTCCCTTGAAGTTGGCCACGAGCGAATTTATAGTGTGGCCTGGTCACCCGACGGGAAGCGGCTGGCCAGCGGCTCGGGAGATGGCAAAGTCCGCATCTGGGACATAGATGCACAAGAGCTACAGGCAGTTGTAGAAATCTATTTTGGAGGGGTCATTGATTTGGCGTGGTCGCCAGATGGGGAATGGCTAGCCAGCGGAAATGGTAACGGAACGGTCTATGTGTGGAGCACAGCGACGTGGAAGGAATTGGCAGTGCTTGGCGCCCCCAGTCCCGAGGGTATTGCTGTGTCAGTATTCAGCGTGGCTTGGTCACCAGTTGGAGAGCAACTGGCAGTTGGAGTATCGAACGGCTCACTAGTGATGACGAATGCGATAACCGACAACCAATTCACCCCTCTCATAGGACAGACAGGAGAGGTAGTTGGCTTGGCATGGTCGGCGGATGGGCAGCGACTTAGCAGTGGTGCGTCTGATGGCACTGTTCGGATATGGGATGTGGCAACACAAGTAGAATTGGCCAGCCTCAACAACCTTGGCGATGTGCGCAGTATAGCCTGGTCACCGAGTGGGAAGTACGTGGCGGTCGGGACATTTGAGGGGTTCCTGATCCTGTGGGACGTGAGCCAGCTTGCGCAGCCCGGTGACTGATGCGACAGCCACGCCGGCGCGAAGCTCCACGGTGAGCGGGTCGGGGTGAGGGGGTACTACCCCAACGCAGCGCGGATCGCGTCCAGCGTGGCGAGCAGGTCGTGGGCCACCTCGACGGCGGTGAGGTGCATCAGCCGGATGCCCAGCGAGTTGACAAGCTGCTGGCGCAGCGCCTCGGCGTCGGCGTTTTCCGGCTGATGCTCGCCGTTGACCTCGATGGCAAGCTGCCGCTCCGGGCAGTAGAAGTCGAGCAGGAAGGGGCCTATGGCGGCCTCGCGGACGAAGACGCAGCCGCCAAGCTGCGCGTCGCGCAGGCGCTGCCACAGGATGTCTTCGCTGAGGGTGGGCGGCTTGCGCAGCCGCAGCGCGGCGGACTCCATCTTCTCGCGCAGCTCGTAGGGGAGGTTGACGTCGGGGGTGGGTGGGACTTTGCTGACCATGCGCGTGTCTGACTGCTCCGGGTTCAGGCGCGCAGCCGCCACGCACCCGACCGTGTTGGGGCCGGGTGCGGCGTGTGTGCTGCGCAGTTAGCAGGCCCGGCCTGAGCCGGGGACGAGGGGCTATTATATCACGGCGACAATCACAATCAAGAACATGACCACCACCAGAATCTCAAGCCAGGGGCTGCCGAGGAATCGCAATGGCAGCATGGCGATCATCTTGGCGCTGGCCGAGTCGGGGAAGTTCAACGGACTGATCACCCAGGGGAATGGGTACTGCGCCACGTGCAAATACCACCACAGCGCGCCAACGATCAGGTAGCCGTTCAGCAGGCCGACAGCCAGCCCCATGATGCCTTCCTGGATCGACTCGCGGGGGCGGTTGGCGCGGGTGCGGCCCGACGTGGCGTAGTTGACCAGCACCGGACCCTGATAGCCGAAGAACACGACGATCAGCAGAATCGCGGCCTTGAGCATCACCAACCGGCGCAGCGTGCCCAGCGGATCGGCGGCCAGCATGTCGGCGGGGGTCCGCGAGACAAGCACTGCCCACACCCACGGGCTGATCTGCTCGATGATGAACATCGCCAGCACGGCGGCGGCGGTGGCCTGGATCTCGCGCACCCAGCCGCGCATCAGGCCGATGACGCCGAAGAAAGCGATCAACAACCAGAAGATTGCCGCCAGTTCGATCACGTTAACCTCGGCTTTCTGGCGAACCGCCCCCGGAGGGGTTGCTCGCTGGCAGGCCGCCCCCGGCGGGGCGATCTGCGCGTCGGGTCATATTCACCAGCAACTCGGCGATGTGAGCGGCAGCGGCAGGGTGGCGCAGCGACTCAGCCGCGCGGGCCATCTGCGCGCGCCGGGTGCCGTCGAGCAGCAACTGCGCCACCAGCGGCGTCAGGTGATCAGTCAGCATGTCCTCGTCCAGGCGCATCGCCGCTCCTCGCGATTCCAGGTAGTCGGCGTTGACCTTCTGGTAACGCCACGCGTATGGATACGGTACGAGTATAGCAGGCAAGCCAAACAGGGGAAACTCGCCCAGTGTGCTCGCTCCGGCCCGCGCCACGGCCAGGTCAGCCGCTGCCAGCGCCAGCGCCATATCTTCGCTGTGCAGGTACGCCTCGACGTGATAGCGGGTGGCGGGCAGCGCAGCGGCTGCGGCCCGCACCTCCTCGGCGTCCAGCCTACCACTGATGTGCACGATCTGGCAATTCGGCCGATTCGCCGGGCCGAGCAGGTCGGCAAGCTGCGGCAGCAGCGCGCGGTTGATGCCACGCGCGCCGGTGCTGCCGCCGAAGACCAGCAGCGTCGGCAGGTCGGCGCGCAGCCCGAAGCGGCGCTGCGCCTCGGCCCGCGAATCCGGCGGGGATGGCAGCGGCTCGCCTAACGCGTCGAAGCCCGCCGCGTGGAGCAGCTCGGCGCGCACCGGGTAGCCGGTCTCGACCGCCTGGCCGGGCCGGAAGGCCGCCGCCGAGTCCGGCGCGACGATGGCGATCCGCTGTGCGATGCGGGCCAGCAACCGGATCGTGCCGCCGGGCGCGATGTCGGGCAGGAAGATGGCGACCGGCACGCCGCGCAGCCAGCAGGCCAGCGCCGCCGGGACGGTCGCCCAGCCGCCGGTGATCAGCAGCGCGCCGGGCCTGAAGCGCCCCACGATGCCGAGCGCCTTCAGCGTGCCGATCATCAGGCGGATCGTGTTGGGGAGGGCCCGCAGGCCCATCCCGGCGATGGGCCCGCCAGGCACGCCGCGAAACGCCAGCCCGGCCCGCTCGACGAGGTCACGCTCCGGGCCGCCGGTGCTGCCCAGCCACAGGATGTCGACGTCGGGGACTTTCGCTTTGAGGGCATTGGCGACGGCGATGGCAGGGTAAACTCCCCCGCCGGTCCCGCCGCCGGAGATCATGATGCGCATGGCAACCCTTGCTGGTAGCTGCCCGGGGACAATTGGAAAGTTGCTCCAGAGATTGCGGCGCTAACTTCTGGCTCTTTGGAAGGCAGCCACTGATGCCCTCAGGGATTCAGCGAAGTTAGCAAATTTCAAGTCAGAAGAAGGTTCAGAAAAGCTGATATTGTTTGTCTCTGGTTGAGGTGTCATGATGAGGCTTGTCCCGTCGTACAGCCGTTCCCGGACAAGTCTCGTCAGCAAGATCTGAAACCGTTTAGCGTACGACGCTTCTTTGAACTCCTCGAACACCGCGAAATGGGGTTCCTGTACCGACACAGGACGAGAGACCTTCTCAGACTCGACAAGTAGCATCAGGTAACCCAGCCAAGGGCGTGGCACTGCCGGGAATGCCCCCTCGCGATACGCAGTCCATAGATCCATCGCTGATCCCACTGCCTCTTCGACTCGGTTGTTGAAGTTGTTTCCGAAAGAACTTGCCTGCGACTTAAACTCGATTGCAGCGACCAGTTTGTGATCAGCGACGACAAGAATGTCCCAACGCTTCTCCGGACGATAGTAGCCCGGTATCTCCAGTCTGGAGTCATAGAAGATCTCATCGTTGGCAATACCATATTCGCTCAGAAGATCTATGATGATTCGGATGAAGCCATCCATCTGTTTGCCACCCGTGACAGCGCCTCGCAATCCTTGATCGCGAATTCCACGAGTCTCCTGTGCCTGTCTTTGGTTTGTGCGCATTCCCCAGTAGAATTCGACAGCAGCCTGGACGCGCGTTTGGTAATCCATGTGCGTTTTCCTATTTAGTGAGGAGAACGACATCTTCGTAGTAAATCTTGCCATCGATGTACTGGCGCGACTTTGTGTTGATGTGTGCCATGTGCTGACGGACTACTTCACGCCGCGCAATCTCTGCCCCCAAACCTAGCGCTGCTGCCATTTCGACGTAAATCTCTCCCAGCGGTATTTCTACCTCCTTGTAATACGAAGACTGTACAACGATGACAACCCGGGCCTCCTCTTTGAGGACGCGCTGGATTTCGCGCAGCGATACATTGATATCGCGAAAGTATTGTAGATAGAATGGCAAATAATATGACCGCGACGCTTTGCTGGAATGTTGCAGGACCGCGTCCAGGATGGCGTTACAAGTTGGCCCCCATCCTGTTTCGGGCTCTATTGACTTGTCCACAATCACAGGCGCACCGGTTGTCTTACGCCTCAATGTGTCTACTGCTTGTTCGTCGTTGCCAAGCAGCAACAACTCCGGCTTTGTGGAATAGGCATAGTCGATCCGAGTCAGGTATGGAGGAGAAGTAACAACTATATCGACTGACGATGAGGGCAAAGGTAAACACCTCGCGTCACCAGTAATCACCCGATAATCGCTTGGTCGATCAACACTGACTGCCGCAGTTTCTAGATCCTCAAGCATAGACCGAACAGTGCGCAGATACTCTTGGAAGACGTGTTCAGTTGATGCGGGTCGTGCTCTCTCCTGTTTGGCCAGCCACGTTGGGTTGGAGCCACGACTGAAACTGCCTACTGCGCGCAGCACTTGAAATAGCGCAGAAAAGAACAGAGCCTTGGAATGCGAAGAATCGCGCGATTCCACCTGTTTGGCGGGCACAGCGAGACCGGAAGATTTTACTTTTCTGTAGTCCGTTCGGATCATATCTCGAAGAGCAATTAACGCAGAAAGCGGTTCAGTGGCCACCCAGTCATTGATGTCATCCTGTTGTTTGGCTGGCCTGTCAAGCAGTAGGCGAGCCTGCTCGACAATCCGTTCAGCCTCATTGGCCAGTGAATGGACATGATGAATGAAGTGCAAATCCTTGGCTTGCGCGTGCAGTGCCATCACAGGGTTTATCTCAACACCAATGGAGTATACGGGATGCCGCTGCGCGACGAATGTAGTCGTTCCGCTGCCATTCCAAGGGTCAAGCACCAGATCGCCGGGACGAGCGAGCAGCGACAGAACATCAGCAACGAATCCTTCAGCGTAGCCAGCATAATAAGTATGCCAAGAATGCACGCCGGTTCGCTCAAGTTGGCCCCGCTTGGCAGTGTGGGCGTCAGCAAGCGTCTCAGGAAACGACAAGCTAAACAAAGGTAGTTGCTGTGAGTGATTGTCACTCATGAACGCGTTTCGGTCCTCTCTCGTATGGCTTCCGACAACAGTTGTAGATGATTATACTATCACTCTTGAAGCCTAGTGAGCGTGAGCATCGAACAGCTAGCTGCGCCGACAGCTGATCACTTGTGGACCTTAGAATAGGCGTCGTGCATCTTCTTGAGGCGGGAGATGGCCCGGTCGCGCTTGGCGGCATTCTTGATGGCATCGGCGACCTGCCCGGCGCGCGCCCAGTGGCCGGCCAGCGCCAGCGTCTCCGAGACTTCCCACAACACGCTGGAAGCGTCCACATCGCCGCGCGTTTCGGCGGTCTGGGCCCGCTTGACGGCCTCGGTCCACAGGTCGAGCGCCTGCTCGGTCTCGCCGAGCGCCTGCAAATTGCGGCCCAGCCGGGCCAGCGCCTCGGCACGGATCGTCTCGTCGGTGCCGGCGGTGCGCGCCGTCGGCATGGCTTTCTTGAGCAGCTTCACGGCGTAGTCGCGCTGGCCAAGCTGCCCCAGCCGCTCGGCGACTTTGCCGATGAGCCAGGTCTGCTCGATGCGCCAGCCTTCCAGCGAGCGCGCGGTGCGCTCGGCCTCCTCCAGCAGCCACTCCTCGACCAGCCGGTTGGTCAGGTCGAAGCGCGCCTCGTCGCGCAGGTCCGCGTCGGTGAGATCGTCGATCTCGGCGTAGACGCCGTCGAGGAACTCCTCGTCGTGGAAGCGGTCGCCGGGTGCGATCCTCAGCTTGTCTGCCAGGTCCATCACGTCACCCCCGACTCGGAAGGCAATAGCAATTAGCTATAAGCCAAAGGCTGTACGGCAGCGTTAATCAATACTCGATGCTGCCCTTGCGCCCCACGCGGGCCAGCCGGCGGTAGCGGTTCGTGGCCGGGCGGATATAGGTGCCATCCTGCCGGCGGCGCGGGAACGGCCTGCGCCGCGAGATGCTCAACAGCAGGCCCACGCCGGTCATGACCGTCACCAGGTTCGAGCCGCCATAGCTGATGAACGGCAGCGGCACACCGGTGAAGGGGATCACCGCCGTCATCACCGCGATGTTCAGCAGCGCCTCATAGGCAATCCACGTGCCGATACCCGCCGCCAGCAGCGCACCGAACGGCTCCTGCGCCGTGCTCGATACCTTGTAGGCGCGCCACACGAACAGCACCAGCAACGTCACCACCACCAGACAGCCGAACAATCCCAGCTCCTCGCCGATGATGGCGAAGATGCTGTCGGTGTGGGCAGCAGGCAAGAAGCCGAACTTCTGGCGGCTCTGGCCCAGCCCCACGCCGAACCAGTTGGGCGAAAAGGAGCCACCGGGCCGCTCACCGGGCGCGGTAAAGGCGATGATCGCCTGCTGCACGTGCCACGACGCCTGGCGCAGGTCGCGCATGGCTTGCAGGTGGGCCACCAGGCGGGTGCGAGCATAATCGAACTGGGTGGTCAGCAGATAGCCGACCACCCCGGCACCGGCCCCTGCCAGCAGAATCTGGACGATGTTGGCCCCGGCCAGGAAGAACATCGTCCAGGCGGTCATCATGATGATGAACGCCGTGCTCAGGTCGGGCTGGAGAACGATCAGGCCGCCGACCGCGCCGACGAGGATCGAGAACGGGATCAACCCGTAGCCGAGGTTGTGCAGCTTGTCCTGCCGCGAGGCCAGCCACGCGCCGAAATAGATGATCACCGCCAGCTTGGCGGCCTCGCCGGGCTGGATCGAGCCGCCGATGAACGAGCGCTGCGCGCCCAGCTTGAGATTATTGTTGAGCAGCAGCAGCGCGCCCAGCGCGACAATCGTCACGACCATGATGGCCAGCGCCACCCGCCGGTCGCGCAGGATGCGGTAGTCGAAGCGCCACATGATGACCATCATCGTCACGCCGATGGCGACCGAGCGCACCTGGTTCAGAAAGATGCGCACCGGCGAGCCATACTGGAGGTAGCTCCAGTCGAAGGTGGTGCTGTACACCATCAGCAGGCCGATGGCGATCAGCGCGGCGACGACCAGCACGAGGTAGACGTCGAAGTCGAAGGCGGCAGGCGCTCCCGCCGCGACCGGGCTGCCGTCCTGCTCCTGCTGCTGTGGAACCTGATCGGAGGTGGTGGTGGCCATATTAACCCTCACCCCCGGCCCCTCTCCCGGAGGGAGAGGGGAGGTCGGTGGCAAGGGGGTCTTTTACGTAATGGCGGATCGTTTCCAGTACCATGTTCATGTCCCGTTCAACTTCGTCGTTGCGAAAGCGAATGACCGTGTAACCCTGCTCTTCGAGATACGTCTGACGACTGATGTCGCGGTCGGCGACTTCTGGCATATCGTGCACGCTGCCATCCAGCTCGACGATCAGGCGGCTCTCGTGACAGTAGAAGTCACCTACGAACTTCCCGATCACTGCCTGCCGCCGGAATTTGCTGCCAGCTACCTGCCGATCACGCAGGCGCGCCCATAACAGGTCTTCCGGTGGCGTGGCCCTTTGCCTCAGGTGTCGGCTGGCTTCGAGCAGCCCGCGCGGCATGGCCTTCTTGCGTGCCATATGTATCGGTCTCCGCTGCCGGGTGAGGGTCACAGCCGGCCCACCAGCTTCCTGAAGGCCGCGCCGCGCACGGTGAAATCCTCGTAGGCGTCGAAGCTGGTGCCGCCCGGCGACAGCAGCACCACGTCGCCGTCGGTGGCCATCTGCGCGGACAGCGTCACCGCGTCCTCCATCGTACTGGCCTGCTCGATGGGGATGGCGCAGCCCTGCGCGGTGCGCTCGGCGGCCATCGCCTCGGCGATCATGCGGCCTGCCTCGCCAAAGGTAATGATAGCACGGCAGCGCTCGACGGCCAGTTTCGCCAGGTCGCCCCAGGGCAGCTTCTTGTCCCGACCGCCCAGCAGGAGCACGACCGGCTCATCCCTGTAGGCGTCCAGCGCCGCGATGACGCGCTCCGGCGCGGTGGCAATCGAGTCGTTGACGAAGGTCACATCCATCCACGTCCGCACCACCTCCAGCCGGTGCTCGACCGGCTCGAAGGTCAGGATCGCCGCGCGCATGGCCTCGACCGGCACATCCGCCACCCCGGCGATGGCGCAGGCAGCCAGCACGTTCATCACGTTGTGATGCCCGCGCAGCGGGATCTCGTCGACATTGCACACAACTTCCATCGGCGTGGTGAAGGTCGGGCGGCACATCAGCTTATCGACCATCAGCCACGCGCCCACGTCGGCGGGGTACTGCCCGCTGAACGTCGCGACCTCCTGCCGGACGCGGTCGCGCAGGGCGTAGGTGGTCGGGTCGTCGCGGTTCAGCACGGCCATGTCGCCGACAAGCTGGTTGTCGAGGATGTGCGCCTTGGCCTCGACGTAAGCCTCCATCGTGTGGTGCCGGTCGAGGTGGTTGGGGGTCAGGTTGAGGATGGCGGCGACGTGCGGGCTGGCGGTCATGATCTCCAACTGGAAGCTCGACAACTCCATCACGACGATGTCCGTCGGCCTGACGTGGGGCAGGTCGCCGATCAGCGGGTTGCCGATGTTGCCGCCGACCCAGGGCAGCATGTCGGCGGCCTCGCACATCCGCCCGACGAGCGTAGTGGTGGTCGTCTTGCCCGCCGAGCCGGTGATGCCGATCACGTGGCACGGGCAGCGCTCCAGGAACAACTGCGCATCGTTGCTGAGTTTGACGCCGCGCTTGACGGCCTCCTGCACGAACGGCGCGTCGACCGGCACCCCGCCCGACAGGCACAGCAGGTCGGCGCTATTGAGCAGGTACAGCGGGTGCTCACCGAACACGTAGGTGATCGGCAGGCCCTCCAGCTCTTTGAGCGGCCCGGCGAGCTTATCTGCCGTGCGCATGTCGCTGACGGTGACCTTCGCGCCGTTGTCACACAGCCAGTGGGCCAGCGCCGTGCCCTGACGGGCCAGCCCCAGAATGATCACGTTCTTGCCGTGGAGAGGATCGGTCACAGGCGGACTCCCGGGTGGATTGCGGGCCGGTCGCACGAATACACCGACATGCTATCACGACTTGCGCGGATTCGCACATCGGGAAGGGACGGAGAGAAACCTCACCGCAAAGAGCGCAAAGGAAGAAAAGACAAAGATTAACCGCAGAGAGCGCGGAGGGGAAGAGAGAAGACTCACCGCAAAGACGCAAAGAGCGCAAAGGAAGAAAAAACAAAGACTAACCGCAGAGAGCGCAGAGCGCGCAGAGAGGATGAGACCTGAAGGATGAACAGGGAACTTGCTGAGTCGAAGGCTCGTAAAATCGGCAGAACGTACGCTGATTCTAAGTCATCAAGGCGGAGCCACATCGTCAGACAAGACGGCATGAAACGCTGATTACAATCCCATTGGGGGCAGGTGGTTTGCCCCCGGCGAGCCGATTCCGCGCTATGATCGGGAAGGACGATAGACGGCATAACAGGAGACCCATATGTTCAAACGCTTCCATGTCACACTGATCGCCGCCGCGGCGCTGGCTGCCGCCGCGCTGGCCTGCAACATACCCGGCTTCGGCGGGACGCCCGTCCCGCCCACCAGCCTGCCCCCCGGCTTCGGCGGGACGGGCATCCCACCCGCCAGCCCGACGTCGGTACCCGCTGTCCCGCCGACCACGGCCCCGGAGGCCACGCTGCCGCCCGCCCCGCCCGCGCCGTCGGTGCTGGTGCACACGGCGGATAACCAGCTCGTGCAGGTCGACACGCAGACGGGCGCACAGACGCCGCTCGCTACCCTGAGCTTCGAGTTCTACCCCGGCCCGTATATGCTGACGGGCATGGCGGGCGACACGCTGGTGGTGGTCGGCTACCAGAACAACCAGCCGGCGGTGTTCAGCATCACCGGGGGCAACGCCACGCCGCTGGACTTCATCACGCAGGCGGGCGGCGGCCAGCCCAACGGGATCGCGGTGTGGCCCGGCGACGGCAACAACCCGCCGCGCATCGCGTGGAGCGTCAGCGACTTCCAGAATGCCACCAATGGCGTCCCGTCGGCGCTGTTCACCGCCAACCTGGACGGCTCGAACGTGCAGCAGATCGCCAGCCAGACCAGCGAATTAGGCAGCTACCTGATCCCGTGGCGCTGGTCGGATGACGGGCAGAGCCTGTTCTACAGCATCGAGCCGAGCGGGCTGGGCGGCTACATCCCGTTTGGCGGGTATTCCAGCCTGTATCGCTACGACATGGGCAGCGGCGCAGTCGACGCCACTGCTGCCCGCCGACAACTCGCGCATCATCTGCGTCGACGACTTCTCGGCGGACGTGACGCAGATCGCGCTGAGCTGCCAGAATATCGAAGTGCTGACGATCCAGGGGGGCGGCACGCAGATCATCACGCTGCCGGACGGCATCGACTTCACGCGGATGGGGTCGGCACGCTTCAGCCCCGACGGCATGCGGCTGGCCTTCGGGCTGGCGCGCGGGCAGCCTGACAACGAGCAGGGCTGGGTGGCGGTCAGCAACGACCTGGTCAGCTCGCAGGTGGTCGCCACCGCCGACGCCGGCGCGTATTACAAGCCGGAGGCGTGGCTCGACGCGAACACGCTGCTGGTCGAGGCCGTCGACATCAACGGCGGCGGCAGCACCACGCTGTGGCGGATCGCCGCCGACGGTAGCAGCGCGCCGGTCAAGCTGGCCGACGGGGAGTTCGTGCAGATGGTGCCGTAGGCGGGGGCAGCGGGGCGACCAGCCGGTCGCCCCCACCGCCGTGCGATTGACCGAGGAGGCCGGGGCTCATCCCGGCAACTCTGGGCAGGGTTATGCGTATACGATAGCGGTGTTGGACCTACTGACAAGGAGCATCGAGGATGAACACGCTGGTCGTATACGCATCGCTGTTTGGCAACACACAGAAGATCGCCGAGGCTATCGCCGAGACGGTCGAGCAGGCGGGGCCGACGCGCCTGATCGACCTCAAGGAACTGACCGCAGCCGACCTGAGCGACGTCGACCTGCTGGTGATGGGCTGCCCGGTGCATAACGCCAACATGCCGCACGATGTGCGCGACGCGGTCAAGGCGCTGCCCAAGCGGTCGCTAAGCGGCGCGATGATGGCTACCTTCGACACGCGCTACGTCGAGCCGAAGGCGGGCTTCAACGCGGCTGCGCCCAAGCTGGCCGCCAAGCTGCGCCGGCTGGGCTGCAAGCTTATCGCGACGCCGCAAGCTTTCTACATCGAAAAGAGCCACGAGGGCCCGCTGGTCGAGGGCGAGATCGAGCGGGCCAAAGCATGGGCCGCGTCGCTGGTGGAGAAGGCCGGGGCGCAGCCCGACTAGGCTACGCCTGCAAGTCCTTGTAGCGCACCCAGAAACCGTTCTCCGGCTTGATGACCAGCACGTCAATCGGGCCGCCGACCACCTTGGGGCGCGGGTGGAAGCGCATCGTGTCGGCGGTGACCTTCACCGCGTAGATGGCGTAGTCGATGGCGTCCTGAAGCGTGAAGAAGCCCCACTGGATCGGGTAGTGCGGCAGCGGCTTGTATTCATCGTCGTCGCCCTTGAGGGCGGTCGGCATCAGCAGCCGTGTCAGGATGTCGGTGGTGCCGCGCCACGACGCGCCCCACTGGCCGGGCTGGTTCAGCCGGTTGACCTGCCCGGTCTTGACGAACGCCTCCCACACCTGCTGCTCCAGGCCGCTGTCACCCGCCCGGTAGCCGGCCACGATGAAGCCGCTGTCGGGCTGCAGCTCCAGCCGCGCGAAGTAGTCGATGATGGCCTGCGGCACCTGGTCGATGGTGTAGTCGTGGCGGTAAATCTCCTCGGCGATGAACGACTCGATGTAGCCGGTGATCGGCACCCCGGCGACTTCCGGCATGCCAAAGTACGAGATGCCGATGTTGTTCAGCGTGAGGAACGTCTTGTAAGTCGAATCGGACAGGCCGACGCCCATCTGGATGACCTGTGTGCTGCCCTGTTTCTGCTGCGCGGAGAGCATCAGGCGGCTGTCGCTGGCCATGACGATCCCCTCGCGTACGTACAGCGTAATGATGAATGACATGCGATTCTCCTGTGTGACGCACCCATTGTAGCCCTGAACAGGCCCCCCGGACACTTGCCCCACTCGCAGTTACGGGTATGATGGGATGATCGGACAGGGGGGGATGCAGGGGAAGACACCATGGCTAAAGATATCCAGGTTGACTACGGGAAGCTGTCGAAAGCCGCGCAGACGTGTGACAGGCAGGGCGACGATATCGGGCGGATGCTCAAGGCCATCGTCAACCAGGTCGACGAGCTGCGGTCAGGGGGCTGGATCGGCAAGGGGGCCGACGCCTTCTACGCCGAAATGCAGAATGAGGTCGAGCCGGCGCTCAACCGGCTGGTCGCGGCGCTTCAGCAGGCCGCCGACGTGATGCGCGCCATCGCCTACGGGTTCAGCGAGGCGGAACAGGAAACCGCGCATCTGTTTTCCGGAGAGGGCGCTGCGGCGGGTGCGGGCGGTGGGGTCGGCTCGCGGGTAGGGTTGGACAACGGGCCCTTCGCATTCCCGAAGGTCGAGGGCAATCCGGCCAACAAATTCGCGGGCGACGTGTTCCCCAAGGTCGAAGGCAACCCGGCAGGTGTGGCGGGCGACAAATTCGCCAAGTTCGAAGGCAATGTGGGCGACAAGTTCGCGGGCGACGTGTTCCCCAAAGTCGAAGGCAACCCGGCCAACAAGTTCGCAGGTGACGCGTTCCCCAAAGTCGAGGGCAACCCGGCCAACAAGTTCGCGGGCGACGTATTTCCGAAAGTTGAAGGCAACCAGAGCTTCAAGGTGGAGAGCCACCCCCCGCCGGACGACGGCAGCCAAGGCATTAAATTTGACAGCGGCGCAGGCGACCAGGGCTTCAAGTTCGACAGCGGCGCGGGCAGCCAGGGTATGAAGTTCGAGGGCGGCGCAGCCGGAGACAAGTTCGACGATATTGACCACGACGTCAGCGAAAAGTTCTGATGATGGCACAGGAACCAGCGGCTGATTCGCCGAACCTGCTGTTCAACGCCTACCGGCAGGCCAAATCGGCGGAGGACACGCACCGCGAGGCCGATTACATCGAAGCGCTGCTGGAGATCTCGGTGCCGGCCCGGCTGCTCGACGTGCCGTGCGGGGCGGGCCGCATCGCCATCGACCTGGCGCGGCGCGGCTATCGCGTGACCGGGGTCGACGTGGAGGCGGCGTTGCTGGCGGACGCCAGCGCCACCGCCGCGCAGAATGGGCTGGGCAGCGCCTTCACCCCCATCGAGAGCGACATGCGCAGCCTGCCCGATTCCGCCGACTTCGACGGGGCGTACTGCTGGTGGGAGAGCTTCGGCTACTTCGACGACACGGGTAATCTGACGTTTCTGCGGGCGGTCGCTGCGGCGCTGAAGCCCGGCGCGCGCTTCGTCCTCGACACGCACGTCGCGGAGTCGCTGCTGCCGGTGCTGCATGGCCGGGGCTGGGCCGAGCTTGACAGCGGGCTGACCGTGCTGGAACGGCGCGATTACGACCCGCCCAGCGGGACGGCGTATCGCCAGTACCTGCTGATACAGGATGGGCGGGTGGAGCGCCACGAGATGGCGATGCGGCTGTACACCTACCGCGAGATGGTCGGGCTGATGCTGGGGGCAGGCTTCTCCGCGTGCAGCGGCTACAACCTGTTCACCACCCAGCCGTTTTCGCTGGGGACAGGCCGAGCGGTGATGGTCGCGACCCGCTAGCCCACCGCCCCACGCTCGCGCAGCAGCGCGGCGATCTCGTCGAAACCGCTTTCCTCGGCCATCTGGAGCAGCGTTTTATCGAAGTGGTTCTTCAGCGTCAGGTCGTCCGCGCCGTGATCCAGCAGCCAGCGTGTCATCTCCAGCCGCCCCTTCATCACCGCGCCGACCAGGGCTTGCTTAGTGCCCTCACCGCCGCCCGCCGCCACAATCTGCTCCACGATCCCCACATCGCCACCCATCGCGGCGTGAACCATCAACGGGATGCCGTGGGTACCTCTGGCCGTCGCCTGCGCCGGGTCTTCCGCCAGAAAGCGGGCCACGTCGCCGGCGCGGGCCAGCATGGCGGCGACGCAGATATTGTTCGGCGCGCCCAGATCGAGCAGGTACTCGACAATCGGGCGGTTGCCGACATGCCCCGCTGCTCCGAGCGGCGTCTCCTTGCCGCCCGGCCCCCAGTCGTATTCGACGTTGAGCCAGTCGGGATGCTCGGCCAGGGTAGCTTTGACCGTCTCCAGGTCGCTGTGGGCGGCGATCACAAACGCGCGGACTTCTTCATCGGGATAATTGGTCATGGTGTCTCCTCTTTTGGCGAAACGATGCCCTATTGTACACCAAAGCGATAAAGTCGCTCGAATTTATCCACCAGGGGAGACACGACGGATCGCCGCTTGACGGCCCCTGCCTTATGCCCGACAATGGGCGCAACGTCGGCACGGGCGAAGGGGGAGATAATGTCCGACCAGACGAAGGAGTGCCCCTACTGCGGCGAGACGATCAAGGCGGTTGCGAAGAAGTGCCGCTTCTGCGGCGAGTGGCTCGACCCGACCGCGCGCCCGGCAGCGGGCGGCGACGATATCGACGTGGGGAGCATGGACCACGTGACCGGGGCGGCAGTCGGGAGGCGGTCGCAGGCGATGGTCACCGGGGACGTGGACGGCGACGTGATCCAGGCGCAGGGCGACGTGTCGATCCAGCACGGCAAGGCGCTGCGCGACGAGCAGTACCAGATCGTGATGAACTGGGACGGCAAGACCAGCCTGCGCGCGTTCGACCTGGCCGATCGCGACCTGACCGAGCTTGACTTCACCAACGCCGACCTGCGCGGGGCCAACCTGAGCGGCGCTGTCCTGTTCAGGGCGGTGCTGCGGGGATGCGACCTGACCGGCGCCGACCTGAGCGGCGCATCGCTGGAATGGGCGTGGCTGAATGGAGCCACGCTGGAACAGGCCACGCTGACCGGCGCGAACCTGGATATGGCCAGAGTCGAGCTGGCGGACTTCTTCGAGGCCAACCTGGACGACGCGGACCTGAGCGCCATCGACGGGAACGGTGCCATGTTTGGATCGGCCAGCCTGCGCCGCACCGTTCTGGACACCGCCGTCCTGAACGACACGTACTTCGTGGGCGCGGACCTGCGCAAGGCGGACCTGTCGGGCGCCGAACTGGGCAAGGCGAACTTCAGCGAGGCCAAGCTGATCGGCGCGAGCCTGTTCAGCGTGCGGGCGCAGAAGGCCGTCTTCCGCAAGGCGAACCTGCAAAACGCAGACCTCAACATGGCCAGAGTGCAGGAGGCCGACTTCACTGCTGCCAGCCTGCAGAACGTGAGCTTTATCGGCGCGGACCTGACCGGGGCGAAGCTGACCGACAAGCAGCTTGCGTCGGCGGCCTCGCTTGATGACGCGACGCTGCCCGACGGCTCGAAGCACGGCTACGACAGCTAGGGCGACGTATCATCAGTCGGGGTAACACATGACACACGAGGCTGTACAGGAACTGCTGCACCGGGCCATCAGCCAGGGCGAGTACGGGCGAATCCGCAAGCTGTGGCTCAAGCACTCCATCGCTGAGGATAACCGCGACATCCCCGGCCTGATGTCCACGCTGACCGACGACTGCGTGTACGAGATGTCGCAGACCGGCGACCGCTGGGAGCGGCACGAGGGCGCGACGGCTTTCTACACCGGGCTGCTGAGCGCGTTCCCGGACGTGGTGTTCGACCTGACGAACATCGTCATCGGGCCGCAGGGGGTGGTCGAGGAGGCGAACGCGACCGGCACGCACACGCTTCAGTGGCTCAAGTACCCACCGACCGGCAAATTCATCACGATGAAGGTGATCATCTTCTTCCCGTGGGACCCCGCTGCCGGGCTGTTCACAGGCGAGCGCATCTACCTGGAGTCGGACGCGCCGCTGCGGGGGGAGTAGGGGCAAGCAGCAGGGGCGACCGTCTGGTCGCCCCCACGCATTCCAAGCAGTATGGGAATAGCGCCGACCCGCGCTCACCAGCCGCCGATCACGCCGCTCAACGCCTCGACGAGGTCGGCGTAGTTTGGGCCGGGCAGAGCGCCGAGGGCATCCAGCATCTTGCTGTAGAAGCTGCGTGCGGAAGCCGCCAGCACCACATCCAGAATCTCCTCGTCGGAGAGGCCAAGCGCCCGGAGCGCGTCGAAGTCCGGTTCGGCCAGTTGGTGCGGGTCGCGGACGACCTGCCGGGCGAAGTCCATGATGGCGATCTCATCCGGCTCCAGCATGGCCGCCGGGTCGTGATAGTCGCGCACCAGCGCGACAAGCTGCTCGACGCTGAACCCATTCTGACGGAGCACCGCTCCGTGCGACGTCGTTCAAGGCGCGCAGCGCATCTCGACTGCCGCTGCCATCGTGACCAGCTCGTAGCGGCGCAGGCGCATGTGCTTGCGGATCGAGCCGAGCAGCGTGCGCCAGTTGGCCAACACTTCCGGGCGCAGGCTGACCGCCTTTGAGTACTCCGGTACGAAGCCGAGGTTCTTGAAGTCGCCGTCGTACAGCTCCTTGAGCTGGCCTTCGGCCTCCTCCGGCGGGATGGTGCGGATGTAGGTCATGCGGCCTCCTTTCTGCGAACAGCACTATTAGTTGATGTCTCCCACTGTACCGCGGACAAAGGGGCAGCCATCGCTACCCCTGCACTGTCTCGACGATATGTTTGAACTGCTTGACGTGTGTCCTTTCGTGGCGAGCCAGCCACTGCGCATAGAAATGCATGGTCCGCTCCAGCGGCTTACCTGCCCCTGTCACCGTTGCCGAGCGCGACCAGCCCTCAGGTGGCGCCGATTCGAGGAGCGCCAGCAGATCGGCCCGCTGCGCGGTGTAGGCACGCCACGAGGGCCGGAATTGCAGGTTGGGATAGTCCGTCCGCTTGACCCAGGAGCGGGGATTGATGGCCCGGATGGTCGGCCTGTCCTCGGCGAGGATCGTCGCGATGCAGCCGCCCCACACGTCAGCACACGAGCGGAGATGGGCCAGCACTTCGATAGCCGACCACTCATCAGGGTCGGGTCGCGCACGCAGTTGCGCCGGGTCCAGATCGGCGGTCAGCGCGGCGATGCGCTGCGGCGTTTCTGCGAGCAGGGCCAGGACCTGCTCAATCGTGAGCGATTTTCTGGCCACGCGGTGGCATCCTTTCGCACAGATATGGGTTACAGCATCGGTTGAGAATCAGGGCGGCCCGCCGGGCCGCCCTTCTCCTCTGCGGCGAAAAGGGTCTCTAGCTCGCCAGCGTGCTCAAGTCCCCCTCATCCTGGCCCAGCGCGCGGGCGCGCAGCACGCGCCGCATGATCTTGCCGGAGCGTGTCTTGGGCAGGCTGTCCACGACCTCGATGTGCGCCGGGACGGCGATGGGGCCCATCTCGTGTCGGACGTGCTGCTTCAGCTCGTCGATCAGCGCGCCGTCGGCGTCGGGGTCGACACCCGCGCGCAGGATGACGTAGGCGTAGATGACGTTGCCCTTGACCTCGTCGGGGATGGCGATCACCGCCGCCTCGGCCACCGTCTGGTGGCTGACCAGCGCGCTCTCGACTTCCGCCGTGCCCAGCCGATAGCCCGACACCTTGATCACGTCGTCGATGCGCCCGATGATCCAGAAATAGCCGTCCTCGTCCTTGCGGGCCGAGTCGCCGGCCAGGTACCAGCCCTGCTTCTTGTAGCGGCTCCAGTACTGCTCGACGTAGCGGTCGGGGTCGCCGTAGACCGTGCGCAGCATCGACGGCCAGGGGTGCTTGATGACCAGATAGCCATCCTCGTTTGCGCCGACCGGGTTGCCCTCCTCGTCGACCACGTCGATCTGCTGGCCGGGGAAGGGGAATGTCGCCGAGCCGGGCTTGAGCGGCGTGACGGGCAGCGGCGTGATCATGAAGCAGCCGGTCTCCGTCTGCCACCACGTGTCGATGATCGGGCAGCGCTCGCCGCCGATGACGCGGTTATACCAGCGCCACGCCTCGGGGTTGATCGGCTCGCCGACCGTGCCCAGCAGCCGCAGCGACGAGAGGTCGTGGCGCTGCGCCCAGGCATCGCCGAAGCGCATCAGGCCGCGGATGGCCGTCGGCGCGGTGTACAGCACCGAGATGCTGTAATACTCGACCAGCCGCCACCAGCGGTCGGGGTAGGGGAAGTCGGGCGCGCCCTCGTACATGAAGCCGGTCGCGCCCAGGATCAGCGGCGCGTAGACGATGTAGCTGTGCCCGGTGATCCAGCCGGGGTCGGCGGCGCACCACCAGCGATCCTCGTCCTTGAGGTCGAAGGCGTACTTGAGCGTGGTCGAGATGCCGACCTGGTAACCGCCGTGGGTGTGCAGCACGCCCTTCGGCTTGCCGGTGGTGCCGGAGGTGTACAGGATGAACAGCGGGTCTTCGGCGTCCATCACCTCCGTCTCGCACCTGCCGTTGGCAATCGGCAGCTTCTCAAGCTCGTGATACCAGAAGTCGCGGCCCGTCTCCATGTAGACGTCCTGCCCGGTGCGCTTGACGACGATCATCACCTCGACCACCGGCGAGCGCTTCACGGCTTCGTCGGCGATGTCCTTCAGGCCGACGATCTTGCCGCGCAGCCACGCGCCGTCGCAGGTGATCAGCACCCGGCTCTGCGCGTCCTCGATGCGGTCGGCCAGCGCCTCGACGCTGAACCCGCCATACACCACCGAGTGGATCGCGCCGATCTTGGCACAGGCCAGCATGGCGAAGGTCAGTTCCGGGATGCGCCCCATGTAGATCGTCACGCGGTCGCCTTTGCGGATGCCCATCCCCTTGAGGATGTTGGCGAAGCGGTTGACCTCCTGCCACATGCGGTGATACGAATACGAACGCTGGTCGCCGGGCTCGCCTTCCCAGATCAGCGCCAGCTTGTTCCTGCGCCACGTCTGCACGTGGCGGTCGAGCGCGTTGTAGACGATGTTCGTCTTTGCGCCCACGAACCACTGGAAGAACGGCGCATTGCTGCTGTCAAGAACCTGCGACCATGGCTCGAACCAATCGACCATCTCCTTCGCGCGGTCCTCCCAGAACGCGACGGGATCCTGCTGCCGCATGCGCTCGTACTCCTGCGGTGAGACGTTCGCCTGTGCGACTACGTCTTCCGGCGGCTGGTAGACCTCGTGTACGGCGGTGAGGATATCTTGCTCGCGATCCGGATTGCGCTCGGCTGCCATTGCTGTCTAACCTCCTTTGGTTGTCAGTGACGGGCCCGTTGCGAGGGGTGTTCAGGGGGATGCGGGCCAGGGTTGATATGATAATTAAGGTGATTATAGGACTGTTTGGGCAAAAGGGGTAAATCGGGGGGGGGAATGAAGCGGCGCTGGCGCGCGGCATGGGCGGCCTCTCGCACCGCCGCCGGGCTCGCCCGACGATCAATCGTCGGGCTATCATTGACAGGTCGGCTGGAAGCCGACCCCGGAACAGGGGCCACGCTCTGAGGCCGGGTTGAGATCGCGAACCATCCACGGCGGACGATTCATCACATGGTCGGCTTTTCTGGTAGACTTACAGTTGTAACCCCCGACTGAGGATAAGGAGCAAATCATCATGCGTGTTGGCCTTCAGATGCCCCACTTTCGCCCCAGCGCCGACAAGCTCGGCGGGTGGATCAAGGATGTCGTGCAGACCGCCGACCAGAGCGGCTACACCAGCTACTGGGTGATGGACCATTTCTTCCAGCTTGGCCGCTGGCTGGGCCCGCCCGAAGACGCCATGCTCGAAGGCTACACGACGCTGGGCTACGTCGCCGGCGTGACCGAGCGCCTGAAGCTGGGCCTGATGGTCACCGGGGTGGTGTACCGCTACCCGGCGGTGCTGGTCAAGACGGTGACGACGCTCGACGTGCTGTCCGGTGGGCGGGCGTATCTCGGCATCGGCGCGGCGTGGAACGACTACGAGGCGAAGTCGCTGGGGCTGCCGTTCCCGCCGCTCAAGGATCGCTACGTGCTGCTCGAAGAGACGCTCCAGCTTGCCCACCAGATGTGGTCGGGCGACACGTCACCCTACGCGGGCACCCACTTTAACGCCGAGTACCCGGTCAGCAGCCCGCAGCCGGTCAGCAAGCCGCACCCGCCGATCCTGATCGGCGGCGAGGGTGAGAAGAAGACGCTGCGGCTGGTGGCGCAGTACGGCGACGCCTGCAACCTGTTCGGACGGCTGGGCGAGGACGTGCTGCGGCACAAGCTCGACGTGCTGAAGGGCCACTGCGAGGCCGCCGGGCGGCCCTACGAGGCCATCGAGAAGACGGTGCTCGACACGGTGAACTTCGAGGAAGAATCGAGCGCGGACGTGATCAAGCGGTGGAAGGGCTACGCGGCGCTGGGCGTGTCGCACGTGATCCACAACATCGGGCACGACTACGACGCGAAGGTCATCGCGCGCATCGGGAAAGAGATCATTCCGGAGGTGGCGGGGGTGTGACGCGGCTCCCGCAGCAGATCGCCATGGCCTAAAGATCAGTGCCGGGTTCGGGCCGGGTGGCTATACTTCCAGACACTATCAACGCGGCGCGCTGGCGGCGCAACGCCAGCCCACCCCCTCAAGGAGCGTCCATGAGCGCCAACGCCGATACCGGCAAGCTCTCCGGGTACGGGGAGCTGATCCGCACCAACGCCAATTTCCGCCAACTGTGGCTGGGACAGATCGTCAGCCTGCTGGGCGACTGGTTCGACCTGATCGCGTCGGCCACGCTGATTGGCGAGCTAACGGGATCGGGGCTGGCGGTGGGCGGGCTGTTCGTGGTGCGGATGCTGGCCCCGTTTCTGGTCAGCCCGCTGGCGGGGGTCGCCGCCGACCGCTACAACCGCAAGCACCTGCTGATCATCGCCGACCTGAGCCGCGCGCTGATCGTGCTGGGCTTCCTGCTGGTGCGCCGCCCGCAGGACGTGTGGTTTCTGTACGTGGTGACGGCGCTCCAGCTTGGCCTGAGCGGCCTGTTCTTCCCGGCGCGCAACGCCATCCTGCCCGACATCGTCAACCGGCGCGAGCTGGGCGCGGCCAACACCATCAGCTCGGCCACGTGGTCGGTGATGCTGGCCTTCGGCGCGGCGCTGGGCGGGTTCGTGGCGGGGCAGTGGGGCGCGTACCCGTCGTTCATCGTCGACTCGCTGTCGTTCGTGGGGTCGGCGGTGCTGATCAGCGGGGTACGCTACACGCACGTTCCGCCGCTGGAAGGCTCCGACACGAGCGTGGCGGCGGGGGTCCGGCAGTATGTCGCCGGGCTGCGCTATCTCGGACAGAACCGCGACATCCTGGCTATCGCGCTGCACAAATCGGCCTACGGGCTGCTGGTGGCGGGCGGGTTCCAGGTGGTGCAGGTGGCGCTGGCCGAGCAGGTGTACGTGATCGGCAAAGGAGGGGGCACCAGCCTGGGCCTGCTGTACACCGCGGTCGGCATCGGGACGGGGCTGGGGCCGTTCGCGGCGCGGGTTTTCACCGGCGACCGCGACAAACCTCAGCGCGTGGCGATTGCGGCCTCGTACGGGATCACCGCGCTGGGGCTGGCGGCTGCCGCGCCGCTGCTGAGCTTCGGTGTGGTGCTGTTCGGGGCATTTCTGCGCGGGCTGGGCACGGGGATCGGCTGGGTGTTCTCGACGCAGCTCCTGCTGATGCTGCTGCCCGACAAGTTCCGGGGGCGGGTCTTCTCGTCGGAGTTTGCGCTGCAAACGCTGGGCAACGCGATGGGTGCGATGGCCGGCGGCGCGGCGCTGGACGCCTCGCCCAACCTGTCGCTGATGCTGTGGGTGATGGCCGGGCTGATCATCATCCCCGGCGTGCTGTGGGCGCTGTGGGTGGCGTTCGGGACACTGGCCAAGCCGCCGGTCATCGACGACGAGGGCGGGCCGGGCGGGGCGCTGCCGGTGGCGGAGATGTCGCAGGAGTAGGCAAGATCACAGGGGGCGACCAGCCGGTCGCCCTACTACCAGCAGCGAGGGCGCATCACGATGATGCGCCCCTTTTTGATCGAGCCGCTCAGGGCGTGCCGAATACCTGGATCTCTTTCCACGCCACCCACGATGGGCTGGACACCGTCTCCACGCGGATCACCTGGATGTTGGCGCTGGGCGCATCAGGCGTGAAGGTCAGCCACTGGTTGTCGGTGGTCGGGCCGGAGAACTCGGTCAGCAGGTGGAAGTCCTCGCCGGGGCCGCGCCCCAGCACGCGGTGATCGGTCGGGCCGTTGGGGTACTGGGCCACCAGCAGCTTGATCTGCGTGACGGACACCAGCGCGCCGAGGTCGACCTCGACCCACTGCGGGGCGTCGCTGCCGGAGCCCCACTGGGTGCTGGTCACCTCGTCGAAAGCATCGGCGGGCGGCTGGTCGGGCAGGGAGCGGGAGGCCGTCGCGGGTTTGCCGTAGGCCAGGTTGTCGGTCGGCACGGCAGGGGCCACACACGGGTCGGGCGATGTGTTGGGCGAGAGCAGGTCGAGCAGGAAGTTGTCCTGATCGGTCATGCCCCAGGTCGAGTTGCCCACGGCCAGCGGCGCGCCGGTGTAGGCCCAGTACAGCCAGCCGTCGAAGCCATAGCTGCACGACTCGGCCTGCCACTGCGCCGTGGCGCGGGCGGCGGCGGCCAGCGTATCGAAGCTGCTGTGGAACGCGCCATACTCACCCATGATCACCGGCCTGGCGTCGAAGCCGATCATGCCGAAGTTCTGGGCGATCTGCTCCAGCGGGATATCCGAGGCGGGATAGGCGTGGAAGTCGTAGAAGTCGAGCGCGGCGTTGTGGTCGATCAGCCAGGCGGTGTCGACGTACCAGCCCGCGCCGATGCTGGTCGGGTTGGGGAAGGCCGGCGCAAAGAAACCCATCGCAATCGGCGCGGTGGGGTCGTAGCCCAGGATGACGCCGCGCAGCTCGGCAATGTAGTCCATCAGGTTGTCGCCGACCATCTGGCGCTTCTGCGCCGGGATGGACATGTCGTAGGTGTAGCCGTTGGCGGTCGTCACGCTGCCGGAGGTCAGCGACATGGGCGGCTGGTCCTCGAACAGCCACTGCTCGTTGAGCAGCGACCAGCCCAGCACGGCGTCGAACGCGGCGTGGCGGGCGACGAGCGCGGCCATCAGGTCGTTCCAGTAGCGGCTGGCCGCGGCGTGGCCGCTGGCCGTCAGGTAGTGGGCGTTGCGATAGCCCTCGAAGTGCGGGCCGGAATCCAGGTTAGAGATGTCCCAGTAGCCACCCGCATCAGGCAGATCGTTGGAGGTGAGCAGCAGGTAGATGCCCTGCGCCTTCGCGATGGCCATCACGTCGGCCAGGTTGTCGAGATAGATGGCGTTGAGCGCGGGGCTGGCGGCGGTGCCGTGCGCATCGCCGATGCAGGCCGGGCCGCTGCTGCACGAATCGATGAACAGGCGGACTGTGTTGTAGCCGCGCGAGGCCAGCGCGGCGAAGTCGGCGGCCACCTGATCGTGGTCATAGTAGCCCACGCCCAGCACGAGGTTCTGGTAGCCGCTGCCATCGTTGATCAGGTTGATGTAGTCCGCGCCGCGCGGCACGAACTTCTCGCCGGTGTCGCGGTTGTAGAACTCGGCCACGCCGCCGACCGTGCGGATGGCGATGACGTGTTCAGGGGCGGCGGCGGGCGTCTCGGCGGGTGGGACGGTGGGCGCGACGGTGGCAGCCGGTGCGGCGGTCGGCGCGGTGGTGGCGGGCGATGGCGTCGCCGTGGCGAACGGCAGATTGCACGCGATGAGCACCAGCGCAGCGGCGGCGGAAGCCGCTGCCATCGTGCGGCGATGTCCTGTCATGGTTGTTTCCCCCTCACGATGTGTCTGTTGCGGCAGGCCGTGCCGTTCATCTTACACTGGCGGGGCGGGGCGCGCTATATGGGCGGTATAATGGAGACAGCGGAGGGCAACGTAAGTGGCGAATCTTCGGGTGATTCTGGATACAAGCCCGCTCATCACACTGTGCTCATTCGAGGTCGCCGGTAAGCTGGCTATTGAGCATGTTCTATCGGTTGCTGATGTTGTCGTCGTCGAGACCGTGGCCGCCGAGGGAACAGCCAATCCGGCCTATCCCGATGCAGCGGCGATCAGGATGCTGCTGGATGCAAAGCGGGTCGCCCAACTTGATATCCCAGCAACCCCGTTTGATGCGATCATAGACGCCTATGACAAACTGGGGCAGGGAGAGCGGGATACCATACGGCTTGGCATCTCAATGCCTGACACTCAGATTGTTCTTGATGACTACCTGGCATTTGTCATTGCGGCGCGCTTTGGCCTTAAGCCGGTTTTGCTGCTCGATCTCCTGGTATTATTGGTGAAAGGGCACACGCTGGATAAACAGGTTGCGGATGAAATGGTGAACAAGATTGCGGGGCGCTATTCGGCCCCGTTTGTTGAGCACACCAGATACAAGTTGAGAGGATTACCGGAATGATCCAGATCACGATACAAAATAACGACCCCATCGCCCGGCTGATCGAAGCGCGGGCCGCGCATTCGGGCCGGGACCAGAACGACGTGGCCGTTGAGGTTGTTCGTGAAGGCTTCACTGCGCTGCTGCGAACCCTTCATGAGCAGTACATGCGGGGCGAGATTTCGCAGGGGTACATGGCGGAACAACTGGGCATTGGGCGATCCGATCTGATCCACCTGCTGGATGCAGTCGGCTTGCAGGTCAGCAATCTGTAGTCCGTTCCCTGCTCGAACATCCGCACTGCCCCGCCGATCCCTACAGCCCCACGTGGTACACCAGCCGCTCGCCGTAGCCGGTGACGACCTGCACGTAGCCCGCCAGGGCGCCGTCGAGCGCGGTGTCGCCGGTATCGACCAGCAGCGGGCGGCCCTCCAGCGCAACATCTTGCCGACCGTCGCGACGACGATCAGGCCGTCGCGGCCTGCGGCGCGGATCACCGCCGGGCTGATCGGCTGGTTGCCACGCCCGAACAGGTAACCCTGCCCGCCGATGGGCGTCACGACGATCCGCACGGGCCGCTCGCCGAGCAGCCGCAGCAGGTCGGCCTCGCTGGCGTCGGCGGCGGCAAGCTGGCGATCCAGCAGCGCGTCGACGCCGATAAGCGTCTTAGGGAGCCCCAGCCGGGTGAGGATCGGGCGGGTGGTGGTGCCCGGCCCGACGACGTACAGCACGCCGTCCTGCATCGAGTCGATCACGTCCTGCGCGATGGCGTCCAACTGCGCCGACTCTGCCGCCGGGCTGGGCGACTTACGGGCCTGCACCAGCCGCCGCTCGACCGGCACGCGCAGCACGCCGCACAGCCGGGGCGCGACCTCGCCGCGCCGGTAGGCGTCCTCGTCGAGGTCGAGGACCTCCGCCTCACGCAGCGCCGTCACCTCGCCACGCAGGAAGCTGGCCGCCAGTGAACCTGCCGCCTCTGGGCTGATCGCGTACACCGCCGAGTGGATCTTCACGCCGGCGGGGATGCCCAGCGCGGGCACGGCAGCGCCCACCGCCGCCGCGATGTCGCGCGCGGTGCCGTCGCCGCCAGCGAACAGCAGCAGGTCGATGCCGTGGGCGCGCATGTCCTGCGCCGCCGCGCGGGTATCTTCGGCGGTCGTCGCGCCGGGGGTGATGCTGCCCACGACGAGCGGGTCGAAGCCGCAGGCCCGCGCCGCGTCCGCGCCCATCTCGCCGGGCGCGGCGACGATGTGGAGATCATCGCGCAGCGGCGTGAGGGCGTGCAGCGCCTCGACGGTCCGCGCGCCGGCCCGCGCCACTGCGCCGAGCGCCCGCGCCTGCCGCTGGATGTCCGCGCCGTCGCTGCCCTTCAGCCCCACCCGCCCGCCGATCCCGGCGATGGGGTTGACGATCAGGCCGAGCCGCTTGAGCGTCATAGATGCCTTCCCCAGGGGCTCCGCCCCCGAACCCCCGCAAGGGGCCACAGGCCCTTTGACCCCCTACAACCCTACGGCTGGCTGGCCAGCCCTCCGGCGATCTCGCCGCCGTCGATGACGAAGGTCTGCCCGGTGATGAACGCCGACTCGTCGGAGGCGAGGAACGCGAACAGCGCGGCTACGTCCTGCGGGGTGCCCAGCCGGTTGAGCGGGACCTTCGCCTCGAAGGCGCGGCGCATCTCCGGCGTGTACTCGGCGGCCTGCATGGGCGTCAGGATGAAGCCGGGGCACACCGCGTTGACGCGCACCGCCGGGGCCAGCTCCAGCGCCATTGAGCGCGTCAGTTCGATGACGCCCGCCTTCGAGGCGTTGTAGCTGGCATAGTGGTGATAGCCCACCAGCCCGTTGGTCGAGCCCATGTTGACGATCACGCCGCTCCCCGCCGCGAGCATCCGGCGCGCGGCCTGCTGCGCGACGTAGAACACGCCGCTCAGATTGGTGTCGATCACCTGCTGCCACTCGTGCGGGGCGATGTCCACAAAGGGGTGGCGCAGGCTGACCCCGGCGTTGTTGATCAGCACGTCGAGGCCGCCCCACAGCGCGTCGATCTGCTGGAAGGCGTGCGCTACCTCGGCGGGGTCTGATACGTCCGCCGCGATGGTGCCGTCCAGCCCCGGCAGCGCCACCGCGATCTGCTCACACAGCGCGTCGTCCCGTTCGATGACAACCACGCGCGCGCCCTCGTCGAGGAAGCGGGCTGCCGCCGCCGCGCCGATGCCGCCCGCGCCGCCGGTGATCAAGACGCGTTTGCCGGTCAGACCTTGCATGGGAACCCTTCCTTGTGTGTTGTGGTAGAAGGGGCGACCAGCCGGTCGCCCTATCGTGCAGCGTGGGCCGCGCGGCATGGGTCGCCTCTCGCGCTGCCAGGCCTGCCGGATGATCAATCATCCGGCTATGTGCAAACGCCCACGGGCGTTTGCCTATATGTCGGCTGAAAGCCGACCCCGGAACAGGTGCCGCTCTGCAGCGGACTCAAGACCTGCGAGGCAACGGCTCAATCGGCTTCCAGCCGATTTGTCTGCGTGCGAGCGCAACGAGCACGCACCCAGCCCGGCAATTGATTGCCGGGCGGACTCATCCCTTCGCCACCTTGCGTTTGTACGCCCGCCAGGTGATCGCCCACTGCGTTGGGTCGTCCAGCGGGAAGGGATCGGCGCGGTGGACGGTGCTGTTGTGCGGCGCGGTCTTCGCGATCTGCGGATCGCGGCGGGCCTCGTCGGCGATGTAGCGCATGACCGCCGCGTACTCGTCGAGGTCCGCCTTTGACGGCGACTCAGTCGGTTCCAGCGTCACCGGCTCCGGCACGACGAACGGGTGATGGCTGGTCCAGTAGTGCAGGCCGAAGTCGGCGGCGCGCAGCCCGATATCCTCGGTGGTGAGGCCGGTTTCTGCGGCGAGCGACTGCCAGGAATAGCGCACCTGCTCGATGCGCGGACGGCCTTTGGCGTAGGGCGCGCTCGCGCCGGGGATAGCGCGCATCAGGCGCAGCAGGTAGTTGTTGTTCAGCACGGCGACCTCCGCCGCTTCGCGCAGGCCGTCCGCGCCGAGGCTCATCACCCAGGCGTAGGCGCGCAGCACGACCTGCGCCACGCCCACGAATGGGCGGATCTTGCCCACGCTGTCGGGGCGGTCGTCGTCAAGGTGGTAGCGCTGCCCGTCGAAGGTCACGACGGGGCGCGGCAGGAACTTCGCCAGCGCCGCCCGCGCGCCGACCGCGCCCGCTGCCGGGCCGCCGGTGCCGTGCGGAGTCGAGAAGGTCTTGTGCAGGTTGAAGTGGCACAGGTCGAAGCCCGCGTCGCCGGCGCGGGTGATGCCCAAAATGCCGTTGGCGTTGGCCTGGTCGTAGACGCACAGCCCGCCCGCTTTGTGGACCACGTTCACGAACTCGGCGATCCTGGGGTTGAAGATGCCGGTGTCTTCGGGGTTGGTGATGAACAGCGCGGCGGTGCGCTCCGAGGCGGCGGCTTTCAGCGCGTTGAGGTCGGGATAGCCGTCAGCGCCGGGGTACAGCGTGATGACCTTGTAGCCGAGCGGTCTTCGGCGCGGCGGCGTCGGAGGGGTGCGAGAAGATCGTGGTGATCGACCTCGTTACGCTGATCGGCCTCGCCGTTGGCGCGGTGATAGGCGCGCACGATGGACGCGTTGGCGTAAATCGCCTGCGAGCCCGCCCCCGGCTGAAGGCTGAAGCGCGTCCAGCCCGGAGATCTCCTTGAGCATCTGCTCGAACTCGTAGTAGATGCGCAGGATGCCCTGCACCGTCTCTTCGGGCTGAAGCGGGTGCAGCGCGGCGATCTTCGGGGAGCGGGCCAGCCGGTCGTTGACCTTGGGGCTGTACTTCATGGTGCACGTCCCCTGGCCGATCTCGACGTTCAGGTCGACACCCAGCGTCATCTGCGACAGGCGCAGATAGTGGCGCACCACCTGCGGCTGCGCCATCTCCGGCAGGGCGGGCGGCTTTTTGCGGCGCATCGAGGCGGGCAGCGCGGCCAGCACGTCGCCCGCCGCCTCGCGGATTCCCTCCTCGACCGGCGGCGGCAGCACGCCGCGCGCGCCCGGCACGCTCAATTCGAAGATGACCGGCTCGTCCCAGCGGGCCTGGTGGAAACGGCGCAGGATCGGCTGGCCCTGCGTCGTCGACGCGCTCGGCGCGGATGTCCCTCATCGCAGCACCTCCTGCAGCGCCTCGGCCAGCCGGTCGATGTCGGCCTGGGTGTGGATCTCCGTCACGCAGACCAGCGCCGACTGCCCCAGCGACGGGAACTCGTGCGAGAGATCCCTGCCGCCGAAGATGCCGCGTTCGAGCAGCCCGGCGTTGATCTCGGCGACGGTGCGGCCCGCCGCGTTGAAGTCGGCGACGAACTCCTTGAAGTGCAGCCCGGCGCAGGCCGGGGCGCGTGACCCCCTCGATCTGGTCGAGGCGCAGCGCGGCGTAGCGCGCGCGCTGCATGAGGCCCTCGCCCAGCTCGGCCATGCCCTGCGGACCCATCAGCGCCAGGTACACGCCAGCGGTGATGCCCCACAGCGCCGACGCCGTGCCGACCCACTCTTTGCCCTGCTCGCGGACGGCGAACGAGGTGCGCTCGTAGGCCACATCGCCAAAGCCGTACTCGCCGGGCACACTGGTCGGGGTGACGCCGAACAGCCGCGAGGGGTACTCCATCACGTAGCGCGGGTCGTCACGCGTGGCGATGAAGCCCGCCTGCCCGCCGCCGTACTGCATGTGCATGCCCAGCGGCTGGATGTCGCCGCACACGATGTCCGCGCCGTACTCGGCGGGCGGAACCAGCACGCCCAGCGTGATCGGGTCGACAATAGACGACGCATTCCGCGCCGTGGGTGTGCGCCACCTGGCCGAGGGCGTGGCCCTCAGTCTCGATCACGCCCAGGTAGGACGGGTTCTCGAAGTAGACCGCCGCCGTCTGGGTCGAGATGGCTGCTTCCAGCGCCGTGAGGTCGACCTGGCCCGCCGCCGGGTCCGCGCCGATCAGTTGCAGGCTCATGCCCGGCTCGCAGTAGTCACGCAGCTTGGAGAGCTTGTCTACGCTAATCGGCCCGCACAGCAGCGCCTCGCGGCGGCCCGTCATGCGGGCCGCCATGCGCAGCGCGGTCGCCGCGGCCTGATAGCCGTCGTAGGTCGGCACGTTGACCACGTCCATCTCCAGCAGCTCGCCCATCATGCTGGCGTACTCGAATAACGCCTGGAAGCGCCCCAGGTCGTCGTATGGCTCGCCGGCGTAGGCCGTGAGGAACTCGCTGCGGCTGTTGACCTCGTCGCAGACTGCGGGGACGTAGTGCTGGTAGCAGCCCGCGCCGAGGAAGCTGAGATATTCGTCGCAGCTTGTGTTCTGATCAAGAATGCCTTCGACGTGGCGCGTCAGCGCGCACTCAGACAGCAGCGGCTGCGGCAGGTTGAGCGGGCGCTTGAGGCGCAGCTTATCGGGGATGTCGGCGTAGAAGGCGTCGACGCGCTTCGCGCCGGTGGCCTTCAGCATGGCGGCCTTGACCTCCGGCACCGAGTTGGGGATGTACGGGTAGACGGTCCGTTTGGGGTCGGGTTCGGGCATAGGGTGGCTCCTATCGTGGTCTAAGGATCAGGGGTGATCAGGGCAGGGACAAGCCCTGCCCCTACGGAATGCGGCGTTCTACAGCACCAGGATCACGCCCAACACGATCTCGGTAATCAGGCTGATGACGTTCGACTGGATCACCGACTGGTCGGCGAACATCGAGATGAGGCGCGTGACGGCAATCGCCAGGTAGCCGATGCCCAGCAGCAAGTACATATCGGGCGCGTTGAGCAGCAGCGGGGCTGCGCCCAGCGCGATAAACAAGCCGCCCAGCACAGCGCGGATCTCGGTCACGCCCCGCCCGCCGACCGGCTCCAGGCCGGTGAACCCGGTGAGGGTGCGCGGGCGGATCAGCGCGTACAACCCGGTGAGGATCGTGGCGACGGCGCAGACGATCTTGAGGACCTGTATCACAGACATGCGCGGACTCCCTGTGGGCAGCCGGACAATGGGTTATTGCCCTGATGGTAGCATGGGATCGGCGCAATGCATAGGTGGGCCAAACCCCTCACCCCGACCTCGCTACGCTCGGTCACCCTCTCTCCGGCAACGCGCCTGCGGCGCTTATGCTTGCGGGCCGCACAGCGGCCCTGGGGCGAGGGGAAAGGCAGTCGCCAATTTCCGCACTTTGTCACGCTGCCAAAACGAAGACGGGCGCAGCCTGTGTGCCCCTTCTGACTGCCATGTTCTGGCTGAGAATGTCAGCGCGCGCCGGTTTTTCCCAATTCATGCAGGCGCTGGACCTGCCAGTCTCGTTCTCTGGCGATGGCAGCATCGGCGTCAGAGGAGTCGGCGGCTCGATGGATGGCCTGCAAGGCGTAGATCGCAGCGCCAATCGAATGGGTGGGCACGTGCGCCGTCGCCACCGCCTGACCGGCAGCGCGGGCAGCAGAGCGGGCCGCGTTGTCCTGCCCTACGTCGCGGGCAGCCGCATGGGATGCCAGCGACGCCCCGCGTATGTCAGCCATGCGGAACACCCCGGTATCGATCCATGCCTGGAGGGTCTCGATTGCGTTTCGAGGGCGGTGATCGTGCGGATATTCCTCCTCGAAATATGGCAGAACACGCTCCGCACAATCTATTGCCCAGACGGCCAGCGTCTTATGGTCAGTTTCGCCGATAAGCTCTGCAAACCCGGTTTTGTGTTGTGTCAGTGAGAACTTTGATTTCTTCATTTGATCGCTCCAACGGCAGTGAGAAGTATGCGAAGGAGGGGGATATCACGGCGTGTCGGGGGCGTCCCACAGCCAGGCGCTAATCGCCAACGGCTAACTGCTACAGGAGCGCCAGCGCCACGCCGATCAGCGCGGCGAGGATGCCGACCAGCCAGAAGCGCTGCACGATCTGCGTCTCGCTCCAGCCGCTTAACTCGAAGTGGTGGTGCAGCGGGGCGCGCTTGAACAGGCGGCGGTCCTCACCCAGCAGCCGCCGGCTGATCTGCGACGAGGCCACCTGCAAGATCACCGACACCGTCTCGGCGACGGGGATGATGGCGATGATCGGCAGGATCAGCCACTGGCCGGACATCAGGGCAACGGTGGCCAGGGTCGCGCCCAGCGCCAGCGATCCGGTGTCGCCCATGAACAACTGCGCCGGGTGCGCGTTGAACCACAGGAAGGCGAAGCACGCGCCGACCAGGATGAAGCAAAACTGCACCAGGTAAACCTGCCCCTGGAGCATGGCGACCACGCCGTAAGCGGCGAAGGCGCTGGCGGTGATGATGCCCGCCAGCCCGTCGAGGCCGTCGGTGAGGTTGACGGCGTTCGACATGCCGACCAGCCAGAAGGTTGCAATCGGGATGTACAGGATGCCCAGGTCGAACTTAAAGGGGATGCCGGGGATGGCCATCGAGTGGATGTCGAGGCCGTACATCAGCACCAGCGCCGTGCCCAGCGCGCCGATGACCTGCCCGGCGAACTTGAGCCGCGCCGGGATGCCCTCGCCTCTGGCGTGCGTGCCACGGATGCCCTCCCAGTCGTCGAGCGCACCCAGCCCACCGAAGTACACCAGCACGGCCAGCGGCACCAGGATCGAGCGACCGGTGAGGTCGGGCCTGACCAGGCTGGCGACGTTCAGGCCCAGCGTCATCAGCACCACCGGGATGACGATCAACAGCCCGCCCATCGTCGGCGTGCCGGTCTTGGCGCTGTGCACGTCGGCGATCTCGGCGCGCACCTGTTTGCCCGCGCCCAGGATGTGCAGGACGCGGATAAACGGCTCGCCCCAGATGACGGTCACCAGGAACGTCAGCCCACCGATGGCCAGCGCCAGTGAGGTGCCTCTCATCGAAAAGTGGTCTCCGGGGTTGAGTGGCGCACGATCAGGCTTCCTCTCCGCGCGCAGCGGCCTGCAGCAGGCTCACGACCCGCTCCATGCCGACCGCGCGCGATCCCTTGACGAGGATCGTATCGCCGGGCTGCACGACGCTCAACAGGTAATCGGCGGCCTCTTCGGCGCTGCCGGCGCTGCGCACTGACTCAGGCGGCAGGCCGCGCTCCAGCGCCTCGCCGGCGATGATCCTGCCGCGCTGGCCGACGGTCAGCAGCAGGTCGGCGACCTGCGCCGCGCGCGCGCCCACCTCACGGTGGCCCTGCTCCTCGTACGCGCCCAGCTCCAGCATGTCGCCCAGCACGGCGATGCGCCGCCCATCGCGCAGGTCGTCCAGCAGGTTCAGCGCGGCGATGGTCGACGGCGGGCTGGCGTTGTAGGTGTCGTCCAGAATGGTCGAGCCGTTCGGCCCGTCAACGGCCAGCAGGCGCACGTGGCTGCGGCTCTGCTGAAGGCCCTGCGCCACCTCCTGCCAGCTTAACCCTTCGACCAGCCCGACCGCCGCTGCGCGCAGCGCGGTGTGCACGCTGTGCTTGCCCAAGATCGGCAGGCGGATGGCACAGCGCTCCGCGCCAAAGCGCTCGCCGCCATGCAGCCAGAAGCGGATGCCGTCCAGCCCCAGCGCCTCGACGCCGTCGGCCCACAGGTCGGCCTGCGGCGTCAGCCCGTAGGTGACGACCTCGGCCTGCGTGCGGGCTGCCATGCTCATCACCCGCTCGTCGTCGCGGTTGAGCACGGCGATGCCCTGCGGGGCAGGCGGCAGCGCCTCGACCAGCTCACTCTTGCCGCGCACGATGGCCTCGACGCTGCCCGCGCGTTCAAGGTGCACCGGCGCGATCATCGTCAGCACGCCGACCTGCGGCGGCGCGATGTCGCACAGCAGGGCGATCTCGCCGGGCACGTAGAAGCCCATCTCCAGCACGGCGCGCTGCTGTGTGTCGCGCAGGTGCAGGACGGCCAGCGGCGTGCCGATCTCGTTGTTGTAGCTCTTGACACTGCGATGTGTCGGGTAGCGCACCGAGAGCACATCGGCGGCCAGCTCTTTGGTCGTCGTCTTGCCGACGCTGCCGGTGATGCCGACAATGCGGTGGTCGGGCAGGGCCAGCCAGCGCCGCGACCACCGTCGCGCGGCCTGCTGCAAGGCCAGCAGCACGTCATCGACGCGCAGCAAGACGGGGCCATCGGGCAGGGGCTGCGCGCCCGCCCGCAGATCGATGGCGGGGTAGGGCAGGTCGAGGTCACGGTCGACGATGGCGGCGGCGGCCCCGGCCTGAAGCGCCGCACCGGCGTAGTCGTGGCCGTCGGCTTTCTCGCCGGGCAGCGCGACGAACAGCGCGCCCGACCCGGCCTCGCGCGAGTCGATCACAATCGTGTCGATGGGATGCGCGCCGCTGGGCGTGTCGCCGGTCAGCGCGCCGATGATGAATTCAAGCGTCAGGTCCATAGCAGCGGTCAGCTATTAGCGGTTGGCAATTGGCTAAGAAGCTGGCGTGCATTATAGCCCATATCGCGGTGCGGCCCGAATCGCAAAGACGCCGGGAGGTGATCCCCCGGCGCAATATCTCGCGTGCGGCTCTACCTGTCGAGCCAACTTCCGGCTAACGGCTAACAGCTAATCGCCAATCGCTTCTTATCCACCGGTCTGCGACAGGCGGATCGAGTTCGGGGGGATCTCCATCAACACCACCAGCCGCTGCACCAGCTTGCTGAACACCGGCGCAGCCGTCTGCGAGCCCCACGGCGAGGAGGTCGGCGTGTCGAGCTTGACCAGCACGATGAACTGCGGGTCGTCGACCGGGCCGTAGCCCACGAAGCTGGTGATGGTGTGGTCGGGGTCGTAGCCGCCGGGGATCGGGATCTGCGCGGTGCCGGTCTTGCCAGCAATCGAATAGCCCGGCACCAGCGCGCTCGACGCCTCCTGGCTGAGCGCGTTTTGCAGCATGGTGCTCAAGGTGTGGGCCGTCTCCGGGCGGATGGCCCGCCCGATCACGTCCGTGTCGAAGGTGATAGCGGTGCCGTCCGGGTTGATGCGCCTGGAGACGATACGCGGCCTGAGCAGCAGCCCATCGTTGGCGACGGCGTTGATGGCGGTGATCACCTGCAATGGGGTGGTCGCCAGCCCCTGGCCGAAGGCGTTGGTGCCCAGGTCTGACTCGAACCAGTTGGCGTCGCCGGGGTGCTTCACCGAGCCGCTAATCTCGCCAGCCAGATCGACGCCGGTCGGCTGGCCGAAGCCGAACGCCGTAAGCCCCTGGTAGAACATGGAGGGGCCCATGCGCACGCTGATCGTCGCCGCGCCCACGTTCAGCGACTTGGCCAGCAGTTGGGTCATGTCGGTGATGCCGTGCGCGGCGAGGTCCCAGTTGTGGATCTCCGCCCCGCCGACCTCGATCACGCCGGTGTCGTTGTAGGTCGTGTCAGGCGTCACGATGCCGTTGTCGAGCGCGATGGCCATCGTGGCGACTTTCATCACGCTGCCCGGCTCGTACTGCCGGTTGATGGCCGGGTTCTCGAACAGGCTGGCGTCGGTCGAGGCGAAGCGGTTGGGGTCGAAGCTGGGCTCGTTGGCCATCGCCAGGATTTCGCCGGTGCGGGGCTGCATGATGATGATCGTGCCGCTGGCGGCCCCGGTGTCCTGCAGCGCCTGCTGGAGCGTGGTTTCGGCCAGGTACTGGATCTCGCTGTCGATGGTCAGGTACAGCGTCGCGCCCGGCACCCAGCCCTGCCCGCCGGTCACGTCAAACGGGATGTTGCTCTGCTCCTCGACCTGCACCTGTCCCTGCAGGATGTCGTCATAATAGCCCTCGATGCCGTAGTAGCCCTGGTTGTCCAGCGCGACGAAGCCCAGCACCTGCGAGGCCAGGTCGCCGTGGGGGTAGAAGCGGCGTGGGATGGGCGTCACGACCACGCCGTCGAGGCCGAGGGCCAGCACCGCCTGGCCCATCGACGCCGGGGCCGGGCGCACCAGCAGCACATACGGCTGCGGGCCGGACATATCGTTCAGCAGCTCGTCGACCGGGATGCCGGTCGCCTGGTTCAACTGATCGGCGGTGCTCTGCCGGTCGAGGATCAGCACCGGCGACAGGCCGATCTCGTACTCGATGGCGTTGGTGGCCATCAGCACGCCGGAGCGGTCATAGATCTCGCCGCGCGGCGGGATGATGGTCACCTGGTCGCGGTACTCGGTCAGCGCCTTTTCGGCAAAGAAGGCGGTGTCGACGCCGAACTGGAGCGACACCAGCCGGTAGACGATCAGCGCGGTAAAGGTCAGCAGCAGAAACCCGACGAAGCTGAGCCGCCGGGTGAGTATCTCGCGCATCAGGGGGTGCCCTCCGCCGGAAGCTCCGGCTGCGGCGTGGCGGTCGTGTCGCCAGGCGCGGTCAGCACGGCGGGCTCGCCCGCGCCAAACGTGGTGGTAAAGAAGTCTGCCGCCTCAGTGCGGAACGTCGACAACTGCTCGGCGAGCCAACCCTCCAGCGTCTCGTTGTAGGTCGGCACAATCTCCGAGGTGGTCAGCACCGGGGCGGGCGTCGGCGCGGCGAGAGGCGGCACGTTCTTGACCAGCATGTACTCAACCTCATTGGGGCCGGCAGGGTGGTAGCCCAGGCTCTCGGCCTGGCCGGTGAGGCGCGGCACGGAGCGCAGCGCGGCGATCTCGGCGCGGAGCTGCTCGTTTTCCTGCTCCAGCGCCTGCCGCTGCTGCTCCATCGCCTGCAGGCGGCGTCCGGCGGCGGCGGTGCGGCTGGCCTGCGCCAGGTACAGCGCGCCGATCACGGCCACGGCCAGCACCACGGCCAGCACCAGCGAGGTCGCCTGTGTCTGTGTGCGCCACGGGGCCTGCCGCAGCGCGTGGGAGAGCCATTCGTCGTTCGGGTCTTGTGTCATCGTATGCCTGTTATAACGCAAATCGCGTGCAATCGCTCAGCCTGCCGCATAGTCACGCACGGCGGCGCGCACGCCGGAGCGTTCGGCGTCATCGGCAGCGCGGATCAGATTAGCCGCCGCCGCCTCGTCGACGTACGCCTCGCCGCAGCTCTCGCACACCTGCGCCGGGATGCCCTTGACGACCAGCGTCGTGTCTCCCCGCTGAATGGTGAGCGTGGTCTTCGCCTGCCGGGTGATCCCACCCTGGCACATGACACACTTCATGGCCGCGCTCTGCGGGCAAACGTGTCGTCCCACCGGTCCGGGTCGGGCTCGTAGGCCGTCACGACCAGAAAGTCGCCGTCTGCATCGCTGGCCACCACGACGTGAATGGGACTGTCGTCGACCCAGCCCAGCCGCAACTGGTTGGTGGCGTACGGCGAGTCGTCTGGATACGTCTCAACAATCTTACCCGTCTCGACGACAAGCCGCACCTCTTCGACGCCAATGCGGCGCTCGATCATGCGCCCGACGGCGTGGAGGCGAAAGGTCAATCGGGGGTGGGTCATGGCGATGCGTCCGGTGGCCCGCCCGAGCCAGAACCCGGCGGGAGGATTACCGGCCCCTCATCTTTGGCCGACATGCGTTCGAGTGGCTCAATCGTGCTGGCGTTCAAATGATGTTCTTTCTGGCGTCTCACGTATTCGATGGCCTTCTGGAGATTCCGTTCGCTGACGGTCAGCGAGCCATAGCCCTCCTGCCACTCGAACGGCGTGTCGAACTCCAGGCTGATGAAGCGCGAACTGCTGCCTTTCAGGTTGCGCACGAACTCCGCGACCGCGATCTTCGGCGGGATGATCGCCACCACGTGCACGTGATCTTCGGTGCCGTTGACGGCGAATGCCTGGCCGCCAAGCTCGTAGCAGCGTGCCGCCAGGATGCGATGTACAAACGGCTCAATGCTCGCGGTGATCATCGGGTCGCGGCGTTTCGTCGCCCACACCAGATGATAGAAGTGCCGCCAGTATGGCATGTTTCTCTCGCCTCGCTGTGCCCGGCGATGGATCGCCCGGCATTCAAATGCCGGTCTATGAGCCTTCGAGCGCAGCGAGAAGGCGGACAAGTCGGTTGGAAACCGACTCGGTCGGCCTGGGCGGGAGTCCGCTTCCAGCGGACTTGTCTGCACGCTCACTCCGCTCGCGTGCACCTAGCCCGGCGATTGATCGCCGGGCGGACCTTGCCTCACCCGCTCCGCGACGCGCAGCCGGGCGCTGCGGGCGCGCGGGTTGCGGGCGACCTCCGCCTCATCGGCCATGAGCGGCTTGCGGGTGACCTCGCGCAGCGTGGCGACGTGGTCGCAGGTGCACACCGGCTGCTCTGGCGGGCAGATGCAGTCCTGCGACTCGCGGCGCATGAACTGCTTGACGATCCGGTCTTCGAGCGAGTGGAAGCTGATCACCGCCAGCCGCCCGCCGGGCCGCAGCAGGTCGACCGCCTGCGGCAGCGCCCGCTCCAGCGCGTCCAGCTCGTCGTTGACGGCGATGCGCAGCGCCTGGAAGGTGCGTGTCGCGGGGTGGATTCTTTCTTTGCTGCGCGGCACCGCCCGCGCCACGATCTCGGCCAGCGCGCCGGTCGTCTCGATGGGGCGGGCGGCGGCAATCGCCCGCGCGATGCGCCGTGAATGCCGCTCCTCGCCATATTCGTAGATCAGGTCGGCAAGCTGGCGCTCCGGCAGCCGGTTGACGAGGTCAGCGGCGGAGGTCGGCTGCTGAACGTCGAAGCGCATGTCGAGCGGGCCATCGAGGCGGAACGAGAAACCGCGCGCGGGGTCGTCGATTTGCAGCGACGAGTAGCCCAGGTCGAGCAGCAGCGCGTCGACGGGCGCGAAGCCGCGCTCCGGCGCGATGCGCCGCATGTCGGCGTACGAAGCGTGGACGAACGTCAGCCGCGCGCCGAACGGGGCCAGCGTCTGCTGCGCGGCAGCCAGCGCCGCCGCGTCGCGGTCGAAGCCCAGCACGCGGCCATCCGGCGCGGTGGCACGCAGCCAGGCGGCGCTGTGGCCGCCCGCGCCCAGCGTGCCGTCGAGGAGCGCCGCGCCGGGCTGCGGGGCGAGCCCCGCCAGCACCGCGTCGAGCAGCACAGGGATGTGTTCGGTGGGTTCAGGTGCGTGCATCACAAACTCATCTTACATCGGCGGCGGGCCTGCCGCAACGAATGCCAACCCGGTCCCTCTGCAACCGTTTGACAGCGCGCCGAGCGCTCATTATCATCAGACCTGACCCGTCAAGTCTGACACTTCCCACCTGAACACTGAGGAGATATCGATGTCGGTTGTGCTGTTCATTCACTCATGGGTGCGCTGGCTGATCATCCTGGTGGCGGTCGCCGCGCTGGTCAAGAACGCGGTCGGGCTGATCCAGAAGTCCGAGTACGACAAGATGACGGGCGGCATGATGGCCGGCTTCAGCGGCCTGTTCGACCTGCAGGTGCTGCTGGGCCTGATCCTGCTGATCCTCGGCTGGGCGAGCTTCAGCGCGGCGGCGGGTGGCTTCCCCGTGCCGCAGGTCGAGCACCTGGGTACGATGTTCGTGGCCGCGATGGTGGCGCACTCGCCGCGCTTCTGGAAGGACAAGCCCGCCGCCGTGCAGTATCGCAACAACCTGATTGTGATCGTCGTCACGCTGCTGCTGGTGGCGCTGGGCGTCTCGCTGCTGGTGGGCAATCGCTGGGTCTTTCGCGGGTTGTAAGGGAAGTTAAAAAGCCGCCGGAGAACCCGGCGGCGATGGGGATCGGTGTGGTCTACAGCTTATGCTCGGTGACCCGCTCGTCGCGCGCGCCAACGTAGATCGGCCACTTCTCACCGACCTTGATCGGCACGATGGGCGACCAGTACGGGCGCGCGAACTCCTCCAAAAAGGCCGTCTCGCACGCCAGGCACGGGCTGTCGTAGTCGAGAGTGTAGCGCTCGGCCAGGTGGACGCAGGCCTCGCAATCCCACGAGCTGATCCATACGATGGTTGGCTTGTCTTTCACTGCGACTTTCCGCTGCTCCCTATAAATGAACCATGAACAGGCTATGATAACGCAAAACGCCCCGGGTTGCGAGGCGTTTTGTCCTGGAGGGTGCAACGCGATGTGGCAGGCCCGCGATTGTGCTCTGCGGGCGGGGCGCTGTGGCGGTGTCAGTCGACACATACCTCATCCCTACCCTCTACCAATACATGCTTGCTCTCCACAAACTCCGCTCAGTACCACCGAAACTCGTTATGTCTTCTACCAGTAAAGGTGCTGTCTGCTCGCTCTGGCGGAGCCTGCCTCAGCGCATTGCACTCTAACAATACCACGTGGGGCAGGTGGGTTTCATGTCGCACGCCCCACGCCAACCTGTCGGCTGCCTTGCGCACATCTGACGGGGTAGTACCGCTGTACCAAAAAACGTAAGATGCTCACCGCTAAGGCGCAAAGGGCGCAAAGAAATCAGTCCACAGATGACACAGATAACACAGTCCTGAAGTGTATCCTGTGCGGTTGGTCTCAGTAGTTCAGCACCACGACCTCGCTGATCGGGCCGCGCTGCGTGGCGTCGGAGTTGATGCGCCGCCGCGCCGTCACCGTCTCGATGCGAAAATCGGCGTACAGATCGCGCACAAACGGCACGTCAGAATTGCTGAGCATCACCCGGCAGCCGCGCGTGTCCAGATCGCGGAACGTTTCGGCCAGCGCGCGCTGCTCGTCGGCGCTGAAGCCGCCCCGGTAGTAGCCGGTGAAGTTGGCCGTCTGGCTGACGGGCACGTAGGGCGGGTCGAAGTACACAAAGTCGCCCGCACCGGCCCCGGCGACGGCCTGCGCGAAGCTGTTGGACCGCACCTCGACACCCTGCAGCGCGTGAGACGCGGCGACCAGCCGCCGCTCGTCGAGGATGTTGGGATGGTCGTAGCTGCCCATCGGCACGTTGAACTCGCCCCGGCTGTTGACCCGCCACAGCCCGTTGTAGCAGGTCTTGTTGAGGTAGATCAGCCGCGCGGCTCGCACCGACGCTGTCCGCCGATTTGCGCCAGTGCCGCTTGCGGTCGAGCCGCCGCGTGCGGTAGTAGTGCTCGCGGCTGTGCTGCGCGCGATGGTCGGCAAGCTGCACGATCAGCGCGTCGACGCAGTCGCGGATGACGCAGTAGGCGTTGACCAACTCGCCGTTGAGGTCCGACAGGCAGTAGCGCCGCGCGATGTCGCGGCGGCGCAGGTGGAAGAACACCGCCCCGCTGCCGGCGAATGGCTCGTAGTACGTCTCGACCGGATCGGTGGGGAACAGCGCGTCGTACTGGTCGAGCAGGTCGGATTTGCCGCCGGCCCACTTGACGAAGGGCGCGGCGTGGTTATCGTCGGATGCGGGCAAGGCGAGTCCTCCTGTGGGTGCTCGCCACCAGTTTACCCGAACTCGCCGCGAAGTGTTAGCGCGCGCCTCAACCTCACCCCCGCTCAACACTCTGGCGAGTGTTTCGCCGCCCCCTCTCCATTTTGGAGAGGGGGAAGAACCGAGCACAGCGAGGTTTGGGGGGTGAGGTCAAATTGCCGCGCAGGTTCCAGCTACTCCCAGACGCAAACAGCGGGCGATAGTCGCATCGCCCGCTGCGGGGTAGGTGGGGAAAAGAGGCGCGTCAGGCAGGGGCGCGGCGACGCGGGCGCAGCAGCATGCGGTCGATCATCGCGGCGGGGATGATCACGAAGGCCGAGGCCAGCACGCCAACTTCTTGCAGCAGGCTGCCGTCCGGCGAGGGGCGGCCTCGCAGACGGCTCAACAGCGCGTCGAAGGTGTTGCCACTCAGGTTGCCAAAGGTGATCATGCGCAAATAGGCGAGGATGTCGGCAGCGGTCTGCGCGCCATACGTCTCGACCAGCCGCTGCATGGCGGCGGGGTCGGGGCTTTCCTGCGATTCGGCGTAATGCTGGGCGAACATTAGCGCCACGACTTCGTCTTGTGGCACGCGGTCAAACTCGCGCGAGAGGAGCGCGGCGATCTCGTCGTGGGTGACACCGGCTGCCAGCGCGGCGCGGGTGTGCCCATAATTGCAGTAGCGGCAGCCGTTGACCTGCGTCACGGCCAGCATCAGGCGCTCGGCGAAGGCTTTGCTCACGCGTCCGCCGCGCGCTGCCGCCTTGAGATCGTCGAGGTGATCAAGAACACCCTGCACGGCTTCACTGAAAGCGCGCAGGGTGGTGTAGTATCGCTTGCGGTAAACGGCCTGCGTCATGGATGGCGCACCCTCCCCGGTGCAGGCCGATTGTATCACACTTTGTGGAATCTGGAACAAACGCCAGATTCGATAGCTGGCTCCGGCTCAGGCGTCGGCCTGATTGCCGCGCCAGGTGCGCCACAGCACGTGCAGCGGCATGGCCGCGCGCGCCGTCAGCGCCAGGATGCCCAGCCCCATGATGAACGCCGCCCGCAGCGCCAGCACCACGCTGCCCTGCGCCGCGCGTCCAATCCAGCCAAGCTGTGTCTTTCTGGTAAGTTCGTTCATCCGTCCTCCTCTGGTTGCCGTCGTAGCGTCACCGGAGCCTGCGTCTCCCTTGCCTACCTGTACGCATCCTGCGCGACAGGGTTGCACCCTTCGCGTGGACGATCCCCCCTGCCTGCTCCGGTCTGACGCACCGAAAGCCCGCCCGGATGGTCCCGTCGGGCCGAGTCGTCTACTTACAGTCTAACTCTTAGACGCGGTTTTCTCAAGAGGAGATATCCGGTCTGATCCCGATTCTAATGGGTTTCTTGCGGGTTCAAGCTCTCAGGGTCTTCCCGCGCAACCAGCCGCTGTCACGGCGCGTTACCCTCCAGCCGCGCCATCACCGCGTGGCCGATCTTCCCGTTGGCGACATAGTCGAAGTACAGGTACTGGCCGGGGCAGTCGGTGTAGGCGTAATCGCGGTGACCCTTGATCAGATCGGGGGAGATGTGATAGGTCGCGGCCAGCCAGCTTGCCAGCGCCACCATCGCGTCGATCTGGACGGGGCGCGGGGCCTGCACGTTGTAGTCGCCCATCAGCGTCAGCGCGATGTGCCCGGCGGGATCATAGTTGGTGCCGGTGTCGGCCTGGGCGGTCAGCGGGCGGCCCTCGTAGATCGCGCCGGCGCGGTCGAGGATGTAATGGTAGGGGATATCGACCCAACCGCGCGTGTCCATCGACCAGCTTTGCAGCGTCTGCATCCGCGCGATGGGGTCGGCGGTCTCGAAGTACTCGCCGTCCATGTGGATCGTGATGCGCTGCGGCGTCTGCGGGATGTAGCCGGTGGTGACGACCCGCGCGCCCCATGCAGCACGGGGCACGATCGGCGGCTGGGGACCGGCCCCCACGTCGCCGGGATGCTCAGCGATGGCGCGGGCGGCGGCGCGGCGACCCCGCTGACCTCGCCGGTGACGACCGGGAGCCCCGCCACCCCGCCGCTGACGGCCAGCAGCCAGCCGGCGGCCCAGCCGCGCACGCCGCCGTACTCGGCGACCAGCCACGCGCTGTCGGGGCTGCGCCCGCTGACCGTCAGCGCAGCCCCGGCGGGCACGATGATCAGCGTCACGTAGGCGGTGCCGGGCCCTTTGCGCAGCCGCAGCCCGCTGAGCGCTGTCGCGCTGAGCCCCGCCGATGCCGCCGGCGGTGCGCCGGCTGAGGGCGCGGCATTCGTCTGCCCGCCCGCAACCGGCACGGCTAGACAGGTCACCGGAGATGGCGCAGTACCATGCCGCCAGCCAGCCCGGCGTGTTCCGGTAGCTGACCAGCACCCAGTTGGAGGCGGCGCTGCGGCCCAGCACGTTGAGTGTGGTCCCCGCCCCGACCAGCGCCAGCGTCGCGGAATCGGTGGTGGGCGCGCTGCGCAGCCGCAGCGTGACCTGCGTCGTGGCGGTGACTCCCGTCGACTGGGCGCGCGTCACACGCGGCAGCGCCCGGTCGAGAAACAGGGCCAGCGCGGCAAGCTGGCTGGCGTGCAGGAACGATCTGCGTGTCATGTGCGCCTCACGGAATGGGTCGGGTCCGGTTCGCACCCATTGTAGCCTGCCTGCGCAACCTGATCAACGTCACCCCTGAGTTCTGACGGTCACAGCGCACATCCATGACATTTAACACTTGGAGCGCAGCGGCGCGTCTGCGATACTGAATCAGACAGCACCGGCAGCCAGAACGCCGGGCTGCGCGCAAGTGGAGCGCTCATGGACCGCCTGAACAAACTCTACATCGAATTAACCACGGCCTGCAACCTGCGCTGCCCGATGTGCCTGCGGCACACGCAGCACGTCGTCACCGGTACGATGTCGCTGGACACCGCCGAGGCGCTGGTTGAGCAGATTCGCGCGCTGCCCGCTCCGCCGACCATCCACCTCAGCGGCTACGGCGAGCCCATGCTGCACACCGACATCCTGCACATCATCCAGCTTGCCAAGTCAACCGGCGCGCGGGTCGAAATGATGACCAACGGCACGATGCTCAACCGCATCATCGCCTCGGCGCTGATCGACCTGGGCCTCGACCGCCTGATCGTGTCCATCGACAGCGTCAACGAGGCCGGCTTCGCCGACATTCGCAAGGGCGGCAGCCTGGGCAGCGTGGTCGAGAACCTGCGCGCGCTGCGCGCCCTCAAGCTCCAGCGCGGCATCCGCCGCCACGAAAGCCCGCAGATCGCCATCGCCTTTGTCGCCATGAAGCGCAATATCGACGACCTGCCGCGCCTGGCGAGGTTCGCGGCGCACGTCGGCGCGTCCGAGGTGCTCGTCTCGAACGTCGTGCCGCACTCGCCGGAGCTGGCCGAGGAGGCGCTGTATGGCCGCTCGGAGGCGGCGCTGCCGTTCCACCCCGCGCCGCGCCAGCCGGTGCTGAACCTGCCGCGCTTCGACATCAACCTGGCGACCGCCGGGCCGCTCGAAGCCGTGCTGGGCGCGACGCCGGCAGACAGCACATCGCTGCCTGAATTCGGCGGCTGCCCGTTCGCGCGCGGTGGCTTTGCCGCCGTCCGCTGGGATGGCGCGGTCAGCCCGTGCCTGCCGCTGCTGCACGACCACCCCAATTACGTCGACGGCAGCAGCACCGACGTGGCGCACGTCGCGATGGGCGACATCCATCACACAACTCTCGGCGACATCTGGGAGTCGCCGGAGTACGCCGCCTGGCGCGAGGGGCAGCGCGCCTGCCCGCTGGCGTCACACCCGAACACGATCGGCTGCCTGTGGGAGCAGGGCTACGTGCAATGCCCCTAATAGGGGCCTTGCTTGCAATGCCCGCGATACGGACATTGCTTGCAGTGCCCGTGATACGGAAATTCCAACCTCACCCCTGACCTCGCTGCGCTCGGTCTTTCCCCTCTCCGCCTGGCGGAGAGGGGAACGTCTGAGGCGACTATAGGTCGCCGAGGACAAGGGGTGAGGTCCACAGCCCGACAGGTGTTGGATACCCCATCTGCCGGCCCATAACTCGGCCACCTCTGCCATTCCGCGCTATACTACAGCCGCATTCCATCCATCGAGGAGCAGCCACCATGCCAACCCTTGACGATTTCGGGCGCGCCTACCTGCGCCTGGCGCTGGAGATCGACAAGCACACCCCCGGCTACGTCGACGCCTACTACGGCCCCCCGGAGATCAAGGCCGAGGTCGCGGCCACGCCGCCCAGGCCGCCCGCCGACCTGCTCGACGACCTGTCGCGGCTGTACGACAGCATCCCCAGTGCCGACCCCGCACGGCAGGCGCACCTCGTGGCCGTGCTGCGCGCGATGGACTGCACGCTGCACATGCAGGCGGGCGAGCAGTTCGACTACGTCGACGAGGTCAGCCGCCTGTACGACATCACGCCCCGCCCAACTGACGAAGCGACGTTTCTGGCCGCGCACGCGGAGCTCGACGCCGTGCTGCCTGCCGGCGAGACGCTCGCCGAGCGGCTTGACGCGTGGAGCAAGCCGTTTGACATCCCCGGTGACAAGCTGCTCGACGTGCTGGCGGTCGCCAAAGACATCACCCGCCGCCGCACCCGCGAGATCGTCGACCTGGTCGACGGCGAGGACGTCGAGGTGGCGCTGACCAGCAAGCAGCCGTGGAGCGCCTACAACTGGTACCGGGGCAGCGCCCGCTCGCTGATCGAGGTCAACGTCGACATCCCCGTGTCGGCGCTGGAACTGCTGGGCCTGTTCGCGCACGAAGGCTATCCCGGCCACCACACCGAGCACCAGCTCAAGGAACGCTATCTCTATCAAGAGAAGGGGTATGGTGAGTGCGCTGCCGCGCTGCTGCACTCGCCGAGCGCGGTCATCGCCGAGGGGATCGCCACCACGGCGGCGGAGATCATCTTCCCGGGCCGCGACGTGCACGACTGGACGGTCGACGCCATCCTGACCGCCGCCAACCTGCCGACCGCCGTCCCCGCCGACCTGGAACGCGTGGCGAAGGCGCGGCGCACGCTGCGCTACGTCAGCGGCAACGTGGCGATCAAGCTGCACAGCGGCGAGATGAACGAGGAGCAGGCGGTCGCGTACGTGCAGACCTACGCGCTGGCGACCGAGGCGCGCGCCCGGCAGGTGCTCAGCTTTATCGTCAACCCGCTGTTCCGGGCGTATATCTTCACCTACACGGCGGGCTACGATCTGATCGGGCAGGCGGCGCACGGCGAGGACAAGACGCCGCTGTTCAAGCGGCTGCTGCAAGAGCAGATCCTGCCCTCGCACCTGGCTACCATGTGAGCGCTTGGCAGGATCGCGAAATGCCCCTATGATCGGGGGGCCAGTACCTTCCACAGGAGAGCGGAGATGGACTCCAGCAGGATCGGGCGCTACATCGTCGAGAAAGAGATCGGCAAGGGCGGCATGGGGACCGTCTACGCGGCGCAGGACCCCTACATGAAGCGCCGGGTGGCGATCAAGATGATGGCCCGCGATCTCTCAGAGGACCCGTTTTTCCGCGCCCGCTTTCAGGCCGAGGCGCAGGTCATTGCCGGGCTGGAGCACGCCTACGTCGTGCCGGTGTATGACTTTGGTGAACATGATGGCCAGCAGTACATCGTGATGCGCTACATGCCCAACAATTCGCTGTCGTACTGGCTGAAGGACGGATCGCTGCCTCTCTCCGACTGCGTGATGGTCCTGGAGCGCATGGCCGAGGCGCTGGACGAGGCGCACAGTCGCGACCTCGTCCACCGCGATTTCAAACCGGCCAACATCCTGTTTGACCGGCAGGGCGGCGCGTATCTGGCCGACTTCGGGCTGGTGAAGATTATCGCCGACAACTCGGCGCTTTCCGGGCCGCGTTCTGGCGGGCACCATTGGCTACATGTCGCCCGAGCAGATCCTGGGCGAGGAGTTGGTCGACGGGCGGGCGGACGTGTATGCGATGGGCGTCACGCTGTTCGAGATGCTGACCGGGCAGCTTCCCTTCCGCGACGAGGTGAGCACCAAGGTGATGATGGCGCACGTCTACGAGCCGGTGCCCAGCGCGCTGACGCTCAAGCCCGACCTCGACCCGCGCGTCGACGAGATCATCATGCGGGCGATGGCCAAGGACCCGAACGCACGCTACAGTCGGGGGACCGACCTGGTCGACGAGCTGATGGGCATCAGCCGGACGATCCTCACGCCGGCGGGCGCGCCGCCGTTGGACGTCCGACGACCTGACGCACGCGCTGAACGCGCTTGGCGGCAGCCAGCCGGAAGACCCGCCCGAATCGTAATTCCCGCAAAGGAAACGCATGAACACGCTGTATTTCGTCCGGCACGGGGAGAACCCGGCCAACGTCAGCCACGCCTTCTCGTCGCGGCTGGTCGACTACGGGCTGACGCCGCGCGGCGTGCTCCAGGCGCAGCAGACCGCCGCCTATTTTTCGGCGCTGCCCATCGACGCGCTGTACGCCTCGCCGATGAAGCGCACGGCGGAGACCGCCGCGATCATCGGGGCGGCGCTGGGGCTTGAGGCGGTGCTGATGGAGCAGTTCCGCGAGGTGAACGTCGGCGCGATGGAACTGGAGCCGACGCCGGAGAACTGGGAATATCACCACCAGGTGTTCATGAAGTGGTTCGCGGGGCAGGCCGAGGCGGGCTTCGACGGCGGCGACAACTATCACACGCTGTGGGGCCGCATGCGCGACGGGCTGCTGCGGATGCTCGCCGGGCGCGAGGGGCAGCGGCTGATCCTGGTGGGGCACGGCGGGATCCTGATCGCGACGCTGCCGATGTTCTGCCCCGGCGTCGACGTGCTACAGCGGGCCAGCAGCTTCATCGGCAACGGCTCGATCACCGAGATGCGGATCGACGTGAAGGATGGCGAGCCGGTGGCCGAGCTGCTGTCGTGGGGCAGCGTCGAGCACCTGAGCGGCGACGCGGCGATCCAGTCGCGGGGCATCCCGGATCGCGAGGAAGACAAGGAGTGATCTACCCTCACCCCGTCTCGGACGTTGACACGTCCTCGACTCGCCCCTTTCCCGGCGGGAGAGGGCAGTGGCGCGCAGCGGCATCTGCGCGAATGTACGCGCAGCTAGTACACCAACTCCCCTGATACAAACGCCGCGCTGCGCGGATCGCGCGGGGCGCTGAAGAACTCCTCGACCGGCGCGACCTCGACTAACTCGCCTTCCAAGATGAACACCACGCGCGCTGCCAGCCGCCGCGCCTGAAAGACGTTGTGCGTGACCAGCACGATGGTCGTGCCGGCCTGCTGGTGCTGCTCGCGGACCAGATCCTCGATGATGCGCACGTTGGCCGGGTCGAGGTTGGCGGTCGGCTCGTCGAGCAGCAGCACGCGCGGCGCAACGACCAACGCGCGCGCCACCGCCACACGCTGCATCTCGCCGCCCGACAGCGTGCGCGGGTGCGCCCCGGCCAGCGCCGTGAGCTTGACGCGGGCCAACGCCTCGTCGACGCGCGCCGTCGAGTCGCGCAGGCCGCGCGCGCGCAGCCCGTAGGCGACGTTGGCCCGCACGCTGCGGGACAGCAGCGCCGGGCGCTGGAAGACCATCGCGATCTGCCGCCGCTCGGCAATCGTGGCCGTGTCGGTGGTCACCGCGCGGTCCGGCGTGTGGAGCGTCACCGCGCCCGCCGCCGGCGCTTCGAGCAGCGCCAGCAGTCGCAGCAGCGTCGACTTGCCCGCGCCGCTCGGCCCGACGACCGCCAGCACCTCGCCCTGCTCGACCGTCAGCGAAGGGATGTTCAACACGGTGCGCGGGCCGTAGGTCTGCCGGGCGTCGGCCAGCGTGTAGGCGGGCGTCACGTCGAGGGCTCCTGCAATTTGCCCTGCCCGAAGGCCATCACCAGGTTGGCGATGAACGACAGCCCCAGCAGGATGATGCCCAGCGCCATCGCCAGGCTGAAATCGCCCTGGCGCGTCTCCAGCACGATGGCGGTGGTCAGCACGCGGGTGCGGCCCTCGATGTTGCCACCGACCAGCATCACCGCGCCGACCTCGGAGATGATCGAGCCAAACCCGGCCACCAGCCCGACGATCACCCCGGCGCGCGCCTCGGCCAGGATGGCCAGCGTCGCCTGGCGGCGGGTCGCGCCCAGCGCGCGAAGCTGCTGACCCAACTGCGGGTCGACGGCCAGCACGGCGCTCATCGTCACGCCGACGATCAGCGGCGTGGCGATAATCACCTGCGCCACGACCATCGCCTTAATGGTGAACAGCCAGCCCAGCGCGCCCAGCGGCCCGCTGCGCGACAGGATCAGGTAGACCACCAGCCCGGCCACGACCGGCGGCATGCCCATCCCGGTGTAGATGAAGGCGGTGAACAGCCGCTTGCCGGGGAAGCGCGTCAGCGCCAGCCACGCGCCGCCCGGCACACCCAGCACGGTGCTCACGGACAGGGCGAGGGCCGTCACGTGCAAGGATCGCCCGGCGATCTGCACGACCACCGGGTCGAGCGTGAGGATCAGGTGCAACGCCTGGGCGATGGCGGTGAGGATGGTGTGTATGAGGGACCTCCTGCGGGTGACCTCACCCCCTTCCGGCGGCAGCCGTGAGCTGCCGTCTCCCTCCCCCTCGCCAAATTGGAGAGGGGGAATGGCCGCGGCAGAGGCACGGGCAGGGGGTGAGGTAACCGTGGCTACTTCGGGTGCGCGGCCAGCCACTGCTCCGAGTTTGGCGTGAACAACTGCGTGCCGTTCACCTTGTAGCTGGCGATCAGCTCCTGCGTGTCGAGCGAGGTGATCCACTCGACGAACGAATTCGCCAGCGCGTTGTTGACGCCGGGGTGCTTGTCCGGGTTGACCGGGATCACACCATAGGGATTGAACAGGATCGGGTCGCCTTCGACCAGCACGTCGAGGTCGAGGCCCTGGGCCTTCATGGCAAGGTACGTGGCGCGGTCGCTGAGGGTGTAGGCCTGCTGCTCGCCGGTCATGGTCAGCACTGCGCCCATGCCCTGTCCCGCCGACTGATACCAGTCGCCGCTGGGCTCGATGTTCGCCGCCGCCCAGATGGCCAGCTCCTTGGTGTTGGTGCCGCTGTTATCCCCGCGCGAGATGAACGTGGCCTGCTTGTCGGCGATCTGCGTGAAGGCGTCGGCGGCGCTGGTCATGCCCTTGATGCCCGCCGGGTCGCTGGCCGGCCCGACGATCACGAAGTCATTGTACATCACGTCGTAGCGCTGCGTGCCGTCACCTGCCGCGACAAAGGCATCTTCCTGGCTGCGGGCGTGGACCAGCAGCACGTCGGCGTCGCCGGAGGTGCCCATAGCGATGGCCTGCCCGGTGCCCACCGCGATCACGTCGACGGTGGCGTTGTACTTCGACTCGAAGTCGGGCAGGATGTAATCCAGCAGGCCGGAGTCCTGCGTGCTGGTCGTGGTCGCCAGGATCAGCCGCTGCGGCTCGGAGGCCGTCGGCTCGGCGGTGGGCGGCGCAGTCGGCGCAGTGGTCGGCTCGGCGGGAGCAGCCGTCGGTGCGGTGGTGGGCGGTGGGGCGGTGGGCGGCGCGGCGGTGGGCGCAGGCGTCGGGGCGGCGCAGGCCGCCAGCAGGGCTGCCAGGGCCAGCAGCGCGACCGCCGGCATCAGGTGTTTGCGGATGCTGTTCATGATCGGTCACTCTCCTCGTTGAATGAATCTGATTGGTGTTCCAGTTCCGCCTGATAGGCGCGCAGCCAGTCGATGATGAACTGCGCCTGGCGCGCGCGGTAATCGTTGACCAGCCGGGTGAAGGAGTTGTCGGCCTGCGCCTGCTGCGCCCACTCGGCGCGCATGGCCTCGAAGGCCGCCACCTGCTGCCCGATCAGCGCGTCCGCGCCCGGCAGACCGAGCAGGTCGAAGAAGCGCAGCTTGGCCATCAGCTCGACGCGCACCGAGCGCATCGCGGTGACGGGCTGGTGCAGCCAGCCCAGAAACGCGTCGCGCCCGGCATCGGCCAGATGGTAGACCCGGCGCGCCGGGCGGCCTGCCTGCGGCTCGCTGGTGGCGGTGATCAGCCCCTCGTCTTCGAGCGCGTTGAGCGTCGCGTAGAACTTGGTCTGGCCCGCTTTCCAGATCAGCCCGAACGCCTCACCGAAGCGGCGGTGCAGCCGGTAGCCGTGCTGAGGACCGGCCATCAGCAGGCCCAGCGCCGCGAAGCGCAGGGGATAGGTCGCAAAACCGCTGTGTGCAGGTTTGGTCACGGTGCTTTCTTCTTATGCTTAGCGGTCACTCTCACAAGTCTTCAGGATCAATCGGCCTCGATATGCAGGCCGATTGTGGCCCCGCCTTTTGCCGCATACTGGGGTTCAGGCCGTTCGGTGAAGCGCTTCCCTTCCCGGTACCAGCGCAGCCCTTCTTCTCCCAATATCCGCGCCAACTGCGCCTGTGAGACACCGATGTTCAGGTCGTTGTTCACAACCTCGGCCAGCCGGGAGAGTGTCCAATAGGCGTAGGGCCTGCCCATCTTCTGGGGATGGATGCGCGCCACCGCGATGATCTGTCCCCGCTCCTCCTCAGAGTAGATCAGGGGTCGCCCGGAGCGCGGCTTATCATCCAGACCGCTTATCCCCTCCTGGTTGAACCGTTTGACCCAGTTATAGACTGCTCCGCAAGTCCGCCCTATATTCCGGGCTATCTGCTGAACGGATTGCCCTTCGTACATCTGCAACATCGCCTCAGCGCGTTCCACTATTCGGCTGGGCGCTGTGCGCGACCGGCTCAGCCTGATAAGCGTTTCGCGTTCCTTTTCGGTCAGAGGTTTCATTTTGACACGTCGCGGCATGTTGTCCTCCACCGAAGACTATTGTGAGACAGACTACTTAGATTCGTGATATTCAGATTGTAAGTATAGAATACTCCCGCCCTTGCGTGAAGTGCAAATTGTCTCCGCATGACGTGACAGGTCTCACGTGCCGGGCTGCGCCACAGCCATTATGATCGGAGCAACGCCAGACGCCTGTTCGGGCCGCTTTGTGCCCGGCTGAGAGGACCATCCCTGCGTGACCGTCGACCGCTTTGGACGCAATCTCCATTATCTGCGCGTGTCGCTGACCGACCGCTGCAATTTGCGCTGCGTGTACTGCATGCCGGAGCACACCACGTTCCAGCCAAACCACAAGCTGATGACCGACGACGAAATGCTGACGCTGGTGCGGCTGTTCGCCGAGCTGGGCTTCGACAAGTTCCGGCTGACCGGCGGCGAGCCGACCGTGCGCCCCGATATCGTCGAGCTGGTGCGCGCCATGGCGGCCCTGCCCGGCGTGCGTGACGTGTCGATGACGACCAATGGCACGCTGCTGGCCGCGCTGGCCGAGCCGCTCAAAGAGGCCGGGCTGTCGCGCTGCAACATCAGCGTCGACACACTCGACCCGGATCGCTTCCACGAGATGACGCGGCTGGGCCAGTTGTCCGAGGTGCGGGCGGGCATCGAGGCGGCTGAGGCGGCGGGCCTGCTGCCGATCAAGATCAACACGGTGGTGGCGCGCGATACGAACGAGCAGGACGTGGTCGACCTGGCGCGGCTGACCCTGGACCGTGACTGGCAGGTACGCTTCATCGAGATGATGCCTATCGCGGGGACATCAGACTTCGCGCAGGCACAGATCGTGCCGGAGGACGAGATCCGCGCGCGCATCGGCGATGCGCTGGGGCCGCTGGAGCCGCTCGACGGCGGGCGGCTGCACGGCGAGGCGCGGCTGTACCGGGTGCGCGGGGCGCGCGGCACGCTGGGCTTCATCTCGACCGTCTCCAGCCCGTTCTGCGCTGCGTGCACCCGCGCCCGCCTGACCGCCGACGGTTTCCTGCGGCTGTGCCTGCTGCGCGAGGGCGAGGTTGACCTGCTGACGCCGCTGCGCGGCGGCGTGTCGCTGAACCACCTGCGCACGTATATCCGGGCGGCGCTGTGGCGCAAGCCGTGGGGCCACGGCCTGGCCGAGGGCGACGTGCCCACCGGGCGGCTGATGTCGCAAATCGGGGGGTAGGGGGAAACAAAAGAGCGGCCACAATGGGCCGCTCTGATGATCTGTGCGCCTGCTAGCCGTACACGCGACGATGCTGCACCGCTTCGTAGTTCAGCAGCAGCGCGGCAATCGCGCCCGGCACCCAGCCGGCCAGCGTCAGCAGGAATACCAATACGATGGTCCCGCAGCCCCGGTCGAGCACCGCCAGCGGCGGGAAAATGATGCACAGAATTGCACGGACCAGACTCATCTCAATCTCCTGTTCCAGTAAATCGGTTGCTCGCTCACTCATATATCATTACGCAGATCGGAACTGAAATGTTGCAGGCTCCGCCAGCGCATTGTTCTCGCACCAGACGGGCTTGCCGCTTTGCGCGCGGCGGCAGCATAATAGCGGGGGGACGGATGCCTGTCACAGACCCTGCATAAGCCGGTCAAAGGGGAGCGATGATGGACACAGTCAATGCAACGCGGACTTTCCTCGGCGACGAGCAGCAGTGGCCCGATACGCATATCGCGCTGTGCGACGTGCAGGGCTTATGGGGTGGGCGCAAGATCACTGCGGCGGGTTCGGGGCAGGTGGTCGTGCAGATTGTCGAGCGCGGGATGTTCGAGCGCCGCTACGCGTTTGCTATTGACAGGGCTGGCTGGCAGCGGCTGCTGAACGTATTTCTGCAATACGATTTCGTGACGATCCAGCCCGCGGACCGCCCTGGCATACCCGATGAAGCACGCCCCACGATCACGCTGACCAATGCGGCTGGAGAGGCTCGGACCGTTGCCAAGTGGGCCGGTGTTGCCGATGACCGATTTGAAGCGATTTACGCGGCCCTGATACAGCTCGAAACGTCGACGCAGCACATGGAGCCGATCAGCAGCGGGCCGTTCACGCCGTGATGCTGCGCTGCCGCCCAACCCACTCGCTACAGATCGGCCCGGATGAGCTTCGAGCCGGCGGCGAGAATCGAGGCAAGGCCTCACTGCCCTTCCAGTATCCCCACCATCGTCGGCCCGTCGACGTTGCCACCGCTGAGGATCACGCCCACGCGCCCACGCCCGGCGAACGCCCCGTTCAGCAGCGCCGCGACACCCAGCGCCCCCGACGGCTCGACGACCAGCTTGACGCGGTAGAACAGGAAGCGCACCGCGTCTTTAATCGCCCCCTCAGTGACCGTCTGCATGTCGTCGACGTATTGCAGCACCAGCGGGAACGTCACCGCGCCCAGCGACGACGTGCGCGTGCCGTCGGCGATGGTCGGCGGGTTGTGGACGGTTTGCAGCGTGCGGGTGCGGAACGAGCGCACGGCGTCGTCGGCTACCTCCGGCTCGATGCCGATCACCTTACAGCCGGGGGCCATGCCCTTGGCCGCAATCGCCGATCCGCTCAACAGCCCGCCGCCGCCGCACGGCACCAGCAGCACTTCGAGCGCGCCCGCGTCCTCGAACAGCTCCAGCGCGGCAGTGCCCTGCCCGGCCACCACGTGCGGGTGGTCGAAGGGCGGCACGACGGTATAGCCGCGCTCGGCGGCCAGCGCCTCGGCGATCTGCTTGCGGTCGGACTGAGTTGGGTCGTAGCCGACGACCGCCGCGCCGTAGCCCTCGGTGGCAACGCGCTTGGTGGCGGGCGCGTCGTTGGGCATGACAATGGTCGCCTGGATGCCCAGCTCGCGGCACACCAGCGCCACGGCCTGCGCGTGATTGCCCGACGAATAGGTGATCACGCCACGCGCCTTCTCCGCCGTCTGAAAGCTGGCTGATGGCGTTGTACGCGCCCCGGTACTTGAAGGCCCCCATGCGCTGCAGGTTTTCGCACTTCAGGAACACGCGCGCCCCGGCCTGCGCGTCGAGCGTGCGCGAGGTCATGATCGGCGTGCGGTGCGCGTGGCCCTCGATGCGCTGGGCGGCGGATCGAACGCTATCGAACAGAGAAATGAACCCGGTATCTGTCATGATCTCACCGTATGATTATCCATTCCACGACGCCCATCAGCCCCACCGTCGCGACTGTCGCCCACGTCACCCACGGACGCCAGCGGGCGGACACGTTTTCGGGCAGCAGCCGGTTCCAGATCAGCAGCAGCAGCAGGATCGTCCCCGGCCCGCGATAGGCGTAATCAAACATGGCGTCGACCAGCAGCGCAGCGGCCAGCGCCGCCGCCAGCGCCGCGCCTGTTCGGCGCTGATCGTCGTGCAGCCCGCGCCACATCGACCAGCCCACGATCCCAACCAGCGCCGCCAGCGCCAGCAGCCCGGCGAGGCCCTCCTCGGCAGCGAACGTCAGCACGACGTTGTGCGCGTGCGCCCAGTAAAAGGCGTTGGGCGGCGCGCCTTCGTTGTAGATCGGCCCGAAGTTCCACGGGCCGATGCCGACCAGCGGGTGCTGCCTGAAGAAGCCAATCGCGCCCAGCCACACCGGCATGCGCCCGCTGCTGGTGGTTTCCGCCGCCACCGCCGCGCCGACCTCGCCGGACGTGTTGGCCAGCCGCAGCAGGATGCGCACCCCCTGCGGATTGGTCAGCGCCAGCACGACCACACACATCGCCAGCCAGCGCGGGGTGAGCAGCCAGCGCCGCACCGGCGCGATCAGCGCGGCGAGCACGACCAGCCCGATCAGCCAGCCGATCCACGCCCCGCGTGAAACGGTCAGCGCCAGCGCCAGATAGGCGATGACCAGCCCGGCTATCGTCCAGCCGCGCCGCCCCTGCCCGTCGAGCAGCCGCTGGACGCCCAGCGCCATCGTGCCGATCATGATGACCGCCAGCACGTTGGCGTGGGCCACCAGCCCGGTCGCCCGGACCTGCACGTAGTCAATTGGCTGGCCGCCGGCCAGCGCGCGGGCAGCCAGCCAGATGCTGACCAGCGAGGCAAACGCCGCCAACGCCACCAGAAACACGTACAGGATGGTCCCAAGCTCCGGCCTGTCCAGCTCGGTGAAGATCGCGTAGAAGACGATGACGATAGCCCACGTCACCAGGATGATCTGGCTGTCGGTGGGAGACTGCGCCGTCAGCGAGGTGATGCCCGCTGCCAGCGCCAGCCCGATCAGCGCGGGCGTCAGCGCGGAGACGCGCTTCGGCCTGCGCAGCGCCCACACCAGCGCCAGGACGAACAGGATCGCGAGGATCAGCAGGTACATCGTGTGTCCCTTCCTGGGCCCGCGCCACGCTGACGGGTCAGGCCCACGGGTTCAGCATCGTCTGGATCAGCACCGCCGTGCCGATCTTGATGTTAGGCCGCCGTTCCAGCAGCCACAGCGCCAGCTCGGCGATGTCCTCCGGCGTCAGGCACTTGCTGTGATCCAGCCCCACCGAGTCCTGCGTCATCTCGGTGACGACCATGCCGGGGCAGATCGTGTCGACGCGGATGCCGAGGTCCTGGTTCTCGCGCTGGATATATTCGCCCAGCGCGTTGAGCGCGTGCTTCGAGACGCCATACGCGCCGTCGCCTTCGTAGTGCTCGGTGCCCGACTCTGGAGCTGATGTTAATGATATGCCCGCGCCGCCGTTCGCGCATCATCGGCAGCACGGCGCGCGCCATCAGGAACGGCCCGCGCAGGTTGGTGGCGATGACGCGGTCCCAGTCTTCAACGCTGTGCTCGTGGATGCGCCCGCCCCCGTCGACGGCGGCGTTGTTGACCAGCACGTCGACCGGCCCAAACGCCTCGACCGCCCGCGCGACCACCCGCTCGGCGTCTGCCACCTGCGACACGTCGGCCTGCACGGCGAGCCCGCTGCCGCCCGCGTCGGTGATGGCCCCTATCGTCTCATCGAGCGGCCTGGCGCGCCGCCCGCAGATGACGACATGCGCGCCTGCCGCCCCGAGCGCCAGCGCCACGCCGCGCCCGATGCCCGTTCCACCGCCGGTGACGACGACGACCTGTCCCGCCAGATTGGTGTGATCCATGGTAGTCCTTTCCGATTCCCCTAGTACTGAGGGCTCTGCCACTGCTCCGGGATCGCGAACTGCACCATCCCCCAGCGCCCGTCGACCAGCCAGTCGGCGTCCTGCGCGGCGACCCATTCCACCTGGCCCGGCTCCAACCCGACTGCCACCTCGGACTTGCAGGTGCGCAGCGCGACGACCGGCGCCGGGAAGTAGCACGCGATGTCGGCGAAGGGCGTGGTGGGCGGCCAGTGGCGGTCGCCGAGCAGGCGGCGGTAGTGCGCGTCGCCCTTGCTGACGACCAGCATCGCCTCGGACAGCGCGCGGCGTGTGACCGGCGGCATGCGCCAACCCTCCAGCGGAGAGGTCCAGAAGTCCAGCGAGGTGAGCCGCAGCCGGCCCCCCGTGAGATGATCGCGCAGCCGCGCGGCAAGGGCGCGCGCCGTGCCGCCACAGCCGGCCAGGAAGTTGATCGTGTGGTGCACATCCTTGACCATCGCGTCGGACACAAACGTGGGATGCGCCTTGAGGCGAATCACCGCCGAGGAGGCCGCGCGCGTGCTGAGCGCATAATCGATCAGCGCCAGGTCGCACACCAGCTCAAAGCCCAGCGTTGTCGGCCAGCAGGTCGAGCCGCCCCGGCTGCCCGCGCCGCGCGGCGAGGTATGCCACGGCCAGGATCGCGTCGTCGGCGAGCGTGTGCGCGGCCTGCGCGTCTGCGCCGTGATGGTCGGGTTTGTCGTCCTGTTCGGCGGGCCACAGGCTGAGGTCGGCCTGATTGCCCCACAGCGCGACGTGCAGCAGGTCGGCGAAGGAGTTGGGCTGCCAGCCTGCCGCGATGTGCCGTTCGAGGCGGTCGGCCAGCGCGCCAATGCCCTCGCGTGCGACCTCCAGCCCCTGCTCCTTCTGCGCCCGGAACGGATCAAGCTCTTCGCCTGCGCCGGACTGCCAGTAGCCGGTCGCCTCCAGCAGGCGGCGGTAGAAGTAGGTTTCTGCGAAGAACCACGGCGGCTCCAGCCAGGTCTGGCCGACATAGGGCTGCACGTAGTTTGCCCAGTCGGCGGCATCAGGCGCGTCGGGCGCATCCAGCAGGCGGATGGGGGCATTCGGGATGCCATCCGCCAGTTCCCTGATGCGCTCGACCGTGTCGGGCGGCAGGTCGTTTTCGTTCAGCACCCGCCGGGCAATGTCCGGCAGCCGCGTGGCGATAGAATATTCGGTAAAGGTGCCGGTCTCCGCGCCGCGCAGCGGCGGCGGAAGAGGCAGTGGGGGTTCGGTGCAGCCTGGCATGGTCAATCCCCTTGCGTCAAAGGTTGTCAGGGTCGTTGGCCCATCGGGCCGGGTTGAATTCAATGTATTCGCGCACAGCGCGCCATTCAGAACATGCGCACCTCGACCATCTCCCCGGCCTCCAGTCCCGTCGTGTTGAGCGGCACGCGGATCAACCCGTCAGCGTGGACCAGCGTGAAGATCAGGTTGCTCTTGAAGAAGATCGGGTCGGCTGTCAGCCCCTCGTCGGTATCGATCAGCCGCGTCGGGACGTAATCCTCGCGCCCGGCGACGCTGGCGACGTTCGTGGCAAGCCTGGCCCGCACAAACAGGCTGCGCGGCGTCTCCGCCCCCTGCAAGCGATAGATCACCGGCGTGCACACCATCAGGAACTGCACGAAGGCGCTGACCGGGTTGCCCGGCAGCCCGATCAGCGGCACGCCGCCGCCCACGCCCAGGATCGTTGGCTTGCCGGGCTTGGTGGCGATGCCGTGTACCAGCACCCCCGGCTCCCCGACTTTGTTGAACACATCGGCGGTCAGGTCGCGCACCGAGACCGAGCTGCCCGCCGAGAGCACCACCATGTCGGCCCCGTCGGCGATGGCCGCCCGCACGCGCTCCAGGATCAGGTCGAACTGGTCGGGCAGAATGCCGCCTCGGATGGCGATCGCGCCCGCCTGCTCGGCCAGCGCCGCGACGGTGTGGCTGTTCACGTCGCGCACCTGGCCGGGCAGGGTGGACTGGTCAGGGGGGATGACTTCGTCGCCGGTGGCGAACACCGCCACGCGCGGCTGGCGCATCACCTGTACCTCGGTGATGCCGACCGCCATCAGGCCGCCGATATCCTGCTCGCGCAGGCGGTGGCCGCGCGGCAGGATCAGGTCGCCAGTGTTGATGTCCTCGCCGGGCTGGATGACGTTCTCGCCGGGCGCGGCGGGCCGCCGCACCTCGACCTCGTCTTCGCCGGTGGTATGCGTGTACTCGATCATCACCACCGCGTCCGCGCCATCGGGCACGTTGCCGCCGGTGTGGACCGTCGCCAGCGTGCCGGGCGCGATCGTCAGCGCGGCAACCTGGCCCATCGGCACCTCGCCGATCAGCCTGAGGTAAGCGGGCAGCGACTCGCTCGCGCCGAAGGTGTCCTGCGCGCGCACGGCGTAGCCGTCGACCGTGCTGCGGCGGAATTCGGGCAGCACCTGCGGGCTTGTCACGTCGGCGGCCATTACGCGGCGCAGCGCGTCGACGGTTGGCACGGTCTCCACGTCGCCCAGCGGCTGCACAGCGGCCAGGATGCGCGCGCGGGCCTCGTCAGGCGGAACAAGTGTAAAGAATTCGGGCATGGGCTGACATCCTCTACTGGTAATTGAGCCGGAAACGGCGTCGGCATGCTGTCAGACTGTATTGTACAGGAGACGAAAGACGCCTATCAAATCCCCCATATTTCCCATTGGTGTCGGCTGCGATTCTCCTGTATGATCAATATGGCTAAGTGTGTGTGGTACAAGTGATTTGATGGGGCTTATGGAACGGATCCATTCTATGGACGGCTACATCCTGATCGTCGACGATGATCCAGATGTGCGATTCCTGGTGACACAGGCGCTGGGTCTGCTGGGCCTGATCGGGCGTACTGCCATCAATGGCAGCGAGGCGCTGACGATCATCCGCGAGCAGGCTCCACAGGCCATCATCCTCGACCTGATGATGCCGGTGATGGACGGCTTCACGACGCTGATGCACCTCCAGCGGGAGTTCGTCGGCCACAAGATCCCGGTGATCCTGCTGTCGGGCATCGCCGACAGCGTCCACAACATGGATCGCCTGCCGGGCGTTCGGGCGGTGATGGTCAAAGGTGATTTCACGATGGAGAAGTTCCGCGCATCGCTGGCCAAAGCCGGCGTGATGGCCGCCTGAGGGCGGCCTTTTGATGCCCGGCGATCCTCAATCCTCCCCTACCATGTGAATCTTGCCCAGCAAAGACATGTCGAAGCCGCTCAGGTCGCTGCCCTCCGGCAGCGCCTCCAGTGCGGCGCGGACGCGGCCTGCGTCGGCGCGCAGCCGGGCCACGTCGATCCCCTGGCAGGCGTCGGGCATGGCGTCCAGCCACTGGACGGCGCGCAGCAGCATCTTGTGCGCCCCATTGCGGTTCCCGCGCGTGATCTGGAAATAGGCGATCCCCACCTGAAGCACCGCCCGGTACAGGTCGCGTACCGGGCCGTCCTCGGCCATCCACTGCGCTTCGAACAGGTCGTGCTGCTTATAGTACTGCCCGGCGTTGAACTTCTCGACCGCCTCACGGCAGGGCGGGGGCAGCGGCCCGGCACACTGCGCTTCGAGCGCGGCCCGCTGGTCGCGAGGCTGCACGCGGGCGTGCTCGGCCAGCAGGTGCGGCAGCCGCGCGGCGATCTCCGCCGGCGCGATGGCGAAGTCGGCCCCGGCGACCTGCGCCCGGCGGCGGGCCGCCCCGGCGCGCGCCACCACCAGCACCGGGATGCGGCGCGTGGCCGGGCTGACCTTGGGCGTCGTGGTCCAGAAGGCCCAGTCGGGCCGGCTGCCATCGACGACAATCAGCGCGGCGTGGTCGTCTGCCAGCCGGGCGACGTAGCCATCCGCCGCGCCGTAGCGCGTGACGGGGAAACCCAGCGGCGCGGCGGCACGCTCGATGTCGTCTGCCCATTCTGGCGAGCCGGTGACGATGATCGGTGGCTTGCTCATGCAGTGATTGTACAGCATGAAAGCGCAGGATGTCAGCGTGCTCCCCTCTCTCATCGACCGCGCGCCGTGTTTGGGAGATGGAGCGAGGGTGAGGGTATAATGCACGCGTGATCCCTGTCGGCAAAGGATGACCGGTATGCGAACTGACCCGCCAAGCCCATCCCGACCACCGCTCATGACGTGGGCCGAGTCACCGGCGGTGGCCCGCTGGGCGACGCTGGCCGCGCCGGTCGTGCTGCTGGCGATTGTCGCCGGCAGCGGCCTGATGGGCCTCGACTACGGCTACCACTGGGATGAGCATCTTAACCTGCTCAAGATTGCCAACACTGTCAGGTCGCACCTGCTGCTGCCGCGCTGGTATGACTACCCGGCGATGATCTACTGGATCTCGCTGCTGGTCATCGCGCCGACCATCCCCTACGCCATGCGCTCGCAGAGCTTCCATCTGCTGGCCTTTGTCGACAGCCGGCAGTACCTGCTCGAAAACCGCGTGGTGTTCATCCTGATCGCCTCACTGGCTGCACTGTGGATCTATATCGCCGTGCTGAAGTGGCGCGGGCGCTGGACTGAGGCGCTGCTGGCCGCCGGCTTCCTCGGCCTCTCGTGGGAGACGGCCTATCACAGCCGCTTCGTCGCGCCCGATGCCATCATGATGCAGTTCGGCGCGATGGCGCTGATGTTCGTCGTGCTGGCCTACGTCAACCCGCAAAACCGCACGCTGCTGCGGCTGGCGGCGATTGCCTCCGGGCTGGCGACTGCCACCAAGTACCCCGCCGGGCTGTTCGTCGTGCCGCTGGTCATCCTGACCGTGATGAACTGGGACCGCCAGTCGGTGCTGCGCGGCCTGCTGCCGATGCTGGCCGAGGTTGGCTTTCTGTTCGGCCTCGCGTACCTGATCGTCACGCCGGGCACGATCCTTGAGCCCGACGCCTTCATTGCCAGCCTCAAGCAGACCCAGCGCATCTACTCGAAGGGCATGGCCTACCACACCGTCGGGCGCGGCCTCGATCATTTGGGCCGCATGGCGCTGTATTTCTCGCTGCAGGCGTTCTCACACTTCCGGGCACTGGCCGCGCTGATCTTCGCCATGCTGCTGGTCGGCGTGGTGGCGCTGGCCCGCGAGTCGTGGCGCGCGGCGCTGCTGTTCTTCAGCTTCCCGGTCGCCTACCTGCTGTTCTTCGTGGTCGACAGCCGGACGATGATCGTGCGCAACGTGTTGATCCTGCTGCCCTTCTTCGCGATCTTCGCCGCGCGGGGCGTGGCGTGGATCGTTGAACAGCTCAAGGACTGGCGGCTGCGTGCGGCGGTGACCGCGCTGGCGGCGCTGGCGCTGATCGTCAACGCGGGCTGGCTGTTCTACGCAGCGGGTACCATCCAGAGCCGGGGCACCGACCGCTTTGTCCGCGAGTTCGCGCAGTACCTGGAGGCGCATCCCACCGACCCGGTCTACCTGTCACCCAAAGTCACCGCCGATCTGATCCGTGTGGTCGGCAGCGCGAGCTTCCCTGGCGTCGTCGACAGCCCGGCGCAGGCCGCCGACTACGCGCTCTACTATTCAGAGCTGTGCAATGTGCCGCCCGGCAACGACCTGAACCTTGTCAAGCGCTGGTTCGGCCCATACGAGACCAACTGGGTGTACTATGTGTCGTGGGGCGGCGACGACCGCATCCTGCTGATGCCGGTCGGCAAGTACACCGGCGAGGTGGGCTGCGGCTTCTGAGTGGCAGACAGGCGTGTCGCGTGATGCGGGCCGCCGCTGCGCCGCCACAAAATTGGGGGGATCTGCCACGCATCATCGAGATGGGCAAATGAAGCGCTTCTTCAGCCGCCTCTCGCGCGACCCGCTGGCCCGCGCGGTGACCATCCTGACGCTGCTGCTCAGCGCGGCGATTGTCTTCGACGTGACGCCGCTGCTGCGCGGCCCTGCACCGTACCCGCCCGAATGGCAGTGGCATCATGTGTGGCCGCCCGACGTGCGGCCCGCGTGGCTGCTGCTGCCGCTGGGTGTGGCTGGGCTGATCGGGCTGTGGGCGCTTCTGACGCGCAACCTGGCCCGCCTGCGGGTGTGGACGCTGCTGGCGCTGGCCGGGCTGGCGTTCGCCTTCTGGCTGGCGGTGATGAGCATCGGCCATCACGGATTGCAGATCGTGGCCCGCACGCTCAATCCGGCCTACTTCAGCGTGTTCGGGGCCGCCGTCCGCATCGACAATATGCCCGAATTCCTGCGCACCTACGTCGCGCAGCATGCCCAGCTTGCCTACCGCCAGCGCAGCCACCCGCCCGGCAATACCCTCTTCTTCTGGTCGATCATCCACGTCGTTCGCGGGCTGCCGTTCGTCACCCGGCTGGCCGCGCCGGTGATTCAGCCCCGGCTGGCGGGCCTGCCCGGCTGGATCAACAGCTACGCGACGCCCGACATCGTAGCCGGGATCGCTGTGTCGCTGATCGTGCCGGCGCTCAATGCGCTCAGCATCCTGCCCCTGTACCGGCTGGCTCGGCGGCTCAGCGGCGAGCGCGCCGCGCGGCTGGCCGCGATCTTATACGCGTTTGTGCCGGGCATGGCGTTGTTCCTGCCGGTGGTCGACGGCACTTACGCGCTGATCGCCATCACGGCGGTGTGGCTGACCGCCGGTGGGCTGGCCGACCGCCAGCGCTGGCGTATCGCGCTGGGCGGGCTGGTCGGCGGGCTGGGCACCTTCATGAGCTACAGCATGATCCCGCTGGCATTGATGCTGGCGCTGGTGACGGTCTTCCACTATACGGGCCACTATCGCCGTCCCGGTCTGAAGCAGCTTGCTCTCGATCTGCTGGCGCTGGCGGCGGGCGGGCTGGTTGTGTGGATCATCCCCTGGCTGCTGTTCGGCTTCAATCCCATCGGCGCGTTCCTGGCGGCGATGCACTCACACGAAAACAGCCGCAATCGCTCCTACTGGCTGTGGCTGTTCTACAACCCCTACGATGTGCTGCTGTTCGCCGGCGTGCCGGTCGCCTTCCACTATCTGCGCGGGCTGCTGCGGCTGGGCAAAGGCATGATCCTGCGCGTCCGGCTGGGTCCCGCCGACTGGCTACTGGCCGCGTTTGTGCTGTCGATGATCGCGATGGACGTGTCGGGCGGGCTGCGCGGCGAGACGGCCCGCACGCTGCTGTACGTGATGCCGCTGCTGGCCTGGGCTGCCGCGCACGACATCGCCGGGGAGAACGTCAGCCCGGCGGGTTACGGCGTGCTGCTGAGCGGCCTGCTGGTACTGCAAACGCTGGCCTTCCAGGCCGCGCTGAACGTCTATCACTGAGGACTGGCTGGTCTGTCAGGAGCAAGTGAGCCATGAGCGACGATCCCACCACAGGCCGCGAGCCCTCCCTGCCTGCCGGCAGCGACATGACCGGGCGCGAGCCGTTCATCGGCGGCGAGGATTTGCTGCTGCGCGCCCTGCTGGATTTCGACGAGGACAGCGCGCTCTCGAACGAGGCGCTGGTTGCACGGCTGGCCGGGGCGCTGCCGCAGCTGATCAGCCTGCTGCACGACGACGAACTGCGCAAACGCTACGCCGCCACCCGCGTGATCGCCATGCTGGCCGTGGCGCATCCCGAGAGCCGCCCGCGGACAGTCCCGGTGCTGATCGACCTGCTCGACGAGGCGCTGCGGAGCCACGATTACCTGACGCCGCGCCTGCTGATCGAGCGGCTGGGCGACACCGCCGACCCGCGCGCCGCCGATGCGCTGGTCGGGCTGCTGCTCGCCGGCACGATCTACAGCATGACGGCGGTCACCCGCGACGCGCTGGTCAGGCTGGGGGCAGTGGCGCTGCCGCCGCTGATGGCTGCAGCAGCCGAGGACGTCGGCGACTCGCACATTCGCGTCATGCGGGCGTTTGAGGTGCTGGCCCGCATCTGCCGGGCCGACCCGTCGACCATCCCCCAGCTTGCCGACTGGATCGCGCCGCTGGCGCTCAATCGGCAGGTCGGGCTGGACCTGCACGAAGTCCGGGTGTTCCTGGGCGTGGTGCGGCCTCGCGAGGTGCTCGACGCGCTGCTGCGGGCTGCCGCCGACCGCTCCGCGGGCGACCTGTACCGCATCCAGGCGGTGGGCACGCTGTCGCGCTTCCGCGATCCGCGCGTCACGCCGCTGCTGTTCGACCTGCTAACCGGCGACGAGGTCTTCCTGCGGACCCCCGCCGCCCGCGCGCTGAGCCACGCCCGCCGCCGCAGCGACGTCCCGAAGATCGTGGCGCTGCTTGAGCACGACGACGAGCAGATCCGCCGCCTGGCGATGATGGTCGCCAGCAGGCGACGGCTGCGCGGCGCGGTTCCGGCGATCCGCGCGATGCTGTCGGACCACGAAATGCGGGTGCGGCGCGATGCGGTCGTGGCGCTGGCCCGCTACCACGATCCCGACGCCTTCGACGCGCTGGCCGAGGCGTTGGCCGACGGGCACTCCGAGGTGCGGCGCAAAGCCGTGATCGCGCTGGGCCGGGCACACGATCACCGTGTGGTGTCGCTGCTGCTCCCCTTGCTGCGCGACCGCGCCAAGATCGTGCGCAGGCAGGCGGTCGGTACGCTGTGGGCGCTGCGCCGCGAGTTCCCCGATTACGCCGACGTGATCAACCGCGAGGTCACGCAGGTCATCAGCGAGGGGCTGGTTTCCTGAGGCCCGCTTTTGCCCGCCCTGCGCCGTGGGGTACAATCTCCGCGACCATCCCCACTGCATCTGAGAAGGAGACACGCCGTGGCCGAAATCATTGCCATCGAAGATATCGCCCACTACGACGGGCAGGAAGTCACCCTGCAGGGCTGGCTGTACAACAAGACCGACAAGGGCAAGCTCCAGTTCCTGCTGCTGCGCGACGGCACCGGCATCGCCCAGTGCGTGGTGTTCCAGAAGAGCGTCAGCGAGGAGGTGTTCGCGGCGGCGCTGGCGCTGACGCAGGAGTCGTCGCTGCGCGTGACGGGCACCATCCGCAAGGACGAGCGCGCGCCCGGCGTGCCCGGCGGCTACGAGCTGGGCGTGACGGCCATCGAGGCGTTGCAGATCGCCGAGGCGTACCCGATCACGCCGAAGGAGCACGGCACCGAGTTCCTGATGGACAACCGGCACCTGTGGATCCGATCGTCGCAGCAGTGGGCGACTCTGCGCATCCGGGCGACCGTGACGCGGGCCATCCGCAACTGGCTGGACGATCACGGCTACCTCAACATGGACACGCCGATCATCACGCCGACCGCCGGCGAGAACACCACCTCGCTGTTCGAGGTCGACTACTTCGACGAGCCGGCCTACCTGGCGCAAACCGGGCAGCTCTACAACGAGGCGGACATCATGGCCTTTGGCAAGGTGTACTGCTTCGGGCCGACGTTCCGCGCCGAGAAGTCGAAGACGCGCCGCCACCTGACCGAGTTCTGGATGGTCGAGCCGGAGATGGCCTTCTTCTCGCTGGAAGACCTGATGGACATGGAGCAGGACTTCGTGTCATCCATCGTGCAGACGGTGCTGGCCGAGCGCCGCGAAGAGCTGAAGGTGCTGGAGCGCGATACGAGCGCGCTGGAGCGCGTCAGCCCACCCTTCCCACGGATCAGCTACGACGAGGCCGTCGAGCGGCTGCACCAACTCCGCGACGAGACCGACGATCCGGAGCAGAAAGAACTGCTGAAGATCGAGTGGGGCGAGGATTTCGGGTCCCCGCACGAGACGGCGCTGACGGTGCAGTTCGACAGGCCGGTGTTTGTGTACCACTACCCGACGGCGGTCAAGGCGTTCTACATGACGCCGGTGGAGGGCCGGCCTGAGGTGTGCCGGTCGGTGGACCTGCTGGCCCCGGAGGGCTACGGCGAGATCACCGGCGGCAGCGAGCGCATCGCCGACCCCGACCTGCTGATGCAGCGCATCGTCGACTTTGGCGTGAACCCGGAGCACTACAAGTGGTACATCGACCTGCGCAAGTATGGGTCGGTGCCGCACGCCGGGTTCGGGCTGGGGGTGGAGCGGACCGTGTCGTGGATCTGCGGGTCGCAGCACCTGCGCGAAGCGGTGCCGTTCCCGAGGATGCTGAAGCGGATGTACCCGTAGGGGATACCCCCACCCCCCTCTCCCCGGCCCGCTTGACGGCGGCTGCGCCGCCTGGAGGGAGGGGAGAAAACTCCCCGGATGTGCTGCTCGCGGCAGTGTATTCAGTTTGTGGGTGCCCACGGTCGGCGGGGGCCGGGTGGAACACGACGGGGTGGGGGGCCGAAGCTGTGGGCGCGGCCTCCTGCACACGATGGCCGCCGAAGCGCGGCAAGCTGCCATCGACCTTCCGAGCGCCTGACTATCCCGCCGCCGCCCCCGCCCGATTGGGCGGTCACCGATCTTGCGGCGGGCGCGCTGCAGGCGCTGTGATGCGGAATCCCGTGTGACCGATGTCCTTCCTTCTCGCCACCGAGGCCCCCTGCGCGACAATCCATAGTCAGCGTCAGGCGGCGGACGGGGCGGGCGCGGCGCGCGGGCCGTGCTGTTGGCGGGCGGTGGGCGATCATCTTGATCTGCCTGCCGGGGGTCCCGCTGCGGGCGCGGCGCGCGCGCGAGCGCCGTGAGATGATGCGCTTCGCTTTGCGGCAAAGCATTAGAACTAATGTTCTGTATGTATTGTAGGGTAGGGCGGGGAGAGAGATCAAGGGGGTGGCGTTGATCATCCGTATAACGGGGGGTTAGAGTTTGCTAACGTAGTCGCATGAGCGCATCATTGAGGGAATCTGGAAGAGTATTCTGGTGTATACTTTTCATGAACCGTTTATTGATCAATGTATTCCTTCACGAAGGGTGAAATCAGGGGGCGAAGCTTGACAATCGCGATCTCAGTGAAGGTGATTGATGGCGTAGTACTGGCTTCAGACAGTGCATCAACCATTTTTCAACAACAGACGCCGGGTGGGCCTGCTGGAGTTGTGAATGTATATTACAATGCGGACAAAGTCTACAATCTCTGCAAAGGTGTGCCCCTTGGTGCAATTACCTGGGGAATGGGTAGCATAGGGCAGGCATCCATCTCGACCCTGATGAAAGACTTCCGCAAGACTGTGATGGCCAGCCGCACCAAGAAATCCTACATGATTGAGGACGTTGCCAAGGACCTAGCCGGTTTCATGTTTGATAGGTACCAGGAAGCCTTCAGCAAGGCGGCTATGAAATCTCTGCTGGGATTCATGGTGGCAGGATACTCTACTGAGGATGATAAGCAACATGACTTTGCGGAAGAGTGGATTATCCACCTGATTGATGGAAACCTAGAAGGACCGAACCCGATCCGCCGAGAGAATGAGGCGGGTATTACCTGGAATGGTGAGCCAGAGGCAATCACTCGTCTTTACCTTAGGCATAGAACGGGAACTGCAAATGCTTTGCAGGATTTGGGCCTATCAAGCGACGAGGCCAAGCGCATCGCACAAGGATTGCGCGACCGCCTAAGCGTCCCGATGGTCATACCGCCAATGCCTATTCAGGATGCAATTGACCTAGCGAGGTTCCTTTGTAGAAACAACTATAACTTCTCAAAATTCGCACCCGGAGCGCCAACTGTGGGCGGGCCTGTGGATATCGCCACGATTACGAAACACGAGGGGTTTAAATGGGTGCAGAGAAAGCACTACTTTTCTCAAGAACTTAACCCGTCAACGGGGGGTGATTGAATGTCTCAGCAAGAAAAGTCTGAAGTGCTTGGATTTAGCCACACATTCATTGTGGAGTAAATGAAGAACGATTTCTCGTCATCGGTGTTTAGTTCCCTTTGCCGTATCAGGAGTTGCGGGCTGACACTGAGACGGTAAACCAAGGCGTGTATGTATCGGTGGCGACTTTCCGTCGGTTCACTGTTCTAGGTAACACGTTTGAGGATCCGACAACTCTTGACTGGAGAGTTGAGGCCGAACGTCTATTCACCGAGTTTGATGAAGCATGGCGCAAACTAGCGGGGCTCTAAATGTTTAAAGATCTTGATTTCGTAATATCACTCAATCGGGATCAAATAGGTAGATATGGTGGCTCGTTCTTAGGTGTAGACAATCTTAGAAATCGCGGAAGTCTAGAATGGGTCCTGGCCGCAGTCGATACGACACTGTTCGGTGAGGACCCATCTCATTATGGCACACAAAGCTGCCATTTTGGCATGGATTATCATCACAGGGCACGTGTTTCATGATGGCAACAAACGTACTGGAATGATGGTATCGATACTTTTCCTTCGCCTGAATGGTTATGACTTGATGACATCTACTGATGAGATAGTAGGGATTGCTCTCTCCATGGCAGATCGCGAGAACAGTGCCCTCACCTACGAATTGCTTGTCGAGTGGTATGCAGAACAAATCTCCATTTCAGATAGCAGGAGCGATATCTCCCTTTTCTTAAGGGCGCAATCCTGGCTTGCTCTCCAAACAGACCTCGATGATGAGGCCTCCAATTCCCACTTACCGCATCGCATGGTCGGCATGATCGTCTGAGAGATCAATCCTCAGGCTACGTGCAAACGCACCTGTGCGTTTGTTTGGTGAGTCGGCTGGAAGCCGACCGGGGAACCCTCACCGCCGGCCCGCTCTTCCAAACGCTCGCTTGTGGCGGGCGGTGGACCTCACCCCTAACCCGCTCTCCGGCAACGCGCCTACGGCGTTTATGCTTGGCGGAGAGGGGAACAGGATCAGGCGGGGATGAGCGGGTATAATCGGCATATACCCTGAAACGAGGAACACAGCCGATGCCAGAACCAGACACACTTCCACCCGCCGCTGACGCAGAGACCGACGAAGAAGCCGAGGCGCTGACGCCGCAGGAGGCCATCGAGAAGTACACGGCGGAGATCGCCGCGCAGCCCGACGACGCGACCGCCTACCTGAACCGGGGCAGCGCGCACTACAACGCGGGCGCGCTCGACGCGGCCATCGCCGACTACCGGCAGGCGATCAAGCTCGACCCGACGCTGGCCGAAGCCTACGCCTCGCGCGGGTACGCGCTGTTCGGCTCAGCCTGCGTCCGCCTCGCCCAGCACGCGATTGACACTCTCCAGAAGCTCCGCAGGGGTGAATGGCTTGGTGATGTAGCCCTTTACCCCGGCAAGTCCGATGTCAACAAACTGGTCATTGTCGATTTTCCCGGCTTTAGCCGTCACAATAATCACCGGGATGTCCTTCATAGCCTCGTCGCCTTTCATCGTCTGGTAGACGACCCAGCCGGGCATGTCGGGCATCATCAGCTCCAGTAGCATCACATCGGGCCTGGTCTCCGCTGATCAGATCGAGCCCTTCCTGACCGCTCACAGCACCTATGACCTCGAAGCCGCCTTTGGTCAGGATCAGCTTGAGAAGCTCAATGTAGGTCGGCTCTGTATCGATGCACAATATCCTTCGCTCGATTCTCGCCGGGCTGATCGCTCATCATACCCTCAATTCCCAGACCGTTAAATCATGGAAGCACCGCCATCAGGCCCTATTCTTCGCCCAGCACGCGGTTGACGCTCTGCAGCAGAACCTCGGGTTTGAACGGCTTGGTGATGTAGTCATCCACCCTGACAGCTATGTACAGCAAACTGTCTGGGGGCTCCACCGTCATCACAATCACAGGGATGCCCTTCATGGCCTCGTCGGCTTTCATCGTATTGTAGACAGCCCAACTATCGGGCATCATCGAGTCCAGCAGCACCAACTCGGGCTTGATCTCTATCGATCAGATCAAGCCCATTCTCACCGTCTGTAGCGATTATGACCTTGAAGACCTTCTTGGGTCAAAGTCCGCTCAACAAGCTGAACGATGGCCGGTGCATCTTCGATGCAGGCTGTCTCCCCCGACCCTCGCCCGGCTGCTCGCTCACACTTCCCTCAATTTCCGTGCCCGCCGATTCATGGAACCACCGGCAGCAGGTCCTACTCT
>CAWBCR010000007.1:0-26593 GCA_963787375.1 uncultured Chloroflexia bacterium | reverse complement strand
CACTCGCGCAGCAACCCATCTTCAGCGAAACATCATTAAGTCCGCTTCCAGCGGACTTGTCTGCCCGCGAGTGCCATGAGCGGGCACCTAGCCCGGCGATCGAACGCCGGGCGCGAACCTCGCCGGGCGGGAACCACCGCCGGGCGATCGCCCGACCTTATGATCGCTCCACCACCTCCCCCATCGGCCCCACGTCATACCCCGGCAGCGCGGCGACCGCCGCGCGGAACCCCTCGTCGTGCAGCAGCGCCAGCAGCGGCGCGAGCAGCGCCAACTCGTAGAACGCGCGCGGGATGACCAGGTCGTAGCGCTCCCAGCCCACCGGCACGAAGTCCAGGTCGAGCGCGCGCGCCGCCGCCCGCACCCCCAGCCCGGCGTCTGCCGTCCCGCTGCTGATCGCCGCCGCGACCGCCAGGTGCGTGTATTCCTCGCGCCCGTAGCCGCGCACCTGCGCCGGGTCGATGCCGCGCTGCGAAAGCTCGTAGTCCAGCAGGATGCGCGTCCCCGCCCCGCGCTGCCGGTTGACGTACCCCATGTCGTCGCGGGTCAGGTCGTCGAAGCCGCCTACGCCCTTCGGGTTGCCCGGCGCGACAATCAGCCCCTGCTCGCGCCGCACCAGCGTCACCAGCGCCACGTCCTGCCCCTTCAGATACTGGTCGATGTACGACCAGTTGTAGTCGCCGGTCGCCGGGTCCAGCAGGTGCGATCCGGCCAGGTGCGCCTCGCCGCGCTTCAGCGCGATCAGCCCGCCCAGGCTGCCGACGTTGGCCGACGACAGCCGCATGCCCGGCGCGGCTCCGCCAGGAACTGCGCCAGCAGGTCGAGCGTCATGTCGTGGCTGCCGATGGCGACGATGGTCCGCGCGATCTCGTGCGGCGTGCGGTACAGGTGCACCGTCACCTCCGCCCCGCGTCGACCCCCTCCGAAAATCGCGGGATGCGCACGATGCCGTCGGCGCGCACCAGCGACGTGATCACCCCGCCCCGCGTGACAGCGGCGTGGCGATCACCCGCTCGCCCACCTGCCCACCGTGACGCGCACGTAGTCGTCGTCGCCGGGCGGCGAGGCCACCTTGCGCGAGACGGTCGCCTGCAGCGTCAGCGGCTCGTCGGCGGGGCGGCCCAGCCACCGGCTCAGCAGCGGCTCGACGAACATCTCGCCGGTCAGCGCCGCCGAGACGGGGTAGCCCGGCACGCCGATGATGGGGGTGAAATGGCCCCTCATCCCGGCACTTCTCCCACATGGGGAGATGGGAGAACTCACTGCCCGCCACCGCTGCTTCCCCTCCCCCCTGAGTGGGGGAGGGGTCAGGGGTGGGGGTGTCCCTCCCACCATCCCGAAGATCACCGGGTGGCCGGGCCGCACCGCGATGCCGTGCACCAGCACCTCGCCTAGCTCCCGGATGACGTGCGCGGTGTAATCCTCGCTGCCCGCGCTCGACCCGGCGTTGACCAGCACCAGGTCGTGCGTCTGTGCGGCGTAGGTCACCTCATCCTTGATCGCGTCGTAGTCGTCGGGCACGATCTGCCAGCGCGACGCCTCGCCGCCCCACGCCTCGACCTGCGCCGCCAGCACCAGGCTGTTGAACTCAATGATGTGGCCCGGCGCAGGCCGCCCGCCTGATGCCGCCGCGTCCTCCACCGAGATCAGCTCCGATCCGGTGGGGATGATCGCCACGCGCGGGCGGCGGCGCACCGCGATCTCGGCGTGGCCGCTGCCCGCCACCGCGCCTAGGTCGACCGCCCGCAGCGTGTGGTTGGCCGGCAGCACCAGTTCGGTCGCGACCATGTCTTCGCCCATCTGCCGGACGTGCTGCCACGGCGCGACCGAGGCGCGGATCAGCAGGTCGGCGGGGTCGGCGCCCGGCTGCACGTGCTCGATCATGATCACCGAGTTCGGCCCAGGCAGGCATGGCGTGCCCGGTGTTCACTGCCTTCGCCGGACGTTCGGCGCGCTCGACGGCGGCGTCATCCTCGACCAGCCGCAGTGCCACCGGGTGCGTCTCCGACGCCTCGGACGTGTCGCGGGCGCGCACCGCGTAGCCGTCCATCGCGCTGGCGTGGTAGCTCGGCGCGCTGACCACCGCCCACACCGGCTCGGCGGTGACGCGCCCCAGCGCCTCGCTCAGCGGCACCATCTCGCCGGGGAACGGCTCCCACAGCCCGGCGGCCTCCAGCGCGGCGACGAACGCCGCCCAGGCTTCGTCTTTGGGGATATCGTGCAGGTAAACGCTGGTTTCGGCATAGGTGATCCTTTGGCTCATCGCTGCGTGTGCAGGCTGTCGGGGCTGTTACAGTTATTGTACCCGAATGATACGCTCTGATGGGACATAGATAGCGTGACAAAGGGGATCAAATCCTCATACTATCTATAGTGCGTCGGGTTCAAGCCGGCCCGGAACGTGGCGCGGTTTCCGGGGTCGGCTTCCAGCCGACAGACTATTCATGGGCCGACGATTGATCGTCGGGCGGGCAGGGCCACTTCAACCACCCCCCTTTGTCACGCTCCGATGGGAACAAAGGACGCTTGGCATCTGCCGCAGCTTCCTGTATCATAGGGGTGACGCTTTACGCCGGGTGGACCGCCGGGCGGCCCCGGCGTCGTATGGGATAGGGTATGGTCGATAAAGGGGTGCCGGGGTGACACCATGAACAATCAGCAGGATGTGCAGGTTAAGGGCACGGGCCCGTTCCGCCCGCTGGATATCGCGGATTACGTCCTCAGGGGCGAGCCGTCGGCTAAGCTCCAGAAATACATCAGCGGCGACCAGATGTTCGCCAACACCCACTACCTCAACCTCGTTCACCAGGTGATGCACCAGGCCGAAGACCAGGTGCTGTCGTTTCGACGCGCCTCGCCCATCGGCGCGCTGCCCGATACGATCTCGGTCTACAACCTGGCCGAGGTCGCCGGGCCGCTCAAGCAGCGCCCGGTGCAGCTTGCCACCGTCATCGCCGATACGATCATCATGGCCGCCGGCCAGTTGCTCACCTTCGACAAGCGGGTGCGCTGGCAGGCCATCCTGGGGATCAGCGACGCGATCCTGGTGCTGTCCGATCAGCAGAAATGTTCGCTGGATGTGGCCAGCGAGCGCGTGATCCGCGGTTTTCTGGAGATCATCGAGCGGCGCAGCGTGGCCCCCGATAACGAGTGGTCCGCCATCGACCTGCACTCGCGCAAGCTGGTACTCAAACAGATCGCGGACGCGCCGTAGCCGGCGGGCCGGTCGTGTGGCTGCGGCCAGCGCTCAGGCGTGGCGGTGCGACGCACCGCGCAGCGCCAGCCAGGCCAGCAGCAGCGGCAGCGCGCCGCACAGCCCAACCGTCCAGATCAGGCTGAGGACGCCCCAGCCCGTCAGCCTGAGTACCACCACCACGCCGACCACCGACGCGCCCCCGATTACCACGCCCGCTGCCGCCGAGGCCAGCGCCGGGTGCGGCCAGCACATCCCCAGCCGCGCCCCGCCCCCTGCCCCAATCAGGATCAGCGCCAGGAACCCCACCGCACACGCGGCGACCTCGACTGCCGGGCCGATGCCGAAGCCGGCTGTGTACTGCGCCGCGTACAGCACCGCACTCGGCGCCAGCGCGACCGCCGGGGCTGCCAGCGCCCGGCAGCGCGTCAGCGCGACCAGCGCATACCCGCGCGCGATCTCGTGCTCGCTGAGGTCCGTCAGCTTGATAAGCTGGTACGCCTCGCTCTGCGCGTCACCGGCTGCCACCCCGGCGGCAGAGACGGCCACTACCGGCGGCGTGGCGATCAGCAGCGCCCATGCCAGCAGCCCCAGCGCACCGAAACATGACACCCTGTCCGAACCGGCCAGCGTGTCGGCGATACCCCATACCAACCCGAGGCCCCCCAGGATCGCCGCCAGCCGCAGCGCGCCCTTGAGCGTCCGCAGGCCCCCGGCCCGCGCCAGCCGCAGGTAGATCGGGTTTGACCACAGCAGCATCTCTGCTTTCATCTTTTTCCCCTGTCAGGCGGCGGGCACCGGCGGGGCGGTCTCACAGCGCTTCGCCGCCGCGCCCATCATCCCCCACGTCATCAGCAGCGGCACCGCGGCAAAGAACACCCACACCCACAAGACGAGGCGCAGCGCGGTGCCGTTCGAGCCGAAAGGTATCAGCAGCGCCGGTCCCAGCAGCGCCAGCCCGACCAGCCCCAGCACCAGCGGCAGCAGTATCAGCCCGGCGGCGAACGCCCCGGCCAGCGCCGGCTGGCGGTGTCGCAGCCCGAACCACGCGCCTGCCGCCGCGCCGAGAAAGTTCAGGCACCACGCCCCGACGACCATTGCCAGCATCACCAGCGACCAGACCAGCACGTACATCTGCGGCGAGGTGCCCGGCGGATACCAGGCGGGGCCGTCGCTGCCGCCCAGGTAATAGCTGAGCTCCAGCATGACGTAGAATGGCCCGACGAGCAGCGGCGGCATTACCCCCACGACCACCGCCAGCAGCACCCGGACGCGGAACAGCGCTGCCGCCATCAGCCCCCGCACGATGCCGCTTCGGTGCCAGCGGTGTCAGCCGCAGCATCCTGAACGCCTCGCCATGCGCCGCCCGCGAGGTCAGCACGCCCGCGATCACCGCCGTCACAAACGGCGCGAGCAGCGTCAGCCCCCAGCCGTATACCATCTGGTTGCTGACGAGGTCGGGTTTGGGCGGGTACGACAGCAGCGACCACATAGCGAACGCCAGGCTCAACAGCCCCAGCCCGAACGCCGCCCACAGCGCCGCCCGCAGCGACGGCGGGCGGTGGCTGCGCGTCAGGTGCTCGAACACCGGGTTAGCCGCCATACGTCACCCCATCATGTCGATCTGGCTCATGAATATGCGCAGCGCGCCGACATACCGCTCGAAGCTGGGCGACGACAGGTCGTGCCCCGACTCCTCGAACACGGCGATCAGCGCCAGCGGCAGTTTCTCACCATACCGCCGAGACTCTTCCGGCGACAGCGCCGCGTCCTCCAGCCCGCCGCGCAGGATCAGCGCCGGGCAGGTGATGCGCGGCAGATCGTCCCACAGCAGCGTTTCGACCGCATCACGCTGAATGCCGCGCACGGCCACCGCGCGCACCTCGTCGCCCAGCGCCGTCAGCACCCCTTCGACCCATTCCGGCGCGATGGCCGGGTAGCGCGCCGGGTAGTCGCCCACGATCAGCCCCGCCAGCCGCTCCGGGTGATCGGCCCCGTAGCGCAGCGCCACCGGCACCCCCAGCGAGTAGCCCATCAGCCCGAAGCGGTCCAGCCCGGCGGCGTCGACCACCGCCGCGATGTCCGACGCCTGCTCGGCCAGCGAGTAGCCCGTCTCCGGCGCGTCGCTCTCGCCGCGTCCGCGCAGGCTGATCGCCACGCAGCGGCGCGGGGCCAGCGCGGCGATCTCCGGCGCGAAGTGCCCGGCGTGGCCCAGCCCGCCCGGCACGAACACCAGCGGCGTGCCCTGCCCCGGCCCGGAGTTGAGGTAGTGCAAACGGACGCCGCTGTTGTCGGCCCAGCCGTCGCGCGTCATCACGTGCCCGCGCCGAAGGCCAGCAGGATGCGGGCCGTGTGCTTGATGCCCGCCACGAAGTCGGGGATGCGGATGTGCTCGTTGGGCGCGTGCGCCTGCCCGCCGGGATAGCCCACCCCGGCCATTGCCACCGGCACGCCCAGCGTGTGGATGAAGGCGTGGTTCGGCCCGCTGCCGCCGATCATCGGGAAGACCACCGGCTCCGCACCGTACACCTCGCGCGCCGTGTCGATCACCAGCTTGATGAACGGGTGATCGGGGTCGGTCTGTGCCGGCGGCTCGCCGCCGTGATAGGTGATCTGCACGTCCTCGAAGCCGTGCGCGTCGAGGTGCTTGCGCAGCTTGTCCAGCACCTCCTCCGGCGTCTGATCGGGCACCAGCCGGAAGTCGACCTTGGCCGAAGCCTGCGCCGGCAGCACCGTCTTCGAGCCGGGGCCCTGATAGCCCGCCGTCAGCCCGCAGATCGTGCACGTCGGCTCGAACACCTCCGCGCGAGCCAGTTCCACTGGGTCGGTCATGCCCTTCAAATATCCCGCCAGCCGGTACATCTCCTGGTAGCGCGGGTACTCGTTGGGCAGCGCCGCCAGCAGCTCCAGGTCGCGCGCCGACGGCGGGCGGACGTTGTCGTAGTGGCCGGGGATCGCGATCCGCTCGTCCGGCCCCTTCAGCGTGTTGAGCGCCCACACCAGCCGCCACGCGGCGTTGGGAAAGATTCGAGCCGCCCAACCCGGAGTGCGCGTCCTTGCTGGCCGTCTCGATGCTCAGCTCGACGTAGCAGATGCCGCGCATCCCCAGCACCTGCTCCGGCCTGCCGTCCATGTTCACCCCGCCGAACTCCCACACACAGGCGTCGCCGGCTAACTTGTCTTTGTGCTTCTCGATGAACGGTGGCAGGTTCGGGCTGCCGATCTCCTCCTCGCCCTCGACTACGAACTTGACCCGGCACGGCAGCCCGCCCGTCGCCGCTTTGATCGCCGCGATGGCCGCCAGCCGTGCCGCAATGTGCCCCTTGTCGTCGCCCGCGCCGCGCGCGTACAGGTTGTCGCCGCGCCGGGTCAGTTCGAACGGCGGGCTGTCCCACAGGTCGAGCGGCTCGGCGGGCTGCACGTCGTAGTGCAGGTAGAAGATCAGCGTCTTCTCAGCGCGGCCCGCGCCCTCTCCGTAGACGACCGGGTTGCCGTCCGACGGCATGATCTCGGCCTCGAAGCCGTGCTCCTCCAGCAGCGTGCGCACGATGGCGGCGCATTCGTCGATGCCCAGGTGCTGCGCGGCGACGCTCGGCTGGTTCGTCAGCCGCGACAGGTCGTCGACAGAATTGTCAAGGTGCGCGTCGATGTACGCATCGACCCGTTCTTCTGTGGTTGGATCGGCCATGAGATTCCCCCTGTCAGAGTTGGTCAACAACCCTATCTTAATGCCACTCGGGGGAAAAATGAAGTCGGGAAATCGTTGCTGTTCCCTTTCGCTCAAGGCGAGGAAAGCATGACCGCAGAGCGCGGAGCACGTCTCTCTGCGCGCTCCGCGCCCTCTGCGGTTAATCTTCTTCTGCTTCCTTTGCGCCCTTCGCGCCTCCGCGGTGAAATCCTATCCGCCTACCCCCGCAGCCGCGCCCGCTCCGCCCGGTCGATGTACCGCCGCAGCGATCCCTCCTCCAGCGACCAGATCGCCGTGGCGAACCGGTCGATGAACGCCCGGTCGTGGACCGCCGCCAGCACTGCGCCGGGGAACGCCTCCAGCGCCTGCTCGAACCGTTCCCGCGAGGCGATGTCGAGGTGGTTGACCGGCTCGTCGAGCACCAGGCAGTTCGCGCCGCGCACCACCAGCCGCGCCAGCAGCAGCCGGGCGCGCTCCCCGTAAGACAGGCTGCCGATCTTCACGAACACGTCGTCGCCGCCGAACAGGAAGTAGTGCAGGAAGCTGCGCGCGTCGGTCTCGCTCATCGCCCGCGCCGCGAGGATCAACGCCAGCGGCGTCGAGTCTGCATCGAGCGACTCCTGCTGCTGCGGCATGTAGCCCAGCCGCACGTTCGCGCCGATCCGCACCGCGCCCTCGGTCGGCGCAAGCTGCCCGCCGATGGCCCGCAGCAGCGTCGTCTTGCCGCTGCCGTTCGGCCCCAGCAGCGCAACGCGCTCGCCGTGCCGCAGCACCGCGTCGGCATCGCGGAACAGCCACGTTCGCCCGTCAAAGCTGTGGCCCAGCCCGCTCAGCGCGATCACTTCCTGCCCGCCGCGCGGCATCTCGCCGAAGTCGAGCTTCAGCCGGTAGTCCGACTGCGGCCTCTCGACGCGCTCGTCCGACGCGACGTAGCGGTCCAGCTTCTTCTCGCGCGACTTGGCCTTGCGGGCGACCTTCTTGGCGTAGCGCCTCACGCCCGGCTCGCGCGGGGTGGTCGTCAGCTCGACGCTCATCGCGTGCATCTTGGTGCGGTGGATGTCCTGCTCCATGCGCCGGATCTCCGCCTGCTGGTCGCGGTACGCCGACCACTGCCGCTCGGTCTCGGCGGCCTTCTGCGCCGCGTATTCCGAGTAGCCGCCGCTGTAGGCCGTCAGGTGATGCGTCCGCGCGTCGAGCTCCAGCACGCGCGTCACCGTGCGGTCGAGGAACGTCCGGTCGTGCGACACGATCAGCGCCGCCCCGTCGAACGCCGTCAGAAAGCCCTCCAGCCATTCCAGCGCCTCGATGTCCAGGTGGTTGGTCGGCTCGTCGAGCAGCAGAACGTCCGGCGCGGCGATCAGCAGCGAGGCCAGCCCGGCCCGCGTCTGCTCGCCGCCGGAAAGCTGCCCGACCGGCGTGTCCGGCGCGATGTCGCCCAGCCCCAGGTGCGCCAGCATCTCCTCGACGCGATGCTCGACGCCGTAGCCGCCCACCGCGTCGAAGCGGGCCAGCGCGCGGTCGTAGGCGCTCAGTGCGCGGTCAAGCGCCTCGCCCGACGCCCCCGACATCGCCGCCGCCAGCCGCTCGACCTCGCCCCGTGCCGCCTGCCAGCCGGGGATCCCGGCGGCCACTGCTTCCGCGACCGGCAGGTCGGCCAGCCCGTCCATCCCCTGCCGCAGATAGCCCAGCCGCGCCGACGTGTCGAGCGCGACGTGGCCCGCGTCGGGCGGCTCCTGCCCGGCGATGATGCGCAGCAGCGTCGACTTGCCGCAGCCGTTCGGCCCGACCAGCCCGGCGCGCTCCCGCGCGTTGAGCACGAACGACACGTCGTCGAGGACGGTCTGCACGCCGTATGATTTGCTGATGTGTTGGATGGTAAACATGGTGCATCTTCCCTGAATGTGCCGCCGCTGACAACGGAAAACCTGCCGGGCGATGAGCCCACAGCAGATGAGCGGTGCACTGCGCAAGCCCGCCGCGAGCCGCCTGGGCGGATCAACGGGAAGCGGGCCTATCGACTATCCTACAACGCGCAGCGCGTTATTCAGTTTCCTTGCGCACCATCAAGAGGACTGCCTTCTCTGGGACGTGGGTGTCGGCCACGACCGGATGACGTGAGATCGTGATGATAGTATACCGCATGCACCCCACGCGGCAACCATCCACCTGGCCGGTTCCGACCCTGCCCGGCTGGCCTATCGCCGCCCCGCCGCTGAGCTTGAGTTTGCTTCCAGCGGACTTGTCTGCACGCGAGCGCAGCGAGCGGGCACCTAGACCGGCATTTGAATGCCGGGCGAACCTCCGCCGGGCGGACACCTCCCTCCACTTCATCGCCGGTCGAATCTCCGCCGGGCAGACCCTCTCGCCGTGTTTGCCCTCCTATCCCCGCTCAATTAGAGTCATCGCACACGCCCTGCACCCATCGTGCAGATAGGATGAAAGGTCTATTTGCATAATGTCCAATATTTGTCTATAATTTGTATAGCATAGAACTGGAGAAAGACCATGCGCGTCATCATCACCGGGGGAACGGGTCTGATCGGCAGCAGGCTGGCTGCCAGCCTCGCCGCCGACGGCCACGAAGTCATCGTGTTGAGCCGCAGCCCCGAACGCAGGTCGGGCGCGCTGCCGGCGGGCGTGCGTGTCGTCGGCTGGGACGGCGCGACCGCGCACGGCTGGGGCAATCTGGCCGACGGCGCGGACGCCATCGTCAACCTGGCCGGCGAGAGCATCGGCGGCAGCGGTTTCCCGCCGCCACCGTGGACGCCTGCCCGCAAGCAGCGCATCCGCGACAGCCGCCTTAAAGGTGGTCAGGCGGTCGTCGAGGCGGTGCAGACTGCCGCCGTCAAACCGAAGGTCGTCGTGCAGGCCTCGGCCATTGGCGTGTATGGCCCGCGCGGTGACGAGCCGATCACCGAGAGCGCATCACGCGGCACCGACTTTCTGGCATCGGTGTGCGCCGACTGGGAAGAGTTTACCCGGCCCGTCGAGGCGCTGGGCGTGCGCCGCGTCGTGACGCGCAGCGGGCTGGTCCTCAGCGCCGACGGCGGCGTGCTGCTGCAAATCATGATGCCCTTCCGGCTGTTCGCGGGCGGGCCGCTGGGCAGTGGCAAACAGGTCTACTCGTGGATCCACCTCGACGACGAGATACGTGCCATCCGCTTCCTGATCGAGCACGACACAGCGCACGGCGTCTACAACCTCACCGCCCCCCACCCCCTGCCCAACGCCGAACTGGCCCGCATCGTCGGGCGCGTGATGCGCCGCCCGTCGTTCGTCCCGGCCCCGGCCTTCGCGCTGAAGCTGGCGCTGGGCGAGATGTCGACGCTGGTGCTGACCGGCCAGCGCGTCGTCCCGGAACGCCTGCAGGCCGAGGGCTTCACGTTCCAGTACGCGGACCTCGAACCCGCGCTGCGCGATTTGCTGGGAAAGTAGGAAGGGAGATGCTTCATGATTGAGCAGCCAACTGTATTCGTATTGGGCGCGGGCGCGAGCGCGGCTTTTGGTTTTCCGTTAGGTCGCAGGTTGCGTCAGGAAATAGCAGAGTCTGTTGGCGTTCCTAGCCCAGTCAACAACGCATTACATCATTATTATGGCTACGTATGGGGACACGGAGGCTGGGAACGTGTTCAGGACGGCAGCAAGTCCCTGCAAGATCTGGAGCGAGAAGCTCAAGAGTTTTGGGAGGCTCTGGCATCGCCGCTTTATTCAATCGATGCGTTCTTGGAGCGCCGCCCAGAGTTTGAGGAGATTGGGAAAGTTGCAATTGCAGCGATACTAATCCCTCACGAGGACCCGAAACAGCTACCTATTCCCTGGCCGCAGCTTAGGTGGATTGATGAGCTATTCCAGAAGATGGACTGTGCTCCTGATAAGCTTTCTCAGAATCATGTGAAGTTCATCACGTTCAACTATGATCGCTCTCTTGAGTACTATTTCCTAAAGGCGCTCAGGACCACCTACGGCATGTCGGAGCAAGATGCGGCTACGAGCGTGGAAGCTATCCCAATAGTACATATCCACGGGCAGCTTGGCCAGCCACACTTTCAATCCCCTGACGGAAGGGGCTACACGCCTGAAGTAACCCTTGAGGCGCTCAAAAGAGCCGTGGAGGGGATGAGAATCGTTTATCAGCAACTCGACGATGCGCCAGAAATACAATCCGCGCACGAGTACATCGAAGAGGCACAAATTCTGTGCTTCCTAGGCTTTGGCTACCACCCAGACAGCATCCGGCGTCTTGCGGTTAATGAACACTTCGCTGGAGAAGCACTACTGGGAACCTGCTTTGGACTGGAGAAAAACGAGAGAAGGATTGCTACCGGATACTTTGCTAGGAAACGCGATTACGGAAGTGGCGAGGGCAGAGGCGGACACGAGTTTAAAATCGTGATGGGGGATGCAGATGAGGACGCGTACACATTTCTCAGACGGTATCCGATATTCTGACGGTATGGGGTGAAGGGGGCTGTGCCCCCTTCCGGGGGGATGTCGGGGGGCGGAGCCCCCTGACGCTATCTGCGCCAGGAGGAACAGCACGATGAAGTATGAGCACCGCTTCCGCGTCGACGCGCCTCAGGCAGAGGTCGCCGCCTTCCACCTGACCCCGCATGGCCTGAAGGCGATCACGCCCACGCCGATGCGCATCCAAGCCGCGCCGGAGGAGCTCATCAGCGGCAGCGAGATCCGCTTCACGCTGTGGGCCGGGCCGCTGCCGGTGCGCTGGCACGCGCGCGTCGAGGACGTGTCGCAGCAGGGCTTCACCGATGTGCAGTTGGCCGGTCCCTTCAAGAGCTGGCAGCATCGCCACAACTTCGTGCGGGTCGGCGCATCGGTGACGGAGGTGTACGACGTGGTGCAGGCCGATCTGCCCGGCCTCTCGCCGGCGTGGATCGTCGCCGCCGGCATGTGGATCAGCCTGCCGCTGCTGTTTGCCTACCGGGCGTGGCGCACGCGGCGGGCGCTGGCCACCTACCCCACTTAGGTCTAGGACGGGCACATCTGGGTGGGCTTCGAGGACTGGCACCGGTCGCTCCGGCAGTCGAACCCGCCCTTGCAGTTCTGCCACTGCGCGATAGACTGATCGTAGTGAGCTAAGGTCTTCGGCGCGGCGTGAGGGGCATCATCACGCGGCTGAACGGCTCAGAACAAACGCCCGCCTGCGCGGGCCCAACACACGACGAGTTACGTCTGGCTGATTGGCGGCACTCACGTCGCATGCCCGCAGCCGGGTGGGGTGAGAGAGCAAATGAATAGGGTTGTGATCATCGGCGCGGGAGTTGGCGGCCTGTCGACTGCTGCGTTCCTTGCGCGTGCCGGGCTGGACGTTACCGTGCTCGAAGCGCACGTCTATCCGGGCGGCTGCGCCGGCACGTTTTACCATCAGGGCTACCGATTTGACGCAGGTGCGACGCTGGCTGCCGGGTTCACCCCCGGCGGTCCGATGGATCGCGTGGCGCAGGCGGCGGGCATCGACGCCTGGCCGGTGGGCCCCGAAGACGACCTGCCGGTGATGCGCGTCCACCTGCCAGACGGCGCGCACGTTGACCGCTGGGCCGACGAGCGCCGCCGCGCGGTGCGGCTGGAGCACTTCGGCTGCGAGGGCGAGCCGTTTTGGCGCTGGCAGGAGCGCACCGCCGACGCGCTGTGGGCGCTCGCGCTGCGCAGCCCGGCCTGGCCGCCGCAGTCCGTTCGCGACGTCGCGCAGTTGGCGCAGACGGGGATCGACGCGCTGTTGGAGGACTCCGCCGTCCGGCTCGACCCCACGCTGCTGGTCGACGCGCTGCGCCCGTTGAGCGTGCGGCTGGCGGGGCTGCCCGACCGGCTGCGGCTGTTCGTCGACGCGCAGTTGCTCATCTCGGCGCAGACGACCAGCGCCCGCGCCAACGCGCTGTACGCCGCCGCGGCGCTCGACCTGCCCCGGCGTGGTGTGGTACACCTCGCGGGCGGCATCGGCACGATTGCCGAGACGCTGGCGCACGCCGTTGTGCGGCTGGGCGGGCGCATCGTCTACCGGCAGGAGGCGGCCCGCATCGTGATCGAGCGCGGGCGGCCCGTCGCCGTCGAGACTGCGCGCGGCGACAGCTTCCCGGCAGACGTGGTCATCGCCAACCTGACGCCGTGGGGCATCGCGCGGCTGCTGAGTGACAGCGCGCCCCGGCGGCTGGCATCGCTGGCAGGCCGGCCCGAACGCGGCTGGGGGGCTTTCACGCTGCACGTTGGCGCGGACGCCAACGCCATCCCGGTCGACTCGCCGCTGCACCATCAGGCCATCCTGCGCGAGCCGCTGGGCGAGGGCAACACCGCCTTCGTCTCGATCAGCCCGGCCTGGGATACCACCCGCGCACCGGGCGGCCAGCGCGCGCTGACCATCACCACGCATACCGACCTGCATGCGTGGTGGGCGCTGTTTGAGACGGATCGCAGCGCCTACGAAGCGCGTAAGGCCGAGTTTTCTGAGCGCCTGCTTGATGCGGCGTCGGTGGCGCTGCCCGGCCTGCGCGATGCGGCCCGGCTGGTGCTGCCCGGCACGCCGGTCACCACCCAGCGCTACACCCGGCGCGCGTCCGGCTGGGTGGGCGGTTTCCCGCAGACCGGCCTGTTGAGCGCGTGGGGGCCGCGCGTCAGCCCCGGCGTGTGGATGGTCGGCGACAGCATCTTCCCCGGCCAATCGGTGCCGGCGGTGGCGCTGAGGCGGGCTGCGCGTGGCCGCCGCCGTGCTCGATCAACTGGGCGTCGCAGTGCCTGCCCCTCACAGCGAGCAGCAGCCACCTGCCACCGTCCCGCACCCTCAGTTGACGCCGGGCGTGGCCGCGCACGAGGTGGGGAGCTAGCCCCGTATTTCATCAGCGGGCCTCTGACGGGGCCCGCTTTTTGTGTGCCAAACGAATAGAACAAAAGTTCTAACGGCCTGCCAACGACATGCTAACGGTCCCTGTATTGACACGGGCCGCGCAGGCGTGCTAGTGTGAAAAGGCTCGCTGTCAGGATGCGGCTGTGTCCTGATCGTGGGTGGGGTCGGGAGGTGTCTCGGCGGGGGCCGGCGGCCAGTGTGCCGGCGCGGCTGTCGGGGACAGGTCAGGCGGCAGCAGCAGCGCCTTCAGCCGCCGCCACGTCTGCTGCCCGGTGATCGAGTTCGGCGCGCAGCCGGGCGGCCCAGTACAGCATGTCGCCCAGTAGGCCCGCGATGAACGCGGCGAACAGCGGCGCGTCGACGCGGATGTCGTGCTCGCGGCGCGGGCCCTCGCCGCTGTCGCGTTCCAGTTCCGAGAACCGCAGGTCGATGCTGCTGCTGGCTGCCTTGAACAGGAACATCGTGCCCGGCTCGCTGGCGACGACGGCCTGGTCGGGCGGCTCCTCAAAGCCGACGATCTCCCACACCAGCCCGGCGCGCGGCGCGGGGTAAGTCTTGAGCGCGGCAGTGAGCTGCGGCATCGGCAGCACGAAGTCGGTCCCGCCGAAGCGCTCGAAGGCGTCGTAGTCGTGCAGGGTGGTCCCGCTGTAGTTGAACAACGCGAAGACGATCTCGGCGTAGGGCATCACCCGCTGGGGGTCGTCGGCGAAGTAGGCGTCGAGCACCGGCTTCCACGCCCTCGCCACGAAGTTGATGTCCGACGAGATGCGGATCACGGCCTGCTCGCCCTCCTCCTGCGCGATCTGCGTCAGGAGCTGCGTGGTCAGGTCGGCGTCGATGCGCGAGGGGCCGGGCACCGCGATCAGGTTCCCGCCGAGCGTTACCAGCACGCGCTGCACGGCGGCCTTGTCCATGCCGCCGATGATGGCGACCAGGCTCAGGATGTTGGCGATAGATTGGATGCGATCTTCTGCGCTGGTCTGGTCGGTCATAACGGCCTGTCTGTCAGCAGGGTGTCAATCATGGGGTTATTGTACGGAATTGCGTGATCCGGCGCAAAGCGCCGGGCGCGCACGCGGAGGAACGTGGCCGGTACATCGAAGCGAAACATCCGCCGGCTGGCGGTGATCTGCGGCAGTTGCGGGCACCCCTCGGTGGTGGCCTACCGCAGCGACGACCGCGCGCTGATCTACTGCGAGGCCTGCGGCGCGCGTATCTTCGCGTACTACACCGACCCCGATCGCCAGCGGCGCGGCCAGCCCCCGCCCGACGAGGACCCGCTGATCATCAAGCAGATCGAGCGCGACCTGCTGCGCGAGGTCAGCGCGGCGGCGGCGGCGCTGTACGCTTACATCCGGCGCTACGTGGGCGTCAACGGCTACGCCCCCACCCTGCGCGAGATGCAGCACGCCTTTGGCTGGCACAGCACCAACGCCGCCAGCCATCACCTGCGGCAGCTTGAGGACGTGGGCCTGATCGAGCGCGACTTCGGCGAAACGCGCGGTATCCGCCTGCCCCACGTGGCGTGAGGCCCTCCCCCCTCCGACACCCTGCCAGGAGTTCGATTCCCCCTCTCCGAATTCGGAGAGGGGGACAGGGGGTGAGGTCAGCAGCAGGATGAGCCCCTCCTCCCCCCGCGATCTCTCCCCTCCCGTGCGCTATACTAAAAACGCAACATAATCTGAGTGATCGGGAGAGACGCATGAGGTCCCCTGTTCCGCCCGGCCCGCCGCCGACCGGCATGCTGGGCAACGTTGATGAGTTTCAGAACCCGCTGCAATCGCTGCCGCGCTGGCGCGATACCTTTGGCGATATTGTTCGCTTCCGCATCGGCCCGCGCTGGCTGTACCTGGTCAGCGGCCCAGACATCATCCGCCAGGTGTTCGTCGAGCAGGCCGACGCCTTCCACAAGACGCGGCGCTCCCGCAAGGTGCTGGGCGACGTGCTGGGCAGCGGCCTGCTGATCAGCGACGGCGAGTTCTGGCGGCGGCAGCGCCGGCTGGCGCAGCCCGCCTTCCACGTGCAGCGCATCGCTGGCTACGCCGACGTGATGGTGCGCTACGCCCAGCAGCAGATCGACGGCTGGACCACCGGCCAGACGGTCAACGTGGCCGAGGAGATGATGCATCTGACGCTGCGCATCGTGGCCCGCACGCTGTTCGACGCCGACGTGACCGGCGGCGACGCGGCAGCCGTCGGCGAGGCGATGGGCGTACTGCTGCACTTCTCCAACACGCGCATGGGCCGCGCCATCGACCTGCCGCGCTGGCTGCCCACCGCTGAGCACCGCAGCCGCGACCATGCCATCGCCATGCTGGACCGTATCATCATGGGCATCATCGACGAGCGGCGGCGCAGCCCCGAGGATCGCGGCGATCTGCTCTCCATGCTGCTGATGGCCGTCGACGAGGAGCCCGAGTTCGGGCCGCTACGGCGCGCAGATGACCGACCGCCAGCTTCGTGATGAGGTCATGACGCTCTACCTGGCCGGCCACGAGACGACCGCCAACGCGCTGACCTGGACCTGGTATCTGCTGTCGCAGCACCCCGAGGTCGAGGAGAAGCTGCACGACGAGTTGGCGCGGGTGCTCGGCGGGCGCGCCCCCCGGTTCGCTGACCTCAAGGCGCTGCCCTACACTGAGCAGGTGGTCAAAGAGTTGCTGCGGCTGTACCCGCCTGCCTGGGTGGTGGGCCGCGAGCCGCAGCAGGCGGTGACGCTGGGTGAGTACACCATCCCGGCGGGCCGCACCCTGCTGATCAGCCCCTACGTCGTCCACCGCGACCCGCGCTGGTTCCCCGACCCGGAGCGCTTCGACCTGGACCGCTTCGCGCCGGGCCGCGAGGAAAGCATCCCCAGGTACGGCTACATTCCGTTTGGCGGCGGGCCGCGCATCTGCATCGGCAACTCGTTCGCCATAATGGAGGCCCAGCTTGTCTTGGCGACCCTCGCCCAGCGCATCAGCCTGCGCCTCGACCCCTCGCAGGTGGTCGAGATGGAGCCGCTGATCACGCTCCGCCGCGCTACGGGATGCACATGCAGGTGGCCGTGCGCGAGCCTGAGCCGGTCCCGGCCTGATATCATGCAGCGCTATCAACTCGACGATCGCTCCGGCAGCGCGCGGCAGGCGGCAGGCTGTACCACGAATTCCTGCGCGTCGATGCGCTGAGCGCGGGCGTCTACGTCCTGCCCGCCGGCGGCGTCGACCCGCAGCAGCCGCACACTGAGGACGAGGTGTACTACGTGGTGAGTGGCCGCGCGACGATCACCGTCGGTAGTGAGGACCAGCCCGTCGGGCCGGGATCGGTCGTCTACGTGGCGAAAGGCATCGTGCACCGCTTCCATACCATCGAGGAAGACCTGGCGATCCTGGTGTTCTTCGCCCCCGGAGAAGGCTCCATGGGGTAGGATCTTATCCCAGATCCCATGTCAGGGTATAATAGCCTCATGGAAGCACCGTTCGACATACCCACCGATGAGATCGCAGCCATCTGCCGGCGCTATGGCGTCCGCAGGCTGTCGCTGTTTGGCTCCGCCCTGCGCGACGATTTCGGCCCGGCCAGCGACGTCGATGTGCTGGTCGAGTTCGAGCCGGAGACGGTCGTGGGCCTGAAAATTCATCACGCTTCAGGACGAACTCGCCGAGGCGCTGGGCCGCGCGGTGGACCTCAACACACCCGGCTTTCTGAGCCGCCACTTCCGCCAGCGCGTCCTCGACACCGCTCAGGTCATCTATGAACGAGGCAGATGAGACACGCCTGCGTGACATGCTTGATGCCGTGGACAAGGCACAGGCATTTGCCGAGGGTCACACCCGGCAGTCGCTGCAATCCGACGATATGTTGGTCTTTGCGCTGACGCGCGCCATCGAGATCATCGGCGAGGCCGCCAGCCAGATCACCGAGGAGACGCGGAAATCATTGCCGGATATCCCCTGGCGAGCCGTCATTGGTATGCGCAACAAGATCATCCACGACTACATCAGCGTGGATTTCAATATCATATGGGATGTCGTTTCAGTGGACCTGCCTGTGCTGCGTGTCGTGCTGGAACGCATCCTGCCGCAGCACAACACCGGATAGTCTCCGTCGAGCAGGGTGCGGCCCTATGGCGGGATCGGCAACCGAAGCACGCAGCTATGACGCCCCCTCCAGCGCGTCATACCGCGCCGTCTCAGGCAGCGCCAGCACGAAGTCCGCGCCCAGTGCCTGCGCGGGCGCGAGCGCACCAGTAGGCTGCGTCGCCAGCACCTGCTCGACTGCCCGCACGCCCGCCACTGCCGTAAAGCGATACGCCTCCATCGTCTCGATCCAGCCCTCGACGCGCTGGCCATCCGGCGCGCTCGCCTGCGCCCACACGTACGACCGCCCCGACCGGAGCATCGCGGCGTCCGGCCCGGCGGCGATCCGCCCGGCGGCGGCCTGCATCACGCGCCGCACCGGCCTGATCGAAACGGCGGCGCGGGCCAGCGGCGCAAACGTGCGCAGCAGCCGGATCAGGTCCGGCGGGTAGGCCAGGTAGGTCGTGATGTTCGGGATGCCGGTGCTGCGGTAGGCCGTCGCCAGGTCGCCCCACGGGATCGAGAACGCCAGCCGCTCGCGGTGCGCAAAGCGGATGCGCCGCACGTCGCCGCCAAAGCGCGCGCCGGTCAGTTTCCCGTCGCGCCGAACCAGCCCGCCCCCCACCAGGATCTCCAGCATCGATTTTGCCGTGCCGCCGCTGGCCTTGCCGATGGCCGCCACCGCCGTGTGCAGGTCGGTTGCGCCGGGCAGCCGCGCCGCCACGTGCGCCGCCAGGCAGTCGGAGGGGATCACGTCGAAGCCCATCCCGGAGATCAGCGCGATCCCCGCGCGGCGTGCGGCGTCGTCGTGGGCGAAGGTGTGCTCGAACACGCTGATCTCGCCGGTGATGTCGAGGTAGTGCGTGCCGCTGATCAGGCACGCGCGCAGCATCGGCGCGCTCGTCATCGTGAACGGCCCCGCCGCGTGAAACACCAGATCGACGTCCTTGAGCTGCCGCGCGATACGCGCCTCGTCGGCCAGGTCGAAGGCGGCGTGCGGCAGCCCCAGCCGGTCGGCCAGCGCCGCCACCTTCTCCGCCGAGCGCCCCGCCAGCACGGGCTGGTGCCCGCGTGCGGCAGCTTCTTCGGCCAGCAGCGCGCCGGTGTAGCCGGTCGCCCCGTAGATCATCCAGCGGTCGCTCATCCCTCAGCCCCCTGTCATCGTCTTAGCGCAGCCGGACCCGCGTCTCGCCGAAGTTCTCGAAGCTGCCGTCGGTGCGCTGGCGGTACATCCCGAACCCCAGGCACAGCGGGCCGTCGTAAGCTGCCGGCGCTGCGAATGTGTAATCGTCGCGGACGATCTCGCCGGGCGTCCACCGCGTGACAGGGTACCAGCCGTACACCGGCGCAGACGAGTTGGCGCTGGCCAGGATATCGTCGGCGGAGGCAGGCGTCTCGACGCGCGCCAGGTGCACGAACACGCTGTATGGTTCAGGCACAGCCGCGTCGGCGCGCCAGTAGACGGTCAGTTGGTACGAGCCATCGGCCTGCCGCGTGATCGCGTATGCCACCCGCGTGACGCCGTTACCCATCGCCAGCGGATCGCCGGGCGGCACGCGAGCCGGGTCGATGATGGGCCGGTCCGAGATCTGCACGAAGCCCGGCCCAACGCTCGACAGGTGCGCGGGCGCGCCCAGCCACGCATCCCATTGCTCCAGTGGGAACACATAGAACGTCAGCGGCAGCGTGACCAGCGGCGTGCCCCCGCCCACGATCTGCCTGAAATCGGCCCGGTGGTCGACGGGCTGGAAGCCGCTCAGTTCGTGCGTCACGTAGCGGCCATAATTCAGCGCGAAGGTGTATTCGCCCCACGGCAGCATGAAGTCCGGCTCGCTGCTGAACTGGTTCAGGTCGAGCTGCGCCGCGTGGTCGATGGTCTGCTGGCCGGCAAGGTCGCCGGTCAGCCCGCTGACAAATCCCCAGTTCAGCACCGCCGACCCGGCGGCCAGCGCCACGCCGGCCAGCGCTGCGCCGCGCGCCATCCACAGCCGGGCGCTGTCGCGCTCAAACAGCGCGGGCAGCTCGTTGGCCGCGATGACGATCAGCATCGGCACCGGCATCAGGAAGGCGGGGGCCAGCACCGCCGTCGGCAGCCAGAACGCGAACAGCAGGTAGCTCAGCGCGCCGACCGTCAGCGCGGCAGCCAGCCGCCGCGTGCGCGGTCGCTGTTTAGCCCACAGCGCGCCCAGCGCCCCCGTCCCGGCGATCAGCCCCGGCCAGGTAAGTTGTGTCGCCAGCACGCTGACCACATAGCCGATGTGCTGGCCCAGGCCTACCAGCCCGACCGGCGGGTGCATCTCGCGCTGCGCCTCGGTCCCCAGGAACACGCGCCAGAAGCCGTCCCACGTCCCGACCTGTCCGTACACCCAGCGCGCGCCCGCCCACGCCCGCAGCGGCAGGTACAGGTAAGCGATGAACGGCACGCAGAACACCAGCGTGCCCAGCAGCAGGATGCGCGGCATCCTGCGCCAGTCGCGCCGGATGATCGGCCACAGGTAGGCCGCCAATCCGAACAGCAGGAAGGCCACCGCGCGGTGATGCTCCACGCCCAGCCCCAGGATGAACGCCGCGATCAGCCAGTCGCGCAGTGTCCAGTCGCGCTCATCCTTGAGCACCCACCACAGGATCAGCGCCACGAACAGCGCGTACAGGCTGTACACTTCGGCCACCACGCTGTGCACCCAGTAGGCTTGCGTCAAACCGAGCCCTGCCACCAGCGCGGCAGCCAGCCACGGGCGCTCCGAGCGGCGCACCAGCAAATCGTACAGCACAACCAGCGTCGCCAGCCCGAAGGTCATCGCCACCGACGATGCGGCGGTGGCCGGATTCGCGCCCAGCAGCCGGAACAGGTGCACCAGCGCCCCGCCGATCATCGAGTACAGCGGGTAGCCGGTGTGGTGGATCGTGCCCCACAGGTTGAGCGAGACCTGTATCTCGCCCACGTCGATCATGTACTCTTCGGAGCTGCCGTTGACATGCCGTTGAAGCGTCAGCAGAGTGATGCTGCCTACCGCCAGCAAGGCGAGGATCAGCGGCCCCCAGCGGTATAGAAAGGCCCGCGTGCGCGGGCCGGTCGTCACAGCGGGGCGCGCTGACATCTCAGCGATTCTGGATCGACCAGTCGAAGCCGATCTCCGGGTCGTCGAAGGGGATGCGTTCCTCGTCGGGGTGGGCGGGATCGTAGCTCATGGTGGTGTGGTAGAACAGGATCACAGGCTTGTTGCCGAGCACCTGGTAGCCGTGCGCGATGCCGATCGGGATCACGATCAGCACCGGGTTGTCTTCCCCCGCGTAGATCACCTGCGTCTCGCCGCGCGTGGGCGAGTCGGGGCGGCGGTCGTACAGCACCACGCGCGCCATCCCATCGACCACGTACCACAGGTCGTCCTGCTCGTTGTGCCAGTGGAAGGCCTTGATCACGCCGGGGTACGTCCGCGTGATGGACGTCTGCCCGAAGCGCTTGAGCAGGTTGTCGTCGTCGCGCAGCACCTCGCGGAAGTAGCCCCGGTCGTCGGCATGGGTGACCAGCTTCTTGATCACGACGTCGTGTATCTTGCCCATGATGCTCCTATTGATTCTGCCCACAGATGGCACAGATGACACAGAGAAGAGAGCTAATCTATCTGTGTCATCTGTGAAATCTGTGGATGATTCTCTTTCTTCCGTTCCCTCACCACCACGACCACCGCCAGCGCGATCACGCCCAGCAGCGTGGCGGCGGAGATCGCCCCGCCGACGATCACCCGCACCGGGACGTAGCGTAGCTCGACGATCTGGTCGCTGCCCGGCGTGATCGGCACGCCGATCAGCCCGGCGTAGGTATCGACAATCGGCACGCGCTTCCCGTCGACCGTCGCCACCCAGCCCGGATAGTTCATCGTGGCAATCGTCAGCAGCGCGTTGTCCGAGGTCGTGACGCGCATCGTCAGGTGCTCCGGCGTCAGCATGTGGAAGTCGCTGACCTGCGCGCCGTCGGGGCGATGGCCGGGCAGCTCGAACGGCAGCGGGTACAGCGTCACCGCCGTCCGCCGCAGCTTGATGTCCGGGTCGGCCATGATCTGCCGCGCGAATTCCTCGGACCCGGCGGCGCGATAGTCGTACACCAGCCACGCGAACGGGCGCGGGTCTTGCAGTTCGGCCAGAATATAGTAGTCGCCCTTGAAGTTCTGGAAGGTGCCCATCAACTGCGCCTCGACGCCCGGTGGGAAGCCCGAATCCAGCGGGATGCCGACGTAGCGTACCGCCAGCACCTCCCAGAAGCGGTCGACCGGGATCGTCAGCAGCCGGGCGATGGCGTCCAGTTCGACCGGCCCGGTGCCGTAAATGTCGGGGATGCGCAGTAGCGTCCCGTAGCCGTTCAGCCCCACCGCCCCGTCGACGTGGAACTGCACGTCCATGTTGTTGACTTGCAGCGGGGCCATGTCCGCCGGCATGCGGATGTGGTTGGCCGGCACATCCGGCTCGAAATTGTCGGAGCGCGTCCCGACCGTGAACAGGTCGACGACCAGCAGCGCGGCCAGCAGCGCCCCTGCCGGGGCCATGTGCCACGCCGAGCGCGTGTGGCCGGTCCACGTATGGCCGTGCTGCCACGCCAGCCAGCCGTTGAACAGCAGGCTGATCAGCGCCACGAACACCAGCACGTTGTCGACCGGCGTGTCCGGCACGCCCCCCTGCGTGAAGCCCACCACCGCCACCGCGCCGACGGCCAGCGCCGCCACGATCAGGTGGCCGCGCGCCAGCAGCCGGAAGCGGCGCTGTGCGAGCGCGTCGCCGTACTGCGCGTTGGGCGCGCGCTGCGACAGCAGCCACGCGACCTCGTAGGCGGCCAGCACCGCCGCCGCAAACGCGAACAGGAACACCACCCGCTCCTGCTGCCGGAACAGGCCCACGCCCGGCGCGATGGCGTACAGCAGGTCGAACACGATGCTGAAGCCGCCCAGCGACAGCAGCAGCGCGACAATCGCCGTGCCCGCCCAGAAGGCGTGCTCGGCCCGCCGCCGGATCGCCGCGCCTGCCGCCAGGATCAACCCCGCCGCGCCGATGTACAGCGGCGAGCGCAGCCCGTCCGCGTTGGGCCACATCACTTGCAGCAGCTCCGATGGCGCGAAGCCGCCCGCCTTGTCGGCGTAGTGATACTCGGTGACGCGCGCCGACAGCGCCGCGAACTGCGCCAGCGGCACCAGCAGCACCGCGCCGATCCCCAGCCCCACGCCGAACAACAGCGCCCCCCGCCACACGATCTGGTGCCAGCGCAGCCGCTGCTGCCAGCCCACGAATAACAGGAACGCGCCCGCCATATAGGCCACGTACATCGCCGTTTGCGGGTGCCCGGCCAGCATCGCCACACCCAGCGCCAGCCCGCCGCCCGCCGCCCACACCGCCTGCCGCCGCCCGGCGTGCACGCTCTGATAGGCGCACAGCAGCACCAGCGGCAGCCACGCCGACGTTTCGGCGATGCTCGATTGCAGCATCGGGAAGCTCGTCAGGTAGCCGCCGTAGGCGAAGATCAGCGCGCCTGCCAGCGCCGCGAACGGTCGCTTGATGATCGTCCGCAGGAAGGCGTAGGTGAACAGGCTGGCCAGCCAGTAGTGCGCGGCCACTTCAAGCTGAAGTGCCTCAATCGACCAGCCGCCCGGCCCTGCCAGCAGGATCGACAGCCAGCGCAGCGGGTACCACGCTGCCCACTGCGGGTTCGGCGAGAACGGCTCCCCGGCGTAATTGTAGGGGTTCCACAGCGGGATCTGCCCCTGCCAGATGCGCGACGACATGTAATCGGTGAACGGGAAGAAGTGCAGGCCGAAGTCGCCCGGCGCGAACATCAGCCGGTCGGCGGCGATAGGAGTCAGCAGCCGCCAGAAGAACAGCGCCCACAGCGCCGTGAGCGCCAGCACGATGACGGCATCGGGGCTGGCGACGACGCGCCACAGGCGGGCGCGCAGGCTCGGTTGGGGGGCGGGCGACGTGCTCATCATGCGCTTCTGGCTCTCTGGCGGAAGGTCTGTCACGCCGCAACTATACCCCGTCAGGCGCAGGCGCGGCAAGGTGAAGGAAGACGGAGACTTCACCCCACAGATTTCAGAGATTGCACAGATTGAAATCTCCGAAATCTGTGTCATCTGTGAAATCTGTGGATGATCTCTCTGCGTCCTCTGCGATCTCTGCGGTTAGCCGTCTTCCCCGCCCGCCATCAGCGCCCGCCGGATGTCGTGCTCGTGCAGCAGCGTGTGCTTGTACGCCCATTCGATGAACGCGCTGAGCCTGCCCGATCCGAGGAAAGCGTGCCGCCCAGTGCGCTCCAGGTCAGCATCCGACAGGCCGCGCGTGATCGCCACCGTCTCGGCCCGCACCGCCTCGAACTGCGCCAGCAGCGCCTCCGGCGGGGTGTCGTGCAGCTTGCCGACCTGGCTGCGGTTGTAGCGGTCGAGGTCGAAGTCGTCGGGCGTGCCCGCCCCACCTGCGGCCATGTCGCGGATCAGCCAGTGCAGCGACCGCTCGATGGTCACGAAGTGCGCCAGCAGGTCGCGCACGCGCCATGCGGCGTCTTCGGCGTAGACCGTCGTGTCCCACTGCGCCGGCGCCAGCGCGCGGAAAAAGTCGATGGTGCGCTGGCCCTGATCCTCAAGCTGCGCGGCCAGCGCCTCGACCGCGCTCATGCGTCCGCCGTCCTCGCCGCCCAGCGCCCGCCGGATGTCGCGCTCGTGCAGCATGTTGTGCCGGTACAGCAGCTTGAGGAACTTCTCCATCCGGTCGAAGCCAAACCACGGATGACGCCCCACGCGGTCCAGGTCCGCGTCGTCGAGCCCCGACACGAAATCGACCGTCTGCGCGCGGGCCGCCTCGAACTGCCTGAGCAGGTCGGCGGGCGTCAGGTCGGCCAGCTTGCCGACCTGGCTCTTGTTGAAGCGATCGATGTCGAAGTCGGCGGGCGCGCCCTCGCCGCCGCGCATCACGTCCTTGAACATCAGCAGCAGCGAGCGTTCCGCCGAGACGAAGTGCCCCAGCACCTCGCGGACGCACCACTCCGCGCCGTCGGTGTAGACCTGCGCCTCCCACTCGTCCGGCGCGAGCGCGTTGAAGAACACGACCGTCTCTTCGGCTTTCGATTTCAGGCGGCTGACAATTGGATCGACGCGGTCCCCCATCGGCTGGCTCCTTGTGGCGCTGTGATGCCGATAGTGTAGCAGGGGCCGCCGCGCGTGGCGATTCGCGAGCGAGGGAACATCTCACCGCAAAGTCGCAAAGGGCGCAGAGGAAAGATAAAGGAGTTTCTACTGATTCTTCATCTGTGTCATCTGAGCAATCTGTGGGCTGATTTCTTCTTTGCGCTCTTTGCGCCTTCGCGGTGAGAAATCCTGATCTTCGATTTCTCTGTACCCTCCGCGTTCTCTGCGGTTAGTCTTTCTTTCTTCTCTTCTCTTCCTTTGCGCCCTTTGCGACTTCGCGGTGAATAATCCTGTTTCTACCCCGCCCCGACCCGCGTCTCGTCTTCGGTCCGCGCGTCGATCCCCAGGAACGTCTGCAACCCCTCGACGGTCGCTAGCACGGTCCCGGTGCGCAGCGCGTAGCTGCGCTCCTTCCCCTCGGCGATGGTCACCTGCACCAGCCCCGCCACGCGCAGCGTTTGCAGGTGATGCACCACGGTTGGGGCGCGCAGCCGCAGCCGGTGCGAAAGCTGGGTCGGCGTCAGCGATTCGCTGGCGAGGTAGTACATGATCTTCAGCCGGGTGGGGTCGGACAGCGCCTTGAGCGCGCGCACCAGCGCGTCGGGCACCATCTCGCCGGGGATCAGCGAGGCGTCCGCCGGGCGGCCCCCGAACAGGATCAGCATCCGGTCGGGCGTCAGGTCGTGGAAGTACACCAGCGGTGAGCTCCAGTACGACGGCGCGAGGATCAGCTCGGCTTTGTCGAGCGCAGGCCCGAACGACAGCCCCTGCGACAGCTCTTCGAGCAGGTCGGGCACGGCCAGCCGGTCCGCCAGCTTTCTCGGCGGCGTCCAGCGCCGATTCCAGCGCGGGCGCGATGCGCCGCTCCTCTTCGGCAAAGAAGGACTCATAATACGCCCGCAGCGCGCGCACCAGCATTTCCCCGAACGCCGCCGGCTGCGCCCACCAGTCGAGCAGCGCCGCGATGTCCTTGCGCGACGGCTTGCCGCCCCGGTGGCCCGGCATCTCGACGTACGCCGCGCGGTAGGCATCTGCGTCAGCGTCGTCCCATGCGCCTTTGGCCGCCACCTTCAGCAGGATGTCGCGCATCTCAGGGTGCCGATCGGACCCGCCGAGGGCAAACGTGGGCAGGATGTCGGCGGGGGCATCTGGCCCAGCGCGTCCAGCACGTCACTGCACGTCTTGGGCTCAGGCAGCGCGTGCAGCCAGCCCAGCGGCGGCCCCATCAGCACCTTGCCCATGACCTGCTCGAAGAACTCGCGCTCGGCAGCCGGCAGCCGCGAGCGCATCCCGGCGGCCCACACGCCGCGCACGCCGTAGCGTGCCGGGTCGTGCAGCACGTCGAGGCTCACGAAGAAGTCATAGGCCGTGCCGATATCCCACGAAAGCATTGGTGCGGACATTGCGCCTCCTTGCCCGCTCCTGAATCTACCGCGCCGGCCCGCAAATACAACCGGAGCCGGCATTAATTAGATGATAGTCTAACAATAGTGTAGAGGGAACGGGCGCAGGAGTCAAGTCGAGGGACACTTACTCGTAGCCCATGACGGGCCGTCAGTCGCGATGTTCAACAGCGAAGCAGGCCCAGATGTGGACTCCGCAGTCCTGCACACACTCCGAGGTCGGCTTGAGCCGACG
>CAWBCR010000006.1:0-20190 GCA_963787375.1 uncultured Chloroflexia bacterium | reverse complement strand
CGCTGGCCCTCGCGACGGCGTGGGCGGTGGTGGCCCTGCTGCGCAAACCACCGGCGGACGACGCGCCCCAGAGTTAGCAGAGGGGCGCACCACTGTGTGCGCCCCTGCCGTTCCTACAGCCCGTAGATGTCCCCGTACTTCGCCGTTAGGTACTCCATGTACGGCTCCCAGCGCAGCGGCCCGCCGACCGCCCGCTCGGACAGCTCCGGCAGCGTGAACTTGACGCCGTGCTGCATCACTTTCTCGCGCAGCCAATCGAGGATCGCGCCGAATTCCCCGCGCTCGATCTGCCGCTCCAGGTCGGGCTGATCGGCCTGCATCGCGTTCCACAACTGCACCGCCCAGATCGAACCGAGCAGGTAGTCGGGGAAGTAGCCGTAGTAGTTCATCGACCAGTGGATGTCTTGCAGCACGCCGTCCGAGTCGGTGGGCGGCACGACGCCCAGATACTGCTCCATGCGGGCGTTCCACTCTGCAGGCAGGTCACCGACCTTCACCCGCCCGTTGATCAGGTCGTTCTCCAGCTCGAAGCGCAGGATGATGTGCAGCCCGTAGGTCACCTCGTCGGCCTCGACGCGGATCAGCGACGGCGCGACGTGGTTGACCGCCCGGTACACCGTCTCCCCGTCGAGATCGTCGAACGCGGGCGCGAAGGCGGCCTGAAACTGCGGGTACAGCCACCGCCAGAAGGCCCGGCTGCGCCCCAGGTTGTTCTCGTACAGCCGCGACTGCGACTCGGCGATGGCCTGCGCCGGGCTGCTGACCAGGATGGTGCGGTACAGCGCCGGGTGGGTGTTCTGGCGGTGCATCCCGTGGCCCGACTCGTGGATCGAGCTCATCAAGCCGCTGGTGGCGTTGGTCGGGTCGAAGCGGGTGGTCAGGCGCGCGTCGCGGTACGACGATGCCGACGTGAAGGGGTGCGCCGACAGGTCGATGCGGCCATGCGCGAAGCTGTAGCCCAGCCGCGCCACCGTCTCGCGGCTGAAGGCCATCTGCCGGGCGGGGTCGACGTGCCGGCGCAGCGCTGACGGGTCGACGCGGTCGGCGTGCTCGCCGATGGCTTTGACCAGGTTGACCAGCGGCGGCTTGAGGCCTGCGAACACCGCGTCGACCTGCGCGTAGTCGAGGCCCGGCTCCCAGCGGTCGAGCAGGCGGTCGTAGGGGTTGTCTGACGCGCCAAAGCAGGCTGCCCACTCCACCTGCAAATCGACCATCTGCTGGAGCAGCGGCTCGAAGACGCCGAATGCATTCTCGGCGCGGGCAGTCCGCCAGGCCTGCATTGCCAGCGAGGTGGTGCTGGCTTGCCGCCGGCACGAGGTCGGCGGGAAGCCTGACCTCCTTGTCGAACTCGCGGCGAGTCACGCGGATCAGCGAGGCGTCGTCCGAGTTGAACGGCAGCGAGTTGGCCAGCGGCGCGAGGTCTTCCAGCAGGCGGCCCATCTCGTCGGAGACGAGCAGCTCGTGCGCCAGCGTGCGCAGCGTGCCGATCTGGTCGGCGCGCGGGCCGGCCCCGCCGGGCGGCATGTACGTCTCCTGGTCCCAGTTGAGCAGCCCGGCGGCCCCGCGCAGGTCGGCGATGGTCGCCATGCGATCCTTGAGCTGCTGGAGCTTGTCTTCCACGGTTCATCCCTTTCTGTGCGGTGCGTGGACCCTCACCGCTGCATATCATAAAAGCTGCGATCACGCGGCTTTCTCACATCACAGCCTATCTTTCAGGCAACCACACAAGATTGTCAATCCAGTCGCCCTCATCCAACTCAATGAGTGACCCTGTCTCAACATCAAAGACGAACAAGTCAATACCGTAATCTTTTGTTTGAGAAGCGATGGCGATGCGCTTTCCATCTGGCGACGCCGACAACTCTCGGATCAGGTGAATCCTGGATCGATGCTCTGCAAATCGATAGAGGGTGCCTACAGCCCATACACCTCGCTGTACTTCGTCGTCAGGTAGTCGACGTATGGCCCGGCGCTGAACCCGCCCACGGCCATCCCGGTCAGCTCCGGGAAGGTGAACTTGCGCCCGTGCTGCATCACCTTGTCGCGCGTCCAGGCGACCAGCCCCTCGAATTTGCCTGCCGCTACGCGGTCCGCCACGTCGGGGATGATCGCGCTGCATGGCCTGCCACAGTTGCGCCGAGAAGATGCTGCCCAGCAGGTAGTCGGGGAAGTAGCCGATGCTGCCCTGCGACCAGTGGATGTCTTGCAGCACGCCGTCCGAATCGGTGGGCGGCACGACGCCCAGGTAGGCATCCATGCGGGCGTTCCACTCTTTCGGCAAATCGTGGACGGCCACCCGCCCGTTGATCAGGTCGTTCTCCAGCTCGAAGCGCAGCATGATGTGCAGCCCGTAGGTTACCTCGTCGGCCTCGACGCGGATCAGCGACGGCTTCGACTCGTTGAGCGCGCGGTAGAACGTCTCCTGCGGCACGTCGTCGAAAGCCGGGGCCCACGCCGCCTGAAGCTGCGGGTAGAAGAAATCCCAGAAGGGGCGGCTGCGGCCAATGATGTTCTCATAGAAGCGCGACTGCGAACTCGGCAATCGCCAGCGTGGAGAACATACCGGTGGGCTGCGTCGCCAGCGCCGGGCTGATGTTTTGCAGGTGCATGCCGTGCCCCGCCTCGTGGATGACGGCCATCAGGCAGCTTGCCAGGTTGCCCGGCAGCACGCGCGTCGTGATGCGCGCGTCGCCGCTGCCGGTGCCCGACGTGAACGGGTGCGCCGAGAGGTCGAGGCGGCCCCGCTGAAAATCGTAGCCGACCTGCTCGACGATCTGCTTACCCAGCGCGATCTGCTTCTCGGCGGGCACCTCGCGCCGCATCACGCTCGAATTGACCGTGTCCTGATGCGCGGCGATATCCTTGACCAGCGCGATCAGCTTCGGCTTGAGGTCGGAGAACACGCCGTCGATGTACTCATAACTGAGGCCCGGCTCGAAGTCGTCGAGCAGCGCGTCGTAGGGATTCTCGAAGCTGCCGAAGCACTGCGCCTTGCGGATCTGCAAGGCGACGGTCTTCTCCAGCAGCGGCTCGAAAATGCTGAAGTCGTTCCTGGCGCGGGCTTCCTTCCACGCCTCTTTCGCCAGCCCCGCCGTCTGCGCGATCTCGACCACCAGGTCGAGCGGAATCTTGGTGCGCTTGTCGAACTCGCGGCGGGCCAGCCGGATCAGCGCCGCGTCGTCGGACTCGAACGGCAGATCGGCCAGCCGAGGCTCGACGCTTTCCAGCAGCGCCCCGGCCTGCTCGTCGGTGATCATCTGGTGGATTACGCCGTAAACCGAGCCGAGCTGCCGGGCGCGCGCCTGCGCGCCGCCGGGCGGCATCATCGTCTCCTGGTCCCATTGCAGGATCATCGCCGTCGCAGTGAGATCTTTGACGCGTGACATGACGTTCTTGAACTGGTCGAGTGAATCGGGCATGGTGCGGTTCCTTTCAGTCTGTTGTAATCAGTCTGCAGATCGGTGCAGGGGGTAGGGCCCCCACCTACAGCTCGTAAATCTCCCCGAACTTGGCGCGGGCGTAGGCGATGTACGGCTCCCAGCGCAGCGGGCCGCCGGTGGCGCGCTCGGCCAGCTCGGCGAAGGTGAACTTGCGCCCGTGCCACATGATCTTGTCGCGCAGCCAGCCCAGCACCGTCTCGAACCGACCGGCGGCGATCTCGTCGGCCACCTGCGGGTGATCGTGCTGCATCGCCTCCCACAGTTGGACGGCGAACATGCTGCCAAGCTGGTAGTCGGGGAAGTAGCCAAACATCCCCTCCGACCAGTGCACGTCTTGCAGTACGCCCTCGGTGTCGGTCGGCGGCCTGATGCCCAGGTAGGCCTCCATGCGTGCGTTCCACTCGTCCGGCAGGTCGGCGGCCTGCACCCGGTCGTTGATCAGGTCGTCCTCCAGCTCGAAGCGCAGGATGATGTGCAGCCCATAGGTCACCTCGTCGGCCTTGACGCGGATCAGCGAGGGCTGCACCTTGTTGGCCGCGCGGTAGAACGTCTCCAGGTCGATGTCGTCAAGCTGCGGCGCGTACAGGCTCTTGAGCTGTGGCAGGAAGTGCGACCAGAACGCCCGGCTGCGCCCGATGATGTTCTCGTAGAAGCGCGACTGCGAACTCGCCGACCGCGCTGCCGGGGCCGCGGTCCAGCAGCGTGCCATACAACGCCGGGTCGACGTTCTGGCCGTGCAGGGCGTGCCCTGCTTCGTGGATCGACGACTTGATACAGCGGAAGAGGTTGTAGGGGTCGATCAGCGTGGTGATGCGCACGTCGTCGCGGCCAAAGCCGGTGGTGAAAGGGTGCGCCGAGAGGTCGATGCGCCCGCGCGTGTAATCGTAACCGAGGCGCGATGACAGCATCTGCCCGAAGGCGATCTGCCTGTCGCGGTCGAGCGGGCGGCGCAGAAAGCCGTCGTCGACCGGCCCGCCGCGCCTCCGCGATGTCCTTCGCCAGCTTCACCAGCTCGGGCTTGACGCCCTCGAACACGCGGCGGATGGTTGCCGAGTTCGAGCCCCGGCTCGAACTGGTCGAGCAGCGGGTCGTAGATGTTGTCGCCCGGCGTGAAGAACCCCGCCCACTGCCGCTGGAGGTCGATGACACGGGCCAGGTCGCTCTCGAACAGCGCGAAGTCGTTGGTGCCCTTGGCCCTGATCCAGGTGTTGTGCGCCAGCGACGTGACGCGCGACTCCTCCTCGACCCACGCGACCGGCACCCGCACCAGCTTGTCGTAGTCGCGCTTGTGGACGCGCACCATGCTGGCCCCGATGGAATCGTAGGGCTGTTCGGCGGCCCACGGCGCGAGGTCGTCCAGCAGGCGGCCCACTTCGTCGGCGGTAAACAGTTCGTGCGCCAGCGCCTCTAGCGTGCTGACCTGGTCGGCGCGCTGCCGAGCGCCGCCGGGTGGCATCTGCGTCTCCTGGTCCCAGCGCAGCACAGCCGCCGCGCGGCGCAGATTTGAGATACGGGCCATGCGGTCTTTGAGTTGTTGAAGCCTGTCTTCCAACAGGGAAGCTCCTTGTGTGGGGGTGAGTGTTCGAGTGACCTTTATTATACATTCATCTAATCGAGAGATCACGGAAAGTCCTCATCCCCTGTTTCAACGCTCCGGCGAGCATCTGCGAGACCAGGGGTGAGGTACAGCCCGTAGATGTCCCCGTACTTCGCCGTGAGGTACGCCACATACGGCTCCCAGTGCAGCGTGGCGATCTGGTCGGCGCGGGGCCTAGGGCAGCACCCTGATGTAGTCGATGTCCACGTGGGCGGGCTGGTCGGTCGGGTCGAAGCGCAGCGAGCCGATGATCCCGCTCCAGCCCGCCGCACGCGACATATCGACCGTGTAGGTCTCGAACTCACCCGACCCCGTGATGGGGAAGCGCACCGAGGCGGCCTCGGAGATGCCGGGCACGTCGCTGCCAATGAAGAAGAACTGCCCGTTTCCGCTCCGGCTGGTCTTCATGCGGACCTCAATCGTGGTGTACTCGGTGCTGCTCAGGCCCAGCGGCGGCGACTGCATGTAAGGATCGTTACCGGTCGGCTCGACCACCAGCGCCCCATCGACCACCTCAAATGTCCCGATCTGGTTGAGCGGCGTCCAGCCCTCGGTGTCACTATTGAACTCCCAATCGTGCGGAAGCTCGACCATCTCGCCGGTCAGGGTGACCGTCATGCGGCGCAGCGGCGTGTTGTGCCAGCGGTAGGTCTCGGTGGACGGAGTGGTGACGTAGTAGATGTAGAAGGTGTCGCCGGTTTCCAGCAGATTGCCGCCGGGGTCGATGATGGTGGGGTAGGTCAGCTCGCAGTCACAGCTTTCGAGCAGCACGCGCGGCGACCAGTGGATGCCATCCTCCGAAGCGATCAGGTACAGCTCGGAGGGCTCGCCGACCACGGTGGATCGGGAAACCGCCATGATGAACTGATCCAGCGTCGTGTTGTAGGACACGCCAAACCAACTGGTCTGCGGATTGCCGATCTCCAGCGCCGAGGGCAGCCCGCCAATGCCTGGCTGCGGGCCGGATACGCTGTACTTGGTCCACTCGGATGTCTCACCGGCCTGCGCCGCCCTCACCACTTCGTCGACCGGGGCGGTCGCCAGCGCCAGATTGATGTCAACCAGCGCCCGCGACCGATCGCGGGAGTACAGGTAGAACATCCCATCCTTGATCGTGAAGGTCGCGCCTCCCATGTCGGCGCAGCAGCGGGCGGTAACGTCCGGCTCAGCGTTGGTCTCGAGGATGATGCCCAGGTCCTGGAAGGTCTGCCCGTCATCGTGCGAGGCGGCCAGCCCGATGGCGGCATGGAAAGGCATGCCGCTGCCGCCAAAATGCCGTTCGGCATGGTAGAACAGGATCAGCATCCCGCTGGCCGGGTCGCGGTAGACCGGGCCGCCCGCCAGGTAGGCGAACTCGGTGCTGGCCCCCTCGACACGAAGGTTGCTGGTCTCGACCGTCGCCGCCGGGTCGTCAAAGGTGCCAACGGTGCGGGCGGTCACCGAACCATTAGCGGCAAAAAAGCGATACCGACCATCGCCAGTTGGGACGAAGCCGATGTTGCCATCCGGCCAGAACATCATGTCGTGCCCGCCGAGGGTGACCCGCTGATCCTGCTCGTAGATGACTCGCGAATCGGTCGATGCGATCTCCGGGACGCGCACCGACTCAGGACCGGAGGGGCCTTCGGTCGCCGTTGGCTCGGCGGTCCGCGTCGGGACACGGGGAATGGCGGTCGCGGTTGGCGATCTGGTGGGGACCAGCGTGTGCGGGGCTGGCTGGGGCGTGGCGGTCGCTCCGCAGCCCAGCGCCATCCCGATCAAAACGAGGCCGGCAGCAAGGCGCGCGCCGGCGATGCGCTTCCCCCTCATTTTATCCTCCGCTCTCTTATGGGCCAATAAAGGCGAGAATTGCCATCATCATTATAGAGTCATCTCTTGCTTTGCTGCCAGCCGCATCGGGCATGCGGGATGCAGAGGTATCACCCGCGGGCCACGGCAGCGCATTACAGCCCGTAGATGTCCCCGTACTTCGCCTTGAGGTAATCCATATACGGCTCCCAGCGCAGTGGGCCGCCGGTCGCGCGCTCGGACAGCTCCGGCAGCGTGAATTTCTGGCCGTGCCGGTGGATGTGCTCGCGCTGCCAGCCGAGGATCGCGCCGAACGCGCCGCGCGCGATTTGCGCCGTCACATCGGGGATGTCCTGCTGCATCCGGTCCCACAACTGCACCGAAAAGATCGAGCCGAGCAGGTAGTCGGGGAAGTAGCCCATCAGCCCCTGCGCCCAGTGAATGTCCTGCATCACGCCCTTTACGTCGTCGGGTGGGGTGATGCCCAGGTAGGCCTGCATGCGGGCGTTCCACTCTTTCGGCAGGTCGGCGACCTTCACCTTGCCGTTAAACAGCTCGTTCTCCAGCTCGAAGCGCAGCATGATGTGCAGCCCGTAGGTCACCTCGTCGGCCTCGGTGCGGATCAGCGACGGGTGCGACTGGTTGAGCGCCTTGTAGAACGCCTCCCGGTCGACGTTCTTGAAGTGCGGGAACGCCGCCTGAAGCTGCGGGTAGAAGAACTGCCAGAAGGCGCGGCTGCGGCCAATGATGTTCTCGTAGAACCGTGACTGCAACTCGTGCACCGCCATCGACGCGCCGTTCTCCAGGTAGCTGCGGTAGAAGGCGGGCGACGTGCCCTGCTCGTACATGGCGTGCCCTGCCTCGTGGATGACGCTCATCAGGCAGCCGACCAGGTCATCCTCGCTGACGCGGGTGGTGATACGCACGTCGTCGCGGCCAAAGTGGATGGTGAACGGGTGCGCGGTCAGGTCGAGCCGCCCGTGCTTGAAGTCATAGCCGATCTGGGCGGCGGCCTCGCGGCTGAAGTCAAGCTGCGCCTGCGCCGGGTAATGCGCCGCCAGCACGCTGGTGTCGACCGCGTCCTGGTGCTCGCCGATGGCCTTGACCAGCTCGACGAGATGCGGCTTCAGCCCGCCAAACACTGCCGCGATCTGGTCGTAGTCGATGCCCGGTTCGTAATAGTCGAGCAGCGGGTTGTAGATGTTGGCGTATGGCGCGAAGCACTCGGCCCACTGCTTGCGCAGGTCGACCATCCTGTCGAGCAGCGGCAGCCAGATCGAGAAGTCCTTTTTGGCGCGGGCCTCTTTCCATGCCTCGGTGCCCAGCGACATGTTGCGGTAGATCTCGCCGACCAGCGCCTCCGGCACCTTGACGCGCCGCTCGTATTCGCGGCGGGTCACGCGGATGAAGCCCGCCTCGTCCGAGTCGTAGTCAAGCTGCTGCTCGTAGTCTTTCAGTTCGCCGAGCAGCTTCCCGATCTTCTCGTCGGTGGCAAAGCGGTGCGCCAGCGACTCGAGCGTGGCGATCTGGTCGGAGCGCGGCTGGGCGCTGCCGTCCGGCATGTACGTCTCCTGGTCCCACTGGAGGACGCTGGAGGCGTGTATCAGGTCGTTGACCGGCGCGATCAGCGCTTTCAGTTCGTCGAGCTTGTCCTGCATTGGAGAACTCCTTTGTGGGTGCGCCGCCGGAAAGCGGCGCGGGCCGGGTGAGGCGCTACGCGACAAACTAAAACAGCCGGGGCGGCTGGCCCACGGCTGTCGTTCGTCCCGTAGAGGCGACGGCCGGAATCGAACCGGCGATGGGGGTTTTGCAGACCCTTGCCTTACCACTTGGCTACGTCGCCAGAAGAAGCGGGGGGATGACCAACATGCCAGCCTCCCCCCTAAGCGGGCGACGGGATTCGAACCCGTGACCTTCTCCTTGGCAAGGAGACGTTCTACCACTGAACCACGCCCGCGCAAGAACTTCAATTGGTAACAGGAGCTACGCGCAACATTATAGCAAACAGCAGGCCGGAGTGCAAGAGAAATGGCGCGCGTTTTCGCAGCGTTGTGAGACAGGCTACCTGCCGTTGCCGGGCTCTGTCATGCGCACGAGGTGCTCGCGCAGGTGCTTGATAGCCGTGTCGAGCCGCTGCTGAACGTCGTGCACCTGCACCGAGGCGTGGTCCGGGTGGGCGAGGTCGAGCGTGTCGAGCAGCAGGCCCGCGCCGTACAGCGTTTGCAGCACTGTGTCCTCGATCTGCGGGGCAAGCCGCGCCTGCGCGCGGATCACCGCCAGTTGCTGCTCCTGGCGATAGAAGCGCAGGCTCTGCACCGCGACCGCCGCGTGCGCGGCCAGCATCTCGATCAGGTGCTGGTCGTCGTCAGTGAAGGTGGGCGCGTCGATCTTGTTGGCGATGTACAGGTCGGCGATGGTGTCGCCATTGCTCTGGACAGGCACGCCCAGGAACGAGCGGATCGGCGGGTGCGAGTCGGGGTAGCCCTGGAAGGCGGGGTGCTTCGTAACGTCGTCGGCGCGGACGATCTGCCCGCCGTGCAGCAGCACGCCCAGCACCCCCTGGCCCATCGGTGAGTGGGTGCCCTCCGCGCGCAGCTCATCCGACACGCCGGAGACGACAAAATGCACCATCGGCTCGCCAGGTGCGCCCGGCACGCCGATGGCGGCCATCTCCGCATGTGCCACCTCGCACGCCGAGTCCGCTATGGATTGAAGCGCTGTATCCACGTCGTGCGCGCTGGAGACCGCAATTGCTGCGCGGTGGACCGTCTCCAGGCGCTTCACCCATTCGTGATTGGTGTCCTCCATCGCCCTCTCTCCTGTTAGACAGATTAAAGCGGGCAATTCGGCGCATGACCAGTAATGAACGTCACGATAAAGGCGGTGATATATGTCAGATTACGCGCCGAACTGGAGGAAATTCGGCAGAAGCTGCCTGCTCAGTGCTTGAGGTCGACCTGCCAGTAATCGAGATCGGGTGGGGCCGTCTGGCTTTGCATCTTGTAGGTGAGGTGGATCGCGCTGGCGGCGGGTAGCGAGGTCGTATCGAAGTAGTACACCTGCCAGCCGCCAATATGCGTGGTGCGGTACGGTTCAAGCGCCGCTGCACCCGTCGCCGTGGCGTTGGGGGGGATTGTCACCGTGGCGTCGTCAGGCAGCGCCACCGCGACGATCACCTGCTTGTAGTAAGTCTGCGGGTTCGCGCCGAGCGCGAGCCCGCGCGCATTGGGGTCGAACGTGTCGGGGATGATGTACGGCGCGTTGCTGGCAAGCACGTCCGCGCCATAGGGGTCGGTGCCGGGGCTGCGTTGAATGGTGAAGCGCGGGTAGACGTAGGCGCTGTCCTGGCCGGGACCGGGCAGCACCTCGTTGTTCGCCATCTCGCCGCCGAAGACCTGCTGGCTCTGGATATCGGTGGCGGTTGGGACGAGCGGCCCGGCGACCTCGACCAGCGTGTCGGCGGCGTTGTCCTCGGGGTGGAAGATGGTCATGAAGCGGATCGTATCGTCGGGGTACACGGCCCACATGTCGATGTAGCGCGGGATGTCGGTGGTATTGCGCTGGCTGCGGTTGCCCTGCGCGACAATCAGCCCGGCGACGCCGGTCGACAGCAACGCGACGACGACCAGCACGATGCCGATCAGGATGTTGCGCCGGGTATGGTCGAAGCGGGTGCGCGCCCCGCGTCTGGGCGTGTCGAGATACGACATAACCTCTCCTCTTGGCAGCGGTTAACTATCCGCCACCGATGATCGTATCAACTTACAGCGATTTTGCTAACCGCTAATCGCTAACCGCTAACCGCTGCATACACCGCCAGCCATTCAGCCAGCGACAGCGTCTCGGCGCGGCGGGTGGGCGCGATGCCCGCCGCCTCCAGCCCGGCGATCACCTCGGTGGGGTCGCGAGTAAGCCCGGCGGCGAGGCTGTTCTTGACCTGCTTGCGTGGCTGGCTGAAGCCCGCCCGCACCACCTCGAAGAAGCGATCCGCCTCGTCAGGCGGCAGCGGCGGGCCGCCGGGGTGCGGATCGACGCGCAGGATGGCCGAGTTGACGTCGGGGCGGGGGTAGAAGTTGCCGGGCTTCAGCCGGGCGGCGATCCGCGGGCGGCCATAGAACTGCACGCTGACCGCCAGCAGGCTCATTGCGCCCGGCGCAGCGGTGATGCGCTCCGCTACCTCGCGCTGCACCGTCAGCGCCAGCAGCGCAGGGGGCGTGGGGCTTTCGAGCAGGTAGCGCAGGATGGCCGACGTGATGTAGTACGGCAGGTTGGCGACCACCTTGTAGCGGGCGGCGTCCGTGCCCAGCAGCGCGGCGAGATCCGCCTCCAGAATGTCGGCCTGCACGACGGCGACCTGCGGCTGCATGGCGAAGCGGTCGCGCAGGTAGCCGGTGAAGCGCTCGTCGATCTCGACGGCCACCACGCGCCGCGCCCGTTCGGCGAGCACCTCGGTCAGCGCGCCCAGCCCCGCGCCGATCTCCAGCACGGCGTCGTCTGCGGCGAGGTCGGCGGCATCGGCCATGCGCAACAGCGCGTTGCGCTCGACCATGAAATTCTGGCCGAGGCTCTTCTTGGGGTCCAGCCCCAGCAGGTCGAGCGTGCGGCGGGTGTCCACAGCGGGGATTGTAACGGGTGGGCGCGGATCGAACCAGCGGCGGAGGAATAAGACCAACCGCGGAGTGCGCAGAGGCCGCAGAGAGAATAGATTGTCCCCAGATGGCACAGATTTTTGTGCCACCTGGGGATCGACTCTGCTTCCCTCAGTCTTTCAGCAGCGCCTCCACCATCGGTTTGACCTTCTCGCCGCAGGCCACGACCGTGTCGCGGATGGTGCCGCCTTTGAGCGGCGCGGGCGAGATGGTGATGTGATCGATGCCCAGGTCGACGACCCGCGCGATCTTCTCCGCGACTTCCTGCGGCGTCCCGGCCCACGTCAGCCGGTCGACGAATGAGTTTGGCACCAGGTGCGAGTTGGCCAGCATCAGTTCGTAATCGCGCTGCGCAATCACCGCTTCGAGGTCCGGCGGAACTTCCAGCCCTACCCGGTTCACGAAGTTGCGATCCGGGTAGCTGGTCCACAGAAAGATCGCCACGTTGTTGCGGATCGAGTTGTAGGCCAGGTCGTGGTCGTCTGCCACGCAGGTGTCGCACCGTGAGAAGATCGTCAGGTCGTCCAGCGTGCGGCCTGCCCGCTTCGCCCCCTCTTCGACCATCTTCAGCCCGTGCTTGATGCCCTGCGGCTCCGCGTAGGTCGCGATCATTGCGCCGTCGGCAACCTCGCCGGCGGCCTTCAGCACCAGGTCCCCGCGTGAGGCGATGTAGATCGGGATGTCCTGCCGCACCGCGAAGTTGATCTGCCCGTGGTCGAAGTGCAGCACCTCGCCCTCGAACGCCATCGGCTCGCCCTTCCAGAACTGCCGGATGAACTGCACCGACTCCTTGAGCATTTGCGCGGGCCTTACGCGCTGGATGCCCATCTCGCGGAAGCCGGTCCCGCCCGCGCCCAGGATCATCATCGCGCGCCCGCCGGATACCTTGTCGATGCTGGCGTGAGCGATAGCTACCATCGCCGGGTGCTGGGTGTACGGGTCGGCTACGTGCGACCCGACCCGCACGTGGGTCGTGTTCTCCGCGATGACGGTCATCGTGACGTACACGTAGGGGTAGAACTTCTCATTGTCGGCGCAGATCGAGTTGTAACCCAGCCGTTCGGCGGTCTGGATCACCTCGACCAGCGCCGGGTAGTCCATGTCGATCCAGTGCATGCCCATGCCGAGCTTGAAGTCCATCGCAGCCTCCTGTGACGTGGATGGTTTGCCGTGGTGAAACGGGGTTGGGATATGCCGACGATTGTAGGCCGGTTGCAGGTGGAAGGGAAGCCGCGCCGCGCTGGATGTGCCCCTATCCCCCCTCGTCGCTGCCGGGCAGCACCCAGATCATCTGCGCGGGCGGCGGGATGGGCGTCAGCAGGTACACGTCGACCCAGTCGTTCCACAGCACGAGGTCCGCGTCGCTGTAGCCCAGGTCGAGGCGGCTGCCTTTGACTGCCCCGCCCACGTCGAGCGCACGACCGGGCCCGTAGCCGGGAATATACACGTACGTGTACAGCGGGATCACGCGCGGATCGACCGCCACCACGCCCAGTGCACGACTCGCTCGCCGGTGGCCGACAGGCCGAAGCGCGGGTCGCCGGGCTGCCGGTAGCCGGCGGTCGATGGGCTGTAGGAGGTCGCCAGCACGCGCAGTTTGCGCCAGTACTGGAACGTCCCGTAGCGCGTCTGGAGGGTGCGCAGCACGGTGCGCGTGCCGTAGGCCACCACCCGCGCCTGCGGCTGCTGCGTGACCCATTCGCCCTCGACCGACTGGCTGACCGCAACGCTGTCCTCGTAGCGGGTAAGGATGTGCCGCTCCAGCGTGCCCTCGCTGCCGTCTGACAGCACCCTGAGCTGATCCAGCTCCGCGTCGGGGTCGGGCACGTAGACCGTCTCGAACGGGATCGGCTCCGTCTCGATGGCCGCCGCCTCGCGCACGCGCACCACGCGCACCTCGTCGCCGGCAGGCAGCGGCGCGTCGAGGCCCGGCACGGCGTAATCGCCGTCGGTCAGCGCCAGCCCCAGCTCGTTCAGCAGCCCACCGACCGTCGGCTGATGGGTGCGCACCAGCGCCGTGTGCCCGTCGGCGCGGACGACGACCGGCGCGGCGCGGCTGAGCGTCACGGCAAACGGCCCCGGCCCGTCGAGCGGCGTGCCAATTGGCGGGCTGATCGAGTCGGCCTCGTACAGCGCGTAGCCGGCGGCGATCAGCGCCTCGCCGACGGTCGGCTGGGTGGTGCTGAACGACACCCGCTGCCCGCCCTCGTCGACGACGACGATCACCGGGTGCACGACGGTGATCTCGCGGGGCAGGGCGGGCACGCGCGCCAGCGCCGGGTCGGCGGCGATCTCGGCGCGGGTGGGCCGCACCGCCCGGTCGACACGTAACGCGTCGCCGGGGGCCAGCGCCACGCCCAGCGCCTGCACGATGGCGCGCGGGTCGGTGAGGTGCGCGCTGCCGATCAGCGTCTGCCCGTCGACGTGGACCAGCACCGTGCGCATCTGCCCCACGGTGATCACCAACTGCGGGCTGAGGGGCGTATCGCCGGGCGGGTCGAGGTACACCGCCTCGCCCGGCCCGACGCCTGCCGCGTGGATCGCGCCGTCGACGGTGCGGCGGTGCGTGGCGAACATTCAGCGGCTCGCCGTTGACGACGACCGTCACCGGGACGGCGGTGCGCACCCACACCTGCCACCCGGCCAGGATCGCCAGCGCGCCCAGCAGCCACGGCAGCAGCCGCCACAGCGGGCCGGGATGCACCCGCATCCAGGGATTCGTCTGCGGGTGGCGGCGCGGACGCCATACGCTTACCGGCTTCTCGCCGGGCAGGGGCAGCCGCGAGCGCGTCATGCGGGGCACCGGGCGGGCTGGATAGAACTGGGCAGCATACGTGGTTGATCTGTCACAGGCACAGTATAGCCGCCAGCGGGCAGGGAGGGAAATCGGGGCGGGCCGGGGAAGAAGATCGCGCCTAGGGACAGGGGAGAGGACCAGGCGACCCTGCGGCACCCGGATGGCTCGCCTGATGGCTGCTTCCTCTCGGACCTGACCAGGTTCGACGGCATCCGCCGCGCAGGACCCGGCCCTCTCCGCTGTCCCCAGGCAGCCCAATGGTAACGAATGGGTGGAGGGTTGTCAACGGAAGCTCACTCTGCCGGACCGCTGGCGCGGACGGGGATGAGGTCAAACAGGCCCTATCGCATCGGACGCGCTATAATGACGCCCTATGAAGCCCTCATCCGATCGTTCCCTTTCCCGACGCGACTTCTACCGGGCGACGGCGCTGGCCGGGCTGGCTGCGCTGCTCGAATCGTGCCGGGCAGCCAGCGCGATGACCGCCGCGCCGGTCGCTGCGCCCACGCCGACCCGCACGCCCACCGCCGCCGCCAACCGACCCGCCGCCGAGCGCCACGCCGCGCCCCACATCGACGCCGACCGCTACGCCCGACCCGCTGCCCGCGCTGCGCGCTGCGTGGCAACCGCGTATTGTCAGTGCGGTGCAGGCCGCCGACGACAGCCACGTGCGGCTGGTGGCGCATCCGCTGGGCCGCCCCAACCTCGCCATCGACCTGCGCGGCGGCGAGTTTGAGCGCGCGGCCAGCACCGTCAAGGCGCTGATCCTGCTGTACGCGCTGTTCAAGAACCCGGCGCTGGCCATGTCCCCGGCGACTGACAGGCAGCCCGCCAGCGACGCCTACCGCATGATCGTCAGCTCGAACAACGGCGCGGCGGCCCGCGTGCTGGCCGATGCCGTCGGGCGCGACCACGTCGGCCAGGCGCTCGACGCGTTCAACGATTTCGTCCACGACGTGCTGGCGCTGCCCGCGTCCATCGGGCTGACCCAGTGGGGCTACTACCCGGTCAACGGCGTCACGACCGACCGGCTGGCCGAGCCCGCCACCAGCGATTTCCCCGACGGCATCCCCAACCCGATCACGCTTGACGCGCTGGTCAGCTATTTCGAGATGTTGGAGACGCCGCAGTCCATCGAGGCGGCGGTTGCACGGGCCGTGGCGCTGCGCAGCTACCGCGACCCGGTCGCCTACCCGACCAACGCCGCCTATCGACAGGCGGTCATAGATGGGGTGGCGCGGGCCAGGGCGCTGATGGGCATCCCCGACCCGGACTACGTCACGCAGATGGACCGGGCGCTGGCTGCCGCGCAGGCGCGCCACCCCGACATCACGTTCAGCATGTACGGCAAGAACGGCACGATCTCGCCCGCCGACTGGACGCTGAACCGCTGGCACATCAACGAGGCGGTGGTGGTGACGCTGGCGCAGGGGGAGCGGTCGGCGAAGGCGGTGGTGGCGTTCTCGTCGGCGACGTTCAAGACCGGCGGCTACCTGGGCGCGGCGCTGGATTACGTCGCGGCGCTGTTCGGGGCGGGGTGGGGAGAAGAATAAGAGCCTTCACCGCAAAGGCGCGAAGGGCGCAAAGGAAGAGGAAGAAGAAGACTAACCGCAGAGGCCGCAGAGAGCGCAGAGACCCCTCACCCCCGGCCCCTCTCCCGGAGGGAGTTCACGCTCCGACACTTTTGGTGAGGGAATGAGGGAAAGGAATAGACTCATCAGGTTGCAACATCAAACACCCTGAGAAAGGTGATGAAGCCTGATGAGTTTGGAACAAATATATACGCTGTGTGGGCACATTGCGCAAGCCTTCGCGTGTCTGGGGTACTGGCAGAGGCTGAATGTGGCCATGTACAGCCTGGGGATGATCACCGCCCGGCACTGTGCACCGAGCCGGGTCAGCGAGACATTGGGGATGATGGGCAAACCGATGACAGTCCAACGGCGGCTGGAACGCTTCGTGGACAATGAGCGCGTGAACTGGCAGATGTGCTGCCGGGCGTGGGCGCGAGCGGTGTTGGCCTGGTACGGGGACCCGACGATCATGCTGCTGGTGGATGAGACGAAACTGGGTCAGCGGTTGAGTGTCATGATGGTCGGACTGGCCTATCACGGCTGTTGCATTCCGCTGGCCTGGTGGTGTTATCCTCCCGACCGATGGCCCATGAAGCAGGTGGTGCTGATCCAGACCCTGTTGGAATGGATCGCTCCGGCGGTGCCGGCGGGTTGTCTGCCGCTGGTTCAGGCGGACCGGGGGATTGGCTGTTCGCCTGACCTGGTGCGGGCCGTTCAGGCCCTGGGCTGGCACTTTCTGTTCCGCGTGCAGAAGTCGACGCGCTTCCGAACCGGTCAGGGGACCATTTATCCGTTGACGTGCCTGGTGAAGCGCGGCCAAAGCTGGCAGGGTCGGGGAGAGGTGTTCAAGAAGGCGGGTTGGATCGTGGTCTACGTCCATCTGATCTGGCTGCCAGATTACGAAGAACCCTGGTGCCTGATCACCAATGCACCCCACATTACCGGCTCGCTGTACGCTGTGCGCTACTGGCAGGAAGCCGGTTTCCGCGACCTCAAGAGCGATGGCTGGCAGTGGCAGGCATCCCATATCTTCGCCCCGGATCATGCGAACCGTCTGCTGTTGGTCATGGCGCTCGCTCAGGCTCTAACCCTGACGGCTGGTACCCTGGCCCTGACCGACCCTGACACCTATCCGGTCGCCAAACGCAGCCATACCACAACGCCCTTTTCTCTGTTTCGTCTTGGGCTGCGCGTCTTCAACTTCCTCATGTCAACTCATTCCCGATCCCTGCCTGGTTTGCTTTTACCTGATCCCCTTTGCCCCTTTGCCCTTTCTACCGCTCCTCCTGCCCTAATAAGTGTCGGAGCGTGAACCGGAGGGAGTGGGGAGAAAACCCCCCGGATGTGGCGCTGTATTCAATTTGTGGGTGCCCACGGATAGCTTGTGGCCGGTGGAACACGACGGGGGGGAGCCGAAGCTGTGGGCGCGGCTCCCTGCACACGATGGCTGCCGAAGCGCGGCAAGCTGCCATCGACCTTCCGAGCGCCTGACTCTCCCGCCGCCGCCTCCGCCTAAGACGGGTTGACAATCTCGCGGCGGGCGCGCTAGGGGCGCTGTGATGCGGAATCCCGTGTGACCGATGTCCTTCCTTCTCGCCGCCGAGCGCCCCCTGCGCGGCAATCATAACCTGCACAGGCGGCGGATGGGGCGGGCGCGGCGCGCGGGTCGCGACGTTAGCAGGCGGCGGGGGGACCATCAATATCCCTCTGCCGGTGGTCCCGCTGCGGGCGCGGCGAGCGCGCGAAGCGCCGTGAGATAGTGCGTTTCGCCTTGCGGCGAAGCTGGTAGAACTTATGTTCTGTAGGTATTGTAGGGTGGAACGGGGGAAAGAGTCAAGGGGTTGGCGTTGATCATCCGTATAACGGGGGGTTAGAGTTTGCTAACGAGCCCCACCAGACGGCAAGGGCAAAGAATCGCGCGCAACGCACCCGACTATGTACAACCGATCCTTTGTGCGGTGTGGCACTTCGCTCAGGCTGTTTCTTTTTTTGCTCGCAGCTACCAGCGCACGGCGGAAGCATTCACTCAACAGGGCCATGTTGATGTGGGAGGATCAAATGGAAGCTTTGACTGCAATGCGAAAACCGAAACTCTCGGTTCAGACTACTGTCGCCATTCTTATTGTATTCGTTTTTACTCTGCTAACTGCTGCAGCCCATATCCGCATTCACGACACATTGCTCGATGATGCATTCATCACGTATCGATATGCGGCCAATCTAAATAGGACTGCAAAAAGATTGCAATGAAAGCCACCCGACTCTACGATAGCTGGGCATTTCAGCGAGAAATGAGAACCAGCGTAGTAGAAGGAGGTGGCTACGAGAAAGAGTATACTGCAATTGGGCCGTGCGGCGCGCAGGCGGGTCGAGCGGCTGAGCCGAAAGACGCAGGACAAGACGACCTTTCGTCGCTGTCAAATCGTGTTGAAAACAGCGCAAGGTGAAAGCCGGATGCAGATCGCCGCTGCGCTGAATTGTGACGTTTCGACGGTAAGCCGCGCGCTGGCCGCGTTCCGTGAGCACGGGGAAAGCGGGCTGCTGCGAAAGGTCAGTCCGGGTCGTCCGCGCAAGCTGACGGATGAGCAGGTGAAACGATTGGATGAGACGGTGGAGCAGGAGCCACGCGAGATGGGCAAGAACCACTCGAACTGGTCGAGCCAGACGCTGACCGGGTATCTGGATTTGCCCGTCCATCCGGTCACGGTTCAGCGCTATTTGAAGCGCCTGGGCTGGCGCTGGCGGCGTCCACGTCATCGCATTGCCAGCCCCGACCCACGCTATACGCCCAAGCGCCGCTACCTGCGCAAGCTGGAACGCCGGGCACGGCGTGGCGAAATCTGGCTGTACTACGCTGATGAAGTGGACATCGACCTGCTGCCCACCCTGAGCGGGCGCTGGATGCGGGTGGGTCAGCAGCATTCGGTTGATACACCGGGGAAGAATCACAAAACCTATGGCTTTGGCGCGGTCAATGTCGTCACCGGCTGGCTGGCCTGGCTGGTGTGGCCCCACAAGAATAATGTCGGCTTCCGTCACCTGCTCACTCAGGTGTTGCGTCTTCATCCCGCCGATGCCGGCAAGATTGTGGTGGTAGTCGATAATTATCGTATTCATAAGACCCAGGCCGTGAACCAAATGCTGACTAAACTCAAAGGCCACCTGCGCCTGTACTTCCTGCCAACCTACTCGCCCACCCTCAACCCTATCGAGCGGCTGTGGCGTTACTTCCGTGAGCAAGTCACCAGCAATTACTTCTTCAAAACCATGTCTCGATTGCTGGTCGCGGTGGAAGGCTTCTTTGCTGAGTTGGTCGCTTCACCGGACGTCGTCTTGAACCTGGTCAGTGTTGCATGATTTATGCAGTCCTATTTAGCTCGGGGTTCAGGGCTTACCTATAATCCCGGAGAACGCGTGTTGGGAACGACTGCGCCTGGATATGCCGTTCTTCTTGGTGGACTTGGCTATCTTACAGATGCCAACTCAATTCCTTCGATCTCTCGGGCAGTCAATGCAATCTTTTTGCTGGTAGCAGGATTGGCAGCCAGCCTGAGCACATATCGCCTGACCTCAAACGCCTCGCTTGGCGCAGTGGTATTCGGGCTAGCAGTGCTCGGCCCTTATACGCTGTTTTCGAGCGTTGCCGGGATGGAAGTCTCACTGTTCCTGGCACTCGTGGCCACCGGATTGTTCGCCATGATATCTGATCGCCGGTTTGTAGCGTCACTTCTGTTTGGGCTCACGCCGTTGATTCGTCCGGAAGGAATCTCCCTGGTCGCTCTCGTGGGACTGACAGTCATCATAGAAGGGGTACAGGGGAAAAGCTCACAACGCCCCTTTCATTACGGTCATACTACTCGCTACATTGGGGCTGCCCGGCCTGCTTGGTTGGGGGGTGATCTGGCGTTACTATGGCACGCTGCTACCGCAATCAATAGTGGCAAAACAGGCTGGAGTGTATCCTGTTGGAATACCATTTAGCACAGTTCTCACTCTGGATGGTCTTCTGGGCAGTCTAACCACCATGCGGCTGTTTCCAGACAGACTGATTCTGACCCCAGTGTCGCTGCAGGTCTTTGTTGGAGCGATCATAGTCACCCTGGTACTGCTACTGTTGGGAAGCCTCAAGCTAATCAGAACCACGCGGAATATCTGGTTCTTGCCAGTGTTTATGTTCATGTTGATTGGTTTTTATGCTTTGTCGGGAACTGCGGTGTTTTTTCACTACTATGCAATGTTTGAGACACTCGCGAAGATAGCCGGGCTGGCAGGTCTTCTGACGATCTTCCTCCAAATTCGCGGAGAAATTCCCCATGAGGGAGCCTGGACAATCAGGCACTACATA
>CAWBCR010000005.1:0-29215 GCA_963787375.1 uncultured Chloroflexia bacterium | reverse complement strand
AGGTGCATTAATTTGACCGCCTCACCCGCGAGGCGGTATAATCACCGTCTGCCGTCAGGGCGAACAAGTCGCGTGCTCCCGCCAGCTTCTTGCTGGCCTGTTTCTCGATAGGCGTCCACGGCCCGGCAGGTCCTTAACCAACAATCTAAACACCGCGAGCGGCGCTGCGTCGGTTGCGGTATTCATGAGTTAGGCATGAGAGGAGGCAGGCGCAGCGTTATACCCACGCCTGCGCGCGTCAGACATGGAAGATTTGATCAAATCGCTTGAGGCACAGGATAATCCGAATATTCCCGAGCTGCGGCCCGGAGACAGCGTGCGTGTCCACCTGCGGATCGTCGAGGGTGACCGTGAGCGCATCCAGGTCTTTCCGGGCACGGTCATCAGCCAGAAGCGCGGCGGCAACAGCGCATCGTTTACCGTTCGCCGCACCGCTTCGAACGGCATCGGCGTCGAGCGCACCTTCCTGCTGCACTCGCCACGCATCGAGCGCGTCGAGATCACCCGCCGCGCCCGCGTCCGCCGCGCCAAGCTGTATTTCCTGCGCGAGCGCACCGGCAAGCGCGCCACGCTGAAGGAAAAGCGGCAGACCGGCGGCTAGGCTGTCGTGACCAACCCCGCCCCTCTGATCGGTATTTCGGTCGGCTCGATCAAGTCGCCAGTATCGGGCGCGGCGTATCTGGCCGTGCGCCCGACGTATACGCACGCGGTCGAGCAGGCCGGCGGCGCGGCGGTGATGATCCCGCTGCGGCTGGACGGGGATGGCCTGCGCCGCATCTACGAGCGATTGGATGGGATCGTCCTATCAGGTGGGGGAGACGTCGATCCGCAATGCTACGGCGCTGAGACGGTATCGCCCTACACGATGGGCATCGACCCCGACCGCGACGAGCTTGAGCTTCAACTGGTCCGTTGGGCCATAGCCGACGACAGACCACTGTTGTGCATTTGCCGGGGTATCCAGGTGCTCAATGTCGCGTTGGGCGGCACGCTGATCCAGGACATCCGCGAAGAAGTCGCTGGGGCGTTGCGCCACGAAGCACCATCCGACGACTGGTTCACCCGCACAACCCATGAGGTGGCGGTCGGCGCTGACAGCCAGCTACACACTGCGCTGGCGATCACCGGCGAACGCCTGGCGGTGAACAGCCTGCATCACCAGGCGCTGGGCGCGGTCGCGCCGGACCTTACGGTCGTGGCGCGCGCCGACGATGGGATCGTTGAAGGCGTCCAGATCGATGGGAACCACTTTACGCTCGGCGTGCAGTGGCACCCTGAGGCGCTGGTCGACGATCACCCGCCTATGCAGCACCTATTTGAGGCGCTTGTGGAGGCGGCGAGGGGCTAACGTACGACGAAGAGCGCGCCCTTTTTTGATCTCAGCGTGAGCAGCAAGCCCAGTTTGCGGGGGAAACCGTGCCGGCAGACTCACGACCGATTGCGATGCTGGACTCAGGCATTGGTGGCCTGTCTGATCTTGCACGAAGTGCGCCGCCAGCTTCCCTATGAAGATATCCTCTATCTGGCCGATCAAGGGCACGTGCCCTACGGCCCACGCCCCCTTGAAGAGATCCGCACATTTACGCGGGGCATCACTCGCTTCTTCCTGGCGCACAATGCTAAAGTGATCGTGCTGGCCTGCAATGCGGCTTCCGCCGCCAGTCTGCGCCACCTGCGCGAGGTGTTCCCGGCAGTGCCGTTCGTCGGCATGGAGCCCGCTGTCAAGCCCGCTGCACAGAACACCCACACCGGTATTATCGGCGTCATCACCACCAAAGCGACGTATCAAGGTGAGCTGTTCGCCAGCGTGGTCGACCGCTTTGCCGGCGATCTGAAGGTTGTGACTCAGGTGTGCCCCGACTTTGTGACGCTGGTCGAAGCCGGGCAGTTGGACAGTCCGGCGACGCGGCAGATCGCACGGGATTACCTCCAGCCGCTGCTTGAAGCGGGCATTGACCAGCTCGTGCTGGGCTGCACGCACTTTCCCTTTCTCACGCCGATCCTGCGCGAGATTGTCGGGCCAGACGTGGAGATTGTCGACCCCAGCCCGGCCATCGCCCGCCAGACGGGCCGTGTGATCGGCGAGGCCCGCGGCGATCTTGGCCACACCGGGCGCGTCACGTATTTCACCAGCGGCGACCCTGAAGCCTTCTTCTCGCTGGCCTCGCGGCTGGCCAGTGAGCCTGTAACACGTGGCCAGGTCCACGCGCTGGCCTGGGAAGGCGACGAGATCGCGCTGAGCGGCGTGCGCTAAGCGTTCAATCGAAAGTTCTTTCGGCCAAACACGTGGATAGGACGGCTGCATCTGAAACGCAAAACGGGCCACGCGGCCCGTTATTGCTGCGGAGTGGTAGAGCCCGTTACTCTTCCAGCAGCGAACCTGCTGGCCCGGCGATTGTTTCCTGCTTGGAATCCCCGATCTCGTGAATACGCTTCTGCGCGTTGGCTACCGGGGACTTGATCGGCAGCACCACGTAGAATGCGCTGCCCGGCATTTTCTCTTCGTCGTTGCCCACGCTTTCGACCCAGATGCGCCCACCATGGGCGTCGATGATGCCCCTGGCAATCGGCAGGCCCAGGCCCGGCCCCGCGCCCTTGTACTTGGTCGACCCGGTCGAATGCAGCGCCACGGACCCTACGCGGTAGAACTTCTCAAAGATCAGGCCCTGGTGCTCCTTGTCGATGCCGATGCCGTTATCACGCACTGTGATGCGCACGCTGGTCGGCTGCCCGGTGTCATCACGCTCCCATACCTCCCCGATCACATCGATTTTGCCGCCGTCCGGCGTGAATTTGATGGCATTGGTGATGAGGTTCTGAAAGACCTGCACCAGCCGCTTGTAATCGCCCTGAATCGACGGCAGGTTGCGCAGCCCACGCGCGACGAGCGTCAGGTTACGATCGTGGATGGAATCGGCATACGGTTCGACGGCCAGCTTGAGGACGCTCGACAGGCTGGTTTCGACGAAATTCAGGTCCATGCTTTCGACGTCGATCTGCGACACATCCAGCAGCGAGGAGATCACCTCGGCCATACGCTGGCTGGCCTTGCTCAGGCTGCCGGTGACCGAAATCATCTCGTCGGGGTCAAGCAGGCGGCGGTTTGCCATCTCCAGCATCAGGTCGGCATAACCCTGAATCTGCGTCAGCGGTGTGCGCAGCTCATGCGAGGCGATGGCGATGAAGTCGGTCTTGACGGAGTTGAGGAGCTGCAGCCGGTCATTGGTGGTGCGCAGGTCTTCGTTCAGCGCGCTGATGCGCTGGTTCAGCGAGCGCAGGTCATCGACCAGGCGCGCATTTGCCAGCGCGACGACCGTCTGGTTGGCTAGCGCGTCGAGCAGCTCAATCTCCTGCGCGCGGAAGGGATCGTCGTTAATCTTGGGGCCAACGGCCAGCAAACCGATCAGTTGATCCTCGGTGATGATCGGCGCATAGATATCCATCTCCAACTGTGCGAAGTAACGGCGCTCGTCTTCCGGCGCGGCAATGTAATCGCGGTGATAGTCCAGGTCATATTGCAGGACGGGGCGGCGGGTGCGCATCAGCGTGAGGTAGATCGGGCTGGTAAGAGTCAGGCTGCCCGCTTCGGTGCCATCCGGCGAATCAGCACCGATCTTCTCAAGCATCAGTTGGGAACTGACCTGTGTCACCAGGATCAACTGCCCGCGCCGCGTTCGCAGCAGCTCGCCGATGGTGCGAACTGCTGTATCGCCAAGCTGCCGCAGGTCGATGACGCTGTTGATCCGCTGGCTGTAGCGCCGCACTGCCTCGGCGACGTCAGTGATGCCCCGGTTAATGAGGTTGCCCAGCAGCCATCCCCAGAACCTCACCACCAGCGGGAACAGGATTCCTACCGCTAGCGCCGCCAGTATCCCGACAACCCAGGTGTTCGCCGTGCCCAACTGAGGGATATGGATGGTCAGCGCCACAGCAATCGCGCCGAACACCAGCATGCCGCCGAACAGCACCAAGATGGTGCGGCTGACGATCCACCGCCCGGCATCGCGCAGATCCATCACGCGGTGCGCGACAACGCTGTACACTGCGCCTATCGCGCCGAGCACGCGCAGCACATAGCCAACATAATTCCAGGGCGTGTGCAGCCAGGCGCTGAACAGATCGCCGGCGAGAAGGGCCGGGGCGACCAGTGCCCAGAACAGGATTCGATTGGCGTACAGCGGCAGCGGCTCGCTGAGGAAGTTGTGCCAGGTAAACGCAAACAGCGCGACGGTATACAGCAGCCAGCCCAACATCGCGATCTCTACGCTGAGGCCGAAACCGGCTCCAAACAGGCGCTGCATTTCCGCGCCGGGGATCACGACCGGGGCGAACTGCCCTGCGTAGGCGACCAGCATCACCGCGGCCCAGATTCCGGCCAGCACGGCAGCGCCGATCATCACATGGCGGTCCAGCCCCAGATAAGCAATGGTCAGCAGGCCGACCAGCGCGACGCTAAACACAAAGCCGGCAATGGTGAGCGCCTGACCGGTGAGCAGGCCCACATCAGACACATAGCCGCCCAGGACTGCTCCATGGGCAGCCATCAGTACGACAGAATAGGCGATATAAGCCAGCAGCCAGATTTCGGCAGGGTTACGCCGGCTGCGTCGCTGGAGAACGATGCCCAGCAGGACAAGATAGATGGCAGCGTGCGCCAGCGCAAAGACCATTCCGGTCAGTCCTCGTTTTCTTCGCCGCCGGGCAGTTCATCATCCTGCGGCGCGGCATCATCCATACCCGGCATTCGAGCCGCCATCGGCTCATCGGACGATTCAACGACCATCTCAGCCTGCTCGGCCTCGCGGGCCTTTTCGCGCTCCACGCGCCGATCTTCTTCAAGCAGGGCCGCCGAGGCCAGTGTATCACCGCTGGCCAGGTTCATCAACTGGACTCCCTGTGTGTTGCGGCCCATCTGTGAGATGTTGCCTACCTGCGTGCGCAGCGCCATACCGCCGCCAGTGATCAGCGTCAGGTGATCGCCCGGCTTGGCCGTCCGTGCGGCGATGATCGGCCCGGTCTTGTCGTTGTGGGCCAACGTGCGGACGCCCATGCCATAGCGCGACTGCGTGGGGTATTCGGGCAGCGGGGTACGCTTACCATGGCCGTTTTCTGTCACAATCAGGAGGTCGGCCTCCGGGTCGGCGATGGCATCCATCCCGGCGACCTCGTCATCGCCTTGCAGCTTGATGGCGTTCACGCCAGCCGCGCTGCGACCCATCGCCCGGACCTCTTCCTCGTTGAAGCGGATCGACTGGCCATCACGCGTCACGACAATGATGTCCTGGCTGCCTTTGGTGACTTTTACCCAGCCCAGCTCGTCGTCCTCGTCGAGCGAGATGGCGATGAGCCCGCTGGGGCGCACGCTCTCAAACTGTGCCACCTCGACGCGCTTGATGCGTCCCCGGCGGGTGGCCATCGTGCAGTATTCGACTTCTTCAAACGAGGGCACGGCCAGCGCGGCGGTGATGTGCTCATCGAGGCCCAGGGCCAGCACACTCTGCAGTGGGATGCCTTTTGCCGTGCGGCTGGCATCTGGTATCTGGTAGGATTTCTCTTGGTAAACCTTGCCCCGGTCTGAAAAGAAGAGGATGCTGTCCAGCGAGCCCGCAGCGAACATGTGCTCCACGTCGTCGGTATCGCGGGTGGTCATACCCGTCACGCCCTTGCCGCCGCGCCCCTGGGTGCGATATGCCTCTGCGGACACGCGCTTGATATAACCCATGCGCGTGATGAAGATCAGCACGTCTTCGTCGGGCACGAGGTCGGCCTCGTTGAAGTCCTCGCCACCACCCGGCACGATGGTCGTCCGCCGCAGGTCGTCGTACTTTTCGGCGATATCGTTGAGCTCTTTGTGGATAACCATCAGGATCTTCTTGGGATGCACCAGCAGGTCCTCTAGCTCGGTGATCAGCTCCAGCAGCGAGTGGTACTCCTCTTCGATCTTCTGCCGCTCAAGGGCAGCCAGCCGCCGCAGCTGCATGTCGAGGATAGCCTGTGCCTGGGCCTCGGTCAGCTTGTAGGTCACCATCAGCCGCTCGCGGGCGGTATCGGCATCCGGGCTCTGGCGGATGGTCTGGATGATCTGGTCGAGGTTGGTGATAGCGATCAGCAGACCTTCGAGGATGTGCGCCCGGCGGCGCGCCTTTTCGAGATCAAACAGCGTGCGGCGCTCGATAACCTCGCGGCGGTGGTTGATGTAATGCCGCAGCGTGCTCTTCAGCGACAGCAGGCGCGGCTCGGCATTGACCAGCGCCAGCATCTGCACGCCGAACGTGGTTTGCAGCGACGTGTATTTCAACAGCCGGTTGATGACGGTGCGTGGCTGCGCGCCGCGCTTTAGCTCGATCACGATCGACATGCCGCGCCGATCTGATTCGTCGCGCAGGTCGGATACCATGTCCAGCCGGCCATCGCGTACCAGCGCCGCGATGCGCTCGATGATGGTCGTCTTGTTGATCTGATAGGGAATCTCTGTTACCACGATGCGGAAGCGGCCACCCGCCATCGCCTCGACGTGCGTCTTGGCGCGCATGACGATGCGCCCCTTACCCGTCGCATAGGCGTTGACGATGCCCTCCGTCCCGACGATCACGCCGCCGGTTGGGAAGTCCGGCCCCTTGATGAACTGCATCAGGTCTTCGACCGATACATCGGCCAGATCCTCGTCGATTGCGTCGCCTTCGGGGGCGACCATGCGGTCGATGAGGAAGTTCACCGCCTGGATTGTCTCGCCCAGATTGTGAGGGGGGATGTTGGTCGCCATGCCGACGGCGATGCCCGAAATACCGTTCAACAGCAGGTTGGGCAGCTTAGCCGGCATGACGTCAGGCTCTTGCAGTGTGCCGTCGAAATTGTCGATGAAGTCGACGGTGTCTTTGTCGATGTCGTCGAGCATCAACTCGGCGATGGCCGCCATGCGCGCCTCGGTGTAACGCATGGCCGCCGGGCTGTCGCCGTCAATCGAACCGAAGTTGCCCTGACCGTCGACCAGCGGGTAGCGCATCGAGAAGGTCTGCGCCATGCGGGCCATCGTTTCGTACACGGCGGCGTCGCCATGCGGGTGATATTTACCAAGCACTTCGCCCACAATACGGGCGCTCTTCTTGTAGGCAGTATTCGAGGCCAGCCCCATATCATGCATCGCATACATGATGCGGCGATGCACCGGCTTGAGGCCATCACGGACATCGGGAAGCGCGCGTGCGACGATTACGCTCATGGCATAATCGAGGTAGGAGTTGCGCATTTCCTCGTTAATGTCAACGGGCCGTACGGTACCAATATCCATTCGGGTATCTCCACGGGCATGAACAATGCGCAGGCTAAATTATACTCCAGGGTGGCTCTAAATACCATGCGCAGGTTTGATACGGGTTATATTACGAAAGCGCTCGACCGGACAGCCTGGAAGGGCATTCAGGCGAGGCGTCAATGGCGCAAAAAAGGCCATCCACCACAGTGACGGACAGCCCCCTTCGCGTTGCTTTCTGGTACCCCCACCAGGACTCGAACCTGGGCCTCAGCCTCCGGAGGGCCGCGCTCTATCCTCTGAGCTATGGGGGCATATGCAGTTGGAACGCCCTATAGTATAGCACCTTTCGGCCCACCTGGCGACGCGAATCTGCCGCCCCCGGCGGGGTTTCGTACCCATGCCGTTGCTTGACGGGGCGCACCCGGCACGCTACCATAATACCATCGTGTTGATATCGGCGAACCGCGGCCAGAGCTGTCGTGCCTGGCCGTTTGGCTGCAAGGGATGGGATTGTATTGTGATGGATCAAACTGGAAAACCGTTTGTCCCCCGCTCCGGGATGGAACGCCTGACGCAGGCGATCTCATCGCTGGCGGCCCGATACCTGACGCCGATCTCTATCGCCGTGGTGGCGGTGGGGCTGCTGCTGGTGATCGTCGGGCCGGTGCGGACGCTGCTCGCCAGACAGACCGCCGGGGACAGCCCCACCGCACCTGCCGCCGGGCTGGTCACTGACGTGGCCTCAGGCGGCAGTGGCGATGCGCTCACGATGGGTGAAGTCAACCGGAGCATGGTGCCCTATACCATCATTCCCGACCGCCCGCGTAACAAGGTCGTCACCTACACCATCCAGCGCGGTGATACGCTCGAATCCATCGCCAGCAAATTCAGCCTCGACCGCAACTCAATCTTCTGGGCCAACCCCGACACGCTGCACGACGTGCACATGATCGTGCCGGGCGTGAACCTGTACATCCTGCCCGGCGATGGCGTCTACTACAAGTCGGATGGGACGCACTCGCTGCAGTGGATCGCCGATTACTACAAGGCGGACGTGCAGGACATCATCAGCTCGGATGCCAACAACCTGCAAGGCGCTTCGCCGGACACCATCCCGCCGTGGGGGGTGCGTGTTTACGTGCCAGGCGGCACCGGCGACTTCCCCGACTGGACGCCGCCCATCGTGCAGACGGTCAACCAGACAACCGGCGTGGTCACCACCTCGTTCATGCCCGGCATGGCCGGCTCGTGCGCGCCGGGAATTGTGGGGCGCGGCGGCACCGGCGCATGGGCCCCGCCCATCCCGCCCGGCGTGTTTACCTTCACGCAGGCGTTCTCGGCATGGCACTCCGGTGTTGACCTGGCTGCCGTCGTCGGCACGTCGGTCACCGCCGCCGACTCAGGCGCGGTGATCTTTTCCGGCTGGGTGCCCCAGAGCTGGGGTTACGGCATCCTGGTGGTGCTCGACCACGGCAATGGCTGGACGACTTACTACGCCCACCTGAGCGGCGTCGCGGTCGGCTGCGGGCAGTTTGTGCCGCGCGGTGGGCTGGTCGGCTACGTTGGCACGACCGGCAATTCGAGCGGCCCGCACCTGCACTTCGAGACGCGCTGGAACCACGTTCCGGACAACCCGCTTAACCAGATCAACCTGGGCGGTTAGCGGCTGCATGAAAGCACAGAGGCCGGATGAGAGATGTCCGGTCTCTTTTGATTCGCAGTGTGGCGCGTGGTGAATTCAGTCGGCGACTTCGCCCGTTATCAGCGAGCGAGCGTTCTCCACATAGCTCAACGACTGGTGGCGAAAGTATGTGTTGTACAGCTCGGCGTAGTGCCCGCCCTGCGCCATCAGCGAATCGTGATTGCCCACCTCGATGATCTTGCCGTCGCGCAGCACGATGATCCGATCTGCGCTGCGTACCGTGCTCAACCGATGGGCGATCAGGATCGAGGTTGCCCGCGCCAGGATCAGGTTGATCGCCTCCTGAATTTGCATCTCGGTGAATGGGTCGATGCTGGCCGTCGCTTCGTCCAGGATGAAGATCGCCGGGCGCTGGACCAGCACTCGCAGCAGGCTGACAAGCTGCCGCTGACCCATGCTCAACCGCGCCCCCCGCTCGCCGACGTCGCTTTGCAGCCCATCGGGGATAGTTTCCAGCCATTCACCGCCGCCCACGTTGTAGGCCATCTCGCGGATCTCTGCATCGGTGGCGTCGGGCCGGCCATAACGGATATTGTCGGCAATCGTCCCACTGAACAGGAACGGCGACTGCGGCACCAGCCCCAGGCGGCTGCGATAACTGTGCAGGTCGAAGGAGCGGATGTCCTGCCCGTCGATCAGAATCTGCCCGCCCTGGAACTCGTAGAAGCGGGTGATCAGCTTGGCGATGGTGCTCTTGCCGGCCCCGGTGTGACCCACAAACGCCAGGTCCTCGCCGGGCTCGATGGTGAGGTTGAAGTGCTCCAGCACGGGCTGTTCGTCTTTGTACGAGAACATCACGTCTTTGAATTCGATCTTACCGGCGAGGTTCGCTGCCGGCTCCGAATCGACCTGCTGGATGCTGTTCTCGGCGTCGATCAGCGCGAAGATACGCTCGACGTCGCTCATGGCCTGCTGGAACTGGTTCCAGTAGGACGAGATGTTGATGAACGGGAACCAGAAACGGTCGACCGTCTGGATGAACAGATACCATTCGCTGACCTGGATCGCGCCGCCGATCACCGCCTGCGCGCCCAGGTAGACGATTGACGCCGTGCCAGTGCCGCCCAGTGCATTGAGCACCGGAAACACCAGCGCCAGCACGAACCCGCGTCGCATATTAATGCGGTATGACTGCTCGTTGATCGCCGCGAACTCGTCGTAGATCATCGCTTCCTGGCGGAAATTCTTGGCAACGCTGATGCCTGTCACGCTTTCCTGGATGTTGTCGTTGACGGCAGCCATCGCCCGCGAGCCCTGCCGGGTGACGTCGCGGGCCAGCCGCCTGAATAGCAGCGCCACGCCGACGATGACCGGCATAGCGGCCAGCATGATCAGTGTCAGCACCACATCCCGGCTGAGCAGCACCCCGATCAACAGCGCCGCCTCGACGATCTGGCTGAGGATATCGCTGCTCAACAGCAGCACCTGCCCGATTTCCTCCGTGTCGCTGGTGATGCGGCTGAGCACCTTACCCGACTTCGTCTCGTCGTAGAAGGCCATGTCGCGCTCGACCGCCGCCTTCATGGCGTCTTTGCGAAGCTGGCTGATCACGTCGGCGACAACCAGGTTGATCGCGCGGCGCACGGCCCAGTTGGCGAAGTACTGCACCAGCGCCGTCACAAGCAGCGCCCCGACCAGCAGCGCCAGCCAGCTTACTGCCGCCTGCTTCTCCAGCGCGTCGATCCCCGCTGCCGTGATGATGGGGATCATCGCCAGCGACAGCGAAACCAGCAGTCCCATGATCGTGACGATGACCAAGCGCTTGGCGTGCGGCTGGAGGTAATTCCACAGACGCGCCAGCAAGTAGCGGTCGGAATACTGGCGGTCGTATTTTTCCGCGTCCAGCCCTCTGAAAAATCCCATTGCGCGTTTCCCTTAACTCGCCGCGCGATCCTGCTGCGCTTCGCTGCCCGTCATTGAGGTCGGCTCGGACACGCCGCTGTCAGCGTCCTGTTCCGGCGATGGCCCCTCGTAGCGGGCGAAGATGCGGCGGTAGTCTTCCGACTGCGCGAGCAGGTCCTCGTGCGCGCCCTGCGCCACCACGCGCCCCGTGCGTAGCACGACAATGTGATCGGCCCAGCGAATCTGGGACAGCCGGTGGGTGATCAGGATTGTCGTGCGGCCCTTGGCGGCGGCCCAGATCGCCTTCTGGATGTGATCCTCGGTGGCGCTGTCGATGGCGCTGGTCGAGTTGTCCAGGATCAGAATGCGCGGGTTGGTGAGGAAAGCACGGGCGATAGCCAGCCGCTGGCGCTGGCCGCCGCTCAACGTCACGCCGCGCTGCCCGACGACCGTGTTGTAGCCATCCGGGAAGCTCATGATGAACTCGTCTGCCTGTGCCTGTTTCGCCGCGTCGATTACCTCGTCCAGCGAGGCAGATGGATGCCCAAAGCGGATGTTATCGGCAACGGTGCGGCTGAACAGGAAAATCTCCTGCTCGATGATGCTGATCTGCGAGCGTAGCCCTTCCAGCGACCAGTCGCGCACGTCCACCCCGTCGACGAGCACGCGTCCGGAGTCCACGTCATAGATACGGTTGATCAGCTTGGTGATCGTGCTCTTGCCGGAGCCGGTCTGCCCGACGATGGCCAGCGTCTTGCCCGGCTCGACGGAGAACGTCACGTCGTGCAGCACCCTCTCGCCATTATCGGACTCGCCTTCGATGTCGTAGCCAAAGTCGACGTGCTCGAAGGTCACCTCGCCGCGCATCGGCTGGCTGGAGCCCTGCCGGTTCTGGTCAAGGTTGGTTTCAGCGGTGATGACCTTCAGGATGCGCTCGGCACTGGCATAGCCCGACGCCATGCGAGACAGCGCGAACAGTGAGCTGAACACGGGGAAGCCGAACAGGGCGATCTGCCCCATGTATGACACGATATCGCCGGCGTTGATCGCACCCATACGGTACAGGTAAATGGCGTGCAGGAACGCGGCGACGGTCGCTAACCCCAGCAGCAGCGCGGCGAAGTAGCGCGCTTCGATGCGTCCCTGTTCTACGAACCGGTCGCGTACCTCGTCGACAGCCATGTAGAACTGATCGGCTTCGTGCACTTCCTGTGCGGTGCCTTTGACCACCTCGATGCCGTCCAGCGTCTCGGCAAGCTGCGCGTTCATGCGGCCAAAGCTGTAGCGCACCTGCTGCGCCACGCCGTGCAGCGATGCTACGTAGCGATACTGCACGAAAACGTAACATACGACAAACAGCGCCGGCACGAGGATCAGCGCGGGGTAGATGGTTGGCGAGACGATCAGCGGCATCAGGATGAACATGCTGGAGCCGACGACCAGGTTCATGCCGGGGCTCATCATGAGGTTCATCTCGCGCACGTCGTTCGTCACGCGGGCCATGATCTCGCCGACCGGCTGGCTGTCGTGGTAGGTCATGTCTTTGGCCAGCAGGCTGGCGTACAGCTCGTCGCGCACGTCGCGCTCGATGCGCTGGGCGAACGTCTCCGCCGAAAAGTTGCGCATCAACTGGAGCGCGCCGCGTGTCACCTGGCTGCCGACAATCGCCAGGGCCATCAGCCCGACATAGCGCAGGTCCTTGCTGTCAATGATAGCATTGAACGCCCTGCCGATGAAATACGGCACCGCCGAGGCCAGTGCAGCGTTGCTGAAAGCGCCCAAGATCATCAGCGCGGCGACGACGGGATGCCGCTGGATATGCGACCAGACGAACGCGACCGGACCGCGATGATCGGTGTGGACATGTGAGCTGGCGACGAATTCGGCGGACATACACTACCCTGAGTGTTCCACATAACCCTGCGATGCCTGATCGGGATCACCTGACTATACCAATTAGATATACATCTAACAACCCTGAAACGCTGGATTCGCGTCGACCGGCTCTGGCTATTGAGCCGGGCAGGCCGCGCTTTCACCTGCCTGGATGGTCACCACGGATGCGCTGTCGCCCGGCAGGCGCTCGCCATGAGCGTCGTAGACCGGCAGGCGCTGGCCATTCGGCGTGATCACCCTGACACGGAATTGGATCGGACCGTCGTAATCGCTCTGGATGGTGAAATCATAGCGGAACGGCACCATCTCGCCCGGCAGCCACCACGAGGTCGGGTATTCGCCGTCCTGCGGCGGCGTGTTGTCCTGCACCTCGGTGAGCGGCTGGCTGTCGGGGCCGACCGCCTCCACGCGGATAGTATCATCTTCGATGAGCGGACTGCCCGCCTGCCACAGAAGTGTAAGCTGCACGGCGGTGCTGCCGTCTGCCGCTGCCTGAGACATGTCAAAGCCAAGCAAATCGATGCCTGTCCCGAAACGGTAGATGCCAACGCGCAGGCGGGCGGTGGCTGCGTCAGCCTGGTAGCCGCCACGGGCCGATCACCGCCGCCTGCCCACCTGTCGGGTCCCAGGGGCCAAGCGCGAGCGCAGCGTCAGGCTGCGCGAGGGCGATCCGCGCGCCCGACTCGTCGGTCATTCCGGCCCGCAGCCAGTACAGGCGCGGCGCTGCCGCCCAATCCGGCACGGTCAGGTGATAGGTCTGCTGCACCACGTCGCCGGGCTCCCACAGGTCAGTGGGGTAGCGCGTGCCGCCCAGCCACGTATCGACCTCATCCAGCGGTGGGAAGGCGTTCCACGGCCCGATCTGTGCCCACACGTGGTAGCGCGCCTGTGGCACAGCGTCGGCGCGCCAGTACAGCGTCATGTCGATCCCCTGGCCGAGGCGCAGGTCGCCGGAGGGGGCATGGTAGCCGATCAGCCGGATGCCATTGGCAAACCGCACGTCGATGCGCTGCACCGAGGCAGGCAGGTCACCGGCCACGCGTGGCGCGGCGAACGCCGGGCGCAGCACCCACAACGGAATCGTCGCCGCCAGCGCCAGCGCCGCCGCTGCCAGCACAGCATGAACCCAGCGCAGCCCGCGCCAGCCGATCCAGCGCTGCCACTCGGCGAACCCCCACGCGGTGAACAGCGCAATCACCGCCGCCGAGGGGTACAGCAGCCGCCCATAGGGCGCGCCGGTGTCTATCGACCAGCGCACCAGCGCTGCCGTGTTGAGGATCAGCGCCACGGCCAGCAGCGCCAGCCCGCGCCGTACGTCTGCCGGTGCCTGCCTGAACGATCCGCCGGGGCGGAAAGCCAGCGCCAACCCGCCGAGCGCGATCAGCGCCACGCCGCCCGACGCCGCGTATATCCACGGCTTCAACATGAGCATCGTCCAGCCGAATGCGCCGATATAACTCTGGAGGATGTGCAGCACGTCGACCAGCCCAAAGGGGTGCGGCAGTGGAACCTGCGTCTGAAGGTGCGCCGAAAGGCCCAACGCGTCGCCATACAACGCGGCATTGCGCGCATACCACCAGCCACCGACCGCCAGCGCGGCCAGCGCGAACGCGGCAGCGTCGGCCAGCAGCTTATGCCAGTTCACCGCTCGGAGTGCCCGCCAGTCGGCCTGAAGCGCCACCGCCAGCGCGCCCAGCGGCAGGAGCAGCAGCGCCGTCTGCTTGGTCAGCAGCGCCAGCCCCGCCACCATACCGACCAGCGCCCAGTGTTTCCAGCCTGCCCGCCGCCGGATACCGCGCACCGCCAGCACGAAAAGAGCGCGAACAGCGCGTTGAGCAGGTTGTCGTTGGTGACACCCGCCGAGAGCGCCACGAATTGCGGATTGAGCGCCACCACCGCCGCCGCAGCTAGCGCCACGCGGGGCCGATCCGGCCACAATTCGCGAGCCAGCGCGTGAGTGCACAGAACGGTCGCCAGACCCAGCAACAGTCCAAGGCCACGCAGGACGGCCAGCGCGCGCACAGTTGGGCTGGCGAACGTCTCCAGCGCATAGCGGTGCGCATAGAATGTCTTGTCGACAGGGCTGGCGTTGGCGTCGAGCGCGTAGCCGGCGCGCCAGCGCGGGTTGGGCACCAGCAGGTCGGGTAGGTCGGTGGGAGGTGTCCAGAAGGTCAGCACTGCGCCAAGAGCATAGTACAGCGGGGGTGCGTAATAATAGGGTGGATCGTTGAAGCTGAGGTAATTCGCGATATCGTCGCCATTGTCGAGGCGGTGCGGCGGCAGAGTCAACGGCGGCAGCGCATGGTGCGTGACGAAGTAGCGCACCACTTCCAGGTGCGACGACTCTGTCGGGTGTCTCAAAGGGCGGCGTCACCAGCGCATAGGCCGCGCCCAGCGCCAGAAAGATCAGCGCCAGCGTCGCTAGCCAGATTCGATCACGGGGACCATATCCCCATATCGGGCGCGGGGCAACGCCCCGCAGATCAGATTCGGCCAACTGCCCTATCCTGAAACTGCCGATGATTTCAACGCTGTTGGTCCCATGCGCGGGTATTATAACGCAGCGTGCGCCTCTCCTTCAGCGGGGAGGCGCATGCTGATTGCTTGCAGAAGTTGGGCGAAGAGAGTTCCTACTTCGCCACGCCGACGCCCCTGTAGATCGCGGGGATGTAGTTCATCTCCCGGGCCTGTGCTTCAAGCTCCTCGCGGAAGGTGGGGTGCGCGATGCCAATCAGCGCCTGCGCGCGCTCGCGGATTGTCTTGCCATACAGGTTGGCCACGCCGAACTCGGTCACAATGTAATGCACGTCGTTGCGGGTGGTGACGACACCTGCGCCCTGTTTGAGCTGGAACACGATCCGGCTGACTGTGTCGCCTTTGGCCGTCGCCGGCAGCGCGATGATCGGCTTGCCGCCTTTGGAGCGGGCTGCGCCTCGCACGAAGTCGACCTGGCCGCCGACGCCGCTGTAAAACCGCGGTCCGATGCTGTCAGCGCAGACCTGGCCGGTGATGTCGACTTCAAGCGCTGAGTTGATTGAGATCATCTTGCTGTTCTGCGCAATGAGGAATGGATCGTTGACGTATTCCGTCGGGTGCAGCTCGACGATCGGGTTATCGTGCACGAAGTCATAGAGTCGCTGGGTGCCCAGCAGAAAGCCGGCCACGATCTTGCCGGGGTGTAACGTCTTTGCCTCGTTGTTGATAATCCCCCGGTCGACGAGGTCGATGACCCCATCCGAGAACAGCTCGGTATGGATACCAAGGTTCTTCTTATCGCCCAGGTACTGGAGCACGGCGTCCGGAATGCCGCCGATACCCGTCTGGAGCGTGCTGCCATCTTCGATCAGCTCGGCGATGTGCTTGCCGATAGTCTGCTGCACCTCTGACGGCTCGCCCATACGAAACTCGGGCAGGCGGTAGTCAACCTCGATGATGTGGCTGATCTTGCTGATGTGGATGAAGCTGTCGCCCAGGGTACGCGGCATGCGCGGATTGACTTCGGCGACGACCACGTCGGCCACGTCGGCGGCGGTCTTTGTCACGCCGACCTCGACGCCGTACGAACAGAACCCATGCTCGTCGGGCGGCGAAACCTGGATCAGCGCCACGTCGATGGGCAGCATCGTCCTGAACAGCCCGGGTATCTCCGAGAGGAAGACCGGCGTGAAGTCGGCGCGGCCCTCGCTCACTGCTGGGCGCACGTCGGCGCTGATGAACATAGTATTGACCCGGATGTGCCCTTCCATCTCCGGGCTGGCGTACGCCGCGTCGCCGACGGTCAGCACCTGTACAATTTCAACGTCGTTCAGCGTTGGGGCGTGCTCCACCAGCGCGCGCAGCACCACCTGCGGCACGGAGCAATTACCGGTCAGGAAGACGCGCTGGCCAGACTTAATAGCCTGCACTGCCTCCGCCGCCGAACAGCGCCGCTCACGGTATGTGTTGGCCCAACTAGGCATTCTTATGCCTCCTCAAGGAGCATTGCCAGGTTCTTGTTCAGGACCTGACCGTCGTGCACGACCGTGCCGCGCCGCAGCGCCGGGTCGATTTCAATGGCTGCCTGCGTGCCGCGCTCGGCCATCTGTTGGATGAAAGGCCAGGCCGCGTTGAGGTAGGCGTGTGTCGCCGTGCGGGCAACCACACCGGTCATGTTGGGCACACAGTAGTGAATGATGCCTTCTTCGATAAACACCGGGTCGCTGCTGGTCGTTGGGCGGCTGGTCTCAACACATCCGCCCTGGTCGATGGAGATGTCGAGGATGACGCTGCGCGGGCGCATGGCGCGGACCATCTCACGCGTGACGAGGATAGGCGCGCGCGCACCGGGTTCCAGGATGCCGGTCACCAGCACCTGCGAGAAGTGGCTCACACGGGCGATGTTGAAGTCGTACGACACCATTGTCACCACGCGCCCGTCGAAACGGTCTTCGATGTGCTGGAGCCGCGCCAGGTCCTTGTCGAGGACGAACACCCGCGCACCCAGCCCGACGAACGTCCGCGCGGCGTTAATGCCCACCACGCCCGCGCCCAGCACGCACACATCGATAGGCGGGATGCCCGCCAGACCGCTCATCAGCAGGCCGCTGCCGCCGCCATCGTTTTGCAGCCAGCGGGCAGCGATCTGCGGGGCCATCCGCCCGGCGATCTCGCTCAGCGGGCGCAGCACTGGCAGCGCGCCGTCGTCCTGCTGGATGGTCTCATAGGCTACCGCTGTGATCTTACGCTCTAGCAGCGTGCGGGTAATCTCATGCGGGCGGGCGGCAAGATGCCAGAAAGCACAAATCGTCTGCCCGTCGCGCAGCAGGTCCTGCTCGACCATCGTCGGCGCGCCGACTTTCAGCACAAGGTCTGCGCGCGAGTAGACTTCTTCCGCTGCGTAGACGATCCGCGCCCCGGCGCGCTCGTAATCCGTGTCGCGGAAACCCGCGCCTTCACCTGCGCCGGTCTGAACGTAGCAGCGGTGCTCGGCCTGGGTCAGCAGGTGGACGCCCTGCGGCGTCAACCCCACCCGGTACTCGTTCGATTGCAGCTCGACCGGAATACCGACATCCATGATATCCTGCCTCCTGTTCAGCCGATCATTCGGCAGCCGTGACGGTCAACCGGTCCTCAACCTGACGCACGCCCACGGCGGCCTGCGCCAGTGCCAGCGCCGCCGTGCGCTGCTCCTTGCTGTCGAGATCGCCAAACAGCGTCACGACGCCCATGTGACTGGCCACTTCGATCCACTTGTCTTTGAGCGTGGGGTCTTTTGCCAAGCCGCGGGCAATCGTGGATGCGATGTCGGAGTCGACACTGATCGCATCGATGACCTTCTTGACGCCGGGCGTGGTCGAGGCGGCGTGCACCGCGCGCTGGCGCATGGTCTCGTTCATCACGTGACCACTGACAGTCACGATGCCGTCTTCGACGCTGACCTCAAGCGGGACTTTCAATTCGCGCAGGACGCTGTCGGCTTCGATAGCGTCGTGAACACTATCGCGGAGGAGCGGATCGCTGTCTACGAGCGGTTGTGTAAGGGCGTGATCGTCCATATTCTGATGCCTTCCTTGTTTCGTGGCTGTGCGAAACCGATCATGCCATAGGCCGCCGAAAATCACCAATGAGAAAAGCGGGCCGCACGCATGACAATTGTCATTATCACCTGACTATAGCTCAGCCGCCGCCAAAAAACGTTTGCAGGTCGGCTTTGCGAAAATAGACCCGGAAGGCCGCCGCTTCGGACAGCAGCGCACGGAGTGCGTCCTGCAACGGCTCCAGCGCCGCCTCGTCGGGCTGGCCGCCGGGCACCACCTGTGCGTGGTCGCCGTCGGGCCACTCGAGTCTGATCTGCCCCCTGGCTGCCAGCCAGTCGAGGCCGCTGCGCACGGTCGCCTCACGCTGAGCGGTCGCCGCTGCAAGCTGCTCGACCGAAAAGCGCCCGTCGTAGGCACGCACTGCGTACTTGACCAGCCCGGCCAGCCGCTCCAAGAAGGCCTGTGGAATATCGGTCGGGGCATGGCCGGCCACGACCACAAAGCGGTGCGCGCCGGTGCGTTCGACCATCTGGGCGATCTCTGCGGGGCCGGGCGGCGCGGTCCAGATGATGAGCGCCAGGCTGCGGCGCGCGCTGGCGCGCGTGATGACCTGCTCCGCCTCAAACGGCAGCTCGTCCAGCGGCAGCCCTTCGGCCCACACGGCGAACGGGCCGGGCGGCAGCGCTGCCAGCGGATCAGGCTCGGTGCGCAGGTCGATGACCTCATAGCGCGGCTTGACCTCAACAGCCACGCCGGGCGTCGGACGGCTGTCAAGCCATTCCAGTTGCAGCGAGCGACGGCCCTTATAGTCGTTGATGCGCGGAATATATAGCAGATCGAGGACGCCCTCCGGCAGTGGGCTTTCGGCCCCACGCCACCAGGTGACGACCTGGCTCGCTCCCTGCTCGTCCTCGACGGTGACGCGGCGGTGGCGTTTCGTAACGCCAAAAAGCGCATCGCTCGTTACGCGCAGGTGGGCGCTCATCAGCGCGATGGGCGGGTTGCCCGCGCCAAACGGCGACAGCCGGTTCAGTTCCCCGGCCAGGTCCATCGTCACGTCGCCCAGCGCCACCTCAGCATCGACCTGCCGCCCTTCGACGATAGTGTGGTCCCATGTGTCGCGCACGGTGTTGGACAGCCGCCGCCGGAACTGCGGGATCAGATCGGAGTCGAGGGCGCAGCCCGCCGCGCCGGGGTGCCCGCCGTGCGTGAGCAGCAGGTCGGCGTTGGCGGCAATCGCCGCGCCGATGTCGACGCCCGGCACCGAGCGGGCCGATCCGCGCGCGACCTCGCCGGGTGGGCTGGCGAACAGCACCGCCGGACGCTGGTAGCCCTCGACCAGCCGCGAGGCGACGATGCCGATCACGCCGGGATGCCAGCGCTCGCCGGACAGCACCAGTGCGTCGAAATCGAGCAGCGACGAGTCTTTGGCGATCTGCTCCTGGGCAGCGGCGTAAATCTGGTCCTCGATCTGCTTGCGGCGATTGTTGAGCAGCTCAAGCTGGGCGGCGACCTGCTGGGCGAGGAGCATGTTATCGGTGGTCAGCAGCTCGACAGCCAGCGTGGCATCGTCGAGGCGGCCCAATGCGTTGAGGCGCGGCCCCACCTGGAAGCCGATGGTGTCTGCCGACAGGTTGGCGGGGTCGACCTGGGCGGAGCGCATCAGCGCCTGGAGACCAGTGCGCTGCGGGTAGCGCAGCGCATCGAGGCCAAGCTGCAACAGGTAGCGCGTGTCACGCTGCTGCACCGCCACGTCGGCGACGATGCCCAGCGCGACGAGGTCGAGCAGACGGCGCTCGTCGCCGGGGCGGCCCGCCAGCGCGTACAACTGCTGCATCAGCTTGTAGGCCACGCCGACGCCCGGCAGGTCACGCAAAGGGTGGCCGGACGGCAGGCGCTGCGGGTTGACGACCGCGTCGGCGGGGGGCAGTTGCGGCGGCAGCGCATGGTGGTCGGTGACCAGGATGGTCACACCTGCTGCCTTTGCCACGTCGACCGCCTCGAAGGCCGCCACGCCGGTATCGCAGGTGAGCACGACTTCAACGCCGTCCGCGAGGAAATCCCGCAGGATATCGGGGTGCACGCCATGACCGCCCTTCATGCGGTGCGGCACGTAATACTCGGCGCGGGCCCCCAGGTCGCGCAGCGCGTCGACCAGCAGCGCGGTCGAGGTCTGGCCGTCCACGTCAAAGTCGCCCCACACCAAAATGCGCTCGCCGCGCCGGATGGCGTCATGCAGACGGGCGGCGGCCTGTGCGAGGTCGGGGATGGCGTCGGGAGGGGTGGGGGTGTAGGCAGCGGGGTCGAGGAAGGCGCGCGCTTCGTCAGGCGTGGCGATGCCGCGCCGGGCGAGGATGTCGGCGACCAGCGGGTGCCCGCCGACCGCGTCACGCAGGGCGGGGGTGGCTGTCAGTTCAGGAGCAGGGATGATCCAGTCCACAGGCCAAAAGCCCTTTAGAGAAATGCGACGGATTCGCTATACTCAGGAATAGTTCAGTTCGCAATCAAACTCTATCACATTCCGGTGATTTCGTGAGGGGACTCGCAGGCGCAGGCCCGCTGCCACGCAAGCACACACCCCTGAACGCATTGTCCATGCGAGGGAAAATGAGCACATCACAGCAACCCAACGATCCGTTTAACGCGCGCGGCTCCATCCAGACGCAGGGCGGCGCAGTGACCATCTACCGGCTCGACGCACTGGAAAAACAAGGCGTCGGCCAGATATCGCGGCTGCCCTTCTCGATCAAGGTGCTGGTCGAGGCGGCGCTGCGGCAGCTCGACGGCTTTGAGATCACCGAGGAGAACGTGCGCCATCTGGCGGCGTGGGCCAACCCCGGACAGCAGGAAATCCCGTACAAGCCCGCGCGGGTGATCCTGCAGGACTTCACCGGCGTGCCCAGCGTGGTCGACCTGGCGGCGCTGCGCTCGGCGATGGCGCGGCTGGGCGGCGACCCGAAGCGCATCAACCCGCACGTGCCGGTCGACCTGGTGATCGACCACTCGGTGCAGGTCGACCAGTTCGGCTCGGCGTTTGCGCTGATGTTCAATGCCGAGCGCGAGTTCGAGCGCAACCACGAACGGTATGAGTTCCTGCGGTGGGGCAAAGAGGCATTCGACAACTTCCGCGTGGTGCCGCCTGCCACCGGGATCGTGCATCAGGTGAACCTCGAATACCTGGCAAAGGTGGTGCAGTCACGCAAGATGGGCGGCGAGACGGTGGCTTACCCGGATACGCTGGTCGGCACCGACTCGCACACGACGATGATCAACGGACTGGGCGTGGTCGGCTGGGGCGTGGGCGGCATCGAGGCCGAAGCGGTGATGCTCGGCCAGCCGATCTACATGCTGATGCCGGAGGTGATCGGCTTCAAGATGACGGGCGAATTGCCGGAAGGGGCGACCGCTACCGACCTGGTGCTGACCGTGACCCAGATGCTGCGCAAGAAGGGCGTGGTGGGCAAGTTCGTCGAGTATTTCGGGCCCGGTATTGCCAAGCTGAGCCTGGCCGACCGCGCCACTATGGGCAACATGTCGCCGGAGTACGGTGCGACAATCGGCTTCTTCCCGGTCGACAACGAGACGCTCAACTACTTGCGCAACACGGGCCGCAGCGCCGAGCTGGTCGACCTGGTGGAACGCTACAGCAAAGAGCAAGGGCTGTTCCACAGCGCCGACATGCCGGAGCCGGCCTACAGCGACACGCTGGAGCTGGACCTGAGCACGGTGGAGCCGAGCATAGCGGGGCCCAAGCGCCCGCAGGACCGCATCGCGCTGCGCGAGGCCAAGTCGGCCTACCACACGGCGGTGGCGGCCATCCCCGGCCACGAGCAGGACGGCCATCACGCCGAGGTCAAGCTCGAAGACAGGCTCGAAGCGGAAATGCGGGACGGCGCGGTGGTCATCGCGGCGATCACAAGCTGCACCAATACCTCGAACCCGACGGTGATGGTTGGCGCGGGGCTGCTGGCCAAGAAGGCCGTCGAGTATGGGCTGAGCGTGCCGCCAACCGTCAAGACCAGCCTGGCCCCCGGCTCGAAGGTCGTGACGCGCTACCTGACCGAAGCGGGGCTGATCCCGTACCTGGAGGCGCTGCGCTATCACATCGTTGGCTACGGCTGCACGACGTGCATTGGCAACAGCGGCCCGCTTGAGCAGCCGGTAGCGAAGGCAGTGCAGGAAAACGACTTGGTGGTCGCCGCCGTGCTGAGCGGCAACCGCAACTTCGAGGGGCGCATCCATCCGCTGACGCGGCTCAACTACCTGGCCTCACCGCCGCTGGTGATCGCCTACGCGCTGGCCGGGACGGTCGACATCGACTTTGAGACGGAGCCGCTGGGCCACAACGCCGACGGGCAGGCGGTGTACCTGCGCGACATCTGGCCGTCGCAGGACGAAGTGCGGGCGACGATCCAGAGGTCGCTGCGGCCTGAAATGTTCGAAGAGGAATACAGCAACGTATTCAATGGCAACGAGACATGGAACGCCATCGACGTGCCGACCGGCGATCTGTACGCATGGGATGAGCAGTCGACGTACATCCAGGAGCCGCCGTTTTTCGTGGGCCTGAGCGCCGAGGAGCCGCACGTCCAGCCGATCAGGGGCGCGCGGGTGCTGGCCCTGCTGGGCGACAGCGTGACAACCGACCACATCTCGCCGGCGGGCAGCATCCCGATCAATGGCCCGGCGGGCGAGTACCTGATCGCGCACGGCGTGGAGCGGCGCGACTTCAACTCGTTCGGGTCGCGGCGCGGCAATCACGAAGTGATGATGCGTGGCACGTTCGCCAACATCCGGCTGCGCAACCAGCTAGTGCCTGGCACCGAAGGCGGCGAGACAGTGTATTTGCCGGAAGGCGCGGCCAGCCGCGAGCAGGGCAAGGAGATGAGCATCTACGCGGCGGCTATGCGCTACCAGCAGGACGGCAGGCCGCTGGTGGTGATCGCCGGGAAGGAGTACGGCACCGGCTCGTCACGCGACTGGGCGGCCAAGGGCGCGCAGCTTCTGGGCGTGCGGGCGGTGCTGGCCGAAAGCTACGAGCGAATCCACCGCAGCAACCTGATCGGCATGGGCGTGCTGCCGCTGCAATTCAAGCCCGGCGAGAACGCCGCGTCGCTGGGACTGACCGGGTTCGAGGTGTTCGACATCGAAGGGCTGTCGGACGACATCAAGCCCAAGGAGGAGGTCAGCGTGCGGGCGCGGATGCCGGGCGGTGGGGAGACGACGTTCCAGATGATCGCACGGATCGACTCGCCGGTCGAGGTGAAGTACTACCGCAACGGGGGGATCCTGCACGCGGTGCTAAGGGACATGATCAAGGCGGGGTAGAGGAAGAAGAAGAGAAAGAAGATTAACCGCGGAGAACGCAGAGGGCGCAAAGAGCACAACCCCTCTGCGTTCTTGCATCCGATCTCGCCGCGACGCATAATCCGGGGGAGATCGGAGAGAAGATGATGCAGCCCACAGCCCGACCCATCCTTGTGTTGATCGCCGCGCTGGCGCTGGCTGCGCTAGCGTGCAACGCGGCAGGCCAGCAGCCCGACAGCGCCGCGACGATTCAGGCCGTGTACGCGACGATCACCGCGCAGGCGGCCTCAGCAGGCGTGCCGGTGACGGCCACCGCGCCCGCCGCGTCCGGAACAACGGGCGAGGCGACGGAGACACCCGCCGTCAGCGAGACGCCAGACGTCACGCCCACCGCGCCGGAGAGCCGCGCCGGGAACGGCGTTGACCTGACCCTGCCGCGCTGCTCCGGCCCGATCACGGTCGACGGGGACAGCACCGATTGGGATAAGCTGAATGCCATCCCGCGCTTCCCACTGGACTCGGTCACGTTCGGGCAGGGCAACTGGACCGGCCCTGCTGACCTGTCGGGGTTCGTGCGGGCGTGCTGGACAAACTCGGCGCTGTACCTGCTCGCCGAGGTGATCGACGACGTGCACGTGCAGACGCAGACCGGGGGAACAGCGTGGAAGGGTGACGAGGTCGAACTACAGTTTGACGGCGACCTGCGCGGCGATTTCTACGACACGCACTGGAACAGCGACGACACGCAGATCGGGCTCTCGCCGGGCGACTTCGGCGACCTGCCACCGGCAGCGGGCGAGTACTTCCCATCGGTCAATGGGCTGGACAACGTGCAGGTCGATGCGCGGCGGCCTATCGGCGTTGGCGGGAACTACACGCTTGAGGCGAGTGTGCCGTGGACGGCGCTGCGCATCACGCCGCAGGCAGGCACGAATTACGGCATGTGCGTGGCCTTCAGCGACGACGATCAACCCGGCCAGGCCAGCCAGGATTCGATGGTGAGCCACTGCACGCGGCTGCTGGTGCCCGACCCGACGTCGTGGGTCAGCGTTGGGCTGTCGCCGTAACCCCTATTTCATCACCGCACCGAGGGCGGCGCAGGCCGGGCAGGTGCCATCGGGCCGCAGGATGGCGAAGCCGCCCTTCGGGTCGCCGCCCTGTGCGGCGGTGTCGGTGAAGTCGACGTTCCACACGATCACCAGACGAATCGTCCCCAGATCACGGGCGTAGCGCACCGCGTCGGACAGCCAGTCGGCTTGCTCGGCGGCGGTGGTGCCCTGCGCCCAGAACCAGTCGATGGGCAGCGGCGGGAAGCCCTCGCCGCTCAGATAGCCCAGCTCGGTGAGGCACAGCGGGCGCGTGCTGCTGAACGCCCGCGCATAGACGTCATAGGTCGGCCTGAAGTACCACGAATAGTGATGCACGCCGGGGTCGGCGGGGTGGCCGGTGGTGGCGCGCGGTGAGGTCGCGCCGGCGTTGTAGTGAAAGCCCATGCAGTCGGCGTATTGGGGCGCACCGGCGCGGACCATGCCGCGCACGTACACGTCATCGCTGACGACCTTCACGCTGTCGTTGACACCGGTCGAGGCGAGGGCCCCGCTAATGACTACCGTCGTGGGGCTGATCTCTTTGATGGCGCTGTAGGCCGGGGCCAGCATCTTCGTGACGTAGGCTGAGGGGTCGATCTGGCCAGCGGGCCATTGGGTGTTGAGGTTCATCTCGTTCCACACCTCGATGGCCTCCGGCTGGGCGTCGGCGACGCGGCGCAGGAAGACGATGTAGCCGTCATAGTCAATCGCGGTGGGGTAGAGCGGCCCGGTGACGCTCAGCAGCACCTTGAAGCCCGCCGCATGCGCCTGCTGGACGAGCCACCGTACCGCCTGAGGGGTTGTCTCGGTCCACACGATCTGGAACTTGGCCCAGGTCATGCCCGCCTGACGCATCAGGTCGGCGTGGGCCAGCGCGTTGGGCACCTGGCCGCCCAGCGCGAACGTGCCGACGTCGGCGTAGGCGCGGGTGAACATCTGGCGGACGCTCATCGCGGAGCCAATGTCGTTGCGCGCCTCAATCTCCCAGGCGTAGGTCCCGTTGTCGAGGGCGTCGGCGGGCAGCGAGGCAACGCAGGTCTGCCCGGCGCAGGCGGTGGTGTCGAGCTGGCGGGTAGTGACCGGGCTGCCGTCCGCGGCGTAGAGGTTCAGCGTGTAGGTGACTGCCGCGCCATCCTGCGACCAGCGAAAGAAGGGCCAGCGGTCGCCGACAAATGTGGCGTTCGCCGGGTAGATCAGGCGCACCGGCTGAGGGAATGGAGGCGTTGGTGTGGGGGTCAGGGTGGCGGTCGGCGTGGGGGTCAGGGTGGCGGTCGGCGTGCGGGATGGCGTAGCGGTGGCGGTCACCGTGGGGGTGTGGGATGGCGTGGGTGTGAGGGGCACGTCGGTGGGGATGGGCGGCGGGGTCGGGCTGGGCTGGTCGGCGGGGGTGGGTATGGCAGCGCCCCGGCAGGCCGTCAGCGCCAGCAGGACAGCCAGCGCAGCCACCCACCACAGCGACCGGCTTGATAATGTCAGACGCAGCACAGGCCCTCCGCAGAACGGTTACTTGTAGACCAGTATGAAACGCCCGCGGGTGAGGGTCGACGTCTCGGTGTACATGTAGGTCACGCCGTCGACGATCACCAGGTCGGCGTGGCCGATGCCCCAATAATCGCCCACATCGTTGAGCATGGGGTTGCCGGGGTATTTCTCCCACGGGCCACCGAGCGAGGCGCTGCGCGCCAGACCGAGCGCGTACTGGTCATCGCGCCCGACGGTGCCAGAACTGGGACCGCGATCGCCCTCATAGGTCATGTAGTAGTAGCCATCCACAAAGACGACGTCAGCTGAGGTCACGTAGCGGAAATCGAAATAGGGATTGGCCCCGCCCCCCCAGGCGTCGGAAGGGCCATAGCCCGACGCGCCACTGAAGATCGGGTTGCTGCCGCATTCTGAGAAGAACATGGTGCCCAGCGGCGCGCGGAAACAGCCCATGTGGCCGGGGCTCTCGCCAAGCCCGACGAAGATGTAGGTCCACATGCCGTCGACGTAGAGGCCGGGCGGACCGCCAGCCATGCAGAAATAGGGCGAGGTGAAGTACGGGTTGGGCCCGATCTGCATGTAGGCCGGGCAGGGCGCGCCGCCGGGGTTCCACACGCCGGTGCCGGGCACCAGCCGGAGGCGCGACCAGATCAGACCATCCGAGGAGGCGCTGAGCCATGTCGACGCGGCGTTCTCGAAGGCCATCGTCCAGCTTCCACCGGCAGAGCGCACCACGCGCGGATACTGCTGCTGGCGGGTCAGGTCGTCGGCGGTGCACGGGCAGGAGGTGCAGGCCAGCAGGCAGGTGGGAGCCGACAGGGCAAAGTGCCGCCCGCCGTCGGTGCTGACCCAGCGCGTCACGCAGCCGGGGAACTCAACGTCGCCGCCACACGAATTGTGGATGCCTGCCGACTGCGTGCTGGCATGCAGGTACGACCAGAACACACCATTGCCCATGTCGACGGTATCCAACTCGCCGACCGGCAGGCCGGTATCCGGCACGTCGAGCAGCCAGCGGGCGCTGCCGTTCCAGTAATCAGTCAGGGTCGGCGCGTGGGTAGTGGGCGGCGCAGATGGGGCCTGCTGCGGCGCGGGCGACACCAGTGGCGCGCCCGCCGTGCTGAACTGCCCGCTGTCGACGCGGCACAGCCAGGCGGCGATCCAGCCGCGCACGCCGTCAAACTCGACTGTATACCAGTTGCCGTCTGCGCTGCGGTCCAGCACTGACAGGGTCGTATCGCCCCACACCTCGCCGATCTGCGGATAACCGGTGCCCGGACCCGAGTGGATGCGCAGGTTGGCGGAAGTCGTGATAACCAGCCCGGAAACCTCAGACGCCGTCGCCGCTAGAGCCGTGCCCGTCTCACCACTGACCGGCACACTGGCCGGATCGCCGGCAAAGGTACAGAACCAGGCGGCCATCCAGCCGCGCACGCCATCATACTCGACGAGCACCCAGCTTGTCCCGTCGTTGCGGCCCAGCACGGACAGCGTCGTGCCCGCCGGCACCACGCTGAGCTGCGCATACTCGACGCCAGGCCCGGTGCGGATGCGCAGGTTGACCGTCGTCGTAACGATCACGCCGCCTGCCGGGTTCTGCGCTGGCGGACGCAGCACCGACATGAAGATCCCCAGCATGGCCGCCAGCAGCGCGAACTGCCACAGGTTGATGTAGCGCCGCGTGAAATCCCGGACTGTAGTGACCACAGGTCCTCCCACTAAACCTCACACGTACCGTTACCACACACTGTATTCTATTACGAAACGCAAAGCCGTATCAGGAGCGGGACAGCCGGCTACTTCAAGACCAGCGTATAGCGCCCACGCGTGCCGTAGGGTGTCTGGGTGTACAAATAGGTGTATCTGCCGTCGATAACGAGGTCCGCGTGGCCGATACCCCAGTAGTCGCCCACGTCACTCAATACCGGATTGCCGGGGTATTTCTCCCACACGGCGTCAAGGTCAGGGCTGCGCGCAAAGCCCAACGCAAACTGGTCATCACGCCCGACGGTGGGGGAGCTGGGGCCGCGTATGCCCTCGTACGTCATGTAGTAGTAACCATCCGACCAGACGATATCGGCTGAGGTGACAAAGCGGAAATCGTAATACGGGTTCGCGGCAAAGCCGCGCGCTTCGAGCGGGCCATATTCCGGCGCACCGCTGATAATCGGGTTGGACGCACAGGCGGTGAAGTGGGTCAGATCATCGATACGGGTCCACAGGCAGCCCATGTGGCCGGGGTTCTGCCCCAGCCCGACGAACACGTACAGGCGATGGCCCTCGATATAAATACCAGGCGGGCCGCCTTGCAGGCAGTCGAGCGGCGACGTCCAGAATGGGCTCGCACCAACGTGCATGACAGGCGGGCAGGCTCGATGTCGAGAATCCCACATGCCGGTCTGCGGCACCTGCACCGGCTTCGACCAGCTTACGCCGTCCGGCGACCACAACAGCCAGGTCATCGCGCCGTACTCAAAGACCATATACAGAGTACCGTCGGCGGCACGCGCGATGCGGGTACTGCTGCTGCCAGGCGGTGATCGGCAGCGCCGCAGGGGCAGGTGTTGCAGGGCAGCATGCAGCTTGAACCGGACAGCACGAAATGCTTGCCGCCGTCGCGGCTGACCCAGCGGGTGACGCAGCCGGGAAACTGCACCGCGCCGCCGCACTGATCGGCGACCCCCGCCGAGGCGCTGCTGGCGTTCATGTACGACCAGACCGCACCACCGGACATGATGATCGAGTTTGATTCGCCCAGCGGCAGGCCCGTGTCCCGGACGTCGAGCCGCCACGTGGCACGCCCTTCCCAGAACTCGGCCAGCGTGGCCGGGCTGCCGGGCAGAGGCGTCGGGGTGGGCGTGTTGGTCGGGGTGGGGGTGAAGGTGTTGGTGGGCGTTGGCGTGTTGGTGAAGGTCGGGGTGAAGCTGGGGGTAGGCGTGAGCGTGCGCGTGGGGGTGCTCGTCGCGGTGGCGGTGGGAGTCGCCGTGATGGTGGGTGTATCGCTAGGGGTGTTGGTGATGGTCGGCAGGGGGCTGGGGACATCCGGCGGCGTCGGGGTGAGCTGACGGGCCGCCACAGCACGCGCGCTGCCGCAGGCTGTGAGGAGCAGCGCAGCAAGCAGCGCGGCTGC
>CAWBCR010000004.1:0-26282 GCA_963787375.1 uncultured Chloroflexia bacterium | reverse complement strand
CGAGGCCGGCTCGCCATACGTCGACGACGTCGAATGGCTGATCGCGCAGCGCGACGCGGGCACGTTTACCACCGTCGATGCCTACCGCCAGAAGGTGCTTGGTGAGCGGGCCAGCCACATGACCTTCAGCGAGGATGTCGCGGTCACGCTGGAGATCAGCGCGCTGCAGTTCTTCCCCTGGCTCATCGCCGAGGCCGCGCAGGCCATCCACAATCGAGAGGTGATGCCCGGCCGCTATATTCGCGTGCGCAAGATGAAGGAGCAGGAGGCCGACCACGGCGATATCCTGGCCGTTGCCGCCGCGATGCAGATCATCGGCGCCAGCTATGTGGAGACGCTCGACACCAAGGGCACCGACGGCTCGAACGTCCACCTGGGCGGGCCGGCGACCATCACGGGTTACTTCGGCGGCGTTGGCCAGCCCAACGACTACCCGCTCAAGTGGGTGGACGAATTTCTGTACTACTACACCACCTACGGCGTCCAGCAGGTGCTGAACATCAACCCCGGCACGGTCCTCCTGGGCTACCTGCTCTACAGGCTGGGCGTCGACAACGAGTTCAAGATTTCGGTTTTCATGGGCAACGACAACCCCTATGCTGCGCTGTGGACGCTGATCGGCGCGAAGCTCTTCGCTCGTGAAGACGGCACCAGCCCGCTGATCGGCTTCAACTGGTCCAACTCGGTCAACAACGAGACGATGGAGATCACCGCCGAGTTCCGCAAGGCGCTGGGCTTTGAGGACGTGGTGCGCTTCGAGCACCACATCGTCGAGACGTGGCGAGCATTGTGCGCCAGCCCTACGACCGCCGCGACGAGCTGGTGGAGATCGCCGGCCAGGTGGCCAACATCTCCGCCAAGCACGAGGGCGGCGATGTGGAGGTCGAGCAGGCACTGGAGGCGGCGGGCAAGCACACCTCCGACATTCTCGACTACTTCCGTGACAAGTCGGAGATCATCGAGTCGGGTGACTGGGACGCGCTGCTGCTGAACTACCTCGAAAAGCACAATGCGCTCAACCACACCGCCCGCGCCCTGACGGAGTGCGGTCTGTCGTTCGTCGCCGCGCCCTTGCTGCATCACCGCTAACCCACCGAATTGACGCGGGGCCGTGTCCATCGACACAGCCCCGCGCACATAACCCTGCTGATGAGCGCCGCCTCAGACGAAGGGCAGCCGTTCGGCGCGGCGGGCGGCGGCGTACAGCAGCAGCAGCGTCACACCGATCTGCCCGGCGGCAGAAATGGCCAGCCACAGCACAGCTATCACAGCAGCAGCCGTGACGAGCGCGCTGGGTTCCTGCGTGACGACCTGGTCGAGCCAGCCAGGCGCGGTGGGTATCAGCGAGAGCGGCATCGATATCAAGGTGATAGCCACCGTGATAATCTGCCCCGCCACGTAGCTCGCAGCCCACAGCCCCATCCGGAAGCCGATAGCCGCCGTCAGCCCGCCTGCGCGGCTGCGTGCCCAGGCCGAGCCCAGCAACCCCACCGCCGCGAAGATCGTCGTGCTGATAAACGGGCTGACCAGGAAATACGCCAGCCATGCCAGCAGCGCGACCAGCACAGCAGCCCCCGCGATTCCCCAGCCGAGGATCGTGCCCGCGCCGAGGCTGGGCAGTGGCACGGCAGGTGCTGGCGTCGCGATGCCGGGAGTTGCGGTGCCCGGCACGCTGCTGAGGATCAGCACGATCCCCAGCACGATTCCCCCGATCACAAACGCCAGCCGCACGATGGCGACCAGCACCAGCGGCAGCCGGAACTGTCGGAACGCCGCGCCGAACTTGGCCAGCACGATCTGGCGGGTGGTTACCGGCGTCAGCCGCAGCAGGCTGAACGTGTCGGCCTCGACCTCTGAGCTGATCACCGTTGAGGTGACGGCGGTCGCCAGCAGCCCCACCAGCCAGCGAACAGCTTCACCGCCCAGGAACATCCCGAACAGCAGCGAGATGGCCACGACCAGCCACTGCTCTGGCACTGTCGAGGAGGCCATCGACAGATACGCCATGCAGCCGCAGCAGCCGGTGGTTGTGACGACGATCAGCGCGACCAGCGGCATGCAGCCGCGCCGCAGGTTGCGCCACAGCGATAAGTACGACCAGCCGGCCATCTCGCGCCGGTAGATGGGGTGATCGGAGCGGGCGGTCAGGAATTCCCAGACTTCGGACAGAAAGGCTATCATGGGTGTGGATTATAGTCGCTTTGTGCGGTGCGTGAAACAGGCCCTCTTCGGAGGGCCTGTCGCCTGTCAGGTGCGGGGCGCGATCACTGCGGGGCGCGCGGCCCGATCACCGGGCCGGCCAGCGTGATCGTCGGCTGGTCGAATGGCGTCACCCACTTGTTCCAGCGCGGGCTTGAATAGAAGCCGAACTGCCCGACCGGCGGGTATTTCTTCATCACCGCGTCGCGCAGGTCTTTGGTAATGAACAGCAGCGGGTTGACGATGTACGTGTCTTTGTAGCGGATCTCAAAGTGCAGGTGCTGGAGCGTCGTATCGACCTTGCCGATCACCATGTCGGGCGTGATGGCCGTCCCCTTGGAATAGCTGGCCGGGCTGGCGATATGGCCGTAGATGACGCGGTAGTCGCCGGTGATCACGTCCACGCGGTTGGGGCCGAAGGCGTTGCCCGGTCCGTCGAACACGCCGCTGAGGCCCGCGAAGATCGTCGCGCCGCCGGGGTGTCCGAAGTCGAGCCCGCCGTGCAGGCCCTGGCTGTAGCTGTTGTAGTTCCAGCGCCGGCCATTGTTGAAGGCGTACAATGTATTGCCAAAGTAGTAGAACCACTGCATCACGTCCAGCGGGACGGGCAGGCTGGCCAGCTTCCACGGCGTATCGGGCAGCTTGTCCTCGGCGTTGGGGTCGGCGGGCAGCATGAACACGTCGCCGCCGGTTGACTTTTCCGCCGACCAGCCCTGGTCGTGCTTCCACCAGGTGTAGCCCTCCGCATCCGTACGCGAGGTGGGGTCGACCTCGACAATCGTCCCCCAGCCCAGCTTGCCGGTCTGCGTGCCGCTGGCGCTCGGCGCGCTGCGCACCTTCAGCGAGTTGATCACGACCTGGAAATACTGCTTGCCATCGGACGGCGCGGTAGTTGGCGCAGCAGTCGGCGGGGCTGCCGGCTGCGTCACGACCGCCGGCGCTTTGTCGAGGAAGACCTCGCTGCCATCGCTGACCTGCTCGGCGACCCACCAGCCGTTGGCGAGCTGCACCCAGGTGTAGCCGCCGGAGTCCTGGCGCGTGCCGGTCTGCACGTCGACAATCTGGCCCCTGCTGAGCGTCTCGCCCTGGATTTTGAGGCGCGGCTCGGTGCCGGGGCCGCTGCGCACGTTCAGCGACTCGGTCACGACCACGTATTTCTCGCTAGTGGCTGCCGGGGTCGGCTGGACGACTGGCCGCGCTGGCTGCGACACCGGCACCGGCGCGGGCGGCGTCGCGGTAGCGGGTGCGGGCGCAGGCGTGGGCGCGGGGGTCGGAACTGGTTGCGGCGCGGATGCGGGCTGCGCGGCGGGCTGCACAGCAGTGGCGGTGGTTGCCGGCTCGGCGATTTGGATGCGGCTCACCCCTCGGAACTCGACCGGCCCGGCCTCGCCCAGCCGGAAGAAGCTGATGCCCGGCGCGCCCTTTGTGAGCGCGTAGCCGCCCGCGTCGAAGATGTCGTTTTCGGGCACGTGCTTCTGTGTGGCCGGGTCTTTGTACGCCTGCAGGATCGGCACAATCGGCAGGTTGTACTTCGCCAGCGTGGTGAACGCCTCGTCGAGGTACTCCTCAGGCCCGCGCAGGCCCTCGCTGTATTCCCAGTGGAAAATGCGCGGGTGCAGGCTTTGCACGTAGGGTGCCCACGTGTCGATGTAGATGTTGTTCAGGTTGTCGCCGCGCGGGTCGAAGCTGAGCGCCAGGTGGAAATTCGGGCTGAGTTCCGCGCGGATTTTGCCGATCAGCGTCTCGGCCACAGCAGCCGACAGGCCGCTCTCGTACCAGTCGCGGACGTTCACGTCGAGCCGCATCGACCTGACCCCAGGCACGCGGCAAGCCTGCGTGACGAGGTTGGCCTCGGCATCCGGGTTGCGCCCCATCAGCACGCACCACAGGTGCGTCTCCAGCCCGAAATTGGCCAGCTCCTGCACCCATGTCTGGATGCTCTGCACGCCGCGCACCGCCATCAGGGGGTTGGTGTCATAGATGCCCTGCCACACCGGGCCATCGCTGGTCTTGACGGCGATCCCGCTGGCGTTGGGGCTGTACTTCTTGACCGTCGCGGCAAGCTGGCGGATGTCTTTCTCGCCGACCTTGTCCCCCATCCAGTGCACCCAGATGATTCTGGCGGTCGAAGGGTGTGGCCATGTGTGGGCTCCTTTCGCTCCGTTCGGTGTTCGTCGTCCGTTGTTGGCAGTCGGTTAAGCGCTTGAGCAGGGTCATTATGTGGCAGAACGAGCAGCGAGTTAATTCGCGTTCGGAGTAAATCGTAACGCTGGATTCTGGGACCATTTCAGGACAAACCGGGTGTGACAAAAATGGCGCACCTGTGTGCCTGAAGTTGCAGCGCCCGGCTGTGATCTGCCATAATCCTGCTGCGATGAAAGGAACGAGGATCGCCGATGACGCGAGAAGAGATCATCCGGCTGACGGCGCTGTCTTCGTGCGCGGGTTGAGCGTCGAAGCTGGCCCCTGAGGCCCTGGCGCAGGTTCTGCGCCCCCTACAAGGTATGTTCGATCCAGCCGATCACCCCGACCTGTTGGTAGGCCTGGGTGCGCCGGACGATGCTGCCGTGTACCGGCTCGACGGCGACAGGGCGCTGATCGTGACGACCGACTTCTTCACGCCCATCGTCGACGACGCCTACCAGTATGGGGCCATCGCGGCGGCCAACGCGCTTAGCGACGTGTACGCGATGGGTGGCAGGCCGCTGCTGGCGCTGAACATCGCTGCGCTGCCTCCCGACCTGCCGCTGGACATGATCGCGGACATCATGCGCGGCATGGCCGAGAAGGTTCGCGAGGCGGGCGCGGTCGTGGCCGGCGGGCACACCATCCAGGACAAAGAGCCCAAGGTCGGGCTGGCGGTGGTGGGCCTGTGCCATCCCGACGACCTGCTGACCAAAGGCGGCGCGCGGCCCGGCGACGTGCTGGCGCTGACCAAGCCGCTGGGCACCGGCTGCATCACGACCGCGGCCAAGAACGACAGAGCGCAGGCGGCGCATGTCGAGGAGGCCGTGGGCTGGATGATGCGCCTGAACCGCGAGGCGGCTGAAGCCGCGCAGGCGGCGGGCTCCCACGCGGCGACGGACGTGACGGGCTTCGGCCTGCTGGGCCACGCGGCGGAGATGGCCGAGGCCAGCGGCGTGACGCTGCACTTTAACGTCGCGCTGATGCCGTTCATGGCCGGCGCGCGGGTCTACGCCGACCAGTGGATTTTCCCCGGCGGCTCGACGAACAACAAGCAGGCATTCGAGGGCGGCGTGCGTTTTGAAGCGGGCGTGACGCCTGAAGAACAGATGCTGCTGTTCGACGCGCAGACCAGCGGCGGGCTGCTGATCGCCATCCCCGCCGATCAGGTTGGCACGTTCGACGCCGAGATGAAGAAGCGCGGCGCACCGTGGTGGCGCGTCGGCGAGGTTGGCGCGCAGCAGGATGGCGTGCGGATCGTGGTAGGGCGTTAACGCAGTCCCGACATTGGGTGAATCAACAGGGGCGACCAGACGGTCGCCCCTTCGCTTTTCGGTGGGATTTTGTGTCTAGGCCGACTGCGCTGCCTGCATAGGCTGAATTGCCGGCAGCACGGCGGGGCGGATCACCGAGCGCTCCCACGTGCGCGTGTCGATGAGCAGCGCGGCGGGCTCGCCATAATCTGACGGGATGGTGTGGACTTGGATGGCAGGCTGGCGGCGCAGGTTCAGCAGGCTGCTGTTCTGGCGCGGAATCTCCAGGCTGCGCTCCTGATGCACGTGCCCGCTGACGACGGTCATCACCTTGTGCCGCCTGAGCACCTGCTGACCAAGCTGGATGTTGGCGTAGTAGGCGTTGGCGATGCCCTGCTCGACGCGGAAGATGGGCTTGAGACAGCCGGCGAACAGCGGTACATGCGTCACGACCAGCACCTGTTTGATCTTTGGGGCCGCCTCAAGCTGATCGAGCCGCTTGAGGAAGTGCGTGCTGAGGTCGGCGGCGAACTCGCGGTCTGTCCACGGCCAGTCGATGTAGTTGGCGTCGTTGGACACGCGCGACTTGATGCGCTCGTAGTAGTTGTCGTCGAAGGTGAGCCTGGGGTGCTTCCCGCCGTAATCGTACCAGGCCAGCGTGCCACAGATGCCCAGGCTGTCGATGATCAGGTTGTTCTCTTCGAGCCAGGTGAAGCCGTGCGACTGCGCGGTGTCGCGCAGAAGCCCACCCCACAACTGCTGGCTGGTATACGACATGGCCCGGTGCCACACGTCGTGGTTGCCGGCGATGACCGCCCGGTTCCGGCACACGGGCTTGAAAATCCGCAGTGCCCGCTCGTACATGGGCAGCGGCTCGCCGATGTCTCCCGCCAGGATCAACAGATCAGGCTGGAGGGTCTGCATCTGCCAGGCCAACTGCTGAACCTGCGATTCCCACTGCGGGAAAAAATGGATGTCCGAGGTGATCAGGATGCGCATAGCCGTCCCTTATATCGCTGCTGTGTGACTGATGGTACTCTGGTATGATAGCGGGTTTAGGTGGGGTTGGAATAGTAGGGAAATCACCCATACGGACGGCGCATGGCGTATGGCTGATGGCTACTCCTACCTACCTTACTTCTACCGGCCATTCGACTTGAGGTGATAGTGGGTGAGGTTGCAGCGGTGCAGCAGGTCGTGATCGTGCAAAATGTCCTGCGCCGACCCGCTGGCGACGACGTGGTGTTCTTCGTCGAACACGTACACCCGCGAGGCGATCAGTTCGACGATGCTCAAGTCGTGCGTGGCGGTGATGATCGTCTTGCCGGCGCGGTGCTGCTCCTGCACAAAATCGACCAGCCACGACTGGCTGCGCGGGTCCAGGCCGCTGGTCGGCTCGTCAAGCAGCCACACGTCCGGGCGCAGGCTGAGCAGCGACGCCAGCGCCACCCGCTTCTTCTCCCCGCCAGACAGCCGGTGCGGCGCGCGGTCGCGCAGCTTCTCGATGCGCAGCGCCTGGAGCGCCTCCTCCACGCGCCGGTTGACTTCCTCGTTCGAGACGCCCAGTTGCAGCGGCGCAAAGGCCACCTCGTCAACCACCGACGGGGAGAACAACTGCACGTCGGAATCCTGGAACACCAGCCCAACGCGCCGCCGGAACGCGAAGTTGAAATCGTCGTCGCGCAGCGCGCTCTCGGTGAGCGGGCTGCCAAAGGCAGCAATTGTCCCCTCGGTAGGGAAATATAGGCCGTCCAGCAGCTTGAGCAGCGTGCTCTTGCCGGAGCCGTTGGCCCCCAGGATCGCCACGTTCTCGCCAGTGTCCACTGACAGGCTGACGTGCTCCAGCGCGGGATGTTTGCCCTCGTAGGCAAAGGAGACGTTGTCGACTTCGAAAACCGGCTGTGATTCCAACAGAGCAACCCTCTCGCAAATCAACGAACGGGGGCGGACGCCGTCCGCCCCTACAGATTATAGAAGTCTGAGACACGATCTCAAACGCCTTCAGCGGCCCAGGATACTCACCGCCACAGCAATTGCGACCAGCGCCGCGCCCCACGACCCAGTCACGCACGCGCATCTTGAACGGCCTGAGCGTCACCACCGGGCCGCGATAGCCACGCGACTGCATCGCCAGGTAGACCTCGCTGCTCATGTCGAGCGAGCGGTCGAGCAGTGTCGCGGCGGTCGCGGCCAGCATCTTCCGCTCGTCCGCCCCGCTGAGACGCCCCACCACCCGGCTCTTGCGCGACAGGAACATGTCGTTGGTGATGTGCAGCAGCAGGTAGATGTAGCGATACGTCATGCCCAGGATCAGGATCAACACGTCGGGCACATGCATCACCGACAGCCCGCTGAGGACGGCGTTCCACGGCGTGGTGAGGATCAGCAGCAGCGTCAGCGACACCGACGTGCTGACGCGCATCAGCAGGAACAGCACCGTCGTCAGGCCGGTCGACGTGACCACCAGCCCCAGCGGCAGCCGCAGCAGCGGCGGCCCCGGCGTGATGAAAAGCGCCGGCAGGACGATCAGCCCGGTGAAGAACGGCAGCGCCAGCCACACTCGCCCGACGAAGAAGCCCGCCGGGATCTTCGACAGGATGGCCAGCGCCAGCGCAGCCAGGTAGATCGCCGCGATGGCGGCCAGGTTGTGCGACAGGCTGGTCGCCAGGATCAGCGCCAGCGTCACGATGACCTTCATGCGCGGGTCGAGCGATTGGAACAGCCCGGCCCGGCTGCTGATCTCCTCGGCAAAGAGGTTCCGTTCCAGCGTCTCGGTGATGCCCTTGAGCGTGTCTTCGAGGACGCTGCGCCGTGCCCGCCTGCCGGGCGCAGGATCAGAATGCCCCGGCTCGCCTGAGCCGGGGCGCTGCTTCGACACGAGGCTCATTGTAAGGTCTGCGTCTTGGACCGGGTGAGGAGCGCCGTGAACAGCCATACCACCAGCGCCACCACCGCAATCCCGACCACGGCGGACAGCACGTAGCCCAGGCTGGCGTTGCCCAGCGCGGGCAGGTCGTAAGCGGCCAGCGGCGCGCCCCATACGGCGGACAGCCGCGCCATCCCCTCCGGGATGAATTGCAGGCCCAGCCCGGCCAACTGCTCGGTGCCCCACTCGCCCCAGGCGGTGCCCGGTGCCAGCAGGCCCAGCGGCGTGGCGACGATCAGCACGACCAGCCCGGCCCACAGCCAGCGCAGCTTCGCAAAGCCGGCGACCTCGCCGGCCACAGCCGGGTTGTCGGCAGCTTCCAGCACGGCGGGGTTCGAGCGCTGCAGATAGGCCACGACGGCTGCCGTCAGGACGCCTTCGACCACCGACGCGATCAGCGCGTGCGGGATGACCATCGCCGGGATGGCCACTGCCAGCGGGTAGGGGGCGTACAGCGGGGTTCCGTTGGCGGCCTTGAACAGCAGCGGCTGGAGGCCGAACTGGACCCCGGCCAGGAAGGCGGCCAGCGTCTCACCGGCCCAGCCGCCCAGCGCCGCGCCCACCAGCCGCCGGGGCGCGGTGACGGGCGTTCCCCTGGCAAACAACCGATAAATGGCGTAGCTCACGTATGGGATCACGACCGCCATGTTGAAGCAGTTCGCCCCGATAGCCAGCACGCCGCCGTCGCCGAAGAAAAGCGCCTGCGTCACCAGCGCAATCGAGACAGCGATGGTGGCAATCTCGGGCCCCAGCACGATGGCCGCCAGCGCCGCGCCGACGGCGTGGCCGGTCGTGCCGCCGGGCAGCGGGACGTTGAACATCATGATCACAAAGGAGAAGGCGGCCAGCAGCGCGATCAGCGGGACGCTGCGCGCGTCCATCGTCTGGCGGATCTTGCGGATGCCGATGGCCCAGAAGGGCAGCACCAGCAGGAACATGATCAGCGAGGTGATGGGGCTCAGGTAGCCATCCGGGATATGCATGGCTGTCGTGCCCAGCCACACGGCCAGGCCGAGGTGTACAGGACGACGATCCTGGGTACCCGCCTGGTCAGGTGCGAGAACGGCATGGAAGTCCCTCCTGAGATGATTTAGCGCGTCGTAGATGCAAGCCTTTGCTTCTGCAAGCACTTGCAACAAGTCGATCTGACTAGATAATAGCAGAAATAGGGCCGGAAGTCCAGAGCACGAGGGCGAAGCGGATCGCACCGGCCCTGTGGTCACTTTCGAGTTTTTTGGCGTGGCGTGCTATAGTAGCCATGCAGTCTGAGATGAGGAAGGTATAGGTATGGACGACGACAAGAACCCAAACGACCCGAATACCAACCCGCCGCCGCCTGACGAGGAGAATCCCGAGGGCGAGCAGTCGCGCCACCGGCCCATCAGCCATTTAGACGAACTGATGGGCGCCAAGGACAAGACCGAGAAGGAGGCTGCGCGCTGGGATGAGATCGAGAGCCTGGGCCAGCCGGTGCTCAGCGCCGGTCAGCCCGACGCTGGCATGACGCAGCCGGTCATCCCGGAGCCGTCGCGCCGCCCGGAGGACACACCTACCGGGCAGGAAACCCCGCCGGAGGGCGTGCCACCCGTTTCGCCGGATCCGCAGCGGCCCAAGACCGCCGCCGAGCGGCGCGGGCTCCCGGCCACGCCGCCCTTCCCGCATCCAACCGACCAGCCGGCCCCGCCGCCGCCGAGCCCTGAGCCTCCCACGCCCGTCGAGCCGGCCCGCATGCCGCTGGGCTTTGAGCCGCCCATGCCCGACGAGATCGATCAGCCGCAGCCGCCGGCGCGGCCTGAGCAGCAGAATCGACCGGCACTACGAGCAGCCGCCGGAAGACCTGCCGCCGGTGCGCATGGATGACCACGGCATGCCGCTGCCGCGCCGCGTGCCGTCCCGCGACCTCGACGCGACGATGGCGGGGCCAAGCTCTTACCGCGATGACCTGGGCCCTTCGGATGAGACACGCCCGCAGGGCACCCGCCGGCCCGACTTGCCGCAGCCGCAGCCCGGCCAGCCGCAGCGCGGGCAGACTGTCCCGCCAGCCGGCCCGCCGCAGACGCCGCGCTCACCGCAGTCGTACTCGCGTGCGCCTGTTGGGCGGGCGCAGCAGCCGCCGCCAGCGGCACCCTCACGCCAGCAACCCATCCGGCGGCCCCAGCCGCAGCGGCAGGCCGCCCGCCGCCCGGCGAAGAAACGATCGCGACGGTCCACCCGCCGCCCGCTGACGTGGGGCTGCGTGGCGCAGATCGCCGGGCTGGCGCTGGTCGCCGGGCTGGTGATGGTCCTGTTGGGCGGCGGAGCGGTGTCGATCTACTACGCGCGGGAAACCGCGCCGGCGTTCAAGGGCATCAACAACATCACCGACCTGCAGCAGAAGGCGCTCCAGTTCCAGACGACGCGCATCCGCGACCGTGATGGCAACGTGCTGTATGAGATCAACGACCCGCAGGGCGGCTTCCGCAACTACGTCACCCTCGATGAAGTTTCGCCGTGGGTGATCGTGGCCACCGTCGCCACCGAGGAGCGCAACTACTTCACCAACCCCGGCTTCAGCGTCCCGGCGATTGGCCGCGCGGTATACCAGAACCTGAAGTCAGGCGATGTCGTCTCAGGTGCGAGCACCATCACCCAGCAGCTAACGCGCGCGCTGCTGCTGCCGGAAGAGCAGCGCACGCAGCGCAGCTATCAACGTAAGATCAAGGAGGTCTTCCTGGCAGCGGAGCTGGGACGCCGCTTCAGCAAGCGTGACGTGCTGGAGCTTTACCTGAACCAGATTTACTACGGCAACCTGGCTTACGGCATCGAGGCCGCCTCGCAGACGTACTTTGGCAAGAGCGCCAAAGACCTGAACCTGGCCGAGGCGTCGTTCCTGGCCGGGCTGCCGCAGGCCCCCGCCGTGTATGACCCTGTGAACGACAGGGCGGTGGCCATTCGAGCGCCAGCAGCAGGTGTTGAGCCTGATGCTGCAGGCCGGCTGCATCGACACCGGCAGCAGCGGCCTGCAACTGCCGTGCACCACGCAGGCCGACATCACCGCCGCGCAGCCCGACCTGATCGCCGTGGCGACCAAGATCTACAACGCGCCGGCCATTGTGGCTAAATACCCGCACTGGGTGGTGTACGTCCAGCAGCTTCTGGAAGCCGACCCGGCCATCGGCCCGTCGATCTACACGTCCGGCTATGACGTGTACACCACCATCGACCCGCGCATTCAGGACGTGGCTCAGGAGCAAGTGCAGACGACGTTGAGCGGCCTGCAGGACCGCAACGTGACAAACGCTTCGGTGGTGGTATCCGACGTGCACACCGGCGCGATCCTGGCGATGGTGGGCAGCCGCGACTTCAACGACACGGCGATCTCCGGGCAGGTGAATGTCGCGCAGACGCCGCAGCAGCCCGGTTCATCGATCAAGCCATTTACCTACCTGGCAGCGTTCCGGCAGGGCTGGAACCCGGCCTCGGTGATCTGGGACGTGCCGATCAGCTACGACATTCCCGGCTTCGGCACCTATACCCCGGTGAACTACGACGGCCAGTTCCGGGGGCCGGTGCCGGTGCGCTACGCGATTGCCAACTCGCTGAACGTGCCGGCGGTGCTGACGCTCGACCACGTGGGGGTGCCGGCGCTGCTGCAGGTACTGAACGACGTGGGTGTGAAGTCGCTGGGCGACCCGTCGAACCCCAACGGCTACGGCCTGTCGCTGACGCTGGGCGCGGGCGAGGTGACCCTGCTGGAATGGACCAATGCCTTTGCGACCATCGGCAACGGCGGCGTCTACCACCCGCTGTACGCCATCGACCGCATCGAGCGCAATGGGCAGGTGATCGAAGGCTACCCGCACCAGGTGCCGGAGGGTAGGCAGGCCATCGACCCCGGCCAGGACTTCCTGATGCAGTCGATCCTGTCTGATAAAGAGGCGCGCATCCCTGAGTTCGGCGCCAACAGCCCGCTCAGCCCGCCGTATCCGGCAGGGGCCAAGACGGGCACCACCAACGACTTCCGCGACAACTGGACGATGGGCTTCACCAGCGAGATCGCGGTCGGGGTGTGGGTCGGCAACACCGACAACTCGCCGATGATCAACGTGACGGGTGTCACCGGCGCAGGGCCGATCTGGCGCGGCATCATGGACGCGGCGGCGCAGTGGTACCCGCCCAAGGACTTCCCCAAGCCGGATAACGTCTTCCAGCAAACCGTGTGCGACGACGACGGCATGCTGCCCTCCGACTACTGCTTGCAGCACTCCACGACGCACGTCGACTACTTTGTCAGCAACCCGCCGCCAGCCGATGACGGCCTGTACCGCGAGCTAACGGTCGACACGTTCAGCGGGCTGCTGTCGAACCAGTACTGCAACACCTTCACCGATACGCGGCCCTACCTGGTGCTGCCCAATCCCAGCCAGTTGATCGATGAGCGGTCGTTCATCCGCACCTGGCTGGCGACGACCGAAAAGGGACAGGCGTGGCTGGCGCAGCGCGGCATCCCGACCGACATGGTGAGCCAGATCCCGCCGGACCAGGCCTGCGGGCCCGACACAACACAGCCAACCATCGCCATCACCAGCCCGCAGGAAGGCTCGACACAGAGCAACGTCGTGACTGTGTACGGCACGGTCGACGCGCCGAACTTCGCCTACTATCGGGTGGAGTTTGGCGTCAGCGACGATCCGCTTGGCTGGGGAGTGGTGCAGGGCGATACCTCGCAGATCGTCCACGACGGCGTGCTGGGTCAGGTTGACCTGACGCCCTATGACGACGGGCCGATGACCATCCGGCTGATCGTCTATGACACGGCGGGCCACAGCGCCGAGACGCGCGTGCACTTCACGCTGGCCAAGGCGACGCCGACGCCCAAGCCAACCAAGACGCCGGCGCCAACCAACGCACCCGTGCCGACCAGCGCACCGACCTTGACGCCGACCGTCGGCCCGACCGACACGCCGATTGTGGTCGTGCCGCTGCCGGCGGACACGCCGACGCCGACGCCGTGATAAGCTGATGGCAAGAACAAGGGGCGGGCGCTCGACGCGCTCGCTCCTTTTGGTTACGTGTGGATAGGCCCGCCTACTGTTTGAGCAGGTGCTGCACGTCGGCGGTGATGGCGTCGGTGCTGGTGCCATAGGAGAAGAACTCGTTGAGCCGCCCCTGCCGATCGATGGCGAAAACCTGCAGGGAGTGCGACACTTCGTAATCCGTCGCGCCGGCGGGATGCGAGTTCGATCTGGGCGAACGCCCCGAACTGGCTCATCACCTGCTGAAGCTGTGCGGAGTCGGTGGTGCGCAGCCCGATGAACGAACTGTCGAAATTGGCGAGATACTCGATCAGGCGGTCGGGTGTGTCCCGCTCCGGGTCGACGGTCACGAACAACACCTGCACCTGCGCGGCGTCACCGCCGAGTTTCTGCATCACCTGCTTGAGCTGCGCCAGGGTCGTCGGGCACTCGTCGGGGCAGTGGCTATAGCCGAAGAAGACCAGCACGACCTTGCCCTGGTAGTCGCTAAGGTTGAACGTCGAGCCGCCGGCTTCCGGCAGCGAGAAGCCGCTGAGCGGCCTGGGTGGGTCATACAGCGAGCCCTCGTACTGGTACGGACCGCAGCCCGCGCCGAGCAGCGCCATGGCCAGCAGCGGGACGGAAAGCATCGCAAATCGCTTCATCAGCAGTGCCTCGCAGACGGATTGGACCTGAACGGATTATACCAGCCCATTTACCAGAGAACACGAGAGCCGTTCGAGGCACGCCCCGCCGTGCACAAAGTTGACGATCCCGGTGCCCTGTGGTAGACTTTGACCAGGTCGGCAATCGCGCGCAAGCGCGATCCGGCGTTATTCCTGATTGCAAGACTATGACAACAGAAGGGGCCTGCGATAAGTAAGTCAAGCTACCACATAAACAACGCCATTCGTACGCGCGAAGTACGGCTGATCACAGAGACGGGCGAGAACATCGGCGTCGTCAGTACGTCGGAGGCGCTCCGCCGCGCTGATGAGGCCGGGCTCGATCTGGTCGAGGTTGCGCCGAATGCCAATCCGCCGGTCTGCAAGATCATGGACTTTGGCAAGTTCCAGTATGAGCAGGCCAAGAAGGAACGGCAGGCGCGCAAGCAGCAGAAGACGGTCGAAATCAAAGAGATCCGGCTGCGGCCCAAGACCACCGACCATCACCTCTCATTCAAAATCCGTGACGCGCGGCGCTGGCTGGACGACGGCATGAAAGTCAAGGTTCGCATCCGCTTCCGCGGGCGCGAGATCACCTACCCGGAGATCGCGCGCGAGCAGCTTGACCGGATTGCCGAAGACCTGCAGGACGTGGCGGTAGTGGAGCAGTTCCCGGGGATGGAAGGCCGCACGATGCTGATGGTCCTCGCCCCGAAGCAGGCTCAATAGCAGTCATAAGCCATTTCGAGCGCTGACAATGCCTGAGGCCGGGTCGGACGCTGGGGCGTCCGGCCTTTTGGTGCGAAGGCACAGGTGCTGGCGTTGAATCATAGGAGTGAACAGCGTGGGGAAGAAATACAAGCTCAAGACGCATAAGGCGACCGCCAAACGCTTTGGCATGACGGGGTCCGGCAAGCTGGTACGGTCGCGGGGACCCAAGAGCCATCTGCGGCGCAACAAGTCGGACCGCGCCAAGAACGAGATGGACTCGATGGTCCCGGTGGAAGGGGCAGGCCACAAGCGCCGCATCCGCCGGCTGATCCCATACGCCGGGAAGTACGCCACCCGCGCATCGCGCCGGGGCGGCGGCAGCAAGAAGTAGCGGCGGCGCTGCTCACACATCTGCTTTGGAGAAAATACGATGACGAGAGTTAAGGGTGGCATCGTCACACGGCGGCGTCACAAGAAAATCCTGAAGATGGTCAAAGGCCAGTATGGTTCGCGCGGGCGGCTGTTCCGCCGCTCGAACGAGGCCATGATGAAGTCGCTGTGGTATGCCTACCGCGACCGCCGCACGCGCCGCCGCGACCTGCGCCGCCTGTGGATCATCCGCATCAACGCGGCCGCGCGCCAGAACGGCACCACCTACAGCCGACTGATGTATGCCCTCAAGCAGGCGCAGATCGAGCTGGACCGCAAGGTGCTGGCCGACATTGCCGTGCGCGACCCGGAAAGTTTCGGCGCTATCGTCGAGGCGTCAAAGGGCGCAGCCTGATCGCTGCCGCACGGAGTCAACTCAAGAGAGTTACACAGCGCCCGGCATGTCGCGGGCGCTTTTGTCGTCCCGGCGGGGCAGATCATGCCGACCATCGCCTTCTACAAGCCGTATGACGTGCTGACGCGCTTCACCGACGCGCAGGGGCGTCCGACGCTGGCGAGCTATATCGACCTGCCGGGTGTGTATCCGGCGGGCCGGCTGGACCGTGACAGCGAGGGGCTGCTGCTGCTGACCGACGACGGCGGGCTGGCCGCACAGATCGCGCAGCCGCGCTACCACTTGGCGAAGGTATATCTGGCGCAGGTCGAGCGCGTGCCGGATGAAGCGGCGCTTGAGGCGCTGCGCAGCGGGGTGATGGTCAAAGGGGAAGAGACGCGCCCAGCAGAGGTCGCGCTGCTGGCAGGAGAGCCTGACCTGCCGCCGCGCCCGGTGCCAATCCGCTATCGCAAGAACGTGCCGACGGCGTGGCTCAGGCTGACGATCCGCGAGGGCCGCAACCGGCAGGTGCGGCGCATGACGGCAGCCGTCGGCCACCCGACGCTGCGTCTGGTGCGGGTGGCTGTCGGGCCAATCGACCTGGCCGGGCTTGCGCCGGGGGAATGGCGGCTGCTGGCTGCGGACGAGGTCCGCGCGCTGTGGCGCGACAGCGCCGGGCGTTGAGCCTATCCGTGTTTGGGTGGTTTGCGGCGCGAGATGCTCGTCGCGCTGGGGCTTGACCGGTCAGGCGGCATGAGGGGCACTTCGCCGATGACCCGAATCATCAACTCCAGCGTACCAAATTCGACACGGTCGCTGGTGCGCAGCCGGTACTTCATGCCCGGCTGGAGATACAGGCCGTTAATCCAGGTACCGTTGGTGCTGTCGAGGTCGACGATCCACAGGCCCTCCGCCGATGGCAGCAGGATGGCGTGCTGGCGCGAAACACCGTGCTCGGCCCCCTCATAATCTGCGAGGTCGAGGTCGACCTGAACGTTGGTAGCGGTGGGGTCCGTCCGCCCGACGACCATCGCACGGTGGACCTCGGTGCCCAGCACCTTGGCGGTCGCATCCATCAATTGGAACATGATCTGCCACGGCTGGATGTCTTCGGCGGCGGACGTGTCGGCCTTTTCCTGCACTTCCGCTTTCGGCAGGGGCTTCAGTTCGCCCGTCTTCTTCTTGCGCTCGGCAGCCGGTTGAACGGGCCTGTCGGGCGGCTGCGCGGTCGGCGTTTCAGGCGGGGCGGGCACTTCGTAGGGCATCACTGCTTCGGGTAGCTCTTTGACAATCTGCGACATACGCAGCGTGAGGCTCTGCTGGGTGCCGGCGATGGCAGACGGGGGCCCTTCGGCGGGCTTCTCCGGGGCAGGCTGTTGCGGTGGGGGGGGCTGCTTCGCCGCCGGCTGCTGCTGCGAAGGCTGCTTGTCTGCCGGCGGTGGGGCCTGCGGCGGCGTCTTTGCCGGGGCTATCTTTTCAGCTTCCTGCGCGGCCTGCTCGGCGGTCTTGGCGTCAAGCTCGCCGGTGATCTTCTTGATGCGATCCTTCAGGGTTGGGCCAGGGATGGTATCCTTCTTGGACCGCAGCGAACGGGTCCCTAAGTCGTGGTCGAGGGGCGCATCGCCCTCTGGCGGCAAGTCTTTCTCTTTGCGCTTATCCGGGTTGTTGCTCACCTCGGTATCCTCTCAAAACAGACGGCAGCTCGCAGCACGAAAAGGCGATAGTTGCGTGGTCACTGCCACCACTATACCACAATCCTGCGTTTGGCCTCAATGGGAGGTACTTCCCGCAGCCAGCTTACTTAATCCCCTGTATCGGCAGACCTGTGAGGAGGGGAATCGAAGTAGAGTTGGGCCGAAAGGAACCATTAACATGTAGTTGAGTTGAGAGCCGGTTTCTTGTGCATGGACGCGGCTATCTGGGGTGCGAGCCAGGCGCGGATTACATCGCAGCCGGCTGAGGCTTTGAACGGTTGGACACTACCGTCGCGTAAATGGCTGCACCCGCCGCGCCCAGGACGGCAAAGATGATTGGATAAACGCATACGCCAAGGATCAAACCGATGCCGGCCCCTCCCAGTCCGAGCGTCCCGCCCAGGGCGACGCCAAAAGCCGGGTTGCTTGTTTGGTAAGCCAGGTTGAATATGTTGGTGAGGTAATTGACCCCCACGCCGCAAATCCCCATCAGGATGGCATCGACATAAGCAACAATTGCCCCACCCAGTGCCATCGGCCCGGCATTGAGCGGGCTGCCGCTCTTCCCGGCGAACCAACTGTAGGCTGCGCCGATGCCACCGAAGAACAGGGCAGTGAGACAGCAGATACATATGAGCAGGCCGCTGAACACTGTGGCCAGCGTTCCTGCGTTTGCTGAGCTGATGTTGGACGAGGCAGAGCTTGAGATCACGCCGACCACCGCGTTGATAACCTGCAAGAGAAAAGCGGCAGCCAATCCTATTCCACCGGCGCGGATCAGCGCGCCCGTGTTTATCGAACTCGAGTTTGACATGAGACTCCACTCCAATACCGGATAACTCAAAATGAGTTCGAACGTGGACTGCAACTCAGAATGATAGTGATACCGCCCAAAAGGGCAAACACCGTATGGCCGGGCCCTCCCTGCTAAGGTCAAGTCCGGAAATTCCTGTAAAAGCGGCGGCATGAGTCGGGTCAGGCAGCGGCTTCAACCGATGCGGGTTTAGTCATCAGTCCAGGCTGGGCCTCCTTGTCATCCAGCTTGAGATCGCGACGGAGCTGGTCAAGCAGGGCACAGTCGGTATCCGACATCCTGACACTCTGCCAGCGTTCGCTGGCCTGCCACAGGGTGGCGAAGACCAACTTCAAGCAGCTGCGCTCGTCGAAGAAACGGGGGATGGTGTTAGTCCGGCGACGTTGTTCCAGAAAAGCGCGTTCCAGCAGGTTGGTGGTGCGGATACGACTATGATGGATGGCCGGGCACTTCAGGAAAGCCAGGCAGGCTTCCAGGTCATCGGTGAAGCACGCCACTGCCGACGGGTAGCGCTGGCCATAGGTCTCCACAAAGCGGGTGGTCAGCAGGTCGGCCACGTCGCGGGTATCGGCATAGTAGATGCCGTTGAGCGCCGCTTTCACCTCGCCCCGAGCGCTGTCTGGCAGCTTGTCCAGGATGTTGCGCTTCTTGTGGGCCAGACAACGCTGGCGCAAACTGCGCGGCCAGGCCTGCTGCACCGCGGCGATGAGACCGGGCGCGCCATCAGTGGTAATCATCGCCGGCACGCGCAATCCCCGCCGCACCATGTCACGCACCATCCCCAACCAGGCCTCCAGGCTCTCTTTGTTGCCCAGCGTCATGTGCAGCAGCACCTTGCGTCCATCCCGGCAGATGCCCCAGGCCACCAGCACCCCCTCCTTCAGCCCGGCCTGCTGGCGCAGGCTCTCGTAGACCGCATCCAGGAACAGATATTCGACCGCCAGGCCCGACAGGTCGCGCTGGCAGAAGGCCTGATAATCTTCCCACAGGCTGTCGGTCAGTTCGCTCACGGCGCTGCGGCCCAGCAGCATCTCGCCGGTCAGCGGATCGCGGAAGGCGTCCTCGATGTCGCGGGTGGACAGGCCGCGCGTGTACATCTGCACCACCAGGTACTCCAGGACATCGCTGTTGCCGCGCAGGAACGCCATCAGCTTCGAGCGGTAGGGGACCCCCAGACCGCGTACCTGCGGCACCTGCACCACAATCTCCCCTTCGGCGCTGCGCATGCGCCCCGGTTCGTAGCCATTGCGCAATCCCTGCTGCCCTGCACTCCGTCGCTCGTAGCGTTCTCGTTCCAGATGCTCGCTCACTTCCGTCTCAACCGCTTGCTGGACAATCATCTGCGCAGCCAGCCGGATCAGTTGGCTCACCGGCTGCTCTTCTGTCTCCAGCCCGCCGTTCAGCAGTTGTTCGAGGGCTTGTTCAATTCGTTCGCTTGGTGCTATCCTTGGCATGGCGTGAGTCACTCCTTTGCCCCGTGAGGGCCGTGTGGTTGATAGCCACCTGTAGTGTACTCACGCCGCTCCCTTTTTACAGGAGTATACGGACATTACCCCCTGCTAACAGGGGGCATAATGCCAACAATGGGGCAAGCGGTATAGTCTGAAACAATCGCGGCCCGTTTGCGTACAGGATAGATAGAGACAGCATCTTGACAGGTCCTGACAGAGCCGCGCGTATGTCGATATGCTATAATGGATACAAGAATTTACAGACATGAAAGGATTGCTGGCAATGCAACGTGTCGTGAATTTTCTTGCCGGATTGCTGATAGGGGGTCTGGTTGGCGCTGTCGCTGCATTGCTCTTTGCTCCGATGTCAGGCGACGAGCTTCGCGGCGAAGTGCAGAACCGCACCGATCAGGTCGTCACCGACATTCGTACGGCAATGGACGAAGAGCGCAAGCGCCTCGAAGCTGAGCTCGAAGCCATGAAACGCGGCGAGATCAAGATCGCCTAACCAGACAAATCAATCAGCACCGGAGCAGCGGCGGGATATCCCGTCGCTGCTTTGCTTTTTAGCCGCCGGGCTGAATTCTGAGCCTGTAGTCGGCAGGTTCGGTCGTGTGGCGCGCTAGGCCCGATATGATCAGTGTTGCCGGGTGATTGGCGTCGACGGTTAGCGGCAGCGTGCCGTGATTGGTTGCGTCGAGTGGCACCTGCACCACGGCGGTCGAGCCATCGGCAGCGGGCACCACGGCCTGCACCGAGAAGTGCTGTGCGAGGACGTTGTCAGTGCGGGCGAAGCCCTGCGCCTGCCAGCCGCCGTCGCCCGATTCGGCGTCGTCGCACCAGTTGATGGCCTGAATGCAGATGTTGTCGACGGCCAGCCCCGGCTGGTTGACGGCGTCGTCGGTGATCATCTCGAAACGCAACAGGATCTGCTGCCCGGCGTAGGCGCTCAGGTCGACGCTCTCATGCAGCCAGCCCTCGGGGTTGGCATCGGGCTCAAACGCGCTCTGGCCGGTGTAGCCGGGCCCGTAGGCGTTGCCGTGCGGATCGTCGGTGGTAGTGTGCGGCGTGGACAGCGCCGCCCATGTCTGCCCGCCGTCGGTCGACACGACGAGGTAGCCGTAGTCCCAGCGATCTTCGATCCAGTACCATGTGTCATATGTCAGCGTGGGATGGTCGGCGCCCGTCAGGTCGACGGCGCGAGTCAGCGTCATGTCGCTGTCGTCGCCCCGGTTGGACCACCATACGGTGCGGTCATCTGTCGATGGATCGCCATCAGTGTTGAGTGTGTTGGCGGGGATCACCCGCACCTGCTGCGCGCCCTGAAAGTCGACCGTCAGGCGACCCGGCGTGTCCAACTCGATGTATTCCGCGCCGTACTGGTTGACCTGCTGCGGGCCGCTGTCGTAGGGGGCGGTGCTGACCGAATTGACGACCGACGCCGTGCCGATGTCGGGCATCTGGTGGTAGCCGTAGATGCCGGACGTATCGTTGAGCAGGTTGGCGACGGTCCACTGCTCGAAAAGCTGGTCGGCGTCGAGGCCCGCATTGATGGCCGTCAGCGTGTCGTCGACGCTGTCCAGCCCGTTGGCGGGGTCCGCGACCAGCGTGCGCAGCGCGTCCTGCCCGAAGCGATCCAGAAAGTAAGCGTTGAACAGGAAGCCCGCGCCGTAGTTGGCTGCCGAGCTGCCATTTTCCGGCCACGAGTTAAGCTGGAGGCCGGGGTCGTTCATGTAGTAGGGCAGGAAGCCCGACGGGCCAAAGCCGTTGAGGAACGCGGCCAGCTCGCTGAGGCCCTCGTTCATCCATGATTCTTCGTTCTTGTCGACGTTCCAGTGGATCATGTGCTGGAACTCGTGAGCCAGCACGTGATCGTAGATTTGCGTGCCCGGCTGCGTGTTGTCGATGTTGATGAAGAACATCTCCTTCTCGTTGGAGTAGGGCACGACATTCGCCGGGTATTCGCTGGGGCTGTAGAAGTAGCCGCTCACGCCCGCGCCGACCTCTGTTGTGTTGAGGATGTGCAGGCGCGGGTCACCGTCGATGCCCGGCGAGGCCTCGCTGCCGAAGTAGGCGCGGTCGGTGGGGTAGGTCTGCTGGCTGAAACGCTCGGCGGAGCGGGTCAGCGCGGCCAGATCGTAGTCCACCCCCTGCTCGACCCACATGTAGGCGTGGTCGGTGATGACCGCCAGCACGGCCTTGACCTGGTAGACCTGGTTAGTGTCGTCGTTGTCGACCCAGAAGGTCGCCACGTCCCCCAGGTGATAGGTGACCTGCGGCGGCTGGTCGGGCTGGGTGACGCCCCGGAAGCGCCGGGCCAGGTCGTAGCGATCCCGCGCGGGCAGATCGACCGCCAGCGAATTGACGCTGCCGGGGTCGGGCGTTGGCGCGAGCGTCACGGGCGGCAGCGTCGCAACCGGCGGCAGGCCGGTGGGGGTCGGTGTGGGGGAGGGCGCGGCTGTGGACGCGGGCGCCGTCGCCGGGCTGGCAAGCATCCGCCGCGCGTTGGCGTAGCCCAGCGCTGCTACCAGCACCAGCACACACACGCATAGAACGACGATTGCGCCGACGGCCAGGGCAGCAGGCCCCAGCCAGTCACCGGTGTTTGGACGGCGGTCAGGGTTGTTCATGGGGCAGATTATAGCAGGGAACGGGCTGCGTTTGCCGCCATGGGCCGTGCCGCCTGCCCTGCGCAGCGATCTCCGGTACAATAAGCCCGTCACGCCTGCGCAGCCAGAAAGGGCCGTATGCCGTCGATATTCGTCGCGCCGCCGCTGTTCTTCGCCATCGCCTTCGTCTTCTCGATGCTGGGGCTGGGCGGGGCGCAGCTTTACGTCCCGATCCTGTTCTGGCTGGGGATGGACCTCAAGACGCAGGCCATCCCGCTGGGCGTGCTGCTCAACGCGCTGAACAGCGGATCGGCGGCGATGGTGTACGTGCGCCGCAAGATGGTCGACTGGCCGGTGGCCGTGCCGCTGGGCGCGGCGATGATCGTCGCGGCCCCGCTGGGCGCGCTGATCAACGCGCAGATGGCCGTCAAGCCGCTGATCGCGCTGGTGGCGCTGTTCACGGCGATCTCGGCGGGGCTGATGCTCTCCCGCTGGGAGCCGCGCCCGGCGTCGTTTGGAACGCGCGGGCGGGTGGCCGTCGGCGTGGCGGCGGGCAGCGGGATCGGCCTGCTGAGCGGGCTGATCGGGCGCGGCGGCGGCAGCTTCGTGATGCCGCTGCTGTACCTGATCGGCGTGGACCCGCGCACGGCGGCGGCGACCTCGGCGGTGGTCATCACCGGAGGGGCGCTGTCGAGCCTGATCTCGCACCTGGCGACGGCGGCCCAGCCCGACTGGCCGGTGTGGCTGGCGTGCGGCGCGGCGGTCATCCTGGGCGGGCAGGTCGGCTCGCGCTTCATGTCGGCGCGGCTGTCGTCGCCCACGCTCAAGACCATCCTGGGCATCGTGCTGATGGGCGTGGCGGCGGCGCTGGTCGTCAAGGACATCATCCTGGCCGTGTGAGGCCGGTGCCATCGACTGTGAAGATCGGACTGCTGGACAGAGACCCGTGAGCGAATCCTCTCCCACACTTGACGACGTGCGGCGCGCGTTGAGCCTGACCGGCTTCGACCACGAGGCCGCCTGGCGGCGCATGGTCCCGCGCCGGCGCGCGCTGCGCCGCGCGAAGGACCTGCCCGGCGAGGCGCGCATCGCGGAAGTGCTGCTGCTGCTGTACCCGCGTGACGGCGGGCTGTGCTTCGTGCTGACGCAGCGGACGGAAACGGTCGCCACACACAAGGGGCAGATCTCGCTGCCGGGCGGCGGGCGCGAGCCGTCGGACAAGAAGCCGGGCGACGCGGCGCTGCGCGAGGCATGCGAGGAGCTGGCGATCTGCGAGCCGGTGGACCTGGTCGGGACGCTGGCACCGCTGTATATCGGCGTCAGCGACTTCGAGATTTACCCCTACGTGGGCTACACCGCACGGCCCCCTGTTTTCCGGCCTGAGCCGGCTGAGGTGGCGGGCGTGATCGAGATGCCGCTGCGGGCGCTGCTGGACGATGCGATCAAGGCTGAGGAGCGCTGGAACCTGCACGGCTTCGAGATGGACGTGCCGTTCTACCGGCTGGGCGAGTCCGTGATCTGGGGGGCGACAGCGATCATGCTGAGCGAGTTCGAGCAGCGGCTGCGGGCGGCGCTGAACGGGCGTTAGCCTGGCGCTGTATTCAATTTATGGGTGCCCACGGATGGCTTGTGGCCGGGTGGAACACGACGGGGTGGGAAGCCGGAACGGTGGGCGCGGCCTCCTGCACACGATGGCCGCCGAAGCGCGGCAAGCAGCCATCGACCTTCCGAGCGCCTGACTTTCCCGCCGCCGCCTCCGCCTAAGACGGGTTGACGATCTCGCGGCGGGCGCGCTGAAGGCGCTCTGATGCGGAATCCCGTGTGACCGATGTCCTTCCTTCTCGCCGCCGAGGCCCCCTGCGCGACAATCCATAGTCTGCGTCAGGCGGCGGACGGGGCGGGCGCGGCGCGCAGGTCGCGACGTTGGCGGGCGGCGGGGGGACCATCATTATCCCTCTGCCGTGGGTCCCGCCGCGGGCGCGGCGCGCGCGCGAGCGCCGTGAGATAGCGCGTTTCGCCGGAAGGATTCCCGGCGAAACGCATAGAACTTATGTTCTGTAGGTATTGTAGGGCAGGGGAGGGGGAAGAGTCAAGGGGGTGGCGTTGAGCATCCGTATAACGGGGAGTTAGAGTTTGCTAACCGCCGCAAATGAGCAAAGCTCACTTGCTTACGCAGTTTGCCCGCCGGGCAAACTGCACCCCGGCCCTCTCCGGCAACGCGCCTGCGGCGCTTATGCTTGGTAGAGAGGGGAGCAAGAAACGCTCCTTTCGGGGAATCGAATTCCCCGGCCAGTATGGCGCGCGCAGCGCGCCTGCACGTCCACTAGAAGTGGACAGAAGCGAACGTGGCAAGAGCCTCTCTTGTTAAGAACGGTGGCGTAGTACCGGCGGGATTTCGCGGCGAGGGGTGGCGGATCACGAGGGGATGAATCGACCACTTGACTCCCGCGCTGCGTGTCGATATACTCTTTGAAAACCGACCGACCGGTCTGAAACGAGGAGAGATGTCCAAAGGAGAACGCACCCGCGCCGAAATCGTGGCGACTGCCGCGCCGATCTTTAACCGGCAGGGCTTTGCGGGCGCGTCTATCGCGGACGTGATGCGGCAGACCGGGCTGGAGAAAGGCGGGATCTATAACCATTTTGCCAGCAAAGAGGAACTGGCGCTGGCGGCCTTCGACTACATCTGGGACATCGCCAGCCAGCGGATGATACGCTTCATCCGGGGCGCGACCTCGCAGGGGGCGCGGCTGATCCGGATCATCCGGTTCTTCACCGACTACTATGAGACCCCGCCGGTCGAAGGGGGATGTGTGCTGCTCAACACGGCGGTCGACAGCGACGACACGCAGCCGGCGCTGCGCGAGCGCACCCGCCAGGCGATGGGCCAATGGCACGCGCTGTAGAACGCACCGTCCGGCGAGGGGTGGACGGTGGGGAGATGCGCCAGGACGTGGACCCGGAAAGCGTCGCCACGCTGGTGATCGCCACCGTAGAGGGGGCGATCATGCTGAGCCACCTGTACGACGACCTGACGTACATCGAGCAGGCAGTCGAGCGCCTGGTGGAATACGTCGAGCGCAACGTTCTGATTTAACAAGAGGGGAATCCCGGCAGCGGGGTTTTCTTTTACGCCAAAAACAGACCGAGCGGTCTGAAATCGGACCAAGGAGGACACCATGACGCACAATGGACAGGCAAAGGAACTCGAAAGCCGGGCGCGGGTGCGCTTTCAGGACTGCGACCCGTTCGGCCACCTGAATATGCCGCTATATCGACTACTTCTTGCCGGCGAGGATCAGATGGCCGCTTACTACGACTTTCATATCTTCGCGCACGGCCAGCAGACCGGGCAGAACTGGGTGGTCAGCAAAAGCCAGATCGCATACCTGGCCCCGGCCTTTCTGGACGAAGAGGTCGTGATCCGCACGCGGCTGATCCACTACACCGAAAACGTGCTGGTGATCGAGGGGCTGATGTTCGACGCCAAGCTCCAGTACCTGAAGGCCGTGGCCTGGGTGGAATTCACCTATGTCAACCTGAGCACAGGCCGCCCGGCCCAGCACGAGGACGACCTGATGGACCTGTTCGGCGCGGTGGTGGTGGACGAGAGCTACGACACGGCGGGCTTCGTGCCCAGAGCGGACCAACTCCGCGCGTTGCAGCGCCAGATGCGCCACGCGCAGCAGGCTCAGGCCGTCGCTGGCTGATCGGACTGCTGTCGAACGGCCACTCTAACCAACCAGAGGCCCGGCGCACGCCGCAGGGTAATCGCATCAAAATAGAATCCAGGGTCTTCCGGCAGTTTGGGCGCTTTCTCAGCCGCTGCAATGCACTTTCTATTTCCGAATCTCCGCGAAAATCCGCCAGATCCGAGGCAACATTGTCCGGCAAATCGCGGAACAAACGTGCAAATTGACTGAGATCGAGCTTCGGTATCCCTATCTGGCCGCTTTTCAGATTTGATGCGATTACCCTGGCGCACGCCGGGCCCTTCTTGTATCCCCTGGCATATAATA
>CAWBCR010000003.1:0-23070 GCA_963787375.1 uncultured Chloroflexia bacterium | reverse complement strand
CACGAAGGGCTGGATCTGCACGCTCTCGCCCAGGCGCTGGCGCAGGAAGTGCGGCACCAGATACAGGTGATAATCCTGCGGGAAGACGATCACCGGGCGGTCTGCGCCTGCCACGCCTGTCTGCGATGGCGTCGGCGAACTGCCGGTTGATGGCCACATAACCGTCTTTGCAGGCCGCCCACGTCTCGGCGGTGATGCTGGGCGTACGCGGGATGTTCCACAACTGGTGCTGGACAAACCACAGCAGCGGGTTGGCGATCTGGCTGTAGTACTGTTGATAGCTGCTGTCGGCGGGCTGGACAAGCTTGAGATACACGCCCTCAACCTCGGCGCTGCGACCGCCATGCGCCGCCGACAACGGAAATCGTCCTCGGTCATGGCGCAGGCCACCCACAGCACCTCGTGCCGCTCCGCGAGCGCACCCAGCGCCATCACCAGCCCACCCGCACCCCGTTTCGCGTCAAAGGAGCCGTCTTCTCGCTCAGAGAACGTGAACGGTCCCCGGTTGGACGCGATCACAATCAGCGGATCGCGCTTATTCAGTGCTACCATCCCATCCCCTTTTCCCGGCAACCGCCACAACTCGTAACCATTACTGCAAGAGGCAGCTTGCGGGCTGCCTTTTGCTCCGTGTGGGTACTATGCCGGTTCCGGCTCAAAAACCCGTTCCTGACGCCTCGCCTCGCGGCGTTTTGCGCGCCGGATGGCCTTCTTCTTCTGGATTCGGCGCAACTCGCTCTTGCCAACGTACCAGCGTTTGCGGCGCACAGCGCCCAGAATGCCGCTCTTGACAACCTGCTTACGAAAGCGCTTGAGCAGGTTTTCTTTAAACTCGCCCTGTCGCAATCTTACGCTTACCAATCGTTTATCACCCCCTTTCGTGAGATACTACCGCAACTTGCTTAGATTTCATATTGTGGTGACGGATGGGCGGCTAATCGCCGCCGGCCGTGGCAGCGCCGGCAGTGGTCACGCGCTGAATAATTCCGTCCAGCCGCTCAGCCGCCTCTTCGATGTCGAGGTCGTCGGATTGGAGGGCCAGTTCGCCGGCCAGCAGGCGGCGCGCCTTGAGCTAGAGACATCACGTCGATTGCCGAGCCTGATGAGCTTTTGCCACGCCACGCCAGGTCACGCAGCGCCTCGGCCACCTTCAGCGGGTCGCCGCTGCTGATTTTCTCATCGATGTGCGCCCGACGGGTGCGGTAATTCGTGGACAGCTTGCGGGGCCTGTTCGACAGCACCGCAACAATCCGCTCGCGGTCGACATCAGCGAGCCGCAGCCCGGCTTCCTCTGCCTGAGTGACCGGCATCATCAGGCTGCCACCGGCCATCAATCTGATCTAGTAGTAGGACCGCCGCTCGCCCCCCACCTCGATTTTTCTGACTGCGACCAGCCGCCCCCGCGCCATACGCGGGGTGCACGACCGCGTCGCCTTTCTTGAACATACGGGTATCCTCTCTGCCCGAACAACCCTATCAGGAAGATGGCTGCTGATCAGGCGTCAGGCTGCGGCGGCTCGGCCTGCTGCGCCACGTGTTCAGCGGTTTCTGCCTCAAGCCAGGCCTTCTGCTCGGCGGCGGTTACCGCGTCCAGGCTGAGGCTGATCCGCTGCTGTGCCGGGTCGATTTCGACGACGCGCACCAGCAGACGATCTCCCTTGCCCGCCACCTCCTGCGACGCTTCGACATCGCAGCCTGCCATCTGGCTGACGTGCAGCAGCCCCTCCAGATCGTCGGGCAGGGCCATGAAGATGCCATAGTCAACGACCTTGACAACCGTGCCGGTGACAAGGTCGCCGACCGCGCAATGTTCATCGATCTCGTCCCAGGGATCGGGCAGCATCACAGCGCGGTTCAGGTTGATCCGCTGCCGCTCCACGTCGACGGCGTCAACGCGCACGGTGACCTCGTCGCCCACCGAAACAACGTCAGACGGTTTGTCAACGTAGCGCCGGTCAAGCTTCGAGATGTGGACCAGGCCGTCTACGCCGCCGATGTCCACGAACGCGCCCAAAACTCACCAGGTTGACGACCGTGCCGGTCAGGATCTCGCCCACGCGCAGTTGTTCGAGGCGTGCTTTCTGCGTGGCCCGGAGAGCCTTGCGCTCAGACAGCACGAGGCGATTGCGCCGCCGGTCCAGCTCGATGACTTTGAGGGTCAGCGTCTGGCCGATCATCGCGGCCTTGCGGCTGCGCAGGTCTTCGCCTGCAGCGCTGCGCGGCAGGTCGATCACGTGCGACTGCGGCACGAAGCCGCTTAACCTCCCAAATGCGACCAGCAACCCGCCCCGGTTGTAACCGGTGACCGGCGCTTCGACAATCGTGGCATCTTCCAGATTCTGCTCGGCACGCTCCCAGTCGGCTGCCTGCAGCGCCTTGTTGATCGACACGATCAGACGCCCATCGCGCCCACGCGGGCGCATCACGTAGACCAGCACGACCGCGCCGGACACCAGCGTGGCAAGCGTCTGCTCATCGAGGCGATCCAGGTCTTCGCGGGGGACAAACGCATCGCGCTTCAGGCCCACATCGACGATCACCTCATTGTCGAGGTCGACCTGCATCACAATGCCTTCGAGAATCTGTCCACGAACAGGCTGAGTGTAATCGTACTCATCAAGCAGCGCCATGAAACCGACGCGGAACTCCCTGGCGCTGCTTTGAGTGTCAACTGTATTCATGGTCATATTGGCCAGTTCCGTTTCAAGCGCTACGATGACGTTTCTCCTCTCAAGTTATTCACGGACCGCACACACGAAAAACCGCTTTCCGGAACGCTGGCACAGAAAGCGGCTCGTGGCGAACACCTCAAATGGGTGTGGACGCTTCAGTTGGTGGATGCACAACCTTCTCGGTGCACATCTGGCAAAACGCGCCAGTCAGCCACTTCTCCTGTTACTTGCAACGGTCCGGCGTCCAGAGAAACCCTCTAAAACACTGGAAATCCGGGCGCAGAATGCGCATTCCTGCATATAAGATAACAGTCTTTGATGGTATAAGTATATAACTCCAGGCTTATCATTTCAACCGCGGGCGCGTCGGAGCGCATTCAGAAGCTGCACAGCGCAAGCTCAGGCTGAAGCCGGACCGTCGCGGGGGGCAGTATCCGGCGCGGCTGGCGCTCGAAGATGCGTTCCGCGGCACGGACGGCCAGATCGTGCGCTGGCTGCTTGACGACAGCCAGCAGCGGGTACGTGATGTGAGAGCAGCGTCTATCGGTGAAACTGATGACGGCGATGTCGTGTGGAACGCCCAGGCCACGCTCCTGAACAGCCCGAACCACACCCGCGGACAGCGTGCCGTCGGTCACCAGCAGGGCGCTTGGCCGGCGGTCGGCGGGCAGGTTCAGCAGCCGGGCAGTCTGGCGGTAGCTGCTTTCGGCATCCGACGCCGCGCAGGCGCACAGGTGCTCGGAGTTTGCGGTGACGCCCACATCGCACAGCGCGCAGATGTAGCCGTTGCGGGCATTCGTTGTGATTCGCCGAGTTGTCCATCAGGGTGAACAGCGCGATACGCCGGTGGTTCTGCTCAAGCAGGTGAAACAGCGCCTGCCGGACAGCACGCTCATGGTCGAACATGAAGGTATCGATCTGCATGCCGTCCAGCGCGTTGTGGACACACACGACAGGCGCGCTGCCGTCGAGCACCCTGCGCAGCGCCGCGCCGGGCACGCGGGATGACGGGACCAGCACGACACCGGCAATCAACTCGGAGTTCAGGACGTGCAGGTACTGCTCTTCGCGCTCCTGCAGCGATACGAATTGCAGATGAAGGTGCAGTAGCCCCTGTCGTAGGCAACCTGCTCCACACCATCCACGATGGCACCGTAAAAGGAATTAGACATGTCGGGGACGATCACGCCAATGGTCTGGGCCGACCGGTTGCGCAGACTGCGGGCGAGGCGAGTCGGCTCATAGTTCAACGTGTCGATAGCCGCCATGACCGTCCGGCGCGTCGACTCCCGCACGTTCGGCGCGCCACCCAGCACGCGCGACACCGTGGCAGTCGAAACGCCTGCCTCTTCGGCAACATCTCTCATTGTGGTCATAGGTGCAGCGCGCCCCGACTCCGGTGAAAAGTCAAATAGCAGCTATCTGGTCGCCTTGCAGCCTGGAAGTTTATGGTATGAGAATGATCAATCATCCTCGGCGAACTGTGTCACAATTATTATCATAGCAGTAATTTGTCTGACACACAAGCCAACTGAAATAGGATGCCCGCGATTACGCACGCAGCCGGGCATCCGCAGGCGAGCGCTTATTCCGTTACACACTTCCCCAATCAGGCGGATAAAGATCACTCGTCAGCCCACACAGGCTACCTGCCCGCCGCGAAATCGCTATAATGTTCATATCTTTCGTCAGCAGACACGGCCTGAGCGCCATGAGGGAAACCTGACCATGCCCGTTCTCCGCGATTGGACCCTTACGCTGAACATCGACCAGGTGCTGCGCGGCCAGGGCGCGGACCCGGAGTTTATCCGCACGCGCAGCAAGCAGTTGGTCGAGATGGCCGAGCGCGTCATCCGCGAGGCGAACGCTTTCCTCAAGCCGGCGGTGGCATACGAGGAATTCGCCGTGGACAGCCTGCACCACGAGAAACTGCTGCTGGAAGGTGGGGGCGCGCTGCACGGCCCGCTGGTCGCGACGCAGCTTGGCCCGGCGCAGACAGTCGTGCTGGCGGTATGCACGCTCGGCGGGGATCTGGAGCAGCGCATCGCGGCGATGTATCGCATGGACCCGGTGTACGCGATGGCGCTCGACGGGATGGGCACGGCTGCGCTCGAAGTGCTGGCAACGCAGGTATGCCAGTTCTTTGACGAGAAGGTGATCCCGGCAGGGCTGCAAACCACGATCCCCATCAGCCCCGGCATGATTGGCTGGCCCCTCGCCGAGGGCCAACAGGAGGTCTTCAGCCTGCTCGACACCGGCCCTATCAGCGTGACGCTCAACGCGGGCAGCCTGATGATCCCCTACAAGTCGACGTCGATGGCGATTGGCATCGGGGCCAACGTCCGCGTCGACGGCAAGCCGTGTGACTTCTGCCACATGCGCGACACATGCCGCTTTCAGGATCACTACCCCGCTCACGCCCACGCCTGATCGGGGGCCCGTAACAACAAACAGGGGCGCTTACCGCGCCCCTGTCTCGACTTTCCGCAACGCAATCGCCCTACCCGCCGACCAGCTTGTAGCCGATGCCCCACACCGTCTCGATAGCCACCGCGCTGCCCGCCGCTTCGAGCTTGGAGCGCAGGTGCGCGACGTGTACGTCGACGGTGCGCGTCTGCCCGTAGAAGTCGAAGCCCCACACCAGGCTCAACAACTGCTCGCGGCTCAACACCATGCCCACGTGCTCGGCCAATGCGTGCAGCAGGTCGAACTCCTTGGCGCGCAGATCAAGCACCACGTCGTGCGCCGCCGCTTCCCGCCGGGCCGGGTCGATATGCACGTCGCCCACCTGGAGCGGCTTCGCGCTGGCGTCAGGCTTCAGCGAGCCATCGGAGCGGCGCAGGATAGCCTTGACGCGCGCGACCAACTCGCGCGGGTTGAATGGCTTGGTCATGTAGTCGTCTGCGCCCAGCTCTAGCCCGACGATCTTGTCGACGTCGTCGTCGCGGGCGGTCAGCATCAGGATCGGCAGATCGGAGCGGGCGCGGGTACGCTTGCACACCTCCCAGCCATCGACAACAGGCAGCATCAGGTCGAGAACGACGAGATCGGGTGGCGCGGCGTCGAAGATCAGGTCAAGCGCCGCCTGCCCGTCCTGCGCAGACAGCACGGCGAATCCGTCCTGCTCCAGATACATCCGCGCCAGGTTGATGATGTTCGGCTCGTCATCGACGATCAGAATGGTCTGGGCCATCCCCTGCCCCCTCTTCGGACGCACTTACGGCGTGGGTGTGGGCGTCGGCGTGCCGAGCACGTCGACCGGCACCGGCGTCGACTGCGAGCACAGGCTGTAGCCCTGCTGGACAGCATCCAGAATGCGCTGGTCATCGCCGGCGCTGGACTGCGCCTGCTGCAAATACTGCATGGCATCGGTACAGCGCCCGACGTTCGCATACGACAGGCCAAGCTGGTAGTACATATCGTTGCTGACGGTGTTGAGGGCCAGCGCGTGCTCAAACGCGACCACCGCATCCTGGTAGCGCGCCTGCGCGAAGCGCAGCGCGCCGATGCGCAGCCACGGGCTGCCATAGCTGGCGTCCATGTCGGTGGCACGCTGATAGTAGTCGAGCGCGGAGTTCGGGTCGCCGATGAAAGTTTCGTAGGTGCGACCCACCTCATAGGGGATCAATGCGTTGGACGGCTCGACAAGCTGGGCTTTGAAGAACTGGTCGAGCGCGTCGTTGAAGCGGCCAAGCTGGCGGTAGTCGCGGCCCAGCGCCATGTGCAGGAAAGGCAAATTCGGGGCAATCGCGATGGCGGCCTCGTACTGCGTGGCTGCCGAGGAATAGTCGCCCAGGGTCTCGAAGATGTAGGCGCTGTCGCGCCGGATGTCGACGCTGTTGGGGTCGGCATCGAGCGCCTGGTTGATGGTCTGCGTGGCCTGATCCCAGCGGTCGAGGTCGACCAGCGCCTCGGCATAGTAGGACAGGCCGAGCGGGTATTTCTCATCGACCTCCAGCGCCTGCAAAATCTGCGAAAGCGCCTGGTCGGGATTGCCCTGCCAGTCGTTGACCTTGCCCAGGATCGCATAACCCGCCGGGTTAGTCGGGTCGGCGAGAATGGCACGGTTGGCCGCGTCGGCGGCCTGGCTAAGCGTCTGCTGGCGCGTGTCACGGTACTGCATGGCCGAGTTGAACACCAGCAGCCGCGCCTCCTCAAACGGGTAATCGACCGTGTTGGGGGAAAGCTGTCCGGCCTGCCGGTACAGGTCGATGGCGTCCGACAGATGGCCGGCATCATAGGCGGCCTGGGCCTGCGCGGCCAGGTCCTGCGCCGCCTGCCCGACGGGCGTGGACGTGATGGGCGTCACCGACGGCAGGTCGGTGGCCGTCTGCACCGTCACCGGCTGGCCGCCATACAGCCACCCGCTGACGGTCGGCTGGTTGAAATAGGCCCAGACCCCGGCGCCAATCACCACCAGGTAGAAGACAATGCGAAACGGGTCATCGCGCGGGCCTGGATTGCGGCTCGGAGGACGGTAGTCGGCGTAGCTGCGGCGGCCCCGCCTACGCCGGTGTTTTAGCGAGATTCCCAAGAATAGCTGCTCCTCAACGGGCGTTACTTGTTGGTTCCACTGCTGCCGCTGTTGTCCGTAGTCTGGCCGCTGGTGTCGCCTTCGACGACGCCGCCGCCCACGCCGGGCCGCTGCACGATAACGTCGGGCTCGGCGAAACCTACCGGGAAGACAACGGGCTGTGTCGGGGGCGTGTTGGCGTAATCACGGCACAGCACATAGACCGACAGGATGTTCTTGAGCACCGTCGGGTTGTCCATGCGTTGGTCCTCGTACATGTTCAGCGCCAGATGGGCACGCGGGATGGCCAGGTCGCACAGCGGACGGCCATTTGAATCGTGGTCGATATAGTAGTAAGCCGCCGCCGTGACATAGTACGCCTCGATGGGCACATCAGCGTTGTGGGCCTTGTCCCAGGCGATCAGCTCCTCATAGATGGCGAGCGAGTCTTCGTAGTTGCGGCGGGTGAAGTACACCATTCCCAGTTGAAGCCAGGCACTCTGATCGATTGTCTCCGGCAGCTCGTTGGCGGGGACGGTATAGCCGTTCTGCTCGACCTGCTGGTAGGAATGCAGCGGGCAGTCAGCACACACCAGCCGCACCGCGCGCTCCAGGCTGATCTGCGCGGCCTCGTCATCACGCACCTCAAACCACGTCTTGCCAAGCTCGATGTACGGGTGCGGATCTTCCGGCGTGCGCATCAGAATCTGGTTGTAGGTATCGACGGCCTGCTGGATCATGCCCGCGCCGCGATAATTCCGCGCGAGGCCGTACCACAGGTCGAGCAGGTTCGCGTTTAACTGAAGCGCCTGCTCGTACTGCTGAATGGCACCACCGTAGTCGCCATACCACTCCAGCACGTAAGCGTAGTTACGCCGCGCGTCGACACTGTACGGGTCAAGCTGGATGGCCAGCTCGGCCTCGTCGCGCGCCTGGCGAAGCTGCCGGAGGTCGGCGTAGGATTCGGCCAGATAGGCGTGGCCCAGCGCGTAGTTCGGGTCAAGCTCGATGGCACGAAGCGCCTCCACCGCCGACTGGTCCACCTGCCCCGACCAGTTCAGCGCGCGGGCTTTGGCCGCGTAGCCGCGCGGATCGTCGGGGGCGACACGGATCGCCTGATCGGCGATGGTCAGCGCCAGGCTGAGGTTGTCGGTCTTATCGGTGAGCGTGAGCAGGCGCGCGTAGTTGAACAGCACGTCGACATCGTTGGGCGCAAGCTGCGCCGCCTCGCCGTAGTAGGCCGAGGCCTGGTCCAGATCGCCTTTCTGATAGGCTGCGTCACCCATCGACCGCAGCTCTTCGACCGATAGGGTCGGGGTGGGCGACGGGCCAAAAGCGGCCAGCACCTTGGGCTGAATCTGATCCATGCGGAAGAAGACGAACAGCGCCGCGCCCAGGATGAGAACATAGGCCAGAATCAAAAGGAATGGAAAGCGCGGCTTGCGCTGCCTGAAAGTCAAATTTCCACGCCCAAGGGGCTCCCGCTTGATATACATCCAGTTGGTCCCCGCTTCCAATACCAGAACATCACAGCGATAAACCGGCGAAGCCACGTGACAGCGCCCGCCGGTCGTGTATGCAGGGTGTGATGGCGTGGCCGGTCGAATTCGCCCGTGATCTTAACACCCGCGCGCGCGGGGTGTCAAGGTGTGGCAGGCAACGGCTGCCCGGCGATCTACCGCCTGTGCGGGTTGGGGCCGGGGCCGCAGCGCGCAGAATCACACTACCCGGTGTAAGCCCCTTTTTGACAAGCCCCATCGGCGGGATGTATCATCACCCGCGCACAAAAGCGCCGTAGTAGCTGCCTACGCGGCGAGCTACAGGGGCTTTTTTCGCTGCCTGGGTGTATCGATGTTTCGTGCAACCACAGCTTTGATGGAATCAGCCCGGGCACCATCAAGGGGGAGGCAATTGTGATTCAGGTTGAGGGACTGACGAAGTACTACGGGGACTTCAAAGCCATCGACAGCCTTTCCTTCCACGCCGAAGCCGGCGAGATCGTCGGTTTCCTCGGCCCAAACGGGGCAGGCAAGACCACAACCATGCGCATCCTGACCGGCTACATGCCGCCCAACGAGGGCACCGCCATGATAGCCGGTTTTGATGTCGTGGAGCAGCCGCTGGACGCCAAGCGGCACGTGGGTTACATGCCTGAGACCGTTCCGCTCTACAAGGAAATGTCTGTTTGGCAGTATGTCGAATACATGGCCAGCCTGCACGGAATGGCCGGGCCGGATCGCATCGACCGGGTGGAGGAAACACTTGACATGGTCGACCTGCTCGACCGCGCCGACAGCCTGATCTCCAACCTGTCGAAGGGTATGCGGCAGCGTGTCGGGCTGGCGCAGGCGCTGGTCCACCAGCCGGATGTGCTGATCCTCGACGAGCCGACCATCGGCCTCGACCCCGCGCAGGTGCGCGAGGTGCGTGACCTAATCCGGCACGTGGGGCAGGATCGCACCGTGCTGCTGAGCACACACATCCTGCCGGAGGTGGAGCAGCTTTGCTCGCGGGTGCTGATCATCAACCGGGGGCACATCATCGCCGAAGACGCCCCCAGCGCGCTCTCGTCGCGGCTGCAAAGCTCGAACCGGTTTCTGGTGCGGGTGGGCAACGCAGAGCCCAACGACGTGGTCGAGGCGCTGCGCGGGCTGCCCGGCGTTAAGAATATCGAACAGGCGGAGCGCGGGATCGAGGTCTTTTCCGAGCGCGGCGCCGACGCCCGCCCGGCAGTGGCGGCGGCGGTGGTCGGCAGGCAGTGGGACCTGCTGGAGCTGCACGCGCTCGACCTGTCGCTTGAGGACATCTTCCTGCAGCTTACCACCGACGACACTCGCCTGGCAGAGGAGGCTCAGTGATGCAATCCGTTAGCCGCTCGCTCCGCAGCCTGTGGATTATCTACAAGCAGGAGCTTAACCTGTACTTCCTTTCGCCGCTGGTGTATCTGGTCGGCGCGGTGTGGCTGTTTCTGTCCGGCGGGTTCTTCTCGCTGCTGCTGGTTGGCATCAACCAGGGCTTCTCGCCACCCGATGTCGGCCCGATGCTGTCGACGATGTATTTCCTGATGATCTTCGTCGCCCCGGCGCTGACCATGCGCGTCATCTCCGAGGAGATCCGCACCGGCACGCACGAGCTGCTGTTCACCGCCCCAGTCCGCGACTGGGAGATCGTCGTCGCCAAATGGCTGGCGGTGTGGACGGTGTTCACGGTGTACGTGGCGATCATGATCATCTACCCATTCATTCTGAAGACACACGGCACGATTGAAATGGGCACGGTGTACACCGGCTACCTGGGATTGTGGCTGCTGGGCGGTGCGACGCTGGCGCTGGGTGTGTTCGCCTCATCGCTGTCGCAGTACCAGCTTGTCGCCTTTCTGATCACGATGGGCGCGCTGATCTTCCTGTGGCTGACCAACTCGGTCAACCAGTTGGTCAACAACACCGCTATTGCCAGCGTCATGTCAGAGATCTCGATCACCAGCCACTTCAACAGCCTCATCAGTCGGGCGCTGATCGACCCGCTTGACCTGGCCTACTTCATCGGGATGATCGTCATCTTCCTGTTCCTGGCGACTCAGGCCCTTAATACGAGGAGGTGGAGCGCGTGAACAACAGGTCAAAGAACGCCATCCACATCGACCGCGACATCCTGCGCTGGGTGCTGCTGGGCATCGGCGTCGTCGGGCTGCTGGTGACGGCCATCGCCATCATTGTCACCCCGCAGAACGCATTCACGACGGTAAGCTGGATCTCGTTGGCAGTTGGCATCGTGGGGCTGGCGGGCTTCATCATGGTCGATCCGCAGTCGCTAATCGAGGCCATCACCGGGCGCAGAGGCCAATACGGGCTGACCAGCGCGCTGCTGAGCCTGTTCTTCGTTGCCTTCGTCGTGGCGCTGTACGTCGTCATCAAGAACGCCAATATCGCGCCGATTGACGTCAGCGCATCGAAGAAATACGAGCTTTCCGACGCGAGCAAGAACGTCCTGCAGAACATGACCGAGGACGTGACGGTCACCGGCTTCTACACAGCGCAGATGTCCAGCCAGCAGGACGAGGCACAGATCTGGCTTCAGCAGTACAAGCGCTACAGCAACGGCCACCTGACCTACCAGTTCGTAGACCCCGACCGCAACCCGGCAACAGCGCTGCAACTTCAGATGAGCCGCGCCGGCGTGATGGTCTTCTCGGCGGGCGACCGTACCGCCGAAGCGTCGACCGTGACGGAAAGCGCGATGACCAACGCGCTGGTGCAGGTGCTGCTGGGCGAGAAGCGCACGCTGTACGCCGTCACCGGGCACGGCGAGCGCGATATGAACGGTTTTGGCAGCAACGATTATTCCAGCATCAAGGGCGAACTGGCGCGCATCAACTTCAACGTGCAGCCGCTGAACCTGCTGGAGCAGGGCGCGATCCCTGACGACGCCTCGATGCTGCTCATCGCCGGGCCGACCGCGCAGTTCTCCGGCGCGGAAGTCGACATGATCAAGGCCTACATGGATAACGGCGGCAAACTGCTGTTCCTGAGCGACCCCGGCACCGGCGGCAGCGGCACGCTGTCGAACGGCGTGCTGGGCGTCGACTTCAGCAGCGATGGCAAATGGATCGCCAGCGCCGGCGCGGACGGCACGGCGCGCATCTGGGACGCTGCCAGCGGGAGCCAGATCATCGTGCTGCGCGGCCATACCAGCGACGTGCTCGACGCGAAATTCTCGCCCGACGACAGCAAGCTGGTTACCGCGGGGCGCGACGGCAAGGTCATCGTGTGGGACACCGCAACCGGCGAGCAACTCGCACAGCTTGAGGGCACCACCAGCCTGGTCCGCCGCGTGGAGTGGTCGCCGGATGGCAGGTGGATCGCCAGCGCCGGCGAGGACCAGGTGCTCAACGTGTGGAACGCCACCACCTACCAGCCGGCCAGTTACTCGCCTATCGCCGTGCCCTCCCCGCTGCTGACTCTGGCCTTCTCGCCGGACAGCTCGCTGGTAGCGGCGGCAGGCGGGCGTAGCAATGAAGGCCCGGTTTACATCTGGAAAGTCTCCGACGGCAGCAGCGTGTACAGCGAGCAGCTACACAGCAACTCGGTGCTGCGTGTCGTCTTCTCGCCGGACGGGCAGACGCTGCACACCGCATGCGTCGACGGCTCGGAAGGCATCGTCGACATCGCGACCGCGCAGGGCACCACGTCGCCGCGCTTCCCCGACGTGGGGCTGAGCAGCATCGCCATCGCGCCGGACGGCACGGAGGCTTACGCGCTGCTGGACGGCAGCATCCACATCCGGCCCGCCGGGGCCACGACCGCCGATCAGGACGTCGTCCTGTCGGGCCACAGCGACGTGATCTGGGATATGGCCATCTCGCCCGATGGGCAGGAGCTGGTGACCGGCAGCCGTGACGGCAAGGTCATTGTGTGGAACATGACCGACGGCTCGACCATCCACGAGATCACCGGGCACAACGCCACCGACGAGTTGCTGGCCTATCTACAACAGAACTGGCAGATCAAGGTTGATGACGACCTGGTGGTCGACCTGAACAGCCAGATCGACCAGCTTACTCCGATCATCTACAGCTATGACCAGACATCGCCCATCACCGCGCCGCTGCTGCAGGAGCAGCGCCCGACGTTCTTCCCGATCGCACGCAGCATCGAGAGCGCTGCCGTGCAGGGCTCGCCCATCACCGTCACCAACCTGCTGACGACGCTGGAGGTCAACAACCAGGTGACAACCTGGGGCGAGACGACCAATCCCAACGCCTCCGGCGTGCTCCAGTTTGACGCCAACGACATCCCCGGACCGCTGGTGATCGGCGTAAGCGCGCAGAACAGCGACACAGGGGCGCAGATCGTGGTCATCGGCGACGCCGACTTCGCGTCGAATGACTCGCTGCAGCGCAACACGTATGGCAACGCGGAACTGTTCCTGAACGCGACCAACTGGCTGACCGCCAGCGAGAACGCGGTCAACGTGCCGCCGCCGGACTTCACACAGCCACAGCTTGACCGGCCCTTTAGCACCGTCTCGCTGGGGCTGGTGATCATCAGCACCGCCTGCCTGATCCCGCTGGTCGCCGTGGGTGGGGGACTCGGCATGTGGTTCTCGCGCCGGCGCCGCCGTTAGGCGAAGGAGCATGCAGCTATGAACACGCGCAGTCGCAACACGCTGCTCGCAGCGGTAGTGTTTCTGGCGCTGACGGGCGTGCTGATCGGCATCTCGACGTCGGGCAAGCTCCAGCAGGAGAGCGGCGCTAACGCCACGCCGACCGAGGCCCCGCCCGACGTTCTGTTTCCGAATGCCGCCAGCCACGTGGCGAAAGCCATCGTCGTGACGGACAACACTACCGGCGACACGTTCGCCGCGCACACTGATACCGGCGATACGTGGACCATCGACACGCTGCCCAGCGGCGCGGACGCGTCGCTGCCGACCGACAGCAGCCGCATCGGCGGGGCCCTGATCTCGCTGCCGAGCGTTCGCCCAATCCGCGTGCTGACGCAGATCGAGGCGATATCGCCCTACGGGCTGGACAACCCGAAATACACCGTCACGTTCACCACCGACGACAACAAAGCGCACCTGTTCTACGTCGGCACGCTGAACCCCGACGGCGATGCGTACTACGTTAGGCTGACGCAGGATCCGACGCTGACGACTGAGGTGTATCTCGTGCCGAACGACGTGCTCGACGAGGTGCTGAACTTCGTCAGCGACCCGCCGCTGGTACAGCCCACGCCCGAGGTGACGCCAACGCCATAGAAAGACCGTGGCAGGAGGGGCGGGTCACTGCGATGGTGTGCATCGCCTCCCGCCCCTCTTTTGTTATCCGGCGCTGGCCCGCCCGGCCCGAATAGCCTATACTGGGCGCGTCGATCCCGATCACACAGAACAGGATGCACACGGGACTCATGATGAAAACGAACCCGCTCCGGCGCCGCGTGGAAATGCTGCTGTGGTGGCTGGGACTCGGACTGCTGATCGCAGGGCTGGTGATGCTGGCCCGCAGCACGCTGCTGGCTGCCGGGCTTATGGGCGGCGGGCTGGCGCTGGTCGGGCTTAATATCCTGCTGGGTGGCGAGGTCGTCGCCGGGCCGGAGCCGCGTGTGTTCACCGCACGCGGGCAGGTGGTGCGCGGGCACGTCGACGTGCGCGCAGGGCTGTCCGACCTGCTGATCGGCGTAGGGCCTAACGACCGCGTGGCAACCACGCGCTATGGGCCGATTGGCCGCCCGCACTTCACCGCCGAAGACGGCGTCGCCGACTTACGGCTGAAGGGCAGCATCCTGCGGCCCAATATCGCCCGCTGGCAGGCGGACCTCGCCGGCAACGTGCTGTGGGACATCCACGCGCACAGCTCGCTGGGTGACCTGGTGCTCAATCTGGTCGACCTGCGGATGGAGCAGGTGAGCGCAGCGACGACGTTCGGGCGGCTGGCGATAGCCTGCCCGGCGCGCGGCTACGTGCAGATCGACCTGCGCTCCGCGTTTGGCGTGATCGAGGTGCGGGTGCCACCGGAAGTCGGCGCGCGGGTCACGGTCGAGCGCGGCGAGCTTTCCACGTTGAGCATAAAAAACGAGCGGCTGCTGGCTTTAAGCCAGCGCCGCTATGCCACACACGATTTCGACTCGGCGTCTGCCCAGGTCGAGATTCACATCAAATCAACCGCCGGAGACGTTTTCCTGCTGTAGCGAATGGCCCGCCGTCAGGCGTCCCCCAGCGACGCGGTGGTGGTCGAAGGTCGGCGGCGACGAGTCGACACAGGCAGCAGCGGGACTTCGGCGATGAGTATGCTGTTGCGCTCGGCGTTGGTCAGGTCGATGGAGACCGCCTCGCGGTCGAAATCCACGTAGCGCGAGATCACTTCGAGGATCTCGTCCTTCATCGACTGAACCTGTTCGGGCGTGAGATTGCTGCGGTCATGGATCAAGACCAACTGCAGCCGTTCTTTGGCAACCGAGCTACTGGAAGCCCTGCCGCCCCCAAATAACCGGCCCAGCAGATTGCTCATACCTCATCTCTCCTCTCCTCAGGCTGCCTGATGCCTGGCCGTGCTTCCGCGTCCGCAGGGCTGTCCGGCTTGGAACTGCCGCTCAGCTTCGCCGCGTCTTTATTGTCGTCAGCCGCCGCCGGGGCCTTTTCGGCGGGGGGCTTTGTGTCCGCGCTGGAAGCAGCGGGGGCGGCCCTGATAAGCGTAGGCTTCGGCTCAGCGGCGCTGCCGGGCGCAGGCTTGCTGTCATCCTGTGGTTTGGCCGGGGTGGCAGGCGTGGCGGCCCTGATCAGGCTGCCACGGCTGTCGTCAGAAGGTTTCTTGTCCGCTGCAGGCGGCGCGGCCTTCGGCGCAGCGGCAGCCACAGGTGATGGCGCGGGCGCAGCCACGGGCGATGGCGCAGGCGCTGTCGACGGAGCAGCCGTCTTCACTTCGACTGGTGCCGGCTCGGGGGCCGCCTTCGCAGGAGCCGGCGGCTGAACCTCGACCCTGGCCTCGGCCGCGGGCCGGGCGGGCTCCGGCTCCTCCGGCTCGGCGGGAGCCGGCTTCCTGGCTTCGTCCCGGTGGTCGCTGCGTGGGGCGGGCTCGGCCTGCTTGCTCTTGCCTTTGCCACCACGGCCCTTGAACAGCCGCTGGAACCAGTTCGAACTCTTCCTCAAGCGGCATAAAGGGCACCTCTTCGCCCATCACGCGGCGCGCGATGTTGCGGAATGCCCTGCCTGCCGGGGAATTGTCCATGTTCAGCGCCGCCGGGATGCCGCGGTTGGTCGCGACCAGGATGGTTTCGTCTTCAGGCACCAGCCCGATCAACTTGATGGACAGAATGTCGATGATATCTTCGGGGCTTAGCATGTCGCCGCGCTTGACCATCTCCGCCTTCACGCGGTTGACGATCAGCTTGCCGGGGCCTTTCTGCTCAGCCTCGATCAGCCCGATGATGCGGTCGGCGTCACGCACCGACGACACTTCAGGGTTGGTAACGATGATCACCTCGTCGGCGGGAGCGACAGCGTTGCGGAACCCGCGCTCGATGCCTGCCGGGGAGTCGATCAGGATGTAGTCCACCAGGGGCCGCAGCTCGTCGCACAGACGCACCATGTCGCTGGGGCTGACAGCGGTCTTGTCGCGTGTCTGGGCTGCCGGGATAAGGTACAGGTCTTCCTTGAGCCGCTTGTCTTTGATCATGGCCTGGCGCAGCTTGGCCCGCCCTTCGACCACGTCGACAATATCGTAGACGATGCGGTTTTCAAGCCCCATAACCACGTCCAGGTTGCGGAGGCCGATGTCGGCATCGATGCAGGCGACCTTCTGACCCAGCGCGGCAAGGGCCACGCCCAGGTTGGCCGTCGCGGTCGTCTTGCCCACCCCGCCCTTGCCAGATGTAATGGTGATGACCCGAGCCGTCATGTCTACCTTCCCTGAACTATTGACACATGCCCGGTGCTAACCGGCGGACGTGCCTCACGACGAAACACCCCACTCTTCCGCCACGATTTGCCCGTTACGCACCGATGCGACTTCTGGATGCGGGCGTCTGCCGCTGGTATCCGAGGCAATGGCGACATAGTTCGCGATGCGCAATTGCATAGGCCGCAGGTCGAGCGCGCACACCAGCGCGCTTTCGTCGCCATTGGCCCCCGCGTGGACGGTGCCCCGCACGCGGCCCCACACGATCACGTCGCCGCCGGCGATGATCTGCGCGCCAGGGTTCACGTCGCCGATGACGATGACGTGGCCCACGTGGCGTATGATCCGCCCTGAGCGCAGCGTGGCCTTGACCAGCACCCCGCTGCTGCCGTATGTATTCGAATCGATAGGCGGCAGCTCGCCGCTGTCTTCGGCAGGCGCTACACCTTCCGGAAGCTCGGTGTCGATGTCCATGCGGCGCGCCGAGCGGATCGTCTCCGCCGACGTGCCCAGGATTGTCGAGAGCTGCACGTCGTGCTCGGCCAGCTTGTCACGCAGCTTGCGTATGTCTTCGCGGTCCAAAGTCCGCTCCCCTACCTGGAGCGCGACGCGTGCGCCCCGGAAGAAATCGTGCCGCTGTTGTATCGTATCGAGCAGGGCCGGCTCCACTTCATCCCAGGGAATATCCTCCTCCAGGATTACGAGCAGCCCGTCTCGTATGCCTTTGATAGAAACAGCCGCCACGCCTGTCGTTCCTCTCTCACGTTGAGGCGATTGTATTATAAGGGGGCATCGGGCGCAACCGCCTTGCTGCGCCATGCCACACCTTACAGCAGTGTCGCCTTGCGGCCAGGACGCGGATCGTAGTTGCTGGCGAACTGCTCAAGCGTGGTGATCTCGATGAGCCAGGTGTTGGCAAACTTCCGAGCGGGAAGCTCGCCCTTGCGGATCAAACGCCGCACAAACTCCGGATGGATGTTCAGTCGCCTGGCGGCCTCTGCTACGGTCACGTAGTCGTCAAAGCTCTCGCTCACATTGCGTCCTCTGGAGGGCTGGTTGCTGATCGGGGCCGGTCACACGACAGGCGCACGGCCAAAATTGTTGCAGAAACACAACATGAGTGAAGTATAGGGGTTTTGCGGGATCTGTCAAGTCGGGGGCTGGCTCGCAGCGGGGCGCACCGGTGCGTGCGCCCCACGGGGATCTGTGCAGCGGCCTCGAACACCCTACCCTTCTGAGGGCGCGCGGACCGTCCAGTCGTCCAACTCCCACCCCTGCATCTTCTCCAGGAAGGAGCGGGCCGTCATGTCGAGCCGGATGGGCGTCACCGAGATATAGCCGTTGTCCAGCGCCCACACGTCCGTGCCGACCTCCTCGGTATCGCCGGTGGGCTCGCCGCCGCCGATCCAGTAGTAGGGGTGGCCCATCGGGTCGATGCGCTCGACCAGCTCGTCGTGGTAACGGCGGCGTCCCTGGCGCGTGGCGCGGACACCTTTGATCTCCCCAACCGGAACGTTCACGTTGAGCAGCGTCAGCTCCGGCAGCCCCTTCTCGACGACGACCGGCACCAGCCGGGCGGCGAAGGCCGCTGCCTGCTCGAAGTCGGGCTCGGTATAGGAGCCAAGCGACATGGCGACAGCCGGCACGCCATACAGCGCAGACTCCATCGCCGCGGTTACTGTGCCGCTGTAGGTGATATCCTGCGCCAGATTGGGGCCCTGGTTGATGCCGCTGACGACAATGTCGACTGGATCGTGCACAAAGCCCATCAACGCCAGCGCAATGGCATCCGCCGGGGAGCCGGAGCAGGCGTACGCCTCGACGCCGCCGGACAGCTTCAGCGGCTTGATGCGCAGCGGGTCGCGCAGGGTTTTGCGGTGCCCGACCGCGCTTTGATTTTCCGCCGGGGCCATGATCGTGATCTGCACATCGGGGATGGTCCGCAGGGCGCTTTGCAGCGCGTAAATGCCGGGCGCGTAGACGCCGTCATCGTTGGTTACCAGAATGTGCATAGTGTATCCCTCACCCTAACTGAGAATCGCTTACCAGCCCTGACAGTATCGCGGCCAGATTAACGCCGGATTAGCAGGGCCTTAAGCGGAGATTAAGTGTCTTCTATATCTGATCAATGCCACCGCGAATGAACTTCGCGGCTGGTTCACCTGACGAGCGGACCCCTTATGCGCCTGCCGGCTGGCTCTCCACAACCGGCTCGATCCGCAGCTTGCCGCCATCAGCGTCAACGAGCCGCCCGGCGGCAATGTGCGGGTCGTGCTCGAACAGGACCAGCGCGTCGCGGGCCATCACCCAGCGCTGCCAGATGCGCTTGGTCTCCAGTGTCACCAGCGGCTCGATGTCGTAGGCCGTCATCCACGCCAGGTTGGCGAAGTGCACCGCCAGTGAAGCCATATCGGCGACAACCAGCGCCGTCTCGCCACCCTGCTCAAAGACGACGCTCATGTGGGCGCGGGTGTGGCCGGGGGTCATCACGCAGCGCATACCGGGCAGCACCTCGACCTCGCCGTCGATCAGCTTCATGCGGCCCGAGTCAAGCAGCGGCGCGAAGTTCTCCGCGAAATAAGTGCCGCGCGTGCGCTCGTTGGGGAAGGCCGCGTCGGCGTATTCCAGGCGCTGTGCCCAGTACTCAGCGTTGGGGAACGCCGGCACGATGCACCCCGCATCATCAAGAAGGGTGTTGCCGCCACAGTGGTCGGAGTGCAGATGCGTGTTGATGACGAGGTCCACGTCTTCCGGCGCGACCCCGTGCCGGGCCAGCCCGCCCAGCAGCCCGTCGTCGGGACGCTCCAGGCCCATCAGGCGGGCCATCTTGTCCGGCACCTTGCTGCCGATGCCGGTGTCGATCACGATGGTGCGGCCTGCGGCACGCACCAGCAGGCAGTTGTGATGCATCGCGATGCGGCCTTGCGCGTCTGGCTCGTAGTATTTCGACCACAGCGCGCGCGGCACCAGCCCGAACGCGCCACCGCTATCGGCCAGAATGCACGCGTCGTTGATAATGGTGATCTCGATGCCGCCGATTGTTAGCATACGCCCCTACCCTGTGTCGAGTCTCTGTTACTCGATGATAGTCTGTTCTCCTGCAAGCTTACCGCGAACCGGGCCAGTCTTCCAACCCGTGCTATACTGGGCAGCAACTACGGGAATCTTCCCATAGATGTTTCATTTCGGTTAGGATACAATTTGCGCGATCTTGAACGCACACCAACTGGAGACGCAGACCAGTGAGCATCCTGGATAAATCCTGGCACATATACGTGGGAGACTCGTGGATCGGCACGCTGACGCCTACCGGCTCAGACGACACCTGGTATTATGCCGACTTCAGCGAGGGCGATGCGTGGGGCAACTTCGCGCCGTGGTTCAAGCAGGCGTATGAGGCGTTCCGCGCCGAGGACGCCGCCGCGTGGCAGAACATCTATGAACAGCTCAGGCTAATGGGCCTGGCGCTGCGCGCCGACGACGGCGAGTCGCACGCCAACGTTACCGTCCACATCGACGGCAGCAGCGCGTGGTTTGTTGTCTGACCGCCGCCGTTCAGGTACGATCAGACGTGCCTACACGTCCGGCGGAATTCACGGTTCGGCGCTTTCATGACAGACATCTCGCCCCACATCCAGAATATCCTCGATAACCTGCCCCCTCGCCCCGGCGTCTACCTGATGAAGGACGCGCAGGGCGAGGTGATCTACGTCGGCAAGGCGGTCAGCCTGCGCAGCCGGGTGCGCTCGTATTTCCAGCCGAGCACGCTGCGCGCCACACGCTCCAAGACCGTGCGCCTGGTCGAGAACATCGCCGACATCGAGATCATCGTCGTCGATTCGGAGATCGAGGCGCTGCTGACCGAAATCAACCTGATCAAGTCGTACCAGCCGCAGTACAACGTGCGGCTCAAGGACGACAAGCGCTACCCGTACATCAAGGTCCACTGGGCCGATGCCTTCCCCAAGGTCACCGTGACGCGGCGCATGGTCAAAGACGGATCGCGCTACTTCGGGCCGTATACCAGCGTGTCCGCCGTGTACCAGACACTCGACGTGCTGCGTAAGGCATTCCCGTACCTCACCTGCGACCGCGAGATCACCGGGCAGGACGCGCGCGCCTGCCTGTACTACGACATCAAGCTGTGCACCGCGCCGTGCATCGGTGCGGTGAACCAGGAGCAGTACCGCCAGACCATCGCCAACCTGATGGACTTCCTGCAGGGTCGATCCGACGACATCGTCAAGCAGATGGAACAGGACATGTGGCAGTCGTCGGAAAAACTCGACTACGAGCGGGCCGCCCGCCTGCGCGACCAGGTGCAGGCGATGGAGTTGATCGTGCAGCGGCAGAAGGTCGTCTCGCCGGCTAACGTCAACCAGGACGTGCTGGCCTTCGCCCGCGAGGACGGCGACGCCTGCGTGCAGATCTTCTTCATCCGCTCCGGCAAGATCGTCGGGCGCGAGCACTATGTACTGGAAGGCACCGGCGACGACGAGGACATCTCCGAGGTGATGGGCGACTTCCTCAAACAGTTCTACGACAAAGCCGCCGAGGTTCCGCCGGAGGTGCTGCTGCCGCACGAGGTCGAGGAGGCGCAGATCATCGAGAGTTGGCTGCAAAGCAAACGCGGCACCAAAGTCGCGCTGACCGTCCCGCGGCGCGGCCAGAAGCGCGAGCTGGTGCGGATGGCCACCGAGAACGCCGCCGAGACGCTGGCGATGCTGCGTGCGCAGTGGGAAGCCGACACGCTCAAGCAGGAGACGGCGCTCGGTGAGATTCAGCAGGCGCTGAGCCTTGACGCGATCCCGGCGCGGATCGAGTGCTACGACATCAGTAACACGCAGGGCACAGCCATCTCAGCCAGCCGCGTGGTGTTCGTGCAGGGCGTACCGCGCAAGAGCGAGTATCGCAAGTTCAACATCCGCAGCGTCAGCGGCCACGCCGACGACTACGCCTCGATGAAAGAGGTGCTCGACCGGCGCTTCCGCCGCTGGCACGAGTCGCAGACCGAGCCGCACCTGCCCGGAGCGAAGAAAGACGTGACGTGGGGGCTGCTGCCCGACCTGCTGATCGTCGATGGCGGCAAGGGCCAGCTTGGCGTGGCGGTCGAGGTGCTGGAGCAGTACGGGCTGATAGGCCGCGTGCCGGTGGTGGGGCTGGCCAAGCAGCACGAGGAATTGTTCGTGCCGGGCCGCGACAAATCGATCCTGCTGCCGCGCCGCTCGCAGGGGCTGTACCTGTTACAGCGCATCCGCGACGAGGCGCACCGCTTCGCTATCACCCACCAGCGCAAACGGCGCGATAAGCTGGGCATCGCCTCGCAGCTCGACGCCGTCCCCGGCATCGGGCCGACACGCCGCAGGGCGCTGTTGAAGGCCTTCGGCTCGATAGACGCCATCCGCGAGGCCAGCGTGGAAGACATCGCCGCCGTGCCGGGCATCAGTGGGGAGCTGGCGGTGGTGATCAAGGCGGAGCTGTAAGCGCCAGCGCGTCAGGGGGCAGGATGCCAGCCGACTCAGAGCACGTGGATTTCAACAGGCTGATTCCGGAGCTTCCGCTGTGGAACAACGGCGATGGAGTGAGCATCGAGACATGGATCGGCTGCCTGGGCAATTATGAGCACGCAATAGCCTACGCGCAGCTATTCTGGCCGCGTTTTGTCGAGCACGACGGGCGCATCTTCCTGGCGCGCGACTTCACCGAAACAGCCTACGAGTCGTGCCTGCGCAATGCGCCCGACAACAAGCGCGGGGTCCAGGCGCTGTTGAACCATCGCCATATCGCGGACTTCTTTGTGAATACCGAGCCGGGCCCGACGCTTGAGATGATCCTGTATTTCGGCAGGCTGCTCAAGGAGATGTGGGAAGCCAAGCTCCAGCGAGATTACCCCGACCGGCAGTTCACGGTGAACTTCTCGGAAGAACCTGTGAGGATCTGCTGGCCTACGAGATCACCTTTTTCGAGGAATAGCCGGTCAGAAGCCCCAATCGCACGCCAACAGCGGCATAAGCAGATTGTCCGGCATGGCGCGCGAGCCGGTGCGGGCATAGTACTGCTCGTAGCAGTAGACGCCCTCAATCGGGGGAAGTAGCCCGATAGCAGCCAGATACGTCGAAGCTTGCAGGCCGCATTCCATACGCCCCGCAGCAGCAGCCCCACCCGATATGTCCAGTGCATCATACGTCGCACGGCAGCCGATCAGCATGTCCTGAAAGAGGACCAGGTCGCACGCCTGTTTGGTCATGCCCAGCGTGTTGTAGCAGCGATCATGCGTGACGCAGGCGGCCTCATAGGCTGCCGCCGTTCCACCGCTCAGCCGCCACGACGCGGGGTCGGTGTTGGGCAGCTCGATCAAGTCATTGCCGCAGTTGCCGCCGGCGTGTAGGCGCTAGTCGCCACCTGCGCGGCGACCAGCAGCGGGCCGACCCATGAGATCAGCGCCAGCGCTGCCACCCCGGCGACTGCTCCCTTCCACCAGATGCGCTTCA
>CAWBCR010000002.1:0-245523 GCA_963787375.1 uncultured Chloroflexia bacterium | reverse complement strand
CACTCGACGTGCTGCGTAAGGCATTCCCGTACCTCACCTGCGACCGCGAGATCACCGGGCAGGACGCGCGCGCCTGCCTGTACTACGACATCAAGCTGTGCACCGCGCCGTGCATCGGTGCGGTGAACCAGGAGCAGTACCGCCAGACCATCGCCAACCTGATGGACTTCCTGCAGGGTCAATCCGACGACATCGTCAAGCAGATGGAACAGGACATGTGGCAGTCGTCGGAAAAACTCGACTACGAGCGGGCCGCCCGCCTGCGCGACCAGGTGCAGGCGATGGAGTTGATCGTGCAGCGGCAGAAGGTCGTCTCGCCGGCTAACGTCAACCAGGACGTGCTGGCCTTCGCCCGCGAGGACGGCGACGCCTGCGTGCAGATCTTCTTCATCCGCTCCGGCAAGATCGTCGGGCGCGAGCACTATGTACTGGAAGGCACCGGCGACGACGAGGACATCTCCGAGGTGATGGGCGACTTCCTCAAACAGTTCTACGACAAAGCCGCCGAGGTTCCGCCGGAGGTGCTGCTGCCGCACGAGGTCGAGGAGGCGCAAATCATCGAGAGTTGGCTGCAAAGCAAACGCGGCACCAAAGTCGCGCTGACCGTCCCGCGGCGCGGCCAGAAGCGCGAGCTGGTGCGGATGGCCACCGAGAACGCCGCCGAGACGCTGGCGATGCTGCGTGCGCAGTGGGAAGCCGACACGCTCAAGCAGGAGACGGCGCTCGGTGAGATTCAGCAGGCGCTGAGCCTTGACGCGATCCCGGCGCGGATCGAGTGCTACGACATCAGTAACACGCAGGGCACAGCCATCTCAGCCAGCCGCGTGGTGTTCGTGCAGGGCGTACCGCGCAAGAGCGAGTATCGCAAGTTCAACATCCGCAGCGTCAGCGGCCACGCCGACGACTACGCCTCGATGAAAGAGGTGCTCGACCGGCGCTTCCGCCGCTGGCACGAGTTGCAGACCGAGCCGCACCTGCCCGGAGCGAAGAAAGACGTGACGTGGGGGCTGCTGCCCGACCTGCTAATCGTCGATGGCGGCAAGGGCCAGCTTGGCGTGGCGGTCGAGGTGCTGGAGCAGTACGGGCTGATAGGCCGCGTGCCGGTGGTGGGGCTGGCCAAGCAGCACGAGGAACTGTTCGTGCCGGGGCGCGACAAATCGATCCTGCTGCCGCGCCGCTCGCAGGGGCTGTACCTGTTACAGCGCATCCGCGACGAGGCGCACCGCTTCGCTATCACCCACCAGCGCAAACGGCGCGATAAGCTGGGCATCGCCTCGCAGCTCGACGCCGTCCCCGGCATCGGGCCGACACGCCGCAGGGCGCTGTTGAAGGCCTTCGGCTCGATAGACGCCATCCGCGAGGCCAGCGTGGAAGACATCGCCGCCGTGCCGGGCATCAGTGGGGAGCTGGCGGTGGTGATCAAGGCGGAGCTGTAAGCGCCAGCGCGTCAGGGGGACAGGATGCCAGCCCGACTCAGAGCACGTGGATTTCAACAGGCTGATTCCGGAGCTTCCGCTGTGGAACAACGGCGATGGAGTGAGCATCGAGACATGGATCGGCTGCCTGGGCAATTATGAGCACGCAATAGCCTACGCGCAGCTATTCTGGCCGCGTTTTGTCGAGCACGACGGGCGCATCTTCCTGGCGCGCGACTTCGCCGAAACAGCCTACGAGTCGTGCCTGCGCAATGCGCCCGACAACAAGCGCGGGGTCCAGGCGCTGTTGAACCATCGCCATATCGCGGACTTCTTTGTGAATACCGAGCCGGGCCCGACGCTTGAGATGATCCTGTATTTCGGCAGGCTGCTCAAGGAGATGTGGGAAGCCAAGCTCCAGCGAGATTACCCCGACCGGCAGTTCACGGTGGACTTCTCGGAAGAACCTGCTGAGGATCTGCTGGCCTACGAGATCACCTTTTTCGAGGAATAGCCGGTCAGAAGCCCCAATCGCACGCCAACAGCGGCATAAGCAGATTGTCCGGCATGGCGCGCGAGCCGGTGCGGGCATAGTACTGCTCGTAGCAGTAGACGCCCTCAATCGGGGGAAGTAGCCCGATAGCAGCCAGATACGTCGAAGCTTGCAGGCCGCATTCCATACGCCCCGCAGCAGCAGCCCCACCCGATATGTCCAGTGCATCATACGTCGCACGGCAGCCGATCAGCATGTCCTGAAAGAGGACCAGGTCGCACGCCTGTTTGGTCATGCCCAGCGTGTTGTAGCAGCGATCATGCGTGACGCAGGCGGCCTCATAGGCTGCCGCCGTCCCACCGCTCAGCCACCACGACACGGGGTCAGTGTTGGGCAGCTCGATCAGGTCATTGCCGCAGTTGCCGCCGGGCGTGTAGGCGCTCGTCGCCACCTGCGCGGCGACGAGCAGCGGGCCGACCCATGAGATCAGCGCCAGCGCTACCACCCCGGCGAGTGCTCCCTTCCACCAGATGCGCTTCAATACGGCACAGCCTCCCACGCATCGCTAAGATGCCGTGATCTCCACCCGGTTGCCGTCCGGGTCGAGGACGACGCTCTCGTAGTAGCCATCGCCGGTCTGGCGCGGCTCGCCGACCACCGGCACGCCCGCCGCACGCAGCCGCTCGGTCAGGGCGTCGACTGCCTCGCGGCTGCCCACCGAAAACGCCACGTGCGCCACCCCGACCGTGTTGGCGGCGCTGCCCGGCGACACCTCTACGTCCGGCATGGTCATGATCTCCAGCCGCGCGCCGCTGTCGAAGCGCACGAAGGTCGATTCGAAGCCGGTGCGCGGGTTGCGATACTTCTCCCCCGCCTCGCCGCCAAAATAGGTAACGTAGAACGTCTTGAGCGCCTCAAGCTGAAGGGTCCACAGCGCCACGTGTTCGATGCGCACAGCGCCTCCTTGCCAACGCGATGCGCCCATCATAACATGTCCAGTGTAATCGGGCCGCCCGGCACGACGCTAGCTGTCACATAAGATCCGTACACTGATTAGAGCGGGCCGCCAAAGCAGCGTAAACAGGTCAGCACGGAGGGGGAAGCATGGCAACTACCATCGAGACCGCCAACACGATTCTCAAGGAGCGCGACTCGTTCGCCGCAATCGCCTACATCAACAGCCTGGGCGAGATGCAGGCGATGGAGGCCTATCACGACCTGGCACTGCACCTGTACAACGAGGAGCACGACGTCGGCGGGCTGGTGACGGTGTCGCGGGCGGGCATCCAGTACGGGCTGATGGCCGCCGAGTCGCTCAAGGACAGCGACCCGACGCTGGCCGAGCAGCTCCGCGCCAAGGCAAAGGGGCTGGCCTACAATCTCGCCGCCAACACCTGGCCGGGCTGGGACGACCCGGTGAGCATCAGCGCCGGCGACATGACTGCGGGGCTCGACGCAGCGCGCGCTAACCTGCGGCTGGCCGACGAGCTGAACAAGGACGACCTGCCGCGCAGCCGCGCCTACTGGATGCTCGGCGCGCAGCTTCTGGCCCACCGCCGCTTCGGCGAGTTGCTGGCAGCCTTTGGCGAGGCGGCGCGCTACGCCGGGACTGCTGGCGCGCCCGGCGAGGAACTGTTGAGCGCCGGTTTCCAGATCATGGCCGCACAACTGGGCGGGCTGGAGCTGCCCGCCGGGCTGCCCACCATGGAGGCCCTCAAAGCGAAGCTGGCCGATCTTGAAGACGGGCCGATGTTCGCCGGGCAGATCGACACCGCGCTACGGGTCTTCAGCGCAAAGGAACCATAACGCAGGCAGGGTATGTGCCATCCGTGACCGTTGCGGGTACAATTGCCGCATGGTCAAACTCATCATCCTGTTTCGCACCGGCGCGCGACCGGTCGAGCTAAGAGAGCAATACAACGACTTCCTGATGAAGCTGGACGCGCTGCCGGGGCTGCGGCGCAAATCCGTCAGCACCATCTACGGGTCAGTCAGCGGCACCCTGCCGTACAGCACCGTCGTGGAGGCGTTCTTTGACAGCGCCGAAGCGATGGAAACCGCGCTGACATCCCCGCCGGGAATCATGGCCGGGCACCTGCTGACGCTATTCGCCGGGCCGGACGCGATAGCGCTTTTCGCCGATACACTTGAAGAGGCCTACCAGTAACGTGCGGGAAGTGGCGTCGGCGTCCGTGACGGTCGTGAAGGCGGCGTGGGCGCGGCTGATCAGCACGCCGGCAGGCCGGGCTGCCGCTGCACTGGTGGCGGTATCCTGTCTGACGCTGACCGCCATGCAGCCGGCCATGTTCGGCAGCCTGCAAGCCTCCGACGATGGCGCGTTGCACTTCGTACGGCTGGTCGTGCTGGACTACTCTGTTCGGCACGGCGACGTGTGGCCCCGCTTCGAGCCGGTGTTGACCTATGGCTACGGCTCCCCGATCTTCAACTACTATTCGCCGCTGTACCTGTATCCGATGGAAGCACTGCACCTGGCAGGGCTCTCGGTCACGAGTGCCTTTCTGCTGGCGATCATCGCGTATGTTGCTCTGGGGGCGCTGGGTGCATTCCTGCTGGGCGACGCCTGGGGCGGGCCGGTCGTCGGGCTGCTAGCCTCGGCGGCCTACACCTACGCTCCGTACATGCTGATGAACTGGCCGCGCCGGGGGGCTGTGCCGGAGTTCCTGGGTGTGGCGCTGCTGGTGTGGGCGATGTGGGCCTTCTGGCGGGTCAGCCGACGGGGCCGCCGCCGCGACCTGTTTCTGGCGGTGCTGTTCTTCACGCTGCTGATCTGCAATCACAACATCATGGCGATGATCGGCGCGGCGCTGCTGGCCGTGTACAGCTTGCTGCTGTGGTGGACCAGCCCAGATCCGCGGCGCGCCTTCATACGATTGGCGCTGGCGCTGGTTCTGCCGCTGGGCCTGGGCGCGATCTTCTGGGTGCCGGCCCTTTATGAGTCCGGACTCGTAAAGGTGGGCAACGCTGCCGTAGCTAGGCTGGTCCACGATATGATCCACTCGAATTTCATGCCGCTCACGAATATTCTGAGCCCGCCACTCACGGTCGACCTGAACCAGCTCAACAGCCCCGAACATCCGTCGCTGGGGTGGCCTGAGCTGCTGCTGACCATGCTGGGGGCGGGGCTGATCTTCTGGCGCAGCTACCATCACCGGGGAGACCGCAGCCCGCTGTTCTACTGGGCAGCATTGTCGATCCCACTGGTGATCGTGTTCGTGTTCCTGATCACGCCTGCGTCGGCTCCGCTGTGGGATGCGATCACGCTGACCCAGTTCGTGCAGTACCCGTGGCGACTGCTCGGCCCCATCAGCCTGCTGCTCGCCGTTCTGGCGGGCGCGGGTGCAGTACTGGCCGCCGGGTATCTCCGCTGGCCGGCGCTGCGAGCAGCGTGGCTGGGCACGTGCCTGCTGGCGATCATCCTGTACGGCGTGCCATGGCTGTATGGTCCCTATCTGGCCGCCCCACCCGCCTCCAACGTGGTTGACGTGCAGAACTTCGAGCGGCAGACAGGTTTCATCGGGAGCACATCGTTCGGCGAGTTCACCCCGGTGTGGGTCACGATCCTGCCCGATCAGAACCGGCTGGCCGGCCTGTACGCCCGCTACGACGTGATCCCCCGTCTCCAGCCCGCCCCTGGCGTGCAGGTGATCGACGCACAGTGGGAGACTCGCCACGCCAGCCTCACGATCAAGGCCGCGCAGCCGACCACGCTGACTTTCGACTGGCTGTACTTCCCCGGCTGGTGGGCGCACCTCGACGGCGAAAAGACGCCCATCACTCCAAATAACCCCACTGGTTTGATCAGCGTCGAGGTGCCTGCCGGAGAGCATACGCTTGAGCTAGGCTTCGGTCTGACACCGCTGCGCCGCGCTGCGACGTATATCAGCCTGGGCGGGTTGGTGCTGCTGGCTGCCGTGCTGATCGCGCTGCGGGTGTGGCGCAAGAACGGCGGTCTGACCGATCCAGCTTCGTTCGGGCTGATCGGCTGGGGGCAGGCCGGGCCATATTTTGCCGCCGCCGCGCTGGTCGGGCTGTTGGCCTTTGGCCTCAAGGCGCTGGTCATCGACAACATCAACTCGCCGTTCAAGCGCGACCGCTTCGCCGATGGGGTCCTGGCCGGGCTTCAGCACCCGGCACAGATCAACTACGACAATAAGTTCACGCTGCTGGGCTACGATCTTCCTCAAGAGCAGGTGCGGTCCGGCGGGAAGATCACCGTGACGCTGTACTGGACGGTCGCCGGCGGCATGCTGGACGCAGAATATTCTACCAACCTCGTCTTACGCGACGGAGAGGGCAACGTCGTCGCACAGATTCTGCCCTACTATCCCGGCAGCCTGTCGACGACCCACTGGATCCCCGGTTTCTACGTGCGCGATCCGCTGACACTCAACGTACCGCCCGGTACGCCGCCGGGCACGTACACACTCCAGGCCGGTATGTATTCGCAGGCCGCCGGGCGTAACCTCGACGTGCTCAACGCGGCGGGCAACCCGACCGGCGTGCTGGCCGACCTGGCCACGATCACCATCACCCGCCCGCTCGGCCCGGCGCGCCCGTCGGCGCTGGGCGTCGATCCGCCGCTGAACGACCGCTTGACGCCCGTGCTCACGCTGCTTGGCGTGAGCACGCCACCCATTCAGGCCGAAGTCGGGCAGCCGCTGCCGGTGATCTGGTACTGGCGCGCAGCATCTGCGCCGGGTGAGGACGTGTCCGCACGGCTGCTGTGGCTTGACGCCGCCGGAGAGGTCGCCGGGGAGACGCCGCCCATGGCGTTGGCCAGCGGCTATCCGACGAGCGGCTGGCGTCACGGCGACGTGTGGCGCGGGCTGCACATGGTCTACGTTCCGGGCCAGCTTGAGGCCGGGGATTATGAGGTCGCGGTTCAGGTCTACACGCCGGGCGGCGAGCCGGTCGGTGAGCGCGGGGTGATTGGCCAGATGCACGTCGACACGCCGCCGCGCGCCTACGCGCCGCCCGACGACATGACGCCGGTGGCCGCCATCGACTGGCAGAACGCCATCCGGTTGCTGGGCTACAGGCTGTCTGCCGACACACTGCATCCCGGCGACGGCCTGGGCCTGTCGCTGTACTGGCAGCCGGGCAGCGAGCTGACGAGCAACCTGACGGTGTTCGTACACTTGATCGACGGCTCGCAGCACATCGTCGCCCAACGCGACCAGATCCCGGCCAGCGGCGAGCGCCCGACGACAGGCTGGGCCACTGGCGAGGTGATCACTGATTCATACGGGCTGGTCGTGGGGGCCGACGTGCCGCCGGGCGACTACCAACTCCAGATCGGGTGGTACGACGCCATCAGCGGCGAGCGCGTCCCACTGGTCGGCGGGGCACACGTGTGGCTGCTGCCGCAGATCATCACCATCCGCGCACGGTGACCGGCGTCCGGCGGATCACGCGGCGGGCCGGGGCCTCCACCACGGCGACAGCCCCAGGCGCGGCATCACGTAGAAGACGATCAGCAGCGTGCTGACCACCACGACCGCATCGGAGGCCAGCGCCGCGCCCGTCGCACCGTAGAGGAAAATCAGCAGGACCAACAGCGGTATCCGCAGCAAGATACCGGCAGTGAAGTAGAACGTCGCAAGCTGGGGCTTGTTCTGAGCCATCGCAGCGGGCCGCGCCCAGCGGAAGACACATTCCACGGCGACCCCCGCCGCGATGATGACGATCAGAGGAGCGACGGGCATATAATCGCGGCCCGTAGAACAACTGCACCAGCCAGCGGGCCGTGAAGACGAAGAACAGCCAGCCGGCGGCGCTGATCCCCAGGCTGGCCAGCGAGTAATTCTTGATCAGCTCACGCAGGCGCTGCATATTGCCGCGCGCCCAGGCCTCGTTCATCTCGGGGTAGATGACCGTGCTGACCGGGGCGGTCGGCATGGTGATGAGCGTGGCGGCGCTGCGCGCAATGCGGAAATACGTCACCTGACTGACAGGCCGCAGCGCGCCCAGGATCAGCAGATCGGCGTTACCGGTCAGACCCTTGATCGAGCCGACGACACTGGTGTGAAAGGCGAAGGGCAAAAAACGCCGCCACGCGCCCCAGTAGCCGTGCCCGCGAAATTGCCTGACGTTGTGCACCAGCAGCCACATCCCCATGCCGGCCCACACCAGGAACGAGAACGCCGCCGCAATCACGTAGCCCCACATCACCGCCTCGATGCCATACGGCACCAGCAGGACCACTGTCACCAGCGACACCAGCCCGTTCAGAACCGTCCCGATGGCCAGTAGATTGAAATGCTTGAAGATGTTCAGCATCGTCTGGAATGACCCATCCAGCGTGGAAAAGGGGACACTGATCAGGAAGATGCCCACCAGCCGCTGGAGGGTGGCGCTGTCGGGGTAGATGCGCGCCGCCTGCGGCGAAGAATCGCCACCAGCAAAACGGTCGCCATCATCAGCAGTGTGTCGGCGCTGAGCGCAACGTAAAAGAACGTGACTGCCTCGGACTGCTCCTCCCGCGCCAGCGCGCCGCCCATGAAATGGATCAGCCCTTCGTCGGTGCGGATATCGAGGAACTGGACGATAGTCGTGACGAGGGTCATGCCCAGGATTACCAGGCCGTAGCGGTCGGGGCCCAGCCGCCGCGCCAGGATCACCGACGCCACCAGGCTCAACCCAAGCGAAACCCAGCCGGCGACCACCAGCACGGACGAGTCGCGGAAGATGCGGCTGCCAAGCAACCGCCCGATCAGGCCCCTGATCCGGTCGATCATCTGGATGACGATCCCCTCTCCCCCGGCGCAATCTCTTGCATGAAGCGCACAATCCGCACAGCGCGCGCTTCCCACGTGTAGCCGACCACATCGCGGGCCGCCTGCGCGGCCAGCCGCTCGCGCAACGCAGGGTCGTCACGCAGGCGGCGCAGGGCAGCGGCCAGCGTGTTGACGTCGGACGGCGGCACCAGCAGGCCATTCTGACCATCGCGCACGATCTCCGCTGTCGCGGGCAGGTCTGACGCCAGCAGGGCACTGCCCGACGCCATGTACTCGAACAGCTTCATTGGCGAGGCGTAGTAGGCAAAGTGTTCGGTCCACGGGAAAGGCATGGCGCACACGTCGAAGGCGCGCAGGTAGCCGGGCACGTCCCCCGGCGGCACCTGGCCGGGGTAGAGCACCCACTCCGGCGAGAAGCCCTGCGCCGCGACGCGCGCGCGGATACCATCGACGACGCTGCCCGGCCCGCCGACCAGCGCCAGCCGCAGCGGCGGGCCCGGCTCAGCCATCAGGCGCAGCGCCGCGTCGACCAGATCGCCGACACCCTTATCCATACCCAGGGTCTGGAAGCGGCCCATGTAGCCGACAACGAAGGCTTCTCCGGGCCAGCCCAGCTTGCGCCGCCAGTCGGCGCGACTGCCGGCGATGTCGAAGCGCGCGGCGCGGATGCCATCGTGGGCAGTCAGCGTGCGCGCCGGGGGAATACCGAGCGCCTCGTGACGCTGGCGCAGATGCTCGGTCACCGCGACGACACCCGCCACCCGCCTGACTAGCCAGCGACGCAGCCACAGACTGGCGCGCGTCGCCGGGTAGGTGTGCGCCTCGAAGATAGCAAGGCGCGCCCGGCGCGGCCACAGCACGGCGACAAGCGCCAGCGTCAGCGCGTTGCGCGAATACAGCCGCGCATCGCGCGCGCGGGCCAGCCGCCCCAGCAGTGCCACGTGGAACGTCAGCAGCACCAGCGCCGTCGCAAGGAGGTCCAGCAGCGCAGACAGCCGGCCCGGCAGCCGGGCGGCCAGTGGGTAGAGGTCGAGGACGGGCAGCGCGCGCGCCTCGAAGGTACGCCCTACCCCGTAGAAGCCCCAGATGTCGGTGGTATCGAGCGGGGGCTTGTTGCGCCGCCGGGCGTAGAGCAGCGTCACATCGGCCCCTGCCCCGGCGAATGCCTCGCACATCTGCACGATCTGGTAGGGATGCGCCTTCTCGCTGGGGATGCGCGCGGTGGCAGTGTAAATCAGCTTCACGGCGCAGGCTCCCCCATGACGGCAGCGTACAGGCGCAGGTAGCGCTCCACCTGACGCTCAGGAGAATAGACCTGTTCGATCCGCCGGCGGCCCGCCTCACCAAAGCGGCAGGCGAGGTCATGGTCGTCGAGCAGCCGCAGCACCGGCTCGACTAGCGCAAGAGCATCATTGGGGGCGGCCAACAGGCCCGTTTCGCCGTCAACGACGATTTCCGACAGGCCGCCTTCGCGGGCCGCCACCACCGGCACGCAGTGGATCATCGCTTCGGCCACCGCATTGCTGAAGCTCTCACCAACCGCCGGGTGCAGGATCACGTCGATGCCATCGTAGACGGTGTCCATATCGCTGCGCCAGCCGAGGAAGTGCACCACGCCCAACAGGCCCAGCCGTTCGGCCTGCAATTCCAGGTCGCCGCGCATGGGGCCATCGCCGGCTAGAACGTAATGGGCGTCAGGCCGCTGTGTGTGGATCTCGGCAAACGCTTCGACAGCGTATCGCAGCTCTTTCCAGCCCACAAAACGCGACGCGGACCCCACCACCGGCGCGTCGAGGGCAATGCCGAGCGGCTCACGAAAGGCGCGCCGCCGCCCGGCTGAAAGCCCGTCGTCGGGAGAGACATCAAACGCATTGGGGATGGTATGCAGCTTGCCAGGCGCAACGTGCTCGTAGCGCGCGACGTAGCGCCGGACGGCCTCGCTGTTGGCCATGCCCGACGCCCGGAATTTCCACAGCAGCCAGTTGATTACCTGCCAGTGCGGCTCGCGGTAGAAATCGGCCAGGTTGACGCGGGTCGCGATCACGCGCGACACGCCCGCACGCCGGGCCGCAATCGTGCCATACAGGTTGGCGTAGATTTGATGGGTCTGGACGATGTCGGGCTGCTGCGCGCGGATGGCCTGCCGCATGCGGCGCACGATATCGATCATGTGGGGGTTGACCAGGCTGTTGGAATAGGGCACCGGCAGCGTGATAACCGGCACGTTGGCCGCCTCAAGCGCCGTCTCAAACTCAGGGACCGGCTTATGCGGCTTGAACAGCATCAACATCCGCACGTCGACGCCTGCTGCCCGCAGGTAGCTCAGAGACCGCATCTGGCGGCGCTCGGCCCCGGACACCCCGACGATATAGCTCACATGCAGGACGCGCATCAGCCAGCCACCTCCTCGAACACGCCTACCAGCCGGTCGATCAGCCCCTCCAGCGCGTAATCCTCACGGACGCGGGCCGCCAGCCGCGTGCCCAGCGCCGCGCGCCGATCTTCGGACAGCGCCAGCAGCGCCGCCAGCCGATCGGCGATCTGCCCCGCGTCGAGCGTTTCGGCCCACAGCAAAGCGGCGTCATCGCCGAGCAGTGGCAGGTAGGTGCGGTTGTGCACGACGACCGGCGTGCCACCGGCCATGCTCTCGATCACCGCCTTGTCGAGCCCGCCGGTCGGGCACAGGTTGGCCGACACACAGGCGCGGGCGAGCAGCGCGGGCACCTCGTCGGGCGGCAGCGCGCCGAGCAGCGCTACGCGATCCTCGATGCCCATCTGGTGGGCACGGGCGTGCAGCGTCGCGTCGTAACCGGGCTGCTCAGGCGTCGTGCCGCCCGCAATCTCGACGCGCACGTCGTCAAAGCCGGGCCGCGCGACCAGCGCCGCCAGCGCATCGATCAGCGCCTCGTAATGCTTGATGGGCGACAGCCGCCCCACCGCCGCGATCAGCCGCCCACCGCCCGCATCGGGCTGGCGCTGGCCGGGTCGGAAGCGTGTCATGTCAATGCCGTGGCCGATCACTGTGACCTTGCGGCTGGGCAACGTGAAGCTCTCCGGCGAGGCGGTCACCACCCGGTCGACCAGGCGATGGGCCCACCGCAGCTCGCGGCCCGCCTCGCGATGCGTGTACCACAGCACCAGCGGCCTGCCGAACAGCTTCGCCCACGGCGCGGCGATCAGCGCGTAGCGCGGCATCATGTGCGCGAACACCACATCCACCTGCCGGATGGTGCCGGCGATGGCCCGCTGCGCGGTGAGGAACTCGCGCAGGCGGCCATCGCCGCGCTCCTTGCCCATCGACTGCACGCGCACGTTGCCTGGCAGGTCGACCTCGCCGCGTTCGAGGCACAGCACCTCCACCCGCTCAACGCGCGGATGGCGGGCCAGCGCGTCGACCCAGCCGTGGATGAAGCCGAACAGCCAATCGCGGCGGTCGAGCTTCGCGGTCAGCATCAGGATGCGCAGCCCGCGGTCAGGCATGAGCCACCTGCCCATCGAGCAGCGCCGCCGCCTGCTGGAGCAACCGCCGGTAGCCGTCGACGTAGCCCGCCGGGGAGAAGAAGCCCTCGGCGAAGGCCCGCGCCGCGCGGCCCATGCGGTCGACGTGCGGGTCGGACAGCACGCGGTGCACCGCGTCGGCCAGCGCGTCGATATCCTGTGGTGGGACGAGGTAACCGGTCACGCCGTCCTCGATCATGTCGGGGATGCCGCCCACACGGCTGCCGACGACCGGCGTGCCGCACATCATGGCCTCGACGACGACGCGGCCCAGCCCTTCTGAGATCGACGGGACAGCCAGCACCCGTCCGCGCGCCATGACGCGCGCCAGCTCGGCCTGAGGCAGCACCCCGGCGAACGTGATGCGCTCGGCGAGACCCAGGTCAGCGGCCTGCCGCTCAAGCTGCGCGGCGTAGGCGGCGTTTTCCGGCGCGCCGACGATCCACAGGCGCGAGTCGGGAAAGTCAGCGGCGAGGCGGCTGAAGGCCGCGATCAGCACCTCGACGCCCTTACGCGGGATGAGCACCCCGGCGTAGACCACGTCGCACGATTGCGCCAGCGGCACCTCGCGGGCCGCGTCGAGGAACGCCCCGGCGTCGGTCCAGGTCATGAAGCGCACGATGGGTTTATCGGGAGCCCATGCGGCAAGCTGGTCGTGGGTCATACTAGAGATCGCGCGCAGCAGGTCAGCGCGGCGGAAGGCGGCGCGCGCCAGCGCACGCATCAGGCTGCGATACAGACCCTCAAAGCGCACCCGGCGCTGCATAAACACCGACTCCTCAAAATCACCGTGGTTCTCGACGATCACCACCAGCCGCCTACCAAACAGCCGCGCGATGGTCTTGACCCATCCCGCGACCGCGCCCTCGTATGGGCTCTGCGTGACCAGCACGTCGGCGCGCCAGATCAGCGCCAGCCACAGCGCCAGCGGTGGCATAAGCGCGAACAGCGTCAGGTAGCGCAGCACAGAGATCGGCAGGCGCGGCATCAGGTAGAAGCGGGCGTGCTGGTCGAAGCGGCGCGGCCACACATCTGCCGAAAAGGCGACCACCGCCATCTCGACGCCCAGCCCGGCCATCATCGACCACTTCGCCTCGGCGGTGCGGTCGAGCGGGCGAGTGTAGCGCGTGCTGCCCAGCCAGCACACGCGCAGCGCTTGCCAGCCGGTGGGATGTGGGTCGGATGCCATGCGCGAATCTTACCACCAATCGGGAATCATCGGGGCGGCCACACAGCCGCCCCACGTCGACGATGAATCGGTTTCAGAGCAGAATGACCGTCGCATGCGGGTTCTCGACGTGCTTGAGCGCGTTGCGCGTGTCGACGACGATGCGGGCATGCGCCGCCAGCCAGCCGTAGTCGATGCTGCTGTGGTCGGTGACGATCACCACACAGTCGGCGGCGCCGACGGCCTTCTCGGTCAGGTCAATCGAACGCAGGTCCAGCCCCTCGTGATGCAGGTCGGGCACGTACGGGTCGTGGTAGCTGACCGCCGCGCCGCGCTCCTGAAGCAGCCGGATGATGTCGAGCGACGGGCTCTCGCGCAGGTCGTCGATGTCGCGCTTGTAGGCCGCGCCCATCACCAGGATCGACGCGCCGTTGACCGTCTGGCGGACGGCGTTGAGCGCATCCATCACCTTGTTGACCACCACCAGCGGCATGTTGCTGTTGATCTCGGAGGCCAGCTCAATGAAGCGCGCGTTGTAGTTCAGCGCCTTGAGCTTCCAGCTCAGGTACAGCGGGTCGATGGGGATGCAGTGCCCACCCAGCCCGGGGCCGGGGTAGAAAGTCATGAAGCCAAACGGCTTGGTGCTGGCCGCCTGGATCACCTCCCACACGTTCACGTCGAGCTTGTCGCACATCACCGCCATCTCGTTGACCAGCCCGATGTTTACCGAGCGGAAGGTGTTCTCCAGCAGCTTGACCATCTCCGCCGCGCGTGTCGAGGTCACCGGCACGATGGTGTTGATGGCCTTGCTGTACAGCGCGACCGCCACCTCCAGGCAGGCAGGCGTCGTGCCGCCGAGGACCTTGGGGGTGTTGCGCGTGCCGTACGTCGGGTTGCCGGGGTCGACGCGCTCCGGCGAAAAGCAGATGAACACGTCCTTGCCGATCTCGAAGCCTTTGCCTTTCAGGCGCGGCGCGATCAGCTCATCGGTGGTGCCGGGATAGGTGGTGCTTTCCAGCACCACAAGCTGGCCGGCGCGGCTGTGCTCAACGATCTGGTCGGTGGCGGCAACGATGAAGCTCATGTCAGGGTCTTTGGTCTTGCGCAGCGGCGTCGGCACGCAGATGCTGATCGCATCGACCTGCGACAGGATGCTGAAGTCGGTGGTCGCGGATAGCGTCCCCTGCTTGACCAGCACCGCCACGTCCTCGGTGGTGATGTCAGGGATGTAGCTGACGCCCTGGTTGATCCGCTCCACTTTGTCGGCGCTGACGTCGACGCCAAAGACACGATAGCCTTCTTTCGCAAACTCGACCGCCAGCGGCAGCCCCACGTAGCCGATGCCGATGATGGCAATCTGCGCCTCGCGCGCCTCGATCTTATTCAGCAGAGCCGTTTTCATGTCGGTGCTCATCAATTTCCTCTTGTCAGGTGTGAGAAAGGGTGGCAGCCCACCGGACCTCGGCGACGGCTATTCCGGGTGGCTGCGGACGTAGGCAATCACTTCGTCGAGAGTCTGGTCGAGGGATTTCTCCGGCTGCCAGCCCAGCGCCTGCTGCACCTTGCGAATGTCGGGCATACGGCGCAGCATATCCTCGAAGCCCACCTCGTAGGCCTCGCCGTAGGGCACCCGCACGATCTCCGAGCTGCTGCCGGTCCGCTGTTTGACGCGCTGCGCCAACTCCAGAATGGTCACCTCTTCCTGCGAGCCAACGTTGAACACCTCGCCGACCGCCGTATCAAGCTCGGCCAGGCCACTGATGGCGCGCACCACGTCGCTGACGTTGGCGAAGCAGCGCGTCTGGCTGCCCTCGCCGTAGACCTGGATCGGCTCACCGGCCAGCGCCCACTTCACAAAGCGTGGGATGACCATCCCGTAGCGCCCACGCTGGCGCGGCCCGACGGTGTTGAACAGCCGGAAGATGACCACCGGCAGCCCAACCTCTTTGTGATAGGCCAGCGACAGAAACTCATCGAGCGCCTTGCTGGTGGCATAGCTCCAGCGGCTCTTGGTGGTCGAGCCCTGAATGCGGTCGTCGTCTTCGGAAAAGGGCGTCTTGTTACTCTTGCCGTAAATCTCCGAGGTTGAGGCCAGCATCACCTTTTTGCGGTAGCGGCGCGCCGTTTGCAGCACGATGTTGGTGCCCATCACGTTCGTCTCGATGGTGTGGATCGGGCTGCTGACGATCAGCTCGACGCCTACCGCCGCCGCCAGGTGATAGATGATGTCGCATTCGCTCACCAGCCGGTCCATGACCGCGGTGTTGGTGATCGTCTCGATGGCGAAATGGAAGGCGGGATCGCGGGTGAGCGGCTCAACGTTCTCGAACCGTCCGGTCGAGAGGTCGTCGATAATCGTCACGTCCTGGCCCCTGGCCAGCAGAAACTCGGCCAGATGGCTGCCGATGAACCCCGCTCCGCCTGTGATCAACGCGCGAACCATAATGGCTAAATCCTTTCCGGCACCACAACGCGACGATTGTAGCAGGGGCATGGGGGCCTGTCCACACGCATTACCCTACGACAGGCAGACGCCCAATGCCCGCCGCGCAGGGTTACACGTCGAGCGCGTACACGTCGCGGCGCGGCCAGCCTGAACTCGTCGGCGACGGCTTTGGCTGCCGCGCTGCGCGGCTCGCCGCGCGCCAGCCGCTCGGCGAGGGCGGCGCGCACCTCGTCAGCCGTCCAATCGGCGGGCGGCTCCAGCGCCGCACCCGCCACCACGATCACGATCTCGCCGCGTGGGGCTTCCTGCATGAAGTGGTCCAGCACTTCATCGACCGTGCCGCGACGGATCTCCTCGTACAACTTGCTGATCTCACGGCACACGGCCACCTGGCGCGGCCCCAGCACGTCACGGATGTCGGCCAGTGTGTCGAGCAGGCGGTGGGGCGCTTCGTACATCACCAGCGTGTGTGGCAGCGGCTGCGCCGCTGCGAGCGCCGTGCGGCGCGCCGCCGCCTTGCGCGGCAGAAACCCCAAATAGGTGAAGCTGTCGGTCGGCAGGCCGGAGGCTACTACCGCCGGGATCAGCGCACTGGGGCCGGGCAGCGGCACGACGCGCACGCCGCGCTCAATCGCCGCGTTGATCAGCTCGTAGCCGGGGTCGGACAGGCCGGGCGTCCCGGCGTCAGACACCAGCGCCACGTCGCCGCCGTCCAGCGCGTCGAGAATGGCGTAGAGTTTGGCCAGCTTGTTGTGCTCGTGATAGCTGGTCAGCGGGGTCTTGATGGCATAATGAGCCAGCAGCACGCCGGTGGTGCGCGTGTCTTCGGCGGCGATCAGCGCCACCTCACCGAGCACGCGCAGCGCGCGCAGCGTGATGTCTTCCAGATTGCCAATCGGCGTGGGAACGACGTAGAGTGTGCTGGCCATGATGAGTCGGGATTATACCACGCAGGGGCGACGCGATGCGCCGCCCCTGCCAATGATCCTGAGCAACCGCGCCGACGTCAGGGCGTCGGCTGGTTCTGCACGAAATTGACGATGATCAGGTTCTCGTCGCACGAGTTCGAGGTCTTCACCGTCACTTCCTCGGAGAGAGGCAGACCCTGGTCGCTGAACAACTGTACGGTGAACGTCCCCTGAACCGGCGTCTGGCCGATCTGCACCTCGTAGCCCGACTTGCCATACTGCGGCGAGCTGCCGCTGAACACCAGCGCGTCTTCAAAGAACTGGTCGCCCTTGACGACGACCGGCACGCCGATCATCGGGTTGCCGTCCACGTCAAAGACCTGCCCGGCGATAGCCATGTAGTTGCAGCCGGCGCTGCCGAAATACTGCGTCTTGGTGACTGTATCGTTTTGCAGGGTATAGGGATACGCCGCCGGGGTGTTCGTCGCCAGCGGCGGTGGCGTGACGCCAGTCGGGCTGGGGCGCAGGGTCGGCGTGAGGGTGACGTTTGCAGCGGGCGTCTCGCCGGCGGCACCGGTCGGCTGTGGCGTCTGGCCATCGCCCTGCGGAGTCACCTCGCCGGTCTGCTCGCCGCCCCCGCCCGGCAGCACAAACAGGGTCGGCGTGGGCTGCGGCGTCGGCGGCGGGAAGGGATTAAACGGCACCGTGGGGTTCTGCACCAGCGCCGCCGCTGCAATGCACACTGCTATCGTCGCGGCGACGAAGAACAGGCTGATCACGTTGAAGAGGGTTTCGCGGGGCCGTCTGGGCGGGCGGCCCGCATGGCGAGGTTTCTCCTCTTCAAGCGTGGCGGGCTGTTCCGGCTCGTAATCGTCAAACAGGTCGTAATGGCTCACAGACGGCCCTCTTTCAAGCAGCCTCGCAGGTGTTACTTGACCTCGTCGAACACCACCATCGCCAGGTTACTCTTGCAGTCCGGCACCATCTGCACCGACGCTTTGTCCGAAATCGGCTTACCGGTCGAGTCGAGAAGCTGCACGGTGTAAAGCCCATCGACCGGCTTGTTGTTGATGAACACTTCCCAGCCGCTGCCGCCATATTCCGTCTTGGTGCCAGATATACGCGTTTCGTCCAGGCCAGGGCCGGTGACGTGGACCGTCACGGCAAGCTGGTGCTGGCCGTTCTGGTCGTAAACCAGCCCGGCGATCCCCGACCAATCGCAGCCGGCGGTATTCGCGAAGTTAGCTGTGTAGATGATCTGGCCGCTTCGCAGCACGTAGGGGAACGGCGGCGGGGTGCGAGTCGCCGTGGGGAGCGGCGTGCCACTCGGCAGCGGTGTCTCTGTGGCAGTCGGCTCCACCGGCGTATCGGTCGGCGTCGGGGTATCGGTGACGGTGGGCGTGGCGGTGATCGTCGCCGTGGCGGCGATCGTCGCCGTGGCGGTGCCGGTCGCAGTCGGGCCGGCAGTCGGGCCCGCCAGCGTCTGCGTGAAGGTTGGAAGCACAAACAGCGTCGGCACGCCCGCCTGCTGCGGAGCCACAGCCCCGGCAGACGTGGCACCCAGAACGGCGACAGTTAAGCAGGTGACCACCGTCAGGCCCAGCATCACCGCTGTGACGATGTTGTAGAGCTGTGTGCGGTTGCCCGGTTTCGCAGGCTTGCCAGCAGCCATGCCGCTCACTCCTTGTGTGTGATTAGCCACATCTCCTTACAGCGCAGGCGCAGAACCGCCTACGGTGACGTAAAGGAGACCAACTGTTGAACGTCTGCGCCGGCGCGCAGCCCCTGGCTCCACTGTTCAACGGCTTTTTGTTTCAACCGTTGCTGTGTATCGAAGTCGATGGCGCGGTTCGGGTCAAACTCAAGCGTCTCGACGATGTGAAAGCCCCAGGCGCTCTGCACCACCCCGCTGACCTGCCCCGGCTGCTGGCTGAAGGCCACGTCCTCTACTTCGGGGACGAGCAGCCCACCGCGCGGGAACCAGCCCAGGTCGCCGCCGCTGTCACGCGTGGTCACGTCGACAGAGTTCTGCTGCGCCAGCGCGGCGAAATCCTCGCCGGCCTGCAGCCGGGTCAGGATGGCGGTCGCCTCGTCCTGTGTGTTGACCAGAATGTGCCGCGCGTGCACCTGCTCGGCGCTGGTCGGCACGGCGGCGACCACCGGCTCAAGCAGCTTGTTGGTCAGCAGGTTCAGCCGGATCACCTCGCGGAACTCATCGAGCGTGTAGTAGTTGCTCTGCAGCCAGCCGTCGAAGTAATCCTGCCCGTCCTCGGCGATCATCCCGTTGATCTCCTGGTTCACCTCGTCGTCGGAGACGGTGACGCCCTGTCTGGCCCCTTCCTGGCGGATCAGCTCCTCCTCGACGAGCAGGTCCAACACCTGCTGCTCATCGCTGGCCTCATCCGAGACCTGGAAGCCCAGCGCGACCAGCCCCGCCTTGTAGCGGGCCATCTCCCGGTTGAAGGCATCCATCGTGATCGGCTGGCCGTTGACCGTGGCCGCGATCTGTGTCGAGTCCGTCGGCACGATTATGGGCGTCGCGGCAGCCGGAGCCCCGGGCGTGAAATCCGGCACGGGGGTCGCCGCCCCGCCAAAGCTACAACCAACCAGCACCAAACCCATCGCAAGGAGCGTTACAGCACTCAAATGTTTCAGGGGAAACAATCTCTTTAAGCCTCACGTCTAGAGAAGTCACCAGGCATTGATCCCGCGTGTGGGGGCGAAGCCGGATGCGTGGCATCCGGGCTGTGTGCCCCTGCCTGTGAATTCGCGAATAGAGTGTAAAGCAAAGACAGTCTACTCAGAAGTGACCTATTTGGCAAGGCACGTCGACTGCGCCGGCATGCGATCAGGACCCACGCGAAGTCCCCGGCGCTATTCGGGCACGTAGGGATAGATCAGGTCGCCGTTGCGCACTTTGCTGCCGACCTGCACGGCGATATCCTGCTCAGGCAGCCCTTCAGCGACGGGCGTATTGTCGATCTGCATGCTCCCGACCTGCTGGACGAAGTTGGTCGTCGTGCCATAGACGTAAATCCAGTCGCCAACTGCGAGCGGCTGCCACAGGTGAACGACCGCCACGCTGATGCGGTCAAAGAAGTGAGTGATCTGCCCGATCGGCTGTATCTCCTCGCTCATCTGAACACCTCCCGAACCAGCCCTTACCTGCCAACACTATGAGCCACAATCACGGCGCTGTCAAGCGGGCCGAGACGCAAACAGGCCGGGGGATGCCCGGCCTGTTTGAAGCTGCGAAGATCAAGAACGCGTGCGACCTCGGGGAACGGATTCTCCGTCGGCAGGTTGTTCAGGTCTGCCGAGGCGGTCAGCGGCCACGAGATGATCCAGCCCTCGGCCCCGTTGAAGTTCACCTTCAGCCAGGTGCTGTCGTCGAGCCGCGCCTCCGGCTGGAATTCGGTGCCCGCCGGGATCTGCCCGACCGTCGCGTAGATCGAGCCGGGCTGGGTGCGTATGATCAGGTCGACCGTCGTCTTGGCGGTGATGGTCGTGTCATAGGTCTTGGTGAAAGCGGTGCTGGCCGACGTGACCGGCAATTGCGATGGATCATCCGACATGGTTATGATCCACTTGGCTAGCCAGCCGGTTGTGTCATCGGTGCTGACCTCGATCCAGTTATTGCCGGCATTGCGGCCAATGACCGGCAGCGTCTGGTTAAACGGCACCGTAGCCACCACCGGCAAATCGGTGGCAGGCGTCTGGTGCAGGTTCACCTGGTAGGGCGTCACCACAGTGATGCCGGTCACCGGGACGGTGGTGGGCACAACCGTTACAAGCGGGGTAGCGCCCGGCGTGCCTACTGGAGTGACTGCCGGGGCAGTGGGCACCACCTGGCTCGACACAATCGGCAGCAAATTGATGTCGCCGCGCATCACAACCAGCCGCTTGATGAGCCAGCCGTTCTTACCACCGTACTTGACCTCGATCCAGGTGCTGGTCGCGTCGCGGCCAATGGCCTGGACCACTGTATCGAACGGGATCACGGACAGAATGGTGCTGTTCTCGTTGGCCGCGCTGCGCAGGTTGACATTGAACGGCACGTTTAGATCGAACGGACCAGGGCCGCTGGCCGGCGGTGCGTCGACATCAGTGGTGACCGGCAGCTTGTACGTGTCGTCGTCGAAGATCAGCAGCCAGTCTGCCACCCAGCCGGTGGTCTGGTTATAGGTGATCTGGACCCAGTTGTTAGCGTCGTTGCGACCAATAGCGGTGACTTCCTGCGCGTAGGGCAGCGCGTCGATCACTGAGCGGTTCGTTCCAGGTGCCGAGCGGATATTGATGTCAAACAACGCCTTACCTGTTATGTCGGTCGTGACCTGCGCGCGCGCCGCCGAGACAGCCGCCACCAGCGCGAAGCTGACGACTGCCAGAAGCGCCCCGCAGATTACCGACGTTTTACGCATCGTCATGAGTTCTCCCTCTCCATTTGTAGGCAATAGCCAGTACTTTAAGCGCGCAAACGCACGGGGGTTTATGACCCGGCTGCCCGCAGCACAACCACTGATACGTTGTCGTGCGTGGGCGCGTTAAGTGCGCGTTCGATGAGCACATCGGCGGCATCCTGCGCCGAACGCCCGTCGATCAGGGCTGCCATCTCCTCATCGGGGATGACGCCATACATGCCATCAGTGCACAGCACCAGCATGTCGCCATCTTCGAGAACATCGTCGGGCCACACGTCTACCTCGACCGTCGGACAAGTCCCCAGCGCCCGGTCAAGCACATGCCGCAGCGAATGCTTTGACGCCTGCTCCCTGGTCAGCATGCCCTCACGGACCCGCGCGTTGACCCAGGTGTGGTCGTCGGTTAGCTGCTTCATCTCGGCATCGCGCATCAGGTAGGCGCGGCTGTCGCCAACGCTGGCGACCCAGTATACATCTTTCAGGGCCAGCACCACCACAACTGTGCAGCCCATCCCTTCCATCTCCGGGGAGGACTGACCTTTCATGTAGATACTGGTGTTGGCGGCCAGAATCGCTTCTTCCAGACGCTCTGGGACTTGCTCGACAGAAGGCAAACCCTGGTCTATCAAGATTTTCTGGATGACGGCTACCGCCTCCCGGCTGGCGTGCTCGCCGGCCTTCGCGCCGCCCATCCCGTCCGCGACGATCAGCACCACCGCATCTGGGGTGTCTTCTGGAATCACTGCCAGGATGGAGTCCTGGTTTTCGCCCTCTCGCGGGCCTGAGTCAGTTTGGGTGCCGATGTCGAATTTCATTACACCACGATTCCCACATCTTCTTGCAAGGCCGGGATGTTTCCAACCTCTGTCTTACTGAGCAAAACTAAAAGGTGAACAAAGGTCGCCAGAGATGGTAAACTGGCGGCATGGACAAGAAACGAGCAAAGAAACCACAGGATTGGCGGGAAGCGCGCCGCCTGCGCGCCTGGGAGTTGAAGGAAAAGGGTTGGAGCCAGCAGGCGATAGCCGAAGCCCTGGGCGTCAGCAAGGCAGCGGTGAGCACGTGGATGCGTCGCGGGCGGGAAGGTGGGCCACAGGCGCTTCGGACCCAGCCGAAGAGTGGTGCGCCGCGTCGCTTGACGGATGAGCAGTTGGAACGCCTGCCTGGCTTGTTCGAAGCAGGGGGCGGAGCACTTCGGTTTTCGGGGGGAGGTGTGGACCCGCCGCCGGGTCGCCAGCATCATCGAGCGGAGTTAGGGGTGCAATACAGTCTGACCCATGTAGGGCGGTACTGAAGGCCCTGCGGTGGAGCAGCCAGAAACCGGTCAAGCATGCCCAGCAGCGAGACGAAGCCGCCATTGAGCGCTGGCGCACTGAGACGTGGCCTGCGCTGCCAAAAAAGCCATTCCAGGAAGGGCGGACGATAGTGTTTGTGGATGAAGCCGGGTTCTACCTGCTGCCCGCCGTCGTACGCAGCTATGCGCCCATCGGCGAAACGCCGGTGCTGCGCGTCCCGCTGACCTGGGATCATCTCTCGGTCATCAGCGCCGTGACGCCTGCCGGGGACCTGTACCTGATGATGCAAGAGCACGCCTTCAAAGGCCCGGCCATTGTGCGTTTTCTCAAGCATTTGCTCCGCCATCTTCCGGGCAAGCTCCTGGTCATTTGGGATGGTCTGCCAGCTCATCACGGCACGGCGGTGCGGGAGTTCCTGACCCACGGGGGGGCCCAACGTCTCCATCTGGAACGTTTGCCGGGTTACGCCCCCGACCTCAACCCCGACGAAGGCATCTGGCGCTATCTCAAACAGGTTGAACTCCACAACGTGTGTTGCCATGACTTGACCCAATTGCGCCATGAGCTTCGCAAAGCCGTGGCTCGCCTGCGCCACAAAACCGACATCATTCAAGCCTGCTTCTCTCATGCACTCGGCGACCCGTTCAATGACTTATGTTCCGCTCAGTAAATATAGATGACACAAATAGCTGTACGTTCCCTATTTTAAAGCCTACCTTAAGACATTGCCAACCGACTTAGGGCCCATTTCCAGGCACAAGCGAGTGGCTGTAGATCGTTTCGACGCGAGCCTGACCCAGCGCCGCAAAGCGTGCCGCCTCAGCACCCAGCGACGGGAACGTGTAGCTGACATTCTGCGAGTCGCCGGCGGCCAGCTCCAGAGTCGCACCGAAGGACACCGTGTGATAGCCGACCACGCGGCCATCGGCATCGTATATCACCAGGATCACATCAACGTCGGTGATCGGTGACAGGCCCGGATTCTGGACCACTGCGTTGATGGTGAGACGATGCTGCCTATCATACCCGGCAGTCGGCTGGAGCGAAAGCGCGGTGGTGATCGGCGAGTTCGGAGGGGCGGGGTCGGCAGTGGCCTGCTGGGAGCACACGTTGATGGTGGTCGGCATGCCGGAGGCAGTCACTTCAAACGGTGTCGAACCGCCCGAGGGAACGATGGCCAACGCCGCCGGCTGTGTCAGCTCGGTCATGACGATGCCGGTGTTGTTACACAGCGCGACCTTCACCTGAACGTTGGTGATATCGGCATGAGAGGTGTTGTACACCTCGCCGCCGTAATGGGTGATGCCCTGATCGTCGTGCCACAGCGCCGAATTGACCAGCACCAGCTCGGCGGGGTTGATGGCCGCTACCGCGCTGCCCCATACTGCCAGCGCATTCACGTTGAAGCTCGACAGGACGGTGTCCATCGCCTGGCTCAGGGTGAACGTGTCGCGGTCGGAGAGAAACACCCGCAGCGCCGCGAAGTACGGCCCGACCTGCCACGCGGTCAGCGTCTCGCGGCCCTTGCCGCCCCGGCTGTCGTCATACAGGTACACGAATTGCAGCCGCCCATCAGGCAGCGTCGAGCGGCTGATCTCGGTGTAAGCGGGGTTATTGATGTATTGCAGGTGGACGTAGCTTTCGGCCAGCGCGCGCACGTCGTCGGGCGTGAGCGGCCCCTCGTTGGTCACGTCGACCGTCACCCGGCTGCCGTAGCCCACCGGCGGGATGAAGCGCACCAGCAGCCGCTGGTCGGTCGAGTCGTCGAGCGTCTCCCAGTCGGCAGGGATGGTCAGACCAAACACGCCGGAGGGGTGCTGGTAGCTGCGGAACTCGTGCGGGATCTCGGTGGGGGCCGCCGTCGGTGTGTTGGTAGCGGGTGGGACGGTCGGCGGGAAAGTGGGGGATGGCAACGGCTGCACGACAAACTCAGCGGACGCGGAAGGCTCAGGCGTGGGCGCGCCGCCGCTGCAACCCACCAGCGCAGCGGCTATTGCCACAGCCAGCAGGCCCTGCGAGGCCGCAAGCAGCAGATGTCTGGACGCGCTCCGCCGGAAGTCTCTAATCGCCATATATCCTCATGTCACGCTTTCACGGCCACGACGAACAGGCGTGGACTGTCCTCATCGTACGGGCCAAAATCGTAATCACCGTAGCATTCCACTTCGCCGAACCCGGCCCGCTGGCACAGCAGGCGCATCTCGGCGGCCAGCGTGCAGCGCAGGCGCAGCGGGACGATCAGCCGCGTAAGCTGGCCATCCGGCGCGATGCGGTCATAGACCCATGACACGTCGAGGACCTGCGCCGCGCGGTCGGCGTGCATCAGCGACTGCTGCATGACAGTGTGGCCCGTCTCGGCGTCAACGAAGGTCCGCTCCAGAACCAGCCCCGGCGCGTCGTCGGCCAGCAGCATCTCGACCGGGTTGCGCAGGTCGACGGCCAGCGCGCCGCCGGGCGCAAGGTGCTGCGCGATGCGCTCCAGCACGGCGATCTGCTCGTCCTGCTCGGTAAAGTGCATGAAGGTATTGTATGTCAGCAGCGCCAGCCCGAAACGCTCGTCGAGGCTGAGCGTGCGCACGTCGGCCTGATGCCACGCCACCTGCGACGGCTCAAACTTCTGGAGCGCCGCCCGCTCGCGGGCACGGCTCAGCATCGCCGCAGAGATCTCGACACCGACCACGCGCGCGCCCAGCCGCGCCAGATGAAAAGCCACCCGCCCGGTCCCCGCGCCGATGTCCAGCACCGGCCCGCCGAACCGCTCAAGCAGCAGCTCGTAGGCAGCAAAATCCTCGACCAGCCCGGCATTCTCGGCGTCATAATAGCGCGCCAGCGCCTCATACGGATCGGACATCATTCGCCCCGGAATAACGGGTCGCGGTTTTCCAGAAACGCCGCCGACGCTTCGCCGTGATCGGCGCTGGCCCACAACTCGCCAAACACGGCGCGCTCGCGCTCGCGGGCGGCCTCCGGCGGCAGGGTCAGGTAGCCGCGCAGCACGTGCTTGACGCCGCACACCGCCCGCGCCGGACCTTCGGCCAGCAGCTCAGCCATCATCGTTGCCATGTGCAGCGCCTTGCCGGGCGGGCACAGGTGCGTCACCAATCCGATCTCAAGCGCCTCGGTCGCAGACAGCACGCGCCCGGTCAGCAGCAGGTCGACGGCGCGGGCGTAGCCGACGCGGGCCAGCAGGCGCTCTGCGCCGCCCCAGCCGGGCGTGACGGCCATGTTGATCTGCGCGAAGCCCAGCGTCGCGTTCTGCGCCGCCACCGCCACGTCGCAGGCCAGCATGATCTCACAGCCGCCGCCGCGCGTCGCGCCTTCCAGCGCGGCGATAACCGGCACCGGCAGCGCCGCCAGCCGGTCGAGCGTAGCGGCCATCAGATCGTACTGCTGCAGGCCATCCAACTCGCTGGCGGCGGCGCGCAGCGCGCGCAGGTCACCGCCGGAAATGAAGGCCCTGCCCCCTGCCCCGCAGAGGATCACCGCACGCAGGTCGCCGGACTGCTCCGCCGCAGTGACAGCATCCGACAACGCCGCCATCGCCTCCGGGTTCAGCGCGTTGCGCACTTCCGGGCGGTTGACGGTGATCACGGCAATGCCGCGCGGATCTTGCTCAAACAGGACGGTGTCGCTCATGTAGATCCCATGCGCCAGTGGTCACGCCCGCACAGTGTAGCACAGCGGGTAGCGGCTTACAACGAGTCATTGGGTGCCGGGCGCACGGGCAGCTGTGAGGTTGATAGGCGCGCTACACGTTCTGCGACACACCGTGCTGGTCGGCCAGAATACCCGCTACCCGCGCGACCTCCGCGCGGCAGCGATCCGCATCCCAGCCCAGCGACTCGCCCAGCACGCCCGCCGTCTCCTTGACCAGATCGGCTGTCACCTCGCCCAGGATGCCCAGCGTCAAGCGGCGCAGCAGCAGGTCGTCCAGGTGGGCGATCCAGTCGTGCTCGGCCAGGAACACGATCTCACGACGGGAATAGTCCGGGCGACTGGACAGCGGCGTATCCTCCCCGGCAGCGATGTAAGCGGCGACTTCCTGAGCGCGCGTGCCGTAGCGATCCAGCAGCGCGTCGAGCCGCTCCGACGGCAGGCCGGTTTGCCCGGCCAGCGCGGCGAGCCAGTCCGCGCGCTGCGCGGCGCTGCGCGGGTAATCCCTGCCGCCGCCGATGGGCAGGTCAGCGGTACTGGCCGTGCGCGCGCGCCCCAGCCGCTTGAGAATGTTGTCTGTCACCTGCTCGGCGAAGGCGCGGTAAGTCGTCCACTTGCCGCCGACCAGGCTCAGGATCGGGAAGGCCATTGTGACGCCCGCTTCGATGACCTCGGTGCTGTGGTCGCGGCTGATCTGGCCGGTGAAGCCCACGCCGCTCCTGGGCAGGGGCCGCACGCCGCAGATCGTGTAGACGATGTGCTCGCGGCCCACGTTCAGGTGCGGGAAGACCAGTGGGATCATGCCGAGGATGTAGTCGATCTCCTCGTCGGTGCAGCGCGCCTGGTCGGGGTCGTCGACGCGGATGTCCGTCGAGCCGATCAACACTTTGTCGAGCAGCGGGTAGATCAGCACGACGCGCCCGTCGCGGTTCTCGAACAAGAACTCGTGGCCGCCGATGGCCTGCCGCAGGCCGGGATGGTCGACCACAATGTGCGAGCCCTTCGTCCCGCCGATCATCTCCGTTGGGCGGCCCATCGCCCGGTTGACGAAGTCGATCCACGGGCCGGCGGCGTTGACGACAATCTTCGGACGCACGACAAACGTCTCACCGGTCAGTTCGTCGCGCAGCGTGACCGTCTCGCCGCCGCCGTCGACGGCGCTGACATAGTTGACGGCCCGCGCCGGACCTTCTTCCGCGTCGCGGATCAGGTCAATGCAGAACTGCTCCATGCGCGGCATCATGCCGTCGTAGTAGGTGGCCGTGCAGAGGATCTCCGGGTTGATGTCGGGCCATTGGCGCAGCGACTCCTCGCGCGAGGCGAAGTGATGTTCCGGCATCGGACTCTGGCCGCGCACGTAGGCATCGTACAGCATCAGGCCGATCTTGATGACGACCGCGCCACGCTCGGCGGGGCGGCTGATCAGGCCCAGGAACTTGAGCGGCGCGTTGAACATGCCCGACAGCCAGCGGTAGATGGGGACGGTCGTGGGCAGCGGGTGGGCATAGTGCGGCGCATTCTTCAGCAGCAGGTTGCGCTCCTTGAGCGCCTCGCGCACCAGCCGGAACTCGCCGTTTTCCAGATAGCGCAGCCCGCCATGCAGCATGCGCGACGAGGTCGCGCTGGTCTCGGCGCAGAAGTCGCCGCGGTCGACCAGCAGCACGTCGACGCCCTGCAGGGCCAGGTCGCGAAAGGTGCCGATGCCGTTGACCCCGGCCCCGATGATCAGCACCGTCACGTTGGGGGATTGGCGTATGTTGTCGAGTATGGCCTGTCGGTTCATGAAGATGAGTCCTCTGGATAGGGTGGGATTGGAACGCTGCAATCGGCAGTCTGCGGGCCGAGATCGGGGCAATCAGAACAAACTCTGGCCCACTTGTGATCTTCGTCACTGATCGAGCACTTGCACCTGATCTACGCTATAGAGGAACGTCCGTAGGGGTACAGGGCGGTGTCAAAATGACCACTAAAATTCCGTGCGCGATATGTCACCGCATGCAACCACTGACGATGATCCGCTTTGAATGGAAGCGCACGCCGTCGATGCTGCTGCCGGTGTGCCGGAACTGCCGCGTGGCTGCCGCCATCGCGGCATGGCTCAATTCGATGAGTGCAGCGATTGCCGGCGCGGCGATTGCCGCCGTGAGCCTGGTAGCAACCTGCTGCCTGTTCATGGGCAGCGCCGACCTATCGTGCGCCATTCACTGCGCGTTCTGGCTGACGGTGCTAATGTTCCTGAGCCTGGCGTTCATCCTCAGCCGGGAGACGTTCCACGCCGCCGCCTATGACTGGTTCGACCGGCAGGTGCGGGCCTGGATGCTGCGTTACCGGGCCATCCACCTAATCGACACCGACTAGCTCAGCTGAACCAGCTAAGCATCCCCTAAAGCTAGCGCAATTGGGTAGAATTGCACGTACCGAAGCTCACATTCAGGGGAGACGGACTTCCTTGCTTGGGAAGGGCCGTTGCTTGTCAGCCTGACGCATCCAGTATAGCATGGGCATCTGAACCTGAATGCACCACCTGCGACATCCTTCACCGCGGAGAGCCCTGTGTCTGAATTGGAGCACGCCGAAGCACCCATCCCGCGCATTATCCTGCTGGCTGCGCTGGCCGTCGCGCTGCTGACGCTGGGCGCGTACCTGCAAACGCTGCACCCCGGCGTCGGCCCGTCGCTAAACTCCATCGAGCTGCAGATCGCCGCGCTGGTCGCCGGGATTATCCACCCGCCGGGCAGTCCGCAGTATCTGGTGCTCGGTCACCTGGCGATGCAGGCACTGCCCGGCGTCAACGCGGCGTACCGCCTCAACCTGATGTCGGCGCTGTTCTCGGCGGCGGCGGCGGGCGTGGGCGTGCTGCTCACCTACCGGCTGACGCAGAGTCTGGCGGTCAGCATCTTCGCCAGCGTGACGGTCGCTTTCGGGCCGCGGCTGTGGTACCTGTCGAGCATCTCCGAACTGTACGCGCTCAACGCGCTGTACGTGGTGCTGGTGCTGTACTGCCTGCTCACCTGGCACCAGACGCGCAAACCCGCCGCCTTCTGGGCGGCAGTGGTCATCTATGCGCTGAGCTTTGGCAACCACCTGAGCATGATCCTGCTGCTGCCGGTTTTCCTGTACACGGTGGAGATCACCGACCGCGCGATGCTGCTTCGCCCGCGCAATCTGGCGATCACTGCCGTGATCGTCGCCGCCAGCGCGATGCAGTACCTGTACATCCCGCTGCGTGCCGCCGCCCACCCGGCACTGTGCAACTACTGCCCCGCCGGCGGATCGTTTGCCGGGTCGCTGTTCGACTACCTGACCGGTGGCCCATTCAAGTCGCAGATGTTCGCCCTGCCCCGGCGTGACGTGCTGGCCCGGCTGCCGGAATCGCTGGGGCAGTTCACGATGCAGTTCTGGCCGTGGGGGCTGGCGCTGGGCATCGTCGGCATCTGGGAGATGTTCCAGCGGCAGGTCGAGGTGGCGTGGATGCTGGTGCTGGGGCTGGTGGCCGAATACGTGTTCGTCATCACCTACGCCATCCCCGACTGGCATGACTTCCTGACGCCGTGCTATGTCATCTTCGCGCCGCTGATGGGTTACGGGGCGCACCGGCTGTGGGAGCTGCTCCAGCCACAGGTCAAGGCGCTGTCGATCCGGGGGCAGAACCTGGCCGCGAACGTCTACCCCAGCATGCTGCTGGGGCTGGCGGCGCTGTCGGTGGGGGTGAGCCTGTACACGTACTTCCCGGTGGTCGACCAGAGCACGCACACCGACTTCATCACCAACGCCGCCACACTGCTCGACCACGCGCAGCCCGGCGCGTGGCTGGTGATGCCACACCCCAACTCGCCAGCCTTCTACTACAGTTGGGCAGTCGAATACGAGATGCTGGCCCGCGACCGCGCGGCGGGGCTCAGCACACCCAGCCTGGTCGTCATCTCCGCGCCGGAGGTCGACCTGCCGCCCGGCCCCGCGCCGTACTACATGCGCTGGGTGGAGGGCGAGCCGCTGCTCACGCCCGACGCCTTGAAGGGCACCGGCCAGCAGGTGTTTGTGCTCGACTGGATCGACACGCGCGTGATCAACTGGGGGCTGCTGCCGGTGTGCACGCGCGAAGGCGCGATCACCGGCTACGAGGTGGCCGCCATGCCTGGCGCAGACAGCCAGCCCGTGGTGTTGATCGACCCGGCCCGCTGGGAACAGGTCAAGGCATACGTCACGTTTGGCGGCAATACCTTCACCTGCCCGCCATCTCCGTAGCAATCAGACAAAAGCGGGGATGCGCGATGCATCCCCGCTCGCCTGTGTCGATAGGTTTACAGCCGCGCCAGCAGCGCGTCGCGGTCGAAGGTCTTGACGCCGAACCACACGATCACGGCATCGATGATCCACAGCACCGCGCCCAGCCCCAGCGCCAGCGCGACGCTCATGTACAACACGCCCGCCATCTGCCCAAGCATCAGCGCCACGACGGGCACCACCACAATCGCGCCCAACTGATACGCTTCCTGAAACGTGCTGACGCGGGTCGAGATCAGCACCGTCGTCCCCAGGCCCAGCCCGGCTACCGCCGGCCCGACCCACAGCACCAATGCGATCCACATCCAGTTGGGGAAGAAGATGCGGCCCATCAGCGGCCAGCCTACCCCGTTGAGGACCACCACATAGATCAAGAACGACCCTATGCCAACCGCCAGCGCCGCCGAAAACGCGCCGAGCATCTTGGCGAGCAGCAGCTCGATGTTGGTCAGCGGCGTGTAGAGCAGCGCCTCCATTGTCTTGCGCTCGCGCTCACCGACGAAGCTGTCGGCGGCGATGACACTGGCCGTCATCATGGGCACGATCAGGTACATCGGCGCGAAGGCATACACCGTCATCAGGATAAAGAGCATCGTACGCGGGTCGAGCACGACGAGCGTGCTGCGCACCGCTTCGGGCATGATGCTCAACATGGTGTTGAAGTCCTGCATGTTGGTGGTGCTCAGAGCACTGTCGGGCATCAGAATCATCGACAGCCCGAAGCCGATGGGCATTAGCACTTGCAGGATCAACGGCAGGATAATCATCGGCAGCATGACCATCTTGCTGCGAAACACGACTCTCAGGTCTTTGGACATCACCGCCCGGATACCACGCCAGTTCATGCGATCACCTCTTTCCTGACGGCGTCCCCGCCATGCAGCGCAAAATACACGTCCTCCAGCGACGGCTCCTGCGGCGTGACGCGGTAGATGCGCACGCCCGCTGCTGCCAGCAGCGCGATCACGTCCGGTACGCTGTCGTGCCCCACGCCGCTGAAGCTGACCACACTGTGATTCTCGGCAGTGACGTCGGTCGCGCCGCGCACCCCGCGCAGCGTCTCCAGCGCCGCCGGCATCGTCTCCGGCGAGACCTCGACCTCAAGCTGCTGCCGGTGCGAGTAGCGGGCGCTCAGTTCGGCGGGTGTGCCCAGCGCCAGCAGCCTGCCATGCTCCAGCACAGCCACCCGGTCGCACAGCTTCTGCGCCTCGATCAGGTTATGCGTGCACAGGAACACGGTGTGCCCTTCACCGCTCAGGCGCACGATCAGGTCGTGCACCTGCCGTGCCGCGACCGGGTCCAGCCCGGCGGTTGGCTCGTCGAGGAACAGCATCTCGGGCTTATGGATCAGCGCGCGGGCCAGCGCCAGCCGCTGCTTCATGCCCTTGCTGTAGCCGCCGGCTTTATCGTCGGCGCGCTCGGCCAGGTCGAAGCCTTTCAGCAGCTCCTCGACCCGCGACGCGACACGATCCTCAGGTACGTCGTACAGCGTGGCGTAGATTGACAGGTTCTCGCGGGCCGTCAGACGTTCGTCCAGCGACGGCGACTCGGTCAGCACACCGGTGTGGCGGCGCAGCTCTGGCCCCTCGGTGACGGGGTCACAGCCCAGCACACGCAGCGTGCCCTCGGTGGGCAACAGCACGCCGTTGAGCAGCCGCACAGTGGTCGTCTTGCCCGCGCCGTTGTGCCCCAGAAAACCGAACACCTCGCCGCGCGCGATCTCCAGTGTCAGCCCGTCGACGGCGGTGACGTCGCCGAAGCGGCGCACCAGCCCCTGCGTTTGAATGACAGGTTCCCCTGGCATGGATTGTCCTTTCTCATGCGTGGCGCTTGCCACATTCATGGTATTCTACGCAGCCGCGCCGATTCCCGTTCGGATTTGCCGGCAAGCCCGCCACGGCGGCGCAAAACACAACAATCCTGTTTTACCGTGGCCCGAATCAAAAAGCACCCCCAACCGGTGGGGGTGCCTGACAGCGAACTGATAACCGCCAATCAGAACAGCGGAAGCTGCACCGGCGGGCGGTGCCCAGCGAGGACGATGTACGGCGCAGCGCGATCCACTTCAGCGCAGCAGGCATTAGTTTTCGTTTGTCTTTGACATTTCATCGTATCACAAGCCCTCAACCATCAAATCTTAAGGCGCTGCGCCTTCGACGATCTCGTCAGTAACGTAGTAGTACTGGCCCAGATAGCCACCATCGGGATACGTAATGGGCAGCAGCTCCAGGCTGTTTACATCATACATCGATACCAGCAGCGCGTACGTGCCCGGTTGGATGTCACATGGGATCGTCAGTGTGCGCCGATCCGCCAACTGCCCACCCACCAGCCAATCAACTGTGTCAATCTGCGCGGGGGGGCCATCCTGATTGGCAATTCCCTGCCCGTTGTCAACCAGCGTCAGGCTCATGCTGTAGGTCGCGTCCGGTTGGCTCACCGCCTTCCACCAACTATCGAACGTGATCTGCTCGCAGGGATGTACCACGCTGTTTCCGTTCAGCCGCCAGCCGACGAGTTCGACGTGCTGCCCAAACCGGAGCGAAAGATCCATCGGGGGCGGTGGCCCGATGCGTTGGTAGACAGCCAGGGTCGTGGTGTCGCCGTCGAAAAACTCTCCCCGGTACACGTACTCGGGCAGGATATCCCTTTGAACGATCCCGCGGTTCTTCAGGAGCGTGATAAAGTCATTCCGTGTGACGTCGATTGCGATCAACTCAGGCTTCCAGCGGTAGAGGTCGCGCCGCAACCTGTCCAGGTATTGGATGAGCATCTCCGAAAGCGGCGCTCGTGGGTCGGATACATATGTTGGGTCAAAACCATAGCGGAGAGCGTCTCCCATCACATCACTGAAACCCAGTTTGCGCTGCGTCTGAGCCAGCGTGCGAAAGGGCGATATGGAATAGGACAGGACAGCAATCCGATCCCCCTTCTGGGTAGTATCTCGTATCAATTGATGGAAGTCGCTGTCGACTACCGTTTTTCGCCGGGCATCCTCAGCGTTTGGGGTCATCCACCAAACCAGGAGGGGCACAACCAGCAAAAGCACAATAGCTTTCGGGGCAAGCTGGTACCATCGGATGCGAGACAAAGGCGGTCTCACAGCCAACTCCGGCCACAGCCAATCCGCCAGGACCAGCACTGCGATCAGCGATGCCAGCGTTACAGCAGGCAGAAGGCGATAACCCCAATATCCTTGGATAATAGCAATGGCCATCCCGGCCAGTACCAGAACACCAAGCGCATGCATGAACGACCGAAGGCTTTTTCGTGAAAGTGGATACACAATCCCAATTGCGGCCAGGATCAGTAATTCGGGTTGGCTCGCATAGCTCTTTATAACATCGAAGACTGTATATGATGAGCGAGGCAGATAGTTGGCAGTGCTTTCACTCACAACAGCCAGAAGTACCTTTGCAATTTCTGGAAAGGCCAGAAAGGCGACCATGTAAATCAACCCAATGGATGCGAACCCAATTGTTTCGGGCTGAACCAGCGGTTTGAGATTTCGATGCACCAGTAGCCAGTAGATCTCGACTGCAAGCACCACCAGCAAGAAGTATGGTTTGATCCAGGCCCCGATGCCGGCCATGATCCCCAGAAAGACGGCCAGCCTGGGGTTGAGACGCTCCTCATTCCAGCGACACCAGCGCAGGACCAGGCCTGGCAGGAACAGCAGGATGAACATGTGCTCACGCTGGCCATAAGTGAAAGTCAGAAACGTCTGCAAGGTGAACAGCGCAACCCCTACCCCCAGCCACAGGCCAACAAACCGGCCATGCAACTTCGTATGGTCTTTCAGAACAATGTAGATCATCCCGATAGACCATATGGTTAGCACAAGTATCGAAAGCTTGAACATCGGTATGGGGTTAACGGATAAATCCGCGACACAAATACCACAGGAACGTGAATCAGCTGCGCCATAGGGAAATTGCGCTCAAGATAATCTGCGTAGGGCCGATATCCGTCCAGGACAAGGTCGGCCTCTATCAGGAATTCTGCCATGTCGTGTATGACCTGAGTCGGGTTGAGGAGGGTGGAGACGAAGATTGGAAGGAGGATGAGGCCGTCAATCACAAAGGTCAGCCAGGGGGATCCGGAAAACCGCGCGCGCAGCCACTCATATGTCTTCAGATCGGCAAAATCACCTGACAATGTGGCCTGGCCTTTCAACAACGCCGGTTTCGAAGGGGGCACTATAACTCGATGCTGGCAGCGCAGGCAAATTCGAGGGCCAGGCTAATTGAGAGGAGAATCACAACCTGATCGGTCAGGCGCAGTTCAGAACAGCAGAAGCTGCACCGGCGAGCGGTGCCCGTCGAGGACGATGTACGGCGCAGCGCGATCCATCCCCGCCAGCCCGATCCCCTTCAGCGCGGCAAGGTCGGCGAGGCAGCCTTTGCGCCTGGCGCGGAGGATGGCGTTGGCCCCCTTAGGCCCGATGCCCGGTATACGCAGCAACTCGCGGCGAGTGGCCTTCATCACTTCGATCGGGTTCTCGCGCAGCGTGGCATCGGCGAAGGCGCGCTTCGGGTCGACCTCTAACGGCAGGTTGCCTTCGCCCTCGAATGGCAGGTCTTCAACGTCCCACTCGTAATCGCGCAGCAGGAAGCTGGCCTGGTACAACCGGAACTCGCGCAGCGGTGGCGTGGGTGGCAGGTCCTCAAACGGCGTCTGCTCGATAGGGTTGAAGGCCGAGAAGTAGGCGCGCTTCAGGCCAAGCTGGCGATGCAGGTTGTGCGTCAGGCTTAACAGCTCAAGGTCGGTGTCGCCGACCGCGCCGACGACAAACTGAGTCACCACGCTGGCGCGGATCGCGCCCGGCATGTCGAGATTGGCCTGCGTGCGGATGGCGTGCGCCCAGCGCATCCGTTCCAGCAGGTCGCCGGCGAAGTCTTTCTTGGGTGCGAGCGCCGTCAGCCGCTCCTGCGTCGGCCCTTCCAGGTTGATTGACACGCGGTCGGCAAGCTGCATGGCCCGCACGATCTGGTCGTACTCCGCGCCGGGCATGATCTTCAGGTGGATATAGCCCTGATAGTGGTACTTGCGGCGGATGATCTCAATGGTATCGATGATCTTGTCTTCGGTGCGCACGCCGCCGCCGATGATCCCCGACGACAGGAAGATCCCGTCGACGAGCTTTGCCCGCTCCAGCCGGTCGAAGGCCAGCGCCAGTTCGTCGGGCTTGAAGGTGACGCGGCGCATTTTGGCCCGCCCGGCGCGGAACGGGCAGTAGAAGCAGTTCTTCTCGCAGGCGGTGGTGACCATCGCCTTGAGCACCGGCTTCTTGCCGGTCGGCGTCGACACCTCGGTGATGCACGACATCACCCCGGCGATTTCTACCGGGATCTCGCGTCCCTCGCGCGGCATCAGGCGGATGGCCTCCACGTCGCTCGCCGCCATCGGGCGGTCGCCTGCCGCCTCGAGGTCGTTGGCGCTGCCGATCTGAATCAGCCGGTCAATAGGGTCGGGTGCCATGCGGATGTTCATACCCTTAATTATACGAACACCCGTTCTGAATGTCAATCAGCGCGGGCGCGGTCCATAGTGCGCCACGTGGACCCACTCGCGCAGCGTGCCCCGCGCCAACGCCCGCTCGAAGTAGCTGCCTTCCAGCGAGAGATCGTTGTGGCCTTTCTCGAAAAGCACCCGCATCAGCGGTTTGAGCTGGAGGGCATAGTGCGTCATACATGCCTGCGGGTGCAGGCCGGGCCACGAGTAGCACGACACGACTGTGCGGCGGTTCTCAGTCGAGACGCCCGCCGGAATTGCCTCATCCCAGGCCGGATCGTCGGACGCAAAGATGTACTGGTCGAGGTTGCCTTGTGGGATACCCTCGACGCCCCGCACGACCGGCCTGTCCGCCTCGATCAGGTACGGGTCGACGGCCAGGTCGGTGATGACCGCGTGCGGCGGTAGCCAGGCGATCCAGTCGTTGGGCACGACCGGCTCTGCCGGGTTATGGCGCTGCGTCGCGTCGACCAGAATGTCGGCCTCATGGAACAGACGCTCCATCGCCTGCGCGTTGCGCGTCAGGCTGCGGCCCACTGTCAGCGCCACCGAGCCGGGCTTGCCCTCGGCCATGCTCTCCTGGTTGCGCTCGACGTTGCCCAGCTTGGTCGCCGCTTCGACAGCGTGCTTGCCGACCATTCCCGCGCCGAGGACCAGCACGCGAATTCGGGTCGTCCGGCCTGCGGGTGAGCCCCTCAGGAAGGCCCTCCAGCACGTCGAACGCCACTTCGAGGCCGTTCCACGCGACCGCGCGCATGTTCTCGACCAGCCGCAGATTGCGGTCATCGACGATGCCATCCAGCGAGATGGCGTGGACGCCCAGCTCCTGCAGGCGGCTGACCCGCGGCTGGCGGGTCGGGAGGTGCAGCATCGACATCAGGCAGTGGCCGGGCTTGAGCAGGTCAAACTCCTCAAACAGGGGCGAGCGCAGCACCAGCACGATCTCCTGGGCGAAGGCTTCTTCGCGGCTGCACTCGATCACCGCTTCGCTGCCGCGCCGGTAGTCGGCAAAGGTGTAGCCGCTGCGCGAGCCGTAGCCTTCCTCGACGTAAACCGTCGCGCCAAGCTCGGTAAGGAACTGAATAAACTCCGGCAGGAAGACACGCTTCTCGCCACGCTCCTTCATCATCCGGGGAAAACCGATTGTTTGTGGTGGGGGCATAGCATTCTCCCTGTCAGGCAGCACACAGAATCAAAACAGCGCACAGAAAAGACGTGCGGAAGGCGGGCAGGCTCAGATTGTCTGACCCAGACAGACGATTGCGCGCGGTGCCGCTCAGGCGGTTACTGTTTCCCAGTTGGAGAGCTTCGCGCGGGCCAGCGCCCGCTGGAAGAAGCGCCCCTGCAGGCTGATAGCCGCCACACCGCCCGCGTCGATCAGGTTGCGCATCAATGGGTGAAGCTGCCGGCCATACAACCTCATACACTCACGTGGATAGACGCCTGGCCAGGAATAGCACGAGACCGCCGTGCGGCGATGGGTGGTATCCGTGAGCTTCGCAAGATGATCATATACCGGATCGTCCGGGTCGAAAACATACTGGTCAAGGTTACCACTTGGCATGCCCTCGATACCCTTGACGAAAGGCGGGTCCTGCGAGTAGTCGTAGGGATCGACGGATAGGTCCAGCAGGACGGCGTGTTCGGGCATACCGGCGATCCAGGCGTTGGGGATGATGACCTTTGTAGGGTCAGGGCGCTGCGTGGCATCGACGAGGATATCGGTGCGTGACAGCAGGTCGCGCATGACTTTCTCATGCGGAGTCACGTCGTAGTCAACGACCGTTACCTGCACGCCCGGCACGCCTTTGCCCGCAAGCTGCTCGCGCAGGTCGGCGTCGGCATAGCGAACAGCGGCATGCAGCGCGTGCCCGCCGACCGCCCCTGCGCCGATCAGCGTTACCTGGATCGGCGGTCGCTGCGGGCTCTCGAAGCCGGGCGAAGGGTACGTCCGGCGCAGGGCTTTGAAGGCCGCCTCCATGCCGTTCCAGCCGACTGCTTTTAAATTCTCGACCAGTCTGCGGTTCGAATCGTCTTTGATCCCGTCGAGGGAGATCGCCTCCAGTTCACGCATCCTCAAGTTCTCGACGCGGTCGGGCCGGGTGGGATAGTGCGCCATCGTGATCAGGCACGCGCCGGGCGGCATGTGGTCCAGATCGGCCTCAGCCGGGTAGCGCAGCACCAGCACGTAGTCCTGCCGGTACACCTCGGCATGCGGCGCGAAGCGCACGTTCGGCGCGACCTGCGTATAGTCGTCGGCTGTATGCTCCACACCGCTGCCGTAGCCCGTCTCCAGCACAACGCTGTAGCCCAGTTTCTCCAGCCGCCCCACAAACGACGGCAGGAACGCGCGGTGCTCGCCGGGCTCAAGGTGCATGCGCGGCAGGCCGATAGTGAATGTTCCGGTCATCGCGGCTCCTTTACAAAGCTTCATGCTCACGGTGTCTCTACCAAGAAGGTACATGATCATCACATGAAGGCGCAAGGCGTGACCCCGGCTGATGGCCATTGCTGAGGCGTTCAGCCATAGGCCACGGATTGTTAGTTGAACGTCTCATCAAGATCGGATACAGTACAGCAGCATCGCCAGACGGCACATGTTTGAGGAGTCCATGTCACACGCCGGCAAGCCCCCATCGACACTCAGCTCGCGGCTGGTTGCCCTCCAGCACCACGATTTCCGACTGCTGTGGTTCGGGCAGTTCGTCTCGGTCATCGGAACGCAGATGCAGCTTGCCGCCGTCGACTGGCATGTCTACGAGCGGCTGCAAGGTCAGGATTTCGTGCTGACGCTGTTCGGCCACCCGCTGCGCATCGGCGCGCAGGCACTGGGGCTGGGCACGATGGGGTTGGTGCGCGTCATCCCGGTGGTGCTGTTCGCAATGCTGGGCGGGCTGGTTGCCGACGCGCAGGATCGCCGCCTGATCATGATGTTCACGCAGAGCGCGCAGGCGCTGTTCGCGCTGGCGCTCGGCCTGCTGACCCTGACCGGGCACGACTCGCTGATCGCCATCTACCTGCTGACAGCGGCGATGTCTGCTGCCGCCGCCTTCGATAATCCGGCGCGGCAGTCGCTGATCCCCAACCTCGTCCCGCGCGAGCACCTGACCAACGCCATCAGCCTCAACACGGTGGTGCTGGAGATCGCCACCATCACCGGCCCGACGATCACGGGCGGGATGCTGGGCTTCCTGAACATGAATATCGGCTGGATATACGTCGTCAACGCGGTGAGCTTCGCCGCAGTGCTGACCGCACTGGCGCTGATGCGCTACCGGGGCCGCGTCGAGGCTGCCAACACCGGCCTGGGCTGGAAGCCGATGATCGAAGGGCTGCGCTTCGTATACCACGAACGCATCGTGCGCAGCACCATGCTGGTCGACTTCTTCGCCACGTTCTTCTCGTCGGCGAATACCATGCTACCCATCATCGCCGGGAACATCCTGCACGTCGGCGCGGCGGGTTACGGCATCCTGCGCACGGCCCAGTCCGCCGGGGCGGTCGTCGCGGGGGCAGTGCTCTCGCTGCGCAAGGACATCTACCGCCAGGGCGTGGTGCTGCTGGTCGCCGTGGTCATCTACGGCGCGGCGACGGCGGTATTTGGCGTCTCGACTGCCTTTGCGCTGTCGTACCTGATGCTGGCGACCACAGGTGCAGCCGACACCGTCTCGATGGTCATCCGCAACACCATCCGGCAGGTCATCACACCGGACCATCTGCGCGGGCGCATGACGAGCGTCAACATGATGTTCTACATGGGCGGCCCGCAGCTTGGCGAGATGGAAGCGGGGCTGGTCGCGGCGGCGCTGGGCGTGCCGTTCTCGATCCTCACCGGCGGGCTGGCGACCGTCCTGCTGACGCTGTGGATTGCGTGGAAGTACCCCGGTCTGCGGGGCTACACCAGCGATATGCTCGACGAGGCCGCGCTGGCTGCGGCCAAGTAGCCGCACTGTGACCCGTCCGGCGCGCCTGCGCAGCCAGATCGCCGCCTTCACACTGACACGCACGGCGCTCAACACCGGCTGGCGGATGGTGTATCCCTTCCTGCCGACCCTGGCGCGCAGCGTCGGCGTCAGCCTGGAGACGATGGCTCTGGCCGTCACGGCTCGCTCGGCGCTGAGCGCGATCAGCCCGGTCATGGGCGCGGTCAGCGACGCGCGCGGGCGCAAAGTCACCATGCTGGCCGGGCTGGCGATGTTCAGCGGTGGGCTGCTGCTGGTGCTGGTGTGGCCGACCTACTGGGCGCTGTTCGCCGCGCTGCTGCTCGCCGGGCTGGGCAAAATCACCTTCGATCCCGCCGAGCAGGCATACCTCGGCGACCGGGTCGCCTACGAGCAGCGCGGGCTGGCCATCGCCCTGACCGAGATTGGCTGGTCGACGGCCTACCTGTTCGGCGTGCCGGTCGCCGCGTGGCTCATCGCCCGCGCCGGTTGGCGAGCACCCTTCCCGTTTCTGGCCGGGCTGGCGGCACTGGCTGCCGTCGTGCTGTGGCGGCTGCTGCCTGACGACGCCCCGGCGCAGGCCGACCGTCCATCTTTCTCCAACGGCGTGCGGACCGTGCTGGCGCATCCCGTGGCGCTGGCCGGGCTGGCCGTCGGGCTGCTGGCCAGCAGCGGCAACGAGGTCGTCAACATCGTGTTTGGCGCGTGGATGGAGAATGCCTTCGGCCTTCAGATCGCGGCGCTGGGAGCGGCCTCCGCCGTGATCGGCGTCGCGGAGCTGGGCGGCGAAGGGCTGGTCGCGGGTTTCGCCGACCGGCTGGGCAAGCGCCGCGCGGTCGGCATCGGGCTGGCGCTGAACGCCGCCGCCTGCCTGCTCCTGCCGCTGATAGGCCACACGCTGGTTGGCGCGCTGATCGGCCTGTTCCTGCTGTACCTTACGTTTGAGTTCATGCTGGTCAGTTCGCTGCCGCTGATGACCGAGCTGGTCCCCGGCGCACGGGCCACGCTGATGGCCGGCAATTACACCGCGCTGGGCGCGGGGCGCATGCTGGGCGCGCTGGCCGGGCCGCTGCTGTTCCGCGCCGGGATGCTGGCCAACGGCGCAGCCGCCATGCTGGTCGACATGGCCGCGCTGGTGGTGCTGCTGCTGTGGGTCCGCGTCGACTCGGAAAAGTGATTCTCCGCGCCCGGCAATGTGACACATAACACCGCAAAGTACGCTATACTATCAGGGACCCTATTCACAGCCTGAATAGCCAGATGGTGAATGATGCCGTCACGTGCCGACAAACAGCGTGAAGTGACCGCGCTGGTGCTGGATTACATCGCGCTGGGCCTGCTGGTGCCCGGCCCCAACTACGGCTACGAGCTGTACCACGAGGTCACGCAGAACTTCGGGGCCGTGTGCGAAGTCGGGCGCAGCCGGTTCTACGCGGCGTTGGCGGCGCTGCACGACCGTGGCTACCTCGACCTGTCGACCGAGCCGCAGGAGGACAGGCCACCACGTAAAATGTACCGCCTGACCGATGCCGGTCGCGAGGTGTTCAACCGCTGGCTGGCCGAGCCGGTCATGCCGCCGCGCCTGATCCGCGTCGTGCTGCTGGTCAAGCTGCGCTTCTTCGACCTGCTGGGCCTGCCCGGCCTGGGCCAGTTGATCGACGCGCAGATCGCAAGCTGCCGCGAGCGCCGCGCCCGCGAGGACGCCCGCGAAGTCGCTGCCGCCGACCGGCCTGACCATGTCTTCTACGAGTTAGTCGTCGAGTTCCGCCGCAAACAGCTTGACTTCATCATCGACTGGCTGCACACCTGCCGATCCCGCCTCCTCAAGGAGCCATAAGCGTGAACCGCACCACCCCCCCGCCGATCCTGCTCGCCTGCTGCCTGCTGTTTGCCGCGTGCGCGGCCCCGCCCGCCGCCTCGCCGCCAGATGCCGGGCCGGGCGGCACGCCCGGAACCGCGCCCAGCAGCGAGATTGTCGACATCCATGAGAACGAGGTCATCGTGTTTGCCGCCGCATCGCTGACCAACGCTTTCGACGACCTCGCCAGCGCGTTCGAAGCCGCCCACCCCGGCGTGAGCGTCGTGCGCAACTACGCCGCGTCGTCGCAGCTTGCCACGCAGCTTGTCGAGGGCGCGCTGGCCGACGTGTTCGCCTCGGCCAACGAACGGCAGATGGGTGTCGCCGTCAACGCCGGGCGCGTCGCCATCCCGACCGTCACGTTTGCCACCAACCGCCTGACGATCATCGTGCCCGCCGACAACCCCGCCGGGATCGACACGATAGCCGACCTGGCCCAGCCGGGCCTCAAACTGATCCTGGCCGAGCGGGGCGTGCCAGTGCGCGACTACGCCGACCAGGCTGTCGCCAGCATGGCCGCCGACCCGGCTTTCGGCGCGGCCTTCAAGCAGGCGGTGTACGACAACCTCGTCTCGGAAGAGAGCAACGTGCGCCAGGTCGTCGCCAAGATCGCGCTGGGCGAAGGCGACGCCGGCATCGTGTACATCTCCGACGTGACGCCGGACGTCGCCGATCAGATCAAACAAATCGAGATACCGGACCCATTCAATGTCACCGCTGCGTACCCTGTTGGAACGATCACCGATGCGCCACATCCTGACCTCGCGCGGGCCTTCGTCGACTTCATCCTCAGCCCCGACGGGCAGGCCATCCTGGCGCGCTGGGGTTTCGGCGCGGCCCCTGGAGGCTGAGGCCATGCCGCGTCGTTTGCCGGCGGGCCGGATCGCAGTTGCGGCGCTGGCCGCGCTGATGCTGGCGCTGCTGATCCTGCCGGCGGTGGCGCTGGCTGGGCGCGCGCTGGCTGCGCCGGGCGGGTTTCAGTCGCTGGCCAGCCGGTCGGTCATCGAGGCGGTAGTCCTGAGCCTGGGCACGACGGCGCTGAGCGCCATCGCGATTGTGTGCTTCGGGACGCCGCTGGCTTACGTCTTCGCCCGCTACCGCTTCCCGCTCAAGCGGGCGCTGAACGTGCTGGTCGAGCTGCCGATTGTGCTGCCGCCGGTCGTCGCCGGGCTGGCGCTGCTGATGACCTTTGGGCGGCGCGGACTGTTCGGCGCGCCGCTGGAGGCATTGGGCATCGTGCTGCCGTTCTCGACGGCGGCGGTGGTCATCGCGCAGGTGTTCGTCGCCGCGCCGTTCTACATCCGCGCGGCGCAGGTCGAGTTCTCGTCGATCCCGCGCGAGCTGGAAGAGGCGGCCAACATCGACGGCGCGGGCGGTTGGCGGCTGTTTACGGCGATCACGCTGCCGCTCAGCGCGCGCGGGCTGCTGGTCGGGCTGGTATTGAGCTGGGCCCGCGCGCTGGGCGAGTTCGGCGCGACGATCCTGTTCGCGGGCAGCCTGCAGGGCCGCACCCAGACCATGCCGCTGCTGGTTTACGGCGCGCTGGAGCGCGACTTCAACGCCGCGCTGTGGGCGGGCCTGCTGCTGGTGTGGGTGGCTGTGATGGCGCTGGCGCTGGTCCGCTGGCTGACGCGTGCGCTGGACGAGGAGGATGAACGGCGGTCGGCGTCGGGGTGAGGTAAGTCGTATGGACGATACCCATGCCGTTTTCCCGCACCGATTTTGCCTGCGCTCCGGCATACGGTAGAATCGATCTCACTATGCCGAACGCGCAAACGCACATTGCGGCTGTCTGCGACCTGCTGGCCCGCGCGCCGGTCCAATCGGCGCTGCCGTGGCTGGCAGACGACGCGGCGCGAGCCGCCTTTTTGCTGGGTGCCATCAGCCCCGACGTGCGTATTCAGAGCGGCCAGTCCCGCGAGACGACGCACTTCTTTGCGATCCCGCCTGCCGACCTGCGCCCGGCCTCGGTGGCGATGGTCGAGGCGTGGCCCGCGCTGCATGACGCCTCCTCGCTGAGCCAGCCGCACGCCGCGTTTGTCGCCGGCTACATGACGCACCTGATCATGGATCAGACGTGGGTGGAAAAGATCGTGATGCCCGGCCTGTTCATACAGGGCATCCCGTGGGGCACCCATCACCCGAATTGGTGGCGCTACAGCCTGCTGATGACCTATCTGGAGTACGCCGCAGCGCAGCACGTGCCGGGCGGAGCCGTCGCGCAGATGCAGCGCGCCGAGCCGCACGGCTGGCTGCCGTTCGTCGCCGACCGCTACCTGGTGGAGTGGCGCGACCACGTCGCCGAGCGTATTGAGCACGGCGGCGCGCGGCTGATCTCGACCATGTTCGCACGGTCCAACGGCATCGCACCGGAGGCGCTTGAGGCGGTGGTGCTCGACGAGGGGCGCATGAACGCCGAGGTGTTCAACGTCGTCTCGCACGGGCAGTTGGAGGCGTTCCAGCAGGAAACCGCCCGGCGCAGCGAAGCAGCGGTGCTGGCCTATCTACAGGGTGGGCTACCAGCTTACGAGGAGGCCGCGTGAGGATACTTGTCATCGGCGGGGCAGGTTACATCGGCTCGGCGACCGTCGCCTATCTGCTCGACGCGGGTCACGAGGTGACCGTCTACGACAGCCTGATCACCGGCTACCGCGACGCGATCCCCGGCGGCGCGGACTTCATCCAGGGCAGCCTCGACGACCCGGCGGCGCTGGACGCCGCCTTCGGCGCGGTCAAACCGGAGGCCGTGGTGCACTTCGCCGCGTTCATCGAGGCGGGTGAGTCGATGCAGAAGCCGGGCAAGTACTTCCGCAACAATGCCGCCAACGCCATCACACTGCTCGACGCGATGGCCGCGCACGGCGTCGAGCGGATCGTGTTCTCGTCGACGGCGGGCGTGTACGCCAGCAAGGATGCACCGCTGGCCGAGGATGATCCCATCAGCCCGGCCAACGTCTACGCCGAGACCAAGCTGATGATCGAGCGCATGCTGCGCTGGTACCGCGAGACGAAGGGCCTCAAATACTGCGCGCTGCGCTACTTCAACGCCGCCGGCGCAATGCTCGACGCGGACGGCACACCGCTGCGCGGCGAGGCCCACCAGCCGGAGTCGCACCTGATCCCGCTTACGCTCCAGGTGCCGCTCGGCCAGCGCGAGCACCTGCTGATCTTCGGCACTGACTACCCCACGCCGGACGGCACCTGCATCCGCGACTACATCCACGTCGAAGACCTGGCTGCGGCGCACATCCTGGCACTGGATGCGCTGGATACCAACGGGGCCATGACCTATAACCTGGGCACCGGGCGCGGCTACAGCATCCGCGAGGTGCTGGCGGTGGCGCGGGCCGTCAGCGAGCACGCCATCCCGGCAGTTGAGACCGAGCGCCGCCCCGGCGACGCGCCGATCCTGATCGCCAGCGCCGAGAAGATCAACGACGAGCTGGGCTGGCGTCCGCGCCACACCGATCTGAACGATATCGTCACGACCGCCTGGGCCTGGCACAAGACTCATCCACATGGCTACAAAACAATCGCCCGGCAGTAAATCAGGCAGCCGCTCCGCCGGACACGCGCCGGAGCCGGTGCCTGCCCGCGCGCTGCAGGCGCTGATCCTGGTCGTCGGCGTGCTGCTGCTGTTCACCGTCATGTTTGGCGGGCACTGGGGACCGGGTGTCGTCGGGGTGCTGGTCTTCGTCTCGGCATTCCCGCCGCTGCGCCGCCATGTCGACCGCTGGCTGGTGGGCAAGGCAAAGGGTGACGAGGCCGACCAGGCAGCGATCATCCGCATGGCCGTCGGCGTCCTGATCGTCATCCTGGCAGCAGCCGGGATTCTCTAGGCATGCCATCCACCGGTTGCTTGCCCCTGCCGCAATCGGCCTACGCTGTGCTGGCCGATGCGCTGGGCGACACGCCCGAAACGGTGCAGGCCGTCCATCGCCTGAGGGATGGTCGCTGCCGTGCATGGGTAACTGGTGACCCAGCCCACTTTTCCGCTGCCATTATCCAGACCGACGACATGCCGGGCGAGCCAATGGGCTTCGGCGACGACGCTTCCGCGTTGTGGAATCTGCTGCAGGGCGTGTCCGGCTGGTGGTGCGTCGAGGTGAGCAACCCGGTAGCGTCTGCCCTCGCTGGCCTCTTCGCAGCGCAGCGCGGCACATCGCCCCGTCTGTACGGCGACGTCTTTCACATCCTTACGACGCCAGCGCCAGAGATACCAAACGCCGTTGTGCGTCTCCTGACCCTCGCCGACCTTACCCTTTATGAATCCAGCCCCGAAGAGCTGCACTCGGCAGCGTTCGGGAGCCTGCGCGACCTGCTGACACATGGCATCGTTGCCGGGGCAGTGGTCGGCGGCCAGCTTGTGGCGATGGCTCACACGTCAGCTCTCACGCCACGTCATGGCGAGATCGGCGTTGCGACACTGCCAGACTATCGCGGGCGCGGACTTTCCACGACATCATCGGCGCTCGTGGCGTGCGCCATACAGGCAGGCGGGCGCGTCCCGGTATGGAGCTGTGGCGAAGACAATCACGCCTCGCTGCGCGTCGCCGCCAAGCTTGGCTTTGTTGAAGTCTCGCGTCGCAGCTATGTGATCCTTGACGCTCGCTGACAGGAGCAGATCGCCCCACCATGCACATCGCCATCAACGCCTGGTTCTGGGACCGGCCTGACACGGGCAGCGGGCAGTACCTGCGCCAGCTTGTGCAGACTTTCTCCGAGATCACGCCCCGGCTTGAGATCACGCTGATCGCGCCGCGGGGTATGCCAGTCGACGCGCCGCAGCGGGTGGCCGTCGAACGTGTGGCGCTGCGCGGGCGGGGGCACCTCGCCAAAGTGCGTTTCGAGCAGCAGGCTTCCCGCAGGCCGCCGGGCGCGTCGGGGCGGACCTGGCCCATGTGCCGTACTGGGGCGGCCCGCTGAGCAGCCCCGTGCCGGTGGTGGTCACCATCCACGACCTGATCCCGATGCTGCTGCCGGAATATCGCGGCGGGCCGCTGGCGCGGCTGTACACCGGGCTGGTAGCCGCCTCGGCGCGCGGCGCGGCGGCGATCATCACCAACTCCGAGGCTTCGAAGGCCGACATCCTGGCGCGGCTGGGCATCCCGGCAGAGCGCGTCCGCGTGGTGCCACTGGCTGCTGGCGCGGATTATCAGCCCGCCGCCGCAGCGCTCGACGCGGCGGTGCGCCAGAAGTACGACCTGCCGCCCGACTACGTGCTGTACCTGGGCGGCTACGACGTGCGCAAGAACCTCCACACACTGCTGAAAGCCTACACTTACGTGCGCGATGGGCTGGGCGACCAGGTGCCGCTGGTACTGGCAGGCCGCCTGCCGGAGAAGCGCTCGGCGCGCTTTGCCGACGTGTCGCGGCTGGTCGAGGAGATGAATCTGGGCGACGTGGTGCGGCCCATCGGCTGGATCGATGAGGGTGACAAACCCGCACTGTACCGCATGGCGCGCTGCTTCGTCTTTCCGTCGCTGTACGAGGGGTTCGGGCTGCCGCTGCTCGAAGCGATGGCGTGCGGCACGCCGGTCGTCGCCAGCAGCGCCAGCTCGCTGCCGGAGATCGTTGGCGAGGCGGGCTTCAGCGTCGACCCACGCGACGCCCGCCACCTGGCGGGCGCGATCATGGCCATCCTCAACCAGGATGAGCTGGCTCGCGATCTGGGGCAGAAAGCGCTCGTCCGCGCCAGGGAATTCAGCCTGGCACGCACCATCGCCGAGACGCTGTCGGTCTACGAGCAGGCACTTGGCATCGCGCCCTCAGGCGAGTCCGCAACATAAAAGGGCCGCCGGCAAGCCAGCGGCCCCACTCATCGGGTAGCGCGTGATGCGCACCCTACCGGACGTTCACCGCGCCGACGCCGCCTTTAATCCGCAGGTCGATCTTGTTCTCGGCAGTGTCGTAGTCTGGCGACTGGTAGAGGTTGTCGCCCGTCTGTGCGAAGCGCCTGTCGACAGTAATCGCGCCCAGCCCGCCTTCCTTGTCGATGCGGGCCGCGACGCCTTCGGGGATGCGGATGCGCAGCTCGCCTACCCCCGCGTCGATCTTCGCCCGCGTCGCCCCGGCCCGCGCCGGAAACGTCAGCGACATCTCGCCTACGCCGCCGTCCAGCTTGAAGTCGGTGACGCGCAGGTCGCCCAGGTCAACATTCAGCCGGCCCGCGCCGCCCTTGACCAGCAGGTCGAGCGCCACGTCCGGGTTGAGGCCCACCTGCCAGGTGATGCCCTGCGGCAAATCCCACGGGAAGAAGAAGGGAAAACCCATGTCGGGCATCTTCATTTTTAGATCCAGCGTCGCGCCATCGCGGTGGGCCTGGTAATCCAGCCCGCCGGCAAACTCACCGCTCATCAGCGCGCCCGAATCCGCGCCGGCTGCCACGTTCGCGTCGCCCACGCCGTGCTGAATCCGCACGCGGGCCTTCTCCGCGCCTTCGAGCGGCACGCTGACGCGCTGCAACTCGATACGCCCGCCGCGCTGCGTCACGCCGACCAGCACCCACAGCCCCAGCACGATCAACGCCGCCGGCCATACCAGTTTCCAGATGTTCACGCTGAGAATGCCCATGTTCGCCAGCAGCAGCAAGCCACCCACAATGATCAGCATCCCGCCCCAGAAAAAGCCGCTTCGCCTCATGATGTCCTCTCCGGTTGATTGATTACATGTCACGATTCTATACGCAGGCCCGGCGGGATGGGTTCCGAGGCAGGAGATAGGGTTCAGATTGCTGCGAGATGGATAGCGCCCTGACGGACCCCTGCGTCTTGTGGTACACTCTGCGCCCGTACGCATGGATCATCACGGAGGGCAACCATCAGCATGCCGCCGGTCTCTGGCAGTCTGGTCGATAGGGTTTTTCGCAGCCGCGCACTGTACCGGTCGATGCGGCTGCACGTTTACCTGCCGCCGCGCTACGGCGAGTCTGACCTGCGCTACCCGGTGGCCTACCTGCTGCACCCGTGGGGCTGTGACGAGACCTACTGGACCGATGCGATCAACCTGCCTACCGTCGCCGACCGGCTGATCGACGCCGGGGCGCTGCCGCCGTTCGTGGCGGTGATGCCGCAGGGCGACAAGAGCTTCTTCGTCAACGCCGAGGACCCCGGCGGCGACTTCAGCCCCGTCACCCGGCTCGACCCTGACTACTTCGAGAAGGCGCTGGACGGCTTCGGCGATTACGGCGACTACCTGCTGGAGGACGTCATCCCAACCGTTGAGAAGAAGTTCCGCATCCGCACCGACCGCGACTCGCGGGCCATCGCAGGCATCTCGATGGGCGGCGCAGGCGCGGCGGTGCTGGCCTTCACGCATCCGGAGCAGTTCTGCGCGGTGGGCATCCACAGCCCGGCGCTGTTCACCGAGGAGCGCCTCGGCCCGCCGTGGATCTTCGGACTGGGCGACCCCGACGCCTTCGCCTCGCGCGACCCGCTCCACCTGGTCGGCCAGCTTGACCCGCGCGACAGCCTGCGCATCTACGTCGACTGCGGCCTCGACGACGACCTAGCCCCGGCAGTCGGCGCGCTGCACGACGCGCTCACCGGGCGCGGCATCCGCCATACCTACGTCACCCGGCCCGGCCCGCATCACCGCGAGTACTGGGGGGCAAATCTGGCCGAGTACCTCGGTTTCTACGCCGCAGGATGGTAACACAATGACATTCCACTCCCGCCTCGGCGCTGCGCCGGGCCTGATCGCCGCGCTGCTGCTGGCAGCCTGCGGCGCATCGACCAATGTCCCGTTCGCGCAGCCCGCGCCCAACCCGACTGCCCTCGCCAGCATGCCGCCAACCGCGCTGGCGACCATCGAGTCGATCACGCCCACGCCGGAGCCGGAGGGCTACTGGATTCAGCCCGGCGTGCCACAGTCGCTGATCGACAGCATCGCGCCGGCGCTGCAAAACGCGGGGCTGGTGCCGGTCGATACGCCCGACGCGGCGATTGTCCGCCTGATGCTGAACCCCGGCGCTGACGCGGCACTGACCGCGCGCTGGGTGTACGCCGTCGCCGCGCCGTTCGCCACCATCCCCGACGATATCTCGTGGGCAGCGCTGCAGGGCTACTGGCGCTATGGCAGCCTCGACGGGATGCCAGCCTTTAACTCGCCGCCGCAGATCGTCCTGACGCCCGACGTCGCCGCGCTGCTGACCGGCCTGCTGGGCCAGCCCGCTGAAGGGTTGCCGCTGCAGGTCGTCGATGCCGCCTCGCTGACCGACACGGCCTGGTCGCTGCGCCCGTCGATCAGCCTGCTGCCGTTCGACACGCTGACGCCGCGCTGGAAGGTCCTCACGCTCGACGGCCAGTCGGTGCTGGACAGGGCGCTCAACACCGACACCTACCCGCTGGCCGTATCGGTGGGGCTGGTGGGCACTGGCGAGCGGGGCGCGCAGGTGGTCGCTGGATTGCAGACGCAGGGGCTGTGGGCTGCCACCAACCGCGACCCTGCGCACATCACGGTGGTGGTCGTCACCGGGGTGACGGCGCTGGTGCGCGCCACCGCCAAAGAGATGGAAATCCACGGTGTCGACTTCCCCGCTGAGAAGATCCTGCCGTTCTTCGCCGACGCTGACATCCTGCACACCAGCAACGAGGTGTCTTTCGCCAGCGACTGCCCCGCGCCGCAGTGGATCGGCGAGCCCAAGGACTTTCTGCTCGCAGCCTGCCGACTTCACGCTGCTGACCGACATCGGGCTGGACGTGGTCGAGCTGACCGGCAACCACAACAACGACTGGAGCAACGCCGCCGACCTGCACACGCTCGACCTGTACGACGCGAACCACATCGTGTACTTTGGCGGTGGGCGCAACCTTGACGACGCCACCGCGCCGCGCATCGTCACCGCGCCGGATGGCACGCGCGTGGCCTTCGTGGGCTGCAACCAGCCCGGCCCGTTCTATGCCTTCGCCACCGACGAGACGCCGGGGGCGGCCCCCTGCGGCGATTGGTCGACGATTACTGCCACCATCCGGCAGCTCAAGGCCGACGACCAGGCCGACGTGGTGATCGCGTCGGTGCAGTACGTCGAGCTGCCGCGCTACGATCCCAGCCCGGAGCAGGTCGCCGACTTCGAGAAGCTGGCCGCCGCCGGGGCCGACATCGTCAGCGGCAGCCAGGCCCACCAGCCGCAGGGCTTCGCCTTTGAGGATGGTGCTTTCGTGCACTACGGCGTCGGCAACCTGTTCTTCGACCAGATGGACTTCCTTGAGAACCGGCAGATGTTCGCCGACAAGCACATCCTGTACAACGGCCATCACATCTCGACAGTGCTGTTCACCGGGCTGAACGTGGATTACGCTCAGCCCAACCCGATGTCGCCAGAGGACCGCGCCGCCTTCCTGCAGACGATCTTCCAGGCCAGCGGCTGGTAAGCGCCCGGCGTGCAGCTATCAGGATTTGCCGGATTGGCCAACTCGCAGCGACTTCCGGCGCGCAGCGGTGTTCTATCATTCAGGTGTACGAAATACACCAACTCTATCGGCCTGATCCACTTGTTCGATTCCACAGGGAGAGGGAGCAATCGATGACCGACAGAATGAAGAAAGACTTCGGGACGCTGACATGGGTGATGATCCCGGTGGCTATTGCCATCAACATCGCCATTGGCCAGTTGGTCTATGCGCTGAAGGTGCCGCTGTACCTCGACTCCATCGGCACGGTGCTGGTCGGCGTGCTGGCCGGGCCGTGGGCGGGCGCGCTGACCGGCCTGCTGTCCAACCTGATCTGGGGCATGAGCGGCCTGAATCCCACTTACGCGCCGTTCGCAGCGGTGGGGGCAATCATCGGAATGCTGGCCGGGCTGTTCAGCGAGGCCGGCTGGATCAGAACCTGGTGGAAGGTGCTGCTGGCGGGGCTGATCACCGGGCTGATCTCGGCTGCCGTTTCCGCGCCCATCGCCGCATACGTGTTCGGCGGCGTGACAGGCTCCGGCACCGACCTGGTGGTGGCCTTCTTCCGCAACTTCGGATTTGGCGTGCTGCCGGCTTCCTTCGCGCAGGGCGTCACCTCCGACCCGCTCGACAAGCTGGCGACATTCCTGGTCGTGTGGCTGATCGTGCAGGGGTTGCCCAAGCGCTTCCTGGCGCGTTTTCCGCGCGCGGAGCACGTCACCGGCGAGAAAGCCGCCGAGTAGCTCCGCGCTAATCGGGGCCGCATGAAAAACGCCTTCAGCCTGTACGCCGAGCGCGCCAGCGGCCTGCACCGCCTTCACCCGCTGACCAAGCTGGCCCTGAGCGGCCTGCTGCTGGTCGGCGGGCTGGCGCTACCCACCGCCTGGGCGGCTTACGCCGCCTTCGCGCTGGTGGCGCTGCCGCTGGCGCTGTGGGGGCATATCACCGGGCCGCTGCTGCGGGCGCTGTGGCCGGTGGTGCTGCCCTTTGCCGTCTCGCTGCTGCTGGTGCAGGGGTTGTTCTGGCCGGGCGGCACGCCGATCCTCAGTCTGTGGATCGTGTCCTTCAAAGGCGAGGGCGTGCTGTACGCCGTCACCATCACCGGGCACATCCTGCTGGTGATCAGCGCCTTCCTGCTCCTATCGCTGGCGACGCGGCCCGACGCGCTGATGACGGCGCTGGTGGCGCGCGGCCTGCCGCAGAACATCGCCTACATCGTGCTGACCACGCTCCAGATCGTGCCCGCCTTCCAGGCCAAGGCACAGACCATCCTCGACGCGCAGCGCTCGCGCGGGCTGGAAACCGAGGGAGGGCTGATCACCCGGCTGCGGGCGCTGCTGCCGCTGGTCGTGCCGCTGGTGCTGGGCAGCATCGTCGACATCGAGGAGCGGGCGATTGCGCTGGAGGCGCGCGCCTTCACCCGGCGCGGCCAGAAGACCAGCCTGCTGGTGCTGACCAACTCGCTGGCCCAGCGCGCGATGCGCTGGGGATTGGGCGCGCTGATGCTGGCGCTGATCGCCGTGCGGCTGGTGGGCCTGCTGTGATGATCGCCATCAACGGCCTGACCTACACCTACCCGCTCACCGCCCACCCCGCGCTGCGCGAGGTGAGCCTGAGCGTACCCGCCGGGCAGTTCTGCGCGGTGGTCGGCGCGAACGGCGCGGGCAAGTCGACGCTGTGTTACGCGCTGGCCGGGTTCGTGCCGCATTTCTACCACGGCACGCTGATCGGCAGCGTGAGCGTCGCCGGGCAGGCAGTGAGCGACACGACGCCCGGCGACCTGGCCGGGACGGTCGGGCTGGTGTTCCAGAACCCGTTCAACCAGATCAGTGGGGCGCGCTTCAGCGTGCGCGAGGAAGTGGCCTTTGGCCTGGAGAACCTCGGCACCCCGCGCGACGAGATGCTGCCACGCATCGACGAGGCCCTGGCGCTGACCGGCCTGACGGACCTGGCCGAACGCTCGCCCTACGAGCTGTCGGGCGGGCAGCAGCAGCGGTTAGCGCTGGCCTCGGTGATCGTCATGCAGCCGCGCGTGCTGGTGCTCGACGAGCCGACCTCGCAGCTCGACCCGGTCGGCACGCGCGAAGTGTTCGCCGCGCTGCGCGACCTGACCGCCGGGGGCGACACGACCGTGATCCTCACCAGCCACAAACTTGAATGGGTGGCGGCGTTCGCCGAGCGGGTGATCGCGCTGCACGCGGGCTCCGTCGCCGCCGAAGGCCCCCCGCGCGAGGTGCTGGCCGCGCCGCTGATGGCCGAGATCGGCGTGGGGCACACGCGCTACACCCGCGCCGCGCGCGCCGCGCAGGATCGCGGGCTGGTTCCCACCGGCAGGCCTCTGCCGGTGACGCTTGAGCAGGCGGTTGAGTTCTTCAATGACTATCAGCTTTCGTGACGTTTCGTTCTCGTACCCGTCGGGCGTCAAGGCGGTGCGCGGCGTCAGCCTGGAGATCGCCGACGGCGAAGCCGTGGCGATCATCGGCGAGAACGGCGCGGGCAAGACGACGCTGGTGCGGCACATCAACGGCCTGCTGAAGCCCACGCGCGGCGAGGTGCTTGTCGGCGATTGGGACACGCGCGCACACACCGTCGCCGCACTGGCGCGGCGGGCGGGCTACGTCTTCCAGAACCCCGACGATCAGCTCTTCGAGCGCACCGTCCGCGCCGAGGTGGCCTTCGGGCCCCGCAACCTGGGCTGCGTATCGGAGGAGATCGCGGAGCGGGTGGCCGACGCGCTGGCGCGGGTGGGGCTCGCGGATGTGGGGGACATCCATCCCTACGACCTGCACCCCTCGCAGCGTAAGCTGGTGGCGCTGGCGGCGGCGCTGGCGATGCGCACGCCGACCCTGATCCTCGACGAGCCGACCACCGGGCAGGACACGCCGGGTGTGGCCCGCCTGAGCGAGATCGTCGCCGCGCTGAAGGCCGAGGGCACCACGCTGATCACCATCACGCACGACATCGACTTCTGCGCCGAGCACTTCGAGCGGGTGATCGTGATGGCGCAGGGCCGCGTGCTGACCGACGGGCCAGCCGCCGAGGTGCTGGCGCAGCCCGCCCCGCTGGCCGAGGCGGAGGTCGACCCGCCGCAGCTTATGCGGCTGGCCGCCGCGCTGGGGCTCGACGCCGCGCCGCTGACCGTCGGAGAGTTTGTCGACGCGCTGGGGGCACGCCATGCCTGACTTCATCCCCGGCCTCGATCTGTCTGAAGCGTTCTATCGCGAGGCCGTCCGGCCAATTGTTGAGGCCCATTTTGGCGATGTGCCCCACTCGGCGGCGCTGATCGGCAATGGATCCGAGGTGCTGGGCTACGATACCCCGCAGTCACGCGATCATGGCTGGGGGCCACGCGTGCTGCTGTTCGTCAGCGAGCAGGACCATGCGCGCCACGGGGCAGACATCGCCTCCGCACTGGCCGGGGAACTGCCTTACACGTTTCGCGGTTATTCAACTCACTTCGCCATCGACCCGGAAAGCGGCGACCACGTGCTCGCGCCGCGCCACGAGCGGCCCATCGCGCACGGCGTTACGGTGCATACCTTGCGCGGCTTCGTGCTGGGCGTGCTGGCCGCCGACCCCTCCGTGGCATTCAGTTCCGTCGACTGGCTGACGTTTGGCGATGAGGCGCTGCTGAGCCTGACCGCCGGGCGCGTCTTTTACGACGGGCTGGGCAGCCTGGAGCCGCTGCGCCGCCGCCTGGCCTATTATCCCGATGACGTGTGGCGCGTGCTGCTGGCCGCCGGCTGGCGGCGCGTCGAGCAGGAGGAACCATTCGTGGGGCGCGCCGGAGATGTGGGTGACGAGGTCGGCTCACAGATCGTCGCCGCGCGGCTGGCCCGCGACGTGATGCGGCTGGGTTTCATGATGGAACGGCAGTACGCGCCCTACCCCAAGTGGTTCGGCACGGCCTTCGCGCGGTTGGCCTGTGCTGCCGATCTGCTGCCTGCGCTTTCGGCGGCGTTGAGCGCCACGGCCTGGCGCGAGCGCGAGGCGCACCTGTGCCGGGCCTATGAGACGCTGGCGGCGATGCACAACACACTGGGCCTCACCACGCCGCTCGACTCGCACACGTCGCCGTTCTACAACCGGCCCTACACCGTCATTCATGCCGGGCGCTTCGCGCAGGCCATCGCAGCCACGATACAGGATGAGCGGCTGCGGCGCATCGCGGTGAGCGGGCTGGGTGGCGTGGATCAATGGGTCGATTCGACCGACGTGTTGTCGTACCCCGCGCGCCGTGCGCGGCTGAAGGCAGCCTACGATCAAGGTGCATGAGGGGCGCACACAGATGCGCCCCTTCCAAATATGCCACGGTTTGCGATGCGTGCGCTGTCGCTACGCCGGCGCGTGCTGCCGGAGATACGCCCGCGCGCCGTCGATCAGCCGCTCGACGTTGTGCAGGTCTCTGCCCAGACCCATGTGCCCGACGCGGAAGATCTTCCCCTTCAACTCGCCCAGGCCTCCGGAGACCATCACGCCGTGCTCGGCGAGCAGGTATTTCGACATGTCGCCCAGGTCGACGCCGGGCTGGCCGTTCAGCGCGCTGATGACCGGCGCGGCATATTCCGGGTCGGGGTACAGCGTGAAGCCCAATTCGCCCAGCCCCTCGCGGACGCGCGCCGCTGCCCGCTCGAAGCTCCTGAAGTGCTGGATGGGGCCTTCGGCAAAGATATCTTTCAGGCTCTGGTGCAGCGCCACGATGTTGTTGGTCGGCAGCGTGGTGGGGTATGGATGCCAGTCGGCCCAGTTGTCCATATACCAGCGCCAGGTGCGCAGGTCGTAGTACCAGCCGTGGCCGGGCGGGTTCGCTTCGACGAGCTCCCAGGCCCGCGGGCTGACGGCCACCAGCGCCACGCCCGGCGGCGTGCCCAGACACTTGTTCGGCACGCTGACGCACACGTCGATCCCCCACTCGTCAACCGGGATGCGCACCCCGCCGAACGACGCCACCGCGTCGACGATCAGCGGTAGGCCGAATTCATGGGTCACCGCCGCGATCTCCTTGAGCGGGTTCAGTACGCCGGTGCTGGTCTCGTGGTGCACCATCGCCAGCGCGCGGATCGGGTGCCCGGCGGCCTCTGCCTGCGGGATCAACGCAGTAAGCTGCTTGCGCACCTCGTCGGGGTCGAGGTGCTGCCCCCACGGCGCAGTGATAATCCACGGGTGCAGCCCGCACGCCTCGACGATCTGGACCGTCCGCATCCCAAAGAAGCCATTGTCGAGCACGCACACGCCCTCGCCGCGTGGCACCAGGCTGTTGATGCCCGCTTCTAGCCCACCGGTGCCGGGGCCGGGGATCATGAGCGCATCGCCGGTCGTCTCGAACAGCCGCTTGAGCAGATCAGTTGTCTCGATAAAGATGGGCATCCACTGCGGGCCGTAGTGCGGCAGGGTCTGCTGGCCGATGGCAAATAACACGTCCTCTTCTGCTTCCACCGGGCCGGGGATCATCAGACACACATCGGACACAAAACACCTCCATGTAGATAGTCGGGAACGGCAGCGTGTTCTGAACGCGATGTGGCGCGCGTCTCGTCTTTGAGATTCAAGGTGCCACATATACAGTATAGTCCGTTTTGCCGGTTCCCCGGCAACGATTCCCCTGTGGCTTTTGTCGCGCTCTTCGATTACTATTGTGGCGGGGCTTGTTCTCTAAGAGGGTTGTCGTGGTATGAACTGGCATCGTTTACAGGTAGCCACCGCGATCGGGGTCGTCGCGCTGTCGCTGTTTGCTGCAGCCCCGGTGGCGGCACATCCCCTTCTGCAGAACGGGCGGCCCGCGCTTCCCGACGAGCAGACCTTCGGCACGCAGCATTTTCTGATCCATTACACTCTCAGCGGCAAGGACTCCGTCGACCCGCAAGATACCGACCACAACGGCGTGCCCGACTACGCCGAGCTGATTGGCAGCACGCTGGAGCACGTGTGGACGGTGGAGGTCAGCCAGATGGGCTGGCCGCCGCCGCCGGAAGATCGCGGCCAGGGCGGCGACACGCGCATCGACGTGTACCTTGAGAACATCCTGGGCGACGGCTACGCAGGCTACATCGAGACAGAGGGCGGTTACCTGGGCGACAACCCCAACACGCCCGAACAGGAGCGCCAGGCGGCCTATGCCTACATGGTACTCGACAACGACTTCGCCGAGACCGACACCAGCGGGGGCGAGACGCCCCTCGACCTGATGGACGCGACCATCGCCCACGAGTTCAATCACGTGCTGCAGGCCGGCATCGACGACCTGGACCTGCAATCGTGGCTGTACGAGGCGACTGCCACCTGGATGGAAGATGAAGTCTACCCCGACGCCAACGACAGCATCTACTACATCGACTCGCTGTACAAGAACCCGGATGTGTGCCTGCCGGCAGAGATCGCGCGCGGCGACGACCTGCACTGGTATGGATCGTGGCTGTTCTTACGCTACCTCTCGGACAAATACGGTTCGCAGTTCGTGCTGCAAATCTGGGAGAACATGCGTCAGTTCAGCGGCTTCCGCGCGCTCGACGCAGCACTGGCCACCTACGGCACATCGCTTGAGGCTGAATTCCGCGACTTCGCCGTCGCCAACCTGCTGCGCAGCTACGCGGATGGTGCCAGCTACCCGACGGTGCGCGTCGAAGGCGAGACCGGCAAGGGCACCTTCAAGCCGACCGACGGTGTCCAGGCGCTGGGCGCTGACTACATCCACGTGAAGGCCGATGGCCCGCTGAACATCACGCTCGACACGCAGACATCCGGCATGCGGCTGTCAGTCGTCGGCATCCACGCAGGCCAGGCCAGCATCATCGCGCCTGACGAGCCGATCGTCAACCTGAACGCGACTCGCTACGACGACGTGTACGCAGTCGTGGTGAACGTGAGCCGCATCGCCAGCGAGCGGGACTGCATCTTCGAGGATTACACGCTGACCGTCGGCGGAGCGACCGGACCGGAGACGACGATCACCGCGGACGTTCCGGCAGACCAGTACGTCTCGCCGCTGACGGCTGCCGTGTCGGGCAACGAGTCAACCTACCGCTCGTCCGACATGCCCTACAGCGGTGGCGAAAACGCGACCTCCTCGCCGACCGAGCTGGACGTTTCGTTCGCGACGATCATCCCCCAGGCGCTGCCTGCCAGCTATTCGTTCGACTACGCCTATGTCATGACCGCCGCGGATTTCGGCTCCAGCGCCCCGTATTACGTCCCCGGCGGCGGCATGACGGCCAACTTCGATTACCTCGACAACGCCGGAAACTGGCTGAGCATCGCCGAAAGCCCCAGCCCTTACGACACGCTCCAGGCGTGGATGGACGACATCAACTACCAGTCGCCGGGCAGCATCCAGACCATCTCTGGTGTCGACGTGCTGATCGAGGACCTCAGCAAGTCGGACGACGTGTGGTTCAGCGCTACGCTGATCGTCGGCAAAATGTTTGTGGTAGTCGATGGGGATCACTCGAAAGACGACGTCGTCGCACTGGTGACGAGCGTCATCCAGGAGGCACAGAACCCGGTGCCCACGCCGACGGGACAATCTCCCACAGCGCAGCCGACCGAGGTCGTGCCGCCGACAGCGCAGAGCATGCTGCCCGGCGTGCCCAATACAGGGCTGGCTGCCGGGCTCAGCCTGGTGATATGCGGGCTGGTGCTGTGCGGATTTGGGTTGGTGCTGATCGTGGGGCTGTTGGCGCTGGTGATCCTCCGGCGGAGGCACCGCCAGCCACAGCCCTGATCGCGGGCGGGTCAGCTCTGGGGGCTGGGCAGTTTCTCCGGCGCGGAGCCGTCGCGCTGATCGGCCACCGCGGCGCGCTCCATGTCAGCCACCAACTCGGCGACGGCCTCAATCGCGACCCGCTGCTTACGATACAGGTCGGACTCGCTCATCGCCAGCCGCATGGCTACGTCGCGCACCTTGCGTCCCTGAACGAAGCGCATCTCAAGAATGTTGTACAGAATCCATTCGGCGGTCGTCATGCTGCGCTGGCCTTCGGGCCGCAGGCTCTCGATAGCGCGCAGCAGCACGGCACGCATGGCACGCTGTGGATTGCCGTCGTTCTCGTCGAGCGCCTCGCGCACGACCGCCAGCCGCATCAGCGCAGCGTCGGTGAGGTCCGGGCCGCCCCAATAATGGGTCAACGCGTCCTTGATGCGCTGCGAGAAATCAGAGCCGGCGAGCAGCTCGTCTGACGGCTCGGCCAGCGCCTCGTAGCCGCCATGACGGGCCGCTTCGCGCATGCGCTCGATGGTCGTCATCTCCGGCAGCAGCCCTTCCAGCGAGGCGACCACCTGCGACTGGATGCGGCGATCCTCCAGCACCTCGGCGGCGCGCGTCGCCAGCCCCATGATCACCCGCAATTGGTCCTCATCCGGGTCGACCGCGGTCTCGCCAGGCCGCGCGACGCCCAGCACACCGATGAGGCGCGGTGAGTCGCCGTTGCCGTTCTCGGCATGCAGTGGAACCAGCCAGAAGCCTTCCCATGTAAACAGGCCGCCGCCGTCCCCGACCTCGTCCAATTCGGGCGGCCCGCCGTTCGCGATCCCCTTCGAAAGCACGTCAGCCTTTTCGATCTCGGCATAGAACTCGTCGTGCAGGCCGATGGCACGTTCCAGGTGCGGGCCGGTTTCCTTCACCGTGGCGATAAAGGCCGTGTCGACGTGCAGGAAGTCACACAGGGCCGTCAGGATCGTATCGAGAAGCTGGCGGAAGTCAGCACCGGTCAGCAGGCGCTGCTCAAGCTCCTGAATGCGGCGGACTTCCATCTGATCGACGCCATAAATCAGCCAGCCCTCCAGGTGGGGGCGGATGATGGTGATCGCCCACTGCATGAACAGGATCACCACCACAGCCAGGAACGGCATGATCTCGTCGCCGGGCAGGCCCAGCACGCCGCTGGCGCGTGGCACCCACACGATGACCGCCAGCGTGGCAATCGCCACCACCGGCCCGCGCAGGAAGAATTGCAGCATCTGGGCTTGGATCAGCCGCTCAGGCAGCAGCGCGCCAATAAAAGCCATCGAGTAGGACAGGTAAGACAGCATGGCCGCCAGCAGACCGTCGACCAGGATCAGGACGCCATAAAAGGCCAGCGGCGAGGCCAGTACGCGGCCCGAGATCAGCAGGAACGGGAACACCGAGAGCGCCGGGGCCACGTAGGGGAACACCAGGATGTTCATGCGGCGGCGCGTGGCCTCGATCAGCGTGCGGCGGCGGGCGCGCAGCACGAACCACAGGCTCACCACCACCGCCCCGGCGAAGTACACCACGAACACCGAAAAAACAGGGCCGGGCTCGAAGTGCGGAGCGGGGTCCGTGACCATGTCGCGCACAAGCAGGCTGCTGAAAGTGCTGAGGCCCAAAAAGGCAGCGGCGGCAACGTACAGCAGGCGCACCGTCCACACCCGCCGCCCGCGCGACCGTATGCCGGTGCGGGTCAGGATGGCGTGCGATAGGTGCACATAGGCCGCCGGCACAAACGCGATCCCCAGCCACTGGAAGCGCAGCCACGCTTCGGCTACCCAGGGGTCGTTGCTGTAGCCGACGCCCAGATCGCCAATATAGGTGATCAGCACAAATAACAGCAGGACGCTGTAGACGCGCCCCACCTGGTTGCCGATATCGCGCACGAGGCTGTACAGAAAAAATGAGCCGGTGACCACGGCAATCGCCGCGCTGAGGCTCTGATCGATCAGAGGGCCGTTATGGGCCAGAAAACTGGTAAGCATAGTGCTGCTTCTATCCGCTGTCCTGTTAGCGGAGCGTCTCGCCGAAGAACACGGCGATATCGTGATTAGGATAGTACAGATCGTTGTAGCCACAGAAGGTCAGGCCGCGCTTCTGCAAGAAGCGGATGGCCGGGTAGTTCTTGGTCTGTGTCTCGACGATCATGCGGCGCAGGGTGTGATCGACCGCCCACTTGCGCACGGCGTTGACCAGCGCCGTGCCCACCCCGCGCAGCCGGTGCGCGCGGTCGACGGCCAGATCGGCCACCCAGGCTGTCTCCTGCGAAAGCTCCTCGCGGACGTTAGCGTAGCCGACCACCATCTTCTCCCACTCAGCGACCAGAAACACAGCATGCTGCCGCCACGACTGCAACAGAGTCTCATCGCTGCGCGGGTAGAGCACCTTCATCGAACGTGGCAGCCGCGCCGGGCGGAAGACGACATTCAGGTCGCCTTCGCTGTCGTCGAGCATCATCTGCCACACCTGCTCAGTGCTTACCGAGTGGTCGAGCGCCATGCAGATCTCGTAGTCGCTGGGCATCGCCGAGCGAATGGTGAGTGTGATCGGGCCTACGTCGTCCATGGGTGGGATTGTAACAAAGGCGGGTGGGGCTGGCAATGTGCGGGATCGGGCACCATATCACTCGCAGGGGCGGCCAGCCGGTCGCCCCTGCGTTTGTGCGGCGATCTCCTACGGCGTCGGCGTCTCGGTCGGAACCGGCGCGAGCGTCGGCTGGGCGAGCTGCGGCGCTCGGGTGCAGCTCTGGTAGTCGCGGCCCAGAATGACAACATAGTCGAACACGCGGTTCGGGTCGGGTTGGACGATCACGTTCGTATCGGCCACGTGCAGGATATGCTGCATCTGCACCAACTGGCTCGACTTGCTGCGCCCGGTGAAATCGTAGATGACCGTCTTGTCGTAGCCGTTCGAGTCCGCTGCGCCGGTCGCCGTGGCGTTGATATTGTTCCACGCCAGCCGCTCGGCGCCGACCTCGTCCAGCCGGTCGACGGTGGTACCATTGCGCACTTCGACGGTGGCCGAGTTGCTGATCAGGTAGTTCTTCGACGGGGGCTGCATCGCCTGGCGCACAAAGCTGCGCGCGTCCTCGGTGATCAGGTAGCCGGTCTGGTTCAGCGCTGCGTCGGGCCAGCCCTGGAGCTTGTCGAGCGTGAGCACGTAGCTGCTAACGGCGAACCCATCCAGGTTGGCAGCCACCGGTGCGAACTGGAGCATGTTGCCCAGGTCCATGTCGGTCTGTACCAGGTCGTTATACTCGCGCCACAACTGCGGGATGCGTGTCAGGTTCAGGAAGCCGTTGCTGCGGGCCTGCTGTGCGATGGCGCGCAGCACCTCCTGCTGGCGGAAGGCACGGTCGATGTCGCTGCTGCCCTCGCGGTAGCGAGCGTACCACAGCGCCATATAGCCGTCCAGCGTGTGGACACCCACCGGCAGCGTGTACAGCTCCCAGTTGGCATCGTTGCCCGTGTAGTTGATCCAGTCGGCCTCGGAGGAGAAGTCCTCGCGCTTGAGGCGCGGCGGCTTGAGCACATAACCTTGCAGCGAGCAGTCAACCGGCACCTCGACGCCGCCCAGCGCATCGACGATGCCCTGGAAGCCGGTCAGGTCGACCAATGCGTAGTGTCCCACCTGGATGCCGAAGTTATAAGCCAGCATCTGCTGCATCAGGGCGAAGCCGCCGCCCGGCCAGCCAGTCTCCTGGCCGTGCGCGAACACGCGGTTGATCTTGGTCAGCGTCCAACCGGGGACGTAGACCTCCATGTCACGCGGGAGCGAGACCATGTTGACGGTACCCTCGGTCATGTTAATCGTCACCACGATCACGGTGTCGGTCAGGAAACCGCCGGTGTCCGGGCGCTTGTCGCTGCCCAGCAGCAGCACGTTAAACACGTCGGGGGGCACGTCGATAAGGTCGGCAGGCGGCAGCACGTCGGTGGCCGGGGTAGCGACCGGCGTCGCGTAGTTGCCCGTATCGAGCGAGAATTTCTGGGTCGGCACGGGTGTGGGTGGTGGCGTGCCGGTGGCGGTCGGGGTGAGGCTGGGCGTAAAGGTCGCCGTGGGCAGCAGCGTGCCGGTGGGCGTGGGTGTTGGCGTATCGGTGGGCGTGGGCGTCAGCGTCGGCGTCGACGTGACGGTCGGCGGGACCTGCGCGGTGAGCGTCGCGCCTGCCGCCACCTCGACGTGCTGGTCCTGCCCGCTGCGCACCGCGACCCCGGTCGCGATCAGGATCGCGCCGATGCCTATAGTGGCCAGCAGCACCGGCAGGCGGTCGGCGAGTGTTCTTGGCTGTTGTTCCGGCACAGTTCGTCTCCAGAGTTCTTTTCGCCCATGTGGACTATCGACCGGCGCATTATAACATCTCGCGCAGGGGCAGACACATCGCCGGGATGGCAAATTCCTGTCGCCTGCCTGTCGGGGGGATCGTTGCCTCGCTGGCCACCTGCCGATATCATCATGGCGCTGCCATCTCTCACCACAAGGACACCCGATGCCCGTATCCGTCCGTTTCGCCCACATCACCGACATACACATCTCCGACAGCCACCAGTCGTGGGGCACAATTGGCACGCTGGCCGAGGCGCTGCTGGCGCGCGCCGTCGTCGAGATCAACGCCATGCCCGACCTGGATTTCGTCGTCTTCGGCGGCGATGTGCTGGACCGGGCCACGTCTGCCGAGGCGGGACGCTTCGCCGTGATCATGGCCGCGCTCGAAAAGCCATGGCACTTCGTGCCCGGCAACCACGATGGCTTCGTCGACCCCAACCATCCCGATGCTCTCGCCCCGCACGAGGCCGTGTCGCTGATCGACCCGCGCCTGTCGAGCCCTCGCCCCGACGCGCAGCGCGCGTATTGGAGCCGCACGGTCGGGGATGGCGTCCAGTTGATCGGCCTCGACTTGCGGCTGCCCGACACGTGGAACGGGCGGATCGACGCGGCGCAGCTTGGCTGGCTGCGCGAGGAGCTTGACGCACACCGCGACGGCCTCGTGCTGCTGGCCGTGCACCACCCGCTGCACCCGCTCACCGCGCGGGATATCGAGCCGTGGTGGTCCAACTTCATCTGCGACAACGGTGAGGAGGTCGAGGTCGTGCTCGACGCGCACCCGAACGTGCGGATCGTCGTGACCGGCCACCACCATGCGCAGCAGATCAGGCGGCGAGGCGGGCGGCTGCACGTCGCGACCGGGCCGCTGGGCGGCTATCCGTGTGTGTACCGCACCATCCGGGTAATGGGCGAGCCGGGCGCGTGGCAGGCGCAGGTCGAGACGCACGCACCTGCGACCGAAGGCGAATTGAAGCAGGCGCTCGATCTGCTAGTCGAGTTGGCGGTGGCCGCCCGCTATAATCCCGACGATCCGTCTGCCTGGGCGGAAGTCGTCGAGGGGGGCGCGGCGGGCCGCACCTTCGAGGGTCCACTGGGCTGATCGAGCCTGCGGCAAAAGAGAGGGCCCGGCGACGCCGGGCCCTGCTGCTTTCTGTGAACGTTGGAATGTATTACTCGACGGGCTCGATCCCCTGGCTGGTCAGCTTGAACGCAGGCAGGTCCTTGAGCGGGAAGGCGGTCTCGATCAGGCTGGAGGCGACCCAGCCTTCCTGCCCGTCGATCTTCACCTTGAGCCACGCGTAGTCCTCGGTGCGGCCCGTCAGCGTGACATACTTGCCGTTCGGCGCAACCGTCACCACCGAGAACCACAGGCCGGGGCCGGAGCGCACGTTGGCCCAGCCGACGATGATCAGCCCGGAGGCCTGGTATTCAACCGTTACCGGCAGGTCTAGCACGGAGGTGGTGGTCGTGACGTAGTAGGAGCTGACCCAGCCCTCCTGGCCGCTGGCCAGCATCACTTCCAGCCAGGAGCTCATACTGTCACGACCGAGCATCTTCATCACGTCGCCCTGATGGACCTGGGTCACGAGCGGATAGCCGCCGCCCGGCCCGGTGCGCACGTTGAGCGTCGTCGTCTGGACAATAGCCAGCGGGTCAAACGGCGAGAAGGGGCCAATAGCCGCCCCGCCCGGGTTGGGGGTTGGCGTGCTGACGACAGGGGTTGCACTCGGTGTCGTGACGGTAACCGTCTCAATTTGCAGGCTGCTGATCTGGACGGTGGTCGTCACCTCACCGGAGGCGATCCAGCCACGATAGCCGCCCGCTGCGCGAATGTACAGCCACTGGCTGGTCGAGTCGCGGCCCAGCAGGTTGACGATCTCGCCGTTGGCGAGCGTCGCGATCACCGGGAACGCGAACCCCGGCCCGCTGCGGACGGACAGCCCACCGGCCTGCACGCTGGCCTGTGGATTGTACGCGGCGACGACCGGCAGGTCGTAGACCGACGTCGTGAACCGCAGGTAGTAGGTGCTCACCCAGCCAATAAGGTCGCTGGCGGTCTGGATCTTAGCCCACGATGCGGCGCTGTCACGCCCCAGCAGGGTGACCATCTCGCCGCTCGACACCGTGCCGATGCGGTCGTAGCCCGCGCCGGGCCCGGTCCGCACGCTGAGCGTTGGGGCGGTCACGAAGGCGACCACGGGGATCTGCTGCGCCGGCTGCGCATAGGCCGGATGCAGAGCCGCCGGCGCGAACAGCGAGAGGATGACGATCCCCGCTGCGACTGCGCCCGCCCAGCGAGCCCGATTGACTCCTGATAGATGTTTCACTGTCGACCTCCGTGAATAGAGTGACGGCTGGAAATGTCGCAAGATAACGTGTGATGCTCTTTCGATTATAGTCAATTGTCCGCTGTAGAAAAGTCGGGCAAACGGCGCATTTGCCAGGCCCCGCGCCTAAAACTAAGATTCGCTGGATTTCAAGGAGCCTGCCATGTCCCTGCCTGAAGCGAACGACCTGCCTGCCACGCTGCCATCGCTGGCCAGAGACTTCACCGCGCTGGGGGTCCAGCCCGGCATGGTGCTGGTCGTGCATTCCTCGCTGAAGTCAATGGGGTGGGTCAACGGTGGGCCGGTCGCCGTGATCCTCGCGCTGGAGCAGGTGTTGGGCCGTGAGGGGACGCTGGTGATGCCCACCTTCACCCCGGACATCAGCGATCCGGCCAACTGGGTGAACCCGCCCGTGCCGGAGTCGTGGTGGGAGACGATCCGCACGACGGTGCCCGCCTACGATCCCATGCTGACACCTACCTACCACATGGGCGCGATCCCTGAGACCTTCCGCAAGCAGACGGGGGTTTTGCGCAGCGCAAACCCCGATACCTCCTTCGCCGCATGGGGAAAACACGCTCAGCAGATTACCGCGAACCACGCGCTGGTCCCCCTCTTTGGAGAGCGTTCGCCGCTGGCACGCGTCTACGACCTGGACGGCTGGGTGCTGCTGCTGGGCGTGGGGCATAACCGGAACACCTCGCTGCACCTGGCCGAGGGACGGGCGCAGATTCCGCATCGAACCATGCACACCGGCTCGCCGATGATGGTCGACGGCGAGCGGCAGTGGGTGCCGTGGGATGACATCGACTGGGATGACTTCAGACTTTGAGCAGCTTGGCGCGAACTTCGCCCGCGAGATGGGCCTACAGCGCGAGGGGAAAGTCGCCCACGCCACCGCCCTGCTGATGCCGCAGCGGGCGCTGGTCGATTATGCCATCCCCTGGATGGAGCGCCATCGCCGCTGAGAGGATCGCTCGAAGCGCACGCAGACTAGCGGCGCGAGGCGCGCCCCCGGTCGCTGCTGCTCCGATAGTAGTAGTCATAATAGTAGTAGCCCTCATTCCGCGAGCGCACGCGGTTCAGGACCGCCCCCACCAGCTTCGCCCCGCTCTGCGTTACGATCTCGACCGCCTGCCGCAGGTCACCGGCTTTGGTCTGCTCGGCCCGCACGACGAGCAGCACCGCGTCGGCCAGCCGCGCCAGCAGGATCGGGTCGGCCACCACCAGCAGCGGCGGCGTATCGAGGATCACCATATCGGCGTGCGCCTTCAGCTCGGTGATCAGCTCCACCATGCGGGTAGAGCGCAGCACCTCAGGCACGTTGGGCGGCAGCGGGCCGCTGGTCATCAGGTACAGGTTGTCCACCGCCACCGGCGCGAGGAACTCGGTGGCGCTGCTGCCCGGCTGGAGGGTCGCCACCGAGACGCCCGTGCGATTAGGCTGCTCGAACAGCTCGTGCAGCATTGGGCGGCGCAGGTCGAGGTCGACCAGGATCACCCGCCAGCCGCCCTGCGCCAGCGAGACCGCCAGGTTGGCGGCGGTAGTCGTCTTGCCTTCGAGCGGCGTGCTGCTCGTCACCACCAGCACGCGGACCGCTTCGCCGGCGGTGGCCGTCTCCAGGTTGGCGCTGAGCAGCCGGTACGACTCGGCGACGGACGACTGCGGGTCGTGGACGGTCACCAGCGCGTCAGATGGCACGCCGGTCGGCTGGATGACGCCGACGATGCCCATCACCGGCGCACCGGTGAGGCGCTCCACCTCTTCACGCGTATCGACCGAGTCGTTCAGGTACTCGATCAGCAGCACCACGCCCACGCCAAGCGCCAGTCCGACCAGCCCGGCCTGCAGCGCCAGCAGGCTGCGCGACCGGGGCGGGATCGGCCTGCCCGGCAGCGCCGCCTCGACCACGCTTACGCGGTCGGTGGCCTGTGCCTGCGCCAGCCGGATCTGCTCGTAGCGGTCCAGCAGGATGGCGTAGCTGTTGCGGTAGTCGGCGATGAGGCTCTGCAGCCGGTTGCGCTCCTGCGCACTATCAGGGGTGAGGGTTGCGACGGCGACATTGGCCGTCAGTTGGTCCAGCGCGGCCTGGGTGTCGGTGATATCCTTTTGCACCAGGTCCATCTGGCTCTTGAGGTTGTCGAGCGAGTCGCTGTAGCGTACGTCCTGCACGGCGACGTTCTGCTCGATAAACACGTGCACGATCTCGTTGGCGATATCCGCTGCGCGCTGCGGGTCGCTGTCGGTCACGGCCAGTTGCAGCAGGTTGGTGTCGCCGATCTCAGAGATGGCAAGCTTGCCTTTCAGCGAGTCGGGGTCCATCCGCAGATTGAGGTTCGCGATGACCTGCTCAAGTACAGGCCGCTGCTGGAGAAGCTGGGCATAGGTATCGGCCACGCGCTGGCCCTGCGCCACGGTGCTGGCGTCGGGCAGCGCGCCGGGGGCCTGATAGATCAGCAGCGTGGTGGCAGCCCGGTACACGATGATCTCGTTCGCGCCGCCGAGATACCCACCCACCCCGCCAACGAGCGCCAGCAGCACCATCAGCCACCACCAGCGCTTCGCGAGGTTCAGATAACGCTTGAGCTCCAAATCGCATCCTCCGCCGCTACGATCCGGCCTGTTCCGGCAGGATTATAGCATGCCAGATGGTTGATCGCGGCCCTAAACGGGCGCGTCACGCCGGCCCGCACCACAAAATGGCCTGACTTTCACGAGTTTTTCATGGACGGGCGGGGCGCACGCGCCCCGGCGCAGGGCTAATGCCGCCTGTTATGAGGTACACTATGGGCCATTCTACCGGCGCATGGGGCGTGCTGACCTGAGGGAGAATCGATGAAGCGCCACGAGGAAAGCGCAGACTGGCAGCAGTTCAGCTTTGTGCCAAAGCGCTACCAGGATGTCGCGCGCGAAGACATCCTCCAGATCGAACATACGCTGACGCCCATGCAGCGGGCGCAGTTTGGCATTGCCCTCAAGGCGATTGACAGCTTCATCGCGGAGCCGCGCGGCAACCTGATCCTGATCGGCGCGGTGGGCAGTGGCCGCACCATGCTGGCCGCCTACATCGCACGCGAAGCCACACAGTCTGCGATCTTCATCACACTGAGCCACCTGATCGCACTGCTCACCGGGCCGGGTGAAGACGACGACCCTGACCGCGCCCGCGACATACTGTACAGCGTCCCGGTGCTGATCGTCGACGACTTCTCTGCCGGCTTCGCCGGGCTGGAGCGCGAGCAGGCCCAGGCGCTGTACGACCTCGCACGCAGCCGCTGGAGCGAGGTGCTGCCCATCGTCGTCGCCAGTGATGTACCCCTCACACAGTTGGCCGACGCCGACAGCGCGTACCGGCCCATCATCGACTATCTCCGCCAGGATGCGCAGGAGCTGACCTTCGACTGGACGCCGATTCAGGCCAGCCGGAGCGCGTCACGGGCGACGGTTCATTCCGGTGAGCCCATCCCGGTCGAAGTACACTACTGTCCGTTCCTGGGCACGCAAAACGGCAGCGAGCCGCCCAGCATTTTCCCCGCGCCGCGCAATTACTGTCTGCGGCCCGGCACGCCGCAGCCCATCGCGCTCCCACACCAGGCCCACACCTGCCTGTCCGCCGAACACACCGAATGCCCGGTGTTCCAGACACCCCCTGGCGAGACGCTCGATGAGCTTCCGCCCGGCCTCCGGCGTCCGGGCAAAGAGCAGACCGCCCGCCGCCGCCGGCTGAGCCGCAGCCGGCTGTTCTCTGTGCTGGGTGTATTTGGCATCATCAGCGGGCTTCTGCTGTGGGTCGTCATCCTGCTCAATACACAGATTATCAAGCTGGTGGCCGATCAGCCGACGCGCGTCCCCTCGCCGACGTATGCGCCCGCGCGCACGCTCACGCCGACCCAGACGCTCACCCCGACTCCGACCAGCACGCCACTGCCCACGCCGACGCCCGCGCCGCCCAGCGCCACGCCCGTGATCGCCGGGGAGGCAACGCTCGCCTTCGACTCGAACCTGCGGGAAGGACCGGGCACCGACACGCAGATCGTGGTGTACCTGCTGGCGGGCCAGCCGCTGATCGTGCTGGGCCGCGACAGGCAGGGCAATTGGCTGCGTGTCGAAACAGCAGACGGGCACAGCGGGTGGGTGGCGACCACCCAGATCGAGCCGGGACTCGACATCCAGCCGCTGCCCATTTACCAGGAGCAGGTCAGCCAGCCCGGCGCTTCCGGCACGGCGGAGGCAGCCGTACCTGCCACGTTCGACATCCTGCTGGTCAGCACCGACATCAGCACCTGCTCATACCCCGACCAGTCGTCGATATATACCTTCAACGTGCTGCGCGACCGCATCAGCATCACCCGGCAGAATGATAAGGCGCTGCTGATCGGCACCTTCGACATCGCCGCGAACAGCTTCCACGTCTCCTCGACGCGCACCAACGGCCAGGAAGATTTCGACGGTACCATCCAGGTGGGCCAGGGGCAGGTGAGCGTCACCGGCGAACAGCGCATGACCTACTACGATGGCAGTTGCAGCGGGAAGTGGTCGGTCAGCGGGCAGGCGTTCGTGGAGGGTCATTAGCGGCGGCTGAGGGAAGCTGCGCCCCTTCTTCGAACACGGCGTAGTGCTGGCGCACGTCGGGCCGGTCGTTGAGCACCGCGCCGCCCGCCTCTACCCAGGCGTGGGCCTCGAAGCGCCCTCCTTCCTTGCGTGCGCCGAGCACGACCTGCGCGTCAAGCCCTTCGCGGCGCAGCAGCCACCACAGCACCGCCGAGCGGCGCAGACAGGTGGCGCTCAACGGGCGCTGCCCGCCCAGAAGGTTCGTCACATAGGCAGCATCACGTGCGTAGCTGGCTGTGTCAAAGCCGGCCCGTGCCGCTTTGCGGGGCGACAGGCGCGCCATCGCCAATCGCAGCCGCGCCCAGCCGGCCAGTCTCAGCCCCACCGCAACCGGCGGCAGCGCGACCAGCGCGCGGATCAGGATGCGCCGCTGGCGCGGGGTGAGGAGCTGCCAAGCGTGCCACTTACGCACCGCCGATCTCCACCAGCCCCAGCGCGGCAAGTTTGCCCAGCAGGTCGGTCACGTCGCGCAGCAGCACCTCGCGCTCGACGTCGTATTCGTCCAGCAGCGTATCCAGCGCTGCCCCCACCGACGGCGACTCGGTCAGCACCGCCCACATGCGCGTGCCCACCGCGTCGAGGCCGTAATACTGCTCGCTGTTCAGGTCGAGGATGACCGACTCGCCGCTGACCTCACGCATCAGCACGCTGCCGGGCACGATCACCCGGGCGTCCAGCGGGATGTCCACTGCATGCCTCCTGATAGGGCACTACGGCCCGCGAAAGGCGCTCACCACCGCTGCGACGCGGGCCTGATCGGGCAGCAGGATGAAAAAGCCCTGCGTCGTCGTCGTGACGGTCACCGTATCGGGCGAGAACGTGTAGTACGACACCGAATCGGCCCCCACGCGCGACATCAGGCACACGATGCTGGTGATCTGCGCCTTGCTCAGATCAGTCTTCACCTGTCCGGCGAAGCGGTCGATCAGGCTGGGGATTTGTACGGCATTGCCGGGCCGCGTGATCGCCGACCATGCGCTGTGCAGCACGATGTTCTGCCGCTCGACGCGATACCAGTCGTTGTCCGTCTCGCGGGTACGGGCATAGGCGAGGGCCTGCTCGCCGCTCATGTGCTGCAGGCCCGCCGGAGTCGTGTCGACCGCGTATGGCACGTCACTACCAGCCCACCCACTGCGTCGATCATCCGCGCAGCGGTCATCATGTCGACCGCCACATAATGGTCGGCAGCGATGCCGAGGTTGAGGTACAGCGCTTCGGCCAGCACGGTCGGGCCACCGCCGGGCAGACCATACAGGTCGCCGTAGAAGTAGCTGGAATTGAGCGTCGTATAGGGCCCCTGCTGGCCGAGCGACTGGCCGTCGGCCCCCAGCGCCTGGCCGAAGTAACGGTTCATGACGTCGCTGTAACCGGCCAGACTGGGCACGTAGACCCACATCACGCGCGGCACTGCAATCGCCGAGATACGCGGGTTCACGAAGTCAAGATGCAGCACGCGGATGGTATCCGCCAGACCACGCACGCCGTTGGCGGTGTTCGTATCGGCCCCGATCAGCAGCAGGTCCATCTGTGGCGGCCCGCCGCACTCCGCCTGACCCTGCTGTGCGGCGGGCGCTGCATTCACTGCCGGAACGCCGCCCCTGCTTGAGGGCTGCCGGGAGAAGCCACAGCGGCCTGCCCGCTGCCCGGCAGCGCTGCGCTGGAGATCGCGCCCAGCGGCTCGCCCAGCGGGCGGTTAAAGTCAGAGGCGGCGCGGCTGGCCAGCAGCGTGATCAGCGCACCGGCCCAGATCAGCGCCGCGAGGGTCAGCAGCAGCCGCGCGCGCCGCCACGATCGGTGGTGGTGTCGATGGCGACGCGATGCAGGGACGGAGAATAGTGGATCACTCATGATGCGGGCGGATAATGGCCTCTTCACACGTCACGAACAGCGGGCTGATTGTAGTCCAATTCCGCCGTGACGCCCACCGGCAGGCACGGTATAATTCTCGTGCGCCGCAACCTGCCGAACGGAAACGAGCGATATGGCCGCCTACGAACCTGTGATCGGGCTGGAAGTCCACGCCGAGCTGCTGACTGAGTCCAAGATGTTCTGCGCCTGCCCGGTCGTCGACAGCACCACCGCCGAGCCCAATACCACCGTCTGCCCGGTGTGCACCGCGCAGCCCGGCACGCTGCCGGTCATTAACCGCCAGGCCGTCGAGTTTGCGATCCGGGTCGGGCTGGCGCTGCACTGCACCATCAACCCCTACAGCCTGTTCGCCCGCAAGTCGTATTTCTACCCCGATCTGCCCAAGGGCTACCAGATCAGCCAGTACGAGCACCCGCTGGCTTCCGACGGCTGGCTGGAGATCGAGGTCGACGGGCAGACGGAGCGCATCGGCATCACCCGCGCCCACCTCGAAGAGGATACCGGCAAGTCGTTTCACGCCGGCGACCACAGCCTGATCGACCTCAACCGGGCGGGCGTGCCGCTGCTGGAGATCGTCTCCGAGCCGGACTTTCGCTCGGTGGAGGCGCTCGAAGCCTACGCACGCAAGCTGCGGGCGATCTTGCAGTACCTGGGCGTGAACCACGGCGACATGAGCAAGGGCGTGCTGCGCTTCGAGGCCAACGTCTCGGTGCGCCCGGTGGGGTCCGACGCACTCAACACGCGCACCGAGATCAAGAACCTCAACTCGATCCGCTCGCTGGTGCGGGCCAGCCGCTACGAGATCGCGCGGCAGATCAGGCTGTCTGAGGCGGGCGAGCGGGTCATCCAGCAGACGATGGGCTTCAATGAGGACACCGGCCAGACGGTCACCCAGCGCATCAAGGAGCAGGCCGACGACTACCGCTATTTCCCGGAGCCGGACCTGCCGCCGCTGCACATCAGCCGCGAATGGGTGGACGAAGTGGCGCAGACGCTGCCTGAGCTGCCCGACGCGAGGCGCGAGCGCTTTACCGGCGAGTTGGGCCTTTCGCCGCAGGACGCCGCAACGCTGGTCTCCGACAAAGCCGTCGCCGATTACTTCGAGGCGGCGCTGGCTGCCGGCGGCGAATCCAAGGCCGTGGCCAACTGGATCACCGGCGAGATGTTCCGCCTGATGAACGAGCGCGGTGTGGAGATCGACGCCGTGCGCGTGATGCCTGAGGCGCTGGTCGAGCTGATCGGGCTGGTGGATGGCGGCACGATCAACAGCACCACCGCCAAAAGCGTGCTCGACGAGATGGCCGAGACGGGCCAGCGCGCGCCGCGCATCGTCAAGGAAAAGGGGCTGGCGCAAATCAGCGACAGCGCCGCGCTTGAGGCGTTGGTCGACCGGATCATCGCCGAGAACCCGCAGCCGGTCGCAGACTACCTGGGCGGCAAAGAGGCGCTGATCGGCTGGTTCGTGGGGCAGGTGATGCGCGAGACGCAGGGCAAGGCCAACGCGCAGATCGTCAACGACCTGTTCCGCCAGCGGCTGGAAGCGCATCGCAAGTAAACCGCCTTATCCCCGCCGAAAACATCGCCATCATCCCCTCGCAAAATCGGTAGAGAACCTGCCTGTTCAGGCTGGCAAATTCCCCCCGAATCAGGGAACCAAAAAACGTGTCGACACGTCTGATCTAATGGATTTTGATGCACAGATCCTGATTCTCTGCTGGTATGTGAGGTAGGATGAGATGTTCAACAGAATAAGATCCCTGATTGTGCTGATTGTGGTGGTGAGCGCCTCGCTGGCGGCCACCGCAACGGTCTCCGCGGCAGACAGCACGTGGAAGGCCAAGTACTGGAACAACAAGACGCTGAATGGCACACCGGTGCTGACCCAGAACGAAGATAAGATCGACTATGACTGGGGCACAGGCCGGCCCGCCGCCGGCGTCAGCAAGGATGGCTTCTCGGCGCGCTGGACGCGCACCGTGACATTCAGCGCGGGCACCTATCGCTTTACGATGAGCTCCGACGACGGCGCGCGCCTGTACATCGACAACAAGCTGGTGCTGGACGCCTGGTACGATCACGCGGCGGCGACCTACACTACCGACGTCACGCTGACCGCCGGCGACCACAAGATCAAGATGGAATACTACGAGAACACCGGCAGCGCGGTCGCCAGGCTGTCGTGGGACACCGCGCCTGCGGGCGGAAAGTGGCTCGCCCAGTACTGGAACAATCAAACTCTAAGTGGCACGCCGGTGCTCGTCCAGAGTGAGAACAAGATTAACTATGACTGGGGCACAAGCCGACCGGCCTCTGGCGTCAACAAGGATGGCTTCTCGGCACGCTGGACGCGCACAGTGAATTTCAGCGCGGGCACCTACCGCTTTACGATGACCTCCGACGACGGCGCGCGGCTGTACGTCGACGGCGCGCTGGTGCTGAATTACTGGTCGGTGCACGCGGCGGAGACCCACACCGCCGACGTAGCGCTGGTCGATGGCGACCACCAGATCACGATGGAGTACTTCGAGAACACCGGCGACGCGGTCGCCAGGCTGTCGTGGGATGCTGCGCCGGCCCCGACCATCACCAACTGGAAGGGTGAGTACTGGAACAACATGTCGCTGAACGGCACGCCCGCGCTGGTGCGTGACGATGCCAGCGTCAACTTCGACTGGGGCACCGGCTCGCCGGCCTCCGGCATCAACGCCGACGGGTTCTCCGCGCGCTGGACGCGCACCGTGAATTTCAGCGCCGGTGCTTACCGCTTCACCGTGACGTCTGACGATGGTATGCGGCTGTGGGTCGACGGCACGCTGCTCGTCGACCGCTGGACGGTCCACGCGCCGGAGACCTACACCGCCGACGTGACGCTGACCGGTGGCAACCACCAGGTCAAGATGGAGTTCTTCGAGAACACCGGCGGCGCGGTCGCCAGACTGTCGTGGGCGGGCCTCACGCCGCCACCCGTTCCGAGTGGCACGGTCGTGATGGACACCACCGACGCGGGCATCATGCGCGGTGGCCCGGCCAGCGACTGGTACACGACCAATGTCGGCTACAATGGCTCGTCGTTGTGGACGTATAGCAACGCTTCGACGGCATCGGACTACAACTGGATCCGCTGGTATCCGAACCTGAAGCCCGGCAACTACGAGGTGTTCGTCTACATCCCGGCGCAGAACGCGACGACCCGGCTGGCCCCTTATTGGGTGCACACCAGCGCCAACTACTGGAAGAAGGTCGTCGATCAGTCGACGCACGCAGGGCAGTGGGTATCGCTGGGAACATACGCGTTCAGCGGCTCATCGGTCGAGTTCGTGTCGCTGTCGGACGTGACCGGCGAGACGACGGCCACCCGCGTGGCGTTTGACGCGGTCAAGTGGGAGCCGCGCTAGCGGCCACACCTATCCAACAAATCAAGGGGCGTCCTCAGGGCGCCCCATAGGCATCAAGATAAGGACAATCAGGGCATCTTCAGGGAGAATGATTGTGCGAACAACATTCACCCAACGAGGATACCCTGATGTTATGTACAACCATAGCAGGACTGAGTAAGACTCTGCAAGACTTGTTGATTTAAGACGCGGATCGTCTTGGGCGGGAAAGCGGGTTTATTCAACGACAAAGAAAGTTGAGCGGAGCGAGTTTTGTTCAGAGCCTGGTCTTTGGCTGGCAAGCCAATCCGCAGGCGAGTTTAGAAGAATTATGCCAGAGCGCCGCTGTGTGTGGGGTGAGCATCAGTCCACAGGGACTGCAAGACCGGCTCAACAGCCCGCAGGCGGCGGAGTTTCTGCGCCAGATGTTGGAACAGAGTTTGACCTATATGGTGGTTGGACAAACCGAGCAGGCCGCCTGTTTAGGACGTTTCACGGGGGTCTATCTACAAGATAGCACGACCATCCGGTTGCCAACAAGTCTGGCTGCACAATGGCGAGCAAGCGGCAATCAGGCCAGCAAAGGGGCCGGGTTGAAAGTGCAAACCGTCTTGAACTACCACAACGGGCAGTTGCAACTACGCCTGGCGGAAGCGGTGGCCCATGATTGTCCCTTACAAACGGTGACTTTACCCGCGGGCAGTCTCCGCCTGGCCGATGTTGGATACTTTAAAGTCAAGGTGTTTGAGACTTTGAATGAGCGGTCGGTCTGGTGGCTGACACGCTTACCCGCTCACACCGGGGTTTGGGTGGGGGAGCGGGTCGTGAATACGGCGACCTGGCTCACACAGGTCTGCACCGATGACGGTCTTGACGTTTGGGTAGAGTTAAGCGCCCAACGCTTTGCCTGCCGCCTGATCGCCCAGCGGGTTCCCGCTGAAGTAGCCGCCCAACGCCGGGAACAAGTGCGTGAAGCTGCCGCCCGGCGTTCACATCAGCTGCGCCCCGAAACGCTGGCGCTCTGCGACTGGACCGTGATAGTGACTAACCTCCCGGCCGAACACCTGTCTCCGACTGAAGCGTTAGTTCTGCTGCGCCTGCGCTGGCAAATTGAACTGCTGTTCAAGCTTTGGAAGCATACTTTGGCCATTGACACCTGGCGTACTCAACAACCCTGGCAAATTCTGACCGAGGTCTTCGCTAAGCTTCTGCTGGCCGTTATCCAGCACTGGCTCGTCCTGCTCGGCTGTTGGGGAGAACTCGACCGCAGTCTGGTCAAAGCCATCCTGGTGCTTCGCAAGCATGCCTTTCATCTCGCTGCTGTTCTGGCCCATCTCCCGTTGCTCGTCCGTGCTCTACAGACTATTTTGCCCACGCTCTCACGCTGTTCTATTCGCAAACGAAAAGCACGCCCTGCCACTTTTCAGCTTCTGGAGCGTGCCTTTGCTTAACTTGATGCCTATGGGCGTCCTCAGGGCGCCCCTTGTCGTTTCACTGGCGAAATGCGTCAAGTGTTTGACCGAAAGGTCCTTCGGTCAAACGCTTAGTAACCGGCGTTGCTCAGGATCGCTGCCAGCGTGCCGGTGGCCATTAGGATGCCCAGCACGATGCAGCCCAGCACGCCCCCGATGATGTTGACCCACAGCAGCACCTGCAGGCAGCCCTTGTTGCGCACCAGCAGGCCCATGCGTTCGTCGCGGTTGGCGTTGTTGAGGAACAGGATATTGGCGATCAGGCCGGGGAAGAACCCGACCCAGTACAGCACGAGCGTCAATAACGACTCGCCCATGTAGCTCTTCTCTGGCCGGTACATGGGCGCTTGAGGGGCTGGATACTGGTTGGGTGGATAGCCATACATAGGTATACTCCCGGTCGCGTGGTGTGAGTGGATTTCATCCAGAATACTGTATTGTACTTTCCGACACAATACGGACATGACATGAGTACCATCGTGTTCGCCACCGCCCGCCTGACGATTCGCAGCGCCAGCGCGGACAACGCACCGCTGTTCCACGCGCTGTGGACCGACCCGCGTGTGATGATCAACGTGGGCTTTCCGCGCGGGCTGCCGGTGACGCTTGACGAGATCCGAGAGAAGATCGTGCTGAGCGGCGCGCCCCCCTTCGACAGCCTGCTGGTCGTCGAACGCACGGCGGACCGGCGGCCCATCGGCGAGTGCAGGCTGGGCGCGCCGCGCGAGGACGGCATCGCCGAGACGGACGTCAAGCTGCTGCCCGACTTCTGGGGCCACGGCTACGGCAGCGAGGTCAAGCGCGGGCTGGTCGGCTACCTGTTCACGCACACCGGCTGCCTCGCGGTCGAGGCGACGCCCAACGTCGACAACCTCGCCTCGATCCGCATGCAGGAGGCGGTTGGCGGGGTGCGGATCGGCGAGGCGACCTACCATTTCCCCGAAACGATGCAGGATTACACCGCGCCCGTTCACCACTACGTGTACCGCGTCACGCGCGCGGCGTGGCAGGCCCGCCGCGATCCAGATCACACCCCAGAGGGTGACATTGATCACTAGCCGCCGGGTGCGGTTCGCGATTACGCTAAAAGCGGTCGTGATTCTCTGGAGGGGCTATGTCTGCTAAAGAGGCGCGGATATGGGAAGTGGGTCTTCAGGTGTGGGCGGTGCTGTTTTGCCTGTCGCTGCTGCGGCTGAGCCCGCTCGTCGACCGGCTGCTGCCCTACGGCGCTGCCCCCGACCCGTTAGCCACCATTGTGGCCTGCTGGGTCATCGCCGGGCTGCTGAGCTTCGCCTTCCTGTGCCGGATGTGCGCGCTGGGCCAGCTTGAGGACCTCGACCGGCGCACGCTGACGCTGAGCATCGCGGCCAGCATCCCGCTGGGCATGGCCTCGCTGATACACACCCTCGACCAGATGCGCCGGCGGCGGCTGGGGCTGTGACAGTCACGCAATGCAAAGGGGAGCCGCGCGGCTCCCCTTTTTGATTTCCGGCACGGCGCGTTTACGGCCCGACGCGGATCTCCCCCAGCAGCAGGCGATTGTCGCTGGCAGCGCCCTCGCCGCTGACCGGCAGGCGCTGCCCATCATCGCCGTACAGCCCGACCATCACCTGGTAGATGCCCGGCGCGGCGTCGACCGGCAGCAGCACGCCGTGATTATCGGCGATGGTGTCGCCGGGCGTCCACGTGTCGGTGGGGATCAGTCCGCCGCCCGGCTCGCCGTCGTGCTGCGCGACGAGCGCCCCGTCCGGCCCATAGACGTGCACAAACACCTTGTAGCGTTGGTCGAGCGGCGCAGCGGTCCGCCAGAACAGCGTCACCGCCAGCGCGTCGCCGGGGCGCAGCGCCTGCGCACTGAGCGTGTAACCCTCCAGCGTGATCAACTCGCCGAAGCGCGCGTCGCTGGTCACTTCGGGCGCGGCGGCGGCCTGCGCGGGCACCACGTACAGCACCAGTCGCACGTGCCCATACCACTGCGACCACGCCACGAAGGCCCGCTCGCTGAGCGTCTTCTCGACCGTGCCCTGTGGATCCTGCTCGGCTGCACCGTAGTACAGCGCATAGATGCGCGTGTGGTGCGCCAGCAGGTCGTCGAGCGTCTGTGCGGTGTGTGCGTCGGGCAGCGGCGTGATGTTCGCGCCATCGGGGAAATAGGTAGCCGAACACCTCGCGCTGGTTAAATGCGTCGAGCACGACGGCGGCGTCCGGCCCGGCCTCAGATAGATCCGCTGCGCGATGGCGCGGTAATCGTCGCGGGCGTAGGCCGGGTTGAAGTACAGGTTTTGCAGGCTGAGGGGAACCGGCAGCGCGCCGACGACGATCGGGATCAGCACCACGGCGCGCATCAGCCACGGCGAGGTGCTGCGGCTCACGCCGAGGGTCGGCTCGGCCAGCCGGAAGCCCATCGTGATCCCGCGCGCCACGAGCAGCATCAGCGCCAGGCTCGACGGGACGAAAAACTTCAGGAACGGCTCGCGGACGATGCCCAGCGCCACCGGGATCGCGACCGGCACCAGCAGCCACAGCGCCGCCAGCCCGATCCGCTCCGGGAAGCGCAGGTAGCGGCGATCCGCCTCGACCGGCGGGAACAGTCCCACCATCGCCAGCAGCAGCAGCGCGATCAGCCCGGCCTGCGCCGTGTCGGTCGAGATGGTGATGCCGTAGGCCAGCGTCACGCCGATGTCTGTCAGGCTGACCAGCGGCGCGGGGACCTTCGGCCAGGTGGTCAATTGGTGGATGGCCGTCGGCAGCCACGGCAGGAACAGCAGCAGCGCCACGACCTGGATCGCCGCCCAGGTGATCAGCCCGTGCAGCCGGCGCGGGCGTCCGAGCAGCCACACCACAAAGGCCAGCGACTCGGCCAGCAGCGTGAAGGGGAACGTGTAGTGCGTGTACAGCCCCGCCGCGTTGACCAGCACCAGCCCGCCGATGATCGCCGCCGCCCGGCGCGGCCGGAAGCGCCCGGCGGCCATCTCGCCGGGGATGCGCAGCACGAGGATCGTCAGCCACACCGAGGCGGCGCTGAACAGCCCGAGTTGGGCGTACATGCGCGCTTCCTGCCCGTACCACACCTGGAACGGGTTGGCGGCCACCAGCAGCGCGGCCAGCGCCCCGCTTGGCCGGTCGAACAGGCGCGTGCCGATGCCGTAAATCAGCGCGACGGTCAGCACGCCCATCAGCGCCGAGAGGCTGCGCAGCGCCAGCTCGCTTGAGCCGGTCAGGTCGTGCCAGCCGGCCAGCAGGATGTAATAGCCCGGTGGGTGAATGTCGTGCGAGGCCCCCTCGACGATGCGCGACAGCGGCTGCGTGGCAGCAAATGCCGAGTTGCCCTCGTCGTACCACAGCGACTGCGCGTCGATGCGGTACAGGCGCAGCGCCGCCGCCAGGAGTAGGATCGCCGCGACGAGCGCGATCCACAGCCCGGACGAGCTACGCTTCATGTGGGGCATCCGGCCCGGCTGCTGCCCGCGCCTCATCCTGCCGGTGACGCCGCCGCGCGGCGATGGTCGCGATGGCGAACAGCAGCGCCGCGCCGACGATCACGCCCGGCGTCACGCGCGGGTCGTCGTGCACGATGAAGTGCGTGATGACCAGCTCGCCGATCGGGTCGATCTCGACGGTGTGCAGACCGCGCGGCCCACGCCAGATGTCTTCCGACACGCAGCAGGTCTCGACGGTCTGCGACGGCCCGCCGTCGATGCGGTAGGTCATGCCGAAGTCGGTCGTCGCGTGCGCACCCAGCACCGTATCGAGTGAGGTGCCGTAGAAGGTGAACGTCACCGGGCCCGCGCCGGCGCTCGCCTGCCGCGCGCGGTCCTCGCCATACAGCCACGGCTGCCAGCCGCTGCCGTAGGTGACGGCCCAGTCGTCGGCCCAGTGATTGCCGACATACATCACCGGCGGCTGGTGCGCGGCGTCCTTCATCGAATAGTAGACGGGCATCAGATTGAAGTCGGGGTCGGCCATCTGGAAATACGCTTCGGGGCGGCGCTGGTCGAGCCATTCAAAGTCGGCGCGCTTGAAATACCAGAAGCTCACCACGCCGATCCACGGCCACTCCTGTTGGGCCCGCTGGTAGGCCAGTGGCGCGTAGCGCGCCTGCTGGTCGAGCGTCACCCGACCATAGCGCGGGTCGACATCGGCGGGCGCAGCGTTGGAGTTCATCTCGGTGATCCAGATCGGCTTGTGCGCATCGCCGTTGCGCACCATCATGTCGCGGGTGAACTGGTTGCGCCCGTAGTTGATGACGATCGGCTGCATGCGGCGGTCGGTGGGGCCGGACCACAGCATATAGCCCTGCATCGACAGGATGTCGAAGCACTGGCCTGCCCCGGCGGCGTACATGCGCTGCAGGAAGATCAGGTCGCTGAAGTTGTGCCCATCCAGCGCAATCGTCGGCGCGAGCGCCCCGCTGATCACGACCGCGTCGGGATCGGCAGCCTTGATGGCCCGGTAGGCGCGGCACAGCAGGTCGGTGTACGCTTCCGGGTTGACGATCTGCTCGCCCCACTCCGGGTAGATGTTCGGCTCGTTCCACACCTGGTAGAAGCGGATGAGACCCTTGTAGCGGCTGGCGACCGTCGCCGCGTAGCGGGCGAAATCGTCAAAGTTGTCGGGCGGCGCAAACGCGCCTGTAACTTCCGGTGGCTGGGCGCGGCTCCACGCGGGCGGACTGCTCAACCGGGCGATGATCTCCACGTGGTACTTCTCGGCCAGGCTGACGATGTCATCGTACTTGGCCCACGCATCCACGCCCGTCGGGTCGTTGCGCCGGTCGACGAAGTCGCCGCGCCTGCTGATCTCGATGTCGGCCCACGGGAATTCCTGCCGTATCCAGTGGAAGCCCGCCTCGGAGATCAGTCGAAGCTGCTCGTCGCGCTTGGCCGGCTCGACTTCCTGCTGGAGGAAGGTGTTGATGCCATACGGATTCACGCCGGTGTAGTCGATGGCCGCGTAGGGGTCGAGTTGCAGCGGCGGGTGGGTGGCGTTCAGCGCAAGCTGAGCCAGCCCCAGCGCCTGCGACAGCGGCTGTGTCTCGCCGGTCTGGTTGAAGGCCCAGTCTGAGAGCTGCTGCCGCGAGATAAATCCCGCAGCCGCCACCACGATCACGATGAGTGCTATCAGGCCGATGAGCTTGCGTGTGTTCATGCGGCCCATTATACCGGCCCGGCGCGGCTTCACCCACATGGCGGTTGCCCAAACCCCGATCTACCTGTATACTGAAAGAAGATGCAGTTGGCCTCTCGCTCGCAGCGGGTTCACCGGTCGGCTGCGGCACTCATGATAATGGTGATGCGCAGCCCCACAGGCGGCTCGATTCCCCGACCCCATAGCGTAAACCAACCGCCCTTCGCTCTCCGCTTCATGATTGCCGCACAGGCAGTCAAGCGGCTCGCCAGTCATATCTGATCGCTGTACGCGTTGTATACCGGCAGGTGCAGGGAGTTTCGAGGAGTATGAGCAATATGGGTAACAAGCAGCCACCCGCTGAAGTTGTAGGGCAGGCCGAGCCGGAGCTTGAACAGCCGCCCGTGTTTCAGAAAGGCGATGCGATTGTCCACCCCACCTACGGCGCGGGGCGCGTGCTCGCTATCCAGAAATGGAAGGTCGGCGGCGTGGAGCGGCGTTACTACAGCATCGAGCTGGTCAACGACCAGGGCATGCTCATGATCCCGGTCGAGCAGGCCGAAGGGGCCGGGCTGCGGCTGGCCATCAGCGACTCGGATGAGATCGCTGCCGTGCTGGCGAAAACCCCCGAAGTGCTGGACGACGACCATCGCAAGCGCCAGACGGAGATCGCCACGAAGATCCACAGCGGCGATGCGCTGCTCGTCAGCGAGGCACTGCGCGACCTGGCCTGGCGTGAGCACACCGGCAGCCTCACCGAGCGCGATACACGGCTCATGTCGGAGGCCGAAGCGATGCTGGCCGGAGAGCTGGCGCTCAACCCGGAGCTGACCCTGCAGGGCGCAAGCCAGCAGATCGAGCAGCTTGTCGAGGATGCCATCGATGTCCACGACCCGCCTGAGGACGGCGTCTGATCCTCATCCTGCACAGATACCTCGACGGGCAGCGAATTGCGCTGCCCGTTTTTCGATCCACGCGCCCGGCAAATCGCTGACATTTGTCAGTTGTGCGCCCGGTACCGGGCTGTGCTACCCTATAGCAGATCCTGTGCGTCATGGGGGGCCAATGGCTTCAAAGGCAGAACGTCAACCGGCATATGTGGCGCTGCTCGACGGCGGCGCGCTCGACGCGCGGGCCGAGGAGGCCGCCGCGCACCTCGAACACTGCGACCTGTGCCCGTGGGCGTGCGGCATCAACCGCCAGATCGGGCGGCTGGGCTGGTGCAGAACCTCACGCCGGGCGCGGGTGGCCTCGTATTTCCCGCACATGGGCGAGGAAGACCCACTGCGCGGCACGCGCGGCTCCGGTACCGTCTTCTTCTCGAACTGCAACATGCGCTGCGCGTTCTGCCAGAACTACTCCATCAGCCAGCAGGCGGAAGGCACGACCCGCGATCCCGAAGAGATCGCAGATATGATGCTCGCGCTGCAGGCGGCGGGCTGCCACAACATCAACCTCGTCTCGCCGTCGCATGTCGTCGCGCAGATCATCGCGGCGGTGGCTATCGCTGCGCATAAGGGGCTGCGCCTGCCGCTGGTCTACAACACCGGCGGCTACGACTCGCTCGAAGCGCTGCGGCTGCTGGATGGGATCGTCGACATCTACATGCCCGACATGAAGTACAGCGACACCGCCACCGCCCGCACCTACAGCGTCATCCGCGATTACCCCGCTCATAACGTCGCCGCCGTGCGCGAAATGCACCGCCAGGTCGGCGACCTGGTGCTCGACGCGCAGGGAATCGCGCAGCGCGGGCTGCTGGCGCGGCACCTCGTGCTGCCGGGCGGGCTGGCCGGCACCGAGCAGGTGATGCAGGCGCTGGCCGAGATCTCGCGCGAGACCTACGTGAACATCATGGGGCAGTATCGGCCCGACTACAAGGCTACTGCCGAGGATTTGGGGCCGCTCAGCCGGGGCGTCAGCCGTGAGGAGGTCGATCAGGCGTACGCCATCGCCCGCAAGGCGGGGCTGCACCGCTTCGATGAGCAGCAGGCGGCGGAGGGGCTTTCGTAAATCATATGGGGCGCGTATTCCGCACCCCCACAAAATCAGTTTTTCAACGCTGGAAGGTTGCCATCAGCACCCGGTTATCTGGCACCGGCTGGCTGCCGGCCAGCGCCTCCAGCCGCTGCCCGCCGGGCAGCGTATACCAGCCGATATACACCTTATACTCGCCGGGCGGCAGCCCTGCAATCGGGACCGTGTAGCGCTCCCTGACCACCTCGCCGGGATCCCAGATATTGGTCGGATAGATGCCGCCGCGCGGCTGCGCGTCGAGCTGGCTGGCGATCTTGCCGTCAGGTCCCTCGATGTGAATGAACAGGGTGTGCGCCGCCACAGGCCGGGTGACGGCCTGCCAGTCGGCGGTGATGTCGACCTCATCGGTCCCGACTTGCGTGCTGACACCGGCCAGCGCAATCGTCCCACCGAAGGTGATCGGTTCGGGTGGCGGCGGCTCGCTGACCGTCTCCTGCGGCAGCGGCACCTTGAACGGCGCAAGGATGATCTGTCCGCCGGATGCGTTTCCCGCCGCTGTCGAGGGCCTGGAGCGGCGTGTTTTCGAGCACGCGGAACAGCCCCACGGCCAGGCTGTATTCACCCACCGGCAGGCCATCGGGCACATTCACCATGAAGCGCACCGGGACCAGCTCGCCGGGCTGCCACAGGCGCGTGCGGTACACGCCGTCGAGCGTCCAGCGGTGGACCTTGGCAACCGGCTGCTCGTTGGTATCCCACAACTGCACAAATGACTCGTAGTCCTGCTTCGCGCCGGACTGCGCCCGCCAGTACAGCGTGATCCACAGCGGCTGGCCGGGTATCAGCGACGGGCTGTCGACGCGATAGCCGACCAGCTCGACCTGCCCCTCCAGGCTGGCGTTAACCGGCGTCATCGACAGATCGAAGTCGTCCGGCGTGAGGTCGAGCAGGTACAGCGCGCCGACCGGCTGGCCGAGCCAGTCCGTGACGGTGTCGACCGGCTGCCCGGCGTCGATCTGCTGTTGAAGACGGGCCGCTGCGTCGAGCTTGAGCGGCGGCAGCATCATCTGCTGGCCGTCGGCCAGCATCGCGAAGCTGCGCCCGTCGTGTTCGGGAATCCAGCCGTCGTGCCGCAGGCGGTTTGGATTGGCGGGCACCATGACCAGCGCCTTGCCGTCCCAGGCGGGCACATTCAGCGTGCCATCCGCTGCGATGCCGGAGCGGCGCTGCGGGTAATCGCGCGTGTTCAGGTAGGTGATGTTGGCGCGGGTAAAGTCGTCCCAGGTGATCAGGATCGGGTAGCCATCCTGCGCGTGGCGGTGGATCAGGTCGGTCAGAAAGATATCGGCCTGCTCGATGACGTCGGCGGTCGTCGGGTCGGATTCCTGCAGCGGGACGGTATAGAAATGGTACAGGTACACGTCGTCCAGGCTGGGGGCCGCGAGTGCCAGCGCCAGCAGCACGCCGGCGGCAGCGTTCAGCCGCGCGGGGCGGCTGGCCCACGCCTGCCCTTTGATACGTTCCTCCAGCCAGCCCCAGGCCCAGCGCCAGCCCGCGCGCGCCCAGCAGGAAGGCGAACGGCAGCTCGCCGATCATGCGCAGGCCGTGCGGCTCGGTCTGCGTGCCGCTGACCACGTCGGTCAGGATCATGATCACGATGCCAATCAGCGGCCACCACAGCAGCTTATCTTTGCCGCGCCGGAAGGCCAGCACCAGCCCGGCGGCAGCGCCCAGCGCCAGCGCCAGCGGCATCAGCGGGCGCGGCGGGTAGCCGGCGTACAGGCCGGTCCACGGCAGCAGGTAGATGCGAAATTCGGCCAGCACCTTGGCCGCCAGGGTGCCCCACAGCCGCAGGCCCGTGCGGCTCGTCTCGAAGATGAGCCGCCCGGCATGCTGGTCGGCGCGTGCGGTGAACGCCTCCGGCGTGCGCACGTACATGATCAGCTGCGGCAGGACGAGCAGCGCGCTCAAGGCGTACATCAGCAGCACGTCGCGCAGCCGGGCCCTGGCTCGCTCACGGTCGGCGAAAAACTGATGCACCACCCACAGCGCCGCCATGATCGGCATCAGCCGGGCAGGGATGTAGGTGTAGTTGGCGAAGGCCATCACCACCGCCGAGGCCAGGAACGCCCAGCGCTTGCCGCTGTGCCAGCCGTAGGCAAACAGCCCGGTGAAGACCATCAACTCCAGCGGGAACAACTGCGAACGCTGCCCGGTCTTGCTGAGCATGATCGCCTGGAAGCCGACCGCGTAGGCCAGCGCGAACAGCCAGCGCGTGCGCCGCGCGGCTTTGTCGTCGGGGTCACCGCCGGCGGCCAGCCAGCGCGCCGCCACGAAACCCGCCGGGACGGTCAGCGCCCCGGCGACGATAGTCGGCAGGCGGCTGGCGAAGAAGCTCACGCCCCACGTCGCAATCGACAGCGCCGCCGAATAGACGATCACCGGCTCAGGCGCGTACAACTCGTAGATGTAGAACGGCCAGATGCCGTGCTGAAGCCAGTCCAAGGCGTTGATGCCGATCCAGGCCACGTCGCCATGCCCACCCAGCGGCGTGCTGCCGGCGCGGAACAGGCGCAGCGCCAGCGCCAGCAAAAACAGGCCCGCGATTCCGGAATAGACCAACCAGCGCGGGCTGTTGCGCACCGATCCGTGTGTGATGTTAGGGTCCGACAATGTCGAATTCATTCTGTAACTCGCCGTCGGCGTTGAGAAGCTGGGCGGTGCCACCCACCTGCCACGCGGCTTTGTCGCGTCCCCAGTAGACGTCGATGGCGGAGTCCTCGCCAACGCCGGTATGGACGGTGACCGCCCCCTGTGGGAACAGGTTCAGCGCCGGGAAGGTATACACCGCGCCTTCCCCGTTGCGCAGCGTCCAGCCTTCCAGCCGTGCCACAGATGACCCCTCATTGATGATCTCGACCGCCTCGGTCGTCACGTCGCCGGGGTTGAGCACCCGCGCCACCTTGACGATCACCACGCCCGGCGGGGGTGGCGTGGAGGTGGCGATAGGGGTCAGCACTTCGCGGGTGGGGACCTCGGTGTCGGTCGGCGCGGCGGTCGGCGGGATGCCACATATTGGGATCACGATCTGCTGCCCGATCGACAGGAAATCGGCGCTGAAGTTGGGATCGATCTGGCGGTTCATCTCCGCAACCTGGTCGACGTTGACGTTATACTGCGCGGCGATCACGCCCAGCGTCTCGCCGCCCTGCACAATGTGAACCGGGTTCTCGCAGCCAGCCTGGGCGGCCTCGGTCGCCGCCCCGCCGGTATCGCCTCCGGATGGGGCTGCGCTGGTATCGCCGCTGGCTGCCGCCGGCAGTGTGGCGACCGGCGGAATCTGGGCCGTATTGCTGTAGGTGGGCAGCATGATGTAGCGCGGTTCCTGCTGGCGATCCCAGATGGTGAGCACAAGCAGGGTCACTGCCAGTGAGACTACAGCCGGAACGGCGATCACGATCAGAACGGTGCGTTGTCGGGTCATGCCACTTACCACCAGGCTGCATGCTGAGGGTGGACAGCAACTTGAGTTTCTGCTTTCACGCGCTATCCTAGCATATCATATGAAAAATGCCTACCCTTATCGTCTGCTTCAGGAGCGATGATGGACAGCCCCTTGACCATCCGAGACGCCACACTCGCCGACACCGTGCCGCTGGCGGCGCTGAGCGAGCAGCTTGGCTACCCCGCCAGCCCGCAGGAAATCGCCGAGCGCCTGCCCGGCGTGCTGACCGCCACTTCGACGGTGCTGGTCGCTGTGTTGAGCGATGGATCGGTGGTAGGCTGGGTGCACGTCTTTGCCGAGCCGATGCTGGTCGCCGAGCACGCGGCGGAGGTCGGCGGGCTGATCGTCGGCGAGGGCCATCGCAACGGCGGGGTCGGGCAGTGGCTGCTGACCGCTGCCGAGGACTGGGCGCGGGCGCACGGGCTGACGCACCTGTATGTGCGCTCGAATGTCATCCGCGAGCGCGCTCACCGCTTCTACGAGCGCGAGGGCTACGAGACGATCAAGCGCCAGCGCATCTTCCACAAGGCGCTGTAGGGCTGACCAGCAGCGCAGAACACAATCAACGAATTGCAGAACGTGGTTGACTCCCCGCCTATTTGCTGCTATGATTCACATATGTGATTACAAAGTTCACATATGTGATATTCTTGCGCAGCCTGCCCCCTTCCCCACCATCAGGAGAGCCAGCATGACAGCCATGACCCCTCGCGAGCGCGTCGCCGCCGCCCTGAGCCACCGCGAGCCGGACCGGGTTCCCGTCAGCCTGGGCGGCACGGCCAATCACATCGCCGAAGAGCGCTACGTCAAACTGCGCGATCACTTTGGCGTGCAGAACGTGCCGCGCCGGGTGCTGGTCGGTATGTACTCCACGCCCGATTACACCCCGATCCTCGACCGGCTGGGCACCGACACGCGCTACATCCACATCCGCCCGGCAGCGGGCTACATCTGCAACCCATTGATCGGCCCATTCACCGAGTTTGTGGACGAGTGGGGGCTGAAGCACCAGCTTATCTCCGGCTACTACGACCTGGCCGGCGCGCCGCTGGCCGACGACTTCACGCGCGAGGGGATCGAGGCATTCCCGTGGCCCGATCCATACGACCCGGTGCGGCTGGAAGGCGTCGAGGAGGAAGTGCTCGACCTGTATCACAACACCGACTACGCCATCGTCGCGCACCGACCGGTGCCCGGCAACATCTGGGAGATGTCGCGGCTGCTGCTGGGCATGGAAAAGGCGCTGATGATGACGGCGCTCGAACCCGCGCTGTTCGACGTGCTGCTGCACAAGCTCAACGAGGTCCTCAACGGCTTCTACGACGCCTTCCTGAGCGTCGTCGGGCCGTACGTGCAGATCGTGGAGATGGCCGAGGACCTGGGCACCAGCCAGGGTCCGATGATCAACCCGAAGTTCTACGCCCAGTATCTCAAGCCGCTGCACGCCGAGACGATCCGGCTGATCAAACAGAAGGCCCCACAGGCCAAGGTGATGCTCCACTGCGACGGGGCGATACAGCGCTTCATGCCCGACCTGATCGAGGCGGGCTTCGAGGCGCTGAACCCCATCGAGTTCGACGCTGCCTGGCATGAACCCCGCTGAGCTAAAGGCTCGTTTTGGCAGCGAGATGGTGTTCCTGGGCGGGGTCGACGTGCGTGAGGCGCTGGCGCGCGGCACGGTCGAGGACGTGCGGCGCGAAGTCAGCCTGCGTATTGCGCAGATGGCCCCCGGCGGCGGCTACATCTGCGCGCCGTCGCACAACTTCACCAGCGATGTGCCGCTTGAGAATATCCTGGCCTTCTTTGAGGCCGCGCGCGAGTTCGGCAGATACCCGATCCAGCTTGACGCCGAAGCGCTGGCGGCGGGCCGAGCCTGATCCGCCGCGATCTTGGCGATTGTGATCGCATCGCGTTACGATAGACGCCGACGACATTCGCGGGCCGGGCACACCAGCGCTGTCACATCTCGGCAGTTACCCCGTTCAGAAAGGACAGACGGACCTCATGCACACACTTCTCAAGAGCGAAAAGAAAGAAGTCACCCTTGGTTTCGACCTCCCGTTTATCGTCATTGGCGAAAAGATCAACCCCACCGGGCGCAAGAAGCTCCAGGCGGCGCTGGCGGCGGGTGAGTACGACACCGTGCGCGATCTGGCGCTCAAGCAGGTCGAAGCCGGCGCGGACGTGCTCGACGTGAACGTCGGCGCACCGGGCGTCGACGAGGTGGCGGTGCTGCCGCAGGTGGTGAAGATAATCAAGGAGACGGTCGACGTGCCGCTGTGCCTCGAACTCGGCCAACCACGACGCGCTGGCTTCGGCGCTGGCCGTCGCGGGCGGCAAGCCGCTGGTCAACTCGGTCACCGGCGAGCAGGCCTCGCTCGACAAAGTGCTGCCGCTGATCAAGGAGTTCGGGGCGGCGGTCATCGGCCTGACGATGGACGAGACCGGCATCCCTGGTGAGGCCGAGACGCGGCTGGCCATCGCCGGCAAGATCATCGAGCAGGCAGTCAAGATGGGCATCCCGCAGGAAGACGTGGTCATCGACCCGCTGGTGATGACCGTCAGCGCCGACAGCCAGGCGGGGGTCATCACCCTCCAGACCATCGAGCTGGTACGGCGCGAGTTCAGCGTCAACATCAACCTGGGGGCCAGCAACGTGTCGTTCGGCCTGCCCGACCGCCACACGCTGAACCAGGCCTTCCTGGCGCTGGCGATGGGCGCGGGCGCAACCTGTGCCATCACCGACCCGATGAAGCTGACGCTCACCATTCGCGGCGCGGACCTGCTAATGGGCCGCGACTCGTATGGCGCGCGTTACATCAAGCACTGGCGGACGCACCAGGTTGAAGAGAAGGCCTGACGCACGCCCCCGACTCTCATCACGAGAACGCAAAATCGGCCCGGAGATGGGCCGATTTTCATGACGGGCAGCAGCCCGTGCCTACCAGTTCAACAGCCGCGTCGGCGTGATGGCGATCAGCAGGTAATCGCCGTCCGGGTCGCTGCGGAAGTCCCAATCATACTTGGCCGCAAACAGCGGGGCGAGCGCGTCACGCGTGGCGGGGTCGTTCTCGATTGCCGCCGTGCCTTCGAGGATCACCGGGCTCACGCCATCCTCCAGCGACACGGTCACGCGCGGCTCACGCCGGATGTTGCGCACCTTCTGGCTCTCCAGCGTGCTGATCCACACTTTGCCGTCATGCCACGCGAACCAGATCGGGATCAGGTGCGGGCGGCCATCGGGCCGGACGGTCGCCAACCAGATGTTCGCCTCGCGCGTCAGGCGTTCGAGATGCGGCTTGATCTGTTCGGCATCCAGCATCTATTTCCCCCTCAGCGCCGCGCCGGTGCGGTGACGACCACGTTGCGCAGCACGATACGATCCACCACCCGGTCGCCGGAGCGCGATACCGCGTAGCGCTGGCCGGTGTTGAGGTCATACATTCCCACCGCCAGCGAGTACTCGCCGGGCGCGATGTCGCCGGTGATGGGGAAGGTGTGCCGCTGGACGATGACCATGCCCGGACGCCAGTTTTCGACGATGACGCCCAGCGCGTCCCCAGCCAGCGCCAGCGAGCCATCGGAGCGCAGCAAGTGGGCGAAGATCGAGACCGGCGGCGGCGGCGGTTCGCGGACGCGCCACCACTCGGTCAGCGTCAGCACGTCACCCTGCGGCAGCGACCCGCTGCTGGCGGTGTAGCCCAGCAGTTCGACGTTTCCGGCGATGGGCAGCGGGAGCGCCACCGCCGGAAACTCGACGGTTGAGGCGGGTGCTTCGGGCGCTTTGCTGCTGAACCACACACGGTAGCGCGGCGAGCCGTCGTCGTTGCGAGCGATGTAATCCGGCGCGCCCAGGTCGATGATCGGCGCGATATTGGCAGGCAGCACCACCCAGCCGGGGGCATCCTGAAACGGCAGGCTCGACGTACAGTCGAAGTTGAACACACGCAGGTCGGGCAGGCCGGTCAGCGCCTGGAACGTCTCTTCGCGCTCCAGCGGCGTGGGCGCGGCGCACTGCGCCAGCCAGGCCGTATCGCGGCCACTGCTGGGCAGGCTGGCGGGCAGCACGTCGTAAATGTAAATGCTGCGGCCCACGCGCGCCATCGGGGTGCGGTCGCGGAAATAGCTGTAGGTATCTTTCACTTCCGGCGATTTGCCCACGACGTTCGTCGCGCTGATGGCGTACAGCCCCGGCGCGGGGTTGAGTGGGTAGAAGTCGGCGCTGGGCGTGCCGTCGATGGGCGGCGGGAAGGAGGGCAGCGCCAGATAGTCGATGCCGTAGTAAGCCGGGTCGGCCTGCCCGAAGTAGCTCAAATATATGCGCCCTGCCCCACGCTGGTGGAGATAATCGGCCAGCGCCGGGAGGTCCTGCCCCCAGTCGAGGTTGGAGTTGACCAGGACTTTCGCACCGTTGCTCGCGCCCCCGGCGATCAGATTGAAGAACGACAGGTAGTCGGGGAAGATCATGGCGTTGCGCGCCAGCAGCCCGAGCAGCATCACGCCGACCGCCGCCAGGCGCACGCAGCCCACCCGCGCTTCGCCGGGCAGCAGACGCCCGGCAAATACGAACAGCAGCGGCAGCACGGGCAGCAGGTAACGCGCGCCGGCGCTGATCGGGCTGACGAACGTCACGCCCAGAAATAACAGCGCCGGAAAGAGCGCCTCCCATTCGCGCGGCTTTGGCCCGCGCGCCGACGCAACCGCGGCAGCGGCGATCAGCAGCAGGAGGGTCGGCACTGGCATCTTGACGCCCAGCACGACCAGGTAGTAATACCACCAGCCGGTCTGTGAGAAGCGCCCCAGCAGGTAGGCGCGGTGGCCGACCTCGGTCAGCGAGAGGAAGCTGCGCAGCTCGTAGCCATAGTAGCCGGGGGCCATCTGCCCCGGCGCGAACAGGTACGTCGCCCACAGCATCAGCACGCCCAGCAGGCCCATCAGCAGCAGCGCTAACAGCGCCGTCCACAGCCAGCCCAGCGGCCAACCGCCGATGCGCTCGAAAGCGCGGCTTAACCCGCCGGCGTGCTTCAGCTTGAGGGCCCCTGCCCGCCAGCCGAACCACAGCGTCATCAGGCCCATCGTCGGGATGAGCAGCAGCGCCGAGAACTTGGCCGACTGCGCCAGCCCGAACAGCACGCCGCTAGCCGCCAGCCAGCGCGCCGACTGTTTGTGCAGGTAGCGACTCCACGCGTAGAGCGTCGCCACGTAGAAAGCCGCCACACCCAGATCGGTCGTCGCCAGGCCGGTGTGGGCCAGCACGTTCGGCGATAGTGCGAACAGCGCCAGCGCCAGCGATGCGGCCCATGGGCCGTACAGGTCACGCGCCCAACGCCACACCACCGCCCCGAACAGCAACCCCAGAAAGACGATCGGCAGCCGCGACAGGAACATCACGCGGCTGGCGTCGACGCCTTCGCGCCACAGCAGGTCGCGGCTCAGCACCACGATATCCTGATTATTCCAGCCGGGAAGCTGCTGGATGTGCGGCAGGTTCGGCTCCAGCAGCCCGCCCAACCCGCTCAACAGGCTGGTCAGCGGCGGGTGCCCGACAGACATCAGGCGGCCTGTCTTCCAGAACACCAGGCCGCGCACGATATACAGACCTTCGTCGATGGTGGGGGATTTTCGCAGCATGCTGCCCACCGCCAGCCCGAACATCAGCGCCAGCAGCAGGGACGCAGCAAACAGCACAGTGAATTGGCGATGCCTGACCTGAACGTAGGTCATTCGGGCCCTCTGGCGGCGTGTATCGACAGCAGGGTTGGAGACGATGGCATGGGCCTGCCGGAGTCTTACGGAAGAATGACTCCGGCAGGCAGTGTAACACCATATCTGGCCGGATGACAAACTGGCCCTTAACGGTCAGATCAGTAGCGCAGCAGGGCCCCTACGCCACCCGACTCGGACAGCGGCGACTCCGCGTCGACAAATTCGACGGTGCCGCCCAAGTCAACGACTGTGGCGATCAGCGGGTCAAGCACCTCCGGGGCGATGATCCCCTCGGCCAGCAGCAGCGTCTGGACCCGGCCTGACCAGGCCGCCTTGCGCGTCTCGTCCAGCCCGACGACGCCGTTAGCACCCTTGGCCGCCAGCGTCAGCACGGCATCGACCAGCTCCGCCTCGCGCGCTTTGAACCGCTCCTGAAGCACCTCTAGCGACTGCGCCAGCACCTCGTTTTCAGGGGCGCGCATCGAGATGCTGAACATGCCTTCCACGCGCTCGGACCAGGGCTGCGGCAGCAGATCGGCGAACTGGTGCACAGTCGTGTCGGCGCCGCCCAGCAGGATGTGCTCGGCCTTGTTGCGCTTGCAGAACGTCACCAGTGCATCGGCGAAGTCCTTCAGGTTGCCGCGCACCATCTCGCGGCCCCTGCCGCTGATGTCGTCGCCGCGTGCCCGGCTGGCCGCGCCGCCGCCGCCCTTCAGCCGTTTGACCTCGTCGCCTTCCAGTCGGTCGGAGGCGACCAACTCGCCCAGGTGGACGTAAAACAGGCGCATTGCCTGCTGGTCGACCAGCGCAACACAGTATGAGCCGTAGGTGTCCATCAAATTGGCCAGTGGCAGGATGAACGGCTTCTGCCCCACGTGGACGCTGCTGCGCAGCGGCACGGCGAAACGCGCCGTCTGCCACAAGCCGCGATCCTGGCTGGAGAAAACCGCCACGCTCCGCCCTGACCAATCGAACTGTTTCTCGAAGTATTCCTCTACCGCAGCAACGTCCTCGTCAGGCGCACGCCCTCCCACCTGTTTCAACAGGCCTCGCAAGCGGGCCCGGTAGGCATCGGGGGTGCCTCTCAGGCGGGGGTCCATGTGGAGATAAACGCTCAGGACCGGTTCCTCGCCACCATGAGCCGCCAACGCTTCGAGATCGCTGCGTGCAAACATCGGAGCACACTCCTTCCTTGGGGTAAGTTGGTAAACTGCCTGGGACGTTTGAGGCAACCGCCCTCGCAAGAGGCCCTCTGACTCCTGCCGACAGATGAGAAATGATGCCAATGTGGCCGGCGTTTAACCCTGCCCTCTGATGCTGGCCAGCTCTTTGAACAGCGCCCGTTCTTTGGCGCTCAGGTCGCCGGGCAGCTCCACGTTCACACGGACGTAAAGCTCGCCCATCTTCTGTGGATCGTGCACGTTCGGCATCCCCTTGCCACGCACCCGGATCAACTGGCCAGGCTGCGTGCCCGGCGCAATCTTCAGCGTGACCTTGCCGGTCATCGTCGGGATCTGTACCTCACCGCCCAGCACTGCCGTGTACAGGTCGAGCGTCACGTCGGTGTACAGGTCGTCGCCCTCGCGCCGGAACTGGTCGCTGTCTGCCACGGCGACATTCAGGTACAGGTCGCCAGCTTGGCCGCTCATGCCAGCCTGGCCTTCACCCGCCAGCCGCACGCGCGTGCCGGTCCGCGCTCCGCGCGGAATCTTCACCTGGAACCGCCGCCCGTCTTTGGAAATCAGGCGCGTGGTGCCGTGATAGGCTTCATCCAGCGTGACGTTCACCTGCGTTTCGAGATCGCGCGCCTGGCGAGCCGCGCCCCGCATCCCACCGCGCGCCGACCCGCCAAACAGGTCCTCCAACCCAATGCCACCCGCCCGCGAGCGGGACGCGCCGCCTGCGCCGCCAAAGATCGCCTGGAAGAAATCGGAGAACAGCTCGTCGGCGCTGCCGCTGTATTCGACACGGGCGCCGCCCGGCTGACCGGCCATCCACTGCGACCAATCGAAGCCGGCCGGCTGGCCGCCGCTGCGTTGCCAGTGCTGGTAGTTCTGACGAATCTGGTCGTACTTGGCGCGCTTGTCGGCGTCGTCAAGCACTTCGTATGCCTCGTTGATCTCTTTAAAGCGCTGCTCGGCTGACTCGGGATCGTCGGGGTTCGCGTCGGGATGATACTTCCTTGCGAGATTGCGGAACGCCTTCTTGATGGCCTTTGCGTCGGCGTCTTCCGGCACACCCAGTATCTTGTAGTAATCCTTATAATCCATACCGTCCCCAGATTTGAACCGGCAACTTGTGCCGGCTAAACGTTTCATCAAAAGTGCTTCAAGAACACTTCTGGCCAGATACCTGATTGATATCACCTTGATTCTAATGGCAGGCCGGATCAGGTGTCAACCACGCCCGCACGATCTTATGGATGTTTAACAGATATCATACACCGATCTGCTGCCGCGCGGTCATCGCAAAGGCATTGACTTTCGGGCGATTGTCCTGCACAATTCGTAAGGTTGGCCGGAAGCGAACAACCTTTCACGACAACTGCGTGTTATAGCAATAAACGTGATAAGGGTGTTTGAAAAACCTTGCGTCTTGTGCTAACATCGAATTATCTTTGTGACGTTTCACACAACAGTTAGCCCCGCAGCCCACGTCCCGGCGCCTGCCGGGGCGCGTTCCGCAAAGTGTGTGTCCGCCACTCGCCAACGGAGTGCCCATCGACAGCCAGAGGTGCAGAGACTCTAGCGTCGCCGCCACCTTTTCAGGAGAGGCACCAGTGTTGATAGAGAGTTACCTCCCAATTGGAATCCTGCTGCTTTTATCTACCGCCCTGGCCTTGATTGTCGTGTTTGCCTCGACGCTGCTCGGCCCCCGGCGTCCGTCCGCCAAGAAGCTCAGCCCTTACGAATCGGGTATGACGCCCATCGGCCCGGCGGTGCGCCGCATGCCGGTCAAGTATTACCTGGTGGCGGTCCTGTTCATCCTGTTCGACGTCGAAATCATCTTCCTGCTGCCATACGCGGTCGCCCTGCGCCAGTTGGGCATCTACGGGCTGATCGTGGCAGGAGTTTTCGTGCTGATCTTAACGGTAGGTTTGATCTATGAGTGGAAAAAGGGGGGCTCGAATGGCAGTAGACAGCCCTGCTGGTAAGTCCGGCGAATCGGGCGTTGTCGTAACGACTCTTGAGCAGGCCGTGAACTGGGCCCGCACGCGGGCCATGTGGCCGATGCTGTTCGGCCTGGCCTGCTGCGCAATTGAGATGATGAGCGCCCAGGCGCCGCGCTATGACATGTCACGCTTTGGCATGGAGCTGATGCGCGCCTCACCACGCCAGAGCGACCTGATGATCGTCGCGGGACGGGTGAGCCGCAAGATGGCCCCCGTGCTGCGCCGCCTGTACGACCAGATGCCCTCGCCCAAGTGGGTCATCTCGATGGGCGACTGCGCAAGCTGCGGCGGCGTGTTCAACAACTACGCCATCCTGCAAGGCGTCGACGAGGTGGTCCCGGTCGACGTGTACATCGCCGGCTGCCCACCCCGGCCCGAACAGTTGATGCACGGCGTCCTAACCCTGCATGAGAAGGTCATGGGCGAGAAGCTCACCGATTGGGCCACCTGGGGCCAGAAAATCGAACAGGCCTGATACCACCATCGCCGCCTGCGGGCGGCCTGTTGACGAGAACGGATCAAAACATGGGCGATTTGCTTGAACTGGCCAACCAACTCAAGGAGAAGTTCCCGGACGCGGTGACGGACGTCAGCACGTTTCGCGGGGAAGTGACCATCGTCGTTGACCCGAAGTCAATCATCGAGGTCGCCCGCTACTGCCGCGACACCGAGGGCTTTGAGTTCAACATGCTGGCCGACCTGGCCGGAGTGGACTACTATCCTGAAGAACCGCGCTTCGCCGTGAATTACTACCTGTACTCGCTGGGGCTGGGCCATGCGCTGCGGCTCAAAGCCTATGTCCCCGGCGATGCCCCCACCCTGCCGACGATGACCGTCGTGTGGTCCGGCGCAAACTGGATGGAGCGCGAGGTGTTCGACATGTTCGGCGTGGCGTTCGAGGGGCACCCCGACCCGCGCCGCATCCTGATGCCCTACGACTGGACCGGCCACCCCCAGCGCAAAGATTATCCCCTGGGCTACGAAGAGGTCCAGTTCTCCTTTAACTACGACCGGGTGCAGGCCAAGAAGCCGCATCCCAAACAGTGAGTTCCTGCGTGAGAATTCACAGTTCCGGCTGAAGTCAGTCCGGACTAGTAAATGGTGCAAGGGCAATGTCATCTTTTGACCTGACACACGCGACGAGCATCGAATCAGACCACGAGACGGTTGAGATTGCCGTCGAGCAGCTTAAGAAGCTGGTATCGCCGGAGGCCTTCACCGGCGACACGGTCCTGCTGAACATGGGCCCCCAGCACCCCAGCACGCACGGCGTGCTGCGCCTGATGCTTGAGCTTGACGGCGAGACGATCCTGCACTGCCTGCCCGACGTCGGCTACCTGCACACCGGCATCGAGAAGAACATGGAGGGCAAGACCTACGAAAAAGCCCTGGTCATGACCGACCGCATCGACTACCTCAACAACCTGGGCAATAACCTGGTCTACTGCCTCGCCATTGAGAAGCTGGCCGAGCTCGACGTGCCGGAGCGCGCGCAGGTAGTCCGCGTGATGCTGACCGAGCTTCAGCGCATCTCCAGCCACCTGGTGTGGCTCGGCACGCACATCCTCGACCTGGGCGCGACCAGCCTGATGCTGTACACCTTCCGCGAGCGCGAGTACATCCTCGACATGTTCGAGGAGCTGTCAGGCCAGCGCATGATGGGCAGCTACTTCCGCCCCGGTGGCCTGTGGCGCGACCTGACGGACAACTTCCTGCCGATGGTCAAGCGCTTCCTGTGGTACATGCCGCGCAAGATCGACGACTACGAGCGCATCCTCGACCAGAACCCGATCTTCAAACGCCGCACGCAGGGCATCGGCATCATCCCGCCGGAAAAGGCCATCGACTGGAGTATGACCGGCCCGTCACTGCGCGGCTCTGGCATCAACTTCGACGTGCGCAAGGCCATCCCCTACTCCGGCTACGACCAGTACGATTTCGACATCCCGTTAGGAACTCATGGCGACGTGTACGACCGCTACATGTGCCGCATCAACGAGATGCGCCAGTCGCTGCGCATCGTGCAGCAGGCGGTCGAGCGGCTGCCGGATGGCCCGTTCCGCAGCAACAATCGCAAGTATGTGCCCCCGCCGCGCGCTGAGCTGGGCCACAGCATGGAGGCGGTCATCCACCACTTCAAGCTGTGGACCGAGGGCTTCAACCCGCCGAAGGGCGAAGTCTACGTGCGCACCGAGTCGCCGAAGGGCGAGCTAGGCGTGTACCTCGTCAGCGATGGTGGGCCGAAGCCGTGGCGGGTGCGATTCCGTACGCCGTCGTTCGTCAACATCCAGTCGCTGCAGTGGGTCGCGCAGGGCTACATGGTGGCCGACCTGGTCGGAATCATCGGCAGCATCGATATCGTTCTGGGCGACTGCGACCGGTAGAAAAGGAGCCACCTGATGCTGATGATCATTCTGCTGCTGATTGCGGCGCTGCTGATTGCCGTCGTGGCGGTGATCTTCGCCATCCAGAACCCGGGCTTTGTGACGGTGACGTTCGTGGCATGGAAGTTCGACACGTCGCTGACGCTGCTGCTGCTGATCGCGTTGGCGGTTGGCGCGCTGGTGATGTTGTTCATCATGCTGCCGGGCGCGATCCGGCTGCGCTACCAGGTCGCCAGCCACAAGCGGACGATCAAGGATCTTCAGAAGGACCAGCCTGCCAAAGTGGAAGCGCCGGTGGTGCAGAGAAAGGCCGCGCCGGAGACAAAGCCCCTGGATCCGACAAAGCCCCTGCCAGAGATAAAGCCGCTCCCGCCGGCAGATCCCTCGCCGGAGACACCCGATACAGAGACGAAGCCCTAGGCGGCCTGTTTGTGACAACACATCAGCTTGATTAGAGGCGATCCATGAGCCTGCTTGACACGCGCAAAGACGACATCCGACATCACCTGGATAAATACCCGGACAGGCGCTCGGCGGTCATGCCGCTGCTGTTCATCGCGCAGGAAGAATATGGGCACGTCACCGACGACGCCGTCGAGGAGATCGCTGCGATCCTCGACCTGGACGTGACGCACATTCGCGGCATCATCGGCTTCTACACCATGTTCTACGATCAGCCCAAAGGCAAGTACCTGCTTCAGATCTGCACCGACCTGCCCTGCGCGCTGCGTGGCGCTGAGCAGTTCAGCGAGCACGTCTGCCAGCACCTGGGTGTGAAGCCGGGCGAGACGACGGAAGACGGCCTGTTCACCGTGGAAAACGTGATGTGCATCGGCGCGTGCGACCGCGCACCCGCCATGCAGGTGAACTTCCACTTTCACGAGAACCTGGACGAGAACCAGGTCGACAAGCTGATTGAGGCACTGCGCCGTGAACACCAGGCCACCCAGCCGTATCGGAAAGACTGACTTCGACCGGCTGGTGGCGCTGTGGGAGGCCGCCGGGCTGCACATCAAGCCCGCCGGGCGCGACACGCGTGAGGCGTTCGCTCGGCAGCTTGACGGCGGCATGCAGACCGCCATAGGCGTCGAGAACGACGCCGGCGATCTGGTCGGCGTGGTGCTGGCCACCCACGACGGGCGCAAGGGCTGGATCAACCGGCTGGCCGTGCATCCCGACTACCGGCGGCAGGGGATCGCCGTCACGCTGGTCGCCGCCGCCGAAGAGGCGCTGCGCGCGCAGGGCATGGAAATATTCGCCGCGCTGATCGAGCCGGGCAACGACGCTTCGGTAGAGGTGTTTAAGTCGGCGGGGTACGAGGACTGGTCCGGCATGCACTACGTCAGCAAGCGCGACCGCGACGACGCTTAGCGGACGCGCGACGAGAGTTTACTGTAGAAGAGGGTACCATCCGTGGCACATATTCTGCTCAGAGACCTGGACATACCCGACATCAAGAAGTTCGATGTGTACCTGGCCAATGGCGGCTATGAGGGTTTCAGCAAGGCGGTCAAGGAATACAAGCCGGACGAAGTGATCGACCTGGTCAAGGCGTCGGGGCTGCGCGGGCGCGGCGGGGCGGGATTCCCCACCGGCGTCAAGTGGAGCTTTGTCCCCAAAGACGTGTTCCCCAAGTACGTGACGGTCAACGCCGACGAGAGCGAGCCGGGCACCTTCAAAGACCGGCAGCTCATGGAGAACAACCCCCACCAGGTGATCGAGGGCGCGCTGATCTGCGCCTACGCCATCCAGGCGTCCAGGGTCTACATTTACATTCGCGGCGAATACTGGGATATAGCCGACCAGCTTGACGCGGCCATCGAGGCCGCCCGCAAGAAGAAGTTCATCGGCAAGAACATCCTCGGCTCCGGCTGGGACTGTGAGGTCTACACGCATCGCGGTGCGGGCGCGTACATCTGCGGCGAGGAGACCGCGCTGCTCACCTCGCTGGAGGGCAAGCGCGGCTATCCGCGCGTGCGCCCCCCCTTCCCCGCCAGCGAGGGTCTGTACGGCAAGCCGACCGTCATCAACAACGTCGAGACGCTGGCCAACCTGCCGTGGATCCTGGTCAACGGAGCAGAAGCCTACACGCAGATCGGCGCGGAGGGCAGTGCCGGTGTGAAGATCTTCTGCCTGAGCGGGAACGTCAACAAGCCCGGCAATTACGAGCTGCCCTTTGGCGGCGACACGACGCTGCGCAAGCTCATTTACGAGCTGGGCGGCGGCGTCCCCGGCGACCGCGCGGTGAAGGGCATCCTGCCCGCCGGCGCAAGCGGCGCGATGCTGCCCGCCACTGACGAGGTGCTCGACACGCCCATCACCTACGACAGCTTCAAGAAGTGGAACACGGCCATCGGCTCGGCCTCGGTCATCATCCTCGACGAGACGGTCGACATGGTGTGGGCCGCCAGCAAGATGATCCACTTCTTCTCGCACGAGTTGTGCGGGCAGTGCACCCCCTGCCGCGAAGGCACCTACTGGCTGCGCCGCCTGTACGAGCGCGTCGAAGCCGGCCAGGGCGACAGTGGCGACGTGGAGAAGATGGACAGCGTCGCCAAGCAGATGAAGACCAAGTGCATCTGCGCGCTGGGCGAGTTCGCAGTGAACCCGGTCGTGGCGACGATTGAGCATTTCCCGGACGACTACAAGCTGGCCGTCAGCGCCAATCAACCCGAAGCGGCTCCCAACGAGGAGGTCGCCGCGGACTGAGCGCGGCGCAGCACGAGCCAAGACATTCGCGTGATCGATGGGACTTGATACATGGCAGACACCGTAAAAATCACGATTGACGACATCGAATACGAAGTTCCGGCCAACATGAACCTGGTCGATGCAGCCAAGCAGTGCGGCACCGATATCCCGGTTTTCTGCTACCATCCCAAGCTGGGCCACGACGGTAACTGCCGCATGTGCCTGATCGAGCTGGGCACGCCGCGCAAGAACCGTGACACCGGCGAGATGGAGCTGGCCTGGTTCCCCACGCTGCAAACGGCCTGCACCCAGCGCACCAGCGAGGGCATGGCAATCCGCACGACGACCGACAAGGTGACCAACGGGCGGCGCGAGATCCTGGAATTCCTGCTGTCCAGCCACCCGCTCGACTGCCCGATCTGCGACAAGGGTGGCGAGTGCCCACTGCAAAACCTGACCATGCGCCACGGTCCCGGCACCAGCCGTATGTATTGGGACGAGAAGATGCACTTGGGCAAGCACGTGCCCCTCGGCGAGCTGATTTACCTCGACCAGGAGCGCTGCATCCAGTGCGCGCGCTGCATCCGCTTCCAGGACAAGATCGCCGAAGAGCCGGTGTTGAGCTTTGATCAGCGCGGGCGTCGCACGCGGATCATCACCGAGAGCGACCCTGGCTTCGACAGCATCTACTCCGGCAACACCACCGACATCTGCCCGGTGGGCGCGCTGACGACCTCCGACTTCCGCTTCAACGCCCGCCCGTGGGAGATGGTGCCGGTCGGCACGATTTGCTCGCACTGCCCGGTCGGCTGCAACATGAGCTACGACACGCGCACTGCGCGTGAGGTGGACGGCAAGACGACTATCAAGCGTATCATGCCCCGCCAGAATGAGCAGGTCAACGAGGTCTGGCTGTGCGATAAGGGCCGCTTCGCGCATCATTACATGGAAGACCCCGAGCGCCTGACTGCGCCGCTCGTGCGCAAGGGCGGCAAGCTGGTCGAGGCGACGTGGGATGAGGCCATCGCCACGATTGCCGAACAGATCAAGGCGGCGGACGATCAGGTCGCTGCCATCGGCGGCGAGCGCCTCAGCAACGAGGACCTGTTCGCCTTACAGAAGCTGGTGCGCAGCCGGGGCAGCAATGACCTGGCCGCCTACCCCGGCTTCGGCGCGGGCGGCGAATTCGCGGCGTGGTACGGCGTCGGCGCGGGTACCAACCTCAGCCGGCTCGGCGCTGGCGACGCCATTCTCGTCGCTGCCAGCGACCTGCACGACGAGGCCCCGGTATGGTGGCTGCGCGTGCTGGCTGCCGCCAAACGCGGCGCGTCGCTGATCGTCGTCAGCGGGCGCGGCACGCCCGCCGATAAGTGGGCGGCGCATCGTGTTCGCTGCGCCTACGGTGAAGAGGTCGCGACGCTGACCGCCATGCTGGGCAGCCTGCCCAAAGCGGCGATCCAGCCCGGTCGCGGCGTCGACGGACTGGACCAGACCGTCAAGCAGGCGGGCGAAGTCAAGGCCAGCGCCGAGGCGAAAGCCGCCGCCAAGACACTCGCCGGGGCGGCCAATGTGGTCGCCTTTGTGGGCCGCGAGGGGCTCGACGCAGCCGGCGCGCACAACCTGGCGCTGGCAGCGAGCGCGCTGCTGGTGGCCACCGGCCACGTGGGCCGCGCCGACAATGGCCTGATCGTCGTGTGGCCATCGGCCAACGGGCAGGGTGCGTCTGACATGGGCTTCCGCTCCGACTTTGGCCCCGGCTACGCGCCGCTCGAAAAGCCAGGCCGTACCTATCAAGACATCCTCAAGGCGCTTGAGGGCAACGCCCTTAAGCTGGTTTACATCGCCGGGGCCGACCCTGCCTTTGACGACGCCTCTGCCGAGCAGGCACTGCGCCAGACCAAGGGCTTCGTGATTGTGCAGGACATGTTCCTGACCGATACAGCCGAACTGGCCGACGTGGTGCTGCCGACGCAGAGCGTCGGCGAGCGCGAAGGGACGTACACCAGCGGCGAGCGCCGCGTGCAGCGTTTCTATCCGGCCATCGAGGCGCGCGGCCAGAGCCTGCCTGACTGGCAGATCGTCGAGAATGTCGCCGCCGCGCTGAACGGCGGCAAGCCCGCCGCCGCCGCGCCGCTGCTGCTGGCGCAGATCGCGGAGGCGGTCCCACAGTACGCGGGCATCACTTACCAGAAGCTGGCACAGGTCACCGAGCAGTTCCCCGACGTGGGTGGCGTCGACCTGTACTTTGGCGGCACCGCCTTCCAGAACCGGCACGGGCTGGGCGTGCAGTGGCCCGCCGCCTCAGAAAGCCCCGACAGCCCGCTGGCCGTCTGGCCGGCGCAGGCAGGCAGCCCGCTGGCCGCCGGCAATGGCAAGCTGATCGTCGTGCCAATCAAGATCGTGTACGACACCGAGCCGATCTTCTTCCGCACCGAGATGCTGCACCGCCGGATACCCATCCCGCACACGCTGGTCAACCCGACCGACGCGGCGCAGTTGGGCATCGAAAACGGCGACATGCTGAGCGTGACGCTCGACGGGCGGGCCGTTGCGGTGGCCGCCTACCTGGATCAGGACATTCCGCAGGGTGTTGCCGTGATGCCGTGCCGCCTCCAACCGAAGGGCGCGCCGCTCGCGGCGACGGCTGCTCCGGTCGCTAAACTGGAGAAAGTGCAAGCATGAGCCCAGTTGTCTTCTATTTCCTGGCGGCTGTCGTCAAGTCAGCGGGCATCATCATCATACTGCTCACCGGCTTTGCCTACACGACCCTGCTGGAGCGTCGCTGGATCGCCGTCCTTCAGCAGCGCATCGGCCCCAACCGGGCCGGGCCGTTCGGCTTATTCCAGCCGGTCGCAGACGGCATCAAGCTGTTCTTCAAGGAAGACATCGTCCCGGCCAAGGCCGACAAGGTGATCTTCACGCTGGCCCCGGCCATCACCGCCATCCCGGCGCTGATCGTGCTGGCGGTGATGCCCATCGGCCCCGGCGAGATTCACCTGTTTGGCTTCTCGACGGCCTTTGGCCTGGCAGATATTAACGTCGCAGTGCTGTACATCCTGGCCGTCACGTCGATCTCGGTGTACGGGATCGTGCTGGCGGGCTGGTCGTCGGCTAACAAGTACGCCATGATGGGCGGGCTGCGCTCCAGCGCGCAGATGATCAGCTACGAGCTGGCGATGGGCCTCTCGATCCTCGCACCGGTGATGATGGTCGGATCGATGAGCCTGGACAGCATCGTCAACGCGCAAAAGAACGTGTGGTTCATCTTCCTGCAGCCCGTCGCAGGTGTGATCTTCTACATCACCGTCCTGGCCGAGACGAGCCGCTCGCCGTTCGACCTGCCCGAAGCCGAGCAGGAGCTGACCGCCGGCTATCACACCGAATACAGCGGCATGAAGTTCGCCGGCTTCTTCATGGCCGAATACATGAAGATGATCGCCGTCAGCGCCATCTTCGCCGCGCTGTTCCTGGGCGGCTATCGCCTGTTCGGGCTGGAGACGCTGCCGATCCATATTGGTACGCTCACGCTGACCGGCATCACCGGCCCGCTGATCCTGTTCGGCAAGGTCATCGCCTCGCTGATGTTCATGATCTGGCTGCGTGCGACGCTGCCACGTTTCCGCTACGATCAGCTCATGGCGTACGGCTGGAAGGTGCTGCTGCCGATTTCGCTGGCGAACGTTGCGGTGACTGCCGTTCTGGTGGTCCTGAACGTGTTCCCGGCATTTGGCTAACGGGCTGAGTTCTCACTGGAACTGAAGAGCACGAGGACACAGATTATGATAGTTGTAAAGAATGGAATCGCGCTGGTCGAGGGCATGGCGACGGTCTTCAAGCACGTGTTCGAGAAGCCGGTCACCATCCAGTACCCCGAGCAGATCAAGCCCTTCGCCGAGCGCTTCAAGGGCCGCCACGAGCTCAAGCGCTACGACAACGGCCTGGAGAAGTGCATCGGCTGCGCGCTGTGCGCGGCGGCCTGCCCCGCCGACGCGATCTTCGTCGAGGCGGCGGAGAACACCGACGAGGAGCGCTACTCGCCGGGCGAGCGCTACGCCAAAACCTACGAGATCAACATGCTGCGCTGCATCTTCTGCGGCTACTGCGAGGACGCCTGCCCGACCGAGGCGATTGTCCTCGAACACCACTACGAGCTGGCTTTTTACGACCGAGAGGACGCGATCTACACCAAAGATATGCTGATCGTCCCGCCGCCGCCGGGCGCAGAAGACACGCCCCAGCAGGTCGAGCCGGGCACGTTTAACCGTTCCATCCCGGAGATGGAAAATCCGAAATAACCCGTATCAGTAAAGGCAGTCTCAGTTGATGCTTGGGACAATCCTGTTCATTATTCTCGCCGTGATCGCCGTGGTTTCAGCCATCGGCCTGCTGACCAGCACGAACGCCGTGCACGCCGCGCTGTTCCTGGTGGTGAACTTCGCCTGCATCGCGCTGTTCTATCTGGGGCTGAACGCCCCCTTCCTGGCGATGGTGCAGGTCACCGTATACGCCGGCGCGATCATGGTCCTGTTCCTGTTCGTCATCATGCTGCTGGGCGCAGAGCGCCTCGACCCTGCCTCGCGCCTGCGCTGGCAGGCGCCGGTGGCGATTGTGCTGGCGGTGGCACTGCTGGGCGTGACGGCCTTCGTGCTGCTCAGCCCGCAGATCGGCAGCGCGATCCTGAACGCGCAGCCGCTGGGCGCGGAGTCTGCCGCAGCGGGCGGCTACGGCAGCCCACTGGCGGTGGCCGGATCGCTGTTCACCACCTACATGCTGCCCTTCCAGGTGGTCGGCATTTTGCTGCTGGTGGCTATGATTGGCGCGGTGGTGCTGGCCAAGGAAGACAAGAAGCCGCAAAGAGGAACAGAGTCCGGCGGACGCCGGGCAGGCGTCGGCGGATCGCTGAACGTGCTGTCCGGGCGCGCATGGCCGAGCCGCCCGCTGTTTGACTGATCGACAGGATGTAACGCATGTTTCAAGAAACAACCTTTCTGGTGCCGACGAGCTACTACATCATCCTCAGCGCGGTGCTGTTCGCGATGGGCGTGGTGGGCGTGCTGATCCGCCGCAACGCGATCCTGGTCTTCATGTCGGTGGAGTTGATGCTCAACGCCGCCAACCTGGCGTTTGTGGCCTTCGCCCGCGCTTTTCAGGATGTCGGCGGGCAGGTGATCGTCTTCTTCGTGATGACCGTCGCCGCCGCCGAGGTGGCCGTCGGGCTGGCGCTGATCGTGGCGATTTTCCGCTCGAAGCAGAGTATCGACATTGACGAGCTGCACGAGATGGAAGGGTAACTATTCAGATCGCCATGAGAGACAGGACCTGGCCAGATGATGAATCTGGCGCAATCCCATTGTCAATCGGCAAGGGAGGCGGCGATGTTTAAGAAGCTGCAACAAAGTGACAAGGGTGATCCCTTCAATGAAGCTACAGCACACTATCGGAACCTCCAATACGTTCTCGATGACCCAGTACAAATGGGGACCGAACTTCATGAGATAGTTCGGTTTTGCCAGCTCGCAATACAAAAGCAGAAGTTTCACGGTGACGCTCACGTCTTGCTCGCGAATGCTTTCTTTCTTGCAGCAACGCCATTCGATGAAGGATACAAGTACTGTTTTCCGCGTTCGGTTGCCGTCATATACGAATGGAAGACCAACAAACGGATGTATACGAGGAATCGCGAGATTGGCGAGCACGTATACCAAGGAATTATGGAGAGATTAAAGACGCCTCTTCCCGATTGGCTCGCAGACAAAGTATTGATAGGAAATCCAGACGAAATGCATAAAGACTATTATTCTGATGCGATCAACCCGACTAGCTTGTCCAGATTTCGGGAGATTCAGGAATCTGCGCTTAACCAGTGATTGCACATCAAGATTGAGTGACAAAACGACAGGATGATCTGAATGAACGGTTTGTTCTCATTGATCCCACTGATCGTCATCTTCCCGTTTGTGGGCGTGCTGATCAACGCCTTCTTCGGGCGGAAGCTGGTGCAGAGCCGCGACAGCATCGCGCCGGCTGTGGTCGCCTCGGCGATGTCCACGGCGTCGTTTGTGATCGCCGCGCTGATGTTCATCGCGCTGCTCGGCCACCCGGACGGCGTGGAAGTCCCGTTCTTCACCTGGTTCAGCATCACCGCCGGCAGCCGCACGTTGTTTGTGCCGTGGACCTTCAAGGTCGATACTCTGTCGTCGGTGATGATGCTGGTCGTGACCGGCGTCGGCACGCTGATCCACATCTACGCCATCGGCTACATGCAGGGCGATGTCGCCGAACAGATCACGAAGCGCGGCATCACCGACGAAGCTGAGGCGCTCGACTTCACTCGCCGCCGTTACTCGAAGTTCTTCACCTTCTTCAACCTGTTCCTGGGCTCGATGCTGATCCTCGTCACCGGCAACAATTACCTGATGATGTTCGTCGGCTGGGAGCTGGTGGGGTTGTGCTCGTATCTGCTGATCGGCTTCTGGTTCGATGATCCGCAGAACGCCATCTACAACTCGGCCTCAGGCCGCAAGGCGTTCGTCGTCAACCGCATCGGCGACTTCGGCATGGTGATCGCGCTCATGCTGATCTTCTGGTCGTTCGGCACGCTCCAGTTTGACGACGTGTTCGCCCGCGCGCAGTGCATGCAGGCCGCGCCGCAGGCCGAGTGCCTGACGGTCAGCGCGGCGCAGATGCCGCAGCAGGCCCCCGCCGCAGGCGAGGGCGAAAGCCAGCCCGCCGGGACGTTCACCACGTCGATTAGCCTGGGCACGATGACACCCGCACTGGGCGTCGTCGTGACGATCATCACGCTGGCGCTGCTGCTGGGCGCGACCGGTAAGAGCGCGCAGATACCGCTGTTCGTGTGGCTGCCCGACGCAATGGCCGGCCCTACCCCGGTCAGCGCGTTGATCCATGCTGCCACGATGGTCACCGCCGGCGTCTACATGATCGCGCGCAGCAACGTGCTGTTCGCGATGGCCCCCGTCAGCGGGACGGTGGTGGCGATCATCGGCGGCGCGACGGCCTTCGTGGCCGCCACCATCGCCGTCGCGCCAGTACGACATCAAAAAGGTGCTGGCCTACTCGACCATCAGCCAGCTTGGCTTCATGATCGCAGCGGTGGGGCTGGGCGCGTACGTGGCGGGCATCTTCCACCTGGCGACACACGCCTTCTTCAAGGCGCTGCTGTTCCTGGGCGCGGGCTCGGTGATCCACGGCATGGAGCATGGCCATCATGCCACCCACGGCGAGCACGCCGAACACGGCCACGACGCCGAGGCATTTGACCCGCAGGACATGCGCCAGATGGGCGGGCTGCTCAAACAGATGCCGATCACCGGCTGGGTGTACATTGTCGCCGCGCTGGCGCTGGCGGGCATCCCGCCGCTGGCCGGCTTCTGGTCGAAGGACGAGATTCTGCACGATGCCGGCGCGAACAGCACGCTTGTCTACATCCTGCTGTCCGTCGCCGCTTTCTTCACCGCGTTCTATATCGGGCGGCAGGTGTTCCTGGTCTTCTTCGGTGGCGCGCGCACCGAGGCCGCCGGGCACGCGCACGAAAGCCCGCCGGTCATGACCACGCCGCTGATTGTGCTGGCCGTCGGGGCGGCGCTGGGCGGCCTGATGAACCTGCCCTTTGGCGGCTTCCACCAGTTGGCCACCTGGCTTGAGCACAGCGTCGTGCACGCCCACGCCGGCGAGTTCAGCCTGACGGTGGCCGGCATCTCGACGCTGCTGGGGCTGATCGCCATCGGGCTGGCGTACCTGCTGTACGGGCGCAAGCCGCTCGAAGCCGGCCAGCGCGACCCGCTGCTGACCACCGGCCCGGTGTTCACCTTCCTGAACCACAAGTGGTACTGGGATGAGCTGTACATGGCGATCTTCGTCGCGCCTTACAAGGCGCTGGCCCGGTTCTTCGCCTTTACCGTCGATCAGGAATTCTGGCACGACTGGTTCCACGACCGCATCCTGGGCGACGCATTCCGCGGCCTGGCGGGCATCCTGAGCAAGCCGGTCGACGAGGGCCTCATCGATGGCGCGGTGAACGGCGTGGCGCGGGTGATCAATGGATCATCCAGGGAGCTGCGCAAAGTGCAGACCGGCTACGTGCGCAACTACGCGCTGGCCGTCACGCTGGGCATTGTCATCATCCTGGGTTACATCGCCATCCGCTTTCTGATGTAGGCCACCGGGCAACTTAACGGCACCGCAAGGAGCATGTATGACCGCTGAAGTCTTCCCCACATTTCTCACGCTGATCCTGGCTATCCCGGTGATCGGCTTCCTGGTGGTGATCCTGACGCCACGCGATAAGACCACTTTCATGAAGTGGGCGGCGGTAATCTTCTCGACCATCACCTTTGTCGTTTCCCTGTATCTGCTCACGGCCCCGTTCGGTAAGTCTGCCGGGCTGCTGTGGGCGGGCAAAGTCCCGTGGATTCCGACAGCGGGCATCAGCTATGCGATGGGCGTCGACGGGTTGAGCATCCTGCTCGTCCTGCTGACGACGCTCATCTCGCCGATTGCCATTCTGTCGTCGTGGACGGCCATCGAGGACCGCGTCAAGGAGTACTACGCCTTCATGCTGCTGCTTGAGACGGGCATGCTCGGCGTGTTTGTAGCGCAGGACCTGTTCCTGTTCTACATCTTCTGGGAGTTCACGCTGGTCCCGATGTACTTCCTGATCGGCATCTGGGGCGGCCACAACCGGCAGTACGCGGCTATCAAGTTTTTCCTGTACACGATGGCCGGCTCGCTGTTGATGCTGCTGGCGATCCTGTTCCTGGGCATCAGCGGGCATACCTTCTACCTGCCCGACCTGATCGGCATGCAGATCGCCCCCGGCGTCGAGCGCTGGCTGTTCCTGGCCTTCGGCATCGCCTTCGCCATCAAGGTGCCGATCTGGCCACTGCACTCCTGGCTGCCTGACGCCCATACCGAGGCCCCGACCGCCGGCTCGATCATCCTGGCAGGCGTCCTGCTGAAAATGGGCACCTACGGCTTCCTGCGCTTCAACCTGCCGCTGTTCCCCAATGCCTCGGCTTTCTTTGCACCGTATGTCGCCGTGCTGGCGATCATCGGCATCATCTACGGTGCATGGGTCTGCTACCCGCAGCAGGACGTCAAGAAGCTGGTCGCTTACTCCTCGGTGAGCCACCTGGGCTTCGTGATGCTGGGCATCTTCTCGTTGAACGCCATCGGCGTTCAGGGCGCGATCCTGCAAATGGTCAATCACGGCCTGAGCACGGGCGCGTTGTTTTTGATGGTCGGCATGCTCTATGAGCGACGGCACACCCGCGACTTTGACGCGTTCGGCGGCATCTGGAAAGTGATGCCGGTGTATACCGCGCTGATGCTGATCGTGACGCTGTCGTCGATGGGCCTGCCGGGCCTCAACGGCTTTGTCGGCGAGTTCACCATCCTGATGGGCTCGTTCAACTCGGCAGCGCTGGGTGCCCACCCGTGGATCTTCACCGCCTTCGCCACGACCGGCGTCATCCTGGCGGCCATCTACCTGCTGTGGATGTTCCAGCGCGTCTTCCTGGGCCCGCTCGACAACGACGAGAACAAGAAGCTGAAGGACCTGAGCTTCCGCGAGATCCTGACAGTCATCCCGCTGCTGGTCTTCATCTTCTGGATAGGCCTGTACGCGCAGCCGTTCTTCAACCTGATGGCCCCATCGGTGCAGGCGCTGCTCAGCAACCTGCACATGGTCGCCGGGCTGTAGGACGGTTCAGCTTGCTTCTAGGGTGTGATCGGCGGCCCCGGTCAGCCTGAATTCGAAGGGAACTTGTATGGACCTTCCAACCCTCGAATCGCTCAACCTGGTGGCGGCTCTGCCGCTCCTGGTTTTGCTGGGATGGACGCTCGTCGTGCTGATAGCCGACCTGTTCATCCCCGCGACTCGCAAATACTGGACGGCCTGGCTGTCGATCCTGGGGCTGGCCGCCTCGGCGGCGCTGCTGGGTCTGCAAACCGGCGGACGCTTGGGCGTGCCGCTGCCCACGTCGGCCTTCAGCGGCATGCTGATCGTTGACGGCTTCTCGACGTTCCTGCAGATGATCTTCATCGTCACGGCGCTGATTGGAATCCTGCTGGCGATGAACTACCTGCCGCGCCGCAAGATCGAGCGCGGCGAGTATTATACGCTGCTGCTGTTTTCGACCTCCGGTATGATGCTGATGTCGATGGCCGGCGACCTGGTCATCGTCTTCCTGGCGCTGGAGCTGCTCAGCTTCCCGCTGTACATCCTGTCGGGCTTCGCGCGCCCGCAGGCCCGCTCAGAAGAAGCGGCGATGAAGTATTTCCTGCTGGGCGCGTTCGCCAGCGGCTTCCTGGTGTACGGCATCGCGCTGACCTACGGCGGCACCGGCACCACATCGCTGTCGGGCATCCTGGCCGCGCTGCAGGGCAGCGTCCGCAACCTGCCGATGACGGTCGTCGGCATGGGCATGATCTTCGTTGGGCTGGGCTTCAAGGTGGCGGCAGTGCCGTTCCATATGTGGACGCCCGACGTGTACCAGGGTGCGCCGACGCCGGTCACGGCCTTCATGTCCATCGGCGCGAAGGCGGGCGGCTTCGCCGCGCTGCTGCGCGTGCTGGTGACCGCCATGCCGAGCATCTCGCAGGAATGGGGCATCCTGGTGACGATCATCGCCATCCTGACGATGATCCTCGGCAACGTGGTCGCCATCTCGCAGACCGACATCAAGCGCATGCTGGCCTATTCGAGCATCGCCCACGCCGGCTACATTCTGCTGGCCGTGGCCGCTGCGCAGAACCCGGCGACGGCTCCGCTGGCCGTCAGCGCCGCTGCCTTCTATCTGCTGACCTACACGTTCACCAACCTGGGCGCGTTCGGGGTGGTCATCGCCGTCGAGCATGACGACGGCTCCGGAACGCAGATCGCCGACTTCGCCGGGCTGGGCAAGTCACACCCCTGGCTGGCGATCATCATGACGATCTTCATGCTGTCGCTGACCGGCCTGCCGCCCAGCGCGGGGCTGGTCGGGAAGTTCTTCGTCTTCCAGGCGGCCATACAGGCATCGGTGGGAAACGGCTGGTTGCTGGCCGGGGCCATCGTCGGCGTGGCGACCAGCGTCATCAGCGCATACTACTACATCCGGGTGGTGCTGGTGATGTACATGCAGGAAGGCGAGGGCAAAGCGGCCCTGCAGCCTGCGCTGACTGCCGCGCTGGTCGTGACGGCGCTCGGCACGCTGCTGATTTTCGTCTTCCCCTCGCCGCTGTTCCAGATGGCGCAGCACGCGCTGCTGGCGCTGGCCGGGTAAGCATCTCCTTGCGAAACACTGGGAGCCGGACCCGCGATGGGATCGGCTCCTTTTGCGTCCCGTGGGGAACCAAAACGCAGTCATTGCGTATAATGTAACAAATCAACTCAGACAAACACGGAGATACACATGGCAGACAAACCGAAGACCGAATTCGGGTGCGAAACGTGCCCGATCCGCATGAAGGCTGAAGCCAACCCGAAATCGTTCATGGCGCGCCTGTGGCGCTGGCACACCGGCTGGTGCCCCGGCTGGAAGGCTTACCAGGAGTACCTCGCCAGCCAGACGCCGGCGGCAAAGGGCGCATAGCCCGCCCGGCAAAATCCGACGCAACCAGTAGACTTTGACGCCACCCGGCGCTTACGCTACAATCATCGTCGCTAAACAAGCAGCCTGATTGATCAGAACCGCACGGGGAGGAGTTGCATGAGCGTTGTCTTGAAGCGTATTCTGCTGGTCATTCTCTCGGTAGCCGGCGGCGTGGCCGGTGTGTTCGGAGTTTTTGCCCTGTTGAATGTCGCCTACCGCGCGGGCGTCGACCTGCAACGCTACGGGACGACCTATGCCATCCTGACCGGTCTGCCGCTGGCGCTGCTCGTCGGCGTGTGGCTCGACTATTTCCTGGGGACGGGCATCCTGCCCGACCCCGGCGACGAGTAGCAGCACACAGCAGGGATATCCTGCGCATGAATGATACAGCCCCGGCGTGTAGCCGGGGCTGTATTTGTTGTGGATGGGGATAGGTCAGGCCAAGGGCTGGTTCGGGTAGCTGTTGGCCTGATGGGCGGAGACAATCGCGGCCAGCAGCGCCTGCGAGTCGATCTCTTTCAGCATGTAGCAGCTGATGCCCAGCTCGTTAGCCAGCAGCTCTTCGTCCTCGTCGTGGTACGTGGTCAGGACGATGATCAGCGGTGGCCGGTCGCCTGATGTCAGCGTCTGGATCAACTCCATGCCCTCGCCTTTGAGGCGCTTGGGCTCGACCAGCACCACGTCCGGCGCGGCCTGGCGGATCGCGCTCTGCGCTTCGGAAACGCTGCCCACGCTGCCCATGACTTCCAGTTGAGGCATGATGCTCAACCGGGTAGCCAGTGCGCTGCGCACGCTTGGGTTTCCGTCGACGATCAGGACGCGAATGCGGTTCATGGTAACCTGACAACACAGCCGGGCTTTAACAGTAGCTCCGGCAGGCAGAATCAAACTATTCATTTTCCCCCGCTAATTGTTGTCAGTATAGTGTGGAGGGGTAGCGCACCGTAGTGTCATTTGTCCCAAGGGGTTTTGACAAGTGTCATCGTGTTTATTTACGCTGTCATGCCTCAAATGTGCTGTATGACATACGCTCGGCAGGCGCACAAAAACAGCCACCCAGACGGGGTGGCTGCCTGATGATCACGCATTGCCGGCCCAACACTCAGCCGGGGTGGGCCACACCGCTGCGATCTGGCCGGGCCAGCCAGGCCACGCCGACCGCGATCAGCATCACCGGGCCGCCTACCTGTGCCAGCAGCCCCAGCGGCCCGCCAGTCGCCATCGCCAGCAGCGTTCCACCCAACACGATCCCCAGCAGCAGAATGTTCATGCTGCGCAGCTCGGTGCGCGTCTCGCCTGAATCCTGCGGGGCTGCGTCCGGCGCGCTTTCATGCCCATCATCTCCGGTCCACGACGCGGGGCGCTCCGAGGGCACAACCAGAAGCTGCAAGCCCTCCCGCGCGACGACGCGCGCCCACTGGCCGGACTCGAGGGGCGCATCAGCGCGGGCGCTCCACATCTCGCCGCGAATCCGCACGGTGCCGGTCGGAGCGATCTTGCTGACGACTTCGGCGTGCTGCCCGATCAGCGTGGCGTCTTTATTCCGGGCGGCCTGGTCCTGAATGCGCAGGCCGGGCAGCAGCACCACCTGATGATAAGCCAGCGCTGCGGCGTTCGCCAGCACGATGGCCAGCGGGCTCACGCCCCAGCCTGCCCGGAACAGGAACACGGAACCGATTACCTGGAGCACGGCCCCGCTGAGAATCAACTGCCAGTCGTGGCGATAGTAGATCAGCGCCAGGAAACAGGCCAGCCCGGCAACCATCAATATCACGCCGATCGGATTGGTTGGCAGGGCGACAAGACCCACGCCCGCCAGCGCCAAGCCAACCAGCGCGGTCACCTCGGGAATGCCCGTCCCCGGTACGTACACCGCCGTGACGGCCATCCACAGCCCGGCCATGAACACGATGTACACCGCGTTCGGCCCTAGTGATTGCACTAACTCCCTGATACCAGCCATATTGTCTTTTCCAGTTTGCCCCGCTCACCCTGCGGCTGCTTCCACCGGCAGCCGCAGGGTCATGCACGCACCTCCGCCAGCATTATCGCCGATCTTAATCTGCCCGCCGTGCAGGTCGACAACGTGTTTAAGAATGGCCAGCCCTGCGCCGATTCCCTGCTGCTCAAGCTGATCGCGATTGACCTGGTAGAAAATGTCGAACAGGTGCTCGCGTTCCTCCTGCCGGATGCCCGGTCCGCTGTCGCACACCGAGATGGCGAGCCAGCCCGGCTCAGACTTGAGCCCCACGACCACGCTCGCCGACTTGTTCTCCGGCGAGAACTTGATCCCATTCTCGACCAGATGCCGCAGCGCCAGCTCAAGGTAGGCCACATCGCCCTCGAAGGCCGGCACCGGCTTCTCGATCTCGCGCTTCAACGTCACGCCGCGGGCAGTGGCTCGCGGCTCCAGGCCATCAAGCACCCCGGACAGGATCGTATCCAGGTTGTCGATGCGGGCCCGGCGGTATTCGAAGATCTTCGCGCCCAGCCCACTTTCCAGCTCGGCCAGCACCAGGAAGCTCTCGATCAGGCGCGACAGCCGCTCGCTGCCCAACATGATGCCATTGATGTACGCCCGCAGCTCGTCAGAGTGCTGGAACGAGGGGCTGTTCGCCATCAGATCGGAGTATGCCACGATGTAGCTCAGCGGCGTACGGAACTCGTGGTTGACGACGTGCAGGATGCGCTGCTTGAGCGTGCTCATGCGCGCCTCTTGCAGCGCGTTCAGTTCATCGCGGCGCGCCAGGCTGGCCTGTATGGCAACGATCAGGTCCTCGAAGTCGAACGGCTTGGGGACATAGTCATCCGCACCACGCAGCTTGCCCCGGCGGATATCTTCCTTATCGCCCTTAGCCGACAGGAAGATGAAGGGGATAGACAGCCAGTCGGGACGCTTGCGGACAGCCTCCAGAAACGAGTAGCCATCCATATTCGGCATACGGATGTCAGAGACGATCAGATCGGGTGTATGGGGCAGCTCGTCAAGCTTCTTCAGCGCGTCTGCGCCATCGATGGCCGAAGACACGTCGAAGTCTGACAGCTCCAGCAGATCGCAGACCCCCGACCGCAGGGCCTCGTCGTCGTCCACTACCAGGATGTGCCGTTTACTCATCATATTGCTTTCCGCATGAAGGACACGCTTCCAATTGCCCCATCGCATCCCAATCTAGCGGTGAGTATAGCACAAGTCGCGCAGGGCGCGCTGGTTTTCTCTTGTTAAGGTGCTGGCAGAGTATCTAATACTACTGTAGCAGGATTTCCGGCCTCCATGCCCCCCAAACTTTAGGGGAAGCCAGCCCGCGAGCACCTGATTGAAATGCGCCCGGTTTGTGATTAGAATGAAGAGGCATTGACTCACCAAACGAAAGTCGCAGCCCCGACCCGATCACATCACCAAGGCAGCCTGATGAAACACCTGTGGACCCCGTGGCGAATGGCTTATCTGCAAGACGACTTGCCGGGCGGGGACGACGAATGCATCTTCTGTAAGAAGCTCCACACCACGGACAACGACGCCGAGCACGTGCTGGCTCGCGGCAAACTGTGTTACATTACGCTGAACCTGTATCCCTATAACAATGGGCACCTGATGGTCGTGCCGAACCGGCACGCGGCCTCGCTTGAGGATCTCGACGCGGCCACGCTGGACGAGATAATGCTGCTGACGCAGCAGGCAGTGCGCGTCCTGCGCGAAGTGTACAACCCGCAGGGTTTCAATATTGGCATCAACCAGGGCGCGGCGGCGGGCGCGGGCATTGCCGCGCACCTGCACCAGCACGTCGTCCCGCGCTGGGCCGGGGACACCAACTACATGACCGTCATCGGCCAGACGCGTGTCATCCCGGAGTGGATCGACGAAACGTATACCAGCCTGAAATCGGCCTGGGGAAAGATGTTCCCCGACCAACCCTGAGAGGAAAATCATGAGTCCGAACAGCACGTCAAACGGTCACCATGAGCCGGTCATCGTCAGCGGGGCGCGCACGCCCGTCGGCAAGCTGATGGGCACGCTGTCCTCGCTGACCGCGCCGCAGCTTGGCGCGATCGCGGTGCGGGCCGCCGTCGAGCGGGCCGGCGTCGATCCCGAAACGGTAGACGAGGTCTTTATGGGCCACGTGGTGCAGGCCGGGTCAGGCCAGGCCCCGGCGCGTCAGGCGGCCATCGGCGGCGGGCTACCGCCCACCATCGGCGCGACGACGGTCAACAAGGTGTGCGGCTCCGGTCTGAAGGCCGTCATGCTGGCGGCCAGCGCCATCCGCGCCGGCGACGGCGACACGTACGTCGCGGGCGGCATGGAGTCGATGAGCCAGGCCCCCTTCCTGATCCCCACGATGCGCGGCGGCACTAAGTACGGCAACACCCAGCTCATCGACGCCAACGTCAAGGATGGGCTGTGGTGCCCCTTTGAGGACTGGATCATGGGCGAGGCCGCCGAGTTCATCGCCGATGAGTTCGAGGTGACGCGCGAGCAGATGGACACCTTCGCGTTGGAAAGCCATCACAAGGCGCTGGCCGCAATGGCCGAAGGCCGCTTCAAGGGCGAGATCATGCCGGTCGAGATCGCGGGCCGCAAGGGTACGACAGTCGTCGACAGCGACGAAGGCCCCCGCCCCGACACGTCGCTGGAGGCGCTGGCCAAGCTGCGCCCAGCCTTCAAAGAGGGTGGCAAAGTGACCGCCGGCAACGCCCCCGGCCTGAACGACGGCGCGGCGGCGCTGGTGGTGATGAGCCGCGCAAAGGCCGACGAGCAGGGCCTTAAGCCGATGGCGCGCATCGTATCCTACGGGCAGGCCGCCGTCGACCCCAAGTGGATCTTCTCCGCCCCGGCCAAGGCCATGCCGATTGCGCTCAAACGCGCCGGCTGGTCGATGCAGGACGTGGACCTGGTCGAGCTGAACGAAGCCTTCGCCGCGCAGGTGCTGTCGAATGGTCGCGGGATGGTGCAGCAGGGCCATGATTGGGACTGGGCAAAGGTCAACGTCAACGGCGGCGCGATTGCGCTCGGCCACCCGGTCGGGTGCAGCGGCGCGCGTGTGCTGGTCACACTGATGTACGCGCTCCAGCAGCGCGGGCTGAAGCGCGGACTGGCGGCACTATGCCTGGGTGGCGGCGAGGCCGTCGCAATGACCGTCGAGCTGGAAGACTGAGCTGCTGGCTCACCTCACCTCCGGCTGAGGTCTTTCAGTTGCTCTATCGCCAGCCTGCGAATTAGCAGGTACAATGTAGGTGGCGTTTCAGATCAGGGCATACATTGGCTGACAACACCTTCTACACCGATGACGATGTGAACGGCATTGCCATCCGCATGGCCCGCAAGCGCGGAGTCCAGATTGTCACATCGGCTGAGGCAGAGCTGGGAGGCGCAGATGATGCCGATCACTTCGCCTACGCAGTTGAGCAGGGCTACGTGCTGATGACCGCCAATATCCAAGACTTGCTCCGCTGTTCGCAGGCTGGCTGGCCGACGGGAACTCTCATCCGGGCGTCGTCTTCATCACCGGCCTTGAACAACCAGCGGCCTGCCCTGCTGGCCGACCTGCGCTGGATGCCCTGCGCGATCAGGACATGACCGACCGGCTGGAGTTTATCTGAGGGGTAGACTCAATGGCAGCGACAACGATTATCGCCATCGAGCATATTGTCCGTACATCGCCCCGGCGTGTTGGGCGGGTCTGGGCGCGCGTTGCAGGCCCGTCGCATCCCCAGCCGTCTGCCCGCAGATCGCCTACGCCTGCACGCGCGGTCCAGTTGTACCGTCTCCGATCTCGCGGCTGAGGCGTTCGAACTGACCGGGCGCAGATTCACGCGGCGCTGGCCTATTGCTACGACCACCGCGAGGAAATCGAAGCCGAGATCGCCGGGAATGAGCGGCTATACGAAGAGGCGGTAGCGGCGGGACGCTGGCAGGTGATCCCCACGTGGGTGCCATTTTGACCGCGGCGGAGGCTGGCGCACGGTCGTATGTCGTTCGCCCCGCATGACCATCCGCGAGGCGTGCCAGAAAGGCTGGCTCCACGCCCGCAAGTCCGGCTCGACTGGCTGATCCATTCGCGCGGCGCCTACAGCGGTGGGGCAGAAAATAGCTCCGGCGCTTGCCAGCATCATCGGCCACGCGCTTCTGTGTTCCCTTCTCCCCGATTTGTTATAATCGCCGCATGCCCGTTTCACTGATCGCCACTGTTCTCAATGAAGGCAGCGCGATCCGCCGCCTGATGGAGTCTATCGCCGCGCAGACCCGCCAGCCGGACGAGGTTATTATCTGTGACGGCGGCTCGACAGACAACACCGCCGCCGTGCTCAGCGAGTACGCCGACCGCCTGCCGCTGACGGTCATCACCCGGCCCGGCGCGAACATCTCCGAGGGCCGCAACGCGGCCATCGCCGCCGCCGAGCACGACGTGATCGCCGTGACCGACGCCGGCGTGCGGCTGCACCCCGACTGGCTGGCGCGGCTCGTCACGCCGCTCGAAGCAGGGCCGGACACGCAGGTCGCGGCGGGCTTCTTCCTGCCCGACGCGCGCACGGCGTTCGAGATGGCGCTGGCTGCGACCACCCTGCCCGCCGTGCGCGACGTCAACCCGGCGACCTTTATGCCGTCCAGCCGCTCCGTCGCCTTCCGCCGCGCCGCTGTGCAGGACATCGGCGGCTACCCGGAGTGGATCGACTTCTGCGAGGACCTCATCCTCGACTTCCGCCTCGCCGCCCGCTGCGGGCCATTCGCCTTTGTGCCGGAGGCGGTCGCCTATTTCCGCCCGCGCCCGTCGCTGCGGGCGTTCGTCAGGCAGTACTACCAGTACGCGCGCGGCGATGGCAAGGCCGACCTGTTCCTGCGCCGCCACCTGATCCGCTACCTGACATACTTCGTCGCGCTGCCGCTGATCGTCGTGGGCGCGTGTGCTGCTCAACCCGCTGTGGCTGCTGGCGCTGGTGGCGGGCGGGCTGGCGATGGTCGCCACGCCCTACCGTCGGCTGCCCGGCCTGTGGGATGATCTGTTCATTGGCGGTAAGGTCATCGCGGCGCTGTGGGTGCCTGTCGTCCGCGTCGCCGGCGACCTTGCCAAGATGGCCGGTTACCCGGTCGGGCGGGTGTGGCGCGCGCGGAACCATCCCCCGCGCTGGCGCGAGGAACAGACCGGGCGGCTGCACGCCGTCAGCGCGCACCTCACCGATGCCGACGAGCGCCAATCGGCCCGGCTCAACATCGCCGAGGAGCCCGGCAAGCGCCGCGCGCTGGCCAGCCTCGTCACCCACAGCGGCGACGTGCTGCCCTACCTGATCCTGCTGGCCCTGCTGTTCGTGCTGGGCGGCGCAGCATGGCGCTTCCGCACGCTGGCGCTGCTGGCCGCCGATACGCTCACGTTTCTGGTGGCGCAGCTTCTCAAGGTGATTATCCGCCGCATCCGGCCTGAGGGGAAATGGGGCGAGATGTACCGCCGCATCGATCCCTACTCGTTCCCGTCGGGCCACGCTGCGCGTGGCGGCGCGATGGCTGCTATGGGGCTGATCGTCGGGCCGCTGTGGTTCGGCGCGGCGCTGGCCGTGTGGGGGCTGTCGCTGGCGGTGTCGCGCGTCGTGCTGGGCGTGCATTTCCTGTCGGACGCAGTAGCGGGTTTCGCATTGGGCGTGATCATCGCAGTGGTGCTGGGGCTGCTGGTTCTGTAGTCCGCATCGAAATTTGCGCGCCCCCTGCCCCGCACGATATAATCACGCAGTTTTGCCGGCCAGACGGCGTGCGAGAGGACACACAGCTATGATCGGACGAGGGTGGAGACATCTGAGCTTGATGATGTTCGAGAGAGACTCTCGACCGGCACTGCTTTTTATCGACCTTTGAGCTTTCGTTCAAAGGTCGTTTTTTTATGTCCCGCGCCCGCCAATTACAACAGGTGAGGATAGACAGGAGGATCAACGATGATGCAGTCCAACCCCGCGCCCGCACAGCCACGCCCGTCCGATAACACCACCAACGGCCTGTACGGCCAGGATATTCTGTCGGTGCGGCAGTTCAGCCCCGCCCTGCTCGACTACGTGTTCGGCGTCGCCGACGAGATGCGCACGCTCGTCGAGCGCTTCGGCTCCGCAGACCTGCTGCAGGGCAAGATCATGGCCAATCTATTCTACGAACCCAGCACGCGCACCAGCTCGTCGTTCATGGCGGCGATGCAGCGCCTGGGCGGGCAGGTCATCCCGATCAACTCGGTGCAGTACTCGTCGGTCAGCAAGGGCGAGTTGCTGGCCGACACCGTCCGCACGCTGGAGTGCTACGCCGACGTGATCGTGCTGCGCCATCCCGAAGTCGGCGCGGCGGCAGAAGCCGCGCACTGGGCCGCCAAGCCGATCATCAACGCCGGCGACGGCGTCGGCGAGCACCCCACGCAGGCCCTGCTCGACGCCTTCACCATCAAACGCGAACTGGGCCGCATCGAGAACCTGAACGTCGCCATGCTGGGCGACCTGCGCTTCGGGCGCACCGTCCACTCGCTGACCCGCCTGCTGCTCAACCGCAATGTCACCTTCCGCTTCGTCTCGCCGCGCCTGCTGCGCATGCCGGAGGAGATCCGCGACGAGGTCTCCGCGGCGGACGAGACGTTCACCGAGCACACCGACGTGATGGACGTTATCGGCGAGGTCGACGTGCTGTACGTCACCCGCGTGCAGAAGGAGCGCTTCACCGATCTGGCGGACTACGAGCAGGTGAAGGGCGCGTACACCATCACGCCCGAGCTGCTCACCCACGCCAAACAGGAGATGGTGGTGATGCACCCCCTGCCCCGCGTCGGCGAGATCAGCTACGACGTCGACGAGGACCCGCGCGCGGCCTACTTCCGCCAGATGCAGAACGGCGTCTTCATCCGTATGGCGCTGTTAGCCGCCGTACTGGGCCGGGCCTGACCCTTATCAACTTGGTTTGTCGTTGGGGCACCCGTGAGGGGTGCCCCCTGCCAGCCATCGCACAAAGGACCGCCTCATGAAACCAGCCGCCTTCCGAGACAAGCTCATCGCCGCACAGGCGCACAACAACTCGTGGCTGTGCGTCGGGTTGGACCCCGACCCGGCGCGCATGCCGTCCCTGCCCGACCTCGCCGGGTCGCTAGGCCTGGCGGCGTTCTGCAAGCAGATCATCGCCGCCACCGCCGACATCGCCTGCGCCTTCAAACCCAATCTCGGTTTTTTCCTGTCGCACGGCTCGGCGGGCGTCAGGGCGCTCGAAGACACGCTGGCCGCCGTCCCATCCGGAACCCCGGTGCTGCTCGACGCCAAGTGGGGCGACATCGGCAGCACGCAGGCGATGTACGGGCAGGCGGCGTTTGCTGCCTTTGGCGTCGACGCGCTGACCGTCAGCCCCTACGTCGGCGAGGACGCTGTCACGCCGCTGCTGGAGGCCTACGACGGCGTGGGGCTGTATGTGCTGGCCCGCACCAGTAATCCCGGCGCGGCCCGCTTTCAGGACCATCCCGGCGCAGCGCCACATCTGTACGAGCAGGTCGTGGCGGCGGCGCAGGGCTGGGCCACCGCCTATCCGCACAGCACGGTTGGGCTGGTCGTCGGCGCGACACATCCCGCGGACCTGAAACACATCCGCGCGCTCGCACCCGGCCTGCCGTTCCTCGTGCCCGGCGTCGGCGCCCAGGGCGGCGAGCTGGACGCAGCGGTGCGCTTTGGCGCGGCGGCGGGCGGCCCCGGCCCGCTGATCAGCACATCACGCGCGATCCTGTACGCCTCATCCGGCCCCGATTACCCTGACGCGGCGCGCAAGGCTGCGTTACAATTGCAGCAGGCCATCAACGCAACCAGAGGGTGAGGAAACAACCCGTGATCGATAAAGAGTCCCTGATCATCAGCCTGCACGATCTGGGCGCGATCCAGTTTGGCGAGTTCACGCTCAAGTCCGGTGTCACATCGCCGGTCTACCTCGACCTGCGCCTGCTGGTCAATCGACCGGCCACCCTGCGCCGCGTGGCGCGCATGATGCAGGCCGAAGCCGCCCACCTGACGTTCGACCGGCTGGCTGCCATCCCGATGGCTGGCCTGCCGATTGGCGTCGCCTTCAGCATCACCGCCGACATCCCGCTGATCTACCCGCGCCCCGACGTCAAGCAGCACGGCACCAGCCGCTACATCGAGGGTAGCTACAAGCCCGGCGAGTGTGTGCTGGTCATCGACGATGTGATCTCCAAAGCGCACAGCAAGCTGGAAGCGCTGGCCCTGCTGGAAGCCGTCCGCCTCAAGATTACCGACGTGATGGTCATCGTCGACCGGCAGATGGGTGGCGCGGCTGTACTTGAGAAGAAGGGTTACCACGTCCACCACCTACTGACACTGCGCGACATCCTCGACACGCTGCTTGAGCTGGACCGCATGACAACCTCCCAGCACGATTTCGTTAGCGCGTGGCTCAAGGAGCAGCACGACACCACGCCCGAAGACGAGGCCGAATAAGCGCTCATGCTGCCCGACCTGATCACCCGCCTCGGCCCCCTCACGCTGCGCTCGCCGCTGGTGCTGGCCGCCAGCCCGTGGGGGCAGGAGGCCGTGCGCCTCGCCGAGAGTGGGATCGGTGCGCTGACCATGAACTCCATCGGTCCGGAGCCGCGCACCGGCCACCCTGAGCCAACCCTTCACGACTGGGGCGAGGGGCTGATCAATGCTGTGGGACTGGCGAACCCCGGCGCGGAGGACTCCATCGCGCCGCTGCGCGCGCTCAAAGCCGACCTCGCGCAGCATGGCGTGACGCTCATCGCCAGCATCTTCGCCGACACCGCCGCCCGCTATTATGATGTTGCGCGCACCATCGCGCAGGTCGAGCCGGAGATGGTCGAGGTCAACATCTCGTGCCCCAACGTTGACGCTGAGCTTGGCGCGCCGTTCGCCACGCAGTGCGCCACTGCCGCCGCCGCGACCGCCGCCGCGCGTAAAGCCCTCACCTGTCCGATCAGCGTCAAGCTGGCCCCCAACGTGCCGAACCTGGTCGAGATCGCGCGGGCGGTCGTCGACGCCGGGGCTGACATGCTCACCGTGTCGAACACGATGCCAGGCATGGTCATCGACGTGGAAACGCGCCGCCCGGTGCTCAGCAACCGGACGGGTGGCGTATCGGGCGCGGCGCTGCGGCCTGTCGCCATACGGATGGTCTACGAGTTATACGAGGCGCTGGACGTGCCGATCATCGGGACGGGGGGTGTGCTGCATGGCCGCGACGCGGTCGAGATGATCATGGCCGGTGCGACGGCGGTCGGGCTGGCGTCGGCGGCCCACCGGCACGGCGCAGCCGGGCTGCGCCGCGTGCTGTCCGAGCTTGACGGCTGGCTGGCCGCTCACGACGTCGCCGCGCTCGACGCGATTCGCGGCGCGGCCCACGCCTGATAGCCACCATTCATTAGGCGAAGAACGGTACGGGGTGCAGGGGCCTGCGGTCCCTGCCGGGAGCGCGGGGGCAGAGCCCCCGCATTCTTTTCCCCTCACGCCGCCAGCGGCAGCGATACGGTGAACGTGCTGCCCTGCCCCACCTGCGACTCGACGGCCACGTCGCCGCCGTGCAGCGCCACCAGCTGTTTGACAATCGCCAGCCCTAGCCCGGAGCCGCCGCTGTGACGATTGCGCGAGCGGTCGCCGCGCCAGAAGCGCTCGAACAGAAACGGGATATCCTCCGGCGCGATACCCGGTCCGGTGTCCGACACCTTCACCAGCACACGCCCGTCGCCGCGATCCACGTGCACGGTCACGCGGCCACCGGTGGGCGTGTAGCGCAGCGCGTTGTCGATCAGGTTGGTGACGACCTGCGCCAGCCGATCCGAGTCGCCATCGACTGGCGGCACGCCGGGCGTGATGTCTGCACCGAGCGCCACATTCCGCGAGTCGGCCAGCGGCTTCATCCGCCCGACGACCCCGCCCACCACCGCCGCCAGGTCGACCGCGCCATGCTCCAGCGTAAGCTGGCCTGCGTCGGCCAGCGACAGCATCCGCAGGTCGGTGACCAGCCGGGCCAGCCGCTGCGTCTCGGCGTGCAGGCCGCGCAGCTCGCCGGGGGCGGGCCGCAGCACACCGTCGAGCATCGCTTCTAATGTGCCCTGGATGACGCTAATCGGGGTGCGAAGCTCGTGGGCGATGTCGGCCACCATCTGCTGGCGAAGCTGCTGCTGCTGTTCAAGCCGGGCAGCCATCTGGTTGAACGCTTCGGCGACCTTGCCCAGCTCATCCTTTGAGCGGCACCGGCACGCGCGTGCCCATCTCGCCCCCGGCCAGCGTCTGCGCCGCCGTCTGAAGCTGCCGCAGCGGGCGGGTGATAATCACAAACAGCAGCGTGCCCATCGCCAGCGCGACAGCCCCCGCCGCCAGTCCGGCGAGCAGCACTGCGCGGCTGGTCGCCTGCAAGAAAGCCAGCCGCAGCGGGGATGTATCCACCGGGTTGACCAGCAGCAGCGTTCCGACCTGCTGCCCATCCACCTCAACCGCCGTGCCCTGCTGGATCACCTGCGCGGACAGGTGCTCGCCGATCATCGTCTGGCCGGTGTCGGCCACGACCGTGTTCCCCGCGTCGGCCAACACCAGCCGCATCCCTACCCGGCCCCACACGTCGCCGGGCGACGCCGGGCCCATCATGCCCTGCATCCCGGCGTGCAGGCCCGGTCCCTGCCCCTGTCCCAGTCCTTGTCCTTGCCCTGCGCCCTGCCCTTGCCCGCCCTGACCGTACTCTGCGTCGCCGCCAACCACGGCGCGCTGTGTCAGCGGGGAAGTGAGCAGGTCCTGCGCGCCGCTCCAGTCGCCCTGCGCGGCGTATTCCTCAGCCAGCCTCGGCGCGAGAGCTTGCGCCCACACCTGCCCGCTGTCCACCACGTAGCGGTCGAACTGGCGAGCTGTCGCGGCGTTGGCCACCACGGCCACCACGACCACCATCACGGCGATGACGGCGGCAAACGCCCCCACCAGTTTGAACCACAGGCTCTTGAACATTGCCTCTATCCCTCGTCCGCTTCCAGCCGGTAGCCGACGCCGTGCACGGTGTGGATGATGCGCGCCTGTCCGGCGTCCTCCTCGATCTTGTGCCGCAGGTTCTTGATGTGCTGGTCGATGCTGCGTTCGTAGCCTTCGTAGGCCACGCCCTGCGCCTCGTCGAGAAGCTGCATGCGCGTCAGCACGCGCCCGGCGTTGCGCGCCAGCGCCGTCAGGATGTCGAACTCCGACGGCGTGAGGTCCAGCAGCGTCTCGCCGAGCATTGCGCGGTGCCCGGCCAGGTCGATGCGCAGCGTGCCGGTGCGGATGATCTCCTCACGCGGGGCGCCGCCCGCGCCGACGCGGCGCAGCACGGCCCGCACCCGCGCGACCACCTCACGCGGGGAGAACGGCTTAGTGACGTAGTCGTCCGCGCCCAGCTCCAGCCCGATCAGCCGGTCAGTCTCCTCGGTGCGGGCCGTCAGCATGATGATCGGCACGTCCGACTCGCGCCGCAGGTCGCGGCACACGTCGACGCCGTCCTTGCCCGGCAGGTTGAGGTCGAGGATCACCAGGTCGGGGTGCATGTCGCGAAAGGCCGGCACCGCATGCAGGCCATTGTCAACCGTCTCGACGGTAAACCCGGATTCTTCCAGGTACAGCCGCACCAGCCGCGCGATCTTGAATTCGTCTTCTACAATCAGAATCTTCTGCGCCATCATTGTCCTCTGCGCGATCATCGTTCCATTCAATCTTACACCTTTTCTGCCCATCAACCATGCCTCGCAATATCTCTATCTACCACCATATCGTGGCAATGTGTAGAAGTCGTGTAGGCCGTCTTTGAATCCTGTTAATCTGTTGACGCACCCTCGGCCCCGCGCTATAATCGCGCTCACGTTCCTGCGTAGCTCAACGGCAGAGCATCCGGCTGTTAACCGGAGGGTTGCTGGTTCGAATCCAGCCGCAGGAGCTAACAACCCGGCCCAACAAGCCGGGTTCTTTTTTCGGAAATCGTTGCCCACCCGCGCTGCCGCTGTTATAATCGTCGGCGCTATGGAGAATGAGCACACCGTCTGGATGCGCGAGGCGCTGGCCGAAGCGGCAAAGGCCGCCGCGCTGGGCGAGGTGCCCATTGGGGCGGTGGCCGTGCTGGACGGCCACATCGTCGGGCGGGGGTTCAACCGCAAAGAGATCGACAACGACCCCACCGCCCACGCCGAGATGTTCGCGTTGCGCCAGGCGGCGCAGGCCCTCGGCGACTGGCGGCTCACCGGCGTGACGCTGTACTGCACGCTGGAGCCGTGCGCCATGTGCGCCGGGGCCATGATCCACGCGCGGCTGCCGATGCGTGGTCTACGCCGCCGACGACCCCAAAGCGGGCGCGGGCGGCTCGGTGATGGACCTGCTGGCCCATCCACAACTGAACCACCGCGTCGAGGTCGTGCGCGGCGTCCTGGCCGAAGACGCGCAGGCGCAGCTTCGGGCTTTCTTCGAAGGTCTGCGCGCGCAGGGCAAGAAGTAGATTTCCCAACCGCATACACGATCACGGAGGGGTGCCAGAGTGGCCGATCGGGGCGGTCTCGAAAACCGTTGTGGCGCTTGCGTCACCGTGGGTTCGAATCCCACCCCCTCCGCCTCACAATAAAGGCCGCCGATTCTCATCAGGCGGCCTCTGTGATTCCTCGCTGTGGGCGCGCCTACAGGCGGCTTTTCGCTTCTGCCGCTACCCGCCGCACGTGCTTATCCACGTCAGCCTGCGCTGCCTCTTGCAGAGCATCGGCGGCGCGTGGATCGCCGATCTGGCCCAGCGCCCGCGCAGCCACTTCGCGCACCACCGCCTCGCGGTCGTTGAGCCGGGCGATCAGCCCCTCCGTCGCGCGCCGGTCGGCAATCGCGCCCAGCGCCCAGCAGGCCAGCTCGCGCACCACCCACCGGTCATCTTTGAGCGCAACCACCAGCGGCTCGACCGCCGGCGCGCCGATGTGCTCGACCGAGCGGTGCGCCGCCTTGCGCACGCCCTGATCCACGTCGCCCAGCGACTTGATCAGCGCCGCGATGGCCTGCTCGTCGGTGAACGCCGCCAGCGCCTGCACGGCAGACTGCCGCACCCCGGCGAACTTGTCCGAGAGCGCCCCGATCAGCACGTCACGAGCGCCCTCGCCGGTCAGGCCGGCCAGCGCTTCCAGCGCCGAGCGCCGCACGAAGTCGTCGTGATCCTTCAGCATGTCGGTCAGCGGCTGCAGGGCACGCGGATCGGCCAACTGAGCCAGCGTCTCGACGACCGCCCGCCGCACAAACGGGTCGTCGTCGTGCAGCGCCGCGATCAGCGGCTCAACGGCTGTCTCGTCGCCGCACTCGCCCAGCGCCCGCGCCGCAGCCCAGCGAACGGTCTGTGCGGCTTCAGGGCTCAGCGCCCGGACCAACCCTTGAACGTCGCCCTTTTCTTGCAGGGTTTCGATATCAGACGGCTCTAGCTGGAGCGTCATGATAAACCTCCTTGACTTTCTCTAGGCGCTGGTGCGCTGGAGCAGTCCGCCGACCTTTTGCAGCAGGTCGTCGGGATCGAGCGGCTTGTCAATGAACGCCTCGACCGGCAGGTAATCCTCGTCGGGCCCGAAGCGCAGCGGCGTGGTGCTGTGAATCGCCGTCAGCATCAGGATCGGAATGTCGCGATAGGCTGCCCACTCGGATTGGGTATCCGGGTTGTGCAGCTTGAGCGCCACCTGAAAGCCCTCGGTCGTCGAGTCCATCATCACGTCGAGAATGATCAGGTCCGGCGACTCGCTCTTGACCTTCTCAAGCCCGTCCGTGCCGTTCCCCGCCTCGATCACTTCGTACCCGCCGGCCTCAAGGCACAACCGCGCCGCGAGGACCATGTCGGGGTCGTCGTCAATGATCAGGATTTTAGCCATACGATTCTTGCTCTCCTTTTGTGATTGATTTCACAATTCCGATGCCTACAACGTGTGCCTCGCGCGCACTGCCCGCACGACACACCCGGACACGGTCACCGAATTGTGGGACTGCAAAGGATGGATCTGCCCGGCCCTGAGCGATCCTGCAGTTTACGATTTCAAGATCATCTTCTATTGTACGGCATCTTTGGGCCCGGCGGAATGGCCAATCGGCCAAAAATCGTATGCCGTTTGTCGGGGCTGTCACAGCCGCGTTGAACTCTGCGCCATGGCAGTCTAGAATTACGGGTGCTGACCGATCCTATACTGACAGGAACTGGTATGCCCTATCACCGAACGATCGTCGCCGCGCTGGGGAGCAGCCTCGCGCTCGGCCTGCTGGCCGGATGCGCCACGCAGCCCGCACCGACACTCACCGCCAGCCCGACCCTCGCGCCGACCGCGACAGCGACGGCTGCGCCCACGGCTGTCCCGACCGCTACACCAGCGCCAACCGCCACGGTTGCCCCGACGCTCGTGCCGATCACCGTCGACAGCGCCGGGCAGATCGCCGAAGCTGGGGTTATCGACGCGGCAGGGCCTGTCGCCGCGCTGGCCGTCAGCCCGGATGGCAAGCTGCTGGCGGCGGGCAGCGCCGGCGGCGAGGTGGATCTATGGGATATCGCTTCTGGCAGGCTGTTCGACGTGCTGCCCGCCGATGGCACGCTGTATGACCTCGCCTTCAGCCGCGACGGGACCGGGCTGGTCGGCGGGACCGGCGGCGGCGGGGCGCGCGTGGTCGTGTGGGACCCGCTGACCGGCGCAGCGCGCTTCGTGATGCCGCTCAGCGATAAGCCCGATGCCGCCGTGCTGTCCGTCGCCTTCCGGCCTGACGGCGCAGCCGTCGCCGCCGGCACATCCGACGGGCAGATCGTGACGCTCGACGCGCACACCGGCGAGCAGCAGTCCGCCGTCGTCGTGGACTTCCACCCGCAGGTCGACACGCTGGCCTACACGCCCGACGGCGCGATGCTGATCTCCGCCGGGTCAGACAGCCTGATCGCCTACTGGGACGCCGCCAGCGGTCAGAAGCTGTACACCGGCCAGATCGGCCAGGATGCGCCGATCCTGTGCCTCGCGGTCAGCGCCGACAGCATCCTGCTGACCTCCGGCGGGCGGGACGACCGCATCAAGCTGTTTGACGTGTTCACGACGAAGGTGCTGGGCGTGCTGGAGGGTCACACCGGCGCAGTGACGGCGGTCGCCTTCAACCCCGACGCCACGTTGCTGGCCTCCGGCGATGCGACCGGCGCATTGTGGCTGTGGGACGTGGTCGGGCGCAAGGCGTTGGCGACGATCACAGGGGCCGATCCGGGTGGGCTGAGCGACCTGGCGTGGAGCCCGGACGGCTCGACGCTGTACACCGCCGGGGCCGACGGCGTGGTCCACGTGTGGCAGGTGCCGTAGGCCCGTCAGCCGACCACGAGCTCCGGGTGCTTCTCCAGGAACTTGTCGCGGTTCGCCGCGCGGGCGACCTTGCCGCTGCTGGTCTTGACCAGCCAGCCGTGCGGCACCAGCTCGACGTAGCGCACCATGATGTCCGTCCCGGAGGCAATCGCCCGCCGGATGTCGGCGGCGACGGCGCTGCGCTGCCCATCTTCGACGGTCACCTCGGCGATGATGGCCACGTCCTCGGTGCCGCGTTCCGGGTTGAGCAGCCCAAAAGCCACCGCCCTACCCGGATACACCCCCTCGACGCTGTTGACCAGCATCTCCAGGTCGCGCGGGTAGATGTTGCGCCCACCGACGATGATCAGGTCTTTCTTGCGGCCCAGCACGAACACCTCGCCCTCGGCCAGGTAGCCCATGTCGCCGGTCAGGTACCAGCCCTCATAGAAGGCTTCCTCGGTCGCGTCGGGGCGGTGATAGTAGCCGGTCAGCATGTGCGAGCTGCGCACGGCGATCTCGCCCACCTGCCGCTCCGGCAGCGGGCTGCGATCCGCGTCAAACACGACCACCTGCATGCCCTCAATCGGGCTGCCCGACGAGGCCAGCCGGCGCGCGCCCGCCGCGCCGGGATCGACGGACCGCGCCATGCCGCCGGCGTGCAGCGCCTCGCGCTCCACCACGTCGACGCGCGCTGGTGCACCCAGCTCAGACTGCGTCACGGCGAACACTGCCTCGGCCATCGCGTAGCTGGTCGCCAGGTGCTGCATGCCGATGCCATACGGCGCAAACCGGTCCGCAAAAATCTGGTGGCTGGCATCGTACACCGGCTCTGAGCAGTTGATGAAGGCCCGTATGCTGCGCAGATCGACGCCCTCCAGGTCGGCGTCGCGGATCTTCTGCGCGCAGAAGTTGTAGGCGAAGTTCGGCAGCCAGCACAACGTGCCGCGCTGCGCGGTGATGGCCTGCATCAGCATGTGCGGCGCGCGCACCCAGTCCAGCGGCGACATCAGCACCAGCCGCGCGCCGGTCAGGATCGGCATCAGGAACCCGGCGATCAGCCCCATGTCGTGATACAGCGGCAGCCAGCTTACGACCACGTCGTCCTGCGTGAAATCCAGCCGTTTGCTGTAGCGGTCAAGCTGCTCGAAGATCGCCCGGTGCGACAGCGCCACACCTTTTTGCAGCCCGGTCGTGCCGGAGGAGTGCTGGAGCAGCGCGGTGTCTTCCGCCTCGTAGCTGCGGCTCAGCGACGGCGGCTCGCTGCCGCTCAGCACCGCGTCGATGTCCAAAGCGAGGACCACCGGCAGGCTGGCCGGATCGCCCTGCGGCAGCAGCGCCCGCACCTGCTCCTCAAGCTCCGGCTCGGTGAGCAGCACGCGGGGCCCCGCCAGCGCGATCAGCGCCGCCATCGACGCCTGGTAGCGGTCGGGATGCAGCTTCTCTGTCTGGAACGGCATGATCGACGGGATGGCCCCCAGCAGCGCCGCGCCGAAGAAACTGGCCGTCAGCAGCAGCGACTCGCGCTGCACCATGATCACCAGGTCGCCGGAACCTGCGCCCACGCTTTCCAGCGCATCGCACACGCGCTGTGCGGCGCGGAAGAACTGCGACCGGCTCAGCACGCGGTCCTCGCGGTCGGGGTAGATCAGGCGCAGCAGCTCGCGGTCGGGGGCGGCAGCGGCGCGTTCATACAGGCATTCGGGCAAAGTCGTCGTCATCGATCAGGTATCTCCTGGTATCAGGGCTGCAAGAGCACTTGGAATGAGATGATAGCACCGGATCATAGTCGGCTTCCAGCCGACTTGGACGCTTGCGAGCGAAGTGAGTATGCAACATAGCCCGGCAGTTGACTGCCGGGCGGGCCTCAATGCGAGGGCGGCAGCCCCGCGCCCGCCCGCCACACCGCGTCGAGCATCTCAAGGCCCGTCAGGTTGCGCACCGGCCAGCCGTGCTGCATCGCCTCGGGGTCGTCAAAGTGATTGGCGGCCCACGTCAGGTGTTTGAAGCCGTTGGCGTCGGGCTGCTCCTCGACGCCGCCGTTGGGCAGGCCCTGCACCGCCGCCCAGAAGTTCCACAGCGGGATGTCGTACTCCTGCGCCAGCTTGGCCAGGATGGCGTCGATGTCGCGGCTGTAGCCGTGATTGTCCGCTGCCGTCACCAGCACCGGCACCACGCCCTGATCGATGGCGTATTCGACGATCTGGCGCAGGTAGGTCTCGTAGGTCGTGATCGGGCGGTCGTAGAACCACGTCTCCATGCTGATCAGCATGATGCTGGGGTTGTTGCGGCGGATCTCGCAGGCCAGCGGCGACTCGCGCGGATCGCACAGGTTGGGATCGGAATACAGTGCCGACAGTACCTGCGGCGCGTTCATGCCGCGCTGAGCGGCCACGCGCGGCTGGGTGAAACCGGGCATGAAGTTGTCGATGGTCGCCTGGAGATAGGCGTACTGGTCGCCCAGGCGGTAGGCCGTCGGATCGTCGAACCCCGCCAGGTAGCCGTCGATGCGCACGCCGTTGACGTACCATTCCTGCTCGCTCTCGCACTCCCCTACCACCGAAAACGAGTGCGGGTCGCGGCCCATCGAAAGGCCCTTCTGGTAAATGTCGATGGTATGCTGGCTGATGGCCGGCACCACCGGCAGAGTTTGCCAGTCGATCTCGCCGGGTGTGGCGCTCGGCGCGGGCGGTTCTGAGGGGGCGGGCTGGTCGGTGCTGGCGGCAGCCGGCGCGGCGCTGGCCGTCGGCGCAGGCGTGGCGCTCGCCGCCAGGGCGGCGGGCGGCGTGCCGGCTGATGGCTCCACGCCGGCAGCCGGGCCTGCGCAGCCTGCGATCAGCCCGGCAGCCAGGCACAGCCCGGCCAGCTTTGCGACCCGTATGTTTCCCGACATCACGCCTCCATACCCCTACCCTCCAACCGGCGCAGCAGCAGCCGCTGCGACGCGCCCACGGCTGCTGTGGGCCGTTTATATATCACCCATGTGGATCGCGCAAAAAACCGGCGCTGGCCCGTGATCCCCCACAAACTGGGACGTGCAACCCTGCTGCCCTGTGATACGTTATACTGTGGGTAGAGTGTTACCGGTACAGGGTATGTGCTGCTGATAATGGTTACCAATACTCGCATTCCCCAACCCCTATCAACCGTTGTATGGGCCATCGACGGCCAGCCGGGCCTGCTGACCTGCGTTCACTGCGGCGGCACATTCGAGATGCCTGCCTGGCAGCCGCGCCTGCGCTGCCCCCACTGCTGGACCCTCGGCTACCCCGACCGCGCCGGGCGCAACCTGCTGCCGCTCGAATGGGAATGTGCCGCCTGCGGGGCCACCAACGACGGCTCGACTAACTTCTGCATGGCGTGCGGGGCCGGGCTGGCCAGCCGCTGCCTGCGCTGCGAGGGCCCCGTGTACAGCTCCGTGTGCGACCACTGCGGCGCGCACCAGCCGCGCCTGATGCGCCTCAAGCACATCGAGGCCGAGCGCGAAGAATGGACGCCCATCCTGCGTGAGAACATCGAGCAGCAGCAGGCGCGCGAAGAGCTGGAGGCGCACCGCCGCTATGACCCCACCTACGGCGTCCGCGAGTGGCGCCGGATCGACCGCCAGATGAAGGCCGCCGCCCATGAGCGCTCCGAACGCTACGCTGTGCGCCGCCGGTCGTTCTGGGGCAGCAAGCGCAATCTGCTGGGCTGGCTGTGGGTGCTGATCGGGCTGGCGTGGCTGGTGGGGGCCAACATGGACCGCATCGGGCCCTATGTGGCTGGCCTGCTGCCGGCGGGGAGTCTGCAGGGCTGGCTGGCAGTGCTGACCGGCCATCTGTCCGAACTTGCTGGCATCACGGCGGTGCTGGCCAATGCCTGGTGGGCGCGGCTGGTGCAGTGGGGCCGCCAGCCCGACATTGCCGCCACGCCGGGTTACGCCTATATGTTCGGCACAATCGTCTTCGGATTAGCCCTGCTGCCGGTGCTATTGTACGTCCTGAACCGGATCGTCCACCGTCTGTTTCCCTGATTTCCGACTGATTCCCTCCTGAATCCCTGCGCTTACCATATTTCATGGGAATTTGGTCCCATGAATCCGAATTCTCTCAGCATGATTCTAATATACAGAGGTTAAGATGGGTGTAAGATAATTTGGTTGATTGTTATCTAATTTATAGAATTAATGCTAAGATGTGTGTGAGCGCGCCTGAATGAGCCTCAAGGGGTATGTTTGGGCCACTTGATTGGGTGGGAGTTGATCACGGAAGGTGTGAGTAGATGAGTATCGCAGAATTGGACAGGTTACTGGAAGTTCGGGAAGACGGTGAAGAGGTGTTCACCGAAGCCGAAGTCGTGCCTGAGAATATTGACCATGTCCCGGCGGACGACACCGTGAGCCTGTATTTCCGGCAAATGGCCGCCGAGCCGCTGCTGACTGCCGAGCAGGAGGTGTCGCTGGCCAAGCGCATCCTGCGCGGTAAGGAAGCCGAGGAGTATCTCGCCGGGCACAACGAACTGACCGGCGAACAGGTCGCCGGGCTGAAAGAAGCTGCGGCAGACGGCCAGTCCGCGCGCGAGCACATGGCCCGCGCCAACACACGGCTGGTAGTCAGCATCGCCAAGCGCTATCGCAACCAGGGCCTGCCCATGTCGGACCTGATCCAGGAAGGCAACATCGGCCTTATGATCGCGGTCGACAAGTTCGACTACTCGATGGGCAACCGCTTCAGCACCTACGCAAGCTGGTGGATCCGCCAGACGATCACGCGCGCGCTGTCGCAGAAGTCGCGCACGATCCGCCTGCCCCTGCACCTGTCCGACCAACTGCGGCGGATCAACACCGCCAACGAGATCCTCGGGCAGGAGTTGGGCCGCGAGCCCACCTTCAAGGAGCTGGGTGAGCACCTGGACCTGTCGCCCAGTGAGGTGCGCGATACGCTGGAAGCCAATCCGCAGACGATTGCGCTCGAAACGCCCGTCGGCGACGACAGCGAGTTCGGCGACTTCCTTGAGGATGAGGACCAGGAGACGCCCGATGAGGCGATGCACACCATCGCCCTGACGGAGACGCTCGACCACATCCTCAACGAGCTGATGCCGCGCGAAGCGCAAATTCTGCGTCTCCGCTTCGGCCTGGAAAACGGCATCCCGCAGACGCTTGAGCAGGTCGGCGACGTGATGGGCCTGTCTCGCGAGCGCATCCGCCAGATTGAGCGCCAGGCTATCCGCCGGCTGCGCCAGCCGCAGTTCGCGGCCGTCCTGCGCGACTTCCTGACGCCGTAACTATCAGATTAGACACAGATAAAGAGGCCCTGCCGATTGGCGGGGCCTCTTTTGTTTATACGCCGCCGCGCATCGCGCGGAGCGCCTGCCAGCCCGGCGCAGCCGTCAGCCATAGCAGCAGCGCCATCGTCAGCGCCGAAGTCAGGCACCAGACGCACACCGCGCCGATGACGAACAGTTCTAGACAGGTCAGGTAGATCGAGAACGCCACGCCAAACACGGTCATGCCAAACAGCGCCGCGCGCGCCAGGTCGGCCAGGCGGCCATTCGACAGCCCCGCGACCAGCCATGCCAGCGCCATCGCCACGTAACCGGTGACGCCCAGCACCCCGATCGGCAGCACGCCGAACAGGCTGGCGTACGGGCTTTGCTGCACGGCGTTGCAATCGCCGACCACACCGCAGGCGGCTTGCTGCTGCCCGGTCTCGACGACCGTCAGGTAGACCGCCGCCGCCAGCCCGCCCAGCACGACCAGCAGCACCAGCCAGCCCGGCAAGTCGGCTCGGCGCTTCTCCACGACCGCCAGCAGCATGACGGCAGAAGCTGCTGCCAGTGCCGCTGCCGCCAGCGCCGACAGCACCAGCGCCAGCGTATCGCCGCCGGCCCGCACGACCAGCGTCGTTGACAACCCCAGCCCGAACAGCCCCACCAGCAGCGTCGCGCTGCGGCCCGGCACGCCTGCCAGCCACGTCGCGTCGACACGCGCCCCGGCCCACAGCACGGCAACCAGGCTGGCAGCCAGCCCCAGCAGCACCACCATCCCCAGCACCCCGGCGACCGGATCGGCGGCCAGCCACCCGGCGGCGTGGCCCGTCTCGCCGGCAGTGTCGATCCCTGTCCCAGACGGCGCGGCCTGCGCGACCTCCGTCGGCGCCGGCGACTGCGTGCCCTGCGCCTGGGCGGTCGCGGCGGCGGCGGTCTGCGCCTGCGCAACAGCGGCGTCGAACGCTTCTTTCATGCCGGGGATCGGCGGCAGGTCGATACCGCCATTAGCCAGCCCATCGCGGATAATCGGCGGCCCCTGCTGCGGGATGTCAATCCCACCGATCAGCACCTTCTGTCCGATGATCATCATCGGCACGCCGGCCTGTTCCGCCGGGACGTTGTAGGTCTGATACGCCGCCCGCGCCAACTGCTGCCCGCCCGGCGTCAGTACGTTGACGAACAGCACCACAAGCTGGTCGCCGAATTCTTCGTGCATGACCGGCCAGTCGTTCATCAGGAACGCCTCGCAATGGGGGCATTCTGGCGAGTAGAACAACACGGCGTATACCACCGGTTGATCCACTGTCTGGGCGGAGGCCGGACCGGCGGCGAACAGGGTCAGCGTCAGCACCAGCGCTGCGACGAGCGCCACAGCGCCCAAGCGTTTGATCGTCACGATATCCCTCCACGGCTCGGCAGGGCGCAGGGCCCTGCCGCTGAATTCCAGGTTGAGTCCTCCCTATTCTGCCCGGCGCGCAGCATCTTCAATAGTGCAGAAGGTCACTCCCCGCTCTGCCGGTCGGCACATGCAGGTCCGAGCGCGCTGTGCAACATGCCGATTGTCATCCCAACCCGTGCAGATTAGGCCTTTCGCGGCTGTCTGGTCTCTGCTACAATGATTCTTGGCAGGTCGGCGGCGCTCCCGCGGCTGCCATAACAGCCCCGCAGATCATCACAGGCATGAATATGGCACTTGATCTAGCCAGGACCGGGATCCTCGTCGTCGACGATGACGACTCCAACACCATCCTGATTGAGCGCCAGCTTAATCAGGGAGGCTTCACCAACGTGGCTACGGCTTCTTCCGGCAAGGAAGCGCTGGACAGCATTGCCGCCTGCATGCCCGACCTGATCCTGCTCGACGTCATGATGCCCGATATGAACGGCTATACCGTCACGCAGGAGATTCGCGCCAGGTACCCGACCGTTTTCCTTCCCATCATCCTCGTCAGCGCACTGCAGCGGCCAGAAGACCGCGTCAAAGGGCTGGATAGCGGCGCAAACGACTTCATGTCCAAGCCCTACAACGTCGAAGAGCTGCTGGCGCGCGTCAGCTCGCTGCTGGCGCTTAAGAGCACCCGTGACGAGCTGGACGCCGAGCGCGAGCGGCTGGCGCTGCTGTACGACATCAGCCGCACGATCAGCGCCCAGCTTGACTACCGCACCCTGATGCGCGAGATCGCCTCGTTGACGACGACCCTCACCGGCGCAGCCAAGACGCTGCTCGTCATCCTGGATGACGCTGGTCATTTCAAAGAGAAGATCGTGGCACGGGCGGGCCTGAAACCGATCAGCGCCGATAAGATGGACCCGCTGATCCTCGACCAGGGCCTGACCGGTTGGGTGATCCGCAATCGGCGGTCCGCGCTGATCCCCGACGTCACACAGGACCCCCGCTGGGCGCGCCTGCCCGACGAAACCGAGGAAGTCGCCGCGGCGGCGGCTGTCCCACTCATGCGCGGCGAGCGAATCGTCGGCGTGCTGGTCATGACCTCCCCCGACAAGGATGCATTTGACGCTAATCATCTCAACCTGCTGATGGCCATCGCCAGCCAGGCAGCGGTCACACTGGAAAACGCCCGGCTGTACCAGGCCGCCCGGCAGCAGCAGGCGCGCATCGTTGCGCTGTTCAACCAGAGCGGCAACCCGGTGCTGATCGCCAACGCCGACGGCTTTATCACCGATGTCAACGCGTCAGCTGCCGAGCTTGAGCTGCCGCAGCCGCTGCACAAGCGGCATTTGTCTGAGGTGTTCGGTATGGCGCTGGCAGACCTCGTCCGGCGTGCGCAGGAGCGCGGCTCGCCCGTATCGGGCGCGTATACGATGCGCCTCAGCAGCGGCGAAAGCCGCACCTACAATGTCAGCATCTCACCAATTGAGCAGGTCGGCTTCATGCTGATCTGGCAGGACATCACCTCAATCAAAGAGAGCGAGCAGATCCGCCTGCAAAGCGAGCGCGCCGAGACCCAGCGCGTCCTCGAAGCGTGGACGCGCTACATGAGCCCGGCGCTGGTCGAGCGTGTGCTCTCTGACCGCGACATCATCGAGCGCAAAGAACGGCGTGAGGCGCTGGTCCTGTTCGCCGACCTGCGTGGGTTTACCCGGCTGACCGTCCAGCATCCGCCCGACGCCGTGCTGGCGCTGCTCAATGACGTGTTCGCCGAGATGATGGAGATCGTCTACAAGTACGAAGGCGTTATCTTCGACATCGCCGGCGACGAGCTGATGATCGCCTTCAACGTACCCTACAACCAGCCGGACGCCTGCGACCGGGCGCTGTCAACTGCCATCGCCATGCAGCGCCGCTTTGCCACACTCAAGGCGATCTGGGCCGCGCGCGGGATGGAGATTGGCATGGGCATCGGTATCAACCGGGGGATGGTGGTGCTGGGGCACGTCGGCGGGCGGACGCGCATGAACTATGCGATGGTCGGCGAGCCGGTCAACATCGCCCACCGCCTGGTCGAAGTCGCGAGGGATGCGCAGATCGTCATCACGCCGGAAGTGCTGTCCGGCTTGCGCAGCCCGCTCGAAGCCGGCATCCGCACGCGTGAGCTGCCGCCTCAATTCCTGAAAGGGAAAGACAAGGCTCAGTCGATGCTGGTCGTCGAGCCTATGCCCCAGAACGCCTCGTCATAAGCCGCCCCGCACGGCGCACGGTCGCTTCGCAGCGGCGTCTTTGTTGCACATTTGTGCCCCTTGCTGTACACTAACCTTTACGTTATAGAACGCTCGTACTGACATTATGCGAACCAACAGGAGTTGCCCGTAAATGCCGGATGAGGGCCGCCTGGCCGCACTGGACAAGACCTTAAAGGAACTGACCAAGCGCTTCGGCGATGGCGCGATCATGCGCCTTGGCGAGGCCTCGCATTTGCAGGTGGCCACAATCCCAACCGGGGCGTTGTCGCTCGACATCGCGCTGGGCGTCGGCGGTATCCCGCGCGGGCGCGTCACCGAAATCTACGGGCCAGAATCGTCCGGTAAGACCACCCTTTGCCTTCACATGATCGCACAGGCTCAACGACGGGGCGGCATTTGCGCCTTTGTCGATATGGAGCACGCGCTCGACCCGGTCTACGCCGAGCATATCGGCGTGAACGTCGACGACCTGTACATCAGCCAGCCTGATACGGGCGAGCAGGCGCTTGAGATCGCCGAGGCGCTCGTCCGCTCTGGCGCGATGGATATCGTCGTGCTGGACTCGGTCGCGGCGCTGGTGCCCCGCGCCGAGATCGAAGGTGAGATGGGCGATAGCCACGTCGGCTTGCAGGCACGGCTCATGAGCCAGGCGCTGCGCAAGCTGTCAGGCGCTATCAAGCAGAGCAACACGGCCATGATCTTCACCAACCAGCTACGCGAGAAGATCGGCGTGATGTTTGGCAGCCCCGAAACGACCAGCGGCGGGCGGGCGTTGAAATTCTACGCCAGCGTCCGTCTGGACGTGCGGCGCATTCAGGCGCTGAAGGACGGTGGCGAAGTCGTGGGCAACCGGACGCGGGTGCGCGTCACCAAGAACAAGGTGGCCGCTCCGTTTCGTGAAGCCGAGTTCGATATCATGTATGGCACCGGTATCAGCTACGAGGGCGACCTGCTCGACCTCGCGACCGAGCTGGGTTTCATCGAGAAGCGCGGCGCGTTCTATCGCTACAACGACGAGCTTCTCGGCCAGGGACGTGAGAACGCCAAGCAGTTCCTGAAAGAGCACCCCGACTACTGCCAGGTGCTCGAACAGGCCATCCGCGAGGCGTATAGCCTGGGTGCCCTACCCGCCCATCCGACGGCGGGTGACGACGGGGACTCTGCCGAACTCGACGACGAAGAATAAAGGGACCAGTCGCATACCCGAACGGCGCCTCCAGATGGCGCACTGAAGGCAGAACGAGCGTCGACCTTAAGCGTTTGACCGAATAAGCTCTGGGTCAAACACACAATAGATTTAAGTGCGGCGTTCTCCACGCGCCATGCTGAGTTCTGCTGGCTTTCGGGCATTTAGCTCCCTGCCTGCTGTGTGGGCGGGGGTGTGACACAATCGCGAACCGTAAACCTTGACCAGGCTCTGGCAGCGCCACACCGCCGGCAGCCTGCCGACACGATGTTACAATCGGTCGCGGCCCGACTCGTGATGAGTTAGGGCTATCTGCACACAGTCGTTATCTGTGCGAAGGCAAGAGCATTGCGGGCCTCAGCAGCCGTGGATTTGCCACGGCTGCTGTTTGTTTATCACATCGAAAGCAGTGATGGCTGGAAAGATAACGGCGCTGGTTGTTCAGAAACGCAATAAGGAGCGCGTCAACGTGTTTGTTGACGGCGAATTCGCGTTCGGATTGGCGATGATTGAGGCGCTGAAACTGCGCAAGGGCCAGCCGCTTGATGACGGCGAGATCGCCCGCCTGAAGGCGCTCGACGAGATCGAGGTCGCGCACGAGCGCGCGCTGCACTACCTGTCTTACCGCCCTCGCAGCGTCGCCGAAGTACGCAGCAACCTGAAAGAGAAATACAGCGACACAGCCATCGAGGCTGTGCTCGAACGACTGGAGCGGGCCGGGCTGCTCGATGACGAGGCCTTTGCCCGCTTCTGGGTAGACAACCGCGAGCAGTTCGGCCCGCGCAGCGAGCGTGCACTGCGCTATGAGCTGCGCCAGAAAGGCGTCCCGGACAGCGCAATTGAGGCCGCCCTGAGCGACCTCGACGAAGAAGACGCTGCCTACCGCGCCGCGTTGAGCCGGGTTCACCGCTACGCACAGGCCGACGAGGAAACGTTCAAGAAACGCCTGGGCGGATACCTCTCCCGGCGCGGGTTCTCCTATGCCACCGTCCGCGATGTGCTGGATCGCGCATGGCAGGAGCTCGCTACCCAGACCGACGCACCCCCACACAACAAGGATATGGACCTGGAGGCATGAACACATGGAAGGAAACTGGATCATCTGGATCGCCGCCCTCATTGTCGGACTGGCCGCCGGTGGCGGGCTGGTCTACTTCTGGCAGACGAGCATCCAGCGCAACAAGCGTATCGCCGCCGAACAGGAGTTGCAGAACCTCATCGTCGTAGCCGAGCACGAAGCGCAGGACCTGCTGCGCACCGTCCGCGACGAGGCCGCCAAGCTGCGTGAGGAAACCGAGCAGGAGTTCAATCGCCGCCGATCCGACCTGCGCCGCGAGGATGATCGCCTGCAATCGCGGCGAGAACAGCTCGACCAGCGTCTTGAGAAGCTGGAGGAGCGCGAGCAGCGGCTCAACAAGCGGCAGAGCACGCTCGACCGGCAGCAAAACGAGCTTGAGACGCTCAAGACTGAGCGGCTGGCTGCGTTGGAGCGTGTGGCCGAGATGTCTCGTGACGAAGCGCGCGAGCACCTGTTGTCAATGGTCGAGGAAGAGACCCGTAACGACATGGCGCGCAAGATCCGCGAGGTCGAAGACGAGCTGCAAACCGAGGCCGATGCGCGCGCCCGCGAGCTGATCGCAATGGCCATTCAGCGCGTCGCCTCCGACTACGTCGCCGACGTGACGGTGTCGGTCGTGCCGCTGCCCAACGACGAGATGAAAGGGCGCATCATTGGCCGCAACGGGCGCAACATCCGCGCCTTCGAGCAGGCCGCCGGAGTCGACGTGGTCGTTGACGACACGCCCGAAGCCGTCACCATCAGCAGCTTCGACCCCATCCGGCGCGAGGTTGCCAAGCGCGCGCTCAGCCAGTTGGTGCTCGACGGGCGCATTCACCCCGCCCGTATCGAGAAGCTGATCGAAGACACGCACAAGGAAGTCGAAGCAGCCATCCGTGAGGAAGGCGAGCGCGCTGCCTACGATTCAGGCGTCGCCGGCCTGCACATCGAGGTGCTCAAGATGCTGGGGCGGCTCAAGTTCCGCACCAGCTACGGGCAGGAGCAGCTTGCCCATGCTGTCGAGACGGCCCGGCTGTCGAGTGTGCTGGCCTCCGAGCTGGGCGCAAACGTCGACGTGGCCAAGATGGGTGGGCTGCTGCACGACATCGGCAAGGCAATGGACCACGAGATCGAGGGCACGCACGCCACCATCGGCGCGGAGTTCTGCCGGCGTTACGGCGTGCCGGAGGTGGTCGTCAACTGCATCGAGTCGCACCACCATGAGGTCGCGCAGGGTAGCGTCGAATCGATCATCGTCGAGGCTGCCGACGCGATCAGCGGGGCCCGGCCCGGCGCACGTCGCGAGAGCCTGGAGAACTACCTCAAGCGGGTCCGCACGCTGGAGGAGATCGCCAACGCGTTTGAGGGCGTCAACCAGAGCTATGCGCTTCAGGCGGGCCGCGAAGTGCGCATCATCGTCAAGCCCGAGGACATCGACGACCTGGCAGCGATCCAGCTTAGCAAGGAGATCGCCAAGCAGATCGAGGAGTTGATGCAGTACCCCGGCCAGATCAAGGTGACCGTCATCCGCGAGACGCGGGCAGTCGACTACGCCAAGTAGCGCCTGACGCCTGCGCGGGCTATCGCGCCTCACTCCCTGCTCTGGCGGGCATTCTGCCGGGGCGTGGGGGTGAGGTTTTTGATTCGGTGGGCTGCACAAATGTGACGCATGATCATTGACACACCAGCCGCAAGCGGTTACGATAAAAACGGTCAAGTATTGTGGAGTGTTCAGGAGAGTGACAGGGGAACGGACCAAGAAGCAGAGGCGAATGTCACCGACCGGGCAGCAGACGGGGTAACCAGTTGCCGGGTCAGTACAGGCGTGAGGCCGGAAGTGCAGAATTCGGACTTTCCTCCGGCGTAGTGTTACCTGACGGTGCTCGCCCGTTCGACGAGCGCAAACAACGATAGTTCGCAGCAGGTGATGGGAAAGGTATTCCTGAGGACATGGACACCAAATTGTATGTTGGCAACCTGCCCTACTCCACGACCGAAGATGAGATGCGCGTAGCGTTCGAGGCGTTCGGGCAGGTCGTCAGCAGCTCAATCATTATTGACCGTGAGACGGGTCGCTCGCGCGGCTTCGGCTTTGTAGAAATGGGCTCATCTGACGAGGCCAACACAGCGCTGAACGGCATGAACGGCACGCAGTTCGGCGGGCGCACGCTCAAGGTTGCGCTGGCACGGCCTCGCAACGACAGCCGTCAGCAGGACAATGCTGCTCGGAGCGAGTGGTAGACGGCAGTCCAACAAAACAAAAAGGGCGCTCCTTCGGCTGGGAAACGCCCTTTTCGATCCGCCAATCTGATGTCTACAGGTGCAGGATGATCCGCGCGACGGTGAAGTAGATCATCAGGCCTGTCGCGTCGACCAACGTGCTCATCACCGGGCCGGAGATCACCGTCGGGTCGATGTGCAGGTGGTCGGCCAGCGGCGGCAGGATCGAGCCGATGATATTGGCCCACACCACGATGGTGAACAGCGCCACCCCGACCGTGATAGCCAGCGCCATCGGGCTGTTCCACATCAGGGCGCGCACCACCCCGACGAGACCCATCAGCGCGCCGAGCATCAGCCCCGTGCGCGCCTCGTGCCACAGCAGCCGCCATGTATCCTTGAAGCGCACTTCGCCCACCGCCAGCGCGCGGATGATGGTGCTGGTGGTCTGCGAGCCGGCGTTGCCGCCGGTGCCGATCAGCAGCGGGATGAAGAACGACAGCGCGACGACCGCCTGCAGCTCATTCTGATAGTAGCGCAGCACGGTGCCGGTCATCATCTCCGTCAGGAACAGTACCAGCAGCCAGCCGATCCGCTTGCGCCACACGATCCACACCGGGGTGCTCAGGTAGCCCTGCTCCAACGGCTGCGAACCGCCGAAGCGCTGCGCGTCTTCGGTGAACTCGTCCTGCAGGATGTCGATCACGTCGTCGTGGGTGATGATGCCCATGAAGCGCCCGTCGGCGTCGACAACCGGGATGGCGAAGAAGTCGTACTGCGACACCAGCCGTGCGACCTCCTCCTGATCCGTATCGACCTTGACCGACACGACCGAGGGATCCATCACATCCTTGATGTGTTTGTCGGGCTGGGCGGTCAGCAGGTTCCACACCGGCACGACGCCCACCAGTTGATCGCCGCCGTTGACGACGTACAGGTAGGCCAGCGTTTCCATATCGGGGTCGAGGCTGCGCATGTATTGCAGCGCCCGGTCGATGGTCCAGGCGGCCTTTAGCCGCGCTACCTGGGTCATCATCAGGCGGCCTGCGGTGTCCTCCGGGTAGGCCAGCAGCGTCTGGACGGCGGCGGCGTCGTCGGGCTCCATCAGCCCCAGCAGGCTCCCGGCGCGGTCCTCGTGCAGTTCCGACAGCAGCTCGGCAGCGTCGTCGGAGGGCATCGCTTCGAGCAGGTCAGCAGCTTTCTCCGCCGGGATGGCGTCGATCAGGTCGCGGGTGACTTCAGTGCGGGTTTCGTCCAGTACCTCGGCGGCAACGTCGAATTGCAGCAGGTTGAAAATTGCGATCCGCTGCTCGTCGTCAAGCGTTTCAAGCAGGTCGGCGATATCGGCGGGGTGCTGGTCCGTTAAATAGTGGCGGAGGGCTTCTAACTCGTGGGTTTCAAGCAGATGCAGGGTCTGCTGGCGCACATCTTGCAGCACAGGGGTGATTTGCGGTGCCATGTGGGGCGCTCCTTTCTTTGCATGTGCAAATGGGGTTGCAGGAGCGCCGTGCGGCTAACCGCAAACAGCGATCAGCCCGGCGGGGCTCCCGTCAACCAGGTCAGGTATTCGCATTGACTAGAGGGTAAGTCGTCCATATCTCTCTTTGTTTTTCAGCTAACGTTACGTACAACCATAATTATAGCTCACAACCCGAGCGCGGGGGCAATTCTTTAAGGTTGGCGAGGCTCCCAAAAAACAACAGGCCGCCGGAGGATTTCCCGGCGGCCTGCCAGATGTCGCTGAGAAGCGGTCGTTACTTGACCTCGACCACAGCGCCTTCGGCCTCAAGCTTGGCCTTGGCATCGGCGGCGGCGTCCTTGCTGACGCCCTGCAGCACCAGGCTGGGCGAACTTTCGACCAGCTCCTTGGCTTCCTTCAGGCCCAGGTCAGGCGTCAGGCCGCGCACGGCCTTGATGACCTGGATCTTCTTGGGGCCAACGTCGGTGATGACCACGTCAAACTCGGTCTTCTCTTCAACCTCGGCGGCGGCAGCGCCACCGGCCATCATGCCCGGCATGGCCATCGCCATCGGCGCGGCGGCGGTCACGCCCCACTTCTCTTCGAGCATGGTCTTGAGCTCAGCCGCCTCAAGCAGAGTCAGCTCGCTCAGTTCCTCAACAATCTTTCCGAGATCAGCCATTGTTTAATATCCTCCCTGGATATGGTTAGTTGATTGCACCGTACTGGGCGGCTGCACCGGCGATTATGCCGCCGCGCTGCCCTCGCCCTGGTCCACGTAGGCGTTCAGGACGTTGATGACCTGCGCCACGCTCGCCTGTACAACGCCGACCAGATTCGCAGCCGGTGCGTCAAGCAGGCCGATGATCTGCGCCCGCAGCACGTCGAGCGGCGGCAGATCGGCAATCGCCTTGACCTGTTCGCCCGTCAGGACCTGCTCGCCTGAGACGCCGCTGCGCAGCGTGACGAAATCGGAGCCCTTGGCAAATGTCGTGATTGCCTTGGCCACGCTGGGAATCTCTTCCAGGCAGAAGCCAACCGCCAGCGGCGCGCCGGAGAGACCCTCCGGCTGCGGATACCCCGCCTGTACAAGCGCCAGCTTCAGCAGCGACAGCTTCGCAACGCGGTACACGCCATTCGCGTCGCGCACCGCGCGGCGCAGCTTGGTCATGCTGGCGTTGTCGAGGCCGCGATACTCGGTCAGAATGATGGCCTTGCTCTGCTTCAGCAGGTCGGTATACTCGGCCACCAGCTCTTGCTTGCGTTCCTTTGATAGAGCCAAACTGTATTCCCTCCTTCCGCACCACACAGGGCTGCCTGGGACGTGCGTCCCGTCCTCACATGGCAAACAAAAAGGTCTTCGCCGTTTGGGCGAAGACCCCGCATATCATGCCGCATGACGCGCGCGATTGCGCATCGGGCCTGGCTGCGTGTCATTCACCTCGGCGGGCAACATTGAGCCATATCGCTGTATGGCGCCGGCTGTCTGCGGTGAGAAGCCACTGTTTGGATGAATGTGAGCCGTTCACAAGAGCGGCATGGCAGGGAGTGTACCGCGTCTGCCGCGCTCCTGCCAGAATTGAACGCATCAGGGGCGGACCTGAGACCCGCCCCTGAGAATCTTCAGTCGTAGGGCGCCAATCACTCAGGCGTCTCTAGCTGGATCGCTGCATTCGGATCGACCTTGATACCGGGACCCATCGTCGAGGTGACCACCAGCTTGCGGACATAGATGCCCTTCAGCGACGACGGGCGGGCACGGCGCACTGCATCCATCAGTGCGCTGAAGTTGGCCTTCAGCCCACTGACCTCAAAGCTCGCCTTGCCGATCGGCACGTGCAGGTTACCGGTGCGGTCGTTGCGGAACTCGATACGCCCGGAGCGCGACTCCTGGATCACACGCGGGATGTCTTCGGGGGGCACCACCGTGCCGCCCTTGGGGCTGGGCATCAGGCCGCGCGGGCCGAGCACCTTACCCAGGCGGCCCAGCTTGCGCATCATGTCCGGCACGGCAATCGCCACGTCGAACTCGGTGAAGCCCTGGTTGGCGATGCGCCCGATCACCTCGTCATCGGCGATGATGTCGGCCCCTGCCTCTTCGGCGATGCGCGCCGCTTCGCCTTCGGCGAAGACCAGGATACGCACGGTCCTGCCCAGACCGGCGGGCATCACAATCGCATCGCGGATCTGCTGCTCGGCCTTGCGCGGGTCGATGCCCAGGCGCATGTGCACCTCGACTGTCTCGTCGAACTTGGCCGTCGCCAGCTTCTTAACCAGCGCCAGCGCCTCATCCGGCGCGTACAGTGTGTCGCGCTCGAATTCCTTCAGGCCATCGCTATAACGTTTTCCATGTGCCATCTTGAATCTCCTTGTGGTATTAGCAGAGCGCCCTTGCGGGCAGCCCCTCCCACCCTATGAAAGCAGGGGGTATGCAGTCCTACTTCTCGCCGATGGTCACGCCCATACTGCGGGCCGTCCCCTCGACCTGAAGCATCGCGGCCTCGATGTCGTTGGCGTTCAGGTCGGGCATCTTGACTTCGGCGATCTCGCGCAACTGCGCGCGGGTAAGCTGGCCGACTTTGTCCCGGTTCGGCTCCGCCGAGCCTTTATCGACGCCCAGCACCTTGCGGATCAGCGAGGCAGTCGGCGGCGTCTTCAACACGAACGTGAACGACTGATCGGTGAAGATCGTGATTTCTGCCGGGATGATATCCCCAATGCGGTTGGCCGTGCGCGCGTTGTATTCCTTGCAGAACCCCATCAGGTTGATGCCGTGCTGCGCCAGCGCGGGGCCGATAGGCGGCGCGGGATTCGCTTTCCCGGCCTCAATCTCTAACTTGACGATCGCGACGATTTTCTTAGCCATGACGTATTATCTCCATCTTTATTCCAGACGAGCGCCCGTCTCCGTCACTAACGACCGGCAGCCCGCCCTAGACCTTCTCGACCTGCAAGAAGTCAAGCTCAACAGGCGTTTCGCGCCCGAAGAACGATACCAGCACACGCACTTTAGCCCGATCCATGTCGATCTCCGACACGATCCCGACGATGTCGTTGAAGGGCCCGTCGATGATGCGGACCTTCTGGCCAGTTTTGAATGTCACCTTGACAACAGGTGCTTCGGCCTCCATGCGCTTCATGATCTGCGCAACTTCCGGCTCCGTCAGCGGAGTCGGCTTGTTGCCCATCCCCACGAAACCCGTCACGCCGGGCGTGTTGCGCACGACGTACCACGAGTCTTCGTCCATGATCATCTGTACCAGAATATAGCCGGGGAAGACACGCCGCTCGACGGTCCGCCGCTTGCCGTCCTTGATCTCGATCTCTTCTTCGGTGGGCACGATCACGTCGAAGATGCGATCCTCCATGTCCATCGTCTCGATACGCTGCTCGATGGCGTGGCGAACCTTGTTCTCGTATCCAGAATAGCAGTGCACGACGTACCAGTGCCGGCCATCTTCGTATTCCTGCTCATCCTCGTTGTCGGCCGTGTCCTGGGCGCTCTTCGAGACGCGGCGCACAGCCGGCTGGACAGGCTCTTCGGCCTCAGCAGGCTCGGAGTAGCCCTCTTCCGGCTCGTCGTTGTCCTGATCGAGCTTGTCGTCCAGAGTATCCCACTCGTCAGCGCCCATGATCTTCGCCTCCCATCCACACATACAAACGCGATGCCACCATCAGAGCAGCAGGCCGGCAAGACGCTGGAACAGGAAGTCGAGAGAACCCAGGAAGATGGCAAAGGCCACAGTCGTCCCCAGAACGATCAGCGTTAGCCGGATCGTCTCGTCACGATCGGGCCAGGACACCTTACGCAGCTCGTCACGCGTCTCCTGAAAATAGCGGATGATCGCGTTGCTGCTCTTAGAGCCCTTTCGCGGGGCATCCTGACGCTTGCTGGCCGCCTGCCGTGCTTTCGGTTTTTCCACGGTTTGTTCTTGATTGCGCGCCACTTGTTTTCCCCTACCTGAAAGTTGCCTACAGTTCAAGACACCGCCAGTGTGACGGTGTCTTGAGTTTCATTGCTATAGGCAGGCGAGGCAGGACTTGAACCCGCAACCTACGGTTTTGGAGACCGTTGCTCTGCCAATTGAGCTACTCGCCTACAGTCATCACCTGATGGCATTATACCACAGGGTGGCTTCTTCTGACTACCGTGTTACTTGGTCTCACGGTGCAGCGTGTGAACGCGGCATCGCGGGCAGTATTTCTTCATTTCGATGCGCTGCGGATCGTTACGCCGGCTCTTCTCGGTCGTGTAGTTGCGCTCGCGACACTCGGTGCATTCCAGCGTGACGACCATGCGGATATCTTTCTTAGCCATTGCCTTTAGCCAGTCAGGAGGGCCGGGCCTGTGCAGCGCCCGGCCACTCTCCTAGATTGCATCTACTCAATGATATCGGTGATCGCGCCAGCGCCGACGGTCAGGCCACCTTCGCGGATGGCCAGCCGGGAGCCCTTCTCCAGCGCGACCGCCTTCTGCAGCTCGACCACCAGGTTCACGCTGTCGCCGGGCATCACCATCTCCACCCCTTCCGGCAGTGTGATGTCGCCCGTTACGTCCATCGTCCGGATGTAGAACTGCGGCTTGTAGCCGGTGAAGAACGCCTTGTGCCGCCCGCCTTCGTCCTTGCGCAGCACGTACACCTGGCACATGAACTTGGTGTGCGGCGTGATGCTGCCCGGCTTGGCCAGCACCATCCCCCGCTCCACGTCCGTGCGCTCTATCCCGCGCAGCAGGATGCCGGCGTTGTCGCCCGCCTCCACCTGCACCAGCTCCTTGTGGAACATCTCCGTGCCGGTGATGACCGTCTTGCGCGTCTCACGCAGCCCCACCAGCTCCACCTCTTCGCCCTTCTTGGCCACGCCGCGCTCCACCCGGCCTGTCACCACCGTCCCGCGTCCCTTGATGCTGAACACGTCCTCGATGGCCATCATGAACGGCTTGTCCATCTCGCGCACCGGCGTCGGAATGTACTCGTCCACCACCCGCAGCAGCTCCCAGATGCACGCATACTCCGGCGCATCCATGTCCGTGCTCGGGCTTTCCAGCGCCGCCAGCGCCGACCCCCGCACGATCGGCGTCTCGTCGCCGGGGAACCCGTAGCCGTCCAGCAGCTCGCGCAGCTCCAGCTCCACCAGCTCCAGCAGCTCCTCGTCGTCCATCATGTCGACTTTGTTCAGGAACACCACCATCGCCGGCACTTCCACCTGCCGCGCCAGCAGCACGTGCTCCCGCGTCTGCGGCATTGGCCCATCCGGCGCCGCTACCACCAGAATCGCCCCGTCCATCTGCGCCGCTCCCGTGATCATGTTCTTGATGTAGTCACGGTGTCCCGGGCAGTCCACGTGCGCGTAGTGCCGATTCTCTGTCTGGTACTCCACGTGCGCAATCGCGATCGTGATCCCGCGCTCTTTCTCTTCCGGCGCGTTGTCAATCGAGTCGAAGGCGCGAAAATCCGCCCAGCCCTTCATCGCCAGCACTTTGGTGATCGCCGCTGTCAGCGTCGTCTTGCCGTGGTCGATGTGCCCGATCGTCCCCACGTTCACGTGTGGCTTTGTCCGCTCGTATACTTCCTTGCCCATTGCCTACTCTACCCTCCTCGACAGCCAGAGCATGTCGTTTCCTGAGAGATTTCAGATCTGTGACGAACTGATGGATGAACGATGGAGCCCACGATGGGATTCGAACCCATGACCTCATTCTTACCAAGAATGCGCTCTGCCGACTGAGCTACGTGGGCATTCCCGGCTGATTGACCACTCCGTGCAAAGAATGGTGGAGATGAGGGGATTCGAACCCCTAACCCCCGCCTTGCAAAGGCGGTGCTCTCCCGTTGAGCTACATCCCCACAAGAGAAAGCGGTCAACAACCAAGTGGGCCGGGTAGGACTCGAACCTACGAAGGCGTTACGCCAGCGGATTTACAGTCCGCCCCCTTTGCCGCTCGGGACACCGACCCATGATCTGATAACTGGTTCAATTGGTAAAAAACGGCCCAAGCCGATGATGGGAGTCGAACCCATAACCTACGCTTTACAAGAGCGTCGCTCTGCCGGTTGAGCTACATCGGCGTAACCGCCAGCATTATAACACGCGCCTGCGCTTCTCTCAAGATGGGCTGGCGTGCGAGCAGAGCCGCTCATCATCATAGCGGGCGGATGATACCGCAGATGATCGGCACCGTCAATAGGGAGCGCACCGCGCTAGTTGCAGGTGGTGAGCTGCACCACGTCGACGACCTGCCCATCCTTCACGTAGATACGCGGCAGGCGCGGCAGGAGGGCCGTCACGATTTCGTAGCTGATCGTCTCCGCCTGCGCGGCGACCTCCTCAGTACGGATCGTCTCGCTGCCCTGCTGGCCGATCAGCACCACGTCGTCGTCAGGCTGTACGCCGTCGATGCCGGTCGCGTCGACCATCAACTGATCCATGCACACCCGCCCGACAATCGGCGCGCGGCGACCCCCAATCAGCACGCTGCCCCGGTTCGAGAGCAGCCGGTGATAGCCGTCGCCGTAGCCGACCGGCACCAGCGCGACCCGGGTGGGCCCGGTGGTGGTGTATGTCAGTCCATAGCCAATACCCGACCCGGCAGGCAGCGTCTTGACGCGCCCGACGTGGCTGTGCAGCGACAGCGCCGGGCGCAGCGCCACACCGGTTGATACCTCCGCCGAGGGGTACAGGCCATACAGCGCGATGCCGGGCCGCACGGCGTCGAGGTGCGTTGCCGGCAGGTCGAGCGTGGCCGCGGTATTGGCCGCGTGCCGCACCCGGAAGGTGTAGCCCGCCTCCCGCGCCGCGCCCAACACCTCCTCAAACCGGGCAAACTGCCCACGGGTGTAGGCCTTGTCCTGCGCGTCGGCGGTGGCGAAGTGCGTGAAGATCCCCTCGAAATCGAGGTTTGGCAGTTGAGTGGCCTGCTCCAGGAACGGCAGCAGCTCGTCGGGCAGCAGACCGTAGCGGCCCATGCCGCTGTCGACCTTGACGTGAACCCGCGCCTGCCGCCCCAGCGCGCCCGCGCGCTGCGACAGCGCCTGCGCCCCCTCCATCGAGCACACCGTCGCGGCGATGTCGTGGACGATCAGCGCCTCGGCCTCGGCGGGGACGGTGTAGCACAGGTTGAGGATTTTCGCGCCGATCTCGGCGCGCCGCAGTTGGACGCCCTCGTCAGTGCGGCCCACGGCCAGCCGCTTCGCGCCATTCTCTAGCGCGGTCCGGGCGACCTGTGGCGCGCCGTGCCCGTACGCGTTGGCCTTGACCACTCCATACACGTCGACCTGTGGTCCGACATGTTCGCACAGGGCGCGGACGTTGTGCGCTATCGCATCCAGGTCGACAATGATGTACGATGTGAACCAGCCACGAACTGTTTTGAGTGTTTCCTGAGAAGACATGCGGCTCAGTGTACAACCTTCAACTGCCTTTGTCTACCAGCGATTGCGCAACTACAGGGTTTCCCCACTGAGCAGCCAATCGCGTCCCAATTAGAATTGAGAAACGTCGCGTGCCGGGATCACTCATGAGACGCAGTGGCGTGTTTGACAATTCGGGGCACTTCTGGCATGCTAAGTAGCCGAAACACATGCTGTGCTCTGCTTACCATGTTGTATCCAGGATATTCGCCGTCCGGGGGTGTTCGGGTCCTGCCCTCTGGCGGTGTTTGAGGCGGCTTGCAGCGGGAAAGCCGGCTGTCCCCTTTCCAACTACGTTTTATTGTAACTTGTACCCAGTACCGACCTGTCAGTGAGTAGCGTTGAATTATCTTGAGAGGTACGAGGAAATGTCCACAGAGCTACACCCCGAGAAAGATTCTTCCCCAGAAGGTCCCCCGTTAGATGTAGATGAAGGATACTGGTCTGCGCTTCTCGAAGAAGGCGAATTCGCGCCAAACGGCCAGACTGGATCGCCGGGCCCTAACGGCTGGAACGGTTCGGAGCACGATCAGGACACCGGGCCTATTAAAGGCAATGGCCACGTCAATCAGCAGGATTGGACCTTAGCGCAGAGCACCTACGACAACGACCAGGCCATCGACCTGTCTGTGACCGGCTACAATCGCGGTGGGCTGCTCGTTTCGTGGAACAGCCTGCGCGGGTTCGTCCCGGCCAGCCAACTGGTCGATTTTCCGGTCGACGTGGACGACTTTGCCCGGCGCAGCATGTTGGCCCGTTACGTAAGCCGCCAGCTTCACCTGCGTATTATCGAGATTGACGCAAGCATGAACCGCTTGATACTCTCAGAGCGGGCGGCCCAGGTCAAGCCCGGCCAGCGCGCCGACGTACTGGCATCGCTCGCTGCGGGAACACGCTGCAAAGGCACCGTCACCAACCTGTGTGATTTTGGTGCCTTTATTGATCTGGGCGGCGTCGAGGGCCTGGTCCACATCTCCGAGCTGTCATGGGGCCGTGTCGGCCATCCGCGCGATGTGCTGTCCAGCGGGCAGAGCGTCGAAGTCTTCATCATGAGCGTAGACTCTGAGGAAGAGCGCATCGCATTGAGCCTCAAGCGCCTCCAGCCCGACCCGTGGGAGACGGTTGAGAATCGCTATGAAGTTGGCCAGATTGTCGAAGGCGTGATTACCAACGTGGTCGATTTTGGCGCGTTCGCCTGCATCGAAGAGGGGTTGGAGGGGCTGATCCACATCTCCGAGCTGGCCGAGGGCCAGTTCCTCCATCCGCGCAACGTCGTCGGTGAAGGCCAGAAAGTCGAAGCGCGCATCCTGAACATCGACGGCTCGGCGCGTCGGCTGGGGCTTACCCTGCGTCTGAACACAGACGAGGACGAAAACGGCAGCCAGGCCTGAGATCGCCGGACGGGGGCCTGTTCGCAGCGAGCACACTGATTGGCATCGGGCCGCACGCCATTGCGGCCCGTTTTTGACCCTTCGCGCTATGGGTCCGGGGATAATCTGCGTTACAATACCGCCATCGTCCGCATGACGAGTTGTACTGGTAACCTGATAGGGTTCTGCTGATGAGCGATTCAACACCCCACCTTCCTGACGACGAATTCGATCTGACGGGCAGCATCGACGACGAATTCATCGACGATTTTCAGGATGACTTCATCTCTGGCCTGCCGGAGCCCGATTCACCGCCATCCGGCACGCCGGGTGGCGCGTCGCCGCCTGCCGGCAGGCCGGGCGGATCGCTCCCACAGACCGGCCCTCTGTCGGGCGCTAACCGTCGCCCAGACAGGTCTGGGACCGGCCCCCTGCCGGGCGCTAACCGCCGCCCAGACCGGCCCTCGCAGACCGGACCATTACCGGGCGCTAACCGCCAGCCAGACCGGCCCACACAGACCGGACCTTTTCCGGGTGCCAACCGCCAGCCGGACAGGCCGTCGCAAACCGGACCCCTGCCCGGTGCAGGCCGCCAGCCTGATAGACCTGCACAGACCGGTTCGCTGCCGGGTGCGGGTCGCCAGCAGGCCCCATCCCGGCCCGCGCAGCCACCTGCGCCGCCCGCCGGGCAGCGCCCCGCTGCGCCCTCCGGCGCGCCGAAGCCGGCCAGCAGACCTGCCCCGGCTGGCCCGGCGAGCGGCAGATCGCCGGCAGGCTCGCCGCCCAGCGCCCGCCCAACGCCGCGACCAGGCGGTGGTCCGGCGGGACGTCCCGGCGACAGCCCTGCAGGCAAGCCATCGCCACAAAAGCCCGGCGCATCGCCAAGCAGGCCTGCCTCCAAACCGCCGGCCAAGAAGAAACCAACAAGCCGCGCGCGCGGCGTCACCTCGCCGACCCGCCAGCTTCCCGGCGTCGAGAGCGTGCGCGTCAAGTCTCGCGCGCCGGTGCGCCCGGTGCAGGACACCGGCGTCGACGAGCCGGCATGGCTCACGCGCTTGCAGAAGGATTTGCCGCCCTATGCCGACGAGATGGTGGCCTTCCTGCTGATCGGCATCGGCCTGCTGTCGTTCCTCACGCTGCTTAGCCCCGAAAGCGGCCAGCTTGGCTCGGCGTGGTCGGGCGTGCTGAGGCAGTATTTCGGCGTCGGTGCGTTTGTGATCTCCGGCGTCATTCTGGCTGCAGGCGCACTGCTGCTGGTCCCCAAGCTGGGCATCCCGGTGCGCGTGCGCTGGCTGCGCCTGGCTGCTGGCGAGGTCTTCTTTGTGCTGCTGCTGGCCTATATTCATGCCGCGATCCGCGCCAGCGTGGGCGGCCAGGCCGGCGAGATCGAGGCTTTTGCACAGGCGATGGAAGGGCGCGGCGGCGGCATGGTCGGCTGGGCGATCCAGGACCTGATCCACATGTTGCTGGGCGACATGATCACCGGCGTCACGTTGCTGGTGCTGATGGCGGTCAGCGCCGCGCTCATGATTGGCGTCCGGCGACAGAACTTGCTCGACGGCCTGACTCGCCTGCAGGCGTGGCTGTCAGGTATCGCCGATAGGCTGGAGCCGTCGCCGGCACCGGTGCGCACCCTGCCTGCTACCCCGGTGACAGCGCCCGTGGCACCGCAGATCGCCATCGACACTGCCGCGCCTGGCCCTGACGGCCAGTCGCCTGCCGGGTTGCGGATCATCGAGGAGTTCAGAGGACCCCAACGCGCCGGTGGTCGTCGAGCTGCCCCCCATTCCGGGCCGCCCCTCGATTGTGACCGGCGACCGCGGCGCAGGCGCGGTGGCGACCTTCCGCCGCGAAGATACCGCCGCCGACCACATCACGTTTAAGAGCGGCGACGGGGGCCGGACGTACAGCCGCATCGAGCGCCTCAAGTCCCGCCAGCGCGTGATCAAGCAGCGCTTCAAGCTGGAAGAGATCGCCGACAAGAAGAAGACGCGCCGGCGCAGCGCCAAGCTGCCGCCCCTCGACCTGCTCGACGAGGTCGAGTTTGGCCGCCCCAGCGACGATGAGATCAACCTCAGCGCCACGATCATCGAGGAGACCGTTGCCGACTTCGGCATGCGGGTTGAGGTGGTGGGCGTCAAGGCCGGGCCGACCGTCACGCAGTACGCCGTCTCGCCTTACACCGAGGTCGAGAAGGATGGCGAGAAGGTCATTGAGCGCGTCCGCGTGACGCGCATCGCCGGGCTGGGCAGCGACCTGTCGCTGGCGCTGGCGACCGGCAATGTGCGCATCCAGGCTCCGGTGCCGGGCACCAACTACATCGGCATCGAGGTGCCGAATGCGCAGCCGGGCATCGTCTCGCTGCGCCCGGTGGTCGAGTCGGAGACGTTCTTCAAGATCAAGTCGCCGTTGGCGCTGGCGCTGGGCCGCGAGGTGGACGGCACGCCGTTCGCCGCCGACCTGGGCAAGATGCCGCACATGCTGATCGGCGGCACCACCGGGTCGGGCAAGTCGGTGTGCCTGCGCTCCATCGCCACCTGCTTGGTTGCCAACAACCGTCCCGACCAGCTTCGCCTGATCATGATCGACCCCAAGATGGTCGAGCTGGTGCGCTTCAACGGGCTGCCACACCTGATGGGCCGCGTCGAGGTGCAGCTTGACCGCGTGATCGGCGTGCTGCGCTGGGTGACGCGCGAGATGGATCGCCGCTACCGGCTGATGGAAGAGGCGCAGGCCCGCAACATCGCGATCTACAATCACGGGCGGCACCCCAAGCACCGCCTGCCGCGCGTCGTCGTGCTGATCGACGAGCTGGCCGAGCTGATGACCGAATACCCCGACGAGACCGAGCACCTGATCACGCGGCTGGCGCAGATGGCCCGCGCGACCGGCATTCACCTGATCGTCGCCACACAGCGGCCCAGCACCGACGTCGTCACCGGGCTGATCAAGGCCAACTTCCCGGCGCGCATTGCCTTCGCCGTGGCGTCGGGCGTCGACTCGCGGGTCATCATCGACTCGTCCGGCGCGGAAGACCTGATCGGCAAGGGCGACATGCTGTTCCAGGCCTCGGACGCTGCCGGGCCGATCCGCCTTCAGGGCTGCTTCGTCAGCGACAGCGAGATGGAGCACATCGTCGACTTCTGGCGCGACACATGGACCTTTGAGGAAGACGGCGAAGCGCCGTGGGAAAAGGCGCTCACCCGCCGTGCCATCCTCGAAGAGACCGATGAGATGCTCGAAGAGGCCATCCGCCTCGTGCAGCAGGAGCGCGAGGCATCTGCCTCACAGGTCCAGCGCAAGCTGAACGTCGGCTACCCGCGCGCCGGGCGCATTATCGACGCGCTGTACCGGCTGGGCGTCATCGGCCCCGAAGAGGGCGGCGGGCGAACCCGCAAGGTGTTGATCCGGCCTGAGGAAGACCCCATCGATTACATCGTCAAGCAGCGCCGGGGCAAGCTGTGATGCGTCGCACTGCCATCGGCGTGCTGGCTGTTGTGGCTATCCTGATGGCGATGGTCGCCCCGGCTCACGGGCAGCAGTCGCTGCCCACCCCACCCCCCACCCCCGATCCGCGCTTTGGCGCGGTCGAGACGTACCACACGCCTGAGTTGGCCGACGATGCAGGCATCGGCTGGACGCGCATCATCTTCTACTGGAGCGAGCTCAAGAAAGACGGTCCCGAACTCGTGGAACTGGTTCCACCACCCGCTGGATCAGATCGACCGCGAGATCGCGGGCGGGCGCGAGGTCGTCGGGCTGCTCAGCCACACCGTCGCCTACGCCACCGACGGCCCCGAAGGGGCGGGCGTGCCGCGCGGGCTGTACCTGCCCGTCGACGACCCCGGCAATCTGTGGGCGGTCTTCGTGCGTGAGGTCGTCACCGCCTACCAGGGCCACATCCACCGTTGGGTGATCTGGAACGAGCCGGACATTTCGATGGACACCTACGGCACGCAGTGGGCCGGCACCGTTGCCGACTACTACCAGCTTGTCAAGGTGGCCAGTCTCGCCGCGCACGAGGTCGACCCGACGATCCAGATCCACCTGGGCGGGCTGACCTACTGGCACAATCCCGACTACCTGCGCGAGTTCCTGGCCGCCGCCAGCGAAGACCCCACCGCCGCCGCGAACGGCGACTACTTCGACGTGGTCTCGCTGCACGTCTACTTTCGCCCGGAAACCACGCTGACCATCGTCGCCGCGCTGCGCCAGGCGCTGACCGACTACGGCCTCGACAAGCCAATCTGGATCAACGAGACCAACGCCCCACCCTACGACGACCCGTTCGCGCCGTGGGTGGACCCCGTGTTCAGCATCACACAGCAGATGCAGGCCTCGTTCCTGCTGCAGGAATACGCGCTGGCGCTGGGCGCGGGCGTCGAGCGCATCGAGGCCTACAAGTGGATCGACGAGCCGCCGCCCCAGCCGGGCTTCGAGCCCTACGGGCTGGTCCGCAGCGACCTTACTTTTCGCCCGGCCTATTACGCCTTCCGGGTGATCACCAGCACCTTTGCCGACACCACCGCCGCGCTCGACATCAACCGCCCGCAGTTCCACCAGGTGATCCTGGCACGCGGCGCGCAGACCACGCGCGTGCTGTGGTCGCGCGTGCCCTCCGACCTGACCGTCAGCGTCCCGGCGCTGGCCGGGAGCGCCACGCTGGTTAACCAGGAGGGCGACCAGATGACCATCTACCCGCAGGGTGGGGCCTACACGCTGGGGCTGAACGCCGCACCGTGCCAGCCCGATACCGAGTGTCTGATGGGTGGCAGGCCGCTCGTGCTGGTTGAAGACGCGCCGACAGATCTCGACGACTGGCCCGCGCTGAACGCGTCCATCGCCGGGGCAGGGCCTGACGGCTCCATCGCAGAAGGGGCCGCCGCCGCAGACGACGCGCCCCCACCGCCTGCCAGCAGCCTGCTTTACGGCGCTGCCCCTGACCCGTTGCTGATCCTGGGCGCGGCGCTGGCGCTGATCGTCCTCGGCGGCGCGGCTGCAATCTTCGGCCCCCGCCACGCAGCCTGACCTCACCCTCTCGAATTCTGAGCCCGATTCGTTATAATCAGCCGACGACACACGACCTGACCAGCGAAGAAAGAGGGTTCAATGGGCCTCGAATCGCAACTGATCGGGCTGCTGATCATTGCCGTGCTGGTAGCCACCGTCGCCCGCCGCTTCCGCGTGCCATACACCGTCGCCATGGTCGTGACCGGCCTGGGCGTCGGCTTCCTGCGGCTGGGGCCCGACCTCGGCTACCTGACTCTCAGCCCGCACCTGATCCTGGTGACCTTTCTGCCGGGCCTGCTCTTTGAGGCGGGCTATCACCTCGACCTGCGCGCGCTGCGCAGCAACATCCGCACCATCCTGATCCTGGCCGTCCCCGGCGTGCTGCTGTCGATGGTGATCATCGGCTACCTGCTGCACCTGCTGCTGCACCTGCCGCTGGCCGACGCCATGCTGTTCGGCATCCTGATCTCGGCCACCGACCCCATCTCGGTGATCGCGCTGTTCAAGGAGATGGGTGTCAACAAGCGGCTGAGCGTCATCGTCGAAGGCGAGAGCCTGTTCAACGATGGCGCAGCGATTGTGCTGTACACGATCCTGGTCGGCGTCGCCAGCGGCGAGCACAGCTTCAGCCTGTCGCAGAGCGTCACCGAGTTCTTCGTCACGGTGGCGGGCGGGGCCGCGCTGGGGCTGATGATGGGGCTGATCTTCGGCGAGGCCATGAAGCGCACCGACGATCACCTGCTGGATATCGCGCTGACGACGATCCTGGCCTACGGCACCTACCTGCTCGCCGCTGACGTGCTGCACGAGGCGGTGTCGCCGGTGATCGCGGTCGTCGTGGCCGCGATCTACATCGGCAACTACGGCGCGCGCGGCGAGTATTCTGCCACCTCGCAGGTGACGATCATCTCGTTCTGGGAGTTCGTCACGTTCCTGTTGAACTCGGCCATCTTCCTGCTGATTGGCCTTCAGATCGAGCCGGCAGCGCTGGTCAGGTACGCGATCCCGGTGGGAGTGGCTGTCGGCGCGGTGCTGCTGGCCCGCGCGATTGTCGTCTATGTGCTGGGCTTCATCGTCGACCGGCGCGTCCGCCCGATGCCGCTAAGCTGGGCGCACGTGCTGGTGTGGGGCGGGCTGCGCGGCGCGGTCAGCATGGCGCTGGCGCTCAGCCTCCCGGCGACCATCCAATCGCGCAATCTGCTGGAGATCATGGCTTTTGGCTACGTGCTGTTCTCGCTGATCTTGCAGGGGCTGACCATCCGTCCACTGCTCAACGCGCTGGGTCTGACGCACGTCAGCAGCAAGACGCGCGATTTCGAGCGGCGGCGGGCGCGCATCGCCATGTCGCAGGCGGCTATCCGGGCCATCGACGAGATGGGAGAGGAGCACATCCTTACCGGCCCGATGTGTCAGCAGCTTCGCAGCGTGTTTGAGGAACGCATCGCCGGAGAATGGCGCGACCTTGAGAAGCTGGTCGCCGGGACGCCGTCGCTGGTCGCCGCTGACGTGCGGCTGGTGCAGTACGAGATCGCCGGCAACCAGAAACAGGCGCTGATGCGCCTGCTGCGGCGCGGCATCCTGTCCGCTGAGGTCTACGACGAGATGGCCGGTGAGATCGACGAGCGGCAGGCGCGCATGGACCGCGAGGACTGGCAGCCGCCGTCGGTGCTGGTGCACGGCCCGGAGGCCTATCTGGCGGAGGACGAGGCGCGCAATGAGCCGCTCCCTCCCGGCGAGAAGATCCAAATTCTCAGCAAGGCCATCGAGCGCGAGTTTCACCCCGAAAAGAAGGAGTAGCCGCCGGGTTGTCAACTCGCGCCACCTGATATACAAGTAAGGGGGCGGGTTCGCCCGCCTCACATCAGCCCGTCTTATTCCCCCGAGACCGCAGCAAACAGCCGACGGCTCCGCTGCAGAAAGCGCCGTGCACCGTGCTGCTTCCGCCCCTCTCGCTCGACATCCTGGCCCTGGTCGGCCTGACCCTCGGCGTGGCGTTCGGGCTGGGCCAGCTTCTGCGGCGCGTGGGCGTGCCGCAGGTGGTCGGCTACATCACCGCCGGCGTGCTGCTGGGCCCCTCGCTGCTGCACCTGATCCCCGGCGAGCTAAACGACAGCCTGACGTTCATCAGCGAGATCGCGCTGGGGCTGATCGGCTTCGAGATGGGCGGGCACCTGCGTCTCTCAGAGCTGAGGGAAATGAGCGGCAGCATCCTGCTGATCGTCCTGTGCGAGGCGTTCGGCGCGTTTGCGCTGGTGGCGCTGGGCGTTTACGCGCTCACCGGCCAGCCGCACACCGCGCTGATCTTCGGCGCGCTGGCCTCCGCCACCGACCCCGCCTCGACGGTCGACGTGCTGGCCGAGTACCACGCGCGCGGCCCGCTGACCACGCGCCTGCTGGCCGTCGTCGGGCTGGACGACGCTGTCTCGCTGTTCCTGTTCAGCATCGCCGCCTCGCTGGCCGAGTCGCTGCTGCGCCGCAGCGGGCCGGTGTCGCTGCTGACGATGCTGGAGCTGCCCTTCTACGAGATCGGCGGGGCGCTGCTGGTCGGTGTGGCGCTGGGCTTCGGGCTGCATTTCGTGCTGGCCGCCCTGCGCCTCGATCCCCACCAGCACGACGCGATGGTCATCCCGATCGGCATCATCTTCCTGTGCGCCGGGTTGGCCCGCATCTTTGGCTTCTCGCTGACGCTGACCACGATGGTCCTCGGCGCGGTCGTTGTCAACTTCGACCCGGAAGACGGCGCCTACATCCGCAGCACCATCGAGCGCGCCGGGCCGGTGATCTACGTGCTGTTCTTCGCGCTGGCTGGGGCGCGCCTGCGCGTCGACCTGCTGCCGGCGATGGGCCTGCTGGGCGTCATCTACCTGCTGCTGCGCGGCAGCGGCAAGTTCGGCGGCGCGTGGCTGGGCAGCCGCTTCAGCCGCACTGAACCTGCCGTGCGCGATAACCTGGGGCTGGCGCTGCTGGCCCAGGCAGGCGTGGTGATCGGGCTGGCGCTGTCCAGCGGCAGCCGCTTTGCCGCGTTCGGGGAGGAGGGCGCGGCCCTCGGCGGATTGATCATCAGCGTCATCACCGCCACCACGCTGGTCGCGCAGCTTGTCGGCCCGCTGGGCGTGAAGATCGCCGTCACCCGCGCGGGCGAGGCTGGCGGGGCCATCGAGGCGCTCTTTGTGGATTGATCGTGCGGGTGCGTGAATGAGGGACGAAAAGAGCGCGGCAGCACCGCGCTCCTGAGAGGTTGACCCTCCGGCGTCGCTTACGTCGTCACCCCGCCGTCGACGCTGATCACCGCGCCGTTGACGTAGCTCGCCTCGTCCGAGGCCAGCCACAGGTAGGCGTTGGCGATCTCGACCGGCTCGCCCATCCGCTTGAGCGGCACCTTGGCCATCATCGCCTGCGCCACATCCTCGGGGATCGACTTCACCATCTCGGTGTTGATGAAGCCTGGCGCGACCGCGTTGACGGTGATCCCCTTGCGGCCAAGCTCGCGCGCCCACACCTTCGTCATGCCGATCACGCCTGCCTTGGCCGCCACGTAGTTCGTCTGTCCGAAGTTGCCGTACAGCCCCACTACCGACGACGTGTTGACGATCCGCCCGTAGCCACGCTCGATCATGTGCGGCGCGACAGCCTTCGTGCAGTTGAACACGCCCTTCAGGTTGACGCCGATCACCGCGTCGAAGTTCTCCTCGGTCATCTTGACAAGCTGCGCATCGCGCAGGATGCCCGCGTTGTTGACCAGGATGTCGATCTGGCCCCACGCGTCCAGCACCTTCTGCGCCATCGCCTGCGCCAACTCGAAGCTCGCCACGTTGACGGCCAGCGCCATCGCCGTGCCACCGTTGGCGGTGATCTCGTCGACCACCTGCTGCGCCGTCTGCTCGTTCACGTCCACGACGGCGACTTTCGCGCCCTCTTCGGCGAAACGCAGCGCCCCGGCGCGCCCCAGTCCCTGCCCCGCCCCGGTGATGATCGCCACTCTGTCTTTCAGTCGCATGGGTTCGATCCCTCCAGTGTGATCGTGAATGGGTGTCACTGTTATGACGCCCATCAGGGCGTCTTTTCCCCTCTCCAAATTTGGAGAGGGGGAAGACCTCGCCCCGACCTAAGGTCGGGGTGAGGCAGGGGGTGAGGTCACGCCTGCTGCGATGCGGCAGCGATGGCCGCCAGCAGCGCAGCGTGAATCTTCGCCGTTGGTAGCCAGAATGCCCCGGTTGCCCGCCAGCTTGGCCCCGTGAGTAAAGTCCATCGGCTTGCCATCGAGATCGGTGACCGTGCCACCCGCCTCCTCGACGATCAGCACGCCCGCCGCGTGATCCCACACGTTCTCGGTATAGCCCGCCCCGCGTGACAGGCGGATGTAGGCCTCGGCCCGCCCGTCGCCGACGGCCACGTACTTGGCCTGGCTGTCCATGCGCACCGGCTCCTCACGGATGCCCGCCGCGCTCAACACCCGCGCCGTGAAGTCCAGGTCGCCGTGCTCCAGGCTCTCCACGCTGCGCGCGCCCGACGTGCCCGACCGGTCCGACACGCGCATCGGGCGCGACCTGCCCCCTGCCAATGGTTCGATCCGCGCGCCCGCGCTGCGCGCCGCGCTGGCGATCACGCCAGCCGCCTCAGCCGCGCCCGGCTCGAACGGCAGCAGCGGGCAGCCCAGCGCGCCAACCGCTACCTGCCCATCGACCAGCAGGGCGACCGCCACCGCGAACTGGTCGCCGCGCAGGAACCCCTTCGTCCCGTCAATCGGGTCGACGACCCACACGCGCGAGGTTTCGCGGTCGTGGCCAATATCCAGCCAGCGCCGCACGTCATCCAATGACACGTCGCGATCCAGCGTCTGGCTCACGTGCCGCACGATGTGCCCGCGCTGTGGTTCCGTCGCCAGCCGGTCAAGCTCGGCGGCGCGCTCCTCAGCCAGCGAGCCGTCCTGCGGGAACTGCCCCGCCAGGTGCTGCAGGATGATCGCCTGCGCGCCGTAGTCGGCGATGGTCACCGGCTCGCGCCCGGCCTTCTCCATGTGTTCCATGTCTTGCAGCATCTCGCGCCGGATGGCGAGACACAGTTGCGAGGCCAGCCGGGCCGCTTCAACGGCGGCGTCGCGCTCGCGGTCAAATGAAACCATCAGTTATGCATCTCTCTGTCGTTCAGTGTGTGGCATACGGCCAATAGCATATAGCTCTTGGCTAATCGCTAATTGCTAATTGCCAACAGCTAATCGCTAACTGTTGTGCACATCCAGCCATGCGATCAGGTCGGCGATCACGCGGTCCCTCTCAAGCTCGTTGAAGACCTCGTGGTAGAGGCCTTCGTACACCTTGAGCGTCTTGTCCGCCGAGCCCGCCGCCTCGTAGAACTCGCACGTTGCCGCCACCGACACGAGTCGATCTTCCGCGCCCTGCATCAGCAGCAGCGGCAGCTTCAGGGCAGGCGCACGCGCCATCGTCGTCTCCTGCGCCGCGACGAATTCCGTGTACCAGCGCGTGCTGACGTGATCATGCACCAGCGGGTCGGCGACGTAGGCGTCGACGATGGCCCGGTCGTGCGACAGGTTGCTCACGTCCAACTCACTGGTCATCATCAGGCCGGGCGTCACGTTGGAGAGCACCCGCCCCAGCGAGACTTTCCATGCCGGCGGCTCGAAGCCAAGGCGCAGCCCCGGCCCGCTGGCGATCACGCCCCGGTAGCCGTCCGGGTTCTCGACAGCGAGGTTCAGCGCGATCAGCCCGCCCAGCGAGTGCCCGCCGAAGAACTGTGCCACGCCCGGCGCGACCTCGCGTCCGACCTGCTGGCCCGCCGCAAAATCCCGGTGATAATCCTCGAAGTGCATGATGTGGCCGCGCTTGCCGGGGCTTCTGCCATGCCCGCGCAGGTCGACCATCGCGAAGCCGTAGCCGGCAGACGCCAGCTTCTCGGCCAGGTAGCCGTAACGGCCCAGGTATTCGCCGATGCCATGTGAGTAGGTCAGCATGCCTTTCGGCTGGCCGTCGGGCAGCCAGATCTCGGCATATAGCCTCAGCCCGTCCGAGGTTGTCACGTTTCCTGTTGCGTGGCGCATGGTGATCCTCCAGGGAAATGTATACGGGCACAGTATAGCGCCTTTCGCGAGGTTGGCTCAAACACGAAATGCCCTTTCCACGGCCAAAATGCCTCTCAAACCAAACTGTAACTTGAATTTTAATGCGATGAGTGTTATCTTATTTACAGCGTTGGGCGTTTTGCTCCCGGCCCAAACTTAGAGATTGCAGGCTCTTAGAGCACGCATCTCTTCCCCAAATTGCCCAACGTGTAGCCACCCACCCGGGTGGCTCTCCTTTTTTCCGCAGCCCGCTATCCCGCAAAACACATTTGAGCTATGATTGTCAGGGTAGCCTGGTACCGCTCACCCGTTACGGTGTGGCCGGTTGAGCAGCCTCCTCACCCGATGTATAATCGACAGTCAAGCGCGGCTTTCCCTGCGAGAGGCGAACTGTGGCCGAACAAAAAGACACTATCCTTGTAATCGATCATGACGCCGACGAGCGCGCTACGCTCGCCGAGGCGACGCTGGAGCCTTTTGGCTATGTCGTCCGCCAGTGCGCCACCGGTGAAGAGGGTCTCAAGCTGATCAAAGCCGAGAGCCCCGACGTGTTGGTGCTCGACATACACCTGGAGGGATTGAGCGGGCGTGACGTGCTGACGGCAATCAACGCCCAGGCCTACGACCTGCCCGTCATCCTGCTGGCCGACGAGGGCGCTGAGAAGTCGGCGCTGCAGGCGTTCCGCCTCGGCGCTAAGGATTACGTCCTGCGTCCTATTCGTGAAGCCGAGCTGATCCAGTCCGTTGAACGGGCGCTGAAAGAAGTGCGCCTCAAGCGCGACCGCGAGGTGCTGATCAGCGAGGTGCAGCGCAACGCGGAGGATGTGCAGCGCCACCTCAACGAGACCAAGACGCTGGTCGCCATCGGCAAGGCCGTCAGCGGGCTGCGCAACCTGAACGAGATTTTCGACAGCGTGATCCGGGCCGCCGTGCAGTTGGCAAAGGCCGAGGCCGCCGGCTTCTTCCTCAAGGATGACCAGACCGGCAGCCTGATCCTGCGCGCCGGGCACAACCTGAGCCGCCCGCTCCAGGAGAAGATGGGCCAGCCCGTCGAGGACGACCTCGCCGCGCTGGTGATGACCTCGCGTGATACCTACCTGGCTGACGGCGAAGGGCTCAAGCGCTTCCACCCGGCCCAGGAGAATGTGACGGCAGTGATCTATTCGCCGCTGGTCGTCCACGAGTTCGGCCATCGGGCTGCTATGGGTCGCCAACACGCGCATCCCGTTTGAGCCATACATGAAAGACCTGCTCACCGCGCTGGCCGACTATGCCGCCATCGCCGTTGTCAACGCGCGCCTGTTCACGACCATGCAGGAGCGCACGCAGCAGCTTGAGCAGATGGCCAAGCAGGCCCCACAGCCAGCAGGGGATTCTGCCGCGCGGCCCGCCAGCCACGTCGCAGTACAACTGGCCATCAAGCTGCGCGGGCCGCTGACCTCGCTGCTGGGCAACATGAACATGTTCCGCACCGGGGAGATGGGCCGCCTGACGACGTCCCACCAGGCAGCCGTCGACGTGATGCACCGCCAGCTTGAAGACCTCATCCGTCTGATCGACAACATCGTTCCTCCCAACACAGGTGATCTGTGACCCTGCATGTCAATATCCACAGCCAGCTTACCGGGGACGGTGCGCGGTGAGTGGCGAACGCATCCTCGTGGTAGATGACAGCGCCCAGGTACGCGATTTCCTGGCGCGCGTCATCCTGCCAACCCTGAACTACGTCGTCGACACCGCCCGCGACGGGGCGGAGGGTGTGGCGGCGGCGCTGGCCCACTCGCCGGACCTGATCATCACCGACTTCTCCATGCCAGACATGACCGGCCTGGAGATGGTCGAGGAGCTGCGCAAGTCCAACAGCATGATTCCCGTCATCCTGATGACAGCCGAGGGATCGGAGAACATCGCCGTCGACGCGCTGCGCCTGGGCGTCATGGACTACTTTGTCAAGCCCTTCGAGCCCGACGAGCTGCTGAACGCCGTTCAGCGCATTCTCCGTGCGACGCGCATCGGCTCAGTTCGCGCCGGGGTGCCCGACCAGAGCCGCCTCGAAGCGTTGAACTCGCTGATCGCCATCGGCAAGGCGGTGACCTCCCAGCGTGACCTGGAGATGATCCTGAGCCGGGTGGTCGAAGCGGCCGTCTTCCTGGCCGGGGCCGAAGAAGGCACTTTGATGCTGGTCGACCCGGAGTCGGGCGAGCTGTACGTCCGGGCGGCCAAGAACATCGAGGATGGCCTGCGGCGGAGTATGCGTCTACCCGTCCAGGACAGCCTGGCAGGCCGCGTGATCAAGACCGGCAAGCCGCTGCTCGTCAGCGAAAAGGGGCTTCAGAAAATCCAGACGCAATATCTGGTGCGCAGCCTGTTGTACGTACCGTTGCACGTTGGCGATGAGGTGTTCGGCGTGCTGGGCGTGCACAACCGCACCTCCGAGCGCCCTATTTCGGCGCAGGACGTCGGCGTGATCAACGCGTTGGCCGACTATGCCGCGATTGCCATCACGAATGCGCAGTCCTTCTCGCGCGCCGAGGCCGAGCGCGCGCGGCTGGCGCGCGTGTTCCAGCAGATGGAAGACCCGCTGCTGGTGGTCGACAACGAAGGACGGCTGGTGTTGTCTACTCCGGCGGCGCTGTCTCTCCTCGACCAGGCACCACCCGACGCATCCCCGGAAGGTCGCTGGCTGTCAGACCTCACGACAAACCGGTCACTCATTCAACTGCTGAATTTCGCCATGCGCGGCCAGGCCACCCGCGGCGAGATCGACGGGGCCGACGGCCAGACGTTCAGCGCCGTGATCAGCCCAGTTGAGGGGATCGGGCTGGCCATCAACCTGCACGACATCACCTCGCTGAAACAGTCAAACCAGGCCAAGACCGACCTGATCCAGATGGTGTCTCACCAGGTGCGCTCGCCGCTGACGGCCATCCTGTCGTACCTCGAATTCCTGATGCGCACCGGCAACCTCACCGAGTCGCAGCTTGAGTTCTCCTATCAGGTGCGCCATAACGTGCAGCTCATCACCGATACGATCAACGACCTGCTCAATCTGGGCAAGGTCGAGGCCGGGGTGGCCGAGCACCAGGAGAAGGTTTCGGTGGAATCGGCGGCGCGTTACGCTTATGAGGCTCTGCGCAGCCGCGCCGAAGCCAAGGGGCAGCAGATCGTGTTCATCGCGGACGACGTGCCCGACGTCGTGGGCAACCCGGTGCAGCTTCGCCAGGCGTTCATGAACCTGGTCGAGAATGCGATCAAGTACACGCCGGAAGGCGGCAAAGTGGAGATTCAGATTTTCAAGGAGGGCGGGCAGATCGTGTCGTGCGTGTCGGATTCGGGGATCGGCATCGCCCCCGCTGACCAGCCGCGCATCTTCGACAAGTTCTACCGCGCGCATGACGTGTCCAGCGACTATGAAGGCACCGGCCTGGGGCTGGCCATCGTCAAATCAATCATCGATGCACACGGCGGGCGCATCTGGGTCGACAGCCACATCGGCGATGGCACTGTCTTCACCGTCGTGCTGCCGGTGGTAGAAGCTTCCGGCACAGAGGCAAGCGTCGTGGCGGCAGAAAGCTGACGCGTCGGGCGGACGAGGAGCACAGGGATGTTTCAGGGATTGGTATGGCATTTGTTTGGAGGCTCACGGGAACACGAAGACGCCGGCGAAGAGTTGAAAGAGGCGGCGGGAGGTGGCGACGACGAGCCTGACCCATGGGTCGTGGTCCTGACGGTCTACAACACCGTGCAGGCCACGCTGGCAGTCGCCCGCCTGGGCGACGAGGGTATCCCGGCCCGCGCCCGCCAGGAAGCGATCAGTAGCGCGCTGCCGGTGACGGTGGGCATGCTGGGCCGCATCGACCTGATGGTGCCCGAAGCCGTAGCCGAGCGGGCGCTGCACATTCTGGAAGACGTGATCGATCTGGACGGGGACGACGATCTCCCCGAAGAAGACGAGAGTTAGAGCCTGAGCGCAGCAGGCGCAGCCGCCACAGAAGCGGCCCGCGCCTGTTTTGATTCGACGAGGAGGGGAACAGCCAATGGCCCGCACGCGCCATAACGCCATTACCGATGTTCCGGGGATCACCGTCGGCCACGCGCAGGACTTTGACGCGATCACCGGCTGTACCGTGGTCATCTGCGAGGCAGGCGCGGTCGGCGGCGTCGACCAGCGCGGCGGCGCGCCCGGCACCCGCGAGACCGACCTGCTGCGCCCGATGCACCTGGTCGAGAAGGCGCACGCGGTCCTGCTGGCCGGCGGCAGCGCCTTTGGGCTGGACGCTGCCGGCGGCGTGATGGGCTATCTGGAGGAGCGCAAGATCGGCGTCAACGTCGGCGTGACGCACGTGCCGATTGTCCCGGCAGCCATCCTGTTCGACCTCGACCTCGGCGCGCCGGACGTGCGGCCCGATGCCGCGATGGGCCGCGCCGCGTGCGAGGCCGCCACCGGCGGGCCGGTCGAGCAGGGCACCATCGGCGCGGGCACCGGGGCGCAGGTCGGGCGGCTGTATGGCCCGGCCTCGCGCATGAAGGGCGGTCTCGGCACGGCTAGCATCGACCTGGGCGGCGGGCTGATCGTCGGCGCGCTGGTCGCGGTCAACTGCTACGGCGATGTCGTCGACCCTGCTACCGGACAGATCATCGCCGGGGCGCGCAAGCCGCCCGCCGGCACGGAGTTCGCCGATACGCTGGCTGCGCTGCGCACCGTGGCCGGTAAAGCGATCACCCGCTTCGGGCTGGGCAGCACCGTGATCGGCGTCGTGGCGACCAACGCCAAGCTGACCAAAGAGCAGGCCAACAAGGTCACGCAGATGGCCCATAACGGCCTGGCCCGCACCATCCGACCGGCCCACACCCTGTTCGACGGCGATACCCTCTTCGCGCTGGCGACTGGCAGGAAGGCCGGCAACGTGAACCTGGTCGGCGCGTACGCCGCCGAGGTGATGGCCCAGGCGGTGGTCAATGGCATTCGTGCCGCCCGCACGCTGGGTGGCTGCATCAGCGCGCAGGATTTCCACGCTGGCGCGTGATCGGCTGCGCAGGGCGCGTCGCTTGCCGTGTTTCGGCCAGCGGACTATCATATTGCTACAGCACGCTTGAAGGCACGAAAGACGGGTACCACACATGATCGACGACGAGGACCTCAACCTGCAACCGGGCCCTGATCAGGCCACGCCGGGGGACGGAGCGGCTGTATCGCCGATACATGAAGGCCCATTTGTTGGGCATCAGGAACTGCTGGCGGACCTGCGCGCCCGCGTCGCCGAAGCGGCCCGGGGGCATGGGTCTGCGTTTGTGCTGGTCGGTGACAGCGGCGTCGGCAAGTCGCGGGTGCTGTTCGGCGTCTGTCAGGATGCAGAGCAGCAGGGCGTGCAGGCCATCTACCTGCCCTGCCGGGGAAGCCTCCAGCGTCCCCTGTACCCGCTCGCCGAGCTTGTCCGCCAACTGCTGGGGGTCGACGCCGCGCGGCCATCTTCTGAGCAGCGCGCACAGATTCAGGAGGCCACCGCCCGGCTTGACGTGCCGGAGGCTGTACCGGCAGTCCTGGCGCTGCTTAGCCTGCCGGGCGGCGAGGGCATCGCGTCACAGCAGTTGATCTCCGATGACTCCGGCCCGTCCAGCACCGTCATCCTGTCAGACGAAATCGATCTGCCGAGCATCCTGCTTCAATTGATCGGCACCAGCGCGTCGACCAGCCGCCGCAGCATCCTCATCGCCCTTGACGATCTCGACCAGGGCAGCGACCTCACCCGCATGATTGTGCACGACCTCGTCCGCCACGTCGACGAGTTGCCGTTGCTGATCCTGGCGACCTATGCGCCGGGCGCGCCCAGCACGCTGCGCGCCTCGCTCGACCGCTTCTCTCAGCCGCTGATCGACCTGCCGTTTGAGGATACCCTGGCGCTGGCCGACCAACTGCTGGGCGTTTCGGCGCTGTCGAACGAGATGGCCAATCTGTTCTGGCGGCGCTCAGGAGGCCGCCCGCTGCTAATCCTGCTGCTGGCCGAGTTTCTGCTCAGCTCCGAGATCCTCGACACGCAGACAATCCCCGGCGAGGCCGGCTTGGTAACCACCCTCCCCGCGCCGCGCGTCCGCGAGATCGTCGCCGAGCGCATCCGGCGGCTCGGCCCTGCGGAGCGCGACGTGCTGTTGGCGGCTGCCGTGCTGGGCGATGGCATGCGCATCGGCGCGCTGCGGGCGCTGCGCGGCGCGGTTGCCGAGACCACGCTGTACACCAGCCTGACCGAGTTGGTCCGGCAGGGCTGGCTGGAGGCCTCCGGCTCGGGCCGCCTGGCCGCCTATCGCTTCGCGCATGACATGATCCGCGAGATGATCTATCGCAGCATCCCCGCCGGCGTGCTCGAATCGCTGCACCTGAACGCGGGCGATTATTATGCCGTCCCGGCGACGGGCCGCCGCCTGCGCATCGACGCGGCGCTGTACCATTACGAGTTGGCCCACAATCCGCAAAAGGCGCTGATGGTCATCGACATGGGCCTGGCCGAAGCCAGGCGAAACGACGACCGCGAGCAGATCATTGCCCTCTACCGGCGTGGCGCGCGCGTCGCCAGCCAGGACAACGCCCTCGCCGCCCGTGAGGCTGAAATGGTTGAGCATCTGGGCGATATCTACGCCGCAGCCGGCGACTTCGCGACTGCTGCGCAGGTGTATGGCAACCTCAGCCCCAAACCCACCGAATCGCTTGAGCTGCTCGGCAAGCTGGGTCTTACCCTGCTGGCCGTTGACCCCACGCAGTCGGCGCAGATGCTGGCTCAATTGCTGGACGGGATGCCGCCCGACGAAGACAGCGACCTGCGCTGGCGGCTGGAAGCGGGGCTGGTGTGGGCGATGGCGCTCAGCGGGCGCACTTATGACGCCGTGCGCTACAGCCGCGACTCGCTGGCCGAATTGAGCAGCACCTCCGGGCTGGGCTCGGCCCGCACCCTGCTGCGCGGCACGATGGGCATGGCGCTGTATTACGGCGGCAACGAGGACGAGGCGCTGTCGCACATCGAGTTGGCGCGGGCGGGTTGGGGCGCGCGTGGCAACCAGGACGGCGTGATGGTCATGAACCAGGTGCTGATCGGCATGCCCAAGCAGGAGATCACACAGGGGTGGCTGAGGCTGGCGGTCAGCCCGCTGCTTGTCCCCGCCTGAACGGCTCCCTCATCCTCCCCGCAGGTAGATGACATCCGGGCCGCCCAGCGCGGCCCGAACGCTGTCGAGCGCCGTGGCATCCAGCCGGAACAGGTGCGTCCGGCAGGCGCAGTCCGATGCGCCAAAGCCGGCAGCCGGCTCCTCGACTCCGGCCATTCCCCGCAGGATCCGCGCCCACGCGCATTCCAGCCGATCCACGGACTTGACCGCCCACACCGCGACGATCACCGCGTGTGCCGTCAGCGCGTCGACATGCCAGTGAGCGCGTTTATCGGCGCGCAGGTGACGGCCCACCCGCGCCCGCAGCCCGCCCGATCCCTGCGCGCTGCCCACGTAGGCGTACAGCCCCGCCGGAAAATCGAAGTGGCCCAGCCGCCCCACCGTGAGCGTCTGCGCGGTGTCCAGCCGCATCAGCAGCACGTAGCTGCCCTGCCCGGCGGGCAGCATTTTGGCAGATTGCCCCATTGACGGTACCCTTCTGATGTTTCACCACCACCGACCGGCGCACACCCAGAGGCACGCATGTCACCGCTCCTGATCTTCACCAACGTCATCCTGCCCATCTTCGTTCTGATCGGCCTCGGCGTCCTGCTCGACCGCGCCTTCAAGCTCGACGTGCACACCCTGACCCGCATCAGCTTCTACATCTTTTCGCCGGTGGTTGTCTTCCTGGGCATCTTCAACACCGACCTTCAGGCGGGGCAGCTTGTCTCGATTGTGCTGATCGAGGGCAGCCTGATCGTGGCTATGTTCCTGATCGCCGCGCTGCTTTTCTCCGGCCCTGCCTTTGCCGGGCGGCGCGGGCTGTGCGAGTTTGGCACGATGTTCTTCAACGGCGGCAACTACGGCTTCCCGCTGATGCTGCTGGCCTTCGGTGAGTGGGCGGTCGGCGTGATGGCTATCGTGCTGCTGGTTCAGGCGCTGGGCATGTTTACCATCGGCGTGCTGCTAATGGGTGGCGCAGACGACGGCCCGCGCAGCGCGATCATGCGCCTGCTCAAAATCCCGGTCGTGTACGCCATCCCACTCGGCTTTGCGCTGCGGCTGCTGCACGTCACGCTGCCGGTGGCCGTCGCCACGCCGCTTGAGCAGCTCAACAACGGCTTCATCTCGATGGCGCTGCTGACGCTCGGCGTGCAGCTTTCGCGCAGCCGTATTGCCGGCGAGATCAGGTCGGTCTTCACCGTGACGGCGGTGCGCCTGCTGCTGTCGCCGCTGGTGGCTTTCGGGCTGGTGCTGCTGTTCAAGCCCGGCCCGCAGATCGCCCCGGTGCTGGCCGTAGCCGGTGGGCTGCCGGTTGCCGTCAACCTGTTCGTGCTGTCTGTCGAGTTCGAGCAGGACGCCGACTTTGGGTCGCGCCTGGTGTTCTGGAGCACGCTGCTCAGCGCCGTGACGATCCCGCTGCTGCTGATCGTTTTCCGCTGACCGGGAGGCTGCCATGTCCGATTCGACGATTCCGCTCAACTGGCCTGCCATCCGCCGCGCCGCCCTGACGCTGGCCGGGCTGGCCGCTGCCTGCGCGCTGGTGCTGGTGTTCGGGCGCGCGTTCGTGCTGGGGATCACTCAGCCCTCGCTGGCCGGCGCCGACCTCATCCAGAGCACAGCGGCGTTCGTTGCCGGCCCGCTTTTCCAATGGGTGCTGCGCGCGATCATCGCGCTGCTGGCGCTGGGAGAAGGGTATCTGCTGGCCCATGAGCTGCGCGGCACGGGCGAATTGGCGCTGGCCAACGCCTTTGTGATGGGCCTCGCCGCGATGATTGGGCTCGTCGTGCTGCGCGCCGCGCTCGACGTGCTGTTCGCCGCACCGAACGTCGTGCAGCGCATTGTGGTCGACGCGGTGTTGTACGTGGTGTCGCTGGGGTTGGCGCTGCTCGGTGCGTGGCTGGGCCGCCGCGACAGCAAATAGCCTGGCCTGTTACGAGTGCCAGGCCAGTTCCACCGTATGCTCACTGCCCAGCCCGAGGTCCGCATCACCTGTGTGCGCGACAATCGTCTCGAACAGGGGTTGCACCGACTCGTCCTCGCAGGACATCATCGGCCCGGCGATTGAATTGCCGATGCGGCACAACTGCTCATCGGGCGAAGCCCCATACAACACGATGCTGTAGGAAGCATCTGCACAACCTGAATCCTGCCGCTCCCACAGCACCATCTCGCCATCGATCACATACAGGCGATTTTGATCCCTGGCGCAATCCGCCTGCTTCGCCATCTGGATAAACGGTTGCAGGTCAATCGCCGACGATGATTGCGATGCGGGCGCTGAGCATCCAGCCATCACAACGATCATTATCAGCGAGGCCAGGGCAGTTAAGTAGCGTTTCATCGTGACCCTCATTTCGTCCGCTGTCCCTTTGAGGACATAACGACTTAACGCCGGGGTGAGTTCCCCACAACGCGCCGATGAGCAGCACGCCTCAGGCTATACGCCACCCGCCATCAGCCACGCGGGCAGCCTGCCATGCACGTCGAGCCAGTCCCATGCGCGGACGCTGGCGTAAGCCGCCAGCGCGCTGAATACGAACATCGTCGGGAATACATAGCGGGGCTCGATGAGCAGCACAGCCGTCACGCCGGTGACGTAGGCTACCCACGCCAGCAGCGGGAAGATCGCCCACCCCATCCGCTTGCGGAAGGCCAGCACGGCCCCTGCAACCCCGCCAATCAGCCCCCAGTAGTGCCACAGCCACATCAGTGCGCGGCGGAACAGGCCGGGCACGCTCAGCACATCCCCCAGCGAGCCTTTGCCGGTCACGAAGTTCAGCAGCGTCTGCTTGATGCCCGCCCCGGTGGGCGTCAGGATGACAGTGCCAAACGGCTGGAGATAGGCGACTGCCGTATCGCGCGCCACGCGCCCAATCCAGGACAGTGGCTGCGCGGCGATGTGCTTGACCCCGGCCTGAATGTAGTCCTCACCGGTCACCAGCGTATTGTACGGGCTGTCGGCAGGGCGATCCTGCTGCGAGGCCTCGCCCAGCGACTGGTCGGTCGTCAGTGCCTCGCCATCGGGGCGGGCGGTGCGCCAGAAGTGCACAAATGCCGAACTGCTGATCGGGACGAACTCATGGGTCACCATCGCCGTGCGGATCATCCACGGCGCGATGACTAGCGCCATGATACCTGTCGTCCATACCACGCCGCGCACCGCCTGACGCCGCTCAACGCTGAACCAGGCATGCGCCAGCAGCAGCACCGGGAACAGGATCGGCACCGGGCGCGTCAGAATGGCGACGCCCAGCACGACACCGGCCAGCCGGTAGTCACCCATCCGGCGCATCGCTGCCGCGCGCAGGTACAGTGCAATGAAGGCTGTGAGCAGCGCGAGGAACAGCGTCTCGGTCGCAATCGAATCCAGCGCGAAGATGTAGCGCAGGTCTAGTGCCTGCGCGACCAGCGCCACCCGTCCGACCCGCTCGCCGAACAGCCGCCGCGCGATCAGGTACACGAACAGCACCGTGAGCGTGTCGAACAGAGCATGCGCCAGCCGGATCGCCAGCATCTGCGCCACCGGTGCAGAGTCAGGGATCAGGTGGACGAACGGGATCAGGAACACCGGGTAAACCGGCCCGACGGTCGTCACCGCCGTACGTGCATTGTCAATGATCCCCAGCCGCCAGGTTTCATGCGCGATCTTGAGGTAGTACGGACCGTCTCCGCTGTAGGTCTGGCTGCTGACGAAGAACACCAGCACTACGATCACGCGCAGCGCCAGCGCTACGACCAGCGTCACCCACACGAATCGGGCCATGCGCTGCGGTGTGTCGCCCAGCGTCGATTTTGTCACGGTGCCTCCCGCTTGAGTGAGCGCTAGTCGCCCAGCAGCCGTTTGCCCTGCATGTCTGCCGGGACATTCACGCCCATCAGGTCGAGGATGGTCGGGGCCACGTCCATGAGCTGGCGGCCCTTCACCTCGCGCCCGGCGTCTGGCTGGCGCGGATCGTACAGGATGAACATCCCGTTCTGAGCGTGGTTGGCGTCGTCGGGGCCGGTGTCGTTCTCGAAGGTGTAGATGTCGCCGTGGCCAAAGCTGCCCACCGAGCGCCAGTCGAGGTTGCCCCAGTAGACGATCAGGTCCGGCGCGACGTTGCGCACCTTCTTGTAGATGTCCTGCGGCTTGAAGACCTGCGTCCCGATGTCGTTGCCGTCCGGGTCGGGGATCGCCTTGAAGCGCTCGATCAGCTCGTTGCGCACCTTCTCGTAGTCCTCGCGCTTGACCACGCCCTGCGGCTCGCGCCCTTCGACGTTCAGGAACACGCGGCCATAATACCCACCCGCCCCCCAGGCGGTAGTCTTCGCCCAGTCGACCTCGACCTTGGTGAAGGGTGTTAACACGCGCTTGCCGTCCGCGTCGAACTTGTCTTCGGGCGGCGTGTCCTTGAGGTGCAGGTAGCCGTTGCGCCACAGCCACTCGTTGACGCAGATGCCGCCGTCCATCTTCTTGCCGCCGTGGTCCGAGACGACCAGCACCATCGTGTCGTCGTCGATCTTGGACAGCATGCGCGCCATCTGCGCGTCGATCAGCTTGTAGTATTCGCGGATCGAGTGCTCGTACTTGTTGCCCTCTTCGAAGCGGCGGTGGGCGTGGTCCATGTAGGACCACATGCCGTGGTGCATCCGGTCGACGCCCATCTCAACCCACATGAAGTAATCCCACGGCTCGTTTTCCATCAGGTAGTTGAGCACGTTGAAGCGCATCTCGGTCATGTCCCAGATCTGCTGGAGCAGCCAGTCCTTGTCCGGGGTGCGGAAGTTCTTCACGTCGACCTGGTAGCGCGGGGCCAGCGACATCACCTTGTCGCGCAGATCCACCGGCCAGGTGAACTGGCTGTCGGTCGAGGGTGTCAGAAAGCTGGAAATCGTGACGCCGTTGACCGGCTTGATGGGGAACGTCTGCGGCACGCCGATCAGCGCCACGCGCTTCTTGGCCTCGCTGAGGATGTCCCACACGCGCGGCTCTTTGACGTACTCGTTGGTCGCGATGAACATGTTATCGTAGCTGTAGTCGCGGCGGTTGCGAAAGCCATAGATGCCCAGCATGCCGGGGTCCTTGCTGGACATCATCGACGACCACGCCGGGACGGTGATCGCTGGGATGGCCGACTGAAGCTCGCCATAAACGCCGCCGGCGTAGAGCTGGCGCATCGTGGGCAGCTCGTCCTTGAACTTGTCGAAGACGAGTTCCGGCGCGGCGCAGTCCAGCCCGATGACCATCACCTTGCGGTCGGTTGATTTTCGACGCAAAAAGTTGAACACTTCAATCCTCTTTCGTGTGCACGGTTGTCGAACGCGCAGATGTTACATCACACATAGTATGGTTGCCACTATCGGCCAGAATCCAGTCCGCAGACAAGTTGTCACAGATCGGTAGGCTCGGTGATCATCCGTTCCCCCTCGCCCAGCGACCGCGCAGCGGTCGCTGGGCGAGGGGGCTGGGGGTGAGGGTAATCATAAAGGGGCCGTGCCGGTCACCCGGCAGGCCCCTGGCTTCTTGCTGCTGTTGCGCGCAGCCCGTGCTACTTCTGCTCTTCGTCGGCCTTGCGCTTCATCCCCTTGACCAGCACCTTGCTGACCTCCGGGCCGCGTGAACTCGGCCGGCAGCATCTCCCCGCGCGCCAGCATCTCGCGCACCTGCGTGCCCGACAGGAACACCCGACTCTGCTGATCGTGCGGGCAGGTCTTGGCCGTGACCACCGCCTCGCACTTCTTGCAGTAGAAGGCGTGCTCGAACAACAGCGGCGTGATGCCGATCAGCGTCCGGGTCGAACTCGTCGAAGATGTGCTGCGCGTCGTAGGTGCCGTAGTAGTTGCCCACGCCGGCGTGGTCGCGCCCGACGATGAAGTGGGTGCAGCCGTAGTTCTTGCGCGCAATGGCGTGGAAGATCGCCTCGCGCGGCCCGGCGTAGCGCATGGCCGCCGGGAACACGCCCAGCATCACGCGGTCCGCCGGGTAGTAGTCGTCGCAGGATAGCCTGGTAGCTCGCATGCGCACGTCGGCGGGGATGTCGTCGGACTTGGTCTCGCCCACCAGCGGGTGGAGGAACAGGCCGTCGACGATCTCCAGCGCCGTCTTCTGGATGTACTCGTGCGCGCGGTGGATGGGGTTGCGCGTCTGGAAGCGCCACGATCCGCCGCCAGCCGCGTTCGCGCGAACATGCGGCGTGTCTGCGCCGGGGTGTGGCGCAGCTCGGGGAACTCCGTCTGGGCTGCCAGCGGCAGTTCGAACACCCAGATCTCGCCCGCCAGCAGCGTGTCGCCCTGCGCGTACAGGCGCGCCACGCCGGGGTGCGCGACCTCGGTGGTGCGATAGACGAGGCTGGCCTCTTCTTCTTTGTTGTAGGTGAACTTGTCGGATACTTCCAGCACGCCCATCAGGTGCGTGCTGCCATCCGGTGCGGGCTCGGCCAGCGCCACCGACTGGCCGATCTGGATGCTCTCGGCTTCGCTCGCGTCAACCGGCAGCGTCACCGGGATCGTCCACGGCAGGCCATTAGCCAGGTGCATGTCATGCACCACGCTGCGATAATCCGCCTGCCCCATGAAGCCGGTCAGCGGGCTGAGCGCGCCCACGGCGATCAGCTCCAGGTCGGAAACGCTCACCGGCGACAGGATAATCTCCTTGAGGCTCTTAGACATCTCGCGCGTCGAGTTCGGCCATCTCACCGCGCAGCAGCCGGTTGACCAGTGTGCCGCCATGCGGCGCAATCGACCCGACGTAATTCTGTGAAGCTTCGTTCATGTTCTGGTCGTTCAAAGTCCTTGCCTTTTTCGATTGGAGTACGCAGCCGTCGCAAAATAATACCGTCAGACGAGGGTTCGTCAGAGGGGTGTCGTCAAACAGAGGTTCTTAGACACACATAATGCACGCATCTGCGTACTGGTAGCTATGCGTGCAGTCGAAGTTTACCACAAACGATGGATCGTGTCGATGCGCAATACGCCCCCTACATATAAACCCTGCTTGCGTGAGCATGGGTTATCCACGATACTAATGTCATACAAAAACCTATCAAAACGCCTACCTGCCGGCAGTTTTGTACAGATTTACCGCCGGCAGGCACGCGTGTGTGATACGCTGGATGAGCCGGCACCTGGGGTAAGGGCTACGGTCGGTTGAAAACGCGGTATAATGTCCACACTACGAAGATACCCTACTGCCTGAGAATCCCGAATGTGCTAGACTAGAGGCAGCTCGGAGCATTGACCCGATTGCAGTCTCCCGTGGAGATGGTGGAGACACACATGATGACAGACGGACGCATTCTCTACATCGAAGACAACTTCGATAACCGGATCTTGATCAAGCGAGTCCTTGAAGCGGAGGGCTACACGGTCATCGAAGCAGAGAATGGGCAGGTAGGCCTGGACCTGGCTAAATCCAGCACTCCAGACCTGATTCTGATGGACATCAACCTGCCCGACATCGACGGCTATGAGTGCACCTTACGCCTGCGCAAAATCCAGGATGCAGCCAAGATTCCGATCGTTGCGCTCACGGCCAATGTGCTTGAAGGCGACCGGCAGAAGGCAATCGACGCCGGGTGTGATGGCTATATAGCCAAACCGATCGATGTCGACGAGCTGCCAAACCAGATCGCCACACACTTGAAGAACCATCACTAGGCTGCGTCTCCGGACCGGTTGGTGTGGGGGGCGAGTCACCTTCGCCTCACACAGCGGGGCACCAACCCCAGCCTCATCGTTTGTTTCACCTGTCCAGGGGGCGATTAAGGTACATAGAGCAACATGACGATACACAACGACCAGAACCAGACAGACAAGAATAAGCAGGACCCAACAGCTCCCGGCAACGAGGCAAAGGTCGTCGCCCAGGACAACGCACAGCCCGTTCCGGCTGAACAGGCCGCCGGGCAGAAGCCGGTTGAGAAGCCGGCAGATAAGCCGGTCGAGCAACCGGTGGATAACTCAGTCGAAAAATCGGAGGACAAAACGGTCGGGAAACTAGCAGACAGGCTGATCGAAAAACCGGCAGACAAGCCGGCAGAGAAACTGATAGACAGGCTGATCGAGAAACCGGCAGACAAGCCGGCGGAGACAGCGGCAGATAAGACGGTCGAGACACCGGCAGACAAGCCGGCGGAGACACCGGCAGATAAGACGGTCGAGAAACCAGAGGACAAAGCGGTTAGCGCACCACAGCCGGCAGAGCCGGTCTTCAACCCTCAGTCTGATGCGACGGCGGTGCACAAACTGATCGAAAGGCCCGCCGCCAAACCCGCCGCCGAGGCCGCCGCCGGTGGCGTTGCGCGCCCGGTTGCCAAGATCGACCCGGTGCAGGCTCATGTGCTGGTCGTTGAGGACAACGTCCCGAATTTCGTGCTGATCGCGCGTATGCTGGCCTACATGGGCGTGCAGCGCTGCGAGTGGAAGACTTCCGGCTGGCAGGTCGTCGAGTTCGCCGACACGCTCCCGCGCATTGACCTGATCCTGATGGACATTCGGCTGCCCTATGAGGACGGCTTTCAGGCACTCCAGAAGGTTCGTGGCAACAACCGCCTCAAAGAGACGCTGGTCGTCGCCGTGACGGCTGAAGCCAGCGTGGAGCAGATGAAACGCGCCAAAGACGCCGGTTTCGATGGTTTCCTGGGGAAGCCGCTCGACCCGGATCGCTTCCCCGACCAAATCAGACGCGTACTGAGCGGAGAGCCCGTCTGGGAGATACACTGATCTGCGCTAGAAAGGATGCAGACCTCCCAAACTGTCCCCCAAACGCTCCCGGCCGCTCAAAGCGCAAAGGATGAGTGCCATGCTGAAGCGACTGACGCGCCGCCTGGAGTCTCAATACGGCGACGCTGCTGACAACCTTCGCGAATGGAAGTTGTGGGTATCCCTGCTGGCCCTGACCATCGCGACGGTTGTCTATATCCCTGGCCTGTTCCTTCTCGCGTCTCCCCTGACGGGCCTTCAGGTAGCCGGGCTGCTGTGCAGCCTGGCGCTGCTTGCCGCTTCAGGCTGGCTGCTGGCTTCCGGCAGCGCCCTCACCGCCGCCCGTCTCCAGGCGTTTGGCCTGTGGGCCATTGTTTCAGCCGCATTTGTGCTGCCCGGCGGGGCGCTGATCGCGCCGCTGGCCGGGTTTGTGCTGCTGGCGCTGGTGCTGACCGTCCGTCCCCTTGAGCGCAGCGATGCGCTGATCCTGACCGGGTTGTACGTCGCCATCGCGGTGCTGGCGACGATTTTACAGGGCACCGGCGTGATCGCTGTCACCGGCAGCGCGCCTGTTATGAGTGGTATGCTGCTGGCACTGGGCTGCGCCGTTATGGGTGGGGTTGCGGTGCTGTCCGAGCCGGAGCCGCAGCCAGCCGCAGTCGCCCCCCTGCCCGTGCCGGACAACGATGATGTTGATGATTCAAAGCCGGCAGAGGCCACGTTCCCGCTGCGCTACGCCGGACGCGGCCTGGGCACGCTCCGCCTGTGGCAGCCCGACGAGGGCGAGTTCTCCAACCCGCAGCACGCGGCGTTCCAGACCCTGGCCGATCAGGTCGCTGCCGCCATTCACGGCCAGCATCCGTTCAGCGAGGCGTCGACCCTCGGTGATTTCGCGCAGCCGCTGTACCGCCTGATGCGTGACCTGACCACCGTCAACAGCACCGCCGAGGTGATCACCGCGCTGCGTGGCACGGTCCTGCCGACCGCCGACCACGTCAGCATTGTGCGCACAGCCGACGCGCTGGACGGGGTTCCCGACCCCGCCGACGTGAGCGCGTGGGACCAGGATCCCAACCGCGCCCAGGCTGCGCTGCCGGCTGCGATCAGCGCGCTGGGCACCGACACCCCCGTGCTGGTCAACTCGCGCAGCGAGACGGCGGGCGCGATGAAGATCGCCATGCAGTCGCTCGACGCCGCCACCATGGCGCTGATCCCCCTCGTCGGGGCCGAGCGGATCGGCGGGCACCTGGTGATCGCCTACCGCGAAGAGCGCCCGTTCAGTGAGGGCGACGTCGAGATGCTGCGCATCCTTTCCGGCCAGCTTGCTCCCGTCGTCGACCGGCTGCGCCTGCTCGACCGGCTCCAGACCTCGCTCGGCGACGCCACCACGCTGTACAGCACCTCGCTGGCGCTGAACGCCGCGCAGAATCTGGACGAGGTGTACGACACGGCGCTTTCGGAGATGTCCCATTTTGGCGAAGCGGATCGCATCACGCTGTTCCTGTCCGGCCCTGACCCGCGCGGCGAGGCAACATACCTGGAGGCCGTCGCGGTGTGGGAAGGTGGGCGGATGGTGTCCGGCGGCGAGCGCCAGCGCTACGTGCTCAACGAAGCGCCGGTGCTGTCCCAGTTCCCGCATTCGCGTGCCAACCTGGTTTTCAACAAGGCGCAGGACGACCTGCGGCTCGAAGTCGCCACCCGCGAGCATTACGGTCAGCTTGGCGTGGGCGCGCTGGCGATGGTCCCCCTGGCGACCGGTACGACCTGGTTGGGCGCGTTTCTGTTTGAGGGGCGCGGCGACCGCACTTTTACCGATGACCAGATCCGCCTGTCGCGTAACATCGCCGACCAGGCCGCGCTGGCCATCGACCTGCAACTGCTGCTGGCCCGCTCCCACCTGGCGGCTGACCGCGAGCGCGGCCTGCGTGAGGTCATCGACCACATCCGTATGGCCGTGACGCCTGAGGAGATCGACGGGATCGTCGAGCGGGAACTGCCGGACATCCTCGGCCACTCGCCAGACACGCTGCAGCGCGCCAGGGCGGGCGAGGCCGACCTGCTGACTGCCGACGACTGGAGCCTCGTGACAACCGTCGATACGCAGGCGAACCTTGCCGCTTCGAACATCCGCCTGCTTGAGCGCACGCAGCAGGCCATCGAGAACGAGCAAATGATCAGCGACATCACCGCCCGCCTGCAGGGCTCGATTGCTGTCGATGACGTGCTCGAAACAGCGGTGCAGGCCTTGAAATCCGTGCTGTCTGAATACGATGTCGCGCTGCGGCTGACGCCCGGCTCGCCGGCTGCGCTGCCGGCTTCCAACAGTCACGACGACGCGCCTTCTTCGTAAGTGATTCCGGTGCGGGCCTGCCCGCACGCCGACCGGGGTGACATGGCATGAGCGAACAAGCTGCAACCAATCGCATACAGGGTCTCTGGCAGGCGGCCATCCGCCCGCATCCGTCGATCACCGATCGCGGCGAGCGGCGGCGTGCCTCCATCCTGGCCGGGCTGTGCCTGCTTCTGACGCTGCTGGGCATGTCAGCACTGATCATCGCCCAGATCATGGTGACGCAGGTCCCCGTCTACGACTGGTTAACGTTCGTCCTGCCGCTGATAGCCTACATCCTGGCGCGCACGCGCTGGCCAGTGATCGGCGCTGTCCTGATGACCTATGGGCAGATGGCTGCCTATCTGGCGATTATCTTCTCAGCAGAGTCCAGCTCGCTCGCGCCGCAGTTCATCATGTTCATCCTACTGCCGGTTCTGCTGTCGATGTTGGTCCTGATGGCCCGCTACACAATCGGTCTGGCGGCGCTGGCCATCGCCGGCGTGGGGATTTTCGCCTTGGTTGCGCCAGGCGTCACCATCGGCACCATTGTCATGCCGATCGTCATCATCGCGCTGGTTTCGGCGCTGGCTTCGGCGGCTGCCGTCATCCGCGAGCGTGACATCGCCACCCTTGAGACACAGTCGGACAGCATCGATGAGTATTCCCAGGACCTCCAGGAAGATATGGAACGGCTGACGCTGATCTCCAACGTGGGCCGCGCCATCACGGCCATGCGCGACCTTGACACGCTGCTGAAAGAGGTCGTCAGCCTGGTCGTGCAGCGTCTCGATTACTACCACGCGCAGGTCTTCCTGGTCGACGAAGCCGGGCAGTACGCCACCCTGCGTGCCAGTACCGGCGAGGTCGGCCAGCAGCTTCTGGCGCGCGGCCACCGGCTGGAGGTCGGTTCGCAGTCGGTCATTGGGCAGGTGACTGCCCGCGCCGACACGATTATCGCCTCCGATACCGACGCAGACCCCGTCCACCGCCGTAACGAACTGCTGCCCCGCACGCGCTCCGAAATGGCGCTGCCGCTGCGCGTCGGCGGGCGGGTCATCGGCGCGCTGGACATCCAGAGCACCGAGCCCAACGCCTTCAAGCCGTCCGATGCTGAGGCCTTCCAGGCCATGGCCGATCAGCTCGCCATCGCCATTGAGAACGCCCGCCTGTTCGACCAGGCCCAGCGCGACTTGCGCGACATCGAGATCCTGAACCGCCAGCTCACCGGCGACGCCTGGCGGCAGTTCCTGGCCGGGCGCTCCGACGCCGCGCCACTGGGTTATGAAGCCGACGATCGGGGCCTGCACCCGTTGACAGCGGGCAGCGCGCCCGAAGCCTCTCCCGGCGGCAGAGAGACGGTCGTCAGCGTGCCGCTGTCCGTGCGCGGGCAGACCATCGGCATGCTGGATCTGAAGCACAAAGAGGGCAAGACACCCGACCTGGAGACGCAGAACCTGATAGAAGCCGTGGCCGAGCGGGTGGCGCTGGCGCTGGACAGCACCCGTCTGAGCGAGCAGGCGCAGTTGCAGGCCGAACGCGAGCAGATCCTTTCCCGCCTGTCTGCCGAGCTTCAGGCCTCGACTGACCTCGACGTCGTTTTACGGATCGCCGCCCGCGAAGCCAGCCAGGCGATGGACTCGCCGCGCGGTTTTGTGCACCTGACGATGGAGTACGGCGAGCGACAGGGTCCGGCAGAGTAGCCGCCGCAGGCCGATGATGAAGGTAGCAGGATTGCTGAAGTGCAGATGAACCGTCACGCAGGTAGCATGAAAGGGCCCCATACCGCAACCGGGCTCTGCCGCGGCAGGGCACAATATGCCCCGCTGCGGTTTACTGCGGCGTGTGAGAGCTTATGAGCCAACAAACGAGACAACCCAACCAACCGTTCTGGCAGGTCGCCTTCGACTGGCTGACACTCACCAGTTCCAGCGACGTTACCCAGTTGTGGCGCGCCAGGCTGGCCGCTGTGCTGCTCATCCTGATGGAAGCCCTGACGCTGTTAGCGTTGGTTGCCGGCATCCACCTGATCCCGGCCCAGGGCAGCCCGAACCAGGTTATGCTGCTCGGGCTGGCCGTCATCTGGATCGCGCTGTACGCCGTCAACCGCGGCGGCGCGACGACCATTGCCGGGGTCGGAATAGCTGTGGTGCTGTTCGCCGTGGTGATGCTGATCATGGCTGCGACCGGCCCGCTGGCCCCGCACACCATCATGTTGATCATTCCTGTCATCGTCGCCGGACTGTTTGGCCCGCCGGTGGCCGCCCTTGTGGCGGCGCTCATCACGGCTGTGGGCTACGTCGTGCTCAATGTGACTGCCGATCCCGGCTACTTCGCCAACGTGCGCGCAGGCGGCCCTGAGACACAAACGGTGATCGTGTACGTCAACCTGCTGTTTATGGCCCTCGTCGCCTGGCTGTTTTCGCGCAGCACCCGCCAGGCGATCTCCGACAGCCAGCGGACTAGCTACGCGCTCGTCGCGCAGCGCGACATGCTCTCATTGCAGCTCGCCAACCAGACGCGCCAGCTTCAGGCGACGGTCGCCGTGTCGCGTGCCATTGCCGGCAACCGCGATCTGGACCAGCTTCTTGACGACACGGTCCGTCTGGTGCGCGAGACGTTCGGCTACTATCACGTGCAGGTCTTCCTGGTCGACGAGGAGGCGGGCTATGCCGCCCTCCGCCAGAGCACCGGCGAAGTCGGCAAAGAGCTGTTGGCTCGCGGCCACCGGCTGGCCGTCGGCAGCCTGAGCGTCATCGGGCAGGTGACCGCTGGCGGGCGTCCCGTCATTGCGCGCGATACCGACCACGACGCCGTCCACCGCCGCAACGAGTTGCTGCCCAACACGCGTTCAGAGATGGCGTTGCCGCTCAGCATTGGCAATCGGGTCATCGGCGCGCTCGACCTGCAAAGCGACTCGCCCGACGTTTTCACCGAGGAGTTTGCCCCTACCCTGCAGGCGCTGGCCGACCTGCTCGCCATTGCCATCGAAAACGCCCGCCTGTTTGAGCAGGCTGAGAACAACCTGCGCGAATTAAGCGAGTTGAGTTGGGAGAATACCCAGCGCAGTTGGTCCGACTTCCTGTCAGACATCAGCCAGGAAGAGCGGCACCAGGTCTTCGGGCCTGAGACGAATGCCCTGTCGGTACAGCGCAGCCGCATCGTCGACCGGGCGTTGAGCGCCGGGTCGGTCATCGTTTCGACCGGCAAGGATGGGCAGCCCGCTTTTCTGGCCGCGCCGGTCGTCGTGCGCAACGAGGTGGTCGGCGTGCTGGGCATTGAGTCGGATACCCCCCGCGACTGGACTCAGGACGACGTGCACCTGATCGAGGCCATCGCCAGCCGGACTGCCATGGCCGTCGAAAACGCCCGCCTCTACATTCAGGCCCAGCGCAGCGCCGAGCGCGAGCGGCTGGTCAACACGATTGCCACACGGCTGCAGCGCGCCCCCAGCCTGTCGATGCTGCTCGAAAGCGCCACGCGTGAGCTGGCTGAGGCGCTGGGCACAGATACCGTCTACGCCGAGATTAACGTCGACCGCCCGCTGTCGCAGCGCCGCAAGCAGGTCACCGAGCCACAGGACGAGTTGTCCGGCAGCGATCTGGCCAGGCCCGATGCGCCGGAAGAAGCGAGGGCTGAACTATGACCACGCCACAACCGCAGGCTGCCCTGCGAAGAGTGCGCTTCGACCCGCTGGCGCTGCCCATCGCTGCCAAAATCGGCATTGCGCTGGCTGTCGTCCTGGTCATCACCGGTCTGATCACCAACGGCGTGATCCGCCAGGTGGTGAGCGACGCGCAGACCGAAATATCGAAGACTGAGCTTGTATCTTACAGCCGCACCCAGTCCCTGCGTCTGATTGACTCGCTGGGCCAGGAGACGATCTCCCTCACTCGGCTTGGCACCGACCCGATTATCCAGCAGGGCCTGTCCAACGAGTTGGCTGCTGATGAAGCAATGGGCGTCAGCGAAACCACCGACCACTTTGCCCACTATTTGCAGAATACCCAGCTTGCGCAGGAGCTGATCGGCTTCCACCGCACCACTGGCGAGTTCGACGCCGTGGCGCTGCTCGACACAAACGGCCACGTCCTGGCCATCGATCCCGTCCCGACCCAGCCGGAGACCATTAACACCGCCAACTGGGATTGGTACGACACGACGATAGCCGGTGGGGCCGGCAGGGCCTACATCTCCGGCCCGCGCGAGGATCAGCTGACCCATCTGACCGGCGTTCACATCGCCGTGCCGATTTACGACACGGCAGACCCCGGCCGCCTGCTGGGCGTGATGTATGCCGTCTGGAATCTGAGCAACGTGGGCGATGTAACCGCGCCGTTCGATGTGCGCCAGACGCAGGTGATCGAGCCGGACGGCACCGTTTTGATGGGCATGGGCGCGGTCGAGAGTACCACGATCCCCGCTGACCTGCTTGACAGCTTCCACAACCTGCCCAAGGGCAGCTTTGTTTACACCGACTCGATGGGCAATGACTACCTGTACGGCTACAACACCTTCAACAACCTGGACATCAACAATCCGGCTGTCACCAGCCTGCGTTGGATCGTCTCGACCCGCCTGCCGGTGTCCAGCCTGGCGGCCAGCGCCACGCCGCTGGCCAACCGCCTGCGCCTGGCCGTCGGTTTGAGCGCCCTGGCCGTGACGCTGGTCATTGGTGTGCTGGTCGTGCTGACGCTGAGGCCGCTGGGCCGCCTGACCGACGCCGCAACCCGCATCCAGGCGGGCGCGCTCGACACGCCTATTCCGCAGTTCCCCGCTGACGAGGTCGGCCAGTTGGCCAGCGTGCTTGACAGCGTGGTGTCTCAGCTGCTCAACCGGCTGCGACAGCTAAGCTCCGCCGTGCAGGTGTCGCGTGCCACGATCCTGACGCTCGACATCGACCAGCTTCTGCACGACGTGGCCGAGACTCTGGTCGAACAGCTTGACTATCCCGGCGTGCGCATTTACCTGACCGATAGCAGCGGTAAGCAGGTCCGCCTGCAGGCCGCGGCGGGCATCGAGGCCGCAGACATGCTGCGTGTCGAGCACCGCCTGCCGGTCGACGAGCACAACGTGATCGGACGTGCCATCCTGATGCGCGAGCCGCAGTTTGGTGGCACGCTCGAACCGGTGACGTTCGCCGGGACGCGGGTGCGCCCGCCGGAAGTGGCCATCAGCCTCGACGCCGGTGGCCACACGCTGGGCGCGCTGCACATCATCGGTGAGCCGCGTACCGCCTTCCAGCAGGAAGACATCAACATCCTGACGCTGATCGCCGACCAGCTCAGCGCGGCGATTGAGAACGTCCGCCTGTTCGAGCAGAGCGCCGCCAACCTGTCAGAGATCGAGGCGCTGAACCGCCGCCTGACCCGTCAGGCGTGGGAAGAGCACTTGAAAGAGGGCGCGCTGCGCCATACCCTCGACCCCGAACGGCACTGGCCCGAGGCGACCGAGATCCTGCGCGAGCGGACCGAGATCAAGGCCGAGACCTACGTCGACGCGGACGGGCGCGCCGTGCTGGCCGCCCCGCTGGTGCTGCGCGGCGAAGCCATCGGCACGCTGGCCGTCACCCGCCCGCCCGGCGAGCGCTGGTCACACGACGAGGCCACACTGCTCGAATCGGTTGCCAGCCGTCTGGCGATGATCGCCGAGAGCATCCGTCTGGTCGAAGAGTCCACACAGCGCGCCGAGCGCGAGCAGCGTGTGAACGAAGTCTCGGCCAGCCTGCTCCAGCGTGCAGCCAGCGTAGACAGCGTGCTCCAGACTGCCTTGAACCAGTTGGGCGGTGCGCTGGGCTCAGAGCATGTGTCGCTGCGCATTGGACGCCCGCCGGGCGACGACAGCACCGCCAGCGCACACGGCGACGGTGCCGGCAATGGCAACGGTGACGACGAACACCCGGAGTAGCGCGCAGACAGGATGGGGTTCTGCGCGGGAGGACTGAACATTCATGGCAACTCGTACTCCATTGGTTAGCGCCGGACGCATGCAGTTTACGCGCCTATTTGCCGTCCGTCACGCATACCCTGATGTGCTGGACCGGCAGCGCGCCGCAACCGTCTCGGTGATGAGCCTGGCCTTTGCTGCCATCGGCGCTCTTGGCACGATAGCCCTGGTGTTATTCTTCCCGGATTCTGTGCCGCAGCAGCTCATCGGGCCGAACGTTCTGGCGGCTGCGCTGTATCTGGGGGCCTACTGGCTCGTTCAGCGAGGCAGGCTGCGGCTGGCCAGCCATGCGTTCCTGTTTCTGACGCTGACTGTGCCGCTGCTGCAAAGCGCCTATGGCTTGCTGGGTGCGGGCACCATTGCCTTGTGCTTTACCGTGTCTGTCCTGTCGGCAGCCTTCCTGTTCAGCCCTGGCTGGTCGCTGGGCGTTGCGCTGCTGGCGCTGGTCGAAATAGGGATTAGCTCATACGCCCGCCTGGCCGGGATCATCGCGTTGCCCGGGGCGACTATCACCAACAATGGCGCTATCGTCGCCGTTGAGGCGGGCTTTCTGTTGGGCGTCGTGGCGTTGTTTGCCTATCTGCTAAACACCAGCCTCTTTGACTGGGCACGCAGCGCCCAGCGCCGCGCCCGTCAGCTTGAGGCGACAATCGTGATCAGCGAGTCCGCCGCTATTGCCTCTAACCTGAACACGCTGCTGCGCGAGGTCGTGGACCGCATTCGGGAGGCCTATGGCTTCTATCACGCCCAGGTGTTCATTCTCGACCATGAGCGGCGCATGGCCCGTCTGGAGGCCAGCACAGGCCGCGCGGGCGAGGCGCTGCTGGCGCGAGGCCACGCACTGCCGGTCGGCTCACAGTCGATCATCGGGCAGTGTACCGCAAACGGAGAGCCGGTCGTCGTCAACGACGTGCGCCGCAGCCCCACCCACCGGCCCAACGAGCTTCTGCCCTACACGCTTGCGGAGCTGGCGCTGCCGCTCTTCGTCGGCGACGAGGTGATCGGCGCGATTGACGTGCAAAGCACGACGATCGATGCCTTCCAGCCCGACGACGTCCGCTCGCTCCAGGTGATGGCTGCCCAGCTTGCCGCCGCAATTGACAAAGCACGGCTGGTCGATGAGCTGCAGGTGCGCGCGTCTGAGAACGAGCGCCTGTACGAAGAGGCGCAGCGCAACCTGCGCCAGATCGAGGACCTCAACCGGCGTCTGACGCGTGAAGGCTGGGCCGACTATCTGCGGGCCCGGCGCGCATCCAGCACGCTCGGCTACACGCTGCTTGGCGACAGCATCCAGTCGGAGCAGACCTGGACCGCCCCCATGCGGCAGGCCTATCAGGGAGAAACCGGGGTCGTCATTCGCAAGGATCAGCAGGCCCATATTGCCGCCCTGCCCCTGCGTGTGCGCGGCGAGGTCATCGGTGTGCTGGAGATTGCGCGCAGCGGCGACCGTCCCTGGAGCGAGAGTGACATCCAACTGGCCGAGATGTTGGTCGACCGCCTGTCGCTGGCCGTGGAAAACGCGCGCCTGTACGAGCAGGCCACCCAGGCCACTGAGCGCGAGCAGATCGTCAACCGGATTGCGCAGAACGTTCAGGAGGCCGAGACCGTCGACCAGGTGCTTCAGTCGGCGCTGGCCGAATTGAGCGAGGTGCTCGGCGCGTCACGCGGGATTGTTCAGATCACGCCAAAGGGTGAACCATCACCCGCTGCGCTGGACGCAGGTGCTGCGACCAGCGCCGAGGCATAGGGAGATCGAGCGATGCGGAGATTACTGAGACGCTTAGCCTGGCGCAACCTGCCGATTGCCCTGAAGGCCGGCGCGCTGTTTGCGCTTGAGCTGGTATTCGTGCTGGCGACCGTGCTGGCCATCCAGATCGCGTTTACCTCGCTGCGTTCCGCGCTGGCGACCGGCGGAACCACGACGGTCGACATGCGGGCGCTGTCGCAGGACCTTCAGCTCAACGTCGAGGCCACCCAGCGCCTTGAGGCACGTCTCGTCGAGCAGCAGTTCGGCTGGGGTGCCTTCAACCTGATCGAAAACTCCATGCGCACCGACCACTCTAACCTCACCACGCAGATTATCAACAACTCCACTCACCTGGAGGCGCTGGCCGGGACCATCGTGTCACCGACTGATCTGGTCCCATTCAGCATCGAAGTCCGCACCATCCAGACCAACGCCCGCACCAGCGAGCAGACCTTCTCCCAGATTCTCGATCTCGTGCACCAGCTCACCTGGCCCGACGAAGGGGCCATCCCGCAGTTGCAGGCGGTCGGCGATCAGCTTCAGGCGCAGACCATTCTGCAAGACAACACCGACATGACCCGCCAGTTGATCCTGATGCGCAACCTGGAGAACACGCTCGCCTCCACCGGTGCCCAGTCGGACCGGCAGGCGCTGCAAGATGCGGCTTCGCAGTATCTGGCCATCTACAGCGGGATTGCGCTGGCCAGCCGTGTCAACACGATCCCGCGCACGCTGGAGGATTACCTCACCCACGCCTCACAGGTCGCCACGCTGCGCGGCCAGTTGCAGACGGCTTACCAGTCGTCCCAGCTTGCGACCCAGGCCGGACGCGACGCCACTTCCCGCCTGGGCACCGTCACAGAGGCGCAGCGCCAGACGCAGCTTACCCGCATCGCCACCATTCAGGACAACGCAGGCCGCATCGTGCTGATCGGCCTGGTCGTCACGCTGATCGCCGGGGTGGCTATCGCCGTGTTCTTCGCCCGCGACCTGGCTCGCAGCAGCCAGGCCCTGCTGGAAGTCGCCGGCCAACTGGAGGCGGGCGACCTCAGCGCCCGCGCGGAGGTGCGCGGCGAGGATGAGTTCAGCCGGTTGGCAAGCAGCTTCAACGGGATGGCCGACCAGATCGAAGGCCTGGTCAGCGGCCTGGAGCAGCGCGTCGCCGAGCGCACGCGCGACCTGACCATCACCGGCGAGATTGGCCGGGCGGTCACCGCACTGGAAGACCCACGCGCGCTGATGAACGAGATCGTCGAGCTGATCCGTACCCGGTTCAATTTCTACCATGCGCAGGTGTTCCTCGTCGACGACGAGGGCAAGAACGCCAACCTCATCGCCAGCACAGGCCGCGCCGGGCGCGAGTTGCTGGCCCGCCAGCATTTCCTGGAAGTGGGCTCACAGTCGGTGATCGGTCAGGTGACCTCGCGTGGTTTGCCGGTCGTCGCTTCCGACACAAACTCCAGCGGCATCCACCGCCGCAACGAGCTGCTGCCCGACACCCGCTCCGAGATGGCGCTGCCCATGCGCATCGGCGACCGCGTCATTGGTGCGCTTGACGTGCAAAGCGTCGCGCCGAATGCTTTTGATGAGGACGTCGTCGCCGTGTTCCAGATCATGGCCGACCAGCTCGCCATCGCTCTTGAAAATGCCCGCCTGTACACGCGCCTCAACCAGCTTCAGGAGAACCTGCTGGCGCAGGAGCGGCAGATAGCCGGCGAGGCGTGGGAAGCGTACCACGAAACCCGCGCCGACCAGCCAATGAGCTTCTCCCTGCAGGGCAAGCTGGTTGGCCTGTATCAGGGCGATGCCCCTACCTCACTCAACGAGGCGATCCGCAGCGGGCAGGTCATCACCACCCGAAACGGCGAGGACCTCAGTCTGGCCGTGCCCATCCGCGTGCGCGGCGAGGTCATTGGCGCGTTTGGCTTTGGCGGCGGGACGCTGGAGAGCCTGTCTGAAGACGACCTGTCGCTGGTCGAGGCCATCGTCGACCGCGTGGGCCTCGCGCTGGAAAACCTGCGGCTGGTCGAACAGATGGCACGCCGCGCGGAGCACGAGCAGATACTGAACGAGATCACAGCCAAGATCGTCGGCTCGACCGATGTTGAACAGATTTTGCAGACGACTGTTAAAGAACTGGGCCGCATGTTGGGCGCACCACAGACCAGTGTGCGCCTGCGGCGAGAGGGAGCGTAGGAAGCTATGAGCAGCCAGAATCCTCCCAGGACAAGTGGCAGGGCGCAGCGCCTGAGCCAGATCCTGCTGCTGACTTTTCTGGGGCTGATTGTCATCCCGCTGGTCGCGCTGGCAATTATCCCCACCCAGGTCAATGCTAACATTACCTTGCAGGAGCACGTCGCCGAGCTGGCCTCGCTGGCCGACTCGCAGGTGCAGGTGGTCTCCGGCTGGATCAACGCGACGAGCCAGCGCGTGGTCGAGTTGGCCGACGCCGAGACGCTTGGCACGGAGTCCGTGATGCTGGTGACGGGCAACGAGTCCGGCCCGCTGGCCATCCCGTACGCCGCTGCCCGCGATTCGTTCACGTCCAAGGCGATGGCCCAGTCGGCCTCCTTCAACCGCGTCATCGTGCTCGACATGACCGGGCAGGTGCGCGGCAGCAGCGACGTGAGCCTGCTGAACCGCAACATGGGCCAGGAGACGTGGTTCCTGACCACCACCAGCAGTGGCAACCCCGGGCAGGCGACCATAACCGGCCCGCTGCGCGATCCCATCGACGGCCAGGAGAGCCTGTATTTCTCGACGCCGATCATGAACGACAATGGCCAGTTAGTGGGCGTCCTGAGCGCCCGCACCGATCTCATTCCGCTTCAGGGTCTGATGGCCGACGTGCCGCTGTGGGGTGAGACCAGCGACGCCTACCTCATCGGCGAGGGGCGGCAGTACATCTCGACGCCCCGTCTGGGCGGCAGCGAGATGATCGCCTCCGACGAGATCGTCGGCACCGCGTTGAGCGGCGTCGACGGCAGCGGCGAGTGGACCGATTATCGCGGCCAGCTTGTGATCGGCGCATACCGCTGGATCGCGCCGCTCAACCTGGCACTGATCGTCAAGCAGGATCGCGTGGAGGCGCTGGCGACCAACCAGGTGCTGACGCGCACCATCCTGCTGGTCGGTGTGCTGCTGGGTGCGCTCGCCATCATAGTCGCCCTTCTCATCTCCCGCCGCATTAACCGCGCCCTCATGATGGCCACCGAGACTGCCGGCCAGATCGCCAAGGGCGATTTCAGCCTGCGCATCCCCAACCTGGGCATCGTGGAAGCTAACCAGCTTGCAGGCGCGTTTAACGCCATCACCGACCGCATCCAGAACCTGACAGCCGGGCAGGAAGAGATGATCCAGGCCCGCACCCGCCAGCTTGAGGTCGCGAACCGCGTTGGCCGTGTGATCGCGGCTGAAACGGACCTTGACCGCCTGCTCCAGCTTACCGTCAATGCCATTCACGAGCAGCTTGGCTACTACCACGCGCAGGTTTTCCTGCTCGACGACCTGCGGCAGTTCGCCGTGCTGCGCACCAGCATGGGCGACGCTGGTACGGCGATGCTCTCGCGAGGCCACAAGCTGCCGGTCGGATCAGGCTCGGTAGTCGGCCAGACAGTTTCCGGCGGCGAGCCGGTGCTGGCTTCAGACACCCGGCATGCCGAGTTCTGGCGGCCCAACCCGCTGCTCCCCCGCACGCGCGCCGAGCTGGCTATCCCGCTCACAGTCGCTGATCAGGTCACCGGCGTGCTGGACATCCAGTCCACCGAGCCCGACGTCTTCGACGAAGCGACCATCTCCCTGCTCCAGACGGTCGGCGACCAGCTTGCGGTGGCAATCCGCAACGCCCAGCTCTTCGACGAAAAGAGGGGCTGATCTCCGCCTCGCTGCAATTGACCCAGATGCTGACCCGCGATAGCTGGGAAACGTATCTCCAGCAGCGCCGCGCGGCGAACGATATGGGCTTCGGCTACGACCTCAGCCGGGTCCAGGCGCTGGGCGAGCACGACGACGATCAGAGCGAGGATGGGCTTCACCTCCCGATTGCGCTGCGTGGCGCTGTCATCGGCGAGCTAGTCGCCGGGCTTGGCGCTGAACGCATCTACAGCGACGACGAGAAGTTGCTCGTCGAGCAGGTGTTGGACCGCGTCGCGCTGGCTATCGACAACGCGCGGCTGGTCGAGCAGACGCAGACCTCGCTGATGCAGTCCAATCGGCTGTACCAGGCCACCCAGGTTATCGCGGCGGCCAGCACGATCCCCGATCTGGCCCGCGAAATCGTCGACCTGTCCAGGCTCGACACCCTCGACCGTGCGGCCCTGTTCCTGCTCGATGACCCTGCCGCCGAGCCCGGCGAGCGCTGGGTGTCGGTGGCCAGCATTTGGCTGCGCGACGACAATGACCCGTTCCATGACTTGCCCGAACGCCTCAAGACAGACCAGCACCCGCTGCTGCGCGGGGTCGAAGCAGTGGATGCCGGCCCGCTGGTGATCAACGAGATCGCCACCAGCAGCGCGGTAGACCCCGACCTCATCGCCACGCTGATGCAGTTCGGCGTGAAGGCGGCGGCCATCGTGCCGATCACCCCCGCCGCCGCCCGGCGCGGCACGCTTGGCTGGCTGGTCCTGCACAGCACCACCGAGACCAACGCCTTTAACGACGAAGATGTGCGCTTCTTCGAAACGATGGCCGACCAGGCCGCGACGGCGCTCACCGGGCTGCGGCTGTTCGAGCAGACGCAGAACCGCGCCCGCCGGCTGGCCGCCACCAACGAAGTCTCTCGCGCGGCCTCGTCGATCCTCAACCCGGACATCCTGCTGCCGCTGGTGGTGGACCGCGTGTCCGAAGCCTTTGACTACTACCATGCCCAGATATTCATGATCGATGATGCACGTGAGTGGGCGGTGCTGCGCGCTTCCACCGGCGAGGTTGGCCAGGAGCTTCTGCGACGAGGCCACCACCTGGCGGTTGCCTCGCGCTCAGTGATCGGCCAGGTGACCGGCAGCGGCGAGCCCGTCATCGCCAGGGACACCGACGCCGACCCGGTGCACCGCCGCAACGAGTTGCTCCCCAACACGCGCGCCGAGATGGCTATCCCGCTCAAGACCGGCGACCGCGTCATTGGCGCGCTCGACGTGCAGTCCACCCGCGCCGATGCGTTCGACGAGGAGGCGCAGACCATCCTCCAGTCGCTTGCCGACCAGATCGCCGTCACGCTCGAAAACGCGCAGCTCTTCCAGGAGATTCAGGACCGCGTGGCCGAGCTGACCACCGTCAACCTGGTCTCGCAGACGGTCTCCCGCACGCAAACGCTCGAAGACCTGTACGACGTCGTGACCACGCAGCTGATGCGCCAGTTTGGCACGGAGTACGGCTTCCTGGGCGTGCTCGACGAGAACAACATGCTTCGCATCGAGCTGTTCATCGAGAGCGGCGAGCGCGTGGCCAACCCGCCGCCGCAGTCTGTCGAGCAGGGCCTCAGCGGCCACGTGATCCGCTCCAGACAGGTGCTCATGCTGAACCAGAACACCGAGGAGGAGGCCCGCAAGCTTGGCGCGCGCGTCACCGGCACGATGCCCAAGAGCGTGTTGGCCGTCCCGTTGATGCTCGGCGAGGAGGTCATCGGCGTCATCTCCATCCAGGATGCCGACCGTGAGAACGCCTACAACGAGGCCCACGTCCGGCAGATGACGACGCTGGCCGCTTACATCGCGGTGAAGATCCGCAATGCCGAGCTGCTCGAACAGGCCCAGCAGCGCGCCGATGAGCTTGGCTTCCTGTTTGAGCTGACCCGTACCGCCGTCTCCACGATCGACCTTGACGAGGCGCTGACGAACGTCGCCGAGACCGTGCAGCGCGAGATATCCGGCGCTGAGTCGACGGTCTTCTACCTGGCCAGTGGCGACACCTTCGACGCGCACGCCGCCGTCGGCTACGGGCGCGAGTTGGTCGCGCGGCGGGCCCGCATGCGTCGCGATGAAGGGCTGGTCGGCCTCGCCGTCGAAAACGGCTCCGCAATGGTCGTCGATGACACGCAGGACATGGTGATCCGCCTCGACGGTGGGACCCGCTCGCGCAGCGCGCTGCTCGTCCCGCTGAAGTCCGGGCAGCGCATCCTGGGCGTGCTGTCCGTCGAAAGCACGCAGCCCCACGTCTTTGGTCAGAGCGGCCTGCGTCTGCTTGAGACGGCAGCCGGTACGCTGACCGCTGTCATCCAGAACGCTTACCTGCTCGACGAGATCACCCGCGCCAACGAGCAGCTTCAGGAGCTGGACAAGCTCAAGAGCCAGTTCCTGGCGAACATGAGCCACGAGTTGCGCACGCCGCTTAACTCGATCATCGGCTTCTCGCGCGTGATGCTGAAAGGCATCGACGGCCCGTTGAGCGATCTCCAGTCGCAGGACCTCAACACCATCTATAACAGCGGCCAGCACCTGCTGGGCCTGATCAACAACATCCTCGACCTGTCCAAGATCGAGGCCGGCAAGATGGAGATCCAGCCGGAGTACATCGGCCTTGAAGAGATCGTCGATGCGGTGATCTCGACTGGCCGCGGCCTCGTCAAAGACAAGCCGATCCAGATCTTGAAGGAGATGGAGTCCAACCTGCCGCAGGTCTACGGCGACCCGGTTCGTATCCGCCAGGTGCTGCTCAACCTGGTTTCGAACGCTTCCAAGTTCACCAAGGAAGGCTCGATCAACATCCGAGCGACCCGCAAGGAGTACAATCCTGAGACCGGCGCACCGCCGCGCGTCCAGATTGACGTGATCGATACCGGCATCGGCATCACGCCGGAGGACATGGACACCCTGTTTGAGCCGTTCCGCCAGGTCGACGGCTCGACGACCCGCCAGGTCGGCGGCACCGGCCTCGGCCTGACGATCTCCAAAGAGTTCATTGAGATGCACGGCGGCGAGATCTGGGTCGAAAGCGAGCCGGGCAAAGGCTCGGTGTTCAGCTTTACCGTGCCGCTGCACCCGCCGGGGGAGGAATACGCGCGGGTCGTCCTGCCGTCTGAGCTTGAAGCAGGACGTCCGGTCGTGCTCGCCGTCGACGACGAGCCCGGCGTGCTCGACCTGTACGCCCGCTACCTCGAAAAGAGGGGTTCGCCGTCGTGGGCCTTAGCAACGCCAACGACCTGCTGGAGCACGTGCGCAGCTTTAACCCATCGGCCATCGTGCTCGACATCCACCTGCCCGGCAAGACCGGCTGGGATGCCATCAACGACCTGAAGGCCAACGAAGATACCAGCGGCGTGCCGGTCATCATTTGCAGCATCGAGGACGACCGCGAGCGCGGCCAGAGCGTCGGCGTGGCGGAATACCTGATCAAGCCGATCATCGAAGACGATCTCGTTGGCGCGCTGTCCCGCGTGATCAGCGGGCCGGTATCCAGCATCCACGACGTGCTGATCATCGACTCCGATGAGAGCTACGCCAGCTCGATCGGCGAGGCGCTGCGTGCCACCTATGGCTGCAATGTGCGCATCGCCGGCGTGGGCGCTGCCGGGCTGGACAGCATCCAGCACCAGCGGCCCGACGTCGTCATCCTCGACCTCGACCTGCCCGATATGGACGGCTACGGGCTGCTGATAGCCATGCGTTCGCAGCCCGGCATGCAGGACATCCCGGTCGTCATCCTGACGGCCCGTGACCTGTCAGATGCCCAGCTTGAGCGGCTCGACGAGCAGACAACCCGCTATCTGAACAAGGCCGCGCACAGCGGCGCGCAGGTGGTGCAGGACCTGTCGTCAGCGCTGCATGGGATGGGAAAATAGCCGCATCGGCTGCCTGACTCGGTGGGGTGCGGGCACAGTCCGCACCCCATCTGATTCTTGCCGTATCAGTGTATATAACGGAAAGTCAATATGACGCTCATCGAGAGAGAAGCATGCCCACTGTCAACATCTTAATCATCTGCCCCCACTGCGACTACCAGGAGCCATACACGCGGCTGCTGACAAGCTGCCCCAACTGCGGCGGCACTTACCTCGACGCCCGTTACGAGGTCGACGGCGACCTGAATTGGCCCGATGCGCTGCGCGACCGCCCGCATACGATGTGGCGCTATCGCGAGCTGCTGCCCATCCATGACGACGCGAATATCGTCTCGATGGGCGAAGGCGGCACGCCGCTGATCCACTCCGAGAACCTGGGCGCGATGTTGGGCCTCAAGCACCTGTACCTGAAAGACGAGCGGCAGGGCCCTACCGGCTCGTTCAAGGACCGGCAGGCCGCGCTGGCGGTCTCCACCCTGCGCGAGTTGGGCTTCAAGGAGCTGGTCGTCGCCAGCACCGGCAACGTCGCGATTGCCTATTCGGCCTATGCCGCGCGGGCGCGGATCAAGCTGTGGGCCTTCATCATCAGCAGCGTGCCCTCCGACAAGATGCGCGAGGTCACGCTGTACGGCACCGAGCTGGTCAAAGTCACCGGCACCTACGATCAGGCCAAACAGGTCGCCGCGCGCTTTGCCGAGGGCAAGGGGCTGCCTCTCGACCGGGGCGTGAAGACCATCGCTGCCAAAGAGAGCATGAAGACCATCGCCTTCGAGATCGCCGAGCAGTTGGGCGCGATCTACGGCCCTGACGACGACGGGAGGCCGTGGCGCAACCCCGACTGGTATTTCCAGGCGGTCAGCGGTGGGCTGGGCCCGGTTGGCCTGATGAAGGGCTTCCGCGAGTTGGAACAGTACGGCCTGTCGCACGGGCTGCCCAAGCTGGCCAACGTCCAGTCGTCCGGCTGCGACCCGATGGTGCGCGCCTTCGAGGCCGGGCAGGAAGTCGCGGCGCCGTTCCTCAACCCCAAGACTCGCATCGCCACCGTCGCCACCGACGTGCCCGGCATGGCCTACACGCTGCTCAGGCGGGAAGTGCTCGATCATGGCGGGGCGTTCGTGTCCGTCAGCGACGAAGATGCCTTCAAGGCGCTGCGCACCGTCGCCCAGTTGGACGGCCTCTCGGTCGAGCCGGCCACCGCGCTGGCCTTCGCCGGGCTGTTCCGGCTGGTGCGCGAGCGCGCCGTCGACCCTGACGAGATCGTCGTGTTGAACGTCAGCGGCCACACCTTCCCGGTCGAGAAGCACATCCTCAGCAGCGATCTCGTCCGCGACATGGACCTGACGAACGCCGCGCAGATGGAGATCCCGCAGGAGGGCCTGCTGGCCGCGCTGGAGGCGGTCGACCATGCCATCGGCAAGGTAGTGATCATCGAGGACGACGCCGGCGCGTCGCAGTTGATGGCCCGCATCCTCAAGGCGCACGGCGTCGGCGAGATCTACCAGGCCCCCGATGGCCGCGCCGGGATCGACATGGTCGAGAAAGAGCGGCCCGACCTGATCGTCCTCGACCTCATGATGCCGCACGTCGACGGCTTTGGCGTGCTCGACCGGCTGAAGACCGACCAGGACCTGCGCGACGTGCCGGTCATCGTCGTCACCGCCAAAGACCTGACGGCCAGCGAGCGCCGGCGGCTCAGCGGGCAGGTGCAGTCGCTGCTCCAGAAAGGCTCGTTGATCGACGAGGACATCTTGCAGGGTCTGATCGACGAGAAGTTGCGTTGAGCAAACAGCGCAGTTCGGCTGCCGTGAAAGAAATGAGGGACGCGAGGCAGTGAGCCAGTCAAAGCATCGCAATGCCGGTCTGATCGCCGCGCTGATGACGCCGGTCTTCATGGGCATGGCGCCCGTGTTCGGCAAGCTGGCGCTGCGCTCTGGCATCGATGCCTACACGCTGGCCGCGCTGCGCACCTGCTTGGCAGCGGTGGCGCTGTGGATCGTCTACGCCCTGTTCTTCCGCAAGTACACCTTTATTTTCCCGGCGGGCCTGATGGGCACGCTGGCCGTCGGCGCGATCAACGGCCTGGGCTCGCTGCTGTTCTACAACGGCCTGCTGCTGCTCGACAACGCATCGCTGGCCCAGTTGCTCAACATGCTGTACGTCATCTTCGCCATGCTGCTGACGCGCGCCTACGGCCAGCACATTTCGCTGATGAGCATGTTCCGCGCTTTGCTGGCGATGGTTGCCGTCTACCTGTTGACCGCCGGTTCGGCTTCGACCGGCCAGTTTCACTGGGTGGGCGTCGGGCTGATCATCGGCGGGGCCTTCCTGTACGCGCTGCATGTCATCCTCAGCCAGCGCGTGATGTTCGAGATGCCTGCGCCGACGATGACCCTCTACGCGCTGACCTTCATGGGGCTGACCGTGCTGATCGCCCGGCTGCTGGTCGGTGGCGTCACCCGCATGGCGTGGTCGCCGGTCATGGCGACCGGCTGGTGGTTCATCATCGGCCTGACGGCTGTCACCGCCCTCTCCCGTGTGACGTTGTTCGCGGGCGTGCGCAGCCTCGGCGGCCTGCAGGCCATCCTGCTCAACGTGGCCGAGATCGGCGTGACGCTGCTGGCCGCCTTCCTGTGGTTGGGCGAGCACATGACGCCGGTGCAGTGGGCCGGTGTCGGCGTGCTGATCGTCAGCGTGCTGCTCTCCCGCTGGGACACCGAGGTCAGCGACGTGATCTACCGGCCTCTGGCAGGCCCCAGCCCGCTGGGCGGCATCCTGCGCGATGCGCCCGTCGCGCCCGGCCCGTTTGCCACCGTCACGCGGCTGTATCGCCGTCCCCCGCGCTCGTCTCCCAGGCATGACCAGGAATAGCGGTTAGTTCAAAACAAATGGGGGAAGCTGTATCGCTTCCCCCATGCTTTCATGCGGCCGCTTTCAGCACCCGCAATGCCCGCAGCGTGATCCACTTGCTCGGCCTGCCCCTTTTCTCGATGTCGATCCACATCTTGCCGTTCAGCGCGTTTTCGAGTTTCCAGCGACCCTGCGCGTCTTGCTTGCCCAGCAGCCAGCGCCACACTTCCGCCAGGCGCGGATCACCGCCATAGCCCAGCGCGACCAACACCGCCAGGGTTTCCAGCACATCGCTCCAGTAGCTGAGCGGAAAGCCCAGTTTGAACCAGGCCGAACTCACCTTTCCGGTATACGGGTAATCGGCTTTGGCCAGGTCGTAGCGCAGCAGAAATTCCGCGCCCTGCTCAAGCGCGCGCCGGACGGCAGGCGTGCGCTGCGCTGGTGGCACGGCGGCCAGCGCCTTCATGGCTTTGGTCGCGCCCCAGCCGCACGGCTGTTTCACGTTGGCGGCACACGCAAAGCCCGGTCCGCTCGTGCCGGACTGGTAATATTGAATGGGGCCTTCGCCGGTAATGGCGCGAGCCTGCCAGTCCAGCGCCCTCTGCACGCGCAGGTCATCCAGAAATCCCAGGCGAATCATCGCATGCAGCAGATTGCCGTTCAGGCAGTGGATGACGCCGCTTGGCACGGGCTTGTTGTTGTATGCAAAACCGCCGCTGCTGGCAGTGCTGTGACCCAGCACATACGCGCAGCCGCGCTGCACCCGTTCGTCGGCTGGGTCCGCGCCCAGTTCGCCCAGCAGCATGATCTGCCACATCGTGCCCCGATATTTCCCATACCCGCCGCCGGGCTGCTGCCAGAATCCGTCGGGGTCCTGCGCCTCCAGGATCGTCGGCACAGGGCCGGTCGTCATAATCGCCGACCGCGCCTCCACCACGTCGGGATCGTCGGCTGGCCGCTCCAGCAGATCGCGCAGGGCGAAATAGCGGATGGCGGGATTAACGGGATCGGGCTCAAGCAGCCACGAAAGCGCATCACCCTTCAACTGTTCCTGCCATGCCATCATTCATTCCTCTGTTCAGCCGGTCATCCGCTAATAGCCATTAGCTCTTGGCTAACTGCTAACCGCTAACGGCTAATCGCTCTCCTTCATTCCCGCTTCGCGATTGAACTTCCGCCACGCCGACGCATACAGCGGCCCCTGCCGCGCGCCGCCGCCCGCGCCCAGCACGCGCGCGGTCCAGCGCGCCTCGGCCTCGTCGGCCTGCGCGAAGCACTGTGCCGCGTAGCCCGCCCGCTCCTCCTGCGACGCCTCGCGGCAGCCCATCGCCCCCGCGACGAACTCCCGCTCCAGCGTGTCGCGCTCGTCGGCGTACAGCGGCAGCCGCCCCGCGTAGTCGCGCAGCGTGGCGCGATGCAGCGTCTCATGCCGCCAGAACAACGATGCCTCATCATAGGTCGCGGAGGGTTGTGGGCCGCTGTCGGGCAGGTCGCTGCCCAGCCACACCGGCTTGTAGATGCCGGTGCACGGCGCGGAAGACGCCGTCACGAAGTGCGTCTGCACACCCGCCGCGATGTGCGACACCAGCGACCCGGCGGACTGGTCGCCCCGGATCGGCCCCCAGCCGGCGTGCTGGCAGACCTGCCGCTTGGCGATGCCGGTGGCCGGGCTCCACGCCGGGCCGGCGTCGGGATCGCCGGGGCCGTGATCGCGCAGCACGCTCATAATCGTCTCGACCGTGATCTGCCCCTTGTGCCGCTCAAGCAGCTCGGTCGTGCGGCACTGCCGCGGGCTCGAGAAGCTGAAACGCGTGTACACGAAGTCCGAGTAGCAGCGGCCAAAGTGGAAGTCGTCGCGGCCTTTGCACCAGCCGTGATCGACGGCGTAGGCGACCAGGTCGTCAGAGGCCAGGTCAAATTCGCCGCCGATGGTGATCCCGTTCGAGATGGTCCGGATGCCCTTGACCTGTTCGGCGGCCCACTGCTTGCCCGCTGTCTCCAGCACCCACGCGCTCGTTGGGTCGGCGATCAGGAAGCTGTTGTGATAATACAGGCTGTGCGCCATCCCGCAGTTGCCACCCTGCCCGAATGTCTCCAGCAGCCCGGTCATCACGTCCAGCGCCTCGCGCGCCGTCCGGGCCCGCTCCAGCCCCAGCCGCAGCAGGTCCATGCCGATCAGCCCGCCCTCTTTTTCGTACGGCACTTTGGTGAAGACCGCCTCATTGCCGATCACCACGCCGTGCTCGTTGGCGCCCATCTCCGCGCCCCACATCCAGAACGGCCTGGACAGCAGCGCCTCGTATGTCTCCGCGATCTGCGGCACCTCGATATAGGTGCAGCGCAGCGTGCTGCCCGGCGCGTGCCGCCCGCCTGGGACGCGCAGCAGGTGCTGTGCCTCGTTGGGCTCGCGGTCCGAGTTCTTGCCGAACAGCGTCACGCCATCGGCGGTCACGCTGCCCAGTGCTACGACCGTGTCACACATGGCTGTTCCTCATATCGATCAGCGGGCGAATGACTGCGATTGTAGGCCCATCGCGCCGTCTCCACAAACGAAAAAGGGCGCTCTCGCCGAGCGCCCCCCACCCCGCTGCGCCCTGTCAGCCGACCAGCTTCGGGTTCACCACGATCTCAATCGACGGGTTGAGCGCGTTCGAAACCGGGCAGCCGGCCTTGGCCGCCTCGGCCTGCGCTTTGAACGTGGCCGCATCGATGCCCGGCACCACCGCTTCGGTCTCCAGCACGATCCGCGTGATGCGGAACCCGGCCTCGACCTTCTCGAAGGTGACCTTGGCCGTCGTCACGATGCGTTTGGCAGTGAAGCCGGCTCTTTCCAGCCCCCCCGACAGCGCCATCGAGAAGCACCCGGCGTGCGCCGCGGCGATCAGCTCTTCGGGGTTGGTGCCCGGCGCTTCTTCGAAGCGCGACGTATACGAGTACGCCCCGTTGAAGGCCCCCCCACCAAACATCATCGTTCCCTTGCCCGATTTGAGCCCGCCTTCCCAGACGGCCTCAGCGGTTCGAGATGGCATCCTGTTCTCTCCTTTGGTTCTGGTGACATGACGCGGATGTGGCTTGATCCGCTCACTGATTATAGTCCGCAGGGCAGCATGATTTCATCCACACTACTTGAGCGCATCAGAGATCCGAGTTCGGTTTCCAACCGACTTGAACGCATGCGAGCGGAGCGAGCAGGCGACTTAGACCGGCAATTGACTGCCGGGCGTCCCGGCATGCTTTCTTGCGCTTGCTTGTTTCCGCTCACTTGCTCACTTGCTCCCTGCCGCCCGCTCGATCTCACCCCTCCGCCAGCAACTTCCCCATCTTCCCGACCGCCACCGGCTCGAACCATGCCGGAACCACGACCCGCGCCTCAGGCGCGATCTCCTCTACCAGCCCGCACCACGCGCCGAGGTCGATCCGCCCGGCGGGGATCAGCCCACGCGGCGGCTTGACCATCGGGCGGACGGGCCGGCTCAGCGGGCGGAACATGTCGTCCCAGTGATTGGGCATCACCACGCGCGGGCGCACGCCTTCAAGGATGCGCGCCAACTGCCCGCGTGAGGCGTCCGCCCCCACCAGCAGCACGTCCGCCGCCACCTGTGGCTCGTCGTCGATGCCGCTGGCGATCAGGATCCGCACGTCCCCCGCCGTGATGCGAAACGAGAACTGCCGGTCGATGCGATAGTCCGACGCAGGCAGTGGCGGCCTGAGCCCAACACGCAGCGGCCCCCGGTAGGGGATCCGCCCCAGGATCGTGCGGTGCGTCGACAGGTAAACCTCAACCGCGAAATCGCCGATCTCCAGCCGGTCGCCGGGCGCGATGACCTGCGTCGTCTCGCCAGGCACGCCCAGCGCGTCCAGCAGCGCGCAGCCCTGCGCCGAGGCGAGCACCCGCGCCCCGCTGGCTCGGGCCGCCTCCGGCACGTCCATCAGGTGATCGTAGTGCGGGTGCGTCACCAGCACGGCGTCGGCGGGCGGCGTGTGCGCCGCGATCAGCGCCAGGTCGGGCACCGCCCGCCCGAACGCCACCCGCAGCGGCGGCATCCGTGTGAAATACGGGTCTATCAGCAGGCTGGTATGGGGCGTGGCGAGGTGCCAACCTGCCACGCCCAGGTAGCGTATCGTAACGCAGGAATCGGCCTCGCGCGTTACATCATCGAGCACAGCGTCTTGGCCTCGGTGAAGTTGAGCTGGTCGCCGGCGTTGACCTTCTCCACCAGCGTGTCGACGTTCATCGTGCCCTCGATGCTGGCAGCGCGCAGTTTGGTGTCGTTCAGCACCACCTTGCTGATGTCCTGCACCAGCTCGCCCGGCTTGCCGCCCTCCAGCCACTCCATGATCCCCTCGATCACCGTCCGCTCCAGCACCAGCTCCATGTGCTCCTCGTTGACGAAGTACGTCGGGCGATCCTTGAACATCCCCGACGGGATCTCGACGGTCCCGTCGCCGCCCCCCAGCCCCTCTTTGACGACCTTGGGCAGCGCGTTGAGCACCTTGCCCACCAGCGACACCGGCGTGGCGTAGTGCGTGCCCAGCACGTTGAACAGCGGCACTTGCGGATCGGCGGCAGCCAGCATGCGGTGATGCGCTTCAGCCGCTTTGAGGTGTTTGAGGTTGATCGTGTGGCCCTCCGCCGCCCACGTCGCCGGGTCCCAGATGTTCACGTCGGGCACCGGGTTCCAGTCGGGATATAGGCCGTTCGGCGCGGGCAGGATCTGGTACATGCTGGGGAACGAGCGCACCATGCGCGCCGGGTCATTGTTCTTGTTCAGTTTCCTGGCGATCTCCATTTGGGCGTTGGGCCGGTCGGCCAGCGCGCTCAGCGCCTCAAGCGCGCCCTTGTACGGCGCGCCCAGCGCGATGGCCCGCTTGACCTTGCTTTCGGCGTGCGCCTTCGTCTTCTCCCCAATGAGGTAGTCCATCATCAGCAGCCCGCCCAGGCTGTGCCCGACCAGCGTCACCTTGTCGTGCGAGCCTGTCCTGAGCTTCTCGTCGATGAACTGCTGTAGCCTGGGCGCGACATCCATCGTCCACAGCCGCCAGTCGAACGGGAAGACGTACGTCTCGTAGTCGTGCTGCAGGCGCATGATGATCTTGGCGTAGGCCAGCCACAGCGGGCGCGGCGCGCTGATCTTCACGCCCGGCGTGGCGTCCTTCGTGCCGCTCTCATCGAGGTCCAGGTTGTTGAGCTTGCCCTTCACAAACGCCAGCGGGTTGACCCAGATCACGCTGCCATTGTCCTCCATCACCGTGCCGAACAGCCCCGGCAGCAGGATGACCATCGAGTCGCCTTTGGTGGCGGCGTTCCCCTCGACCTCCGCATACAGCCGCACCGACGAGGCGTGCTCGCCAAACATGCTTTCCAGGTCTTTGTCGCTGGCCTTCTTGCAGAAGGTCTTAAGCTCATCCTCCGACATCGTGTTGACTTCTTCGAGACTGGTTCCCATGGTTACATCCTCCTTTGAAATAGCGGTTAGCGGTTAGCAAAACACCCGGCGGCTGGCAGAGTCAGGTGGGGCCGGGGTGCGTATCGTCGCTCAGAAAGGCCACCACCCGCCGGTTGAACGCCTCCGGCTGCTCCAGCATCGGGACGTGCGCGCTGTCGTCAAAGATCGCAAGCTGCGCGCCGGGCAGCGCCTCGACGCCCCGGTAGGCGTTCCGCAGCGGCAGCAGGCCGTCGTGCCGCCCCCATGCGATCAGCGTCGGCGCGTCGATACCGGCCAGCGTCCGGGCGAAATCCCGCCGCCGGGCGGGCGTAAGGAAGTCGCGGATCAGCAGGCGCAGCCCCGCCCACGCCGACCAGAATCCCAGCAGTCCCTGCTTGAGGTTGAGCGCGGCCATCGTCTGGATGGCCTCGCGCGGGGATCCCCTCCGGGTCGACCATCACCACGCCACGCAGGTAGCGGAACAGGTACGGGTCGGGCCTACCGGTGACGGCCAGCGCCGCGAAGTTCGGCAGGTTGGCGATGACGTGGCCCATCCCGCCGACCGGCAGGTCGGGCCCCAGCCCCAGCGCATCGACCATCACCAGCCGCCGCACGCGCTGCGGGTGCCGCGCCGCATAGTCGAGGCTGATCGCGCCACCCATCGAGCTGCCGAACAGCGTCACCCGCCCCAGCTTGAGCGCGTCGAGCAGGCCGTCCAGCCAGCGTGCGTAAAAACGCAGGCCGTAGGGCCGCGCCCGTCCCTCCGAGCGCCCATGCCCCGGCAGGTCCGGCGCGACGACCCGGTAGCGGCCTTTCAGCGCCTCGACGGTGTAGCGCCAGATGTCGCTGGTGGCCGCCATGCCGTGCAGCAGGACCACCGGCTCGCCGGTCCCCTCGTCGATAAACGCGGTGTCGATGTCGTTGACGGTCAGGTGGCGCATGGCGGTGATCCTTCTGGGTGCAGCGCCCCTGTATTATGCAGCGGGCGCGCGTCGATGCAAAATGGGGGCCATCCGCTACCTGCCAGACATCTGACCTCACCCCCGAACCTCGCTGTGCTCGGTTCTTCCCCCTCTCCAAATTGGAGAGGGGGCGGCGAAACACTCGCCAGAGTGTTGAGCGGGGGTGAGGTCTAAAGGTGGGCTCCCGTAGTTTGCTAACCTGCCCCGATGCCGCCCGGCTCCGTTCGCGTGCAGACAGGTCCGCTTCCAGCGGACTCCGGTCCCTCACTGTCGAGTTCGGTTTTCAACCGACTTGCCCGCCTTGACCACAGGCGCGTCGGGACCATGCCGCCTGCTCTGGGGCTACCTGACTCTGACCCATCCGCCGGGGATGTGCAGGGATTTCGTAGTTTGCCAACCTGCCCCGATGTTGGGTATACATGGGGCAATAATTTCCCCAGGAGATATCACAACAATGCCACATGCATGGGAACAGGCCATCATCCATTTTCTCTCCAGCCTGTATCAGACGATGAACTGGGCCGGGGTCGTGTTCATCATGATGCTGGAGAGCGCCAACATCCCCATCCCCTCCGAGATCACCATGCCGCTCGCCGGCTGGCTGCTCATCCAGGATACCGGCGGCACGCTCTTTCAGGCCGCCTGGCACGGCGGGCTGTGGGGTGCGCTGGGCTGCACCATCGGCAGCGTGCTCAGCTACGCGCTGGGCTACTTCGGTGGTCGCCCACTCGTCGAGCGCTACGGCAAGTACATCATGATCGCCACCTCCGACCTGGAGCGGGCCGATAAATGGTTCCACCGCTGGGGCAACTGGACGGCGTTCGGCTCGCGCCTGCTGCCGATTGTCCGCACGTTCATCTCGTTCCCGGCAGGCGTGACGCGCATCAAATTCTGGAGCTTCACCTCGCTGACCTTCCTCGGCTCGTTCATCTGGTGCTCGGCGCTGGCCGTCGGCGGCTGGTATTTCGGCTCGCGCTGGGAAGAGCTGCGGGCCATCATGCGCCCCTTCGACATCCCCATCGCGATCATCATCGTCGCCGGGATGGCCTACTACATCTACCGACACGTCACACACGGCATGCGCGACCACGACAAAGGCGAGCCCGCCGTGCCGGAAGAGGTCCCGGCAGCCGAGTAAGCGTTCCCTGAGAGATGGCCTCCCCGCCATCTCTTTTGTATTGTTGTGTCGGGAGTCCTCGCCATGAAAAGACACCTGCTGGCTGTGATAGGTATCATGCTGGCGCTGATGTGCTGGCCGGCGGGCCGCGCTTCCGCCGACGCATCCCCGCCGCAGAACCCGCCCGGCGGCGCGGTCGGCGCGGGGGGCTATGACACGCACGTGCAGATGGTGGCCGAAGATGTGCTGATCACCGTCGAGGGTGTGCCGGAGGGAACAGGCCAGGGAAAATGGCACTACTTGACGGCCAGCACCATGCGCGCGCATGTCGAGGCCAGCTTCGAGATGGTGAACCAGGGCGACGAGCAGGAAGCCTTTGACGTGTGGTTTCCGCTTGGCGCTAGTGACGGGTATTCCGAGAATCAGACGGTCGACCAGTTTGCAGCGTGGGTGGGCGACACACCCGCCCCGACTGACACGATCACCATCAAGCCTGAAAATTGGTACGATCCGGCTGTGTGGGCCACCTGGCCGGTGACCTTCCCGCCAAGTGAGCGCGTCACGCTGCGTGTGGCCTACGATGCCTACCCAACCGGCTACAATCCATTTGGCGCAGTCGAATACCTGCTGCAAACCGGGGCCGGCTGGTGGGGGCCGATTGGCCAGGGGAAGGTGACGCTCCGCCTGCCTTACGACGTCGACAGATTCAACACGGCGATGGTCGAGCCGCATCGCCCCTACCCGGACTATTATGAGGTATCGGGCAACGAAATCGTGTGGACGTTCACGGATTTAGAACCAACGCGCGACGACAACGTCGAAGTCACCCTGTTATCTCCCCTTGTCTGGGAGGCCATCGTCGAGACCGAGGCGAAGGCTGCTGCCAGCCCCGACAGCCCGCAGGCCCACCTTGACCTTGCGCGTTCCCGCGTGGCCGCGCTGGAGTTCAAGTACGGCCTCGTGCCGATAGGAAACAGCGTCGAGATGGCTGGCCTGGCGGCGCAGGCCTACCAGCAGGTGCTGGCGCTTGATCCGGACAATCTCGACATCATCGACGAGTATCTGGAATTTGTAGATATGCTGCTGTGGTACCCGGACACGTACGGCGAAGACAGCGCCTTCTGTAAAACAGTAGTGCCCGAAGGTCTCTTGCCCATACTCGATCATGCGCTGGAGCGCGATCCCTTCAACCCGCAGTTGAATGGGTTGAGAGACAGGATCAGTCCCTGCTTCCCTGACGAGTCGCAGCCGCCGACGCCCACACCGAGCATTACCTCGACTGCCACCCCGATGACTCCAACGCCCCTCCCCACACACGATCAGGCCGTGGCATCCGTGCCCACGCTGCCGGCAGCCGCTGCCGCTCCCACCGAGCCGCGGGCCCTCGCGCCAACGCCGCTGCCAGCCGTGACAGACACCCCGCCGGGCCGATTGGGGTTGCCGGTGCTCGTCGCGGCTGCCATACTCATAGCGGCGGCGATTGTCATCCTGCTCGTCGCCAGGAGGCAGCGTGACCAGACTCGGTAAGCGGGCGTTCGCCTGGATGTACCACCATTTGCTGAGCGGCGAGGGCCGCCCCGATCCGTCCGACCCCTTCACGCGCGATGTCCGCATGCCGCTGATCGCCCGCGCGCAGGGCGACGTGCTGGAGATCGGCGCGGGTGACGGCGGCAACCTGTCGCTGTACCCGTCCGGCGTCCGCCTGACGCTGCTGGAGCCCAACCCGTTCATGATCGCCTATCTTGAAGAGGCGTGCGCCGCCCGCAATGGCGACTGCCTGTCGGTGATCGAGGGCCAAGGCGAGCGCCTGCCCTTCCCCGACCGCCACTTCGACACGGTCGTCACCACCCATGTGCTGTGCTCGGTCGGCGACCAGCCGCAGGTGCTGCGCGAGGTGCGCCGCGTGCTGCGCCCCGGCGGGCTTTTCCTGTTTCTGGAGCACGTCGCCGCGCAGCCGCATACGCCGCCGCTACCGCGCCCAGCGCGTGATCAACCCCCTGTGGAGCGCCATCGGCGACGGCTGCCACCTGACGCGCGACACCGGCGCGGTCATCCGCGCCGCCGGCTTCGCCTCGGTCGACCTGACCGCCTTCGACGCCGACGGCCCCGGCATCGTCAGCCCACACGTCGTCGGTGCAGCGCGCGTGTGAGGTAAGATTCGCTGCGTCGTGCCGGTCTGAGGTATGAGACGCGGATTGTATTATCGGGGCATTTGACCTCACCCCCGGCCTTGCTTGCGCTCGGCCTTCCCCCTCTCCAAATTTGGAGAGGGGGATGTCGGCGGCGACCAACGGTCGCCGGACGACAGGAGGTGAGGTAATAGCCCCGCCGCAAGGCGCGCCTCATTTTACCGGGACTTACACACAGGAGATTGGTATGAGCAGCAGCGAGACACCCCAGCACGCCAACGTCGGCGCGGAGATACCCGACATGGCGCTCAAACAGGCGGACGGCAAACCCATCACGCTCAAACAGCTTGCCGGGCACGACGGCACGCTGATCGGCTTCATGCACGGCACCTACTGCCCGCACTGCGTCCAGCAGCTTGCGCGCTCCAACCGCGTCGCCGAGCGGCTGGCCGAGCACGGCATCAAGCTGGTGTGGGTGCTGGCCGACAAGCCGACCAGCATCAGCGCCTACCAGATCGCGGCCAGCCCATCGCCGCGCTTCGAGATGCTGCCCGACACTGAGCCGTCGATCACCACGCAGTTCGGCGTGCCGCCGGAGGTGACGCAGCACCAGCCCGCGCCTTTTGCCTTCATCCTCGACGCGCAAAACCACGTCCGCTACGTCGACCATCGCGACAACCCGCACGCCCCGCTGGATGTCGACCGGCTGCTGGCAGCCCTTGAGGATCACACGCCCCATACCGCCTGAGCGTAAATGCGCGTGGGTAGGGGCGGGTCTGATGACCCGCCCTGATTTCACACCACCTGCGCCGCGCCGCCGCCCGGCGCGCGCATGCTGAAGGCGACTTGCGCGCCACAGCTGTACTCGCCCACGTCTTCCTGCACGTCGTCGAGGATCATCTGCGCCAGCTTCTCGCCATAGTCGAGCAGCTTGGGGACAGCCGCCGCGTCGTCCATCCCAATCGCCTCGTCAAAGGCGACGTTGTAGCGGCGGAAGTCCAGCCCCGCCGAGGCATCCCCGGCGCGTTCTACCGGTGCATTGACGAAGAAGTGCCGCACCAGCCGCACCTGCTGCTGCGCGGCCTCGTGCAGGAACGTGTCGACCGTCGGGAAGACCCACTCCGGCCCGAACAGCTTATCGGGCGTGCGCCCGCCCAGCCGCTTTTCCCATACCTTGTGCTGCGGATCGTTGCCCGTGCCCAGGCTGATCAGCGTGGTGTTGTCCAGCCGCCAGCCCTGCGCGTTCAGGCAGAACGCGATCTCATAGGCGGCCAGGTAGCACGGGTTGCTGTACGACCCCACCCCACCGTCAACCCAGTAGCGCGGCTCCGGGATCCACGCCTCGTCGGCGTCGGCTGGCATGTCGGGCGTCACGTACGGGTGTGGAAAGACCGGGAACACCGTCGGCACGATGGAGCTGGCCATGACCGCGTCGCGCAGCATCCAGTCCGCGTAGCGCGGCTTGTACAGCTTGATGAAGCGCGTCTGGTTGGCGTAGATGTCGGTGGCGGTCAGCACCATGTGGAAGTCGGCCCGCTCGTTGTACAGATCGCCGATCGTCAGGTCACCCAGGTGCTGGCCCAGCACCTGCATCAGGAGCCGGGTGTCGTACTGGTAGCGCACCAGGTACTGGATCAGCGGCAGCGTCCGCCACGACTTGCGAAAGATGGTCGACCCCAACTGGGTGTAAAGCTTCTCGATGGTCTCCGCGTCCAGCCCGCGCGCCACCGCCGCCGCGATGATCGCCCCGGTCGACGTGCCGGAGGTCAGCCGCACGAAGGCCGGCACCTTCTGCCCGACGGCCTCCTCCAGCCGGCGCAGCGCCCGCGCCACCATCACCCCCTTGATCCCGCCGCCGTCCACGGCCAGCGCGACGTTCTGACGCAGTGGTTTCTTCAGGCTCGCCATGTCTCCCTACCCCCTGTTCGCTATGATTGACCGTCACCCCCCTGCCGCGCCTCCCATTCGCGGCGCAGCAGGCCATACACAAGCACGTCGTGGCGCTGGCCGTCGCGGTTGAGGAACTCGCGCAGCACGCCCTCGCGCACAAAGCCGAGCTTCTCATAGGCGGCGATAGCCCGCTCGTTGTAGCGGTACACGTTGAGCTGCACCCGGTGCAGGTTGATCTCGTGGAAGGCGAAGCGCAGCGCCAGCGCAATCGCCTCGCTGCCATAGCCGCCGCCCCGGTAGGCCGGGTCGCCGATGCCCACCGACAGCGACCCGACGCCATGCAGCCACAGGATGTCCTCGACCTCCACCAGCCCGATCAGCTTGCCGCCGTCAACCGTTCGCACGCCAAACGAGAACACGTTCGGCGATTTCTCGGCCTCGTCCATCCACTGCGCGACGTACTCAGCGGTGCGGGGCCGGGCCGGGATCGTATCGAACAGCCGCATGAATTCCACGCTCTGGTACCAGCCGGTCACGACCGGGATGTCGTCTTTCGTCCACGCGCACAACCTGACTTTCTCGCCGCGCAGCAGCTCGTCGCCGATCAACCTTTGCTCCTTCTACAGCGCCATACTGCCAGTATACAACAACGGCTGCCGGCCCGCGCGAAAAAGCGGCGACCACTGTCGTGATCGCCGCCATAAATTCGCCTCGTGTGTGGAGTTGCGCTATTCGTCCCGGCTGCGCAGGTGCGGGTACAGCAGCACCTCGCGGATGTTGGGCTGGTCGGCCAGCAGCATCACCAGCCGGTCGACGCCCATCCCGAACCCGCCGTTGGGTGGCATCCCGTAGCGCATCGCGCGCAGGTAGTCCTCGTCGACCGGGTGCGTCTCCTCGCTGTCGGCGGCGTACAGCCGCCCCATGTCGACGAAGCGCTGCTCCTGGTCGATGGGATCGTTGATCTCGGTGAAGGCGTTGCCCATCTCCAGCCCGCCAATGAAGAACTCGAAGCGCTCGACATGCGTCGGGTCGTCGGGCTTCATCTTGGCCAGCGGGCTGATGTCGCGCGGGTAGTCCAGGATGAACGTCGGCTGGATGAGCGTCGGCTCGACGTCGGTGCCCAGCAGCGAATCGACCAGCTTGCCCCACGTGCTGTCGGCCTCGGGGTGCTTGCCCTTGGCGCGCATCACCGCCGCCAGCGACTCGGCATCGGGATACTGGGTGTAGTCGATGCCGGTCTGCTCCAGGATCGCATCCCGCAGCGTGACGCGCTTCCACGGCGGCGCTAGGTCGATCTCGCTGCCCTGGAAGGTGATCGTCGTGCTGCCCGTCACCTGCTCGGCGGCGTAGGCCACCATCCGCTCGGTGAGGTCCATCACGCCGTGATAGTCGATGTACGCCTTGTAGAATTCGATCTGCGTGAACTCCGGGTTGTGCTTACGCGAGACCCCCTCGTTGCGGAAGTCACGCCCGATCTCGTACACGGCGTCGTACATGCCCACCAGTAGCCGCTTGAGGTACAGCTCGAAGCTGATCCGCAGGTACAGGTCCTGCTTGAGCTGGTTGTGATGCGTCACAAAGGGCCGCGCCGCCGCGCCGCCGTACAGCGGCTGCAGGATCGGCGTCTCGACTTCGAGGAAGCCCTCACTGTCCAGAAAGCGCCGCAGCGCGCTGACCGTCCTGGCGCGCGTCACGAACACCGCCCGCACGCCGGGGTTGACGGCCAGGTCGGCATAGCGCTGGCGATAGCGTTCCTCCGGGTCGGTGAAGCCGCCGTAGCGCTCGACCGTCCCGTCGTCCAGCTTGCGCTCCTTGACCACCGGCAGCGGGCTGACCGCCTTGCTGATCAGGTGGTAGCTCTGCGCCAGCACCGTCACCTCGCCGCGCCGGGTGCGCAGCATCGTGCCCTGCGCCTGCACGAAGTCGAACAGGTCCAGGTCGTCGTTAAACAGCGCCTGCGCCTGCTCGCCGACGTTGTCCTGCTTGACCCATATCTGCACCCGCCCGGTGCCGTCTTCGATGTGCGCCCACGACGACTTGCCCTGCGGGCGGTGCGCGATGATCCGTCCGCACACCGTCACCGCGACGGGGGGATCTCCTCCCCTTCCGGCGTGGCCGCTTCCGCCGCCTCGAAGGCGGCGACGGCTTCCGCGATGCTGTGGCTGCGTTCAACGCGAAGGGGGTATGGGTTGATGTCCTGCTGCCGGATTCGCGCCAGCTTGTCCAGCCGCTGTTGTTCGAGGTCGTTCGGTTCCCACACGGGTCGCTGTCCGTTCTCTGGTGCCGGGCGTCAGTTTGCCCCTGAAATCGAGATGATCTTGTACTGGAATTTGCCATCCGGCGCGTCGACCGTCACCTGATCGCCGACGCGCTTGCCCAGCAGCGCGCGGCCCAGCGGCGAGGCGTCGCTGATCCGCCCGGCGCGCGGGTCCGCCTCGGCGGGCCCGACCATGTGGAACGTCTCCGGCTCAAAGTCGTCTTCCTTGATCGTCACCTTGGTGTTCAGCCGCACCTCGTCGACGGGGCCTTTCTCGGCCTGGTCTTCGATGATATGCGCCCGGCTCAACATCATCTCTAGCTGCTGGATGCGCCCCTCGACGAACGCCTGCTCGTTCTTGGCGTCCTCGTACTCAGCGTTCTCAACCAGATCGCCACCTTCTTCGAGCGCGCGGCGCAGCCGCTCGGCGACCTCGCTGCGGCGCACTGAGCGCAGGTAATTCAGCTCTGTCTCAAACTTCCGAAAGCCGTCTTTGGTCAGGTGTATGATCTCATCGCCCATGACACTATCCTTACAGCTAAATAAGCCTCTATCCCCGCTTTCGAGGCAGGATCGAACAGCGCCCCACCTGATCTCGATTGATGGATAGATTGTGAAGTCAAAAAGACCGCCCCGGCGGGCGATCAAGCAGCAGCGTTGCTGGCCAAATATATGAAAAACAAACGAACTGAGCTTGCGCCGAGTTCGTTCTGGCTGGTGCGTCACAATAATAGCATAGTTACCGGCGACTGTAAAGTGTTTTTGCGCCGGGTTGAGGGATACGCGGTTCGAGGCCCGTTCACCGGTAGCCCCTTTGCGCCCGTGCAAAGCGTAGGCTAAGCGTCATGGAAACGTGTACATGGCTATTGGCAGTATCCGCTCACCCACGCTATAGTGACTTCTATCACAGTCACAGGAGGGCTAATTCTTTGCTGCGCGATCTGTTCAACCCGACCAACAATACCGCCGCTGTTACTGCTGGCGTCCCGGCCCGAACCGCCACTCCGCACGGCTCCGACACCGTGCTCGGCGCTTCGGCCCGCATGATCGGCACGCTGACCACCGACGGCAGTGTCAGTCTGTCGGACCATTTTGAAGGCAGCATCCTGGCCGGCGGCACCGTTCTGCTGGGGGCGCAGTCCCGGCTGGACGGTGACCTCGTGTGCGACACGGCCATCGTCGAGGGGCAGGTGCGCGGCAACGTCACCGCGCGGCAGGTCAGCGTGCTGTCCAGCGGGCAGATTCTGGGCGACCTGTGCGTCGAGAAGCTGGCCACCGAAGAGGGCTCGGTCGTTCAGGGCATGGTCACGCTGCAAGACGCGCTGGACATCGACGAGGCGCGCCGCGTGGCCGCCCGGCAGGTCGCCATCGACGCCGGGCGCAGCGGCAGGCATCCCCGCCCGGCCTGATCGCCCCACAATCCACATGAACAGAAAAGAGCGCGCATGCGCTCTTTTTGCTGCTGCGAGCGCTACCGCCGCTCGCTGTCGGGGTACATCTTATCGTCCTCGCGGGCGTCATAGCCCGGCCCGTGGTCGAAGAAATCGTAGTTGGCCCTGATGCCATCTTGCAGGAACCCCGGCACGGCCTGCTCCGGCCAGATGGCGTTGTATGGGCAGGCCGGGATGCACTTACCGCAGTCGGTGCACACCGCCGCGTCGATGTAGAAGTATGGCCATTCGTCGAGCGGGCGTCCCGGCACGATGCAGTTCACCGGGCAAACCGTCACGCAGCCTCCGTGACGCATACACAGCGCCGTGATGACATGCGTCATTGCGATCCCTTCCCCTACCCCTCTCCATCCAGTGTGAAGCGCCACGTGCAGTACGCATCGCCGACCGCATCCGGCGGGCACGCCACGCACGTCGTGCGGATGCGCGGGTCGACGGTCCGCGCAAACTGCCCGTACTCGACCATGCCCACCGGCTTGCACGGGAAGTCGGCCAGCCCCTTGCGCCGCCGCGTCGACTGCACCCGGCATTCGACCATGCGGAACACCAGCGCGCCGTCTTCCGTCCATTCGGCGGCCTGCTCGTTGACCGTCGCGTACAGCCGGTAGCCGAGCGCCTTCTCCAGCGCCTCAAGCCCGCCGCCTTCGGGGATGTCGAACGCCTGCATGATGCGTTTCGCCTCGGCCACCGAGAAGCGCTCCCACGAGCGGGTGTCCATCTCGATGGCCGTGTCCATGCCGTAGGCTTCTTCCAGCGCCAGGAACCACGACCCGTCATGGGCCAGCCAGTTCTTGGCGTAGACTTCCACCAGCTTGATCAGGTCCTCGCGCTCAAGGTCGTTCAGGTTGATCATCGTCACCTTCCTGCCGGTCGGTTTGATCTAGTATAGACCAAACAGCCGCGACGATTGTCGCGGCTGGCTTTGATAGATGTCACATCCGGCCCGGCGCTGCGCCGGCGGCCTACGGGCTGAAGGTCACCGCCGGCGGGTACTGGTCCTGGCGCACCGAGGCCACGTTGAACCATGTCGTGCCCGGCTTGAAGGCGATCAGATTCCCGTCGGCCCCGTAGAACTGGAGCAGCTTCTCCGGGTCGTCGCGCTTCCAGGTGATGTCGTAGCGCTGGCCGTCGCGCAGCAGCACCGCCGCGCCGCTGCCCGTCAGGATCGGCCCGATGGACAGCAGTTGGTTCGTCTGGTCCTCGATGAAGTTCGCCAGGTAAAACTCGGCGTAGACGATCACCACGTTGTCGAAGGCAAGCTGCTGGCCGGTCAGGTAATCAGTGTCGGCTGATTCCTGGGGATCGGCGGCGTTCTGCATCTCCTGCGAGCTCAGCCAGCGCGCGCTGGCCGCGTCGTAGCGCCAGGTCTGCTTCGTCCCCTTGCCGGGATAATCAATCGCCATCTCGGTCGTCGCCGTGCCGCCCGCCGGCGGCGTCGAATCGAACACCAGCCCGGTCAGGTCGGCCTTATTGTTCACCTGCCGTTTGTCGGCGGCCTGCCATAGTTGATCGGGCAGCGCGTACAGCGTCTCCCAGCCGCGCGTGTAATCGTGCGGGACGCCCGGCTTGCGCACCAGGTAGCCCAGGCCGTCGTCGGTGAACACGCGCTGGATCCACGGCGCATACTTGATGATCGTGCACATGCCCACGCTGCACCCCGACATGACGATCAGCCCGTCGTACATCGGCAGCAGGTTGTCGGTGTCGATCAGCCGCACGCTGCGCACCGGCCCGGCGAACTCCGGCGCGCGGCTGTAGAACACCGCCGTGAAGCGTGTCTGCCCCCAGCCTTCCATCTGGTACATCCACACGTGGTCGGCGTACGACAGCCCGCTCTGTGGGCGCACGTCCTCCGTCTCGTTGCTGACCTTGACCAGCAGCGGGGCGCGATCCAGCACCGACGGGTCGTCAACGGTCAGCCCGGTCAGCGGGTCGACATTCGCCGGGAAGTTGTCCGGCCCATAGCGGGTCTCCTGCGGCCCGGCGGGCAGGGGCGTGGCGGTCGCATCAAGCCGCACCAGCGGCGTCGGCGAGAGCGGGATGGCGGTCGGCAGTCGCGGGGTGGGCGTGGCGGTCGCCGTAGGCTGCCCGCCGCACGCGGTCAGCGCCAGCAGCGCCGCTGTCAGGATGATGAGTGAGAGAAACCGGTTGGATCGGTGCATGGGCCATGTCCTCTTACGGCAGAAAGTCGATCTTGGGCGGGAAGACGTTGGTCGGCACGAGGTTGAACCACGTCTTGCCCGGCTTAAAGGCGATCAGGTTGCCGTTTGCATCGTAGAACTGCATCATGCTGTTGATGTCGGGCCGCTTCCACGTCACGTCGAAGCGCTGGCCGTCGCGCAGCAGCACCGCCGTGCCCTCGCCTTCCAGCGTGGCCCCCACCGAGTTGAGCTTCACCGTGCTGCTCTCGTACTCGATGAAGTCGGCCTCATAGTGTTCGGCGTAGACGACCACCACGTTCTCAAACGAAAGCTGCTTGCCGGTCAGGAAGTCGTTGAGCGGCTGGTCGTCGACCCAGTACAGCCACGTCCCGCTGGCCTCGTCCCAGTGCCAGCTATCCTTCGGCCCGTCGACCGGGAACTTGATGTCGACCTCGGTCGTCGGCGTGCCGCCGTCGGGCACGTTCACGTCGAACACGAACCCATCCAGGTTCTGCCGCTGGTTGACGTTTTTCTGGTCGGCCAGCTTCCACATCTCGGCGGGCACCGCGAACAGCGTATGCTCGTAGGCTACGCCGGGGATATTCACCCGGACCGCGTACGGCTCGCCGTAGCCAAAGTCGCCGGAGAAGTTGCGGTTGAACCACGGCGCGGCGCGCATCAATTCACGCATGCGCGGCGGCCCGCCGGGGTCGTGCGAGTTGCTGCTGAAGCCCGACGCGTAGTACAGCCCCTTGTACATCGGCACCAGCTCCAGGTCGGGCAGCCGACCGCTGCGCACCGACCCGACATTTTCGGGCGTCTGGCTGTAGAACACGGCGGTGAAGCGTGTGTAGCGCCAGCCCTCGACGATGTGCTCCCACACCTGGTCGGCGAACGACAGCCCGCTCTGTGGGCGCACCACCGGCGGGAAGTCGCTGACCTTGATCAGCAGCGGGCGGCGGTTCAGCACCGCCGGGTCGTCGACCGTCAGCCCGGTCAGCGGGTCGACGTTGTCAGGGAAATTGCTGGGGCCATACACCGGGATCGGTGTGGCGGTGGGCGTGATGCGGGGTGTTGCGGTCGGCGCGGGGGTCGGCGTGGGCGGCACCGCCGTCGGGGCGAGTGGCGGCGCGGCGGTCGGCGTCTCCGCCGGCGTGGCGGTCCCCCCGCAGGCGGCCAGCAGGGCGGCCAGCGCCGCCAGGCTGATGATCTTTGACAGGCGTTTTCTCATAATGGGCGGTGAATCCTCGATTGGCTTGGCGTCTACGGCTCGGTCGTCAGCCGGTCGAACCCGATCGGCACGACCTCAAACCACGATTGGCCGGGTTTCAGATAGAGTATGTTACCGTCAAGGTCGGTGAATTGCAGCATTTGGTTCGGGCTGCTGCGCGTCCACTTGCCCCTCGTAGCGATAGCCGTCGCGGAACAGCGACACGGGCCCCTCGCCCCACAGTTGAATCTCCACCGACCACAGCCCGCTGTAGGAGTCTTCCATGATGTCGGTGTTGACGTGCATCGCGCCGACCACCACCACGTTTTCGGCGGTGATCTGCTGGCCGTTCAGGTAGTCTGTATCGGGCTGGCCGGCTTGCGAGCGCAGGTACTTGCCGCTGGCCGGGTCATACTGCCAGTCGACCACGAAGTCGTTGATGTTGCGGCTGTAGGCGATGGTCACGCGCGAGGCGGGCAGGTCGCTGGGCGGCGGCTGGCTGCGAAAGGCCATGCCCGGCGTCAGCGTCGGCTTCTGGTCGACGCTCTTCTGATCGGCCAGCTTCCACAGTTCGGCGGGCACGGCGAACAGCGTGTGCTCGTAAGCTAATCCGGGCCGCTGGATGCGCTGCATGTACGGCTCCTTCTCATAGCCGAACGAGCCGGAGAAGTTGCGGTCGACCCAGTTGGCCGCCTTCATGCGATCCTGCACGCCGCCGCTGAAACCGGATGCTACCAGGATCGTGCCGTACATCGGCGCGATCTCCAGGTCGATCAGCCGCCCGCTGCGCAGCGACCCGGCGATGTCCGGCGCGTGGCTGTAGAACAGCGCCGTGTAGCGTGTCACGTCGCCTTCGGCGTAGTGCTCGTAGACGATGTCGGCATCACTCAGGCCCGACTGCGGGCGCGCGGCCACGTCGTTCGCGATCTTGATCGCCAGCGGCCTGCGGTTGAGCACTGCCGGGTCGTCGACCGGCAGGCCGGTCAGCGGGTCGACGTTGTCAGGATAGCTGTCCGGGCCATAGGGGCCAAGCTGCATCGGCGTGGCCGTTGGCGCAGCCGGCACCGGGGTCGCCGTGGCGGTCGCCTGCGGCGGCGGTTCGGGGGTCCGGGTGGGCGTGGGGGTATAGGCGGGCTGCGGCTGGCAGGCGCTCAGGCCAACCACAGCCAGGATGACCGCGTAAAGACGGCGCATGGTCTCTCGTTCTTTCTGATGCAATCGACTCGCACGCCGGCGGCACAGCCAGCGCCGGACGCATTATACCATGCTATGCCGTCACCCTTCAGTGCGATTTGCCTGTCAGCCGCCTTACAGTTGCCTTGCGCGTCAGCCCTGCAGCCGCACCCAGGCGATAAAGTCCAGCGCCTGCACCGGCGGCTGCCCCAGATCAGACAGCATCACCGACACGTGCCCGCGATGGTCGGCGGCGTGGTTGGCCGCCTGAAACAGCGGCTGCCACAGCGGCATGTTGAATTCTTTGCCCTGCGAGTTGCGATACACCAGCGGCGCGCGCAGGTCGTCCGCGCTGAGCCCACCCACAAACGCCCGCCGCTCGGCCATCACTGCCTCCCACGCCGGGCGCAATACGTCGACCGTCGGGTACAGGTCCACGTCGTGTGTGAGCGTCGCCGGTTTCCCCTGCCAGCGGTCGAGCCACACGCGGTCGGCGCTCATCAGGTGCACCAGCGTGCCCCGCACCGATCCCCACGCCTGCCCGAAGTCACGGCTGTAGGCCTCGGCTGAAAGCCGGGCGGCCAGGTCCATCACCTGGCCGTCGGCCCAATCATTATAGGCGAACAACGTGCGAAAGAACTCCGGGTCCACCAATCCCCCTCCTCTGGCAGGCCTGTATCAGACCGTCAGCGCCTCCTTGAGCGCCTCCTCTTCGATCTCGAAGATGTCGACGGTGTGACCAGCCGGGTCGTGTGCCGACGCGATCTTGAGTCCGTCCGCCGTTTTGTGCGGCTGCATCACGAACGGGATACCCCGGTCGTGCAGCCGCCTGAACAGGTTGTCGACGTTGGCGGCGTGGAAGCGCAGGTGCACGCGCTCGGGGTGATCCAGCGGATGCCCCGACACAAACTGGATGGCGAACCCGTTTGCACCGGTGACGACCACTGCGTCCAGCTTCTCCGATACCAGGTCCATGTCAAGCTGCTCGACATACCATGCCTTAACCCGTGCCACGTCATCGACCGGCAGGGTGATAGTGCTCAACTGCATATCCTTGTTCATACGTTACGCTGTCTCTCCTTTGCCAGTGTGCATTACACCCTTGACTTTACGTCATGCGGCAGGGAGTTTCCACTTTGCGGGGTATAATTTTGTTTAGGCTGGCTGGTAAATCAGCGCGACGACGCCTGAGCTGAACGTTTTAGTGTCGGCCAGTTTCAGCGTTGCGCGGCTCCCGTCCTGAAACAGCCGCTTTCCCTTCCCCAGTACCACCGGATACACCAGCACATGGTATTTGTCGACGAGGTTATGCTGCACCAGCGTCTGGACCAGCGTGGCACTCCCGTAGACCAGAATGTCCTGACCGTCTTGCTGCTTCAGCCCGGAGATTTCTTCCACCACATTGGCCTTGATCAGGTGCGAGTTGTTCCACTCGGCCTTGTCCAGTGTCGTTGACACCACGTACTTGCGCACGCTGTTCATATACTTGGCACCTTCGTCCGCGCTCTCCGGCCAGGCTGCTGCAAACCCTTGATAGGTCACGCGTCCCAGGAGCAGGGCATCGCTGGCGAGCGTCTCATCGGCTTTGAACTTCGCGATCTCGTCATTCCAGTAGGGGAAGGTCCAGGCCGGTTCTTCCATCACGCCGTCCAATGACAGGAACTCGGTGACGACCACCTTTCTCATCTTTATCCTCCGAATAATTGAGCAAAAGACAACCGGGAACGCCCGTTCCCGATCCACCTGATTATCCCATCATGTTCGCACAATTGTTCTATCGCTGCCAGGGCTTGCTACCGCCTGATCAGCAGCGCGGCCAACTCGCCCTGGTTGGACAGGTCGTCGATGGCCTGCATCTCGTCCTCGGTGCAGCTAAACAGGATCTTGATCTCCACGTCGCGCTTCTCCAGGTCGACCGTGCACAGCACCCCGTCGACGCGCGCTAGGCCGCTCGTGCCCACCCACACGTTGACCCCGCCGCCATCCATCGCTTCCGTCCCCTCCAGAAAGCCGTAGTCGACCGGGTAGATCAGTTCCGGGTAGCGCAGGTGTGGCGCGCCTTTGGGCCGGTCGATGACGATCACGTGCTCGGCGATCACCTCGTCGAGTTTTTCCCAGAACTGCGGATTGGTTTCCATTGTGTCTATCTCCTTGGCTTACCACGAGAACGCCCCGCACAGCGCGGGGCAACTCGACTACCTTCCGCCCCGTAGAACGCCTCTCAGCGCGTCTGGGGCGGCCTGCGGGCCTCGTGCCGGTCAGCCGGGTACATGGTGATTGGTGCGAAACGCTTGCAGCGCCTCAACGTACGCGTCGGGCCGCCCGATGTCGAAGCACTGCCCGTCGATCACCAGCCCGGCAAAGCCGCGTTCCGCGCGCAGCTCGTCCAGCGCCGAGGTCAGCTGGAACTCGCCGCGCTCGCGGAAGCCGCTGGCGATGTGCCGCTCAAGCACGTCGAATATCTGTGGCTCAAGCGCGTACAGCCCGAACAGCGTCAGGTACTCGCCGCGCGGCAGGCCCGCCACGCGCAGGTGCTCGTGGGCGTAATCAGAGGCGGGCTTCTCCGCCAGCTCGCTCAGGTCGAGCAGCCGGGCTTCCTCGATCCACGTGCCGCCCACCACCCCGCGATACCCGATCTCCGCCTCCGGCGCGCGCTCCACGCCGACCACGCTCACGCCGCGCTGCGCGAACGCATCGGCCATCTGCTGCGCGCAGGTCTTCGTGCTGTGCGACTGGTACACGTAATCGCCCAGCATCAGCAGGAACGGCTCGTCTCCCACCGCCTCCCGCGCGCAGGATACCGCGTGCCCGAACCCCTCCTGCCGATCCTGCACGGCGAACGTCACCCGCCGCCCGATCTCCTCGATACGCTGCGCGGCGCGCTGCGCGCTGTCGGGCAGCCGCTCGTAATGGTCGCCGTCGAGCGGCGCGGCGAAGAATGCCCGGAACGAACTCCACGTCGCCCGGCTGGGTGACGATCACCAGCCGCTCGACGCCCGCCGAGAGCGCCTCTTCGGCCATCACCAGCAAGGCAGGCCGCGCCACGCCATCGTGCCCCACCAGCGGGAACATCTCTTTCTTGATAGCTTTCGTCGCCGGGAACAGCCGCGTGCCGCGCCCCGCCGCCGGGATGACAGCCGTGCGCAGCCGCGCCCGGTCGCGCGTCACCGCGAAGGCCGCGCGGCGTTGCTCGTGCGCGTCGGGGTCCAGCGTCAGCTTGAGGGGATCCATGCCCAGCTCGCGCGCCACGATGTCCGCTGCCGCGTCCTGATCGGCGGCGCTGCGGCACACAAACTGCGCCGAGCCATCGCCCTGCGAGCCGACGCCCTTCCCACCCCACACGTGTGCCTGCAGCGGTTCGTAGGCCAGCACGCGGTGCAGCACCGGCGCGGCCAGCTCTTCCGGGCAGGCTGGCTCCGCGTGGTGGTCGAACTCCGCCTGCGCCTCAACCATCAGCGCGCCAAGCTGCTGCGCGTCGCCCTGCTCCAGCGCGTCGACGGCCTCGTGCACCATCCGGCGGTTGGTCGCGCCGAGCAGTTCCTGCACCCCCTGCGACACGCCCCCCTGCGCGAACGGGTAGGCGGCGTTCAGCCGGGCCAGGATCGTGCGTGTGTCTTTCTGCGCCTTCAGGTCGACGACCAGCAGGTGCAGCGGCCCGCCCAGCGACACCTCACGCGTGGCCAGCCGCGCCCCGTCGAAGGTCATCAGCACCGGGCGCTGCCCGTACGCGCAGCCCTGGTCCATCCGCCCGCACTGCGAGGCCGTCGAGATCTCGCCCTGGTAGGCCATCTCCATCTCGCCGCGCACCGTCAGCTTGAGCCCGTACAGCAGGTTGAACGCCCGCGCCACCAGCACGCAGATCGCCGCGCTGGACGACAGCCCCTTCTTGATCGGCAGGTCGGTGCGGTCGTTCTCCACGACCAGCCCCTGCACCTGGTGATAGGTCAGCGCCTGGTAGGCCACGCCCGCCACATAGCTGAAGAAACTGCCGCTCCGCGCTTCCTCAAGCAGCGGCTCCGGCTCCATCGGGATTTCCAGCGGCCCGATATTCTCACCGCGCGTCGGTGACGGCGCTCAGGATCAGCGCGTCGGGATGCGGGCGCACGTCGGCGCGCAGCCCCTGGTTGGTGCCCGCGATCAGCGCGTAGCCGCGTTCGATCTGGGGGTTCACCCGCCGGTAGCCGGCAGCCCAGTCAGAATGTTCGCCAAACAGGCAGATACGACCCGGCACGAAAAGCCTCATGAAACGCTCCTGAGAAGGGGAGTGAAGGGGTTAGATGATGTCTTCGAGTTCGACGACCTGCGCTCCGTCTGATGCCTGTAGCCGGTAAAGCACCGGCTGCTGCCCGGTCGCTCCGGTGTAGCGCCGCGACAGGTACTTCATGAATTCGTCGGCCCCGTCGTCGCGCGCCAGGAAGATCATGCAGCCCGCCCAGCCTGCGCCCAGAAAGCGCCCGCCCAGCCGCGCCTCGTGTCCCTGCGATGCCTGCCACATGGCTTCCAGCTCCGGCCCACTCGCCTCGAACAGGTCGCGGCTGCTGATGTACGACTCGTCCATCATCTGGCCCAGGATGTCCGGGCTGCCGCGTTTCAGCGCCTGCGCCGCGATCAGCACCCGCGCGTTCTCGTTGATGATGTGCTCGGCCCGCTGCCGCGCCGGCTCCGGGATGCTGTCCGCGTAGGCGTTGAAATCGTCAATCGATACGTCGCGCAGCGCCGTGATGTCCGGCAGGTGCGCTTGCAGCGCGCGCACCGCTTCCTCGCATTCCGCGCGGCGCTCGTTGTAATGGCTGGTCGCCAGCGACCGCCGCGTGCCGGTATCGGCCACCACCAGCGCCACGTCCTCCGACAGCGACACCGACGACCATTCATGCGTGCGGCAGTCGAACAGCAGCGCGTGGTCCACCCGGCCAAACAGGCTTGAGAACTGGTCCATCAGCCCGCTGCTGACCCCCACGTACGCGTTCTCGGCGCGCTGGCACATCTGCGCCAGCGCCATCCGATCCACCTCCCAGCCGGTGATGTGCTCCCACGCCAGCGCGTAGGCCACTTCGACCGCCGCCGAGGACGACAGCCCCGCGCCGACAGGTATCTCGCTGGAGATCGTCATCTGCGAGCCGGGCGTCGCCAGCCCGGCCTCCTGCAGGCTCCACGCCACGCCCGCCGCGTACAGCGCCCATTCGGGCAGCAGCTGGCCGGTCAGCGTGGTCTTTGACTCCAGGTCGGTCAGCCGGAAGGCCGCCTCCTGCCCGTCGAGGTCCAGCGCCCGCAGCGAGACAATCGGCGCGGGCAGCTCTTTGACCACCGCCCACGTGTACAGGTCGACCGCCGCCGGCAGCACCCAGCCGTCGTTGTAGTCGGTGTGCGTGCCGATCAGGTCCACGCGCCCCGGCGCGCGCACGGCGAAATCGGGCCGCGTCTCGAACGCCGCCTCGAAGCGGGTGATGAGCGCGTTGGGGGTCCGTGCGTTGAGCGGGCGAGTGTCCATGCGAGCGTCCTTTAAGGCGAAGCCACTGTCAGCGCAGACGAACCGCAGCGGCAATGCCATCGCCGATCGGGATGATCGTGCCCAGCAGGCGCGGGTCATCGGCCAGCGCGTGGTTGAAGGCATCCATGGCCTGCACTGAGGCATCGGTTTGCAGCTCCGGCCCGACGATCCGCCCGCGCATAAAGGCGTTGTGCGCCATGATGATACCGCCAATTCGCGCGTTAGCCACTGCCCAGCGCAGGTAGGCCGGGTAGCCGTCTTTATTCGCGTCGATGAACACCGCGTCGAACGGGCCTTCTGCCGCCAGGTCGTCCAGCGCGCCGGGCGCTTTGCCCACCCGCGTCACCACGCCGCCCATCCAGCCCGGCCTTATCGAACGTGGTGCGCGCCATCGCGCTGTGATCCGGGTCGCTGTCGAGCGTGAACAGGCGGCCATCCGCCGGCAGCGCGCGGGCGATCCACGTCCCGCTGTAGCCCGCCAGCGTGCCGATCTCCGCCACCCGCTTTGCCCCGACCGCTGCCAGCAGCACTTGCAGCATCCGCCCCTCTTCCGGCCCGATGTGGATCGGCGGCATGCCGCGCTCGGCGGCCTCGACCCGCGCATACACCAATACCTCGTCTTCCGGCGCGTACAGATCGCGGACGTAATCGTTCAGCGCCTCGTGCGTTGCTTCGTCCATTTTCGGTTGTGTCTCTCCCCTGTCTGGCGATGCCCTGAATCTAATCACTTACGGCGGGGATGTCAAAGGCGAGGGGCGTTCGGATTTCAAAGGAGGGCCTCCTCCGTGACTAAACGTCGCGGCTGTCGGCCCTGGTGAGAATAGCCGCGAAGTTCATTCGCGGCGGTCAACCCGATTCCCCTCTCCCGCCCCATAACAAAAAGGGCGGCCTCTGTGAGGCCGCCCGATGGCGCGTGTGCGCTGTCGAACTTACTTGGTGTTGACCTTGATGACCTTCGGGCGGATTTCTTCCGCCTTGGGCAGGACCAGCGTCAGCAGCCCGTTCTCAAAGCTTGCTTCGGCGTCGTCCACGTCGATCGGGACGTTCAGTTGCAGCGTCCGGCTGAACGCGCCGTGGAAGCGCTCGGCGAGAATGTAGCGCACGTTGTCCATGCGCGGCGCGATTTCGCCGCGGATGGTCAGCGAGTCACCCTCAACTGTGATCTCGACCTCTTCCGGCTGCGCGCCGGGGATCGACGCTACCACGACGATCTCGTTGTCGGTGCTGTAGGCGTCAATCGGCAGCCGCGCCACGCGCGCGCCGCCCGTGTAGTCCATCGCGCTGAACGCGTCGTCGAACAGCCGGTTCATCGCGCTCATTGTTTCGCGTTCGGGATTAAGCTTCACCATTGCCATTGCGTTATCCTCCATTACCTTTGTGTGTTGTTTCATTCACTCATCTGAGGAGGATTGTACCCAGGCGGTGTATGATTCCTCATAGACGCATATAAGAGTCGTCTTAGAAGCGCTTTAGAGAAACATCAGCGCGATGGGCCTGCGCCGCACCGACCGCGACCTGCGCGTATGATGGGGATGGTGACCTTTCGCACAGAGGCACTTCCGAGTTTGTGCCTCTTGACAAGATGCTGGCCCAACGGAATAGTAGCGGAGTTATATCATGTCAATAGAGTTGGCTGGCAAATCCAGGAATCGCCCGGAGGAATGGATACATTCCCCTGTATCATCTGAATCAATGTGGGAGGAGTTCTGGTCCCCGATCGCTAAGGAATTAGGTCTCGAACGAATATCTAAGTGGGAATTGGGCGAGGAATTCTACGCAAAAGACATACCAGCCGTGATATGGGAATTCGAGGCAATCAATGGATTTGTCATGAACAACCCCGACTCCCGACGTTACTGGGAGCGATGGGAGCCTGGTTTTCAGGATCGCTTCTCTCAGAGAATTAAGCAGATAGTGGACCTGCTGTCAGAGTATAAGGACAACGACGACTACGTCTGGTTGATATGGGCCTAGGTGGCCCACGTCTGCATGGCCTTCGACCTCGTCGCGCAGTCCGGCAGCACGCACACGGCGACCTTCATTTACGCCGCGCCGGGCTCGGCGCAGTGACATGGTCGCGGCGTGGGTGGAGTCCCCCGCTGACGCAGACCCACAAGCCACATGATGAGGGGAAGCCTTACGATGGCTTACCCTTTGATACACTCGAAAGGCTGTTTTTGTGAAAAGCGAGCATCATATAATCGAAGAAATCCAACACGCTTTTGATGATGTCTCTCCTCCAGAGACCATTTTTGTCCCTACCGCTGGAAGGTACTTTGATGCTGAAAAAGCAGAGGAAGAACTACGCTGTACACATTGGAGCCAAGTGCCTGTGAACGTTATAGCTGCAACTCGCAATCGCATGTCTTGGTTTACTGACGAGGCATGGCACTTCTATCTTCCTGCCTTGCTTATTGCCGCGATTGAGTTTCCCCGTGAAACCGATACCTTGAAAGAGGATATTCTAGGACATCTGGCACATTCCAACAAGTTAGCCTTGAATATGATTGCTAGACTTTCAAAATCGCAAATCGCGGCCTTGCTGGCATATTTCCAGGCATACGAAGGTATTTTCCCTCCCTCCGAGTGGTCCTACAATGAGGATGATAGGGAGAGCATTCAGCGAGTTATTAAGATGCTCAAGAGTTGAGTTTAGGGCATCCCCTATTCTGTTTATCGTTCGAAGCAGGACATCGGAGCGGCAAGTGGCAGCGAGCGGCAGCAGAGTTTGGCGGGCCTGCACTTCAACCACGACCTACGCCTCGTATGATGGAGATGGAAATAGATTATCGCAGACGGTGGTTGAAAATGGTATCGCCACAGCCACAGAGTACGTACTCGACATCGGTACGCCACTCACAATGGTTCTGGCAGAAACCATCACTGTGGATGATGGTATCAACCCGCCAGAAGTGCAGCCAACCATTTACTACCTACACGGTCTCGACCTAGTTGCGCAAAGCGATGGGACAAACACTGAGTACTTCACCTACGACGCACTGGGCTCGGTGCGGCAGGTGCTCGACGCGGCGGGCAGCCGCTGCTGGCGCAGACCCACGACCCGTACGGCACGGTGTACGACAGCGTGGGAGTAGGCACGTCGCGCTACGGCTATACCGGCGAGCAGGTCGACGGCAGCGGGTTCGTGTACCTGCGGGCGCGGTACTACGCGCCGTCGATGGGGCGGTTCGTAAATACCGACCCCAGCAGGCAAGAGGCAAACCTTTATTTGTATGCTGCATCGAGTCCCTGTTATGTTCACCGATCCGAGTGGTCTGTTGTGCCTAGCGGATCTCAAACTCAGTCAGCATCGAGTATGCCCTCCAGTCAATACTGGGCCTTCAGCAAGCCCAACCGCGACGCCAACGCCGGTAAGGTTTTCTTCGGTCAATGACTTCAATACCCAATTCTCTGAGCTGTCTAAGTACAAGCAAATAAGTTTCGCCGGGTGTATAGTGGGTGCGGAGGTGAGAAATGAAAGCACTGGGACTTCCACCCCAAACACCCGAACATATCAAGGACTTGGATGAATTGTATCACGGCACGAAAGATGTGCGGCTCCGGACGCGAGCCCAGATGATGCTGCTGGCGGCTGAAAAAGGGATGACCGCCCCAGAGATCGCATCGGTAGTGCGAAAAGATGAACAGACGGTGCGTCGCTGGATGAAGCGCTATTTGGCAGAAGGGGTGGAGGGTCTGAAAGATGCGCCTCGGCCCGGTGCACCCGCCAAGGTAACCGATACCTACGTTGAGAAGCTGTTAAGTGCGGTTCGCCGGCGACCACGAAGTCTGGAATTGGCATATTCGACCTGGACCTTGCAGCGATTAGCTGACTATATGGCCGAAGAGACCGGTATCCGGGTAGAGCCGGAAACGGTGCGGTTGCACCTGGCCAAACACGAGATCGTGCTCAGTCGTCCGCAGCATAAGATCAGCAGCCCCGATCCGGAGTATGAGGTCAAAAAAAGACGGTCGAAGAGACACGTGACGGGCTGAAGGCAGGCGATGTGTTCTACTATGCGGATGAATTCAACGTGAGTTGGTTTCCCACCCTCCAGGCGATGTGGAGCCCCAAGGGCCAGCAGGTCATGATCCGAACGCCTGGACAGCCAACCAGGCACTACGGGATCGGGGCGGTGAACTACTACACGGGAGAGACGGAAGTGATCTTTCGTCGCCGCAAGCGCCGCAAAGAGATCGCTGAACTGCTGCAACGGTTGGTCGACAAGCACCCAACCGGAACTGTTTTCGTGGCCTGGGATAACGCCAGTTCGCACGAAGATGATGAGGTGGAGGAAGTGGTCCGTGCCGCAGCCGGACGGTTGGTACTTCTGTATCTGCCAACCTACAGCCCGTGGTTGAATCCCATCGAGCACCTGTGGCGGCAGTACCGTCGTGATGTTACCCATTGTGAGTTGTTTGAATTGGTCAAGGCACTTCTGGCCGCTGCTCAGATGTTCTTTGATCTCTGTAACGAGACACCCGACACGGTGCTTTCCATTATCGGGTCCCATCCGGTATGACTTGTTTGAATGTACTTAGCTATGTGAACAATCACAATTTGTCACATCGTCTAATAGTGGTTGAAGCCCTTGCTACCCTCCCAAGAGAAGATCAATACCTAACATCGATTACAAGCAATTCCACATATGGTTTCAATACCTGCGGATTTGTCGCCGCCGCGTCGGCAACTGGCTCTGATGTTATTGAGACAGTGGAAGCCCTCTATGTAGCGTCACATGGTGCATACTCAAGCGACCATGGTATTCAACCTTCGTTTTATGTCTCAGCGCTTAAAGAAGTGTTCAGTGATTGGACTGTTACGGCGCATGATCGCTGGACACTTGGGGATATGTACATCTCTCTCAACAACGGCGATCAGGTTATCGTAGATATACAAGTCCAAAAAGGTACGGAAGTACCTTCTACGGTTTCACCGAATTACGCGCACTTTGCTAGAATCTTGGGTATCGACCGAGATTCTGTGGATGATTTACATCGAGAATACCCTTAGCGGGGGTCCATATTGGGAGATATCCCTAACCGCATTTTGGGAGGTGTGGAAGTCCCCCGAGACTTCTGTTTCCATTAAGCCTGACGATGCTCAAGATGTGAACCGATGGGCAGTAACAATGAAACATTAAGATCCCTGTTGTCCGATACTGGAGTTAACGTATGATGCGGAACCATTTTGCGATCAAAACGCTTGTCAATGTAGTTTGGATTGGGTGGCTACTTGCATCCTGTACTCAAATCCCTGGCCCCACTGAAGCATCACCTGCTACATCGGTCGCATCTCCGTCTGCCGGGTTAATCGCGCAGTTGAGTGTAGAGCCCTACATTCTGTCTTCGGATGGGAAGTGGTGGGGGGAGATTGGGCAGGAGATCGATCTTATTTGCGGATCACATCCACGGCTGATCCAGCATATTCCCTAACTGGTACACCTCTCGCTGGTTATCAGTGGATAGTGTCATGGTCGCCAGACAGCACTGCGATTGCAGTCCGTAGAGCGGTCGAAGTGCGTGCGCCTTGTAATGACAGAAGTGTGGTCATTTACAGCTTCGAAGACGGCCAAGACTGGTTGGCACAATATCCGTTCGAACCCTACCCACCTGAAGTTGACATTGACAACTGTGTGAGATTTGCTTGGTCACCTGATGGCGACCGATATATCGTGGCATTTATCGAGAACGAGTTCTTTATCGTTGACAAACAAGGCCATTTGCTTCACAGAGCAATTCTTGAACTTGACGAGGGAGGTAGCATAGTTAGTGTGAACTGGGCCTCAGTTGGGCTAATGGTTGTCGCCTCGGGGCCTCTCCAGCAATCGGGCGACTTGTACTTCAACACTGTTGAACTGCGCAGGATTGATCCTGAGTTTCCTGACAACAGCGAGACTCTTATTTCAAACTACAGGCAGTTTCCAGATTTTCAAGGTTCCGACGAAGCTACCCCAGGACTGCTGCTATTGACAAACGAGCCCGAACGTAATTACGAGAGATTTCACCTGCTAGTACTTAATGTTAATTTAGAAAGCACGGGTTGAACGAAGCATCGACGGAAGTGGTTCTTTATGTGGGGTAAGTGATTTAAAGGGTGCGGGCCTAACCGCGCTGCGAATTGCAGAACCAAATGATCCGTGCGGAGGAACAACAAACCTGTGGGTGTTTGATCCGGAAGACCAATCAGCTACTTGAGTACGGCCCAGTTGAGACACTGCTGGGTTGGCGAGCAGCCGAACAGGGTTTTGCCGTGATCACAGGAGCATCGGAGCAGGACTACGAGATGAAGATCGTGCCTGCATCGGAGCTCGTTGGCTACACAATTAGGAGATTACACACCAACATCATTACATACCGTCGTGTCAGTACAAAAGCGATAAACAACGATCACGAGCCGGAGACAAGCTACCAGCCTGATGATAGTTCTGGCCTACACTGCCTCTGGCCTGACGAGCAATGGGGTGGTGCAAAGGGATACTCTCTTTCTCGCTCACTGGGATCTCACTGACGACTTAATACACGGAGTTAAGCAAGGAGGATGTCCTTGCTATGAGGACATCCTCCTTGGTACATCTTAGCCATTCAACCTCAGCCAAGCCCCAGCCCCGACCGGGCGGCCTGCCTGACCGAGCCGACGAAGGCATCGGTCAGCGCGGGCTGCGATCCTCGCCACCGACGCGCTGGGCTCGGTGCGGCAGGTGCTCGACGCGGCGGGCAGCCCGCTGCTGGCGCAGACCTACGACCCGTACGGCACGGTCTACGACAGCGTGGGGACAGGCACGTCCAGCTACGGCTGGACCGGCGAGCAAGTCGACAGCAGCGGGTTCGTGTATCTGCGGGCGCGGTACTACGTGCCGTCGATGGGGCGGTTCATGCAGATGGACCTGCCTCGAGGCAGGAGAGGAACCTGTATCTCTACTTGATGGGCAATCCGATTCTTTACACCGATCTGAGCGGACATTCCTACTGCGATAGCGGATACGGTCTGCCTGAAGATTGTGCAAAGCAACCCCCTATTCTTAACCCAATGGTAGGGCGCAATAAGGCTGTAGAAGTGGCTCAGGATTTGGCACAAATAAGCTGGAAAGAATGGTACGAAACAACTGGATTCTGGACGCCAGGGCTTGACTGGGAAGAGCATCCGGAAGACCCAAGGCCAGTAAAAGGTCAGAATTGCCAGGATTGCACACGATTTGTTTCCGTCATCCTGTGGAAAGCTGGCTTCAAAATGGATGGAGACCTGGTCTACGAGGACGATGGCACGTGGTATTGGAACGGGAATGATCCTGCAGGATGGTGGGCCAACAATAGGTTCACAAATGGTGGCCGTTGGGGTGAATTGGCTGCTTGGGGCAACGCAGATGCCTTCTACAAATATTGGGATGCTAATGGTGCAACTCCATTGGACGAACCGGCTGATGGCTTCACTTCTGGCCTCCTACAGCCTGGTGATGTCATAGCATATGATTACAATGGCGATGGTACGTGGGATCATCTTACAATGGTCACGGGTTTATCTCGATCTCTCATAAGCCATTGGTTACGGGGCGGGGTTATGTTGACCCAATGTTCACCCAAATGAATCGGGACCTTGCGGAGAGGACGATCACCCAGGAGAAGTATGATGCTTGGGAAGGAAACTATGATTATCGGGACAGATGTGATTACACCCAGAATTGGCCCAACCAACCGTATCGAGGTCTTCTTGCTGTGAAGTACTCTGGATTGCAGATGCCCTATGGCTCTTAGGAGCTTGAAACGTGTTCCCGATGCCCTCATGGGTGTTACAAGGGATACTTGGATGGCTTCGATAGAGAGGTTAATCCCGATGAAATGTTTGAGAATGATTGCCGGACTTTCAGTCTTCCTCCCGTTGCTGATCGCTTGTGGCGCAGTGCCAGTGTCTACACCGACCTCCGCCTCGGCTCCCACTGTGTCGTTCGCGCCCACCTTCACTCCGACGTCAACCCCTTCCCCAACGCCAAGCCAGACGCCCTCTGGACCGACCCTGGTTCCCGCAGATCTTCCGGTGCTGGAGGGAGCAGTAGCCTGGCAGTTGTTGGATGCTCATATCTCGCAGATTGCATACTCACCCGACGGCAATCACCTAGCTATCGAGAGCTCGAAGTGGATCTTGATCTATAAGATGGACGCCTTAGAGCTTCAAGTGACGATACCTGAAAGCAGAATAATGAGCATGGCATGGTCGCCGGATGGAAAGCGGCTGGCCACGGGATCAGCCAATGGCTCGGTGCAGATGTGGGATGCAGTGACTGGAGAGGAATCAGCCGTCTCAGCAGCAACGCTGGCGACGTGTACAGCCTAGCGTGGTCGCCAGATGGGGAGCGTTTGGCCAGTGGGTCAAAGGAAGGCATCATCCGAATCTGGGATGTGGCAACGCGAAAGGAGTTGATCAACTTCAAGGTCAGTTCCTATGCAGTTTTGAGCGTGGCGTGGTCGCCAGACGGAGACAACTGGCCGGTGGATTGGTGGATGATGGTACCCGGATATGGGATGTGACGGCAGGAGATGAACTGGCAACCTTCATAGGCCGCCCGGTAGCTAGTGTGGCGTGGTCGCCAGACGGAAAGTGGCTGGCCAGCGGAGGTGCATACGAAGCAGTGCAAATACGGGATACAGTGACGTGGCAGGAGGTGGCTAACCTCAAAGGGCCCAATGAACTTGGGTGGTTGAACAGTGTGGCGTGGTCGCCAGATGGGGAGCGATTAGCCAGTGGCTTGGCAGACGGCATGGTATTGATATGGATTCCGGCCACAGGGGAGAAGATGGCGACTTTCACCATTGGACAAGAGGTAACAAGTGTGGCATGGTCACCAAATGGGAAATATGTGGCCGCTGGAACTCACGAGGGTATTCTGATCTTCTGGGATTTTCAACCCGCTACCCTGAGACAGGTAACAGGGCAGCATTCCAGAAGAAGCATGTGACTTTCGGTAATGCCGGAAAAGCGGGGGATGATTGAAAACGCTCGGCGGGAAGGTGAAAAGGGATGTTCTCTTTGCTTTCCGCTCACGAGGACCTCACCTAGTGTCAATACATGGAGTTAAGCGAGGACGATATTCCCTTCGCACGGACATCCTCCTTGCTGGATCTTTCCCGTCTGGCATCAGCCGAGCCCCAGCCCCGACCGGGCAGCCTGCCTGATCGAGCCGATGAAGGCGTTGGTCAGCGCAGGGGCGAGAGCCTTTGCGACTATAATCTGTGCTCTGCCGTTGATAGCTTTTTTCACATCATGTACTGTTCCAACGGAGGGAGCCACTCCAACCCTGCCAGATACTCCAACTTCGGCAACGCCTGAACCGGCGGAGACTGCTCCAGTGCCCTTGCAGGCAACCGACGAATTTATGGCAGCCTCATCATTTACTCCTACCTCGACTGAGGCATTGTGCTCCGAATACGACATCATGGCCCTGGGAAGACCCTGGTCGGGTAGCAGTTACGGTTACTACTTGATATGTGCGGATGGGTCAAGCATTAGGCTGCTCACAGACCGCAATGTATGTGCGTATCATGGCAACTGGTGAAACTCTCAGGCGACCTCGCTTATCGCGTTTGCGTGTGATCATAAGATCTATCTATTCAATCTGTCCGGCGACATTGTGCAGGAAGTCGAGGCTGATGAGTATGTCCTGTCGCCCAGTTGGTCGCCCGACGGAACTTATCTCGCGTACATTGGTGATCGGCAGTCCTTTGAAACAGTCCACTTGAGTACAGGCACAATCTCAAGGTCGCTGATACCTCCTGCATCGAGCACCCAGTGATTGGAAGTCCCCTGGAACCTGAATATGTGAGCCTTGCCTGGTCTCCAAATGGAGAGAACATCGGGCTACTTACAAATTATTCCTCCTTGTACGTTTTAGACGTGAACTGCGATGATGAGTCGCTTTGGTGTTCCACCCATAATATTCGCCCAGTGGCCGAATTCAACATTGTCAGCAATGGTCAGTTCTCGTGGTCGCCTGACGGCAGCGAACTTGTCGCTGTATGCTACAAGGACTAACAGGTAGGAGCACAGACATGAGCCTGTGCATCATCGATCTTCAGGGACACGTGGTTCGAGAGTATACGCTGCAGGAACTTGGTTTAGACTCTGAGGCACTTGGCTCACCGATGTGGTCGCCTGACGGCAAAGAAATCGCGTTCTTGGCTGACGCAAGCTTATGGCTTCTTTCTCTGTCGGACGACTCTGTACAAAACCTAACCCAGGAGACAATGGCGACGATATTTCAGGCATCGCGTGGTTGCCATAGTTTCAATGGGAGGGATATGTTCCAATACCAGGCGATGACTTTTTGCAACAGAAGCACGTCATTGCGGCTGCGCAACGACACGAATTCCTGACTGATCCTCAAAACATGACATTTGAAGAAAATCAGACAATCTAACCTTTGGTCGCAATTACAAGGAGCTTTTGAACACCAAGTGAGCCCTCACATGAGATCACTATTGCGGTTCTGACCGAGGCCAATGAGCGTGAAGACATATTTGTTAACCACTGCCGGAGAGGTCACACTTACGCCAGCGGCACAGACCGCGTGTTGTAGATAGTCCCCCGGCAGTCGTTGTGCCTCATCACGGTCAGCTGCGGGGTGAGGCAGTCAGTCCCCAGCACCGGTGCGTTCGGCTATTCCCCATAGGCTTGAATTGACTCTGGGCAGAGAGAACCCCGGTGCTGGTGGGCCTGGCCTACTCTGTACCGTATCTAGTAGCAACAATGCGCTGCGGGCAACATGAATTATCCAGTTAGAAGCAGTGCCCAGGACTACATATTACGAGGTAAGAGAGAATGAAATGCCAAGGACTGAGATTATTCAATCTCCAGGACGTGAAGGAGGTCAAAATGTCTGATGAGTATTCTAGCCACCGGACACTGAACAGAAGTTCGGGATGAAGGTCATAGGGACAGGGTCATCGAGGGCTAATCGCCGTTCGATGAAATCCCAGCCCAGGCGGAAGAGGCTCAGGTCGCGGCGGTCGGAGCGGTCGACCTCAGCCCACTGGTGGGTCTGCAAGACATATTCACCGGTCGCGACGAGCCAGAGATAGAGCAAGCACACAACCAGCGTCAGGCGCGACAGACGCAAGAAGTGACGCAGATGAGTGGCCTCCAGGTCAAAACCATGCCCTTTCATATCGCCGAAGGTCTCCTCCAGCCACATACGGCGGCGGTAGAGGCGGATGGCACCGTGCGGGCCGGGCAGATGGGTGGCCAGATACCAGGGTTCCTTCTCGCCACGCGCCCAGTAGACGACCAGGTTGGTGGGATAGGCGCTGGCACGGGTCAGGACGACCCGGCCCAGCCACAGCAGCATCCCGGGCTGCACCGCCAGGCTGTCCAGCCGCTGCCACTGACGCTGTCCGTAGGGCATCATCAGGTGGTCGCCGGGCTGTCGCAGGGCATAATCCCACTTCCAGAAGTCCAGATGCTCGATCAGCAGCGTGTTCCCGAACTCGCTGTCACCGACCAGCGAGACCTGGACCCCCTGTGGGATCAATCCCCGCACGTAGGCCAGCAGTTTGACCTGCTTGCAGGTCGTGCTGTGTCCGCGCTTGTGCCGCACCCAGGTCCACGCCAGCGGCAGCGCCCGGCGACGGTAGGCAATCCCCACCATCAGCAACTGGTGCCCAAAACCGACCTGGCTGCCATCGATGATCAGATGAACCTGCCCAGCGCTCGACGCCGCCTGGATCAGCCATTCGGCAACCGGACGGTACCATTCCCGCACCCGAACCGCCCCATTGTCCAGAAACCGCCGCAGCCGCTTGTCCAGACTCAGCTTCTGGGCCCGGATCGGCAGCTTCCGGGCCATCAGGCTCACGTGCACGCTCCTGGCTTTGAACAGCCCGACCACCAACAGCAGCATATTCGTCAACCGGCTCGCGCAGTCATCCGGCGAGAGTTGCGCCAGACGCTTCCGCCACGTACGATACAGGTCAGAGTTGGACAGCATGTCAGTCTCCTCGATGTGGTTTGGTCGGAATACTCAACCTTATCGAGGGATCTGCTGCTGTTCAACTCTCGCTCATTTGTTCAAGTGTCCGGTAGCTAGATGAGTATTCCTTGTTTGTTGGCATTGATATCGCCGCCAAAACAGCCAGTGTCGCCCTGGCTGAGGACTCAGAAGCGATCCAGCCAGCCTTTGATATTTCTCAGAGCAAAAGTGGCTTTAAGAAGTTAATCGCTCGCTTAAAAAAGACCGGCTGCTCTCCAGAAGACACCCTGATAGTGATTGAAGCGACGAGCAATTACTGGTGGCACATCGCACTGGCCCTCTACAATGCCGGGTTTGCAGTCAGTGTCATCAATCCGGTCGTGCCCATTACTTTGCCCGGACCGAACTCAAGCGCACCAAAACCGACCGGTTGGATGCGCAGCTTTTGGCTCGCCTGGGAGCCACCTTGAAACTCAAACGATGGACTCCACCCCCGAATATTCAACAGGAGCTGTTTCAGCGTCTTCGGCAGCGAACTGACCTGCGTGATATGCGTACGCAGGTTTGCAACCGCATCCATGCGCTCAAGCATCATGCCTTGGCCGTAAGATCCGGTCCTGAAGCGTTTTCAGGTACTTGCAGACACCATGCAAGAACAAATCGACGCCATTGACCGCGAAATCGCCAAATCTTGAAACAGGATGAAGAGTGGAACAACACAACCAGGCGACTGATGAGTGTCAACGGAGTTGGACTCATTACAGCCGCCTGGCTGGTTTGCATCACCCACAATTTTACATCCTGTGAGCGGGTCGAACAACTGACATCCTATGTCGGCCTTGCACCTCATAGGCGTGAATCCGGAACCAGCCTTAAAGGTAAGGGCTACGTCGGTCATACAGGCAACCATGAAGTGCGGAGAGTGTTATATATGGCTACTTTGAACGCCATCCGCTGGAATCCAATCGTCAAGCCCTATTATGACCGGCTTATCAAGCGTGGGAAGAATGGCAAGGCGGCTGTATGTGCAAGCGCGCGGAAACTGCTGCACCTTTGCTGGGGAGTGGCAACCAGGAAGACGATGTTTGATCCCAACTACCTACAGAAGCAGGAGAAACTGAAGAAAGCTGCCTAATCCACTTGACAAATGCCACCGTATCTACAACGGCGGCGGCGACCTTCGCCCACGACGCGCCGGGCGCGGTGCGGCAGTGCCATCGCGGTGTCGGGATGGGATTCTCCGAGGTCGGCTTCCAGCCGACGCATCATTACATAGCCTGAGGACTTCATCCTCAGGCGGCCCTCGCCGCGCGGCCCGGCGGTGCGGACTTCCACAATCGCAAGAGGTGATCAATAGAAGTATGAGCGACAAACAACCTCCCGCATCAAAGACAAACAGCCTGGCCGACTTTCTGTCCACCGGGGAGATCGGATCGCTTCATCTGGGCCTGAGCACGGCTGAGATCCTCAATCGCTTGGGGCCACCACGCGATTTCGCCAGCACGGAGGCCTACTACTCGTACGTTGCAGAGCATCCTCATCCATCAGGTTTTGAGCCAATGCGGTACGGCAATCTACATCTCTGGTTCAAGGCTGACCGGCTGAACTACATGGTCATCTACTTCCGAGATATGGATCCCAGCGTGTTCCCCCACAAACAGGCATCGATTGGCTCGATCTTGGATATCAGATGGACAGGAAGCGCTTTAGAGACTACGTTGACGAGCATCATGTAGAATGCCAGAAGATACAAGTAGCCATAGGTGAGGAGTTGCAGTTACAACTTTGGATACCGATCTCGGGAGTGCAGATTTCCTTTGATCTGGAAGATGGCCAGGATCGCATATACAGCATAGCCAAAGCGCAGGATGAGGGCAAGCCGACTGTGAAAGAAGAGTGGTGACCATCTGTGCGCGGGGATGATCGCCTGCGTGCCGCACACCAGGCCCGATGCGCCAGCACGGTCGCCGCGTCAGGGTGAGGTCTCCGGGGTCGGCTTTTGGCCGACGCATCATTCATAGCCTGAGGACTTTATCCTCAGGCGGGCTAATGACTTACTTCTCAAAAGTGCCGAATGGAAGGTTGAAGTTTAATATTCTTGACTGGAACGGGGATACTCCGGCTCTTCAGGCGAGTAGATTACTACTCATATGATAGCGCCACTGGATCTAAACAAGAGCTTTCACCAGGGGATGCCGGGCTGCTGATTGCCCGGATCTTAGGCAGATAAAGGGGTACTTAACATGGCCTTGGGTAGTTGGGACGACGTTATTGCATGGTATCAGCAGGCTATTGGGCATAGACGGTATAGCGAGTTAGCAAGAAAAATGTTGGGGTTAGTTGAGGAGATTAGGCTACGACCTACTCTTGAGAAGGCCATACCGGGAACATCTCTATTAGAGTTGTTTTTGCTGATACCTGATGCATCGATCCGAATATCCATTATTTGGGAGCATGACGACATATACCGGATCCAGTTAAATCGCCCTCAAGACGGTATTCCTGTAGACGCATTCGTAGCAGAAAACTCGGTCAGGATCCATACTGGATCGTTATGTAGAGAGGCTGAGTAAGTAATCAGCAAGCCCGGCGGATATGAGGGCTGGCCCAACCGAGACCTCCTTGCCCCATATCCGCCGGATGTAGACGCACTTAAACTAGGTACGAGCCATTTGCGCTCACCCAAAGGCTAACTCCGATACCCGCCAAACTCCAGATTGCGCGTTGGGCTCCCAGTTTCGAGGGCGGCAGCTTCGGCTTCCTCGTACCCCATTTCAGATAGGTCAGCTCCTGCCCAATCGCGAGCCAGTCCGGGTAGCATCGGGTGTAGGCCATGATGGGCTGCCCTTCAGGAAGGTAGGCCTTGATATCATAGGCGTGACCGAACAGTGACCGCGCGACCTAGCCGGTTCGATGAAGCGTTCAGCGCGGGCTGCGATCCGCTCCCAGGACGTGCCGGGCGCGTCGCAGCAGCACCGTCGCGGTGTCGGGATGGGATCTCCGGGGTCGGTTTCCAGCCGACGTACTATTCATAGCCTGAGGATTTTATCCTCAGGCGGCCGAACTCGTGACGAAGAAGCACGCCATGTCAATACTGGCAGGGTGTCACGTGGATCCCATACCCCCCCATGCCTGCCCTGAGTTGATTCTGATCCACGACATGCGCAAAGAACTCGATATCCCCGGCCCCACCGTTCAGGAAGCGCTGCGCAGTTGTGGGGTCGACTTCAAGGGTCGTTTCATAACGATTCCCTCCCACATACGCCAGCGGCACGGGGCCCAGCCATCCACTTAAAGAATCGACCGCGTCCTGAAACGGTACTTCAGCCAGGCTGATCGAATAGGAGCAGAGCTTGCCACCAACGCGGTGACGGTAATGGTCCGTGGGAAATCGTCAGGACATTCGTCGCCGCCGTAGAATACGAAGTCAGATGGCGCAATCTTCATATCGATCACTTCTGGAGGGGGCACCGTGCTTGGGGGTCTTCTCTGGCACCCAGCGAACGCCCACACAACCCACAGGGATAGGAGAATCAGCGAAGCCCGGCGAGTGCTGGCCTGTTTCACCCACCGGCTGGCCGCTTGCCAATCGCGTGATCGGAGTGATAGCTTCCTGCCCATACATCTATTATATGCCAGGAATCAAGAAGGGCCCGGCGTGCGCCGGGCCTCTGGTTGGTTAGAGTGGCCGTTCGACAGCAGTCCGATCAGCCGGCGACGGCCTGAGCCTGCTGCGCGTGGCGCATCTGGCGCTGCAGGGCGCGGAGCTGGTCCGCTCTGGGCACGAAGCCCGCCGTGTCGTAGCTCTCGTCCACCACCACCGTGCCGAACAGGTCCATCAGGTCGTCCTCGTGCTGGGCCGGGCGGCCTGTGCTCAGGTTGACATAGGTGAATTCCACCCAGGCCACGGCCTTCAGGTACTGGAGCTTGGCGTCGAACATCAGCCCCTCGATCACCAGCACGTTTTCGGTGTAGTGGATCAGCCGCGTGCGGATCACGACCTCTTCGTCCAGAAAGGCCGGGGCCAGGTATGCGATCTGGCTTTTGCTGACCACCCAGTTCTGCCCGGTCTGCTGGCCGTGCGCGAAGATATGAAAGTCGTAGTAAGCGGCCATCTGATCCTCGCGGGCGTTGAAGAAGTAGTCGATATAGCGGGCGTTATTCAGGTGGCCGAACGGGTCGCAGTCCTGAAAGCGCACCCGCGCCCGGCTTTCGAGTTCCTTTGCCTGTCCATTGTGCGTCATCGTGTCCTCTCCTTGGTCCGATTTCAGACCGCTCGGTCTGTTTTTGGCGTAAAAGAAAACCCCGCTGCCGGGATTCCCCCTCTTGTTAGATCAGAACGTTGCGCTCGACGTATTCCACCAGGCGCTCGACTGCCTGCTCGATGTACGTCAGGTCGTCGTACAGGTGGCTCAGCATGATCGCCCCCTCTACGGTGGCGATCACCAGCGTGGCGACGCTTTCCGGGTCCACGTCCTGGCGCATCTCCCCACCGTCCACCCCTCGCCGGACGGTGCGTTCTACCAGCGCGTGCCATTGGCCCATCGCCTGGCGGGTGCGCTCGCGCAGCGCCGGCTGCGTGTCGTCGCTGTCGACCGCCGTGTTGAGCAGCACACATCCCCCTTCGACCGGCGGGGTCTCATAGTAGTCGGTGAAGAACCGGATGATCCGGATCAGCCGCGCCCCCTGCGAGGTCGCGCCCCGGATGAAGCGTATCATCCGCTGGCTGGCGATGTCCCAGATGTAGTCGAAGGCCGCCAGCGCCAGTTCCTCTTTGCTGGCAAAATGGTTATAGATTCCACCTTTCTCCAGCCCGGTCTGCCGCATCACGTCCGCGATAGACGCGCCCGCAAAGCCCTGCCGGTTAAAGATCGGCGCGGCAGTCGCCACGATTTCGGCGCGGGTGCGTTCTCCTTTGGACATCTCCCCTCGTTTCAGACCGGTCGGTCGGTTTTCAAAGAGTATATCGACACGCAGCGCGGGAGTCAAGTGGTCGATTTATCCCCTCGTGATCCGCCACCCCTCGCCGCGAAATCCCGCCGGTACTACGCCACCGTTCTTAACAAGAGAGGCTCTTGCCACGTTCGCTTCTGTCCACTTCTAGTGGACGTGCAGGCGCGCTGCGCGCGCCATACTGGCCGGGGAATTCGATTCCCCGAAAGGAGCGTTTCTTGCTCCCCTCTCCACCAAGCATAAGCGCCGCAGGCGCGTTGCCGGAGAGGGCCGGGGTGCAGTTTGCCCGGCGGGCAAACTGCGTAAGCAAGTGAGCTTTGCTCATTTGCGGCGGTTAGCAAACTCTAACTCCCCGTTATACGGATGCTCAACGCCACCCCCTTGACTCTTCCCCCTCCCCTGCCCTACAATACCTACAGAACATAATTCTATGCGTTTCGCCGGGAAATCCTTCCGGCGAAACGCGCTATCTCACGGCGCTCGCGCGCGCGCCGCGCCCGCGGCAGGACCCACGGCAGAGGGATAATGATGGTCCCCCCGCCGCCCGCCAACGTCGCGACCTGCGCGCCGCGCCCGCCCCGTCCGCCGCCTGACGCAGACTATGGATTGTCGCGCAGGGGGCCTCGGCGGCGAGAAGGAAGGACATCGGTCACACGGGATTCCGCATCAGAGCGCCTTCAGCGCGCCCGCCGCGAGATCGTCAACCCGTCTTAGGCGGAGGCGGCGGCGGGAGAGTCAGGCGCTCGGAAGGTCGATGGCAGCTTGCCGCGCTTCGGCAGCCATCGTGTGCAGGAGGCCGCGCCCACGCTTCCGGCCCCCCACCCCGTTGTGTTCCACCCGGCCACAAGCCAACCGTGGGCACCCAGCAATTGAATACAGCGCCAGGCTACCGCCCATCCAGCGCCGCCCGCAGCCGCTGCTCGAACTCACTCAGGATCATCGCCGTCGCCCCCCAGATGACCAACTCGCCCAGCCGGTAGAACGGCACGTCCACCTCCAACCCGTGCAGCGTCCAGCGCTCCTCAGCCTTGATCGCACCGCCCCAGCAGCGCCCGCAGCGGCATCTCGATCACGCCCGCCACCTCAGCTGGCTCAGGCCGGAAAACAGGGGGCGCGCGCGAAGTCAGCCCACGTAGGGGTGAAATTGCTGAGTCGCTGACGCCGATATACAGCGGTGCCAGCGTCCCGACGAGGTCTACCGGCTCGCAGATCGCCAGCTCCTCGCACGCCTCGCGCAGCGCAGTGTCGCCCGGCTTTTCGTCCGACGGCTCGCGCCCGCCGCCCGGCAGCGAGATCTGCCCGGCGACTGTGTCCGTCCGCTGCGTCAGCACCAGAGCACAGCCCGCCGTCACGCGGGTACAGCAGCAGCAGCACTTCGGCGATGCGCGCCTCGCCGGGCAGGTCCATCGCGCGGCGCAGCGCGCGCCGGCGCGGGACCATGCGCCGCCAGGCGGCCTCGTGGTCGAAGCCGGTCAGGCTCAACGCGCGCCGCACGTCGTCAAGTGTGGGGAGAGGATTCGCTCACGGGTCTCTGTCCAGCAGTCCGATCTTCACAGTCGATGGCACCGGCCTCACACGGCCAGGCTACTATGTCCTTGACGACCAGCGCCGCCGCCACGCCCATCAGTACGATCCCCAGGATGGTCTTGAGCGTGGGCGACGACAGCCGCGCCGACATGAAGCGCGAGCCGACCTGCCCGCCCCAGTGATGACCGCCGCGCCGCACGCCAGCCACACCGGCCAGTCGGGCCGGCTGCTGTCGCCAGGTGCGAGATCAGGCTCGACAGCGCCCCTCCGGTGATGACCACCGCCGAGGTCGCCGCCGCCGTGCGCGGGGTCCACGCGCATCAGGTACAGCAGCGGCATCACGAAGCTGCCGCCGCCGCGCCCGATCAGCCCGCTCAGCAGGCCATTCCCGCCGCCCGCCGCCACGCCGACGGCCACCCGCCCGCGCGTTCCAAACGACGCCGGGCGCGGCTCCCAGCGCGAGAGCATCAGCCCCGCCGAGATCGCCGTGAACAGCGCCACCAGCGCGATCAGCGGCTTGACGGC
>CAWBCR010000001.1:0-34156 GCA_963787375.1 uncultured Chloroflexia bacterium | reverse complement strand
GCACAGCGTGCTGTGCCCCTTTTGGCGCAGACCGCCGCCTGGCCTGCGATATAATAGTGGTGCGCCATCCGGCAACCCACCTTATAATCAGATTGCTTGTTTGCCCTCTCGCACCCACAAGGAGACATTCATGCGCACGCCCATCCTGGCTGGCAACTGGAAAATGTACAAAACCGTCGCCGAGGCGCTCGACTCGTCAACGCGATCAAGGGTCCGCTGGCTGATGTAACCGGCGCGGAGAAGGCCGTCTGCCCGCCGTTCGTGGCGCTGGCCCCTGTAGCCGCTGCGCTGAAAGGCTCCGGCGTCAAGGTCGGCGCGCAGAACATGTACTGGGAAGAACAGGGCGCATTCACCGGCGAGGTCTCGCCGCTGATGCTCAAGGGGCTGTGCGACCTGGTCATCATCGGCCACTCAGAACGCCGCCAGTATTTTGGCGAGATAGACGAGACAGTCAACCGGAAGATCAAAGCCGCGCTGGCCCACGACCTGCTGCCCATCGTGTGCGTCGGCGAAAGCCTGGCGCAGAACCAGGCCGGCGAGACTCAAGCGTTTGTCAGCGGGCAGGTGAAGGCCGCCTTTGAGGGTATCAGTGTGGCGCAGGCGAAGGGCATCGTCGTCGCCTACGAGCCCATCTGGGCGATAGGCACCGGGCTGGCCGCCACCCCCCAACAGGCCAACGACACCATCGGCGGCGTGGTTCGCGCGACGCTGGCCGGTCTGTACGGCGATGAGGTCGCCCAGGCGATGCGCATTCAGTATGGTGGCAGCATCAATATCAAGAACGTCGAGGAGCTGATGGCCCAGCCGGAGATCGACGGCGGGCTGGTCGGCGGGGCCCGCTCAAGGCCGAGGACTTCATCACGCTGGTGCGCGTCACGGCGCAGGCCAAGGGGGCTTGACCGCCCGTGATCTATCGCTAAGAGGGGGAGATTATCTTGCCTGGCTGGCTGGTACCGTGGATTGTCGCCGCGCTGGCGATCTGGCCGCTGCTTCAGGTCGAGCGCTGGGTTCACCGCCACATTCAAGGGTTGGGCCTGCTGCTGACCAACAACCCGCAGGCCGCGGTGCTGGTCTACTACCTGGCACTACTACCCGGTGTCGTGCTGCACGAGGCCAGCCAGTGGGTGCTGGCCAAAATCCTCCAGTGCAAGATCAAGAAGTTCCAGTTGTGGCCTGAGAAGCAGCGCGGCGGGGCGATCCGCCTAGGGCTGGTCGAGATCGACAAGAAGACCGACATGGTGCGCTCGACGCTGGTTGGCATGGTCCCGCTGGTGACGGGTGTAGCAGCGATTGTGCTCATCGGCGCGGCCCGCTTCAACACGCAGGCGCTGCTGACCTCGCTGGCCAGCGGCGACCTACCGACCATTGGTCAGGGGTTCAACGTCTTCATCTCCGCGCCCGATTTCTGGTTCTGGGTGTACCTCGTGTTCGCCGTCGCCAACGCGATGATGCCGGAGGAGCACGACCAGATCAACTGGTGGCTGTTGTTCGGCGCTGTGGCGGCGATCACTGTCTTTCTGCTGGTGCTCGACCTGAATATCCTGTTGATGGCGGCGCTTCAGGGCCCGATACAGCAGATCGCGCAGGGACTGAGCTTCGCACTGGTGATGTCACTGGGTATTGACCTGTTCATGATGGCGGTGATCAGTATTGCCGAGGCGATCTTCAGCCGGGTGCTCAACCGCGAACTGGAGTATAAGTAGCCAACAGCTTATGGCTGATAACCCAAAACGTCGGTCATAAACCATAAGGAGCGGGTTATTCCGCTCCTTTTCTGACTCCTCAGCGTTGCCCTGTCGCGAGAGCCACGCGAACCCCACCAGCGCGATCAGCCCCATCACCACAATGGCGATCAGCTTGAACAGCCGTGATGGAGTTAGCAGCGCCAGCCCGCCGAACAGCGCGCAGAACACGTAGTAACCCAGCACGATCTGCCGCTGCGAGAGGCCGATGTCCAGCAGGCGGAAGTGCAGGTGGCCCCGATCGCCCCGGACCGGGTTCTGCCCGTGCAGCAGCCGGTTGACGACCTGCCACACCACGTCGAGCAGCGGCAGGCCCATCACCAGCAGGATAGCCGCCATCTTCGCTCCACCGATGATGCTCAGCACGCCCAGAGCAAAGCCGAGGAAGTACGCCCCCGACGATCCGAGGAAGATCCGCGCCGGGGAGAAGTTGAACGGCAGGAAACCCAGCGTCGCGCCCAGCAGCGCCGCCGGCAGCAGCGCCACACTGTGCTGCGGCGGCTGCAAGCGGAACACCGCGTTAACGAACAGCACCACGCAGGCAATCGCCACCACGCCCGCCGCCAGCCCGTCCAGCCCGTCCAGCCAGTTGACAGTGTTCATCATCAGCCCCAGCCAGAACAGGCTGGCGATGACCGTCACCAGGTACGGGAAATCGGGGGTTTGCTGCCCGGTCAGTGGATTGTTGACGTACTCGATGATGATCAGGAAGGCGACGGCGATCCCAGCGGCCACAAGCTGCGCGACGTACTGCGGCAGCGCGGGCAGCTCCTTCCAATCATCGTATATTCCCACCAGGAAAATGAACGTCCCGCCAAGAAGCAGGCCCGTCAGCCGGACGATTTCCTTGGGGTCGAAGCGCACGATGGTCAGCGCGGGCAGACAGACCGCCGGCTGCCTCGCCAGGACTGATGACGAACAGCCGCGAGATCAACACCGCACCCACAAACGCGATGTAGATCGGCAGGCCGCCAGTACGCGGGATGCGCCCGGCATGCTGCCGCCGCCCGCCCGGCTCGGCGACGAGCCCCCACCTGCGCCCCAGCCAGATCGAGAGCGGCGTCAGCGCTAGTGAGAGCGCCAGCGCCGCGCCAAACGTCAGCCCGTAAGCGCCCAGCGGCATGCTAGCCGGTGCCAAACTGGCGATCCCCAGCGTCGCCCAGGCCGGGCACGATGAACCCGATGTCATTCAGCCGCTCGTCAACGGTGGCGATGTGAATCGGTACGTCAGGGTGCTTGCCATGCAGCGCCGCGATCCCCTCTGGCGCGGCGATCAGCCCCACAAACTTGATCCGCTTTGCGCCCCACTCTTTGAGCAGGTCGACGGTGGCCGTGGCCGAGCCGCCAGTAGCCAGCATCGGGTCGAGGATCAGGCACACCTGCACGCGCGGGTCGACCGGCAGCTTGTTGTAGTATTCCACCGGGCGCAGCGTGCGCTCGTCACGGTAAAGCCCGATGTGCCACACTTCGGCGGAGGGCATCATCTCCCACACCCCGTTGACCATACCCAGCCCTGCCCGCAGGATCGGGATCAGCCCGATGCGCTCGCGCAGCTCATAGCCCTGTGCGCTGCCCATCGGCGTTTCGACTGTCTTGTCGTCGAGCGCGAGGTCCTGTGTGGCTTCGTAGCACAGCAGGATCGCCAGCTCACGGACAAGCTGCCGGAACAGGGTCGGGTCTGTCTTTTTGGAGCGCAGCAGCGTCAGTTTGTGCCTGACCAGGGGATGCTCGGAGACGTGCACACCTTCCATCGGGCGGTTGCTCCTTGTGGGTGTCGTCGCAGGCAGTCACGGCGATTGTACGGTGCCGGGCAGTGCGCCGCAACAATCAGCCGCTCGCGCTACTCCTGAGAGGCAATGATCGGCGTCGACAGCCGCCCCAGCCGCTCGACTTCCAGCTCGACGAGGTCGCCGGCCTTCAGCCACTCGCCCGACTCCTGTGCCCCGCCTTCGAGCAGGCAACCGGTCCCCACTGTCCCGGTGACCATCACCTCGCCAGGGAAGATCGTTACGTCTTGTGAAGCGCGCGCGATCATCTGCGCGATAGTCCAGTGCAGGTCTTTAAGCGACCCGCGCGACGTTTCTACGCCGTTGACACGCGCTGTCATGGCCAGGTCGTAGCCCAGCCCCGTGCCACTGCCTATTCGACGGTCCTCAAGCTCGTCGGGCGTCACCAGCGCCGGGCCGAGCGTCGTAGCGAAATCCTTACCCTTGGCCGGGCCTAGCCCTGCCTGCATCTCTTCGGACTGCACGTCCCGCAGGCTCCAGTCATTCATGATCGTGTAGCCGGCGATGTACTCTTCGGCGTGTTCGGGGTCGATATTGCGGCCCTGCCGGCCTATCACCCACGCCACCTCGCATTCGTAATCCAGCGCTATGCCGCTATCGGGCACCGTCAGCGCCTGGTCTGGGCCGATGACGGTGAACGGGTTGCCGTAGTAAAACACGGGCATCTGGTACCACGCGTGCGGGATCGACTTGCCGCGCAGCCGGAAGACGTTGCGTACGTGCTCCTCGAAGCCGTAGAAATCGCGCAGGCTCAGCACGTTGGGCAGCGGCGGCAGCAGGATCATGTCGGCGGCGGGCCGTGCGACCGGCTGGCGGCCTGAACCTTTCAGGTGCAGGCAGTCCTCGCCTTCCAGCGCAGCCAGTAGGTCACGCAGATGGGGGTAGACGTCGGGCCAATTGCGCAGCATGCCCAGCATCGTCTGCGGGATCTCGCGGGCGCGGAAGCCGCGCGCGCCCTGCGCCCAGGTCTGCGCGACGTGCAGGTTAGCGATGCAATCGTCGCCAAGCGCCGCGCCGACCTGGATCGATGGTGCTCCGGTGTCTGTGAGCTGATCGATGTAAGACACCAGCTTCATAATGATGTGCTCCTCTCGTCGGGTCTGATCTACAATGGGGCGGCGCTCATCGTGCGCGCACGCCACAGCTTATCAACCTGATCGCGCTCGCTCAATTGGGAGAACACTATGGATACCATACATCCGGGTCTGGCTGCCGAGCAAGTGACGACTGTCACAGTGGAGCAGACCGCCCGGCACCTGGGCAGCGGCGGCATTGAGGTGTACGCCACGCCGGCCATGATCGCGCTGATCGAGGCGGCGGCTGTTGCCGCCATCGACCCGCTACTGCCAGAAGGGCAGGCCAGCGTCGGCATGGCACTCGACGTACGCCACCTGGCGGCCACGCCGCTCGGCGAGCAGGTGCGCGCCCGCGCCGAAGTGACCGCCGTCGATGGGCGCAGGGTGACGTTTCACGTCGAGGCGTGGGACGCGCACGAGCAGATCGGCGAGGGGACGCACACGCGCTTCATCATCGACGTAGCGCGCTTCATGAAGCGGCTGGACGAGAAGTCAGGCCGCTGATAGCAGGTCGCCGGTTTCGTTTGCTCAGTAACGCACGGTCACCGTCGTGCCGATTGGGGCCCAGTCAAACACCCAGGCGGCATCCTCGGTGCGCATGTTGACGCAGCCGTGGCTCATCGGCGTACCGAAGTTGTTGTGCCAGTACGTGCCATGCAGCCCGTAGCCCTTGTAGAAGTACATCACCCACGGCACGCCGGGCAGGTCATAGCCCGGCCCGATCATCCGCTGTGAGACGAGCTTGAGGTAAATGTGGTACGTCCCGGTGACCGTCTGGAAGCCGGGGATGCCGGTCGAGACGACGAACTCGCGTAGAAGCTCGCCGTTCTCGTAGGCGTACGCCTGCTGCGTCGACAGGACGACGACCACCTCTTTGCCCTCCGGGCTGCTTGCGCCGGGATCGGGCGGCGCAGCCGGGGCGCTGCCCTCGCCGGGGACGGTCAGGCTCTGCCCGGCGTAGATCTGGTCGGCGTTGGTCAACCCGTTAAGCTGCATCAGGTAGGGATACGTCACCCCGTACTTCCACGCGATGGTCGCCAGCGTGTCCCCGCGCTGCACGATATACACGCCGCTGACAGGCCCGCCAGTAGCAGGCGCGGGCGTGGGTGCGCTGCTTGGCTCCCCGCTCGACGTGCTGCTGTTGGTGATGTTCAACACCTGCCCCACGTACAGGATCGACGGGTTGCTGATGTTGTTGGCCTGCACCAGCGCCCACATCGACACGCCATAACGCCGCGCGATTTCCGCCAGTGTGTCGCCGCGCTGCACCACGTGCTGCAGCGGCAGCGAGGGCGTCGCACTGCCGGCGCTGCTGCCGGGGATGATCAGCCGCTGCCCGGCATAGATGCGTGATGGATTAACCAGCCCGTTGGCTGCAACCAGCGCATCCATCGAGACGCCGTAGTTCACGCTGATACGGAACAGCGTCTCGCCGGGCTGCACCACGTGTGCCCCATCGGGGTCGAGCGGCGGCGCGGCCTGTGCCGACTGCACGCCCGCCCCGCCGGGGATCACAAGCTGCTGCCCGGCGCTGATGTGGTCCGGCGATGCAAGGTGGTTGGCCATCACAATCGCCTCAACCGTCGTATCGTAGCGTTGGGCGATCTCCCGCAGTGAATCACCCCAGGCGACGATCACCAGCCTGGTGCCGGTGATGCCCTGGGCGGCGGCGGGTCGTGTCCATACCAGCCCTGTCGCTACCAGAGCCAGTGCTGTGCCAATGAGAAATCTGCGCGCCTGTTTGGAGATCATATGCTATCCTGCTGCCACTGGCCGATTGCGCTATCGTGTGGGTTGCCGGGCCTGATCGTCACCGGTTCAGACTCAGGCATGCTGTCCACACCTCATTCTACTTCACACCCCATACAACACAATTGACGATTCCCCACCTCTTGTGGTTCCTCGTAATGGATTCCCCCATCCATTAGGGGGGCGAACCACCTTACATGGGAGTACACTCACAAACAAGCGGCCTCCCGGAACGCGATCCGGGTTACCTGCGTACAGAGTCATGAATGGACTTACACACAAGCAGTGTATAGAGGGAACTCATGGTTGACAATCCCCTTACGGTGACTGGCCTCATCAAGCGTTATGATGACTTCGTGGCCGTCGATGATCTTACGTTCGAAGTGCATGCCGGCGAGATCTTCGGCCTGCTGGGCCCTAACGGGGCTGGCAAGACAACGACCATCCGCAGCATCATGGACATCATCCACCCCGACGAGGGGACCATCGACGTGCTGGGTGCGCCGCCCGGTTCGACCCGCGAGCGAATCGGCTACCTGCCCGAAGAACGCGGCCTGTACCGCGATCTCAAGCTGGTCGATGTGCTGGTCTACCTGGCCGAGTTGAAGGGCACGCCGCGCAGTGTGGCCCGCGAGCGCGCGCTGATGTGGCTCAAGCGCGTCGAGCTGGACGACCGCATCGACGACAAGGTAAAGGACCTCAGCCGCGGCATGCAGCAGAAGCTTCAGTTTGCCGCCAGCCTGATCCACGACCCGGAACTGTTGATCCTCGACGAGCCGTTTCAGGGGCTCGACCCGGTCAACGTCGGGCTCCTCAAGACGCTGATTCGCGAGCTTCAGGCCGAAGGCAAGACGATAGTTCTCAGCGCGCACCAGATGAACCTGGTCGAAGCGCTGTGCGACCGCATTGTGCTGATCGACCGGGGCAAGGCGCTGCTGTATGGCGCTATCGACGACATCAAACGCGAATACTCGCCGCACGCGGTGCGCGTCCGCACCACCACCAGCCTCGACGGGCTGCCCGGCGTGGCCAGCATCCAGCGCGAGGATGGCACCGCCATCCTGACGCTGGACGGCCTCACGCCGCAGGACCTGCTGCGCATGCTGGTCGAGCGCCGCGTCGACATCGAGTCGTTCGAAGTCGCTACGGCCCCGCTCGAAGAGATCTTCGTCGCGGTCGTCAAGGAGGGCCACCATGCGTAAGATATGGATTATCGCCCGTCACGAATACCTCACCAACCTGCGCCGTGCTGGTTTCATCATCTGGACGCTGGCTGTGCCAACGCTGGGGCTGATTGGCCTGCTGATCGCCGCCCTGTTCGGCGGCAGCGCCGGAGATTTCGTCGCCAACCAGATGATCCAGCAGAACCAGCCGATAGGCTTTGTCGACGACACCGGCATGTTCACGCCCGTCGTATCGCAGTACGCCGATCAGTTCATGCCCTACGCCGACGAAACCAGCGGGCGGGCGGCGCTGGCCGACGGTAAGATCGAGGCACTGTTGGTCATCCCCGCCGACTACATTCAGAGCGGCAAGGTGGGAGTCATCACCCGGACCGGATCGCCCAACGTGGGCGTACTCAGCGACAGCGAGGACTTCCTGAAAACCCAGCTTTTACACAACGCGGTCGACCCGGCGCTGGCTGAGCGCATCGGCAACCCAATGACCCCGGCGCAAAGCAGCCTCGACGGCAGCGGCGGCACAACCGGCGGCGGGGTGTCCGACATCCTCTCCGGCACAATGGTGCCCTACTTCCTGGCGCTGCTGCTCGTCATCTCGATCTTCACCGCGTCGGGCTACCTGATGCGCGGCGTGGCGGAAGAGAAGACCAGCCGCGTGATCGAGATCGTGCTGTCTTCGGTGCGCGCCTGGGAGCTGCTGGCCGGCAAAGTGCTGGGACTGGGCGCGCTGGGCCTGACGCAGATCGCCGTGTGGATCGCCGCCGCGGTGGCACTGAGCGGCGGTGCGCTGGGCCTCCTGGGGCTGGTCATCCCGTTGACCCTGAAGCCCATGCTGGTCATCCTGAGCGTCATCTACTACCTGCTCGGCTTCCTGCTGTACGCCGTCCTGATGGGCGCGGGCGGGTCGCTGGGCACCACCCAGCAGGAGTCGCAGCAGATCGCGGGTATGTTCTCCTTTATGGCGGCCATCCCCATGATGCTGATCGGCTTCATCATGTTCAATCCGAACGCGACCATCGCCCGCGTGCTGTCGTGGATACCGTTCACCGCCCCCACGATGATGATGTTCCGCATCGGCCTGGGCGAAGTCCCGCCGGTCGATATCGTCGGCAGCATCGTGATGTGCGCCATCACGGTGCCGGTTGTGGTGTGGCTGGGGGCCAAGATTTTCCGCACCGGCCTGTTGATGTACGGCAAGCGGCCCAGCATCAAAGAAGTGTTGGCGATCCTACGACAGGCGTAAATACCTCGAACGCATCAAGAGGCCCGGCGAACGTTCACTGGGCCTCTTTCTTTTCAGATAGGCTTGAACGCAGCAGATCAGTCTGTGCTGTGCAGGAAGTCCAGCAGCGCCGCGTTGAATGCCTGCGGCTGATCACGCGGGGCCCAGTGCCCGCAGCGCGCGATGATCTGCAGCCGCGCGTTCGGAATACGCTCCGCCGCCTCGCGTGAGAAGCGCAGCGGCACAAGCGTATCCTGCGCGCCATGCACGATCAGTGCCGGGCACGCGATCTCGCTCAAGCGCGGCATGTACTGCGTTTTCATTCCGCGCATGCCGGCCTCGTCCTCCTGAAAAGATGTCCATGCCTGCTCCACGCCGCGCGATTGGATCATGCCCATGACCTCGTCGGTCAGCGCGTCGAGCGGTGCATCGGGGCTCTTGACGATGCTCCTCAGTGACCAGCGCACCGTCGCCCGGCTGCCACGCATCATACTCCATGTCATGCGGTTGAGCCACGCCATCCGCACGAACAGCACGCTGATCCGGTGGAACGGCACTTTATCCTGCAGGCCGTAGCTGTCGACCGGCACCAGCCGCGCCACACGCTCCGGGTGCGCCAGTGCATAGCCCAGCGACGCCCCGCCACCCATCGAGACGCCAACCAGCGTCACCTGCGAGAGATCCCACGCATCCAGCAGCGCATCCAGGCAGCGCAGCAGCACTTCCTGTGTCACTTTGCCATCGGCGGGCAGCGCGCTGCTGCCGTAGCCGGGCCAGTCCGGCACGTAGACCCGGTATGCCTGCGCGAGCGGGCCAATCGCCTCGCGCCACGACAGCAGCGCCGAGTCGGTGCCACCACCGTGCAGCAGCACCACCGGCGGGCCGCTCTGCCCGGCGGTGTAGTAACCCACGTCGAACCCGCCGGCGGTGACCCGCTTTTCCTGCACGATGCCTACTAACGAGCCCAGCCCCATAACCCGACCTCCCTGTGTCTGTGCGGATAAGAAAACAGCAGGCCACCAGAGCGTGGGCGGCCTGCTGCGAGCGTTCTAGTCGTGCAGTAAGGTCAGCCGATGACGCTTAGCTCTTTGCCGACCTTCTCAAAGGCCGCCAATCCCCTGTCGAGGTCCTCCTGGGTGTGCGCCGCCGTGTTCATCACGCGAATGCGCGCCTTGCCCTGCGGCACGGTCGGGTACCCGATGGCCATCGCAAACACGCCTTCCTCAAACAGCCGCTTGCTGAACTGCTGCGCCAGCGTCGCCTCACCCAGCATCACCGGCACAATCGGCGTCTCGCTGTGGCCGGTGTCGAAGCCGAGGTCCTTCATGTGGCCCTTGAAATACTCGGCGTTGCTCCACAGCCTGTCGACCAGCGCGGTGCTTTCTTCCAACAGGTCAACCGATGCCAGGCAGGCCGCCACGTCCGGCACCGTCATCGCCGAGGAGAACAGGAACGGACGCCCGCGCTGCCGCAGCCAGTCGATGATGACCTTCTTGCCAGCCACTACGCCGCCGACCACGCCAAACGCTTTGGACATCGTACCGACTTCGATGTCGACCTTGCCGTGCAGATGGAAATGATCGACGATCCCACGCCCGCCGCGCCCCAGCACGCCCTCGCCGTGCGCGTCATCGACCATCAGCAGCAGATTGTACTCACTGGCGATCTCGTACAGTTCCGGCAGCGGCGCGATGTCGCCGTCCATGCTGAACACGCCATCGGTCACGATCAACGCCTTGCCGGACACTTCCGTCTTATCTATCACTTTGCGCAGATCGGCGGGATCGCAGTGCTCGTAGGCCACGATCTCCGCGCGAGACAGGCGGCAGCCGTCGATAATGCTGGCGTGGTTCAGCCGGTCCGAGAAGATCACGTCGCCGCGCCCGACCAGCGCGGGGATGGTCGCCAGATTGGCGTTGAACCCGCTCTGGAAGGTGATGGCCGCTTCCACGCCCTTGAATTCGGCCAGGCGCTGCTCAAGCTGCACGTGCAGCGCCATCGTCCCGGCGATGGTCCGCACCGCGCCTGGCCCCACACCGTATTCGTCGACCGCTTTCTTAGCCGCTTCGCGCAGTTTGGGGTGGTTGGCCAGCCCCAGGTAGTTGTTCGCGCAGAAATTCAGCACTCGCCGCCCGTCGATTGTTACCCAGCCGTCCATCGGGCTTTCGATGGTGCGCACGTTGGTAAACAGCCCCTGCTCTTTGAGCGAGGCCAGCTCCTCTTCGATCCAGGCCGTCTTGGATACTGTTGTTGCCATGAAAAGATTTGCTCCTGTTCCCTGTCAAAGGCCAGCGAGATGGTGAAAGGACGCCTCCGCGTTCATACGAGGATCGGGCAGCGGCCACCTTCACAGGCTGGCCGCCGGGGAGTCGATTGTATGCCCTTATTATAGGGCAAACTCGACACATCTGCCCCCTATTTCTGGTGATTCAGCCCGGCAGGTCACTCTGCGCCGGTGACTCCTCCGCGCCGCGCCGATCCTCACGCCACGTCTCGCTTTGGAATCGCTCACCGGCCATTGCGTCGGGCGGGAGATCGGCCTCGCGGCCCGCCCCGCCAGCTGTGTCCTCGGCGGAAAGCTCCGGCGAGCCGTTCTGCACATTCGCTCGCTCGATCAGCCATTGGTCGATGAGCAGCAGTATCACGCCCACGGTGATGGCATGGTCGGCAAAGTTCGAGATGTTCGCGCCCACACCGGGAATCTGCACCTGCACATAGTCGACCACGTGCCCGAAGCGCAGGCGGTCGGCGGCGTTGCTGAGCGCCCCGCCGGTGATCAGCGCGATGCTCAGCCGCGAAAGCCACGCCTTTTCAGGCAACCGGGGGTAAGCGATGACAAACGCAATGGCCGTGACGAAGGCCAGAACGAGGAAGATATCCGACGCATAAGGGAAGATTCCAAATGCCGCGCCGGTGTTGAGGCTGTAGGTGATACGAAAATACTCGCCGATTGCCGGGATGGGCGTCCACAATTCACCCAGCGCCAGCCGCTGCAAGAGCAGGGTCTTCACACCCTGGTCGATGAGCAGCACGCCCGCGACGCCGCCGATCAGTAATCCCCACTTCTTGATAAATCGCTGCATGACCTGTCCTGAGTCCTGTCGAATATGCTGCCAGTAAAGGGCTCGCATAGCATAGCCCGACCGCGCCCGAATTGCCACAAATATCCGATCTCCGCCAGGGCGCGGGCGCAAAACCGGGCACTCCCATGGGAGTGCCCGGCAGCAAACCAGCGCATAGACGATCCCACCCTTTCAGGCGCGGATCTCCTGCCGCTGGAACAGTACATAACTGAGCGCAAAGGTCAGCGTCGTGATGGCGATCAGGCCCGCCAACTGCGGCCAGATCAACCCGATGCTCTGGCCCAGCGGCAGGGGTGCGCCGATCACTGCGCCCTGTAGATCGGTCGGCAGCACGATGCCAAACGACCGCACGGCGGGGTTCAGCAGCCCAACCGTTGCCTCGACAAACAGCGTGTTCGGCGACAGTCGCATCAGCGCCTGCCCAAACTGCGCCTGCGCGATGGCCTCCTGAAGCGAGCCGACCCGGATCGGCACGAGTGCCTGGGCGATGAGGTTGGCCAGGATGCTCCAGAAGATCAGCACGAACAGCCACGCGGCAATTGACGCCATCGCCGCCGTCGCCGGCTGCCGGAAGACGGTCGAGAACACCATTGCCAACGCCAGCCATGTTCCACCATAGAAGATCGTCACGACCAGGAACATGAGCGCGCGGGCCACTTCTTCACCGCTCGGCGGCACCCCCAGCCCGAAGATCCCCAGCCCGATGACCAGCAGCCAGATCGCCGTGAGTACGGTAGCCAGCGTGAACAGCCCCGCCAGAAACTTTCCCATCAGCAGCGCATCACGATAGATGGGCTGCGCCAGCACGCGCGACAGTGTGCGCTGGTTGAACTCCCCGTTGATGGCATCGAAGGCCAGCGTGATGGCGACCAGCGGCACCAGGAAGCTCAGGAAGCCGACAAACGCCGGCAGGGGATCCTGGCTGGTTGTGAACAACCGGAGGAACACGAATGAGTCGCTGGTCGTATTCTGGTGGATGCTTTGCAGCGCCTCGTATACCGTTCCGACAGCCGTCAGCAGGATCAGAATCTCCAGGATCAGCATCCGGGCACTGGTCATGTGATCGGCCATGTCTTTGCCGACTACCGCCCACAGCCCTGTCCAAGGTGAGCCTTCGCGCCGGGGTTCCGCCCGCGTAAGTTCAGGCTGCGACATGCTCCACCCCCTTGAAATACCGCGCGTAGATGTCATCCAGGCTGGGATGCTCCAGGTCCAGTGACTTCAGCCTGCCGCCTGCCTTGACGATCGCATCAGCGGCTTCGGAGCGCAGGTCGGTGGTCGTCTCCAGCACGTACTGGCCGGGTGATTCCACCGTGACCTTGACCACGCCCGGCAGCGCGCCCAGCTGATCCGCCAGTTTGGGCGATCCATCCTCCACCTGAAGCTTGACCCGAAACGCGCCGCCCAGCACGCGTTGCGCCAGCTCTTCGAAGGTGCCTTCCAGCACGATGCGCCCGTGAGAAAACAGCGCGACGCGGTCGCATATCTCCTGCACCTGGTACAGCAGGTGCGACGACAGCAAGATAGTGATCCCTTCACCCTTGAGATCGCGGATGATCTGCAGGAACAGGCGCGCCATCTCCGGGTCCAGCCCCAGCGTTGGCTCGTCCATGACGATGATTTCCGGCTGCTTCAGCAGCAGCTCGGCCACGCCCAGCCGCTGCTGCATCCCGCGCGAGTACGTCTTCACGCGGTTGTCAACCACCTCGGTCAGGCCCATCCGCTCGATAGATTCGTCGATGCGCCGGTACGCTTCGGCACGCGGCAGCCCATTCAGCTTGGCGATGTAGATCAGGTTCTCGCGGGCCGTCAGCCGCTCGTAGAAACCTACCGAGTCGGGCAGGTACCCCACGCGTGACTTGACGCTCAACGGGCGGCGCGCCGGGTCCAGGCCCAGCACCCGGACGACGCCTTCAGAGGGCTCGGTCAGCCCCAGCAGCATCAGGATGGTTGTCGTCTTGCCGGAGCCATTCGGCCCCAGCAGCCCGTATATCTCGCCGCGCCTGACGGCCAGGTTGAGCGCATCGACAGCCACGAACTCTCCGTAGCGCTTGGTCAGGCCGTCTGTTTCGATGACTGGTTCTGTCATGTTCGCCTCCTCCGCTTAGCGGCGGCCAAAGCGCATGACCACCAGCCCCACCACGACCACCGCGACCGCGATCAACGCAATGCCGATCACGCCCCACAGCGTCGACGTGGTGACCGTCACACGGTAATCGACTGACTGCGTGCTTCCATCTTGAGGCTGCGCCCTGTAGGTTATGACGTAGTCACCTGCCAGTGCCTTATCGGCGGGATGAACCGTCGCCGTCACCGTCACCTGTGAGCCGGCATCCAGCGTATCGATGGTATCGGTATCGAACGTCACTGTCCACCCGCTGGGCTGGGTGGCAGTCAGCTTGATGCTGTGGGCCGCCGCCGAGCCGTTGTTCTGGACGATGAGCTGGAACGTCGTGTCTTTGCCGGCCTGAGCCTGCCCCGACAGCCGCCCGTCGGAGGTCGTCAGCGAGATGTCCGACTGCCCGACGATCTCAGCGCTCAGGTCGGTGGTGGCCTGCGCCTCGCTGCCTTCCGCCGTGAGCGTGATCGTATACTGTCCGGCGGGGATCGCGTTGTCGAGTGGAGTCACCGTGACGCTCAACAACTTGCTCGTACCCGCCTCGACCGGCAGCGAGGACACATCCTGCCCGCTGTACGAAAAACCAACCTGGAAACTGCTGGGGCCCTGCGCCGTGAGGTTGACCGTCTGGTCATCCGAACCGTCGTTCTTGAGCGTCACCGAATAGCGGAACGTGGTCGAAGGCTTGCCGCGCAGTGTGGGCAGGTCTACCTGAAACGACAGGCTAGCCGGAGCCTTCTGCTGGACGGTCAGGGTGATCGGCAGGGTAACGTCGCCAGTCTTGCCATGCGCCACCACGTCAAACGAGTAATCGCCCGGCGTCACGTCGGCAGGCGGGGCGATGCGCAGTTGCACGGTCGTCACCTGGGTGGTCTGCACGTACACCGACTCGATCACACGGCCACCACCCCGCAGGGAGACATCCCATCCCTGTGGGACGTTCTTCAATTCCAGGCCGATGATCTCAGGAGTTGTGCTCGCCTGTAATGACAAGGTCAGCGTCGGGCTGTCGCCGACGCCAATTACCTGGGATGGGTAGTCTGTATACATCGTCAGGTTGGAATCGCCGGTCTGGGGCTGGCTGTCCTGCGCCAGCGCGGGGACGGTCATGCCCAGCGCCAGCGCCAGCACGCCGACCGCCATGACACCCCACATATAACGTCGCATCGTATGCCTCCATGTCGTGTTTTGCGCCCCTCTGGAGCCTGACCAGGCAATCTTGGGAGGGGCTCAATTGTGAATGTGTGAGCCAACTTCCGAGTCTATAGCAGACGTGGGCACACCGTCCTTATTCCCGGCTTAGCGAAACCTTAAGCGAAGGTTAAGGTCGGTGCAAAGGCCCCACCACAGCAGATTGGCTACCCATCCAGTTGAGACAGATTATAGCGTATGGCCGAGCGGCCACGCCGTCGATCCGCGTCGAGGATGCCGATATAGCTCAGCGTGGTGCGGATGTCGGCATGGCCCAGGTTTTGCTGGATGGCGATCTGCTCCATGCCGTTCTCGTATTGCAGGCGGGCGTAGGTGCGGCGGCAGTCGTGCGGGGTGACCGTTGTCAGCGCCCCGTCGATGGCGATAGGGTAGCGGGCCAGGATGCGCTGCACCGACCGGGTGTCCATGCGTCCCTCGCGGATAATCACGCCGCCCTTATACAGCCCACGGAACACCCAGCCGTCGGCGATGCCCGCCCGCGCCAGCCAGCGGTCGGCCAGGACCAGGCACCAGTCCATCGCCCCATAGGGGATCAGCCGCTGCTTGTTACCTTTGCCATGCCGCACGCGCAGCGCCAGCGCACCGCCATACGACTGGCGCAGGTCCGTCACGTCGAGGTGACACAGTTCATCCTCACGGATGCCGGTGCACAGCAACATCGCGATGACTGCCGCGTCGCGCAGGCCCTGTATGTCGCTCACGTCCGGCGCGGCGACAAGCTGCTCGGCCTGCGTGCTCGTCAGGCGCAGGTGGGCGCTGTCGGCCACATCCTGTACGCGGGTCAGCCTGACCGGTGCCGTGTCGGGGTGGATGGCGTTTTGAAGCCGCACCAGCAGCTCGTCGAGCATCGCCTTGCGGTCGGCAGGCGACAGCGCCACGCCATCGGGGGCCATGTCGGGTATCTGGTCGAGCAGCCACTGGCGTGCGGCGTTGTCACGCAGCGCGCGGTGATACGCCCCGCGCACCGTCGAGAGGTACGCTGCGACGCTGGTCGGCTTGAGTCCGCCCGCCAGCAGATCGTCGCGCCAGGCGCTCAGGTCGGGCCGGAACCACAGCTGATCGTGAGCCACCTGCCATTGGCAGAACAGGCCCAGCCGTGTGTTCGTGTCCTTGACCGCACGCCGCGCGCCGTCGACAATCTGCGCTTGGATGGGATTGTAGTCGCTGGTTAGAACAATCGATTTCGCCATGCGCTCATCATATCACATTATGCCGTATACCCGCAATTATACGGCATAATAATTTGTACGCAATCATTTGGTGTGTGCGTAGACGTACTACTTGCCGCTGCTCGCCTGGCTGACTGGTGCCATGAACGAGGGCGCTTTGTCCAGCAGGCTGGCGTAATCCAATTCGCGGAAGGGCGTCTCACATGGATTGCCATCGGCCAGCCACAGCGTCGCCGTATCGAGGTCCATGATCAGCGAAGCGACGGTTGTGTAGTGTTCGGCAGGCTCCTCGCGCGGATCGGGGTGGCGGCAGATCGCGGATGGATAGTCGAAGTGGTCCGACAAGTAAGCCTGCACTGCCTGCGGGCTGATCGCGCCGCGATCGCGCCGCAGGAACTGCTGCATCCGGTTCAGGCGGAACGGACTGCTGGGCCCGTTCCACAGCGACACATCCTTCAGGTCGAACGCGGCGCAGGCGAAATGGTTAGTATGCGCGAACGTCCCATCCTCGCCGGGGAAATCCAGGTACGCGCGGGCGTAGTCACCCGGAGCAGTCTCCACGTTGACGGCCATCCCGTCGCGATGAGCAAGTAGATAGTTGGCCGCCGAAGATCGCGGCTGGCGCAGAATAGCCCCCAGCGCATCGGACAGCGTTTCCGCGTCGAGGATGCCGCGCAGCACCACGTGATACGGCACGCCCGGCGCGCCCTGGTCCTGGTCGGTGACGAGCGCGTTGGTTACCACGCCGATCCCCGCCGAGTTGAAGCCCGCCTTGGCCAGCAGCCCGGCCTCGACCACCGTGACGAAGTTCGGCCCATCGGCCTGCTCCACTTCGAGCACGATCACCGTCTCCGACATTCCCGGCTTCCAATCCCAGTTCTGGCCGATCAGCGTATGGCCGTCGGCGGTGGCCCCCGGCAGCGCGACAAATGCCGTGCACTCCGCCGCCGCTTTACGTGCCACCGCTGCGAACATCACCTCGGTACGCACGTTGATCGCCAGCACATCGAGCGGGTCCAGCCCGGCCCCCTCGGCGATGCCGTCAATCTCCTCAAGATAACACGGCTCGTAGGCGGCGATGGCCGGTCGGTAGCGGGCGGCATGCTCGGTGACCTGCTGCCAGTCCCAGCCGGCATAGTAGGCGAACACGTCATGATAGATCTCAATGCTGCGCGTGACACGCGCCGCCGCCTGCTGGCCGATCTGCCTGCCGCGTTCTCTGGCCATGCCGCTCACCCGGATTCGTGGAAATGCACTCACCCGCCCGTCCCTTTCGTCGTCTGCCGCTGCCGGCCTCATCTTGCATCGATTTCGAGCAGTCCCAGCGCGCGCGCCTTGGCGATGGCCTGCGTGCGGCTGGCCACCTCAAGCTTACCGTAGATGTTGTTGATGTGCCGCTTGACCGTCCCGATGGCGATCACCAGCCTGTCGGCGATGTCCTGGTTCGACAACCCCGCCGCGATCAGGCCCAGCACCTCCAGTTCGCGCTCGCTCAGCGGCTCGATCAGCGGCTGGGCGGACAGCGTCTCGCCGACGACAGCCCCGCGCGCAAAGGCCAACACCCGGTCGACGAATGTGGGGGCAGCGTGCCGGACATCCGGCAGCAGCGCCAGGACCCGCGTGTCTTCGTCCAGGAAAGCACGAAAATAGCCTTCTGGCGCGGCCCTCTCGACCGCATGGGCCAGCCGCTCGGAGGCGGTATCGGGCTGGCCGTCCCGTGCGGCAGCCAACGCTTGCAGCACCCACACGCTGATCAGCCAGCGGACCAGCGCATGCCCCTGCGTGAAACTCTCCAGCCGCTCCAGCCAAGCCTGCGCCTCTGCCAGCCGCCCTTCGGCCAGCAGCAGCCGCGCGAAGGTCAGGTGCTGCTCCATGTGCAGGTAATCCGGCGCGATGTCCGTCGACAGCCCGCCCACCTGCGCCCAGTTCGCAGCGAAAGACAGGTCGCCCTGACTCAGATGGATGTTAGCCTCGCTGGCCTGGAACCAATCGGCCTCGGTCAGGCGGGTCTGCGCCGCAAGCTGGGAGGCCGTATGCAGCGCATCCAGCGCGGCGCCGGTTTCGCCGCGTGCGTGGAGCGTTGGCGCGGCCAGCCCCTGCGAGAACATCAACGAGCCCACTTGCCCGAGCTGGCGGCTCAGTGCCAGCCCCTCTTCATGATAATGGTACGCCTGCTCAAGCTGGTTGGCCTCGTAGTGCAGCATTCCCAGCCGGCTGTAAATCAGGCTGGCGATGGGCGACGGGCGTCCAAGGTCGTCGGTCAGCCGGTCGAGCGCCTCCTCGCACAGCGCGACGGCCTCGCGGCGCTGGCCGTGCGCGTTCAGTGCCGAGGCCAGCGATATCTCGACCGTCACCGCGAAGACCTGGCTGCCGGCTGTCCGCCCCAGCCGCCACGCCGCGCGCCAAGCTTCGATGGCTGCATCGATGCTGCTAGTCCGTTCCAGCGACTCGGCCCTGGCCCACAGCGCGACGATCCGCCAGTGCAGCATGTCTTCGCCCAGCGCGTCGAGCGCGCGTGCTGCCAGGTCGCTGGCCGCCGCGTAGTCCTGATGCCCCAGCAGCGCCACAAAGCTGCGCAGCACGAACAGTTTGCCCATCGCGGTGGGTGATGCGCCTTCCTCGACAAGCCGCGCTTCGGCCAGATCGGCGTATTCCTCTGCCTGCGCCAGATCGCCACTGGGGGCCAGCACCCAGCCCTTGAACGTCGCCAGCTCGCCATCCTCCCGGACGCGTTCAGCAGGCAGTGCGTCCAGCCAGCCCTGCACCATCGTCAGGTTACCGCGGTGTATGGCGTCCTCTGCCGCCAGCCGGATCAGCCGCTCGGCGTCGGCGTAATCGCCGGTTGCAGCAGCGGTGACCAGCGCGTGGCGGATCCCCTGCGCGATCAACCCACTGGCCTCGTACCAGCGCGCCGCCCGGCGGTGCAGCTCCTGCTGCTCGGCGAGGGGCAGCATCGCGCGCAGCACCTCTGCGAACAGGCGGTGATAGCGGTACCACTCGCGCCGGTTGTCCAGCGGGATCAGGAACAGGTTCGCCGTCTCAAGCTGCTCAAGGATTGCCTGACTGTCGCTGTGATCCGTCAGCGCGTCACACAGCGGCGCAGTCAGGCGGTCGAGGATGGCAGTCCTGAGCAAAAAGCCCCGGATAGTCTCCGGCTGCCGCTCCAGAACCTCGGCCACCAGGTAATCCATCACATAGCGGTCATTGCCGGCAAACTCGGCAATGATCGCCTCGGTATCGGCGTGGTCCTCCTGAAGCGCCAGCGCCGCCAGTTGCAGCCCGGCGATCCAGCCCTCGGTGCGCGCTTCGAGCGTGCTCACCGCCTCGGCGGACAGCGGCAGGCTCATCGTCTCGTTGAAAAAGGCAGCAAACTCTTCAGGCGTGAAGCGCAAATCGCGCTCACGGACCTCGGTGAGCTGGCTGCGCGCGCGCAGGCGCGCCACCGGTAGCGGCGGATCCTCGCGCGTGAGAACCGCCATGTGCATCGTTGGAGGCTGGTGTTCCAGCAGAAATGCGACAATCTGCTGTGCGGCGGGTACGGTGATCAGGTGGTAGTCGTCCAGCACCAGCGTGAACGGCACGCCCGCCGCGTTGATATCGTTGATCAGCGCCGGGATCAGGCTGAGCGCAGGCGGCATCTGCGGCGAGTTAAGCATCTGCTGCACCATCTGGCCGATGCTGGCATCAGTCTGCTGGAAAGCTGCGATCAGATAGCCGGTGAGTTGAAACGGATCATTGTCGCCCTCGTCAAGCGTCAGCCAGGCGACCGGCCTGTCGTCTCGGCTGATCCAGTCGCTGACCAGTGTTGTCTTGCCGAACCCCGCCGGGGCCGACACGAGCGTGAGCCGGTGGCCCATCTGCAGCCCCTCGTCCAGCCGGTCGAGCAGCCGCGCGCGTGATACCAGCCTGGGCCGGAGCACCGGGATGTAGAGTTTTGTCGTCAGCAGCGGGCCGGACATAGCAACTTCCTCATCTGGTCGGCAGGGTATCCTGTCAGGATATACGCAGCCATCGCTAGAACGTATCACGGGCGGGCAGGGCCCCACCTGCGCCTCACGCAGGGCCCCGCCCACCGCCCGGTTACCCATCACGGCCCGGCTGCGCCTGGTCGCGCTCGGCAGGCGACGGTTCGCCGCGCTCGCCCGTCAGCGGCGTAAACTCGACCACGTTGCGCGGCTCGACAGCGTCGGGCCGGCGGAACCACGCGCCACGATAGCGCACCATCAAGGCAATCACCCCGGCGGCCAGCACGAACAGCAGCAGCGCCACCCCCAGCGCGACCGGCAGCCAGTTGATCATCAGGTAGATCACCAGCGTCAGCCCGGCAGCCGCGCCGGCTCCCGCCGCGGCGATGGTCCAGCCCCTGCCCCAGCCGCCCAACCCATAGAGGTAGGCCAGCCCGCCCGCCGCCGCGAACAGCAGCGTCAGCGCCAGCGCGGTGTCCATTCGCAGTGAGCCTGTCAGGAAGACCGTCAGCGTTGACAGCCCGCCCACCACCAGAACATACACCAGCGCCATCATCCAGCGCCCGCGGTGGACCTGCTTCTGCAGCGCGGATTTCTCCCTGCGACCGCGCCGCAGCACGCGCACTTCGATCAGCGGCAGCGCCAGGTCACGCAGCCGCGAGAGCATCCCGTACAGCGCGGCCTGGTCGGCCACCGGCCCCCGGATGACCGTTTCGCCGCTCTGGCGGACTGTCACCGTCATGCTGTCGAACCACTCCGCCCAGTGGTCGCCGTCGAGGCGGCCCCTCACGCGGATCTCGTACACCGGGGCCTCCTGAACCTGTATCATCTCGTCACGTCGCCTGGTTGCCAGTTCTTGCTGCTTGGCCACTACATTCCCTCCAGATTGGATGGTTGACCGAAAGCTCTTTCGGTGAAACGCTTAGCCTGCATTGGATAAGCCAACCGGGCGCGGAAACGTCCCGGTGTCGAATACCTGCGCGCCGTCCATGCGCACGGCGCTTTCACGAGAAAGCTGTATGATGCGCCGCATGATCGCCTGTGAAGCGGCAGCTACCTGCTCCCGATCCTCGACGCTGCCGGTAAACCACATCGGCTCGCCTACCGTCATCGCGTATGGTCCTTTGAGGTACCACGTTCCAACCGCTACTTTGCCTTCGATGATCGTTTCCGTCAGCCGGATGCGCCCGCGATCCAGGTTGATGCCCACCGGCACCACCGGCGCGCCGCTCAGCATTGCCAGGCGGGCCGCGCCGCTGCGTGGGTTGTGGAAGCCGCCCGCCAGCGGGCTGATCGCGCCCTCGGGGAAGATGGCAACCGTCTGCCCGGCCCTAAGCCGCCTCAGCGCCTCGTCGAAAGCCACCCGTCCACTGCCCGGCACGACCGGGATGTGGCCCGTCGCATGCAGATAGCGGCCAAACACCGGAACCTTGAACAGCCTGTCGTCGATCAGGATGCTGATCGGCTCAGACGTCAGCGTCGTGATCAGAAACGGGTCGGTTGTGGTCGGATGGTTTGGTGCAATGATCTTCGGGCCGGCAGGCAGCACTGCGTGATGCGCCACGTCCATACCAAGCATCATCCCTGCATACAGGTCCACCACGGGTAGCCCCATCCGGTAAAGAACCTCTTGTGTCATCATCATACACTCCCATTCGTCGTTTTTGCAGTGCCATTTGATTACGCACCAAGCATCCCACATCCAGGGCCATCTGTGATCCACCATAGGGCACATCGGGAGGTACATCGGGGGGTGTATCTGGTGGCGAAACCGTGATTTTGTTGCGAAGCGGTGGACGAAATCAGCGGGAGGTCCGATAATGGTCCGGGCTACAACACTTGCCACCAGGAAGGAACACACGGCGATGACCATCGCTTTCTACGGGGACAGCCTGACGAACGGCCTACCCGGCGCGTCCTACTTCGACCCGCTTGTCGTTCTGCTGCCCGGCCACACGCTGATCAACTTCGGCAAGGGCGGCGACACCACCCTCAGCCTCACCCAGCGCATCCGCCGCCGGAAGCTTCTCCTGCCAGTCGACGTGGCCTTTGTGTGGATTGGCACCAACGACGTGCTGGCACACCTGACGTGGGTCGCTCCCGTGATCAAGACGGTGCTTAACCAGCCCTGGGCGGCGGATCGCAGCGCCTTCCGGGTGCAGTATCGCGATCTACTGGAGTTGCTCAGCCCACACGCCGCGCGGATCGTCGCTGTGTCGCCGCTGTGCATCGGCGAAAGGCTGGACAACCGCTGGAATCGCGAGCTGGATGAGTTGTCGGCCATCATTCAGGAAGAGGCTGCCGGTTTTTCTCAGGCCGCCTTCCTTGACCTGCACGCCGTTCTGGCCGAGAGGCTGGATGGCCTACTTGTTTCTGACTACCTGCCCATGAATCCACTGCATGCCGTAGTCGATGCACTGACGCTGCGCACGCCGGTAGATATCGACCGGGCAGCGGCCAGCCGGGGGCTGCATTTCACGTTAGATGGCGTGCATTTGAACAGCGCCGGTGCGGCATTGGTAGCGGAGGCGTTCGCCTCGCTGCTGCCTGATCAAAAAGCCCACCCTTGATGCGGGTGGGCTCTATTCTTCCTCATGGCGAGCGCCGCTAGCTCTCCGCGCCCACCTCGATACCGGTCATTTTCTCCAGCGCCTTGATCAGCGCGTGGTTGCCCTCGCCGCCCAGGCCCTGCGCCTGGAGCGTGCGGTACAGGTTGAACACCAGGCTGGTCGCCACCACCGGCACGCCCATCTGATCGGCGGCCTCCAGCACAAGCCGCAGGTCCTTCTGCTGAAGGTCGATGGTGAAGCCAGGCCGCCAGTCACGCCGGATGACCTGCGGGCCCCGCATGTTAAGCATCCAGCTTCCCGCCGCCCCGCCGGAGACGGCGTCGAGCGTCTTTTGCAGGTCGAGCCCACCTGCCTGCGCGAACAGCAGCCCCTCGCTGACAGCCAGCCCGGTGATCACCACCAGAATCTGGTTGACCAGCTTGACCATCTGCCCTGCGCCGCTCGGCCCGACGTGCGTGATCGTCTTACCCATCGCCTGCAAATAGGGCATCGCCCGCTCTACCTGCGCCGCCTCGCCGCCGACCATGATACTCAGCATGCCTTTAGCTGCGCCCTCGCTGCCTCCGCTGATCGGCGCGTCGAGCATGTGCGCGCCTTTCTCGGCCAGCTTCGCGGCGATCTCACGCGTGGCCTGCGGGCTGATTGTGCTGTGGTCGATGACCAGCGCGTCAGCGCGCACGCCATAGATCACGCCCTGCTCGCCCAGTATCACCGTCTCCACGTCGGGCGTGTCGCTGACGCAGGTGAAGATCACGTCGCACGTCGCGGCGAGGTCGGCGGGGCTGGCGGCAGCGCTGGCACCGGCCTTGACGAACTCGTCCATCTTGCCTGCGGTGCGGTTCCACACTGTGACGTCAAAGCCCGCCTTCAGTAGATTATGGGTCATCCCTCTGCCCATAATGCCCAGCCCGATAAATCCTAGCTTCTCTGACATGCCTACTCCTGTCTGTTCGGGTGTTTATGCAGCCCCATGATATGATCTCGCTGATCGGGCTGTCAACCTGCGCCGGGCGATCAACGCCAGTTGGCATCCATCACCGCCACTGCGGCCATCGCCACGATAGCCTCCACGTCATCGCCAGCCTGTAAGACGTGCACTGGAGCGCCCATGCCCAGCAGCACCGGCCCGATTGTTTCCGCGCCGCCCAGCCGTGACAGTAGCTTGTAGGCCACGTTGGCCGAGTCGAGGTCGGGGAAGACCAGCACGTTGGCATCCGTCACGCGGCTGAACGGATAGCGCTGCGCGATGATCTCCGGCACCACTGCCGTATCAGCCTGCATCTCTCCGTCGACGGCCAGGTCAGGGCGTTTCTCGCGCACCTGTGCGACGGCGTCGCGCACCTTGTGCGAATTGGGGTGCGGCGCGCTGCCGAAATTCGAGAAAGACAGCATCGCCACGCGCGGCTCAAGCCCCAGCCCTCGTGCGAAGTCCGCGGCAAGGATGGCAATCTCTGACAGCGCCTCACTGTCCGGGTCGATGTTGACCGTCGCGTCGGTGAAGATGTATACCCGCCGCTCGATGATCACGACGTACAGCCCGGCAGCATGCGCCACGCCGGCCCGGGTGCCGACGATTTGCAGCGCCGGGCGGATCACCTCAGGATACTCATATGTTAACCCGCTGAGGAAAGCATCGGCGTCGCCCTGCCTGACCATTGTCGGGCCAAAGTAGTTCGGATCATACAGCAGTTTGTCGGCGCGGGCGCGAGTCATGCCCTTGCGCTGGCGCAGCCGGTACAGCGCGTCGACATACTCCGCATGTTTGGACGTCTCGGCCAGATCGATCACCGTGGGCTCGAACGCCAATCCCAGCTCTTCCACCATCTGCGTGATCCGCTCCGGCTGGCCCAGCAGAATCGGCGTGCCCAGGTTTTCCTGCTCCACCTGGTAAGCTGCGCGGATGATCTTGGCCTCGTTCCCTTCGGCGAAGACAATGCGCTTGTCGCCGGCGGCGCGGGCCCTCTGGATGATATCGCTGCGGACGTGCTGGGCGTGCCCCTGCCGCGAGATTAGCTCGCGGCGGTAGGCGTCGAGGTCCAGCGCGCGGCGCGCGACACCGCTGTCGATAGCAGCCTTCGCCACTGCGGGTGTCACGTAAAGCAGCACGCGCGGGTCGAGCGGCTTGGGGATCAGGTAGTCACGACCAAAGCGCAGCGCCTGCACGCCATAAGCCGTCAGGACGCTGTCGGGCGTGTCTTCGTGGGCCAGGGCGGCCAGCGCTTTCGTCGCGGCCAGCTTCATGGCTTCGTTGATCTCGGTAGCGTAGGTGTCGAGCGCGCCGCGAAAGATGAACGGGAAGCCCAGCACGTTGTTGACCTGGTTTGGATAGTCGCTGCGCCCGGTGGCGACGATGGCATCGGGCCGCACGGTGCGTGCCTCGTCCGGCATGATCTCCGGGGTCGGGTTCGCCAGCGCAAAGATGATCGGGTCGCGCGCCATGTTCTTGAGCATCTCCGGCTTGATTGCGCCTGCCGCCGAAAGGCCCAGCACCATGTCGGCACCGTCCAGCGCCTCAGTCAGCGTACGGGCTTTTGTCGCGCTGGCGAACTGGCCCTTGTAGGGATCCATGTCTTCCTTGCGGCCCGGATACACCACGCCATACAGGTCGCACATGATGATGTTCTCCAGCCGCACGCCCAGCGTGAGGTAGTAGCGTGATGTGGCGACTGCCGCTGCGCCCGCCCCCACCACCACGATTCTTAACTCATCCAGCCGCTTGTCGATCAGCTCGACGGCGTTCAGCAGCGCCGCGCCGGTGATGATCGCCGTGCCATGCTGGTCGTCGTGAAAGACGGGCACGTCGAGTTCTCTGCGCAGCGTCTCCTCGACGACGAAGCATTCCGGCGCTTTGATGTCTTCCAGGTTGATGCCGCCAAACGTCGGCGCGATGGCTCTGACGGCGGCGATGATCTCCTCCGGCGTCGTAGCGTTGATCTCGATGTCGAACACGTCGATGTCGGCGAAGCGCTTGAACAGCACGCCCTTGCCTTCCATCACCGGTTTGGCAGCCAGCGGGCCCCGATTGCCCATCCCCAGAATGGCCGACCCATTCGTGACGACGCCGACCAGATTGGCGCGCGCCGTCAGTTCGAAGGCTTGCAGCGGCTCCTCGTCGATGGCCAGCACCGCCTCGGCCACGCCCGGCGTGTACGCCAACGAAAGATCACGCTGGGTAGTTAGCGGCTTGGTCGGCCTGACCTCGATCTTGCCGGGCCGCCCGTGGCGGTGATAATCCAGTGCGTCCTGCTTGGTGATTGACATAAAGTCCCCTCTTTTGACAGTGTGTGCATGTGCAACCGGCGTCAATGGGCGGGAGCAAACGGGCGGTGCCAGCCCGGGTTTCGCCCGCGCGCAGGGCATCTGCAAATATAACACCTGCCACATCTTGAAGGTATGCACTGCGAAAAAGCATTGCCACGATGTTTACCAGCAAAGTACGATTTGACAGCCGCCGCCAGACAGAATACACTCTGCGTACGCTTTTCAAACTGCATATCGATGACGACTCATCAAGAGAGGTGGAGGGACCGGCCCTGAGAAACCTCGGCAACCCCGCGCAGCGCGCAACGGGTGCCAATTCCGGCAGACACGGGTCTGGAAGATGAGAGTGCGCTTCAGCCGCTGCCTCTCGTCACGAGAGGTTTTTGTTTGTATCACGTCACGATGGGTAAGGGACATAGCAACGATGAACCGTGCCGCACGCCTTAAACAGGAACTCGATCAACGCATCCTCGTCCTCGACGGCGCGATGGGAACCATGATCCAATCCTACCGGCTGGACGAAGCCGGTTTCCGGGGAGAACGCTTCGCCAGCCACCCCCATGATGTAAAGGGGAACAACGACCTGCTCAATCTGACCCAGCCCGACATCATTAGGGCTATTCACGTCGCCTACCTCGACGCCGGGGCGGATATCGTCGAGACGAACACTTTCAACGCCAACGCCATCTCGCAGCGCGACTATCACATGCAGGACCTCGCCTACGAAATGAATCTCGCGGCGGCCCGCCTGGCCCGCGCCGCCGCCGACGGGGCCAAGGCGCAAACACCCGACCGGCCCCGCTTTGTGGCCGGATCGCTGGGGCCGACCAACCGCACCGCATCGATCTCGCCCGATGTCAACAACCCTGCCGCCCGCAACGTGACCTTCGATCAGCTTGTCGATGCTTACGCCGAGGCCGCGCGCGGGCTGATCGACGGCGGGGCTGACTTGCTGCTGATCGAGACGATCTTCGACACGCTCAACGCCAAGGCAGCGATCTTCGCCGTTCAGAGCGTGTTTGAGGAGAAGGGCATCGAGCTGCCGATCATGATCTCCGGCACCATCACCGACGCCAGCGGGCGCACGTTGTCCGGCCAGACGACGGAGGCCTTCTGGAACTCGGTGCGGCACGCCAACCCGCTGATCGCCGGGCTGAACTGCTCGTTGGGCGCGGGCGCGATGCGTGAGTACATCGAGGAGATGTCGCGTATCGCCGGGACGTACGTCAGCATCTACCCGAACGCCGGGCTGCCCAACGCCTTCGGCGAGTACGACGAGACGCCTGAAATCACGAGCAGCATCCTGCGCGAGTTTGCCGAGGCGGGCTTTGTGAACGTGGTCGGCGGCTGCTGCGGCACCACCCCGGCGCACATCAAGCATATTGCCGACTCTGTGCGCGACCTGCCGCGCCGCCGGGTGCCGGAGGTCGAGCGGCGCTGCCGCCTAAGCGGGCTTGAGCCGCTGAACATTGGCCGCGACCTGAACTTCGTCAACATCGGCGAGCGCACTAACGTCACCGGCTCGCGACGCTTTGCCAGCCTGATCCTCAATGGGCAGTACGACGAAGCGCTGAGCGTCGCCCGGCAGCAAGTCGAGAACGGCGCGCAGATGATCGATGTGAACATGGATGAGGGCATGCTCGACTCGGTCCAGGCAATGACCACCTTCCTGAACATGATCGCCACCGAGCCTGATATCTGCAAGGTGCCGATCATGATCGACTCGTCGCGCTGGCCGGTCATCGAGGCCGGGCTGAAGTGCATGCAGGGCAAGCCGGTCGTCAACTCGATCAGCCTCAAAGAGGGCGAGGCCGAGTTCATCGAACATGCCCGTCTGGTGCGGCGCTATGGCGCGGCGGCAGTGGTGATGGCCTTCGACGAGCAGGGCCAGGCCGATACTGTCGAGCGGCGCACTGCCGTCTGCCGGCGGGCCTACGACATTTTGACCCAACGGGTCGGCTTCCCGCCGGAAGACATCATCTTCGACCCTAACATCTTCGCCGTGGGGACCGGCATCGCCGAGCACAACGGCTACGCCCTGGCCTACTTCGAGGCCGCCCGCTGGATCAAGGCCAACCTGCCGTATGCGTTGATCAGCGGCGGAGTGAGCAACGTGTCGTTCTCCTTCCGGGGCAACGATACCGTTCGCGAGGCCATCCATTCGGCATTCCTGTATCACGGCATACAGGCCGGGATGGACATGGGCATCGTCAACGCGGGGCAGCTTGCCATCTACGAGGAGATTGACCCGGACCTGCGCGAGCGCGTCGAGGATGTGCTGCTCAACCGCCGCCCCGACGCGACCGAGCGGCTGGTCGAGTTTGCCGAGACGGTCAGGGGGCCAGCACATCGAAAAGACAGAAGACGTCGAGTGGCGTAAAGCGCCGGTTGAGGACCGCCTCAGCTACGCGCTGGTCAAGGGCATCACCGAGTTCATCATCGTAGACACCGAGGAGGCACGCCAGAAACTGGCCCGCCCGCTGGACGTGATCGAAGGGCCGCTGATGCACGGTATGAACGTCGTCGGCGACCTGTTCGGCGCGGGCAAGATGTTCCTGCCGCAGGTCGTCAAAAGCGCGCGGGTGATGAAGCAGGCCGTCGCCCATCTGGTGCCCTACCTGGAAGCAGAGAAGCAGGCGCTGGGCGATACACGCTCGAACGGCAGGATCGTGATGGCCACCGTCAAGGGTGACGTACACGACATCGGCAAGAGCATCGTAGGTGTCGTGCTGCAGTGCAACGGCTACGAGGTCATCGACCTGGGCGTGATGGCACCCGCCGCGAAAATCCTGGAGACGGCCCGCGAGCACCAGGCCGACATCATTGGGCTGAGCGGGCTGATCACCCCCTCGCTGGAGGAAATGCGCCACGTGGCGCGTGAGATGCAGCGCGAGGGGTTCGACCTCCCTCTGCTGATCGGCGGCGCGACGACCTCCAAAGTGCACACTGCCGTCAAGATCGAGCCGGAGTACACGCGCGGCCCGGTCGTGCACGTGGTCGACGCCTCACGTGCGGTAGGGATCGTAGCGAACCTGCTGGGCGATGGCACACGCGAGCGCTTCATCGCCGAGGTCCGCGCCGAGTACGAATCGCTGCGTGAGAAGCACGCCGGCAAACAGGCCAGCCACGCGCTGATCGCGCTGGAGCAGGCGCGCGCTAACCGCTTCCAGCCCGACTGGTCGCAGACCGTGCTGCCGAAACCAAGCCTGACGGGGCTCAAAGTCTTCGACTCTTACGACCTTGAGGAGCTGGCGCGCTTCATCGACTGGACGCCGTTCTTCCGGGTGTGGGAGCTGGCCGGTACTTTCCCCGCCATCCTTGACAACCCCATTGTCAGCGAGACGGCGCACGGCCTGTACGACGATGCGCAGGAGATGCTCAGCCAGATCGTCGCTGAGAACTGGCTGACAGCACGGGCGGTGATCGGCCTGTTCCCGGCCAACAGCATCTGCGACGATATCGAGGTCTACACCGACGAGTCGCGCCGAGACGTGTTGGCCGTGATCCACAACCTGCGCCAGCAAATGCAGAAAGCGCCGGGGCGGCCCAACCTGTGCCTCTCGGATTTTATTGCGCCGCGCGAAACCAACCTTCCCGATCATATTGGCCTGTTCGCCGTCACTGCCGGTATCGGCCTGGAGGCACATGTCGCGCGCTTCGAGGCGGCGCACGATGACTATCGCAGCATTATGGTCAAAGCGCTGGCCGACCGGCTGGCGGAGGCCTTCGCCGAGCGGATGCACCAGCGGGTACGCACCGAATTCTGGGGCTACGCGCCTGACGAGACGCTCGACAACGCGGCGCTGATCGCCGGGCAGTACCGGGGAATCCGGCCAGCGCCGGGCTACCCCGCTTGCCCCGACCACACCGAGAAGGGTGAGTTGTTCCGCCTGCTGGACGCGCCCGCCAGCGCCTGCATCACGCTGACCGGCAGCTACGCGATGCAGCCCGGCGCGTCGGTCAGCGGCTACTACTTCGCGCACCCTGAGGCCGCCTACTTCGGCATCGGGCGCATTGGCAAGGATCAGGTCGAGGACTACGCCCGCCGCAAGGGGATGGACGTCGAGACGGCCGAGCACTGGCTGGCATCGCTGCTGGGGTATGGCTGATGGCGTACAGCGTGTAGTCTGCGCCAGCGAGCGGGTTATTTGATCCACCCGGCGAGCCGCGCCAGCCAGAACAGGCGCAGGCTACGATCCAGGCGCGGCCAGGCGGCCAGCAGCGCGTGGGCATCTGATCGTGCAGGTTGGTGCGGGCTGTAACGCTGGCGGACCACCAGCGACACCAGCTTCTGCGCTGCCTGTTCCGCATTTGAGCGCCGCGCCGTCCAGTCGACACCCAGGCGCGGCGCATGATCTACTTGAGCGGCCAGCGCAGCGACCAGATCAGTCAGGAATTCATCAGGCGTCTGGGTGCGAGACAGCGCCACGCCCAGCCTGCGACCGTACGCGACCAGCAAGCCATACAGCCGGTCGACAATCTCGGCGGGCGTGCCACGCGCCAGCCGCCGCTTGCGGATCGCGCCCCCGGCCACCACAGCCAGCATCAGCGCCCCAATTCCACTGGCGGCCGCCGGCAGCCAGCCCGATCGCAGCCAGGCGGGCTTTGTTCCCGCCAACTGCTCGGCCTGCCACGCTGCGATGACCTGTGCGGAAGCCGCCTCCACATCCCAGTCTGCGGGCAACCCGCGCACCGGTTCGGGATAGGCTGCGGTTGGCTCAAAGGGAATCCAGCCATTGCCGGGGAAGTACACCTCAACCCATGAATGCGCGTCAGCCTGGATCACCCGGTAGGACTGCGTTCTGGCGTCATAGCTGCCCGCTGCATAACCGACAGCCAGCCGTGCCGGAATGTCGACGCTGCGCGCCATGACGACCATTGCCGAGGCGTAGTAATCACAGTAGCCACGCTTGAGGTCAAACAGAAACGAGTCGACCACATCGGCGTCAGTAGACGGTGCAGGCAAATCAAGCGTATAGGGGATGGTGCGCAGGTAAGTTTGCAGCGCCAGCGCCTGATCGTAGACGGTTGGCTGGCCGGCGGTGAGGCTGTGCGCCAGGTCGATGACCCGCTGCGGCAGCTCATCCGGCAGCGATAGGTAACTGTTTGTCACCCAGACCGGATACATCTGCGGAGCGCTCCGGAGGTCGTCAGGCGTCGCACCGGGCACCCACGACAGCACCTCGTAGCCCGATTGCGCGACGACGCTACGCACGCCGATCAGGTCGAGCGCCTCCGGGTCGAGCCAGGTGCCTTCGGCGGGCAGGTTGAGGCTCACCGGTCGCCCGGCAGCGTAGATCTGCCGCCCCTGCCCCTGCAGCCGCACGACTTGCCGCACCAGCGCGAACCCCGGCGGTGGCGTGATCGACGCCGGCCATAGCGGTGCGGCGTCGGGTGCCAGGCTGCTCGCGCTGTTCTGGATCCAGCCCTGACCGGTGTATTCGTCATAGCTGGTGGCTCGCCAGTACAGGTGCGTCGGCGGCAGGTCCGGCGTTTGCACCGACATGACTGGCGCGTTAAGCAGGTCGGGGCCCGCGCCGAGCAGGTGCTCCCTGGGCCACACACCCATGAAAGGGGCTGCGTTGGCCGGTGCTGACGCCGCCGCAATGCCCTCGCCCTCGCCGGGCGCTGCCACCTGCGCCGGGTGCAGCAGGTCGTCCACCCATTGGCCCAGCGCCGGGTCCGTCACCCACACGCTGACGCCCATTACGGCGGTCGCCGCCAGCATGACAGCCCCACTCGACAGCCACCAGTCGAACCCCAGCCCCGGATAAAGTGAGTCGGTAGGCCAGCGATCCTGTAATCTACACAGCGCCGAATCGCCGGCCCACAACAGCCCCAGCGCCAACACCACCACCAGAAACGACCACCCCTCGGCGCTGTAATAGGTGTTGAGCGCAGCCGTCCCCACCACTGCCGTCAGCGCGCCCCACGGATTTTCGCGCCGCGCAGCAGACCATCCCACCCAGCCGGCAGTGCCCCACACCAGCAGGCCCAGCAGGCTGCCCAGCAGGATCTGCCCGCTGTCCCAGTGGTGCGGTGCCAGCGTCGGAGGCCAGCCGGCACGCAGGTTCCAGCCGTACAGCGCGACACGCCCCCAGGCCGCGCGCCACTCGGTCAGAGCCGGGAACGATGCAACCGCTGGCGCGGCTGCCCGGGCCTGAGGGCCTGGACGACCCCGGCAGCCAGCGCCCGCAGCCCCCACCACCCGGCTGAGGCCAGCTCGCCAAGCGCCGGGCGCGCTGCTGGCAGGACTCCTCCCAGCGACTGCGCTACAAACAGACACGCCCCGATCAGCATCAGCGCTGCCGCCAGCCGGGGCCGTTGGGGCAGTGCAGTGCTTAGAAGCAAACCAAGCAGCGTCGACAGCACTGTCGCCGACCACAGGAAGCCGGGCGACTTTAGCCAGCCGGTCGCACTTAGTTCTACCGGCAGGCAGGCCAGCATAATAGCGATCAGGCCGGCCCGTATCCAGGTGTGGGCCGTCCAGCGCGGCAGATGCAGCCTGCGCATCGTCACGATCGGACATCCGCCGGGCGCGCGCGCACGATCACCCGGCCATGTGGCGTCACCCTGAACTCCCAGTCGCCGCCGCCGGGCGCAGCCGGCGATGCATGCAGGCCGGGCTGGCAGCGCACCACCTGCACCCCGATGCCCAACCCGGCCAGCACCGCGCGGATGCCATCGACGCTGCCAGGGTCTTGCGCCTGTTCGAAGGAAGCCGCATCCAACAGGACAACGTCGCGCACAGCCGCCCGCAGGACCGGCTGGGCCAGCAGCGGCGGCCAATCAGACGACGTGGATGGCGTGACGATCACGAGCGAGTTACCGCGTCGCAGGCGCGGCTGAACGTCGCGCAGCAGCGCCGCCAGAGGAAGGTTTGCCTGCGCTTCGACCGGTGCCAGCACGCGCAGCATTTGCCACAACTGCGCCGAGCCACTGGCGGGTGGGATCACAACCGGCTGTGGGATGCAGGCCACCAATCCAACCCCCTTCCCCGCGCGCAGCAGATGCCACGCCCAGCTTGCCGTCCAGATGACTGCGTATTCCAGGGTCGAGTTGTCACCGCTGCCGGCATGTGCCTGTGGATCGAGGTCAAGTACCAGCCACACGTTGCCGCCCATCTCGCGGTCGAACTCCTTGACCAGGAATGTCTGGTGCCGCGCCGAAAGCGGCCAGTGAATGCGGCGGATGGGGTCGCCTGGGCGGTAATCGCGCACCCCGCCGATGGCAGCAGTTTCAGCCAGGCTGCGCTGGCGTGATGCCGCCTGACCCTGTCCCCCGCCAGCCAACCCCGGGACGGACAGATCGTGCAGCACCGGCGGAAAGACCAGCACCTCGCGCGTATGTGGATAGTCACACGTCACCCCGAACATGCCCAACGGATCGCCAAAGCGAACTGTCGTCGGCCCCAGCCGGAACACCCCCCGCCGCCGGCTGCGCCCGCGCAGCCGCCAAGTTGTCTGGCTGTTGGCACCTGCCGCCCGCACTGTCGAGAGATTGTAGCCGGGCAGGTCGGAGCGATCGTCGATTTCGGCGGCCAGCAGCGGGAACGGGGAAGCATTGTGCAGCGTGAAGGCTTCTTCGAGCAGGTCGCCGACCTGCATCCAGGTGTGCAGCACACGCCGCTCGAAAGACGCGCCGCGCGCGGCCAGCAGGCCCACAGCAGGCACATGCCGATTGCGGTAGCCAGCCCCGCGACCAGCACCGTCCACAACCGCGCGGGCTGCACGACCATCAGGGCGATCAGCCCGATCAGCGCTGCGAACGGCGAGCGCGCCACCACGCTTACCATGGTGACGCGTCCGCTATCGCTGCGATGAGTGATCTGCCAGCGGCCTGCGATCAGATTGCGAGCGGCATGTGCGAGAGCCTCACGAGGACGGATCGGCATGGCGAACCTCGTCGGGGAAAAGGGACGTTGGCGGATGGTGCTATGATCATGGTACTCCAAACAGCACAGCCCGTCTATGGTAGTGACGATCCAGAATCGGCCAGACCCTTTCCGCTTTGTGCCAAA